>NZ_CP170339.1:1577500-2782500 GCF_042445055.1 Falsihalocynthiibacter sp. SS001
AATCCGAGCATGGACGCTTTTGGGCATCGGAATCAAAACCCAGCCCTTTTAGGATTTGCGCGGCGCGCGCCTCAGCACTCCATGCGTCGATATCGCTTAGGCGAGTCTGAATCTCGGCAATCCGGTTCGGGTCCGTAGCCGTTTCGGATTCGGCCATTAGCGATGCGCGCTCGGTATCCGCGGCCAAAACCGTGTCGATCAACGATACATCGTTGGAGGGAACCTCCTGCGAAATACCGCCCATTCGCGAACCTTTAGGGATCGAGATGGAACCCGTTTCAAGGACCAGTTCGCCCCAAATCAAGCGGAAAAGCGTGGTTTTACCCGTACCGTTGCGACCGACGATGCCGACCTTGTGGCCATCAGGAATTGTCACAGAAGCGTTCTGTAAAAGCGGGCGGCCATCAACCGAATAGGAGATATCAGAAATTTTCAACATAGGCGGGGTGTGCCTCATTGTGCCAGCGTGGTCAATCGCCGCTTTTCAATGCTGCAAGTCCGTGCTAGCAGAGCGGCGATATTTTTCGGGCAAGACCCGCACTTCAACCGATAGGAGCCCATCATGGCTATTCAACGTACGTTCTCGATCATCAAGCCAGACGCAACAAAGCGTAACCTTACTGGTGCAATCGCAGCAAAATTCGAAGAAGCAGGTCTTCGCATCGTTGCTTCCAAGCGTATCCAGCTTACTCTTGCTCAAGCACAAACATTCTACGGTGTGCACTCCGAGCGTCCTTTCTTTGACGAACTCTGCGAATTCATGATCTCCGAGCCAATCGTTGTTCAGGTTCTTGAAGGTGAAGATGCTATCGCGAAAAACCGCGAAGTAATGGGCGCAACAAACCCAGCAGAGGCCGCAGAAGGCACAATCCGCAAAGAGTTCGCTCTTTCGATCGGTGAAAACTCTGTACACGGTTCCGACGCGCCAGAAACTGCAGCAGAAGAAATCGCATTCTTCTTCTCTGGTCTTGAGTTGGTTGGCTAAGCCACCTTTCGCATCAGCGATTAGAACGGGCCCGCATATTTTTGCGGGCCTTTTTTGTGGCTAATCGGATTTTCGAACGCCGATTTCATCCAGAATTTTCTCAATTCCCGCTAGGGGCGCCACGCTTGTTTCGGATTTGATCTTGTCAAAACGCAGGCGAAGAGCCTCTTTTTCGGGGCCTTTACAGTCGTTCCATGGGCGGCCCTGAAGCCCCATAACAAGCGCATAGTACCCTATGAAATGCGGGCGCGACCCTGCCGCGAGCAGCTTACGATAGGCCGCATCAGGCCCCATTTCGCGCAACTCATCTGCAGAATGTATCCCCGCACGCGCAAAGGGCGCGACCGAAGCGGGACCGATATTGCGAATACTTGAAACAGGTTCAGCGGGTTTCATTTTCAAACTGTCCGAGTGTCTTAGCTCATGTGCACGGAAATATTACTATACATGGAGTATGCCATTGTTAAGCTCTGTTTAGTTTGTAATGCGGCCAAGCATACCAACGCATTTTTATAGAGGATGATTTCCGTCAAAGGAGTATTCCATGATTTTCAAGACCACCAAGGCCATATTATTATGCTCGGCCTTCTTAATTCCCACCGTGTTGTATGCGCAGTCTGATACCTCGGACGCCACAGAAACTGCGGATGAAACACTCCTGACTACGGATGAGTTAAAAGAGCTTGTCGGGCCGGTCGCGCTATACCCTGATACCCTATTAATACAGGTGTTGGTTGCCGCGACCTACCCGATGGAAGTGGTAAAGGCAGACCAGTTTGTTCAAGATAATCAAGACCTTGAGCGCGAAGAGTTAAGCACGGAAATTGATGCCCAGAATTGGGACGACAGCGTGTCTGTGCTGGCGACAGCTTTCCCTGATGTCCTAAGCCAAATGGCCGATAACGCGGACTGGATGCAGACCGTCGGCGATGCGATGCTTTTGCAAAGCAATGATGTTATGACGGCGGTTCAGGAATTGCGTGAAGTTGCGAACGAGAATGGGGCGCTTGAAAGCGGTGACGAGCAGACCGTCGAAGTAACGCAGGACGACAGCGGCCAAGAGACAATCGTTATTCAGCCCACCGATCCAGAGATCGTTTACGTTCCGCAATATGATCCCCAAGTGGTCTATTCTAATGATGGGTTCAGCAGCCTCGCGACGGGCGGATTACTTGCCTTTAGTACCTTTGTGCTGCTCGATGAGATTTTTGACGACGATGATCCGTGGAATGATTACTGGGGATGTCGCCATTGTGGCGGCTGGAACGGCAATCCGATTATTCGCGATCCGGACATCGACATTGATATCGGCGGTGACGTGAATATTGGAAAGCGACTTCAGGACAAGGGATGGAAGCCAGACGAAAAACGTATAGAAAATGCCCGTGAAAACCTCAATAAGAAGCGAGTTGAAAACGGAAAGAAGAAGCTACCGAACAAAAAGAACGTGAGCCGTGGCGATGACTTGCGCAAAAATCTGAGCGATAGAACGGGGGCTGCTGACATCGCGAGAGACAGCGCCGCGCGTCAAAAGGTTCAGAACGCACGTGCGTCGGGCAAAATTTCCGTAGCGAATAAGAAAGCCGCGATTGCGCGTACGGGTGACGGCACGAAGAGAGCTGCTGCCGCCAAGAAGGTTGGAAATGCAAAGGGCAACATTAAGAAGCCAACGAACATTAAGCGGCCCGCAAATGTCTCTAGACCTGCGAACATAAAGAAACCGACTGTTCGTCCATCCGTTTCACGAGGGACCGCGATGAGGCCCCACGCGGCGCCTCGCGTTCGCAGTGGTGCTGCGCGTGGTCGTATGTCTGCAGGCAGAAGGAGATAAGCCATGATTAATTCGAATAAGCTAGGTGCTCTTGCCCTTGTTGGTGCTCTTCCTTTCATGGCCAGTGCCGCAGAATTGCCAACCAATTACGATGCGCCACAAGATGCCGTAGAGGCGTTGCAGAATGCCTTGGAAGGCGGCGACGTGCTCTCGGTATTCGGGGAAAATGCGTCCGATATTATTCTGACGGGCAATGCGGAGGAGGACGAAGCCAACCGCGTAGCTGTGCTCGATATGTTGGTAGAAGGATATCGCTTCGCCAATACCGAAGATGGTAATGTTCAACTCTTGCTGGGGCGTGATGGCTGGCCGTTTGCTATTCCGCTGACACGAAAAGATGACGGTTGGGTCTTTGACGTAGAGGCTGGCCGCGAGGAGGCCTTTTTTCGCCGCATCGGTTTGAACGAGTTGGAAACCATCGAGATGATGGAAGCTTATGTCGACATTCAGTCCGAGTATCGCCTGTCTGATCATGATGGTGACGGTGTGATGGAATTTGCCTCCTCAATCCTTTCGTCAGAGGGGGCGCGGGATGGTTTGGTCTGGATTCATGAGGATAGCCCGCTTGGCGAACGCATCGCTATGGCGTCACTTGATGGCTATAACGATGGCGAAGAGGATCAGACGCCAGAGCCATTCGGCGGCTATTTCTATCGTATATTGTCGTCACAAAGCGATGCGGCCCCCGGCGGTGCGATGGAATACGTGATTGGCGGCAATATGGTTGCTGGGCATGCATTGCTGGCCGTTCCTGCGGAATACGGCGAGACGGGCGTTCATTCCTTCATGATCGCAGAGAACGGTATCGTTCTTGAGGCCGATTTGGGCGAAGATACGCTTGAACGGGCCGCCGACATGACGACATTTGATCCGACCGAAGATTGGAAACCATTGCCCTAACATTCTCCAAACCTACATTAGTTCGTTGGAACCAAAGCAAATTAATGTAGGCTTTGGATCGCTATGCACCTATAAACGAATTCAAGCGGTTTACCGCAGGGATTCATATTTGAAATAGAAGGTGCGGCAGATGGTATTTAACGGCCGATCATTGGGGGCTGCGTTTGTCCTCGGAACGACTCTCGCGATAACGAATGTGGCCTATGCCCAAGACACGCCTGCGAGCCCGAAAGTGGCAGTCGCTGCTGCATACATGGACGAATTGACCCAAGAAGCCTCCTTTATCGGACGCGGAGAAGCCATTGATAAGGTTGATCTGGTTGCCCGTGTCACCGGTTTCATCCTTGAGCAAAAGTTTCAAGATGGCGCATTGGTGAAAGAGGGCGATCAACTCTATCAGATCGAAGAAGGGACATACACTGCGAATCTGGCCGCAAGAGAGGCCGATCACGCACAGGCCGTTGCGAATCTAAAGCTTTCCGAAGTTGAACTGGACCGTAAGACCGAATTGTTCAACCGACAGGCGGGGACTGCTGCGGACCGAGATATTGCAATCGCAAACAACGAAGTTGCGCAGGCACAGGTGGATGTGGCCGATACAGCGATCAAGCTCGCTGAACTGGATGTAAGTTATACGAAAGTAATGGCACCCTTTGACGGGCGCGTCGGTCGCTCTGCTGTGAGTAAAGGGGAGTTGGTGTCACCAGGTTCTGGCCCGTTGGTGACTTTGATCCGTGAACAGCCGATTTTTGTTGAGTTTTCGCTCACAGAAAAGCAACTCATTCAGGTGCGCAATGCCTATAGCGCCGAAGCGGTCGCCGCTGAAGAGGGTGCAGGACCAGCCGTTACCGTAACCTTACCCGACGGCTCAAGACTTGACGAAATTGGGCGTCTTGATTTCGCCGACAACCGCATTGATCCAAGTACCGGAACGATCACAGTCCGCGCAATTTTTGAGAACGAAGAGCTAAAGATTATTGATGGTTCGTTCCTTACGGTTCAAATTGCCAGCGAGGAACCGACCGAGGCCCTGATGATCCCGCTTGCAGCCGTTCAGCGCGATCAGCGAGGAGATTTCGTCTTGGTGGTTGGCGCCCAGCAAACCGTTGAACAGCGCTACGTCACCCTCGCACAGCACGTTGAAACGGCGGTAGTTGTAGAAGAAGGGCTTCGCGAAGGAGAGACAGTCATCGTTGAGGGCCTTCAACGTGTAAGGCCAGGTGTGGCCGTCGAGGCGATTGTTGCTGGCACAGCGACTGAAACGGTAAGCGACGATGCGACGGCAGATACCGAAGGCTCCTCTGACACCGATGAAGGGCAATAGGCCGTGATCTCTTCCGTATTTATTGACCGTCCCAAGACGGCATTTGTCATTTCGCTTGTTCTTACGATCATGGGTGCGATCAGCTACATGGTCCTGCCCGTTGAGCAATACCCCGATATTACCCCGCCAGTGGTGAACGTCAGTGCGAACTACACAGGCGCAAACGCCGAAACCGTCGAGACTTCGGTCGCCGCCGTGATTGAGGCGCAGGTGAACGGTGTGGATGACATGATCTATATGTCATCAGATAGTACAGACACCGGTTCTTATTCGCTTTCTGTTACGTTTGAGGTCGGGACAGATCCGGATATTGCCTCGGTGAACGTGCAGAACCGCGTGGCCCAAGCCATGGCGAGCCTGCCCGCAGAGGTGACAAACTCGGGCGTTGTGACGCAAAAAGCGTCGACGAATATGCTTCTCTTGGTGACGCTGACTTCGCCAAATGGCACCTATGACGAGGTGTTCCTGTCTAACTACGCCGCGATCAATATCAAAGATACGCTCGCGCGGGTGGAGGGGGTCGGCAAAGCCGACATCATGACGAACTTTGAATACTCCATGCGGATGTGGATGGACCCCAATAAAATGGCGGGTCTGGGACTTACACCGAACGATCTGATTACAGCGATCCGCGAGCAAAATCTCGAAGTTTCCGCAGGACAACTGGGCGCGCCCCCAATCCCGAAAGGGCAGCAATTTCAATACACCATCAAGTCCAAAGGCCGCCTGACAACAGCGGAAGAGTTTGAAAACATCGTCCTGCGAACGGGTTCAGCTGGCAGTATTGTTCATATGAAAGACGTTGCCAAAGTCGAGCTGGGCGCGAATTATTACAATGCTTCGGGCCGCTATTCTGGGCAGCCATCGACGGTTCTGGCGATTTATCAGGCCCCCGGCGCGAATGCGCTTGCGGTTGCGGAGGGGGTAAAGTCCGAGCTTGATCGCCTCGCGGCAGTGTTCCCTGACGACATCGAATATGAGGTTCCGTTTGATTCAACGCTGTTCGTCGAACAATCCCTCGCCGATGTGACCGACACATTGATGGAAACCTTTGTTCTCGTGATGCTGGTTGTGTTCGTTTTCCTCGGAAACCTGCGTGCAACTTTGATCCCCGCGATTGCTATTCCTGTGTCATTGATCGGGACAATGGCATTCCTGTTGGCGTTCGGAATGTCGCTCAATACGATCTCGCTGTTTGCTCTGGTGCTTGCTGTGGGGCTTGTGGTGGACGACGCGATTGTGGTCGTTGAGAACGTTGAGCGCATCATTGAAGAAGAGGGGCTAAGCGCGCCCGAAGCGACTCGCAAGGCTATGTCGCAGATCACAGGTCCGATTGTTGCGACGACGCTCGTGCTTCTTGCGGTGTTTGTGCCAGTGACTTTCATGCCGGGGATCGCGGGGCGATTGTACTCGCAGTTCGCCGTAACAATCTCGATCGCGGTGCTTATTTCTTCGATCAACGCGCTTACGTTGTCACCCGCGCTTTGCGCAATGGTCCTGAAACGACGCGACGGGCCGCCCAAGGGAGTTATGGGGTTCCTTAGCAACGGGATCGATAGCGTGCGCGGGGGCTATGTCGGCGTTGTACGGCGCTTTGTGCGCATTCCTGTCACGGCAATTATCTTTCTTGTATGCGTGTTCTTTGGCTCTGGCGTATTGGTCAAGACACTGCCGTTTGGCTTTATTCCACTTGAGGATAACGGCTATCTCTTTGTAGATCAGCAACTCCCCGATGCGGCATCTCTTGAGCGTACCGAAGTTGTGACCACACGCTTTGACGAGAAAATCCGCGAAATCCCCGGTGTGCTGTCTAGTGTGAACGTAAATGGCTTTAGCCTCCTAAATGGGGCAGGCTCGAACGGTGCCATGATCATCGCAAACCTTGATCCTTGGGATGAACGGACGACCGAAGACCTAAGCGCCGATGGCATTCTTCAGAAGATCCTCGCCGAGGCAAATCAGGAGATAGGCGCAAGTATCGTTGCGTTTAACCCACCACCGATTTCAGGTCTGGGCATGAGCGCAGGCGTCGAGATGAAAGTGCAGCAAACGGGCGGCGGCACAGCGCAGGAACTCTCTGCGGCGCTTGGTTCGCTCGTATATGCTGCAAATCAACGCCCCGAGATTGGCCAATCGTATTCTACGTTCCGCGCGAATGTTCCCAAGATATATGTTGATCTGGACCGCGAGAAAGCCAAAACGCTGAATGTCGCCGTATCGGACGTGTTCCAAGCGCTGCAGGCCTATATGGGATCGTATTATGTGAACGATTTCAATCTGTTCGGACGTGTTTATCGTGTGATGATACAGGCCGACGGAGATTTCCGTACCAAGGTCCAAGATATCGACGCGCTTTATGTACGTTCCCAGACGGGGAATATGGTGCCGCTCGGGACACTCATTGAGGTGCGCAAGGAACTAGGGCCCGTCGCTCTCAATCGCTATAACATGTTCCGCTCAGCGACTGTGACGGCTGTTCCCGCTGAAGGGCTCTCCACCGGAGATGCGATCCGCGTGATGGAGGAAGAAGCAAGAAGCGCGCTTCCGCCAGGCTACTCGTTTGAGTGGACCGGAACGGCGCAGCAACAGCAATCTTCGGGCAATATGGTTGTGTATATCCTGATCTTGGCCATCGTGTTCGGGTACCTCTTCCTCGTGGCGCAATACGAAAGCTGGACTTTGCCATTCGGGATCTTGCTCTCGGTTTCGGTTGCGCTTTTGGGGGCGTTACTGGCGGTATGGGTGACGGCAGGAGATATCAACCTCTATACGCAGATCGGGATGATCATGCTTATCGGGTTGGCATCCAAAAACGCGATTCTAATTGTTGAATTCGCAGCTGAGCAGCGCGCCGCAGGCCTGTCCATTCGCGAAGCCGCAGTCGAGGCAGCGCATAAACGATTCCGCGCCGTGATGATGACAGCCCTCGCATTCCTGCTCGGCGTCGTGCCGCTCATGCTCGCGAATGGGGCAGGCGCTGCGAGCCAGAAAGCAATCGGCATCGCCGTTTTCGGAGGTATGCTGGCAGCAACTGTACTCGGCGTCATCCTGATCCCCGTGCTCTACACCCTGCTACAATCCGGTCGCGAGTGGGTGAAAGGCACCAACAAACCGCAGGACGCGCCAGCAGAAAGCTAAAATAACACACGCCCCCAAAGTTTCCTGAGGGGGCGTGTGCTTCTGTTAGGCAAGAATTGGATTGCGAGAACTCGCGTTTATTACCCGCAAGCGAAGTAACTCAGAGTCGATTTAGAAGTGACAGTCCTGCTTCGTTGACGTGGTGTTCAAAGTTTGCCAAAGCACCGCGATAGACCTCATGAAAATCTGAAATCGATTGTTCGTTCAGGTATTTCTCGACTGCGGCGTCTACTCCAATTTTTGCAAACTCGTCCAATGAGCACGAAGGAATGCCATGATGAGAAGTCAGTTCTTGCACGCGTGTGTCAGCATGGAGAACAAGCGCTGGCTGTCCCACCTGCATCGCGGCTACGCCGCCATGGATACGGTCTCCCGCATACAAATCGTATTGAAGCGCAGCTTGGCGCCAAGCGGACACCTCGGAGAAAGAATAATATTTAGAGAAGGGCGGAGTAACTTTACATTCGTCATGAATAAGTTTCGACACCATGTCATGATTTAATGTTTGGCTCGCTTCGTTATATGCCAGCGGTTCACCCTCGAGGCGCTTCAAAACGCTTGTTTCCGATTGGAAGACATATGCAGCTTTCTTGCCGCTTAGCCCTTTCATCAACTTTTGGCCGGAGCTGTCTTGATTGCTGGTTAACGAAAGATGTCCGGCAGTCATGATTTTTTCAGTGCGTTCTGGTGCACTAATAGAAAGAGTATTTCTTGGGTAAGCAAACATGCTCGGGCAGCCGATGGATTTGGCGTTCTTGACTCCGATCGTGCGAAGCCAAGCCAGTGTCCGGTCGCCCCTCGTTCCGAATAGAACCGCGTGCTCGTCGAGCGCACGAACAAGATCAACCACGTTAGGGTTTAGATCGCTGAAATCACCCTCTGGGAGGTCATCTTGCAGTCCCATGCCAACACAATAAACTGGAATTCTAAGGTTGCGGACGAGTTCGCCGATTCCGGGTTCTTGAGCGCCGCGGCGAAGAATGTTTGCTAGCGTAATCACAACACCATCAAAGCGTCCGTTTAGCTTTTTTGCCGCAAGTTTTGGTGAGCCAGCCTTCTTAATTAACTTGAAGATGTTAATTTGGCTTGAGTGATGTCGGTCGCAATTTACCATTTGCACCATTGCCATTCGGTGAATCATATTCCCTGAATTGCCAACCAGCGTGTTGGTCAGAAAGTGTTCAGAAATATGTCCATCATTGGAGTTCGGCACACCAGACTGGTAAGATAGGCCGACAGCAGGCAATGTAATTGATTGAGGAGCTCGAAAGAATGCTAATTTGGGTAGTTTGCGAGCCATAAAGTTCAGTCCGTTTCTGAGTTTTATTTTGATTGGATACGAGTAGGTAATTCGTTTTTCGTTACACTAGAGAGACCTACCTTGTTTGCCAACAAACAATAATCTTAATTATCAACTGCGGAAGGAATTGAAGCGCTATGTGGCTTTGGACACCTCGATTGTGCATTTGGCATCAATCGGCTTTTCGAAAGTAGCGGGCACTGCATCGGGCAGGAGTTTGGCCCATCCTGCAACATCGATTGAGGTAGTAAATTTCAGGGTCGGAGGCTGTTTTCTGCAATTGGGTTCCGAGTGAGGGAGAGACCCAACGAGCGTAATCTACATACAGTAGTGCCGCGAGGCCTATGTAACTGGGTCAAGTTTGCTGTACCCTGAGACTAATTGATCCTGATGCGCTGAAGTGGATCCGTTTAATAGGTCTTTTAGCGTTGAAGCGACTTATCTGAAGAAAGCTAGTCGCATCTTGGTCGCCGAAACTCGGGCGCCAGTCACTTCGCAATGGCCGAGGAATAAGCGGCCCACAGATGTCCGCAATGCCATCTGTTCCGCTACATGCGTCTGATTACGCTAGTCAAATTGCAAAACCGTATCGGGCCGAGCGAGCTAACATACATTTCTACGATCTGTAGGTTTGCACGATAGGCTAGGCTATATCTGGAGTCATGTAGCCAAAAACACGAGGTAATTGGCTCCGACGGTAGGGATCGAACCTACGACCAATTGATTAACAGTCAACTGCTCTACCGCTGAGCTACGTCGGAACATGTGGGGCGATATAGCAACTGGGTTTTGCGGCGTCCAGAGGGATTTCGACATAAAATCAGAAAAAGTGAATTTTTCGCTCATTTTCTTGAGAAGTGGCTCGTGAAACTGAGTGGGTTTGACGCGAATACTGTATTTTTATCATATAGATCAATGAGATGCGCGAATGTGTTGCGCTCCGCTGCCGGTAGGAGCGCTTTGGGCGTATCGGTGTAAACGGCTCTGGTGATTGCTGGAATCGATTGGGGGATGGTGTTGAGAGCTACGAGGATTTTTGCTTCGCGGTCATTTCTGTGGGCGAGGAGCTCTGCGACCCTTTCTTCTGGGGAATCTATCGGGGCGCCGTGGCCTGGAAGGAAGCGTTTTAGATTCTGGCCCTGTAGTTTTTTTATTGAGTTGCGATACTGCGCAAGATCTCCGTCCGGGGGAGATATGAGAGTGCTGGCCCAGCCCATTACGTGATCGCCAGAGAACAGTGTGTCGCGATATCGAAAGCTCAAGTGGTTACAGAAATGGCCGGGGGTATGAAGTGCGGTTATCTCGTTTCCCTTCCAGCGGAAAACCTCGTTGTCCTTGAGTTCAATATCCGGTGCAAAGGTCGCGTCTACGCCTTCGCCACCTGCAACTCGGGCGCTTTGTGCGAGGGCATTCATACGCTCGGACCTTCCCGCGGTGCTCGGCCCGAAGGCATATACTTTAGCGCCAGTTTCTTGTCTTAGGCGCGCGGCGAGGGGGCTGTGATCGCGATGACTGTGGGTAATGAGGATCGCGGCGACATCCCGTCCATCAATCGCTCCGAGGAGTGCCGCAAGGTGCGCCTCATCCGCTGGTCCGGGGTCGATGACAACGACCGAGGTTTCCCCAACCAGATAGCTGTTCGTCCCCCAATAGGTCATTGGCGACGGATTCGGCGCAATGACTCTTGTGATACCTTGTTCGAGTTGCTCGGGTTTGCCGGCGGCTGGGGCAATGTTAGAGGCGTGCGGCATTGGGGCTTTCTTCTCGTTTGGGCGGGGGGTAGGGTTTTGGCATGAAATTCAGATCACTCAAAGACTATATGCCGCGCGGGTTGAATGGACGTGCAACACTCATCCTGCTGCTGCCGGTGGTTGTGGTGCAGATTGTGGTCTCCATCGTTTTTGTGCAACGTCTTTATGAGGACGTCACAAGCCAGATGACGGGCAATATCTCGATTGAGCTTCGGTTCCTGCTCGATGAGATCAACAATGCTCCTGATATTACAACGGCAAACGAGATCGTGCGCGAGACATCAAGCGCGTTGGATTTCGCGATTATTTTGCCTGACGAAACCGAGGGCCAAACGAGACGCGGGATTGAAGATCTGTCGGGGCGGCTGATTATTTCGACGCTGGAGCGCAATTTCCCGAATATTATCAAGGTTGACCTTCTGCAGGATGATCGGCGCGTGCATGTATGGCTTGAGACGAAGTTCGGCCAGATGCGGGTAATGTTTCATCGCAACCGAGTGTCGGCACGCAATCCGCATCAGTTGATCGTTCTGACGCTTTCGACCTCCATCCTAATGGCGATCATCGCTTACATATTTCTGCGCAATCAGCTGCGGCCAATTCGTCGTCTTGCGCGAGCGTCCACGGCGTTCGGTAAGGGGCAGTCCATTCGCTATCATCCGTCGGGCGCGATTGAGGTGCGTGCAGCGGGTACCGCCTTCTTGAATATGCGTTCGCGTATTGAGCGGTATATGGAGCAACGCACGTTGATGCTCTCCGGCGTTTCCCACGACCTGCGTAGCCCATTGACGCGGTTTAAGCTTGGCCTTTCAATGCTTGAGCCAAGCGATGAGGTTGCCGACCTTGAGAAGGATGTCGAAGAGATGGAGCGCCTTCTTGATGCGTTCCTTGATTTCGCCCACGCCGATGCGGGGGAAACGGCATGCGAGGTGTCGCCAATTGCATTGATGCGGGAAATCGTTGCCGACACCGAGCGTGCGGGCGGGGACGTGGCCTTGGTGCACACTGAAGGTCTGGATGAGGATCAAACCGTTCTGCTGCGACCGATTGCGATACGCCGAGCCATTGAGAACTTGATCCGCAACGCGATCCGCTATGGCGGCAAGGCCGAGGTGAGTGTTGTTGCCTCCGAACGCGCTCTTCGCTTTACGGTAGAGGATCCCGGACCAGGTATTCCAGTGTCGCAACGAGAGGAAGCACTTAAACCCTTTGCGCGCCTTGAGCCTGCTCGCAACCAAAACAAGGGAAGCGGCGTGGGGCTGGGTCTATCAATCGCGGTCGATATCGCTCGCGCCCACGGGGGCACGCTTCGACTTGGCGAAAGTGAACGTCTCGGCGGCTTGCAAGCCGACCTTATTATTGCGCGATAAGAGTGATTTTGGGAAAGCGGAGGGTCGGTGGTAGGCCCGGAGGGACTTGAACCCCCAACCAAAGCGTTATGAGCGCTCTGCTCTAACCAATTGAGCTACAGGCCCGCCTAGCGCCTGATTACGCATCTGCTTGCGGGCGGTCAAGGCGCGAATGGGAAAAACGTACTTTTTGTCAAAGCGAGGAATTTGTGCGTTTGTTCTGGTGACTATCGGCGCTTTAGAAAAACCGTTCTTGCGAGAGTGAAGCTATATCAAAGCGTGTGGTAATCGGCTTGTTTCTGCGGCGCATATGCGAAGGAAATCAACACTTTTTGCATCGCCTATTCCCTTTGGAACCTGCTTGCGCTAAAGCAGCGCCAACAGTGAAAAAGGGGCCTCCTATGTCGAACGAGAAAAACGGTCTGACCTATGCCGATGCTGGTGTGGATATCGATGCCGGAAACGCGCTGATTGATCGCATCAAGCCCGCCGCCAAGCGCACGAAACGTTCGGGCGTTATGTCGGGACTCGGAGGCTTCGGCGCGTTGTTTGACCTGAAGGGGGCAGGGTACAACGACCCTATCCTTGTCGCCGCAACAGACGGCGTGGGGACCAAGCTGCGTATTGCAATTGATACAGGTAACATGAGCACGATCGGCATTGATCTGGTGGCCATGTGTGTGAATGACCTTGTATGTCAGGGCGCAGAGCCGCTCCTTTTCCTCGATTATTTTGCGACAGGCAAGCTTGACCTTGATGAAGCGACCGACATCATCAACGGTATCGCTAAAGGCTGTGAACTCTCTGGAGCCGCGCTGATTGGTGGCGAGACTGCGGAAATGCCGGGCATGTATAGCGAAGGCGACTTTGACCTCGCCGGATTTGCCGTTGGCGCGATGGAGCGCGGCACAGATTTGCCTGCAGGTGTTGCCGAGGGCGATGTTCTCTTGGGGCTCGCAAGTGACGGTGTCCATTCAAACGGTTATTCTTTGGTACGCAAAGTTGTTGAGGTGTCTGGCCTTGAGTGGGCTTCCGATTGTCCATTCGGCGAAGGGACATTGGGCGAAGCGTTGCTTGCGCCAACACGTCTCTATGTTAAGCAGTGCCTCGCGGCGGTTCGGGCCGGCGGTGTTCACGCTCTGGCGCATATCACTGGCGGCGGTCTTACCGAAAACTTGCCACGTGTTCTTCCTGAAGGATTGGGCGCGGTCATTGACCTTAACGCATGGGAATTGCCGCCTGTTTTCAAATGGTTGGCAGAGACAGCGAAGATCGAACAATCTGAGCTTTTGAAGACCTTCAACTCGGGCGTCGGAATGGTGCTGAGTGTTGCACCTGATCGTGCGGCGGCATTGACAGAACTGCTCGAAGAAGCGGGCGAAACTGTTTACACGCTCGGCCATGTGACCAAGGGCGAAGGTGTTCGCTATTCAGGCAAGCTCTTGTGAGCCAGCGCGTCGCTATCCTGATATCGGGGGGCGGCTCGAATATGCTGTCGCTCTGCGATGATATGCAGGGTGACCATCCTGCTCGTCCTGTTCTCGTGTTGTCCAATAATCCAGCCGCTGGTGGCCTTGCAAAGGCTGCGGCGCGGGGAATTCCTGTCGCAACTTTGGATCATCGTCCATTCGGCAAAGATCGTCTGGCTTTCGATACAGCGATGACCGAGATCATCGAACGCGCGGCGCCCGATGTGATTTGCCTTGCGGGGTTTATGCGGATTTTCACTCCCGAGTTCACCGCGCGATGGTCGGGAAAGATGCTAAATATCCACCCGTCATTGCTCCCTAAATACAAAGGGTTGGACACGCATGCGCGCGCCATCGAAGCCGGGGACAAAGAGGCCGGTTGCTCCGTCCACGAGGTTACCGCAGAGCTGGATGGCGGACCGATCCTTGGCCAAGCGCGGGTGCCGATTTTGCCTGATGATACACCCGAAACCTTGGCGGCGCGGATACTTCCGTTGGAACATCGCCTTTATCCTGCGGCCTTGCGCCGTTTTCTTCAGGGGGATCGCAGTCGCGTAGATTTGACCTAGTTCAGGTAATCGAGCGCTCGCTCCCTTTTCTTTTGCAACGGTCTTCCCTAAGATCAGCCGAAATCGGCATAACAAGAAAAAGAACGACGTTTCATGATCACCATTACCACGACGAGCGAACTTGCGGCCTATTGTGAAAGGGCGGCGACATTTCCTTATGTGACTGTCGACACAGAGTTTTTGCGCGAGCGGACTTACTACTCCAAATTGTGCCTCGTGCAGCTAGCAGTCGCTGGTGATGATGATGAACAGGATGCGGTACTGGTCGATCCGCTTGTCGATGGCCTCTCTCTTGAGCCGCTCTATGATCTCTTTCGCAACGAAAATGTCGTGAAGGTATTCCACGCCGCCCGTCAGGATCTGGAGATATTCTTTATCGAGGGTAAGGTCTTTCCAAAGCCATTGTTTGATACGCAAGTCGCGGCGATGGTCTGTGGATTTGGGGAGCAGGTCGGCTATGAAACGCTCGTGCGCAAGGTTGCCAAAGCGTCGGTCGACAAGACATCGCGCTTCACGGATTGGTCGCGTCGCCCGCTGACAGATGCCCAGAAAAATTATGCACTGGCGGATGTTACGCACCTGCGTGACATCTATGAGTTCCTTGCGAAGGAATTGAAAAAATCAAATCGTTCCAAATGGGTAGAGGAGGAAATTCAAGTCCTTCTAAGTCCTGAAACATATGTCATCAATCCCGATGATGCGTGGAAGCGCGTCAAGACCCGCACCAATAGCGGCAAGTTTATGGGGCTGGTCAAAACGCTGGCGCGGTTCCGTGAAGAGCACGCGCAAGCACGCAATATCCCGCGAAATCGTGTGTTCAAGGATGACGCGTTGTTGGAGCTTGCCTCAACAAAACCAAAGACCATCGAGGACTTGGGCCGCTCTCGTTTGCTGTTACGCGAAGCGCGGCGCGGAGATATCGCGGACGGAATTCTAGAAGCGATTTCCGACGGGCTAAAGCTACCTGAGAGTCAAATTCCCAAGCCCGATCGCTCCCGTGAAAAACTACAGGTCAATCCGGCGCTTGCCGATCTTTTGCGTGTGCTGCTCAAGGCAAAATGTGAGCGGACCGGAGTTGCGCCTAAGTTGATCGCAAACTCTGCTGATCTGGATGTGATCGCGGCAGGGGGGCGTGACGTGAAGGCGCTCAGCGGCTGGCGTGCCGAGGTATTTGGCGAGGATGCCATGCGCCTTTGCCGTGGCGAGGTTGCCCTTGCGCTTAAGGGGCAGACTGTGGATGTTGTGTCGCTCTAAGCGGCTATTGCGAGCGGCTGGTGCGTGAATTGGTCGCCGAATAAACGGTAATTCCACTTACATTCCGAAGCTTAGCGTTCGAAATAAAGTGCGCTACGACAACTTCGCGCGACACCTGCGTGGAGGAGCGGTGATCCCTTGTCGGTTCAACGATGCGGAATTCATATTCCAGAATACCCTTGTTCGGCAGCTCGCCATTGCGTGGCACGAGGTCTGCGGTGTGGTATCCTTGCGTAGGTGGATGGCCCGTGACGTGAACGATCACCCCGCCGTTTGTGTTTACCACGGACATTTCGGTAATGTCTGTAACCAAGCCACGCGGGTCTTTTACCACCACATATCCGCCTTCTGGGGCGAGCGAGGTCGCAACTTCCTGACTGCCGCCCCAAGTGAGCGGATTGTAACGCGATTCTGAGGAGCAAGCGCCAAGCGCTATCGCGGCGGACACCAAAATAAGGGTTTGAATTTTCATGTCTTGCCTCTCTCTTGGCGTATCGCTTTGCATTTGCGTAGCGCACTATGAAGCGTTTGAAAAGCCTGAACACAGTTGCAAATCGGGGGTGGACCTTTTGCGCGTGGCCTTTTACCTCAGGGGAAAGACCTTGGAGCAGTTATGGCCACCGAAGCATTTGAAGAAATCGCCGAAACATTTGAATTCCTCGATGACTGGGAGGATCGCTATCGCCATGTGATTGAACTTGGCAAAGCGATGCCAGAACTTGAACCGGAATTTCGGGTGCCCGCGACCAAAGTGGATGGTTGCGCCAGTCAAGTTTGGTTGATGCCGAATGTAAGCGGGCAGGGACCAGACGCGACTTTTGATTTTCGGGGCGAGAGTGACGCAATGATCGTGCGCGGGCTGGTTGCCGTGCTGCACGCGTTGTTTTCTGGGCTTACTGTGCGGGAGGTTCTGACCGTGGATGCCCCCGCCGAGCTGGGCCGTTTGGGGCTGGACGAGCACTTGTCGTCCCAGCGGTCAAATGGTGTTCGGGCGATGGTCGAACGCATCCGCAAAATTGCGCAGGATACGCTCTAGACCTTCTCAAGCGCGGTTTCCAGATCACCGTATCCAGTAAAACGACGTTCAAACGCAAGGCCTAGTCGCTCGGCGCATTCTTGCGCCTTGAGGGTAAGGGCGGGGTCGTCCGTTTGGGCCTGATAGACAAGTTTGGTGTAGTTCCCAAAGTACATATCACGCAACTGTGGGTGCCGATCTAGGCCCATCGGTTTGATAACAAACGCATCGAACTGCCGTACCAAGAAGTCTGTGAGGTAGAAGGCCGTAATTTCGTCGGGATGCTCGGCAAAGGCGTCAACACCTTCGAAAAACGCATAGCAATGCGGGCCAGAGATCATTTCGACGCCGAGTTCATCGCACTCTTTCTTGAGTAACCCACCCGTTCCGCAATCAGCGTAAACAACGAAAATATCATCATAATTCTCGCGCTCTTCGCGCACGGTCTCGGCAACTCTTGCGGGGATATCTTGCGGGGTAAGGTGGAGTTTGGCGGGGAGGCAACGCAGCGCAAGGTGCTCCCAGTTGTTGATTTTCTTGAGGGCCAGAATTTCATGCGCCAATGCTCCGCATGCGATAAGAAGCACGCGCCCTGGCGCAAGCGTCAGTTCGTCTTCTCTTAGGCGCGCGTTGCTTATGTCTGGCGCAATGGTCATGCCGAGAGTTTGACCGCCGTGCCATAGAACACAACTTCGGATGCGCCATTCTGGATTGCGGATGTTTGCATACGGACGCCGACAATGGCATCTGCGCCGAGGGTTCGGGCGTCTTCAATCATTCGGTCCATGGCTTGTTCGCGTGCTCCGGCGAGGAGTTGTGCATACTCGCGGACTTCGCCGCCGACCAAATTGCGCAGGGACGCGGCAATATCGGCGCCCACGTGTTTTGCGCGGACTGTCGATCCTTTGACGATCCCCAAAACTTCGGTGATATCGCGGCCCGGTACGGTCTCGATGGTCAGCGCGAGGAGGCTATTTCTCGATGTTGTCATAGTGATCGTCCTCTTTGTTGGTCACACGCTCTCTGATGACGCGCACCACGATATATGCGATCAGCGCTGTCGGGATCAGGAGGAGGAAGCCGCCTGGAATTTCCAAGCTGACCGCGAAAATACTTGCAAGATATAACGTCGCCGCCGCAGCAGCGATGACAATCACAAGGATAAGGAACAGTTTATCTAAGGGCATAACAATCTCCAATCACTTAAAATATGGGAACGGAGGTGATGAATGTTAAGCTCCGCGATCAGCAATCGCGCGGGGCGCGGGGATTAACCCGCTGCCGCCGCTTGGTTGTGTTTGCGTGCGATGAAATCCTTTGCCGTTTCCACAGCAACCGCCGCATCACGGCAATAGGCATCTGCGCCAATGGCCTTGCCGAATTCCTCGTTTAGCGGCGCGCCGCCGACAAGAACGATGTAATCCTCGCGGATTCCCTGTTCGATCATCGTGTCGATCACGACTTTCATATAGGGCATCGTTGTTGTCAGAAGGGCGGACATGCCCAGAATATCGGCATCTTCGCGCTTGAGCGCTTCTAGGTAATCCTCAACAGGGTTGTTAATGCCAAGGTCGATGATCTCAAAACCAGCGCCTTCCATCATCATGCCGACGAGGTTCTTGCCGATGTCGTGAATGTCGCCCTTTACGGTTCCAATCACCATCTTGCCCATGCGTGGCGCACCGGTTTCAACGAGCAGTGGCTTGAGGATTGCCATGCCGCCCTTCATCGCGCCCGCGGCCAGAAGAACCTCTGGCACAAACAGAATACCGTCGCGGAAATCGTTGCCCACAATTGTCATGCCCGACACAAGCGCTTTGGTCAGGATGTCGTAAGGCTGCCAGCCGCGCTCGAGAAGAATATCAACCGCTTCTTCGATTTCCTCTTTCATGCCGTCATACAGGTCGTCCTGCATTTGCAGCACGAGTTCGTCGTCAGAAAGTTCGCTTAGGATGATGTCGTCTTCGTCAGCCATATTGTAACCCTATGATAGGGCGCGAGATCGCGCGGTGTTTACCCATATTTGGGCCGTGTTTGAGCGCGGAACTAGGCATTTTGCGACATGCTTGGCCTTGGTTCCGACGCCTTGGGGCAGTTTGAGGGCTTATCCTCTCCGGCGGCGGCGAGGGCGCTCTGGTTTGTTAGCGTCGTCGCCGGTTCCGTCACCTGCGGAAGAAAAGCCGCCTAGGCGCTCAGTGATGGTCTCAAGCGAGGGGCGGGGGCCCGCTTCGCGTGTTTCCAATGCTTCGCGCATGGCGCGCAGGTGTTCAGGTGTTGTGCCACAGCAACCGCCAATGATTGTTGCACCGGAATCACGCGCGAGGCAGGCATAATCTGCCATCAATTCAGGCGTGCCGTCATAGTGGATGTGCCCCTCGTGGAACTTTGGAATTCCTGCGTTCCCTTTGGAGATAAGCGGTGTTTCTGTACCACGCGCCGAGAAACCCTGAACCGTGCGCAGCAGATCAGAAGCCCCAACGCCACAGTTCGCACCAAAGGCGAGCGGCTGGTTTTCGATCTTGGCAACAAGGTCAACCATATCCGAGGACGTAACGCCCATCATCGTACGGCCGGCGGTGTCAAAGCTCATCGTGCCACACCACGGCATATCGGCGAGTTTGAATGCTTCTGCGGCGGCGCGGTATTCCTCGGGTGCCGAGATTGTCTCAAGCCAGAGCACATCTGCGCCACCTTCTTTGAGGGCGACGGCTTGCTCGTGGAACATCTCAACCGCGATCTCGTGAGTTAGGCTGCCCATCGGCACCATGATCTCACCAGTCGGGCCAACAGAACCCGCAACCACAACAGGGCGGCCCGCAGCATCGGCAACTTCGCGTGCAAGGTTCGCCGCAGCGATGTTTAGCTCGCCCACGCGGTTTTGCGCATCGTGAAGTTTAAGACGGCTGGCGTTGCCGCCGAACGTATTGGTCAGGAACAGATCGGATCCCGCATCAACCGCACCGCGATAGAGTGCCTTGATTTTCTCGGGTTCTTCGACGTTCCACATTTCGGGGGCATCGCCAGAAGAGAGGCCCATGTTGAACAGATTGGTACCCGTAGCGCCATCCGCCAGAATCCAGTCGCGCTCTGAGAGCATACGTTGCAAAGCGTTGGTCATCGGGTTGCCTTTCTAAAACACATAAAGCCCCGCAATTTTTGGGGGCTGGGGGTCAAATGCCAGTTTTTGCAACAAGGTGCAAATTCATATTGATCATAATGATAGTGAGCGGCGCTCATATGCCGCCCGCTATCGGGTATGCGCGCCCGTTCGTGTAGAGGGGCACGCAAACACTTAGATTAGTGCTCTTCGAGCAATTGCCCTTTAGCAACCAGAAGAAGCTCATCCATTTTTGCGCGCACCGTGGCTTCGTCCGCGAGACCATCAAGATCGCCGGTGACTTTGCGCACGACATCGTCATGGCCTGCTTCTTCGAAATCGGATTTAACTACTTCGAGGGCATAAGCGTTCGCGTCGTCGCCTGATTTTCCCAGCAGTTCCGCCGCCCAGAGTCCAACCAATTTGTTACGACGGGCGTCCGCTTTGAATTGCATTTCTGCGTCATGGGCGAATTTCGCTTCATAGGCGTGCTCGCGTTCGTCGAATGTCGTCATGTTTTGTCCTCGGGATTATGTTCAAGGTGAAAAAGTCTATACTTTATTATATGGCAACTCGTACGCGCGCCTGCAAGAGTGATGGTGATCCTTGCGGCAACGCGGCCCATAGCTTATAGGGCGCGCAGGGTAGTAATGTTCCTTTGGCTACCAAACCGCAGCATCCGAAGATCGGAATTGATATGGCACGTCGCACGAAGATTTATGAAGGCAAAGCAAAAACACTTTTTGAAGGGCCCGAACCTGACACATTAGTGCAGTATTTTAAGGACGATGCGACGGCATTCAACGCCGAGAAAAAGGGTGTGATTGACGGCAAGGGCGTTTTGAATAATCGCCTGAGCGAGTTTTTCATGAAGGGTCTGGAGCAGATCGGCGTTCCGACTCACTTTCTGAAACGTCTGAATATGCGCGAGCAACTCATCCGCAAGGTCGAGATTGTTCCCCTTGAGGTAATCGTGCGCAATTTCGCGGCAGGTTCGTTTAGCAAGCGTATGGGCGTCGAAGAGGGCACACCGATGCCGCGTCCGATTGTCGAGTTTTCCTATAAGGATGACGCGCTTGGCGATCCGCTGGTTCCAGAAGAATACATCATCGCATTCGGTTGGGCGACCCAGCAGGAATTGGACGATATCGTTGCAATGGCGCTTCGCGTGAACGACTATCTCTCTGGCGTTATGTACGGCGTCGGCATCACGCTGATCGATTTCAAGATCGAGATGGGCCGCGTATATGACGGTGATTTCCAGCGCTTGGTCGTTGCCGATGAAATTAGCCCTGATAGCTGTCGTTTGTGGGATATCGAAACTGGCCGCAAGCTCGACAAAGACGTATTCCGTCAGGATCTCGGCGATTTGGCCGATGCTTATACCGAGGTTGCCAAGCGTTTGGGCGTTATGCCGTCGAACGTGACGCACCCCCCGAGTAAACCGACCCTCATCAACTAAATTCCTCTCTAAAAGAAAGTGCTGCCATGAAAGCCCGTGTACATGTGATGCTAAAAAACGGTGTTCTCGACCCTCAGGGGGCCGCAGTGCGTCATGCGCTGGGTACGCTTGGATTTGACGGTGTGAATGATGTACGCCAAGGCAAGGTTATCGAGCTTGACCTTGCCGATGGCACATCCGAAGCGACCGTTGCCGAGATGTGCGAAAAGCTGCTCGCGAATACCGTTATCGAAAGCTACACAATCGAGATCGCGTAATGCGCGCCGCCGTCCTTCGGGAATATAACGCTGACCTCTCGCTTGAGACGGTCGCTGATCCGGTGTGTCCGGAAGATGGCGTTGTTCTTGAAGTGGCGGCCTGTGGTGTTTGCCGTTCGGATTGGCATGGTTGGGTTGGCGAGCATCCGCGCGTCAAGCCGGGCCAGATTCCGGGCCATGAATATTGCGGCACAGTCGTAGAGGCGGGGCCGCGCGCAAAATACGCGGTGGGCGACCGATTGGTTGCGCCGTTTATTCTAGCGTGCGGTTCCTGTCCGTCTTGTCAATCGGGGCATCAAAATACCTGCCCCGATCAGCGCTTGCCTGGATTTATCGAGCCGGGCGCTTTTGCTGAATATATCGCCGTGCCCTTCGATCATAACCTTGCGCGCCTTCCAGAAGGACTTTCGCCTACAATCGCGGCGGGGCTGGGTTGCCGCGTCACGACTGCTTGGCACGCTTTGACAGGGCGTGCAGCTGTTCAGGCGGGCGAGTGGGTTGCTGTCCACGGAACGGGCGGCGTCGGACTTTCCGCGCTCCTCTTGGCCAAGGCGCTCGGCGCGCGGGTCGTTGTGGTGGATATAGTTGAAGAGAAACTCACCCATGCTTTGGGCCTCGGTGCCGATGCGGCGGTGAATGCGTTGAAAGGCGACCCCGCCAAAGCCATTCGCGAATTAGCCGGCGGTGGCGCTCACGTTAGCATCGAAGCGCTTGGCATTGAGGCAACAACAAACGCCTCAATCGAATGTTTGCGCCCACTTGGGCGGCACGTTCAGGTCGGAATGCCTGTTGGGCATACGGCACACATGAATATCAATATGAGCGCTGTCTACTTGGGTAATCTCGCGTTGTATGGAACACGCGGCATGCCGTCGTGGCGATATCCGAGCCTGCTGTCGTTGATCGAGAGTGGGGCGGTGGATATGTCGCCGCTCATCGCTCGCGAAATCCCTCTCTCTGCTGCCAGTGACGAGTTGCGCGCCTTTAACGGGCCGACCGCACCGGGCGTTGCTGTTATCACTCAATTTACTGCCTAAAAGGACCACGATCATGAAAGCTGCTGTCATTGTATTCCCCGGTTCCAACTGTGATCGCGATCTTGCGGTGGCACTTCGCGAAAGCGGTGCTGATGTCGAAATGGTTTGGCACAAGGACACAAGCCTCCCGTCGGGCCTCGATTTTGTCGGTGTTCCAGGTGGCTTTAGTTTTGGCGATTATCTGCGTTGTGGTGCGATTGCTGCGCAGAGCCCGATTTGTCAGTCGGTTGTTGAATTCGCCAACAAGGGCGGACACGTATTCGGCGTTTGCAATGGCTTTCAGATTTTGACAGAAACGGGCCTTCTTCCGGGGGCGTTGCTTCGGAACGCAGGACTGAAGTACATCTGCAAGACAACGCCGCTTGTCGTTCAAAACGCAGAGAGCGCCTACACACAGGGTTACGAAGTGGGGCAGGTGATCGATATTCCGATTGCCCACCACGACGGAAACTACACAGCCGACGCCGATACGGTTGCGCGCCTGAAGGATGAAGGCCGTGTTGCGTTCACATATCAGGATAATCCCAATGGTTCGACCGATGATATTGCGGGCGTGCTGAGCGCGAATAAACGTGTCCTTGGCATGATGCCGCACCCAGAACGCGCGTTTGACGATGTGCATGTAGGGACCGACGGACAGGCGTTTTTCCGCTCGCTTGTGGGCCAGATGATCAACGCATAGGGACATTATCTTGAGCAGGCGCTTACATCGTCCTATTGTAGGGCATGGCTGCTCAAGACCCTAGCTCCCCAGTCACTTCGAATGGGGACATGACGCAAGACAAGAATGAGACGCCCGAACGCGCCGATAAATCGCGCCGTTCAGGACGCGCAAGAGGTATACGCGTTGTGAAAACAGGCTGGTGGCTGCGGCTAATTCTGATCTTTGCGATTGTTGCAGGTGTGGCCGTTGTCTGGACAACGAACATGCTCCTGACGGAGCGGTACACCGAAACAACGCGAAGTCGCGCGCAGGTGCGATTGGCTCTATATTCTGGGAACATGATCGCCGAGCTGCGTCGAAGCGCTATCGTGCCGCAACTCCTTGGTCGTGACCCCGCTTTGACGAATGCGCTGAGTTCGGGTGACTATAGCAAATCGAGCCAGCACCTTATTACCTACGCCGAAGAAATCGGCATTTCGGGGCTTCAGTTGCTCGACGAGGGCGGGCGCGTCGTGGCGGCGACCGATCGTAATAAACTGGGCCTGAACGCGCGAAACTCGGCACCTTTTGTCGCCGCGTCGCGTGCAGAGGGAACCGTTTTTAGCATTGAGCAAACAGAATCGGGACCAGCCTCTTTTGCATATTCTCAAAAGCTTTCGGTCAATCAGAAGTTCGCTGGCGTTATCGTTGTCGATGTGAACCTTCGCCAGTTTGAAACTGGCTGGAAAGGGACCGCCGACGCGGTCATGGTTACGGATTCCGAGGGCCGGATTATCCTGTCAACGGAACCGCGGTGGCGCGGGCTGAACGAGACAAACGCCCTTGCTGCGCAAAGCCCGTCGACCGCGATTTTGCGGGCGATCAACGCGACTTCGGATTGGGCAGATAGCACATGGATTGACCTGCCTGTCGAAGCCTATTTGCAGGGCGAGGCACTCATGCGCCAAGAGGTGCGAGTGCCCTTCCAAGGCTGGAAAATGACCAGCTTCACGAGTTTCGCCTCGGTGCGGGACAAGGTGAACGGCGTTCTGGCGCTCGAGATCATGGTGTTTGCGCTGCTTATCGCGCTCGGGTTTTATTTCACTTCCCGCCGTGCGCGGCTGTCATCAATGTTCTTTCAGAACGAGTCCGCGGAACTTCGCCAACTTAATCAAAGACTTCAGCGTGAAATTGCCGAGCGTGAAAAGGTCGAAAAACACCTTGATATGGCTGAGCAGACCTTGGCCCAAAGCTCCAAGCTCGCCGCCCTCGGCGAGATGTCGGCGGCTGTGTCGCACGAACTCAACCAGCCCCTCGCGGCTATGAAAACGTACCTTGCGGGTGCCAAGCTCCTCCTACAGCGTAAACGTCCCGAAGAAGCGCAGGCGAGTTTCCAGCGCATTGACGACCTGATCGAGCGGATGGGCGCAATTACCAAGCAGCTTAAAAGCTATGCGCGCAAGGGTGGTGATACGTTCCGACCCTTTGATTTGCGACAGGCGCTATCTTCGGCACTCTCGATGATGGAGCCGCAACTCAAGCAGCGCCACGTTGAGGTGACGCGTACAATTCCTCGTGAGCCAGTCATGGTTCTGGCCGACCAGATGCGGTTGGAGCAGGTGATTATTAACCTGTTCCGCAACGCCCTCGACGCCACCAAAACGTCCCAGAACCCCAAAATTGAGGTGCTTCTGACCGCTGGGGAGAGCGCAGTTTTGGCTGTACGGGACAATGGCGAAGGTATCGAAGATTTGGACTCTTTGTTCGAACCGTTTTATACTACGAAAGCTCCCGGAGATGGTGTGGGCCTTGGGCTTGCCATTTCCAGCGGCATCGTTAACGATTTTGGTGGACGACTGACAGCGCGACATTCCGCCAAGGGGGGGGCTGTATTTGAAGTAACGCTCCCCATATTAAGTGAAGAATACGAAGCAGCCGAATGAGGACAAAATGGCCAAAGC
Organism: Falsihalocynthiibacter sp. SS001; assembly: GCF_042445055.1. Taxonomy (GTDB): domain Bacteria; phylum Pseudomonadota; class Alphaproteobacteria; order Rhodobacterales; family Rhodobacteraceae; genus Falsihalocynthiibacter. Next base: position 1,602,843 of record NZ_CP170339.1, read on the forward strand.
CATGAAAATCGCCATCGTGGATGACGAAAAAGATATGCGCCAATCGATCAGCCAGTGGTTGGCGCTTTCGGGCTTCGATACGGAGTCCTATGCGAGTGCCGAAGAGGCGCTGAAATCCGTGGGCGCAGACTATCCGGGCATTGTTGTTTCGGACATTCGGATGCCGGGCATGGATGGAATGGGCTTTTTACGCAAATTGATGAGCGTGGATTCCGGCTTGCCCGTCATTCTGATTACGGGGCACGGTGATGTACCGATGGCCGTAGAGGCGATGCGGGTAGGGGCTTATGATTTCCTAGAAAAACCGTTCAACCCTGATCAAATGACCGATCTTGCCAAGAAGGCAACACAGACCCGACGCTTGACGCTAGATAGCCGCGCGTTGCGGCGTGAATTGGGCGACGGCGGTGCGGTGATGAAGAAACTCATCGGTGCAAGCCCAGAAATGGAGCGTCTGCGTGAAGATATTCTGGACCTCGGGCAGGCTGACGGACACGTCCTTATCGAAGGTGAGACTGGAACAGGCAAAACTTTGGTCGCTCACGCGCTTCATGCCGTTGGTGCGCGGGCAGGGAAGAAGTTCAAGCTGATCTCCTGCGCGGCCTTTGAAGAAGAGGAGCTCACACGGCGCTTGTTTGGCCCGATTGATGAGGGTGGAAATCAGCCACTTGTTGAGGCCGCACGCGGCGGGACGCTTGTTCTTGAGGATGTTGAGGCCCTGAGCCAAAGCCTTCAGGCGCGTCTTTTGACGTTCATGAACGATCAGGGAACCCCCGCAGAGACACGGATCATCGCGATTTGTAATCTACAGGAACAGGGCAAAACCTGTGAAGATGCGCTGCGCGCAGATCTCTTCTATCGGTTGGCTGCTCTGAAAATCACACTTCCTCCTTTGCGCCAACGGGGCGAAGATATTCTCTTGCTGTTTACACGCTTGTCGGAGCAATTCGCCGAGGAATACGGCTGCGAAGCCCCGCAGGTTAGCGCGCAAGAGGCGGCGCAGCTTTTGCAATCACCATGGCCGGGCAATGTACGCCAGCTTATCAATATTGCTGAACGTGCGGTTCTGCAAAATCGTCGGGGATCGGGCACAATCGCCAGCCTATTGATGGCAGACAACGATGATGTCGCCCCAACCATGACCACAGATGGCAAGCCGCTGAAGGAATATGTCGAGGCGTTCGAGCGTATGTTGATCGATAACACAATGCGCCGTCACAAGGGCAGCATCGTGAACGTAATGGAAGAATTATGCCTCCCGCGCCGAACCCTAAATGAGAAAATGGCGAAATACGCGCTCTCTCGTTCGGAATATATTTAGGCACGTTTCGTCTATTTGCTTAAAAATGCGCGCAATTTGTTGGTTCAAGTTGCGCGTTAACCATTTTCCCCATTGTCATTTGCCTAACAAGCCCATTAATATCGTCATACGGTGGGCCGTCCAATTGAGGACAGTACCGCACGGAGAGTTTCGCTGCGACCGGCGGGACGGAGTGATAGCTCTGACGACGGCGCAGACCGATAGGCCGCAAGGCCACTAATTTGCCCGCGAGGCCGCAAGCCGGCCCGGGCGCATGAACGGATGACATTATCCCAGTGGTAATGAGCATCGGAGCAGAAACGCGATGAGACGCGCCGGAATACAGAGGCAAGGAGCAACCGTTGGCAACGCCAACCCCGCTGTAATGCCAGCCTCCCGGTGCGCAGACCTCGCCCAAATTAGACACCATACAAGACGCACCCTCCTTTCTGAAAGGTGTGGGTTGTACGTGTGCAAAGAGATAAAATGGCTAAGAAAATGCTTATCGACGCCACCCACGCGGAGGAAACTCGCGTTGTGGTGGTTGACGGAACCAAAGTTGAGGAATTTGACTTTGAGGCCGAAAACAGACGCCAGCTTGCTGGCAATATCTATCTAGCAAAAGTTACACGGGTAGAGCCCTCACTTCAGGCGGCTTTCATTGACTACGGCGGAAACCGGCATGGTTTCTTAGCGTTCTCGGAAATTCATCCCGATTACTATCAAATCCCTGTTGCCGATCGCGAAGCGCTGTTGGCCGAGGAACGTGCTTACGCAAAATCCCAAGAAGAAGACGAAGAACAGCCCGCGCCCAAGCGCCGCCGTCGCCGTCGTGGTGGCAAAGCGGCAGAGGCAAACAACGGTGATGCCGTTGAAACCAAAGAAGTTGCTTCGGAAACCTCAAATGAAGAGGGCGAGAAGCCCGCTCAAGGCATTTCAGGCATGGATGTCGTCGATCTTGACGATGATACCAACAATGACGAGCTTGAAGGTAGCTCGCCAATGGAGTTGGTTTCTGAAACTCCAGTCGAAACGCCGGCTGCTGATGAAGCGACAGACGACAAATCCGAAGATGGCAACGATTCAGATGACAGTGACTCTGATGACGAGGCGCTAGAAGCGACTGATAAAGATGAGAATATCGAGTCCGTTGCAGATGATGATGTAACCGAAGAAGTTCGCGCGCCACGCAAGTTCCGTCCGCGCAAATACAAGATTCAAGAAGTCATCAAAGTTCGCCAAATCCTTTTGGTTCAAGTGGTTAAGGAAGAGCGCGGCAACAAAGGTGCTGCACTCACGACTTACCTGTCGCTTGCCGGGCGTTACTGTGTCTTGATGCCGAATACTGCCCGTGGTGGTGGAATTTCGCGTAAGATCACGAACGCCGCAGATCGCAAGAAGCTCAAGCAGATTGCTCAAGAGATCGACGTTCCAGAAGGTGCGGGCCTCATTGTGCGCACCGCCGGAGCAGAGCGTACAAAACCCGAGATCAAACGCGACTACGAATATCTTCAACGTCTGTGGGAACAAATTCGCGCATTGACGCTAAAGTCGATCGCTCCCGCGAAGATTTACGAAGAAGGCGATTTGATTAAGCGCACGATTCGCGATCTTTATAACCGTGATATCGATGAGGTGCTGGTTGAGGGCGAAGCGGGTTATCGCGTGGCCAAGGACTTCATGAAAATGATCATGCCGTCCCATGCCAAGAACGTGAAACGCTATACCGATCCGCTGCCACTTTATGCACGTTATCAGGTAGAGAGTTACCTCTCTGGTATGTTCAATCCGACCGTGCAGTTGAAGTCCGGTGGCTACATCGTGATCGATGTCACCGAAGCACTGGTTGCTGTCGACGTTAACTCAGGCCGCGCCACCAAAGAAGGTTCGATCGAGGAAACCGCAACCAAGACCAACTTGGAGGCCGCAGAAGAAGTGGCGCGTCAGGTTCGTTTGCGGGACCTTGCCGGTCTGATCGTGATAGACTTTATCGACATGGAAGACCGTCGCAACAATTCAGCCGTTGAAAAGCGGATGAAGGAGAAGCTCAAGACCGACCGTGCGCGCATCCAAGTCGGGCGAATTTCCGGCTTTGGATTGATGGAAATGTCCCGTCAGCGCCTACGTCCCGGTATGCTCGAGGCGACAACCCAACCCTGTCACCACTGCCACGGAACAGGCTTGATCCGTTCTGATGACAACCTCGCGCTGGCGATTTTGCGTCAACTGGAAGAAGAGGGCGTTCGTCGCCGTGCGCGGGAAGTTCTACTCAAGGCGCCTGTTGGCATCATGAATTTCCTCATCAACAACAAGCGTGAACACATCGCGCAAATCGAAGCGCGCTATGGCCTGTCTGTGCGTATCGAAGCTGATCCGTTCCTGGTGAGCCCGGATTTCAGTATCGAAAGATTCAAAACGGCCACACGTAATCTACGCGCAACGGAAACTGCCGTGGTGTCTGCAGATGCTTCGCTGATGGAAAGTCTGGACGAAGAGCTCGACAATATCACGAGTGAAGAACCCCCAGCGCCCGAGAACAACGTGCAGCAAAATGAAGAGGGTGCGCCCAAGAAGCGTCGCCGCCGTCGTCGTCGCCGTCGCGGAAACGGTAATGGCGAGAACGCGAATGCCGCTGAAGCAAATTCGGACGCAAGTAACTCCGCAGATCAATCCGCAGATCAAGTTGCCGCCGAAGACAGCAAAGATAAGGTGACTGAAGTCAACGTCGAAGAGAAGCCTGCTGAAGTCGCGGAGCCAAACGTTGAGGTTAGCGAAGAAGCTCCGAGAAAGCGTAAGAGAGCCCCGCGTCGGAAAAAGTCTGATGCGGTGGCTGAAGAGACAGTTGAAGTCAAAGTAGAAGCTGAAGCAGAGCAGCCGCCACAAGACGCGACCGAAGAGCCGGTCAAGAAGCCTGTTCGCAAACGGGCGCCTCGGAAGAAGAAGGTGGAAGCCTCGGAGGAAGCTGCAAACGCTGAAACTACAGTTGTTTCGGATGCACCGGTTGATGAACCGAAACCTGATGCAGAACCCAAAGCGCCGCGTAAGCGGGCAAAGGCTAAGCCAAAGGCAAAAGAACCTGTAAGTTCAGAGATACTCGTTGCTGAGTCTAAGCCAGAAATCGAAGCGAAGTCTGAGCCGGAGAAAGTGGTGGCCGAAGCCGTTACAGAGGCCGCTGAGATTTCTGAACCTGCCACCCCGAAGCCGAAAAAAAAGGGCTGGTGGTCAGCTAGCCGCTAACTCGGATACATTACGAGGTGGTCCCTAATTTACGAGGGGCCGCCTTTTCTTTTCCGCGGTCAAGAGTCTCACTCTAATCTTCCATAAATTTAATGGCGATAGACATCTAAAAGAAAGTAACGTCATGCGCTTCGTTCTCTCTTGGATTTGGCTGCTCGCACAGTAACCTGTCGGTTAAACTCTTAAGCTTGAGTGCTCGTGAAATCTCCGAGAGGGGAATTGGCGGGAACGCCTCCCAGTCACTGATCTGCGAGAGGATAAACATCAGGTTCTTAAGATCACATAGAGTCTGCGTCATTGCATCCAACGATTGTAAGTCAACCACATACTCGTTTGCGACTTCACGGTCACCTAAGAGATCGCCAAGGTATTGTTGGATATTTTGGGTGGAACACTCTAACGAAGCCAGCTCGTTTGATATTCGTTCAAGTAATTCGGACAAACCTACATTAACGTACTCGCTCGAAGTGTTTTTCAAGTTCACAGTCGGCCAACCACGGCTTCGATACAGGCTTTGAGTTGAAGCGGCTCAAACGGCTTCTTGAGAAAATTGTTCATACCAAGCTGTTTACCCTTTTCAATAATCGCTCGGTCCGCGCGACCTGTGATCAGTATAAAACCAACTCCTTTGGTGCGTTGGTTTTGGCGTAGTGCATGAAGAAGATGTAGGCCATCCATCTTCGGCATATTGTAATCAGAAATTACGAGGTGGACTGGCGATATTTCCAGTGCTTTCAATGCGGATGGGCCATCTGCAACACTTGCCACATTTCTAACACCGAAGGCATCGAGGGCTTGCGTTAGTAATCCTCGACTAGTGGACATGTCATCCACGACCAAAACGCGTAGTTGCTCTCTCAAAGTCATATTATCTTCCCCAGTTGCGTATTGATCATTGCTTGCTGATATCGTTTCGACGTTGGTACATCGTCATACCTAAACTCTTAAAATCGGTTCCTGAGTTTTCCGGAATACGTTCAGAATGGCCGACGAAAAGCCATCCTTCTGGAAGAAGGACGTTCTGGAATCTTGGCCATAGTTTTCTCTGTGTGGCGTCATCAAAGTAAATCACTGTGTTTCGACAAAAGATGACATCAAACTTTGTAGATATTGGCCAAGGCTTTAGCAGGTTTAACTCGCGAAATGTGATCATCCTGCGAAGCGACTCACAAACTTGGTACAGCTTTGGGTCATGCTGGCGGTGAAAATATTTTTCCCTGAGCCCTTCAGGAACCGTAGAAACTTGACCGTGGTCAAAAATGCCTGCTATTCCGGTTTCAAGGACACTTCGATCAATATCTGTGGCCAGAATTTTTATGTCCAGATCTTGCGCCTGCGGCCATGTCTCCATGATCGTAATTGCTATGGAATATGCTTCCATTCCCATCGAGCAACCTGCGGACCAGATTCGGATTTTCGAATTTTGTGTTGCATTCTTTTCAATTGAGGGAAGCACGTGGTTTTTTACCGCATCGAAATGATGGCGCTCGCGAAAGAAGCTCGAGATATTCGTCGTCAAAGCAGAAATCATTTGTTGAATCTCTTCGGAGCCTTCGTGGGAAGAAACTAGGTCGCAATAGTCGCCAAAACTCTCAATCTTGAGGAGCCGTAGCCGCTTGGAAAGCCGTGAAGCGACGAGAGCGGATTTCGACTTTTGGAATACGAGGCCGGCCTCAGAATGCGCAATTGCCGCGATTAGCTCAAATTGACTAGCGGTAATGCCGCCGTCAATCGCGCTATCGCCTTGATGAGCCAGGGTCATGCAGCTTCCAGCGGTGCTATGATGAGAATCGCGCGCAAATCTAGAACGCGAAGCATTCGTTCGTCCACGATTGTGAGTGCGCTCACGAACGTGTGGGTTCCGTCTGTGTTCAAGTCTGGAGGGGTTTGCAATTCATCAGTATTCACAGAGATGATGTCAGATACGGCGTCGACAAGAAGGCCTACAATGTCGTTCTCGAATTGTACGACTATGAATACGCTTCTGGTGGCAATTTCTGTAATGGGTTCACCAATTCGAGCGGCGAGGTCTATAATTGGCAATACGGTGCCTCTTAAGTTAATGACCCCTCGCACGTAATGTGGTGAGTGAGGAAGAGGGGTTGCGCGCGTCCAGCCTCGGATTTCTCGGACAGACATGATATCGACAGCAAATTCATGCTCGCCCACCTTGAAAGAAAGAAGTTCAATTACCGAGTTATTGGCATTTTCTGTCATCAGTCTACCCTGCTAAATCAATCGAATTTTCGTTGGCGGTTGCTATACTTGAGGCGCTAGCGACAATATCAACGGGATCAAGGATAAGGGCGATTTGCCCGTCACCAAGAATGGTCGCCGCTGCTATGCCGGGAGCGCGACCATAGCGTTCTTGGAGCCCCTTGATGACCACTTGCCGTTGGTCTCGAATTTCGTCGACGATGAGCGCGGCTCTGCTGCCGTTCTCTTGCGCTATAAGAAGAACGATTGAGCCCGCATAGTCTTCTCGTGGCGCTTGGAAACCGAGCGCTGCCCCAAGATCGAGTAGTGGTACAAATCCGTTTCGCACGTTGACGACGGAGGTGTTCGGATCGAGGGAACTAATTGCTTCAGGTTCTAGCGTTAGTGTTTCTTCGATCGTGTTTAGAGGAACTACGAGGGTTTCACCGGCGACTTGCACGACCATGCCGTCAAGGACCGCTAGGGTCAGGGGGAGGCTTATTGAGAAGGTCGTTCCCAAGCCTTCGGCAGATGATATTGCTACACGTCCGCCTAGCGCCTGAATAGAACTTCTGACGACGTCCATGCCAACACCGCGTCCGGAAATGTTTGAGATCTGGTCGGCGGTCGAAAAGCCGGGTAGGAATAGAATGTTATCGATTTCGCTATCCGATAGTTGTGCGTCCTCGGCGACAAGTCCTTTTGAAATTGCTTTTGAAAGGACCTTTGATCGGTTGATTCCGCCTCCGTCGTCACTGACCTCGATAACGACACGACCGGAGCGGTGACGGGCGGATAGAGAGATAACGCCTGTGCTTGGTTTGCCCGCATCTATCCTATTATCGGTTGTCTCAAGTCCGTGATCGACTGCATTGCGGATCATATGTGTTAGCGGATCAGCAAGGCGCTCAATGACCGTCTTGTCGACTTCTGTACCTTCTCCGACAGTTTTCAGGTGCACCTCTTTGCCAACAGCAGCCGAGGATTCCCGGACAATTCTCGCCATGCGCTGGAACAGCGTCTTGACTGGTTGTGCACGGATCATCATTACGCTGTCTTGTATGTCCCGCGTTAGTTGTTGAAGCTCGTCTAAGCCAGTGAATACTGATGTGTTCCGCTGTAATCCCGTTTCTGCCACGATTTGCGAGAGCATTGCCTGATTAATGACAAGCTCGCCGACTAAGTTTACGAGGCGATCTACGCGTTCGAGATCTACACGGACTGTAGCTCGTGTCTTGGTTGCTGAGGGAAGTTCGTCTGAAGTAGACAATGGTTGAGGAGGCGATGCTGGGGGCACCGGCGATCCTTGCTCCTCAGATTGGCTAATTGAAGTATCTAGCGCCGGACCGTCGGGAGAAGGTTGTATCTGCGGTAGGGGAACTTCTTGGATTTCGAGGCTGCAGAAGTCGATGACGAAGTCGAATGCCTCGTGAATTTGTGCTGAGCTTTCCTGCGTAATCAAGGTGATTTTCCAGCTCAGATAGCTTTCTTCGGCAGCTAGGTCCTCTAGGTCAGGTAATGTGCTCTTGTCCACTTCAACGGAAATTTGCCCAAGGTTCCGCAGTAAACGAAATATGAATACGGGTTCGTTCCCTGATGCGTAGAGGCCACTCTGCGGCTTAAACAATATTTCGAATGCGCGCATAGTCTCATTTGCCGTAGAATTAGAGACCTCTAACTCGCGGAGGGCTGTCTGGGTCGCGGGGGCGTTCTCGGGTGCTGATAGTGGCGGCAGATCGATAATGTCTAAAGCGATACCCATACCTGTTGCGACAAATTCACTTGGATCGATTTCTTCCTCTTCTTCAGGATCATCTCCCGTGAGGTCGAGCAATAGAGCGAGAACTTCCTCGACTGAAGCATTCTCAATCGGTTCACCGTCACGCGATGCTCGTACGATATCGCTCAGTATGTCTGCGGCGCGAAAGAAGATCTTGAGTGCCACTCCCGCGGGCGTAAGCGTACCTGCGCGCACATAATCCAATGTTGTCTCGTAGCGATGCGCAAAACGAACAAGATCATCCAGTCCAAATGCACCGGCACCGCCCTTAATGGAATGAACTGCGCGGAAAACCACATTGATGGTCTCCTGATCGCTGGAGCCGTCCTGCATCGCCATTAAGCCATCTTGCAATGCCTCGAGTAATTCCTCGCATTCTTGGAAAAACGCGGTACGAATTTCGGCCATTGGATCATGCTGATCTGTCATGCGGACCTCCTAACCAGTGACCATTTCAAGCGCACGTACCAATTTGGCGGGATCGAAGGGCTTTACGATCCATCCAGTGGCGCCTGCTTCGCGAGCGCGGGCTTTTAGTTCTGTTGCGCTTTCTGTCGTGAGAACCAGAATGGGAATGGCGCGGCGTTCCGGGATTTTGCGAACGGCGTCGATAAAGCCAAAGCCGTCAAGGCGGGGCATATTAATATCGGTTATGATCGCGTCAGGTGTGAAATCCTCGAGCACCTCCAGGCCGTGTTGCCCGTCTTCAGCGAGGGTGGGTTCAAACCCGGCCTGTCGAAGGGCGAGGCTAATCATGTCGCGCATCGTGCGGCTATCGTCTACGGCAAGGATATTTAGGCTCACTCGTTACTCTCCTCAAATGAAGCGGGGGACAGGCCGCAAAGCGCGAGGTGATCGACACAATCATCAGACGGGTTTACGATCTTGAACGAGCGTCCCGCGGCGTGCCACTCAGCAGCGGCCGACAGGAGTACTTGTTGGCAGAGAACGCCAAGATGGGTGACCTGCGCGGCATCAACTGCAACATCATCACCGCGCGCGGCCCGCAGACGTTGTGCAAGGGGTTCCGCTTCCGGCAGGCCGAGACGCCCCTGCAATTGAACGCGGGCCGTCATCTTGTGTTTTCCGTGTTATGGAGTGCGTGATCTGCCACTTGAATCCCCTGTTGTTCCTGTCTCTTGGAACTTGTTTAGGGGATTGAGTGTTAAAATTAGCTTACCGAGAAGCCGAATTTTATTTGGTCAGATGTGACAGGTGCTGTGCGCAACCGATGAGTGCGGCGTAATCATCCTCGACAGTCGAGATCGAGAAAGTGTCCACGAAATCTGCGAAACGCCCTTTGTCACGGAAGGTCTCATTGAAGCCGTGTTCCACTAAATAAGGTTGCATTGCACGCGCGACGCCACCGATCAAATAGATGCCGCCAAACGGCAGATGAACGAGCGCCAAGTCACCCGCAACCGCGCCGAGAATGCGGCTAAAGGTGGCGACGGAGGCTGAGGCGAGCGGGTCGTCTCCCGTCTGCATGGAAGAAATGATGTCCGAGGCGGATTTTGTGATTTCTTGAGCGTTTCCAGACTGATGCCAAGCGTATAGGCGTTCTAATCCGCGCCCCGAGAGTACATCTTCTACGCCGGGGAAGCCATGTGCCTTCTCGACGGACTGACTTAGCCGAAGGTCGTCCTCTGAACGGATGGGCATTGTGATATGTCCGCATTCTGAAGGTGTAACGAGACGCCCCGCGGCGGTGTTGTAGACCGCAGCGGCATTGAAGCCCGTGCCGACACCAATCACGAGCTGCGCGGCGTGGGGGCCAGCGGGTTTTCCTGCTCTGATTTCGGTGAGGGCAGAGGGGTCAAGGTGCCCTAGGGCGTGACCTTGGGCCTGAAGATCATTCAAAATTGAAACAGTTTTTGCACCCGTAGCCCTGGCAACCGAAACCGGATCAATGGTCCAATTTAGATTCGTCATCGTTGCGACGCCGTCGCGAACCGGACCGGCCGCAGCGACACACGCACCGACGCACTCTATGTCGTCAGCGGCCTCAAGGTAGCTTTTGAGTACGCCCGAGAGGTCGGAGTATTCCGCATTTCGAAAACGGCGAATAGATGAGGTAAGTACCTCGGCGCCATCGCAAAGAGCAACACGAGTATTGGTTCCGCCGATATCAGCCAGCAAAGAGAGGCGTTTATGGGTCATTGTCTGGCCTTCGATCATATTGCATTGAGGTCTTTTATAACCACGTTCCTGTGCTGGCAAATATATTTTTTTAGCTCTCGAAAAAAATAAATCATCAGTGTGTCAGGGCTTGTTGGGGTTCGGGCCAGTTGAGCGGCCGAGTGTCAACTCAGTTTCCCATAACTCCTGAACGGGTTGCTCGTTGCCTGAAGCAATCGAGCCCAAGAGGATCTCGGCGCACGTTTTGCCCGCATCGCGTACAGAGGAGCGCGTTGCGGTGAAAGAGGGGATGTCGTGTCCGTTCTTGAGATAGGAGAGGTCATCGTCGTGCGTCACTACGGAAACATCGCTTCCCATCGTCAATCCCGCTCGCCCAATTGCGCGCCGCACGCCGATCGCCATAATATAAGAAGAAACTAAAAAGGCGGTCGGCGGGTTGGGGCCGGCGAGTAGGGCCTTACTTACGGCATAACCGTTTTGTTCGGTCATTTCCTCGGAAAACATGAGCGAAGGGTCGATTGGAATGTCACGCTTGCGCAGCGCTTCAAGGTATCCCGCACGCCGCCTTGCCGCAAAATCCATCGTTTCGATACCGTTCAGCAGCGCAATCCGTTTGTGTCCTAGGTCAAGTAGCAGGTCTGTGGCGCGTTGGAATGAGCGCGTGTTGTTGATATCGAGCCATGAGTATCCCGTTTCGCTTCCCATCATTCGGCCATGAACCACAAATGGCATGCCGATTTCCTTAAGGATCGCAACGCGGGGATCATCTTTGCGGGGGCCGTGGACGATGATCCCATCGACTGAGCCGCGTGCGGCCATGCGTCGGTATGCCTGTTCCTCGTCGCTATCGGGAACCACTGAAAGGAGCATATCATAACCTGCCTTGGCATATGCTTCTCCGGCGCCAGCGATAAAATCCCCGAAGATCGGGTTCACCATCTCATGATTGCTCGACATCGGGATGACATGGCCGATGGCCATAGCGCGCCCCGTTGCGAGGCTCTGGGCGCGGGTGTTGGGGCTATAGTTATATTTTCTGGCCGCTTGCTGAACCTTGAGGCGCGTTTTCTCACTCACTTCTGGATAGCCGTTCAGCGCGCGGCTCACCGTGGTTTGGCTTAGGCCCAGAAGTTCGGAGAGTGTTTTGAGATTCATGTTTTCCAAAGCGCTTAAAATTTTCGATTAACAATAGGGTATTCGAACTGGAACGTCAAAACAAAGATATATTATTAAATTAAAGATTTTTTCGAGAGGCCATGGCCTGCGTTGACTCTTGGTCTTTGATCAACGATGGTAGATTTGTCAAAGCGCTTTGGATAGATTCGCATCGCGGGCTTGCCTGAGTATTTGAAACAGTCTGGGTGCAAAGCACCTTTTGGGAGGATGAAATGAAAACGAATTTACTAACAGGAGTTGCCGTCATTGCATTGAGTGCGGGCGCAGCACAGGCGGAACTGATGATCGCGCCGGGCGAGGGGGAGTTCACCTGGGAAAGCTACGAAGCCCTCAAGTCAATGGACCTGTCTGGCGAAACGGTAACCGTATTCGGGCCTTGGCTAGGAAGTGAAAAGGACCGCTTTGAGGCTGCAATGGCCTATTTTGAAGAGGCGACTGGAATTGACGTTCAGTACTCAGGCTCTGACAGCTTCGAACAGCAGATTTTGATTGATACAGAGGCCGGATCGGCACCGAATATCGCTGTATTCCCTCAGCCAGGGCTTGCCGCGAACCTTGCATCCAAAGGATTGCTCGCCCCGCTTGAGTCCTCAGATGCTGACTGGGTGCGCGATAATTACGCCGCGGGCCAATCGTGGGTGGATTTGGCGACTTACGCAGATCAGGACGGCAACGATCAGTTCTATGGCTTGTTTTACCGCGCTGACCTGAAATCTCTGGTTTGGTACGTTCCAGAGAATTTTGAGGACGCAGGCTATGAAATTCCAACAACGATGGAAGAACTCCAAGCGCTCTCTGATCAAATCGTTGCCGATGGCGATACGCCTTGGTGTATTGGCGTAGGGTCTGGTTCTGCGACGGGATGGCCCGCGACTGACTGGGTTGAGGATATGCTCCTGCGCACAGCCGAGCCCTCAGTTTATGACCAATGGGTCGCCAACGAAATTCCTTTCAACGATCCTGCGATCATTAAAGCAATCGAGGCATTCGGAAGTTTCGCGCGCAATGACGATTACGTCGCTGGCGGTGCAGGTGCCGTTGCATCAACCGACTTCCGCGATAGCCCGAAGGGTTTGTTTGAGTCACCACCACAATGCTACATGCATCGCCAAGCGAGCTTCATCCCTGCGTTCTTCCCTGAAGGCACAGTTGTTGGCGAAGATGCAGATTTCTTCTACTTCCCAGCGTTTGAAGCCGAAGACCTCGGCAAGCCCGTTCTGGGTGCTGGAACGGTGATGACAATCACTAACGACTCCAAAGGCGCGCGCGCATTGTTGGAGTACATCAAGTCCCCCATCGCGCATGAGATTTGGATGGCGCAGGGCGGATTCTTGACGCCACACGCTGGTGTAAATGCTGCGGTCTATCAAAACGATGCGCAACGCAAGATGGGCGATATCCTCCTTGGTGCTGATACGTTCCGCTTTGATGGATCTGACCTCATGCCAGGTGCAATTGGTGCCGGTGCATTCTGGACAGGTATGGTCGACTATGTCGGCGGCAAAGATGCCGAAGCGGTCGCAACCGATATCCAAACAACATGGGACGGCATTAAGTAACGCCTTTCCTCCCAGAAGGTCCCGTACGCTCTGCGGGGCCTTCGACTCTTATCCCATTAATGTATCGAGGCCGCGATGGAACAGCTCTTTTGGGCGCTATTTACTGTTGTTGTAGGTGTCTTTGGGTGTGTGGCTTATTTCTATCTGTCCAACCTCCTTCTTGACCGTGCATTTCCCGCTCGTGGTCCCAATGCGGGCCAAAACATAAACCGAGCCGCCGTTATTCGCCCGTGGCTGTTTTTGTTTCCGGCCTTGGCACTTCTCACGATGTATCTCCTTTATCCTGTTGTGATGTCGGTTTGGCTGTCGTTCCATGATACACGAGGCGAAGAGTTCGTCGGCTCCGAAAACTTTGCGTGGCTTCTTGTGGATGAAAAATTCGCGGAATCTATGAAAAACAACCTGTTATGGCTTGTTGTTGTTCCTGCGGCGTCTACGTTCTTTGGCTTGATCGCCGCGGCACTTACGGATCGAATTCGTTGGGGCAATATCGCAAAATCGCTGATCTTTATGCCCATGGCAATCTCGTTCATTGGCGCATCGGTGATCTGGAAGTTCGTCTACGATTATCGTGGCGAAGGTCAGGAGCAAATCGGTTTGCTCAACGCTGTTGTCACGTATTTTGGCGGCGCGCCGCAGGCCTGGATCACGATCCCGTTTTGGAATTCCTTCTTTCTCATGGTGATCCTTGTTTGGATACAAACGGGCTTTGCGATGGTGATCCTCTCGGCCGCGTTGCGCGGAATTTCAGAGGAAACAATCGAGGCGGCAATCCTAGATGGCGCAAACCCGTTCCAAGTGTTCTGGCGCATTAAGGTTCCGCAAATCTGGGGCACGATCGCGGTGGTCTGGACAACGATCACGATCCTCGTGCTCAAGGTGTTCGACATCGTTTTGGCGATGACCAACGGCCAGTGGGGCTCGCAAGTTCTGGCAAATCTGATGTTCGACTGGATGTTCAGAGGGAATGACAATGGCCGCGCAAGCACCGTGGCGCTGGTCATCATGCTCCTCGTGACGCCGATCATGATTTGGAATGTTCGCAACGCCCGTCAGGAGATGAAGTAATGGACAATATCGCTGGCGTAAAATCCCGTCTGACGTGGGCCGTGAATATCGCTGTCTTGGCACTTGTGCTTCTCTGGACGATTCCGACCTTCGGCCTTTTAGTCAGCTCGTTTAGGGACAGGGATCAGATCGCAACCTCCGGCTGGTGGACTGCTGCTTTCCCGAGTGAGCAGAACTTGACCCTTCGCGCGGACCCGCCGGATAGCGCGGTCGAAGGGGATGAGGGCTGGGTTATCTCAGGTCAGTTACTTGAGGGCGAGGCCAACGTGACCGCGTTTGGCGTAAACTCGCGCCGTCCCACTGAATTTGCACCGGGTGAAATCGCCGAGCGGAGCGGCGCATTTATTCAGGTCGAGGAAGACGGAAGTTACAAGATCACCTCGGCAGAGAAGCCCGAAGGAAGTCGTGGTACACGCCTTTTCGTAACCGCACTTGAAGACCCTAAATTTACCTTAGATAACTATCGTAACGTATTGTTATCAGAGGGGATTGGTCGAAGCTTTGTCAATACGTTTACCGTGACCATCCCTGCAACGATCATCCCCATACTCGTCGCAGCCTTCGCAGCATATGCGCTTGCATGGATGGAATTTCCGGGACGGTCGTTGTTGATTGCGACGGTTGTCGGCTTGCTTGTGGTGCCTCTGCAGATGGCATTGATCCCGCTCCTAAGGCTCCATAACGAGATCGGGATAGGTAAGTCCTACCTGGGAATATGGCTTGCCCATACGGGATTTGGATTACCGCTCGCGATCTATCTCTTGCGAAACTACATCGCAGGTTTGCCACGCGAAGTGATTGAAAGCGCGCGCGTCGATGGCGCTACGGACTTCGAGATTTTTCGCAAGATCGTGCTTCCGCTATCATTTCCCGCGCTGGCAAGCTTTGCGATTTTTCAGTTCCTTTGGGTCTGGAACGACTTGCTCGTGGCGACGGTGTTCCTCGGCAATAACGAGGACCAGCTTGTCATGACTGGGCGCTTGCGCGAGCTACTTGGAAGTCGCGGTGGCGACTGGGAAATTCTCGCAGCCTCCGCGTTTATCTCAATCGCGGTGCCGCTTGTGGTGTTCTTTGCTCTTCAGAAATATCTTGTACGCGGGCTTTTGTCTGGCTCGGTCAAGGGGGGATAATATGGCTCAACCAACAACAAATATAAAGTTCACGCGAGATCCTGATTGGTGGCGAGGCGCGGTGATCTATCAGATCTACCCACGCAGCTTTCAGGATAGCACTGGTGACGGAATAGGCGATCTGGTGGGGATTACACGCCGCTTGGATTATGTGGCCGACCTTGGCGTGGATGCGATCTGGATATCGCCGTTCTTTACTTCCCCAATGAAGGACTTCGGCTATGACGTCAGCGACTATTGCGACGTTGATCCAATGTTTGGTGCTCTTGCGGATTTTGATGCGTTGATTGCACGGGCGCATGAGTTGGGTCTGAAAGTCATGATTGACCTTGTGCTCTCGCACACGTCGGATCAGCATAAATGGTTCAAGGAGAGCCGACAATCGGCTGATAACGCTAAGAAAGATTGGTACGTATGGGCCGACCCAAGGCCAGACGGAACGCCGCCTAATAACTGGCTGTCGATTTTCGGCGGTCCCGCGTGGACGTGGGATACGCGCCGCTGTCAGTACTATCTGCACAATTTTTTGAGTAGCCAGCCTGACCTCAACTTTCACGAACCTGCGGTTCAGGAAGCGTTGCTTGATGTTGCCCGCTTTTGGCTTGAGCGAGGCGTAGATGGGTTTCGGCTTGATACCATCAACTTTTATTTTGCAGACAAAGAGTTGCGGGATAATCCAGCACTCCCCAAAGAAGCGCGGAACGATACCATTGCGCCTTCGGTAAACCCATATAATCATCAGGAGCATATTTACTCCAAGAACCGTCCTGAAAATATTGATTTCCTTCGTAAATTTCGCGCTGTGATGGAGCCATATGGCGCCGCAGCGGTCGGAGAAGTCGGGGATGCGCAGCGCGGGTTAGAGATCATGGGCCGGTATACGGCCGGTGATGATCTCATGCAGATGTGCTATGCGTTTGAGTTCCTTTCCAAAACGCCTCTGACCGCTTCGCGTGTGGCGGAGGTTCTGACGCAGGTTTCCGAGGCCGCAGAGGACGGCTGGGCGTGTTGGGCATTCTCGAACCACGATGTTGAACGTCACGCAAGTCGGTGGTCGCTAAATGACGGGGCCAAGCGACTATTCCCTATACTTATCGGTTGTTTGCGCGGCTCTGTTTGTTTGTACCAAGGCGAGGAGCTGGGGCTGGAAGAGGCCGATGTAGCCTTCGAAGACCTTCAAGATCCGTACGGTATTCAGTTCTGGCCCGAGTTTAAGGGGCGCGATGGATGCCGAACCCCGATGGTGTGGAGCCCGTCTAATGACAATGGTGGATTTAGCGAGGGGCGGCCTTGGCTTCCTGTTGCGTCCGAGCATCTCGCGCTGAATGCAGAGGCGCAACGGCGCGATCCGTCGTCTTTGTTTAACCATTATAAGGGCGTCCTTGCATTGCGCTCCAAACTTCCTGCGCTACTTTTCGGAGAGCTTGAAGATTTGCGTGCGGACGGTGATGTTCTAACATTCATAAGACGTCATAATAGCATGGAATTAAAGTGCTTTTTCAATATGAGTGATGATCGGCATTCCATTGTTGATGCTATCGATGGGTGGGAATTCATTGGAACTGAAGTTGGTCTTGCGGATGGTAAATCCCTTGCACCTTGGCAAGGTGCGATCTTGCGCCGAATTAACGGATAGGGAAAGCAAATGGCGAACCTGAAGCTTACCAAAATCGCGAAGTCTTATGGCGGCGCAAATGTCCTAAACGATATCGATCTAACGATTGAAACGGGCGAGTTGATTGTCTTTGTCGGTCCGTCCGGCTGTGGGAAATCCACGCTTCTGCGTATGATTGCGGGGCTTGAGCGCATTACCTCTGGGTCGTTGGAAATTGACGATGTGGTGGTTAATGACGTGCCGCCTGCACAGCGTGGAATTGCGATGGTGTTCCAGTCCTATGCGCTTTATCCGCATATGACCGTGCGCGATAATATGGCGTTTGCGTTGAATATCGCCAAGATGCCTAAGGCCGAAATCAACGAGGCTGTTAATCGCGCGGCCGAGAAACTTCAGCTCACCGAATATCTGGATCGCTTGCCCAAGGCGCTCTCTGGCGGGCAGCGTCAGCGGGTCGCGATCGGGCGGGCAATTGTTCGCGATCCCAAAGTGTATCTGTTTGATGAACCGCTCTCTAATCTGGATGCAGCGCTGCGCGTGGCGACACGTATTGAGATTGCGCAGCTCAAGGAGGCCATGCCCGACAGCACGATGATCTATGTGACGCACGATCAGGTCGAAGCGATGACTCTAGCTTCGCGCATTGTTGTCTTGGCAAATCGTGGCATCGCGCAAGTCGGCACGCCGCTTGAGCTATACGAGCGGCCGGAGAATGAGTTCGTTGCACAGTTTATCGGCTCGCCCGCGATGAATTTGATAGCTGGCGAGATCACCGAGACAGGCGCACAGACGGTTATTTCCCTAGAGGACGGCGGGCGTGCCGTTTCGGACGTGCCCACAACCGAAGCTGACCTTGGTCTAAAGGTGAACATTGGCGTGCGCCCAGAGGATCTGATGCGCACCGAGAATGACGCTATTTACACAGGTAAGGTGGCGATTACCGAAGCCTTGGGAGAGGTCACGCTTTTATACTTTGAGAAAGGTGCGCGAAAGGAAGCGCTTGTTGCCAAGCTCCCAGGAATTCAGGGGATCACCAAAGGAGAGGTCGTCGCGATGACCGCACCACCCGATAAGGTGCATGTTTTTCACGAAGGGCAATCGCTGCTCTATCGTTAAGCAATTGCCCCCGCCAAAGGAATTTGGCGGGGGCTTTGGTTATGCGAGTGACGGTAGCCAAAGGACAATGCTTGGGAACGCCACGAGCGTTGCGATTGTGATGGCATCCGCGATGAAGAACGGCGTGACGCCTTTGAACACATCCTGAACCGAAAGGTCATCCCGCACACCGGCAACAACGAAACAGTTGAGACCAATCGGCGGTGTGATCAGACAGAACTCTGCCATTTTGACAACCAAAATCCCGAACCAAATCGCACACATCGGCCCCGACATCCCAAAGGCACTATCCGCTGCGAGGACGTTCTCGCCGCCATTTAGCGCCATGACCGCAGGATAGACCACTGGAAGCGTCAGGAGCAGCATTCCGATTGCGTCCATGAACATTCCCAGCACAGCATAAGCCAAGAGAATGAGCACCAGCGTTAGCATCGGCGATTGATCAAGGCTGGTGATCCAGTCAGAGAACGCACCAGGAAGATCTGCGAAACCAAGGAAACGTACATAGATTAACACGCCCCAGATGATGGTGAAGATCATCACGGCCAGCTTTGCGGATTCCAATAGCGCGTCTTTGAGTTGGGACCAGCGCATACCGTTGTAAAGCGCCATCAGGAACACAACAAATGCCCCAAGTGCGCCGCCCTCGGTTGGCGTGCCCCATGCGTCACCACCGAAGGGATTGTAGATGAACAGGATTATGATCAGCACAACAAATACGATCGGAAGTGCAGGCGGCAGAGACTTGAAACGTTCACCCCAAGTGAAGCCCTTAACGGGTGGGCCGAAGTTAGGGATGATCAACGCCATGCCCACAATAAGCCCCGCATAGATAAGCGCGGAAACCGCACCGGGTACAAAACCAGCAAGGAGAAGCTTGCCTACGTCCTGTTCAACGATGATCGCGTAGATCACGAGAATTGCGCTTGGTGGAATGAGCGAAGCAAGCGTCCCGCCCGCGGCAACAACACCAGCGGCGAATTTTTTGTCATAGCCAAGCTTCAGCATCTCGGGGATAGCGATCCGCGCAAACACTGCCGAAGTCGCAACCGACGCGCCCGACACCGCAGCGAACCCCGCAGTGGCAAACACTGTCGATACGGCGAGTCCACCCGGAAGCCATCCAACCCACCGCTTTGCGGCCTCAAAGAGTGCCTTGGTCAGGCCTGCGTAATAGGCGAGATAGCCGATGAGAATGAACGTCGGGATAAGGGAAAGCGCTTGTGAAGAGACCTTGGAATGCGGAACCTGACCCGCAGTTTTGACTGCGACGGTCAGCGCTTGGCCAAAGCGATCAGGATCATAGCCGAACTTGGCCCAGAATATCCAAATAAGGCCGACCATCCCAGCAAGCCCCGCCGCAAAAGCAACGCGCATGCCAAGAATAACCATTACCAGCAAGCCGCCCGAGACGATTAGCCCAATATCAATGGGTTCCATTACTGCGTCTCCTCTTTGGATTTATTTGGCGCATCCGAGACATGCTCGGCTTCGAGTGCGGCCTGTTCGGCAGCGGTCATGACAAGGGGAACGGCAATCGCGTTTTCGAGGTTTTGAATGAATGCTCGTGCGTAACCCCAGAGTTGCAGTACCAGGCGAACAGCGAGAACGCTGAATGCGACCGGCGCCAAGAGCTTGGCAGGCCAAAGCGGAATACCGATATCCATTGAGCTGTCACGGCTCCAGTTTGGCGCGCCGAAATCGAATGCGCGCTGAAAATGCGCCCAAGTGCCCCAGATCAGGAGAATAACCAACATCAACATCGCGAGCGTCGTTACAAACTCCGCCGCCCAGAGCGCGCGCCCCTTAAGGTGGCCCACGAGGATATCCATGCGTATATGCCCACCATCGCGTTGTGTTGCCGAGATCCCCATGAACGCAATGAGCGGCATGGCTTGTTCGATCCAGTCGATATAGCCCGGCAGAGGCGCGTTAAAAAAGTTGCGGCCACTTACGGAGAACACCGCAAGCAACATGAGCGAGAACACTGCAAGACCGCTGATAAGCGCCAGAAAGCCTTCGAGTTTGTAGAGAGTCCTGTCAATGCGGCTCAGGAGGGACGCATCGGACAGGACGGCGGATGAACCAGCCATCATTGCCTCCGAAATAGAGAAAACCGCCGCAATAGATCAGCGGCGGTTTGATAAAGTTTGAGATTACTTGGAGAGTTCGCCTTGAACGAAGTCCAGAATATCCTGAGCAGGAAGGCCTTTGGCGGCATTCGTCTCTACCCATGCGGCGGCTGCCGGACCGGCCACAGCCTCTTTGAAGGAGGCGATATCTTCGTCAGAGTAGGTGATCTCTTCGATTCCTCGCTCGGCGAGGGCTGGGCCCCATGCTGCCATGGTTTCGTTGTTATAGACGTCGATATAGTGATCGAGTGATGCGTCGACCGAACTTAGAAGCGCTTCGCGTTCTTCATCCGACAGAGCTTCTAGCGCGTCTGTGTTTACAACGACAGGACAGTTCACAGTGCCTGGGTTGAGGTTGGTCGTCCACCATTTGCCACTTTCGATTGTGCCGAATGACATATGTGCGTGGGGTGCGAATGCCACTGCTTTCACAACGCCACTATCGAGCGCCTGACGTACTTCGGTTGCGGACATGGATGTCGGAACCGCATTAACCGCTTCCATTGCTTGGCCGATACCACCAGTTGCACGAACTGTCAGACCTTCGTACTCGGCAAGTGTTTTGGGCGCGTCACCCACACCAACAAGGTTATACTGCGGCAGCGGAGAAGGCATAAGCAGCGTGGCGTTCCAACGTGCCAGATCTTCGACAGCGGCAGGGTGCTGGTACAGCGCTTGGCTGATTGCGCGCTCTTGCTCAAGCGAACTTACACCGAGGAACGGCAATTCAAGTACGGTGATCGAAGGGTTCTTGTCGGCGTGGTAACCCGCACAGAACTGTGCCATTTCAAACGCACCAATCGAGATACCATCGAGGTTCTCGCGGTTGTTGGACAGGCCGCCATAGCTGATGTTGAGTGTGAATTCGCCGTTTGTTTTCTCGCTTACGAGCTCGGCGAGCTTTTCGACGTGCTCAGTAAAGGCGCGGCGTTTACCCCAAAGCGACACGTTCCACTCTGTGGCTGCGGCTTCGGTTACAAATGCAAAAGATAGGGCTGCGACGGCAGCCGTTCCGAAATAGTTCATTATTACCTCCCAATTGGCGTCATTCTGACGTGTGGGCACACCGTATCGTATGACATTCGCTCTGACCAACGAAGAAAAGCGCGGGAAGATTGAGCGGTGTCCTGCGGATTTCCGCAGGGTTGTGTGGCTAGAGAATTGTGTCCTTATCCAGCCCCAGCTTGACGATTTTCTCGTTAAGTGTGCGCCGTCCTATTCCGAGCGCCTCTGCGGCCGAGTCCATGCGCCCTTGGTGGGTTTTGATGGCTTGGGCGATCAGCTGCTTTTCCAGAGCTGCGACAGCATGGCGAAGCGTGGCGGCGTTCTCTTCGGGCTTGTCCTGCCTCAGCGCGGCGGCAACCGTGCTGGGCCCGCGTCGCGAAGCAAGCACAAAACGTTCAGCAACATGGCGAAGTTCGCGCACGTTTCCGGGCCAGTCATGGGCGAGCAGCGTCGAGATATCCTCGGTCGTTAGCTGCGGGGGCGTTGTTTCATAGGTCTCTGCGCACTCCCGACAGAACGGCGCGAACAGCAGAAGCAGATCATCCTTTCGCTCCCTTAAGGGGGGTAGCGAAATCAGTAATGCATTGACGCGGAAAAAGAGATCGTCGCGAAACGCGCCGTTGGCCACTGCTTCGGCAAGGTCGACCTTGCTTGCCGAGATCAGCCGTACATCGGTCTTGCGTGGCTTTGCGCTTCCGATTGGGAAATACTCTCTTGTTTCTAAAACGCGCAAAAGCTTGGCTTGAACCTCAATCGGGCAACTCGCCAGCTCATCTAGAAACAAGCTTCCGCCCTCGGCACTTGCCAGTAGTCCTGACTGATCAGTAGTGCCGAATAGCGTTGCTTCGAAGTGTTCTGCGGGCAGGGCGGCACAAGAGAGCGCGACAAATGGCGCGCCCGCGCGGCGTGAAAGGTCATGCAGCGCGCGCGCCACCAGTTCCTTGCCCGTGCCCGTTTCCCCCTGAACCAACACGGATGCTTCAACATCGGCAAAGTCCAGAATATCCTCGCGCAAACGGGCAATCGCTTCGGTTTCCCCCAAGAGAACCCGATCTAGTCCTGACAAGTCCCTAAGGCGCTCGCTCAAGCGTTTGGCGCGCGCTGCGAGGCGGTTCTGTTCGGCCGCATGGGTTAAGGCAGTGATAAGGCGTCTGGGGTCAAAGGGCTTCTCAAGAAACGTATAGGCCCCGTTTTGCATAGCATCGACAGCCATCGGAATATCGCCATGCGCCGATATCAAGACTACGGGCGGGCCATTAAGTTTGGTGACTTCGGCCAAAACTTGAATGCCGCTCATTGCAGGCATGCGCACATCCGACACAATTGCATCGGGGGGCGTATCGGCCATTGCCTTGAGCGCATCTTTTCCGTTGTGAAAACTACGCGCATCCCAACCGCTGCGCTCGAGCAGGTCGGTCAAACTTGCGCGCATTTCGCGATCGTCATCGAGAATGAACACCGAATATGGGTCGCTATTCTGGGGCATTTGGGGCCTCGGATTTTGGAAGGAGCAGAACAAAGCACGCGCCTATTTCTGTCTCTTGAAGAGAGAGCTCACCGCCATGCTCTTTGGCAATCTCGGCGGAGATTGCAAGCCCAAGGCCCATTCCTTCGCCACTTGCGCGGGTTGTGTGGAACGGCTCGCTTAGGTCCGCCATGGCGCGACCATTTAGACCGGGTCCGAAATCTGAAACCGTAATTTTTATATGATCATCAGTAGTTTGCGAGTTTATATTGATGCGCTTGTCGCCTGTCTCCTCGACCGCAGACATCGCATTCTTGATCAGATTAACAAGGACCTGTTCAAGCCGAAGGCGGTTCCCCTTGAGCCGGACTTCGCCTTCAGGAAGCGTGCAGTTAAGCGTAATGCCCGCCAAATCCAGATCGGGCCGCATCAGAGTTTCCGTGCCTTCCCAAAGCCGCGCCAGCGTGAAGGTTTCAAACTCCACCGGTGTTGGTCGCGCAAAGAAACGCAACTCCTTGGTGATCGCTTCCATTCGGGCCACAAGGCGGGACATGCGCGAGACTAGCCTTAGGTCGTTTTCAGATGCGCCGATCTCTGCCGCCGTGAGGTAGTTCTTCATCGCCGAAATCGGCTGCCCCAATTCATGTGTTACTGATGCCGAGAGTTGCCCCAAGGCCGCGAGCTTATGTGCTTGGGCCAATTCTTTTTGCGCTTGTTGCACACGTAGTTCCGCCGCACGGCGCTCTTCGATTTCACGATGCAGGGCGGCGTTGACGGTTTGAAGCTTTCGCCGATGTGCCTGTGAAGCCGTCAAGACACTGCGTACCCGTCGCGTTCGCAAAATCAGCCCAACGACCGCCAAGAAGAGCACGACACCCGTCGCAGCCCCCAATGTTGTAAGCGCTTTGAACCAGACTTGCGACTCTGGGACAAGGAAATGCAGTGTCCACTTGGGGTTCTTGAATTCGCGCGTCAGATGAAGATAGTGGCGGCCCGCAAGCCGAGCCGTGTTGTTCTGCGATGCGTGCCAATTCAGCGCATCAAGCGGTGCATCGGAGAATTGCCGTTCAAGCGCAATCTGGGCACGGCGTTCTGGGGTCAACTCCTCAAGCGTGCGGTACCTCCAGCGGTCGTCCGACGCGAGAACAATGACATCATCAGGATTGGAAACGAACAGACGTTCCTGTGCTTCGGCCCAAACATTCGTAAGCTCGGACAAATCCACCTTAAGCGCTATCACGCCCGCCACTTCCCCCCGATGATCGCGAACCGGAGACGAGATGAAATACCCCGGTCGGTCCGTTGTGACACCAATTGCAAAGAACTGCCCGCGCAGGCCGCGCATCGCTTCGAGGAAATAAGGTCGAAAGCCATAGTTTTTGCCAAGGAAAGTTACGTCTTCTGCATAGTTCGATGCGGCGACGGTGAGGCCCGTTCGATCCATCAGATAGATCGCCTCAAGATTGGTCTGCGCGGCAATCTCGGCAAGGCGCTGGTTGAGGACATCAAGGTCCACCCCCTGCGTACCGCTACGCACGAATTGTGTTTTGGCGAGGACATCAGGCAGGTGCCGATAGCGTTCAAGCGCATCGGTGAGCGTTGATTGATATAGGTTCAGGCGCGCTTGTGCGCGGTCGATCTCGGCGTTGCGAAACAGGGATTCAGCAACCAGAAGAACACTTGCAAGCAATAGGATAATGGCCGCAACAAAGGTCGTTACTCTGAATTTACGCGTCAATGTGTCCGTTCCCCCTGCGACGCGCGCAGCTTAGCGAGAGTTTTGCGCCTGTGCAATTGGGGTGGGCGCTTGTCTCGGGTTCGGTTGTGTGGAAACCTGCGCGCGACACTCACGGAGATTCCTATGACAGCGCCCAAGAATGAGATCATCGCCGCCCTGAAGCGTGGAGAGACACAATTGGGCCTTTGGCTCGGAGGGGCGAGCGGAACCATAGCCGAGTTGGCCGCGACGGCTGGATTTGACTGGATCGTTCTGGATGGGGAGCACGGGCCGAATGATCTTCGCTCTCTGCGCACGCAACTGCGCAGTCTTGAGCCGCACGTTCCCGTTGC
This sequence comes from Falsihalocynthiibacter sp. SS001, assembly GCF_042445055.1. Classification (GTDB taxonomy): domain Bacteria; phylum Pseudomonadota; class Alphaproteobacteria; order Rhodobacterales; family Rhodobacteraceae; genus Falsihalocynthiibacter. The sequence continues at coordinate 1,627,831 of NZ_CP170339.1, forward strand.
GGTTCGATTGCCCGTGGGGGCGGATTGGATGATCAAGCAGGTGCTGGATCTGGGGATTCAAACGGTCGTTGTTCCAATGGTCGAAACTGCCGAGCAGGCCAAAGAGCTTGCGCGTGCCATGCGTTATGCCCCCGTAGGCAATCGTGGCGTGGGCGCAGCCGTTGCGCGGGCGTCGGATTATGGAGCCGACGCGGATTATATGGCGAACGCCAATGACGAAGTTGCTTTGATCGTTCAGGTCGAGACCGCGCATGCAATTGAGAATATTGATGAGATATCGGCCGTTGAGGGCGTAGATGCGGTGTTCATCGGGCCTGCCGATTTGGCGACTGATATGGGGCACGTTGGGGGATATGGCCCCGACGCGACCCATCCAGAGGTCATGGCCGCCATTACGCATGCAAGTGCCCGCATTCGGGCTGCGGGCAAGCCTGTTGGGATTTTCGCGGGGAGCCTCTCGGACATCGCGCCGTTTCACGAGCTTGGAATACAGTTCATGGCCGTCGGAAGCGACGTGCGTTTGATCCGCGAGGCATTTGTCGATCGCATTGCAAAGGCGCGTGCAGAGCTCTGATCTGGACGCAATTGCAATTAGCATGTTTTAGGGCTTCCCCAGAGGCGGAATCCATGCGATATGGCCTCGTCAAACGAAGCATCCAAGGAGACCCCCATGGAAATTCGCGAGGCACTAACCTTCGACGATGTCCTACTTGTTCCAGCCGCATCCTCGGTGTTGCCCTCGACGGCAAATACCGCGACGCATGTAACCAAGTCGATCCGTTTGAACATACCTCTGCTCAGCTCTGCGATGGACACCGTTACAGAGTCCCGTATGGCAATTGCGATGGCGCAAGCAGGGGGCATGGGGGTTATCCACCGCAATCTCGACATTGAGGAGCAGGCGCTTCAAGTGCGTCGTGTTAAGCGGTTCGAAAGCGGCGTGGTTTACAATCCGATCACGTTGACACCCAACCAAACGCTCGCCGATGCCAAAGCACTGATGGAGCGCTACCGTATTTCCGGTTTCCCTGTTGTGGATGAGAAAAACCGTGTTGTGGGCATCGTCACCAATCGCGATATGCGTTTCGCAAGCGATGACAGCACACCAGTTTCAGTCATGATGACCAGCAAGGAACTCGCAATCCTTCAGGAACCTGCCGATCTGGACGCCGCACGTAGCTTGATGCAGGCACGTCGGATCGAAAAGCTCCTCGTGACTGACGCCGAAGGTAAGCTGACAGGCTTGTTGACCCTCAAGGACTCAGAGCAAGCAGTCCTCAATCCTGACGCAACCAAAGACAGCCTCGGTCGTTTACGTGTTGCGGCGGCAAGCACTACTGGTGATGCGGGATTTGAGCGCACGATGGCGCTGATTGATGCGGGCGTTGATATGGTTGTGATCGACACTGCGCACGGTCATTCGGAAGGGGTCGCACACGCTGTAAAACGCGCTCGCGAGGTTTCAAATGGTGTTCAAATCGTTGCGGGCAACGTCGCCACTGCGGAGGCCACCAAAGCACTGATCGATGCGGGGGCAGATGCTGTAAAGGTAGGTATCGGGCCGGGCTCGATCTGTACCACACGTATGGTCGCCGGCGTTGGTGTGCCGCAACTTACGGCGGTCATGGACTGTGCCAAAGGGGCCGCCGAAAGCGGCGTGCCGATCATTGCGGATGGCGGCATCAAATTCTCTGGCGATTTTGCCAAGGCAATTGCTGCTGGCGCTAGCTGTGCGATGGTCGGAAGTATGATCGCCGGAACCGATGAAAGCCCAGGAGAAGTTATTCTATATCAAGGCCGTAGCTTCAAATCCTATCGTGGTATGGGCAGCCTTGGGGCAATGGCGCGCGGCTCTGCTGATCGGTATTTCCAGAAAGACGCGGCGAGCGACAAACTTGTTCCTGAGGGCATCGAAGGGCAGGTGCCCTACAAAGGTTCTGCGAGCAACGTGATCCATCAGCTTGTTGGTGGTTTGCGCGCGGCGATGGGGTATACAGGTAATGCGACCGTTGATGAAATGCGTCGCAATTGTAATTTTGTGAAGATCACCGGCGCGGGGCTAAAAGAGAGCCACGTGCATGATGTACAGATTACTCGAGAGAGCCCGAACTATCGCATCGGCTAACGATGACAAAGCAGGGGGCCCGTCGGCCCCCTCATTTTTTTGATCCAAGGAGGATCCCCCATGACCCCCGCCGCGCGCGTCGCTTCTGCGATCCAAATTCTGGACGAAATTCTGGCTGGCGAACCGGCTGAAAAACAACTGACCACTTGGGCTCGCCAAAACCGCTACGCAGGCTCCAAGGACCGCGCAGCAGTGCGCGATTTGGTGTTCGAAGTTCTGCGTTCGAAACAGTCGCTCGCAATCAGTGGCGGCGCCGAAACGGGGCGCGGAATGCTCCTTGGGTTACTCCGCATGCGCGGCGACGATCCTGACGATACATTTACAGGCGAAGGTTATGCGCCCGCACCTCTAACCGATCAGGAAAAAGGGGCAGGCCGAGCTCCAACAGAGGCCGAATCCCTTGATGCCCCTGAGTGGCTCATACCTCAACTCCAAGAAAGCTTAGGTGCGGATTTTGAGAGCGTTTTTAATCTATTAAAATCGCGCGCGCCTGTATTCCTACGCGTGAATTTGCAGGCTGGTACGCGTGAGCAGGCGATCGAGAGTTTGGCCTCTGAGGAGATTGTCGCCGAACCGCACGAGCTTGCGGAAACAGCACTGATCGTTACCAAGAACCCGCGCCGCGTGCAGAATTCGCAAACCTTCGCCTCTGGATTGGTTGAACTGCAAGATGCCGCTTCGCAGTTCGTCGCAGAACAAATTCCCGTCGCGAAAGGCAATAGTATCTTGGATTACTGTGCCGGCGGTGGTGGAAAATCTCTCGCTTTGGCCGCGCGAATGCCAAAGGATGAACTTACGATTTTTGCGCACGATATTTCGCAAAACCGTATGCGTGATATTCCTACAAGAGCTGAGCGCGCGGGCGTGAATATTAACCTTCTTGAGACTTCCGAAATCGCTGACGCAGCACCGTTCGAGGTGGTCGTTTGTGATGTTCCCTGTTCGGGTTCAGGCGCATGGCGTCGCGCACCAGAAGGCAAGTGGACACTCACCACTGAACGGCTGACTGAACTGACAAGAATCCAACGCGAAGTCCTAGAAAAAACAAAGGGATACGTGTCGGAAAACGGAGTGCTCGCCTATCTAACTTGTTCGCTTCTCCGTCAAGAAAACCAAGATCAGATCGATGCGTTTCTTGCCGCTAATTCGGACTGGAAATGTACCATGTCAAAATCGCTCACGCCCCTCGATGGTGGCGATGGATTTTTCGTCTCGTTGTTAACCCGTTCCTAAGTGTATCATCGTTGTTAATTCGAGATTAACTATTGGGCGCGAAGGTAGGAGAGTGATTCTAACAAGGAGCAGCGGGTGCCCGAGCGAGCGCTAACTTCAACGCGGTGGCAGAGAATGGCAGCGAATGTATCCGCGCGGGCGGCGTCGATTCTAATTGGGGCGTTGGTTTTACTGTTTGCCAGCTTCGCGATCCCCGAGTTCGCAACCGTGTTCTTGGCGGCGGGGCTAACACTCGCGTTTATGGCGGTGCTCTTGTACCTGAGCCGCTTGCGCGGCGTACGCGCGCAAGTGAAACTCATTCAATCGGTCGCGGTTACAATACAAAACGAGCCTTCGCCAAGCTTTGTGACAACAGGCAATAGCGATGTGAGGTTCCAGAATATCGCCGCCAATGAGCAGTTCAGCGAGAGTCTGGGAGTGTCGATATCTCGTTACCTAGGCGACATGTTTGCCAATCCTGGAACAGTAGTTTTTCGCTTGCAAACAAAGGCTTCGGTGACCGGATCCGCTTGCGAAGATATCGTCGCAAGGCAGGGGCAGGTGCGCATCTCTGTCCATCAAGTCGCGCGGGATATATATTTGTGGCGGCTGGATAACTATGCCGAGCGGCTCGCTCCTCGGCGTGGAGCAGAAACGATGAGTTTACCGCTGCTGACAGCGAGCAAGTCCGGCACAATCCTATTTATGAACGAAGCATGCCGAAGGTTGGTCGGCGAGTCGCCTCAGTCGCTAGACCGAATTTTCAATGAACTCCCAATCCGGAATGGCGTTGAAAATGAAATAGCCACGACGGACGGCACTACGCGCGTTTCAGTCGTTGAGTTGGAAGGTGGCGGCGGCAGGCGCGATTTCTATCTCATTCCCCAAATTCAAGGACAGGATATCAACCGCGAAGAATGGCACTTCTTTGACGAGATTCCTGTTCCACTTCTTAAGCTTACGCCGCAGGGGCGCATTTTGTTAGCGAACCGGATGGTGCGCGATCTTTTGGGCCGTGATATTCAAAGTGACACAATAGTCTCTGACCTTATGGAAGGGCTGGGGCGTCCCATCGTTGACTGGCTCGATGAGGCGTCACAAGGGCGAGGCACAAATCAGACGGAATTCCTGAAAGCCAAGGCGCGCCATCGCGAGGTGTTCTTACAAGTAACGTTGAGCCGCGTCATTGAGGATGGTGAACCGCTCTTGGTGGCGGTCTTGAACGATGCCACAGAGCTGAAATCCCTCGAAGCCCAATTTGTTCAGAGCCAAAAAATGCAAGCTATCGGACAGCTTGCGGGTGGTATAGCACACGATTTTAACAATTTGCTGACCGCGATCTCTGGGCATTGCGATTTGCTACTATTGCGTCACGATCATGGAGACGCCGGCTTTGCCGATCTTATGCAAATTAATCAAAATGCAAACAGAGCGGCCTCACTCGTGGGGCAATTGCTTGCGTTCTCGCGAAAACAAAATCTGAGTCCCGAAACAATTGATCTAGGTGACACTCTGTCTGAGTTGGCACATTTGTTAAACCGCCTCGTTGGCGAAAAGGTCGTTTTAACCGTCACGCACGATCCGGACCTACCGATGATTCGAGCGGACAAGCGGCAATTGGAGCAGGTCATCATGAATCTCGTGGTGAATGCCCGTGATGCGATGCCTCAAGGTGGCGAGATTCGTGTTGAAATGCAAAGCCGAACCCTCCGAAAACAACTAGAACGCGATCGAGCTGTTGTGCCAAAGGGGGACTATATCGTTATCCGCGTTACGGACCAAGGAACGGGTATTTCTGCCGATCGTTTACCGAAGATATTTGAGCCATTCTTTACGACAAAACGAACGGGTGAGGGAACTGGCCTTGGGTTGTCAACTGCCTATGGTATCGTCAAGCAAACTGGCGGATTTATCTTTGCCGACAGTGCTATTGGCTACGGAACTTGTTTCTCGATATATATTCCATCCTTTGATCGTCCAGCTCAGGAAGTGAAAGCTGAGAAAGAGGCGGAAATTAGGACAATGCCCGAGAAGGGAGAAGGCGTAATCCTCTTGGTCGAAGATGAGGCACCGGTACGTGCCTTTGCTTCAAGGGCATTGCGGCTACGCGGTTACACGGTTCTTGAGGCAGAAAACGGCGAAATCGCGTTAGAAATGTTGGAGGACGACGAACTCTCAGTCGACCTGTTTGTGTCAGATGTCATCATGCCCGGTCTGGATGGTCCGACGTGGGTAAAGACTGCTCTAAAATCTCGACCGGAAACCAGAGTTGTGTTTATGTCAGGTTATGCCGAAGATGATTTCGTTGGCAATCAACAACAGATAGCTAACTCGGTTTTTTTGCAAAAACCTTTTTCATTGAATGATTTAACGGGTACTGTTCAGACGCTGATCAACTAGCGCCGAGCTGCGCTCCACGCTTCAAACTCTGCAGCACATCTCTTCCTAAGTCGCTCTTCAACATCGCTAGAGAGTTGCAGCTCTCGACTAGGAGATTGATTGAGTCGCGGGAGATTAATTGAGATACTTAGTTGGCGTTCGAAGAACTCAATGAGCTTTTCCATTTGTTCGTACTGGAAGAGATGCGTGACACCAATAGGGCCCTTGTGGCGAGATACAAAAACTGACTGTGACCCCACATTCGAGTACGCAGGCTTTTTATCTCTGAGATAACCCTTCACAAATGTGTCGAAACTGATCTCGCGGGTACTGTTTGGCTGGCCGACCAGTTCGGGACGGCTTCGATATCGATACCAACTGCCAAGCCAGTCGATCGGATTCCGCACAACAGCTACTGTCTCTAGTTTTACGTCAAAATTGTCGAGAATAAACGGTTTTATATACGTGTTAAAACGGACAAGTGGCATATGTTTGAAGATTGGTGGGCTAGAGATTCGCATGTCCGCAATAGGTCCCAAAACATCTTCAATCGCAGTCGTACCAGTCTTGGGAACCGCTAAGAAAACCAATTTTTGTGGCCAGAAAACAAGCATTTATATGGTGTCACTCCAATAATATACTCCTGTAAACTACTCCTTAACCAATTAAATAAAAAGTAGGGTTAAGAAATTTATGTTGTAATGTTCTCATTTTGATCTCATAAGGGAACAACAGGCGAACATTTGAGGTGATTGCTGCCCACGACTGGGTGTGAAATAAGGGAACGAGCAAATGGCAACGGCAGATTTATTAAAAATGAGCGACAAAAAATCACAAGATAAACAAAAGGCGCTCGATGCGGCGCTCTCTCAAATTGAACGTCAGTTCGGCAAAGGCTCAATCATGAAGCTGGGCGACGGCGCGATTGCTGAGATTGAGGCCACTTCGACTGGTTCACTGGGGCTTGATATTGCCCTTGGGATTGGTGGTCTGCCCATGGGGCGGATCGTTGAAATTTACGGTCCTGAAAGTTCAGGTAAAACGACACTGACCCTACATTGCGTCGCTGAGCGTCAGAAAACAGGCGGCGTTTGCGCATTTGTGGATGCCGAACATGCGCTTGACCCTGTTTACGCGAAAAGCCTAGGTGTCGACGTTAATGAGTTGTTGATTTCTCAGCCTGATACGGGCGAGCAAGCACTTGAAATCGTTGATACACTGGTGCGCTCTGGCGCAGTGAACATGGTTGTCGTCGACTCGGTTGCCGCGCTGACTCCGAAGTCGGAGCTTGAAGGTGACATGGGCGATAGCTCCGTCGGCGTGCAAGCGCGCTTGATGAGCCAAGCTATGCGCAAGCTCACAAGTTCTATCGCTCGCAGCAACTGTTTGGTCATTTTCATCAACCAGATTCGGATGAAAATTGGTGTTATGTTTGGGAGCCCAGAGACAACGACTGGCGGTAACGCTCTCAAGTTTTATAGCTCAGTCCGCTTGGATATTCGCCGCATCGGCGCAATCAAGGATCGTGATGAAGTTGTGGGCAACTCAACACGCGTCAAGGTCGTGAAAAACAAGGTCGCGCCTCCTTTCAAACAGGTTGAGTTTGACATCATGTACGGTGCGGGCATTTCCAAAACCGGCGAGTTGCTCGACTTGGGCGTAAAGGCTGGCGTTGTGGACAAATCTGGATCGTGGTTCAGCTATGGTGACGAGCGTATCGGTCAGGGCCGCGAGAACGCCAAAACCTACCTCAAAGAGAATGAGGCAATGGCGCTTGAAATCGAAGATAAAATTCGCGCGGCACATGGTTTGGATTTTGAAGGCTCGATCATTGGCGATGCGGATGATCTTTTAGAAGGTTAAAACGCAGAAAATTTGATTTAAAAGGCTCGCTGATCGTTCGGCGGGCCTTTCTTCGTATGGACAGGGCGTATACACGGGGATAAACCAAGGAAACCGTTGAAATTCTGCCCGAAAGAACGTGATATGCCGAGCTTAAACGACATCCGATCCACCTACCTAGATTATTTCAAGAGCAAAGAACACGCCGTCGTTGATAGTTCGCCTCTGGTGCCGCGCAACGATCCGACGCTTATGTTTACAAACGCGGGTATGGTGCAATTCAAAAACGTATTCACAGGCGTTGAAAAACGTGATTATTCGCGCGCAACGACCAGCCAAAAATGTGTGCGGGCGGGTGGTAAGCACAATGACCTCGACAATGTTGGCTACACAGCGCGCCACCATACGTTTTTCGAGATGCTCGGCAACTTTAGCTTTGGTGATTACTTCAAGGAAGAAGCAATTCCATTCGCTTGGGATCTGCTGACCAAAGATTTTGGTATCAACAAGGATAAACTCCTCGTAACGGTTTATCATACGGACGATGAGGCCGCTAATATCTGGAAGAAATACGCGGGCTTGTCGGATGAGCGTATCATTCGGATTCCCACAGACGATAACTTCTGGTCGATGGGCGCGACTGGCCCGTGTGGTCCGTGCACTGAAATTTTCTATGATCACGGCGATCACGTGTGGGGAGGCCCTCCCGGTTCTCCTGAGGAAGATGGCGACCGCTTCATCGAGATTTGGAACCTCGTGTTCATGCAGTTCGATCAGCAAGAAGACGGGAGTCGAGTTAACCTTCCTAAACCGTCGATTGATACGGGCATGGGGCTCGAGCGGATTGCCGCGCTGCTTCAGGGTAGCCACGACAACTACGACACCGACCTCTTTAAATACTTGATTGAGGCTTCCGCGAGCGTGACTGGGCAAGCTCCATATGGCGACAAGAACGTGCATCATCGTGTCATCGCCGACCACCTTCGTTCGACTTCATTCCTGATCGCTGACGGTGTGATGCCGAGCAATGAGGGGCGTGGTTATGTGCTGCGCCGGATCATGCGTCGCGCGATGCGCCATGCGCATTTGTTGGGTGCAAAAGATCCCGTTATGCATCAGCTCGTTCCCGCGCTGGTTAGTCAAATGGGTGGTGCTTATCCCGAGCTTTCGCAAGGGCAGGCGATGATCCAAGAGACGCTGAAGCTTGAGGAAGAGCGCTTCCGTCAAACCTTGGATCGCGGGTTGAAACTGTTGGACAACGAGCTTGCTGACCTTCCCGAAGGAGCAGAACTACCGGGTGAAGCCGCGTTTAAACTCTATGATACATATGGATTTCCGCTCGATTTGACACAGGATGCCCTGCGCGAGAAGGGTCGCACTGTTTCCGTAGAAGGCTTTGATAAAGCAATGGAAAATCAGAAGGCCATGGCGCGCGCAGCTTGGGCCGGCTCTGGTGAAACTGCGGATGCTGCGATTTGGTTTGAGTTGGCCGATGCACACGGATCAACAGAATTCCTTGGTTACGATACCGAGGTCGCTGAGGGGCAAGTTCTGGCGATTGTTGCTGACGGTGCGGCCGAGAAATCCGCTGCCAACGGAGCCAAAGTTCAGATCGTTTTGAACCAAACACCATTCTATGCCGAAAGTGGTGGTCAGGTTGGCGATACCGGCTTCCTTAAGACTGATACAGGCCGCGCCAAAATCACTGACACACGTAAATCGGGCGAGCTGTTCGTACATTCTGCGACTGTGACTGAGGGTGAAGTTGCTGTTGGTCAGGGCGCGGAGCTAGAAGTTGATCATGCACGTCGTTCCGCAATTCGCGCCAACCACTCGGCGACGCACCTTCTCCATGAAGCGCTACGGGGGCGTCTGGGTGACCACGTTGCTCAGCGAGGCTCGTTGAACGCGGATGATCGTTTGCGCTTTGACTTCAGCCACGGCAAGGCGCTGGAGGCAGAAGACCTTGAATGTATTAACGCCGAAGTGAATGCTTACATTCGCCAGAATACACCAGTTGATACACGCATTATGACGCCTGATGACGCGCGCGCATTGGGTGCGCAGGCGTTGTTTGGCGAAAAGTACGGTGATGAGGTGCGCGTTGTTTCGATGGGCTTGGCCAAGGGGTCTGGTAAGGGGTTGTCTGGCAATACCTATTCGCTCGAACTTTGCGGCGGTACGCATGTGGCGCGTACTGGCGACATTGGCGCGTTTGTTCTGTTGTCTGATGGCGCGTCTTCGGCGGGTGTACGTCGTATCGAGGCACTCACAGGCGAGGGCGCGCTTGAGTATATTCGCGAGCAGGGCCAATACCTTGGCGAGATTACTGGCATGCTCAAAGCACAGCCAGCGCAAGTTTCCGGCCGCGTGAAAGCCCTACTTGATGAGCGTAAATCGCTTCAGAACGAAGTGGCCCAGTTGCGTCGTGAATTAGCAATGGCTGGCGCAGGAGATGCGGCCGAAACCCGCGACGTAAACGGAGTTACCTTCCTTGCGCAGGTTGTTTCCGGCGTGAGCGGCAAGGATTTGCCCGATCTCGTGACACAGTACAAATCTCAGGTGAAGTCCGGCGCAGTTCTGCTGATCGCGGACGTGGGTGGCAAGGCGGCCGTTGCGGCGGGTGTCACTGATGACCTGTCGGATAAGCTCTCGGCGGTTGCCTTAGTACAGGCGGCGGTCGCAGAACTTGGTGGTAAAGGCGGCGGTGGCCGTCCGACACTCGCGCAGGGCGGCGGCAAAGATGCCTCGAACGCGCAGGCAGCAATTGACGCGGCAGAAGCCGTAATTGGAGGATAGGATGGGCGCACTTTGGATTGCACATGTAAAGGTCACGGATGACGAGGCCTATGGAAAATATGCCAAGCTCGCGGGCCCTGCGATTGCGGCTCACGGCGGTCATTTCATCGCGCGCGGTGGAGCATATGAGCAGCTAGAGGGGAATGATCGGCCACGGAATGTGGTCGCTAAATTCCCAAGCCTGCAGGCAGCCCATGATTGCTATTACTCGGACGCGTATCAAGAGGCGCTCAGCCACGCACGTGATGCGAGCGAGCGCGATCTGGTGATTGTCGAGACGACTGAATAAAAAAGCCGCGCATTATTTGCGCGGCTCTTTACTATCTAATTTGCGCGCTAACCTTAAGTGGTTAGCGCGCATTTTATTATGCGGAGCGTGCTTGGCGCTTGCGTTCATGTGGGTCAAGGAAGCGCTTGCGCAGACGGATCGAATTTGGCGTCACTTCAACCAATTCGTCGTTGTCGATGTAAGCGATTGCTTCTTCGAGCGACATACGTACCGGAGTCGTCAAACGCACGGCTTCGTCTGTGCCGCTTGCGCGTACGTTGGTGAGCTTCTTGCCTTTGAGAGGGTTCACTTCGAGGTCGTTCTCGCGGTTGTGCTCGCCGATGATCATGCCTTGGTAGACATCCTCTTGGGCGCCGATAAAGAACTTACCGCGGTCCTCAAGGTTGAAGATCGCGTAGGGAACCGAAACGCCGTTTTCCATCGAGATCAGAACACCAGCGCGACGACCTGGGATTGGTCCACGGTGCGGAGCCCAGCTATGGAACACACGGTTCATAACACCTGTGCCGCGTGTATCGGTGAGGAACTCGCCATGATAGCCGATCAAGCCACGGGCAGGGACCAGCGCAATAATGCGGGTCTTACCGTTGGTTTGACGCATGTCAGTCATCTCACCTTTGCGCGGGCCTGTGAGTTTCTCGATCACGGCGCCAGAGAATTCATCATCCACATCGATGGTTACTTCTTCGATCGGTTCATTGCGAACGCCGTCGATATCGGTGAATAGCACCTGTGGACGCGAGATAGAAAGCTCAAAACCTTCGCGGCGCATGTTCTCGATGAGAACACCCATCTGCAATTCGCCACGACCAGCCACTTCGAATGCGTCGCCGCCTTCGGTGTCGGAGACTTTAATCGCGACGTTGCTTTCTGCTTCTTTCATCAGGCGGTCACGGATAACGCGCGACTGAACTTTTTTGCCGTCGCGGCCCGCAAGGGGGCTGTCGTTGATGCCGAATGTCACCGTGATCGTGGGCGGATCAATCGGCTGCGCAGGGATCGCAGTGGTGATCGAGGTGTCACAGAGCGTGTCGGCAACGGTTGCCTTGCTCATGCCCGCAACGGAAACGATGTCGCCAGCGACTGCTTCTTCGATAGGTTGTTGACCAAGGCCGCGGAACGCGAGGATCTTGGTCACACGGAATTGCTCGATCTTGCTTCCGTCAGCGGAAAGCGCATGGATCGAAGCGCCTGTTTTCAATGTGCCGGTTTCAACACGACCAGTCAGGATACGGCCAAGGAATGGATCGGCACCAAGCGTCGTTGCCAGCATCGAGAAGGGCTCGTTTGCTTGCTCTTGTTGCTTGGGAGCTTCTACGTGCTCAACGATTTTGTCGAAGAGAGCTGTGAGGTCTTTGCGTGGCCCGTCAAGGGTCTTGTCGCACCAACCTGCACGTCCAGAAGCGTACATGTGAGGGAAATCGAGTTGCTCGTCTGTCGCGTCAAGCGAGCCAAACAGGTCGAATACTTCGTCAAGCGCACGATCAGGCTCACCGTCGGGCTTATCTACTTTGTTCACCACAACAATCGGCTTGAGGCCAAGCGCGAGCGCTTTGGATGTCACGAATTTGGTTTGGGGCATTGGGCCTTCGGCCGCATCCACAAGAAGAACAACGCCGTCTACCATCGACAGGATACGTTCAACTTCGCCACCGAAATCGGCGTGGCCGGGAGTGTCAACGATGTTGATACGTGTGTCGCGCCATTCAACCGAAGTCGCTTTTGCAAGGATGGTGATCCCGCGCTCGCGCTCTAGGTCGTTTGAGTCCATAGCGCGTTCTGACGTCGCTTGGTTCTCACGGTATGTGCCCGATTGTTTCAAAAGCTCGTCCACCAAAGTCGTCTTGCCGTGGTCAACGTGTGCGATAATCGCGATATTGCGAAGTTCCATTGGAGCCTGCCTTAAAAGAAGAGTTGCGCGCCACCTAGCGCGAGTTGCGTCAAAAGACCACCCCAAAAGCGAGGGCAACCGCAGAACGCTGCGCAAACCCGCCAAAAAGACGTCTAAAATGCAGAACACCCGCCAAAAGCGGGTGCCCGTTTTGATATTTGCCGTAAATTAGAGCGCGGCTTGAAGGTTCTCGTCTACTTTCTCGAGGAAGCCCATCGTTGTGAGCCAGCTTTGATCTGGGCCGACCAATAGTGCGAGATCCTTGGTCATATGGCCGCTTTCGACGGTATCAACGACGACCTTCTCAAGGGTTTCGGCAAATTTGGTGAGTGCCGCGTTAGAATCAAGTTTGGCACGGTGCTTTAGGCCACCTGTCCACGCAAAGATCGACGCAATCGAGTTGGTCGATGTTGCTTGGCCCGCCTGATGCTGACGATAGTGGCGCGTCACGGTGCCGTGCGCGGCCTCGGCCTCAACGATCTTGCCGTCCGGCGTCATCAGTTGCGATGTCATCAGGCCGAGCGAACCGAACCCTTGTGCGACTGTATCGGACTGAACGTCACCGTCGTAGTTTTTACAGGCCCAAACAAACCCGCCGTTCCACTTCATTGCGCAGGCGACCATGTCATCGATCAGGCGGTGCTCATAGTGGATGCCAGCCTTCTTGAAGTCGGCCTCGAACTCTTCTTCGTAGACCTTCTGGAACAGATCAAGGAAGCGACCGTCGTATGCTTTGAGGATCGTGTTCTTGGTCGAGAGGAAAACCGGCCAGCCAAGTTTTAGGCCATAGTTCAACGATGCACGCGCAAAGTCGATGATGGATGCGTCGAGGTTGTACATCCCCATGGCAACACCTGCGGCAGGGGCGTCATAGACGTCTTTCTCGATCACAGTGCCGTCTTCGCCAACGAATTTCATCGTCAGTTTCCCTTTGCCGGGGAAGAGGAAATCTGTCGCTTTGTACTGATCGCCGAATGCGTGGCGGCCAATGACGATTGGTTTGGTCCAGCCTGGAACAAGGCGCGGGACGTTTTTACAGATGATCGGCTGACGGAATACAACACCGCCCAGAATATTGCGGATCGTCCCATTAGGGGAGCGCCACATTTCCTTGAGGCCGAATTCTTCGACGCGGGCTTCGTCTGGGGTGATCGTCGCGCATTTGACGCCAACGCCGTGCGTCTTGATTGCTTCGGCAGCGTCGATGGTGATCTGGTCGTTTGTGTCGTCGCGCGCTTCGATGCCAAGGTCGTAATACTTCAGATCGATGTCGAGATAGGGGAGGATCAGTTTATCCTTGATAAACTGCCAGATAATGCGGGTCATTTCATCGCCGTCGAGTTCGACGACGGGGTTTTCCACTTTAATTTTAGTCATGGGACGCCCTTTGCAATATGAATCAGATTAAGGTGCTTCTAACGCAAACCAGCACGATGTCAATTTCTGTATGCATTTGTATACATACTGACGCCACGTGCTAACCGCCAATAAGCCACCCTACGAAATAAGCGATCAGAGCACAAATCCCGCCAACCATCAGTGTCTCGCCGATACAACGCAAAATACCAACGCGAATTGCGATCCAGCGCAGTACACCCAGCCCAAAGAGCGCAACACCAGAAGCAAGGATACTCAAATGAAAGGTCCGCGCCGAGGGATCGAAAAGCAGATAGGGAATGAGCGGCATAAAGCCGAAGAACAAGAACGAGAAGAAAGTGTAGAGCGCGTTGGTCGCGGGGCTCTCGTCATCCGGATTCGCCATGCCGAATTCATAAGTCATCATGAAATCTGCGGCCAGTTCGGGGTGTTTCTCAAGCTGATCTGCGAGATTTTCCGCATCGCTTCCCTGAACACCACGCAAGTGAAGCATAGCAAGCATTTCCGCGCGCTCTTCTTCGGGTTCGGATTTCTGACGCTCTAGTTCGGAAGCACGCGTTGCCCGATAGACATCGTGTTCGGCCCGCGAGGATAGAAACTCCCCAAGCCCCATAGCTGTGGCGTCCGCGAATAGGTTCGCAAAACCGAATAGAACAACCGCGAGCGTGCCCATCTGTGCAGCACCTTCGGCGCCCGCACCGGCAAAGCCCGCAACCACAGCAAAGGTGGTCACGATGCCGTCGTTTCCGCCATACACAATCTGGCGAAGGTTTTCCTGAAGCCCACCGATACCATGCGCTTCACGGCGATGTTTGATGATGTCCAAATCCTGAGAAGTCATCGGGCGCTCCGTTTAGAAAAGCCGCTAAAATACTCCCGGTGGGACAAAGATCAACTTAATTCTGAGTAGCGAAATATGATCCGACGCGATCGCGAATATACGTCCAGACCGTAGGCGCGCCTCTGCTGACTTTGGTTCCTACACGGGTATCAATTTGATCAAGTGTGACTGAGTATTCACGCCATGAACCACCGCCAGAGGACATGTTCAACGCCAGCGGTTGAACGCGGTCGATTGACTTGCCAAAGATGGCATCGGGGCTCTCGGCGGCTTCGAATTCGTCCCAGAGCGCGCGAAATTCCTCGGCCTGCGGCGCAGGAAGTAGCCCGAACAGCCTGTCTGCGGCGCGTTTCTCTTTAGCTTCTTGCTCGGCGGCGTCAAAATCGCCGTGGATCGGGGTGTCGCCCGCATCGATCTCAACCAGATCATGCAGAAGCAGCATTTTGATGACGCGGCTAATGTCGACATCCGGCGCAGCATGGTCGGCCAAGACCAATGCATAGAGCGCTACGTGCCAGCTATGCTCCGCAGAATTCTCAGGGCGTGAATCATCGTGGATCGGCGTTGCGCGCAGGATTTTCTTGAGGCGGTCGGCCTCCTCTAGAAAGGCGAACTGCGCGGCGAGGTTTTCAGCAGGGATGCGCGTCATTGGGCTGTCTGTTTGGCGATTTTCGATAAGGAACTCTTGAGAAATGCACGCCCACGCCGCTCCGCAAGGCGGATACGGATGGACGTTAGGAATGCTTCTTCAAGAGTCGTCGAACTTGCCCCGATGACTTTGGCGACCTCGCGGTAATATTCGTTATCCCCCAAGGCATCGCCAGCGTCCAACGCGTCTTTTGCCAATCCGTCGGCAAGGTCTTCGAGTACGCCCATATTTAACGCGTGTTCTCGGTTAGGCGACGACGGACATATTGATCGACGGTTTCGATCATCGTGTCCATGTATGGCTCTTCAAAGAAGTGGCCGGCACCCTCAAGCTCGGTATGCGTGATCGTGATACCTTTTTGCTCGTGCAATTTGTCGACCAAAGTGTGCGTATCCGCAGGCGGAGCAACACGGTCGGCTGTGCCATTGATCATCAAGCCAGAAGCAGGGCAGGGAGCAAGGAAGCTGAAATCATACATATTCGCAGGGGGCGAAACCGAAACAAAGCCTGTGATCTCTGGACGGCGCATAAGGAGCTGCATCCCGATCCAAGCGCCAAAGCTAAAGCCCGCAACCCAGCAATGCTTGGCATTCGGGTTCATGGACTGAAGGTAGTCAAGTGCGCTCGCCGCATCGGAAAGCTCGCCGACACCTTGATCATATTCGCCTTGGCTGCGGCCAACGCCACGGAAGTTGAACCGTAGAACGGTAAAACCCATTTTGTAGAACGCGTAATGAAGGTTATAGACAACCTTGTTATTCATCGTCCCGCCGAATTGTGGATGCGGGTGTAGGATGATTGCAATTGGCGCGTCTTTGGGCTTTTGCGGGTGGTAACGACCTTCGAGGCGGCCCTCAGGGCCAGGAAAAATCACTTCGGGCATGGGCGTCCGTGTCACTTTCTATTTCGTTGAACTAATTTGCCAGAGAATCTTGACGGAAAGCGTCGGGCAAATTAGATCAATTCTAACTAATTGCGTTGGGCTAGGACCAAGCGTTTAAACTGACCTAAGCTGCGCATGGGCGAACGTCAATGAAATACCGATTTTAAGCGCGACTCATCGAGAAGTTTTCGAGATGTGTTGAAAATCGCCACCGCATTTGATTGCGGCAAGGAGGATGCGATGAAGTTAAGTACAAAAGGGCGCTATGCGATGGTCGCACTTGCTGATCTGGCGCTGCAACCAGCGGGCAAACCCACGTCGTTAAGTGAGATATCAAAACGTCAGGATATTTCGCTGCCATATCTGGAGCAATTGTTCGTACGATTGCGCCGCGCAGAATTGGTAACGAGTGTTCGAGGGCCAGGCGGTGGATACCAACTTGCGCGGAGTGCGGACTCAATTCGTGTTGCAGAGATTTTGGGCGCGGTCGATGAGACAGTTTCAGCGATGCACAAGGGTGCCGGCGCCTCTGGTGGCGCATCGGGAAGCCGTGCGCAGAGCCTGACCAACCGCCTTTGGGAAGGGTTAAGCGCGCACGTTTATGTTTTCCTGCATCAAACGCGGCTTTCTGATGTGGTGGCCAACGATATGACGCCATGTCCAGCGGTGCCGAACCTGTTCCAAGTGGTGGACGAAGACTAATGAGGCACCCAAGAGCGTATCTGGACTGGAACGCGACGGCTCCGTTGCGAATAGAAGCCCGCGAAGCGATGATTGCGGCGATGGAGGTGGTGGGGAACCCCTCGAGCGTGCATGGTGAAGGCCGCAAAGCCAAAGCCCTGATCGAGAAATCACGCGCCCAAGTTGCCGATCTGGTCGGGTGCGATCCACAGGATATCGCCTTTACCAGTACCGCTACCGAGGCCGCGCAAATGTGGTTCGCGGGAAAAGATGCGCTAAATGGCGCTCAGATCGAGCACGATGCCGTGATTGCTCAAGTCGAGGCCGCAGCAAGCGCAGAAATCGTTCCCGTGGACGAAAATGGACAGATTGAGTGGCCCAAAGATCAACCGCTCGACACGCTTCAGGTCGCCAATTCTGAAACCGGTGTGCTGCAATCGGTGTTCAAGCGCCGTCCCGTAGGTATGGTGGACGCAACACAAGCCGTTGGCAAAATTCCGTTCAACTTTTCAGAAGCTTACGCACAATCTGCTATCTGTTCTGGACACAAGTTCGGTGGTCCGAAAGGGGCCGCTGCGCTTATCCTTGGCAAAGGTGTTGAGATCGAAAACGCCCTTGGCGGAGGTCAGGAAATGGGCCGACGTTCAGGGACCGAGAATGTCATCGGCATTGCCGGATTTGGTGCCGCAGCACAGGCCGCCAAGCGTGATTTGGAGGCTGGAATTTGGGACGAAGTCGAGAAACTTAGAAACATTCTAGAAAAAGCGCTGGCAGAATCTGTCAAAGAGACTATTTTTGTCGGAAATAGAAGCGCACGCCTTCCGAACACCAGTTGTTTCCTAACTCCGGGATGGAAAGGGGAAACGCAGGTGATGCAGATGGACCTAGCTGGATTTGCCGTTTCGGCGGGGTCTGCATGTTCGTCGGGGAAGGTGCGAGCGAGTCGGGTCCTGCGGGCAATGGGCTTTGACGATCAGGAAGCATCCTGCGCGCTACGCGTTTCGATTGGCCCGGAAACAACAGAGGATCAGGTCCTGCGCTTTGCAGAGGCTTGGACCTCGGCACACAAGCGCCACGCGGCGCGCAAATAAGACAGCGCCCAAGCGGGTGTAAATCGCTTTCGGGCGCAGGAATATAGGGGGTCCGTTGTGGATCAGGTAAAAGTCAAAGACGGTGTCGAAGAAGAAACCGTAGATGCGGTTAAGTCACTGGCTGGCAATTATAAGTATGGCTGGAACACCGATATCGAAATGGATTTCGCGCCCAAGGGCGTTAATCCTGATATCGTGCGTTTGATTTCAGACAAGAACGACGAGCCAGAGTGGATGACCGAGTGGCGTCTGAGCGCGTTTGAGCGCTGGGAACACCTCGAAGAGCCAACTTGGGCAATGGTAAATTACCCTGACATCGATTTTCAGGACATCTATTACTATGCGCGCCCAAAAAGCATGGAAGAGAAACCTAAATCTTTGGATGAGGTCGACCCCAAGCTATTGGAAACATACAATAAACTCGGCATTCCTTTGAAAGAGCAAGCGATCCTCGCAGGTGTTGAAATGCCTGAAGAAGAGCGCAAAGTTGCCGTTGATGCGGTGTTTGACTCGGTTTCGCTCGGGACGACCTTCCAGAAGGACCTTGAGAAAGCAGGCGTCATTTTCTGCTCTATCTCCGAAGCCATTCAGAAACACCCTGAGCTTGTTAAAAAGTACCTCGGGACTGTTGTGCCTGCATCGGACAATTTCTATGCGACGCTCAACAGTGCGGTATTCTCGGATGGTTCGTTTGTTTACGTTCCACCAGGGGTGCGCTGTCCGATGGAGCTGTCCACATACTTCCGTATCAATGCGGAAAATACAGGGCAGTTCGAGCGGACGTTGATTATTGCCGATAAGGGTTCTTATGTGAGCTACCTCGAGGGCTGTACCGCGCCTAAGCGCGATACTGCGCAGCTTCACGCCGCTGTGGTTGAGATTATCGTCGAAGAAGACGCCGAAGTTAAATACTCAACCGTTCAGAACTGGTACCCTGGTGATGAGAACGGCAAGGGCGGTATCTATAACTTCGTGACCAAACGTGCAGATTGTCGCGGCGATCGCTCCAAGATCATGTGGACACAGGTTGAGACTGGTTCTGCGGTTACGTGGAAATACCCATCCTGTATCTTGCGCGGCAACGAAAGTCAGGGCGAGTTTTACTCTATCGCAATTGCCAACAACTACCAGCAAGCCGATACTGGCACCAAGATGGTGCACCTCGGGCGTGACACGAAATCGCGGATCGTTTCCAAGGGTATCTCAGCAGGTAAGGCGCAAAACACCTATCGCGGGCTTGTTTCGATGCACCCCAAAGCCAAAAACAGCCGTAACTTTACCCAATGCGACAGTTTGTTGATTGGCGATAAGTGCGGTGCGCACACAGTGCCGTATATCGAGGTCAAGAATAACTCGAGCCGCGTTGAGCACGAGGCCACAACAAGCAAAGTGGATGACGACCAGCTGTTCTATTGTCGTCAGCGTGGCATCGGCGAAGAAGATGCAGTTGCGCTTGTGGTGAATGGCTTCTGTAAAGACGTCCTTCAGGCGCTACCGATGGAATTTGCGATGGAGGCACAAGCCTTGGTTGCAATTTCGCTAGAAGGATCCGTTGGATGAGCTTGGGCACCAAGAAGTCGCTGTTCGTCGGCCATAGCGGGCGCATGGACGCCAAGTCGCGCAAACTTACGTTGGTGTTCCTTGGTCAGTTCTTTGTGTTTTTGGCGGCGATGTTCCACGACGAATTCGCTTACTACCTTGTCGAAACGGGACGGGTCGCGGCGGAAAATTCGCACGTGGTCGAGATTGTTGTCGGAATGGTGCTTTTCGTTGTGTGGATCATTGTCACCGCGCGCATGGCCAGCCTTTTGAACTCAGTTAAATCCCCAACATCATATGGCGACGAAGCGCAATAATCTGTGCCCGCCTTTCCAAAAGAGAACGAGAATAAAATGTTAGAAATCAAAAATCTACACGTTAAACTTGAAGAAGAAGACAAAGCAATCCTAAAGGGCGTTAACCTAACCGTCGGCAAGGGTGAAGTGCACGCGATCATGGGGCCAAACGGTTCGGGAAAATCGACCACATCTTATGTTCTTTCAGGTCGTGACGGCTATGAAGTGACCGAAGGTTCAATCGAGCTTGACGGCGTTGATATGCTGGACCTTGACCCAGAAGAGCGCGCCGCGGCGGGCATCTTCCTTGCGTTCCAATATCCGGTTGAAATCCCTGGCGTAGGGAACATGACCTTCCTGCGTACGGCGGTGAACTCGCAACGCAAAGCGCGTGGCGAAGAGGAACTGTCGGCAGGTGAATTCCTCAAGGAAATCCGCAAGATCGCCAAGGATCTGAAGATCGACGCGGATATGCTTAAGCGCCCCGTGAACGTTGGATTTTCGGGCGGCGAGAAGAAGCGTAACGAGATTTTGCAAATGGCAATGCTTGCGCCAAAGCTTTGTGTGCTGGACGAAACAGACTCTGGCCTCGATGTGGATGCTATGAGACTGGTTTCTGAGGGTGTGAACGCATTGCGTAGCAGCGAGCGTAGTTTCCTTGTTATCACGCACTATCAGCGTCTTCTGGACCACATCAAACCTGACGTAGTGCACATCATGTATGACGGTCGCATTATCAAATCTGGTGGACCAGAACTGGCGCTAGAAGTTGAAAACAACGGCTACGCTGATCTTCTTGCGGAGGTTGAATAATGGCATTGGCCGCGAAAGCAGATAACACATTAGAAGAGCGCCTCGCCGCGACTCCGGCTCTCGGGAACGGGTTTAGCCGCACCGCACGTGAGCAGGCCGTTGCGCGCGTTCGCGCGATGGGGCTTCCCACTCGGCGGGATGAATACTGGAAGTACACGCGCCCCGATGCGGTCGTTGCTTCCGAACCGGTGCCTGCAGGGGAATTGAACCGTGACAGCAGCCCGTTTGAAGCACTAAAACCGCTCAAGATCGTATTCAAGGACGGTGTTTTCGACGCAGAAGCCAGCGACGCACTGGAAGGTGAGAACCTGACCATTGATCTGCTCTCTGCTGCGGCGGACATTCATTGGGCAGAAGGGCTTTACGGCACTCTCGAAACCGTAGGGCAAACACCCGTCGCACGTCCGTTGGCCGCACTGAACACGGCGACTGCAAGCGAAGGTGTGCTTATTCGCGTCACCGGCGAGGCGACACGTCCGATTCAGCTCACATATGTAGCGGGCCAAGCCGACGTTGCGCTGCACCATGTCATTAAGCTTGAGGAGGGCGCGAGCCTGACCCTTCTTGAAGAAGGCACAACTGGCGTTCGCAGCAATATCGTCACCGAGGTCGACGTCGCGAAAACCGCGAGCTTTGATCATGTCCGCACGCAAGGGCGCGATAATGAGCGCACAGTTCTGACCCATATGTTCACACGTCTTGCCGAAGAAGCGAGCTTCAAGAGCTTCACTCTTTCCGCAAACGGTACTTTCACACGCAACGAGTGCATCATCGAAATTCTCGGAGATGAAGTTTCGGCGCATGTTGGTGGCGCAGCAATTGGCGATGGCAAGGACTTCCATCACGATGACACCGTATTCATCACGCATGACGCGGTGAATTGTGAGAGCCGTCAGGTGTTTAAGAAGGTCTTGCGCAATGGTGCGACCGGCGTTTTCCAAGGTAAAATCCTCGTTAAGGAAGACGCGCAGAAGACCGATGGGTATCAAATCAGCCAGTCACTTCTTCTGGATGAAGACGCGCAATTCTATGCCAAGCCCGAGCTTGAAATCTATGCGGATGACGTTGCTTGTTCGCACGGCTCGACGACAGGGGCGATTGATGACGAAGCTTTGTTCTATCTGCGTTCGCGCGGCATTCCGGAACGTGATGCGCAAGAGTTGCTCGTTCTTGCGTTCCTCGCCGAAGCTCTTGATGAAATCGCGGCGGATGACGTTCGCGAGGCCGTTCAGGAACAGCTAGAGCGCTGGTTGCGCAATCTGAAGGGCTGATATGTCGCTCACGCGGGATATGCTCCAGAGCTATGGGGCGCCAAGCAAGCCCTTCGCGCGGCAATTGCGCGAAGGTGTGGGCGAGGCTCGTTTGCTCGCGTATCTGATGATCTCGATGGTCGTGATTTTTATCGCGCAACTGCCGAGATTGTCTCGCGAAGCGGTGCTTGATCCCTCGATTGAACTTGATGCAAGGGTGGGTGCGGCCATCATGGGATGGCTGTTCCTTATGCCCTTGGCGCTTTATGCCCTTAGCTTTGTTCTCTTTATCTTTCAGAAGCTTATCGGTATGAAGGCGCATGCATTCACCACTCGTATGGCGCTTTTCTGGAGTTTTCTGGTCTCGACGCCTTTGTGGCTATTGCAGGGGCTGGTCGCTGGAATTATCGGGGTTGGACCACAACTTACAGTGGTAAACATCATTCTGGCGATTGTGCTGATTGGAATGCTGGTCGTTTGTCTACGGGCGGCGGCAGCTTACTTGGGAGCACTTGAAACGTGACGCCTGCGGAAACGAAACAACTGATCGGCCTTTTGGCAACCAAACCGCGTGTCGGGATGCGCCGAGCGCTGGATATGCAAATCCGCGGGGCAGCACTTGCGCAGCTTGGTGCGCTTGTCGTCGTTGTGACGGGGATCGTTGGCTATATCTCTAATTCAATGATGCCTGTTGCCGAAGAAGCCGTTGCTCCGAGTCCCTTGGGCTATGTCGTTGTTGCGGCATCGAATATCGTAATTTCGTCCTTCGTGTTCTTTTGGGCTGGTCGCGCCATAAAGGGAGAGGGCGACTTACAGGATGTCGCGCTTGCTCTGATCCTTCACCAAGCGTTTATGGTTCTGTTCCCGCTCTGGCTGTCGATTGTGGTGCTTACGGTCCCGTCGATTATCGGTATCGCGATGATTGCGGGGTTCGTTTACCTTATGTACCTCATGGTCGGCTTTATCGCTGAGGCGCACAAATTCCCGAGCACGTGGACCGCGCTGTTGCTCATTGTCGGCGTCTTGTTCCTGCTTGCGTTTGCGCTTCTATTCTTTGTGTCTCTCTTGGGTATTGCCCCTCCAGCGTAAGGCTTGGATCTGTCATGTATGATATTGAAAAAATCCGTTCTGATTTCCCGATTTTATCTCGGACCGTTAACGGAAAGCCGCTTGTGTATCTGGACAACGGCGCTTCTGCGCAAAAACCGCAGATCGTTATTGATACAATGACGCGCGCGTATTCTCATGAATATTCTAATGTTCACCGTGGGTTACACTACCTTTCTAATCTGGCGACCGAGAACTACGAGGCCGTTCGCGGCAAGATTGCGCGCTTCCTGAATGCCGCATCAGAGGATGAGATCGTCCTCAATTCAGGTACCACCGAGGCAATCAACATGATCTCATACGCTTGGGCCGCACCACGCATGCAGGCCGGAGATGAGATCATCCTTTCGATCATGGAGCACCATGCGAATATCGTGCCGTGGCATTTCCTGCGTGAGCGTCTTGGTGTGAAAATCATTTGGGTCGAAACAGATGTGAATGGTGATCTTGATCCGCAAGCGGTTCTTGATGCGATAACCCCGCGCACCAAACTGATCGCGATCACGCATATGTCGAATGTTTTGGGAACCTTGGTCGATGTAAAGTCGATCACCAAGGGCGCTCACGACAAGGGCGTTCCCGTATTGGTCGACGGCTCGCAAGGTGCCGTTCATGGGCGTGTAGATGTGCAAGATATCGGCTGCGATTTTTATGCGATCACCGGTCACAAGCTGTACGGTCCATCTGGTTCAGGCGCGATCTATATCCGCCCCGAACGCATGGCAGAAATGCGCCCGTTCCTTGGTGGAGGAGACATGATCCGTGAAGTTTCGCGTGATGCCGTGACGTATAATGACCCGCCGATGAAGTTCGAAGCGGGGACCCCTGCGATTGTCCCGATCATAGGTCTTGGTGCCGCATTGGATTACCTCATGGAGATCGGCATGGATAATATCGCCGCCCATGAAGCCAAGATTCGCGACTATGCTAACCAAAAATTCGCGGGCCTTAACTGGCTGTCCATACAAGGGAATTCCGCCAACAAGGGCGCAATTTTCTCATTGACCATGCAAGGCGCGGCGCACGCCCATGATGTTTCGACAGTCTTGGACAAGAAGGGCGTCGCGGTACGAGCCGGACACCATTGCGCTCAGCCTCTCATGGCACATCTGGGTGTAACAGCCACGGCACGTGCCAGTTTCGGGATGTATAACAAGGTCGAAGAAGTCGACGCGCTGGTTGACGCACTAGAGCTTTGCCACGAGTTGTTGGGCTAGGCCTGAGCTTCACTTTAACTCTGCTAGAATTGCTCAGATTTTCAATTGCAGACGTCAGATCAATAGCCTATGTAAACCCAAGACGCACCCGTAGCTCAGCTGGATAGAGCGCTGCCCTCCGAAGGCAGAGGCCACAGGTTCGAATCCTGTCGGGTGCGCCATATAAAAAGGTTTCTTGCCTTTCTGTAATTGCCCAGCATCTGTTACGCGTAGTACTTTCGCTACGTTTCGGTCGCGTGTTTGTGCTTTGCCGACCTCGACGCCTATGAATTTCGGGCGGGCTCTATGGGTCCGAAAGTCACGGCGGCGCGGGATTTTGTATGCGCGACGGGAAATCGTGCGGTGATTTGCGCGCTTGATGATATAGAAAGTGCAGTACGCGGGGAAGCGAGGACGACAATCTCACTCGAACTTGAAGGAGTCGAATTATGGTAGCATTGCTGAATATCAACGCGGGAAATACCGCGCCTACGAAGTTCGCCGGATCGCTTGTGCTCGGTGGGGTCGCCATGTTTGCTGCCTCTGGCGCGTTTGCTCAAGAGGCTGCATCGCCGTTCCTAAGCTCGCCATTTACCATTTCGGGTGGTGTGGATTTCACCACGAACTATGTGTCCAAGGGCTTCACCCAGTCTGATAACAAACCCGCAATTCAGCCGTATTTGGAAATTGGCTACGGCTCGCTTTACTTTGCGCTTTGGGGATCGAACGTCGATTTTGGTGACGAAGATATCGAGGTCGATGTTGAGCTTGGCTGGCTAACGACCCTTGGGAGTGTCGATCTGGCAATTGGCTTTGCACAGTATTTCTATCGTGATGACGACGCAGATTATGGCGAGGCGTTCATAAGCGCCGAATATGCATTCTCCGAGGATCTGTCGATGAATGCGCAGTATTGGTATGAGGTCTACGCCTATTCCGATGTCGTTTACGTGGGCGCCGAGTATGGCGGGTTTCATGAAGATGTCGTCGTTTCGGGCGGTGTCGGGACCGATTTTGGCACGCGCGGCTTTGACCAAGATGCTGTCTACGGAGATCTCGGCGTAACATGGAACTTCGCAGAAAACCTCTCTGTTGACGTGCGGGGAAATTACTCTGCGATTGAGGAAGAACGCCTTATCGCGACATTCTCGGTTGCATTCTAGTTCGGATGAATTTCGTCAGTTTTGGCTAAACGAGTGACGGAACCGAGCATATGGCGCCGCCATCTCTCTGGATTGCGCATCTAAACCTATGTTTGGAAATTCAGGCTAACACCGTTTAGGCAATGGCGCTTCCCTGTGGGGGGCGGACCATCGTCAAAGATATGTCCGAGATGCGAGCCACACCGCCGACAGTGTACTTCGGTGCGTTTCATAAAGAACGAGTTGTCGGGCTTTGTGCGTACTGCATTCGGTAGGCTTTTCCAGAAACTGGGCCAGCCAGTACCGCTATCGTATTTCTGTTTTGAACTATAGAGCGCCAATCCGCAGCCCTTACAGTAATAGATGCCCTCCCGCGTTTCCTTGTCCAGCGGGCTTGAGAATGCTTTTTCGGTTTTCTCGTCACGCATCACGGCGTACTCAACATCCGTCAGCAGGGCGCGCCACTCCGCATCGGTCCTCGTGACCTCAAACGAACCATCGGCCGCAAGCGCGCGGGTGCTGGCCGTAGCGATCAAACCGGCGAGTAGTGTGCGTCGTTTCATTGGGAGCCCTCCTTATGGATAGCTAAAAAATATTGTTACGCGATGCGCTCTTATACTGAATACCATTCGCGGGCGCTCTGTCACCCGCAACTCTGATCATACTTGCGTTACTGAACGCGTGAGGGCAGGTTAAATTTCCTTGTGGCTGGCCTTGCCCATTACGGGGGCGGGTGATTATTGTGCTCGAATTGATTAATCCAAAGGCATGTAAGCTATGCAAGTTCGCCCCACACAATCACAAGACATCGCCGCCTTGGAAGCAGTGCTCGATCAAATCGAGTTGTTCCCCAGTGAAATGCTGCCAGACATGATTGCAGGGTTTCTTGCGGGTGGGGACGATATGTGGCTGACGTGTACGCTCGATGAGCGCGTCGTTGGGTTTTGTTATGCGATCCCCGAAGAGATGGCGGCAGGTACGTGGAACATGCTTGCAATCGGCGTATTGCCGGAAGAGCAGGGTACGGGATGCGGGACCGCGTTGGTGAAACATCTGGAGGAGACGCTGCGCCAGCAAAAACAACGCATTATGATTGTCGATACTTCTGGAACAGACGCATTCAGCAAATCGCGTGAGTTTTATTGCAAGAATGGCTATGCTGAAGAAGCCCGCATAAGAGATTTCTGGGCTGCCGGTGACGACAAGATCACATTTTGGAAGTCACTAAGTTAGCGCGTCGCGCCTTCATTTCCCTGCGATGCTATCGAATTGGATGTCTAACGGATGATTAGTCAGCGCTTATCTACTCACGCCATGTATAGATGGGTCGTTCTTGCTGCGGCGGGACTGACACTGGGTGTTGCGATGGGCTTTCTTGTGAATGGCTTCTCGGCGTTTGTTGTCCCGCTCGAGATGTATTTTGGCTGGCCGAGGGCGCATATTTCAGCGATCAACTCGATTGGGCTCGTGGGGATTGCGGTGGGCGGTATCGCCATGGGATTTGCCGCCGACAGGATTGCAACACGCACCATCTGCCTGATCGGCGCCATTAGTCTCTCGTTCGCGCTCCTTTTGGCCTCGATGTCTGATGAGCTTTGGCAATTCTATGCGCTCTTTTTCATAGCAGGTGCGATTGGCGGCGGCGGACTATTCGCGCCGGTAATTGCTTTGGTTGGCGGTTGGTTTCAAAAGGGCGCGGGCCTTGCGATCGGCATTGCCTCTGCGGGGCAGGCTGTTGGGCAAGGGCTTGTGCCGTTCGCAACGGGGTATCTTATCGAATTGACAGGGTGGCAGGATGCGTTGGCGACCCTTGGCATCTGTGCTGCCTGTATCCTGATACCGCTTTCGTTGGTGATGATTGAACCGCCCAAGCTCGCAACAGGCACCGCCGCCCCGCAACACGCGCCACAGCTTATTTCACCCAAGATTATACTTCCCGCAATGTCGGTTGCGGTGTTGGGATGCTGTACGGGTATGGCCGTTCCGCTCATGCATTTGGTGCCGCTCATTCAAGGGGTGTGTGGCGTTGGTGCTGCAGCTGGCGGGCCGCTTTTGCTGATGCTGGTGTTTGCCGTTGGTGGGCGCATCTTCTTTGGTGGACTGGCGGACAAGATTGGGCCGCTGCGTTCATGGATGGCTGCAACCACGTGGCAGACAGTTCTCGTTTCCGGATTTATTCTTTTGGGAACTATGCAGGCATTCTGGCTTTTTGCGCCACTGTATGGCTTTGGCTATGGCGGCGTTATGACAGGTGTGCTTGTCAGCGTTCGCGCACTGACACCACCAGAGCGGCGCGCGTCTGCGACGGGGATAGTGCTCGCGTTTGGCTGGTTGGGACATGCATTGGGTGGATGGCAAGGCGGGTTCTTTTTTGACCTGACGGGCGCCTACGACTGGACCTACATAAACGCAGCGCTTGCGGGCACCATCAACTTGTTCATTGTGGGTACGATCTTTATCGTGCTGCGCAAGCGCCAGCTTGCAACGGCTTAGTGCGGGCCTGAAAGCTGATAAAACCTTAGAATTGTGACGTTTGGCGTGAAATATCCGCGCTAAATCGGGGTATTGTTTCCTCAAATGTACGCAATCGCCCCCTTTCGGCCCCTCAGGCGCAATTTTTATTGACGTGGAATTATTGGTTGTTCACGCTCGCCTGGTGCCGAGTAGTTATTTGAGAAGAGTGTTAGTGTGCAGAATAGTCTAACGAAACGTGTCATCGGAATTGTCGGTGCCGTCGCAGTCTTTAGTGTCTTTACCAATGCGTTAATGTTAACCGGCCCACTGTTCATGTTGCAGGTCTATGACCGCGTTTTGGCCTCAAGATCCGAAGAAACGCTTGTTGCATTGTTTGCCCTCGTGGCGGGGCTCTACCTTCTCTATGCGTTATTTGAGTATGCTCGTAGTCGCGCAATCGCGCGGGTCGGGGCACAGCTTCAATCTGATCTCGCACCGACAGTTTTTCGCGCCTCTCTTGAGCAATCCGCACTGCGCCGCAAGGCGGGGCCGGGGACCATTCAAGACTTGGATGCCGTGCGCAACTTTATGGGCTCGCCCGTATTGCTTGCGTTGTTTGACTTACCTTGGACGCCGCTCTTTATAGCTGCGATTTTCTTTTTCCATCCGCTATTGGGGTGGCTGGCGGTTGCGGGTGGCTCGGTGCTGGTTATCGTGGCAATCGTGAACCAAGTACTTACCGCCAAGCGTACCGCCAAGGGCAATAGTCTTACGGGGGCGGCATCTGGTTTTGCGCGCCGCGCGCAGGATCGAAGCGAATACGTTTGGGCGCAGGGGATGCAGCCATCTGTTCTGATGCGTTTTCGAAATGCGCAGAACGAAGCGATCCAACAATCCATGGCCGCAAACGACTGGACGGGGTCATTTTCGTCTTTCACCAAAGCGTTCAGGCTTTTCCTGCAATCGGCGATGCTCGCGCTTGGCGGATGGCTTGTGCTGCATCAACAGCTGACTCCCGGCGCGATGATTGCGGGGTCAATCCTGTTGGGGCGCGCCTTGGCGCCGATTGATGTTGCAGTCGGACAATGGCCGATGGTTCAGCGCGCGCGTCAGGGTTGGCGCGATGTAAATATCCTCCTGAAAGGATTGCCAGAGCCTGAAATGCGCACACAGCTTCCCGCACCCGAAGCTCGGCTTGCCGTACAGAATGTCAGTGTCATCCTGCGAAGCGGTGATCAGCCAATCCTGTCGCAAATCAACTTTGAGCTCACTCCGGGGGAGGCTATCGGCATTATCGGGCGCTCGGGTTCAGGTAAGAGTACCCTGGCCCGCGTAATGATCGGGTTGATCACACCGGTTCAGGGCGAAGTTCGGCTGGGCGGCATCGGGTTGTCGCAGTACGGCCCTGAAACCTTAGGACAGCATATCGGTTATCTGCCGCAGGATGTGCAGCTGTTTGAGGCAACGATTGCCGAGAATATTGCACAACTCGAACTCGAACCTGACTCTGCCAAGATCATCGCGGCTGCACAGAAGGCTCGAGTGCACGACGTAATCGTTGCTCTGCCTGATGGCTATGACACGATCATCGGGCCAGATAGCACGCAACTTTCTGGCGGCCAAAAACAACGGCTCGCACTGGCGCGCGCGCTTTATCGCGATCCGGCAGTGCTTATCCTCGACGAGCCGAATTCCGCGCTCGATAACGAAGGGTCCGAAGCTCTGAATGCTGTCGTCAATGCGATGAAAGAAGTGGGCAAGAGCGTTCTGATCATGACGCATCGCCCGACGGCCATTCAATCTTGCGACAAATTGATGATCCTTGAAAAAGGCCGCGTCGCCGCATTTGGTCCTCGCGATGAGGTGATCAAATCAATGATGGCGAACGCCGAAAAGGTCAAATCCACCCTAAAAGTGGGAGGCGCCCGTGAGTAATCCAAGATGGAGCGCGCGCTGGCCTTTGGTCGTTGGAATGGTCTCGGCCTTTATATTGGTCGGAGGGATCGGCGTATGGTCCGTACGGACCGAGATCGCTGGCGCGGTTGTGGCGAATGGGACCATTCAAATCGAGAATGATAGTCAGGTAATTCAACATCCCGATGGTGGTGTCGTGGCCAAGATCAACGCACGCAACGGCGATTTTGTCGAGGCTGGCGAAGTCTTGGTGGAGCTTGATGCCACGTTTCTCGAGACGGAACTGACAGTTATTGAAGGGCAACTCGCGGAGATTTTCGCCCGCAAGGCTCGCCTGAACGCTGAGCGTGACGGGGACGCGAGTGTTCTCTTTGATCAGAAGCCTACGTTTACATTGATCTCTGCGGATACGGTTCAGGAGCAAATCGAAGGGCAAACTTCGCTATTCCAAGCACGTTTCAACTCCAAAGCCCGCGAAAAAGAGCAAATCTCGCGTCAGCAGGGGCAGGTTCAGGACAAGATTGAGGGGCTTGAATCGGAATTGGCCGCAGTTGAGCGCCAACTGGAGCTGATCCGTCGCGAAAGTGTCGATGTCGAGAGTTTGGTCTCGCGCGGGCTGGCGCAGATGCCGCGTTTGTTGGAGCTACAGCGTTCCGAGGCAGAGCTGGACGGGCGTATAGGCTCTTTGCGAGCGCAGATCGCCGAGTCCCGCACGCGGATTTCAACGCTTGAGCTAGAAGCCCTACGCCTTGAGGATGCGCGGCGCGAGGATGCTATCACCCAGCTGCGCGATCTTGAGGTGAACGAGCGTGAACTTACAGAGCGCCGCATCGCCTTGGTAGAGCGGTTAGGGCGGCTCAAGATCGTCGCTCCTGTGTCCGGGGCGGTGTTCGGCTCGACTGTGTTTGCTGAGCGCGCTGTCGTTCGCGCTGCCGATCCGTTGATGTATCTGGTTCCGAATAATCAGCCGCTTCACGTCTTGGCAAAAATAGATTCCGTCCACGTCGACCAAGTCTACCCCGGTCAGGATGTGTCGCTTGTGTTCTCGGCCTTCAATCGGCGCACAACGCCCGAAGGAGAGGGGCTGATCAGCTTTGTTGCTGCGGACGCGACGACGGATGAAATGACGGGCCTGCCGTATTACGAAGCGATGGTTCAAATCGACCCGGAAACTCTTGCCAATCTTGAGGGGCTGGAGCTTATTCCTGGAATGCCGGTCGAGACCTATATTCGCACCGATCTTCGTACGCCACTCTCTTATTTGATGCAGCCCTTATCCGTCTATTTCGCTCGGGCCTTCCGCGAGGAGTAGCGTGCCCGAACAGGCCGTTTTCAAGCACCGCAGTAGTCATGAAATGCTCCACGGAATTGGCCGCGGATTGGGGACTTTGTGGCGCTTTGACAACTACTCTCTAAATGCCTTAATCATGCCTTAATTCGCCGCATGATTTCATCATATAATCCCCTATGCGATGCTCTGAGCGATTCGGAGGTATTTTCTATCCTCGATTGTTTCCGATTTTCCCCGCACTACCTGCGCGTTTATTCGTTTCGTTAGCGGAAACAGTGAATTTGTCGCTGCCTAAAAATTCAGCACCTAAAATAAAGCTATTTCAATAGGTTATAATTTTATTTGGTATAACCAAACTCGTGAATTGATTTGTGCGCGGTTCCTCGCAAGGCTTCTTTGTAATTAGTTAATGGGCGTGACAGTGAATAGCTGAAAGCGTTTCTGGGGAATTTTGGTACGTATTAATGAGTGAATTAACAATTGGGGAAATCGTATCTTTGCGCTTTCTTAAATCGTTGACCTGAGTTTTCTGTAACCGTTCGAAGTATTCGTGTGTGCAGTTCGCACTTTTAGTCTGTCGGGCCCTTGTTTTGTAAGGGGACCACAAGATGGCATTCGATACTGTTTATTTTGAAGGCGAAGTACTTGAATTAACTGCCGCGACTTTCGGCACGAGTCTTCAGAGGACGCAGACGGAAAATCAGGAAAAGGCCGGTATCAATAATCCTGATGGTGCCACCAATTCTGGGCTTCCTGATTTCGACGAATGGGGCCTGCGCCCAAATTATTCTGGCGACGGCTATCTTGATCTAAATGGTCCCGCCGAGACAAAGGCCGTACTTTCGATCAATGGTCCGGGTGAAGTGATCGTACCAGCGGGGACGTATGAGCTGACCGTACGCGGTGCTGCGAATAATAACCGCTCAATTGAAATTCTAGTGGATGGAGTTGCGCAGGGTGGTCCCACAGCCTTCAACACCACGGAATTCTATAACTGGGAAACGCAGACCTTTACGCTGACAATCCCCGAAGGCGCGAGCGAAATCCAGATCGCCCAGACCTCGTCAGCAGGTCCGAACATCGACGCGATCGCGCTGCACGAAGTCGGTGCCGCCGTCACGTTCCACGCGCCAGAAATCTCCTCGTCCGATAGCTTCAGCATTGCTGAGAATTCTAATGAGGTTGGCGACGTTGTTGCAACCGATGTCGAGGATGTATCTGGCACACCTAGCACGCTTACCTATTCGGTCTCGGGCGCCGATGCGGCGTTCTTTGAAATCGACCAAACTGGTACGTTAAGTTTCATTGGAGAGCCCGATTACGAAAATCCGCAAGGCTCCAACGGCAACGAGTATCTCTTGACGGTCGAGGTGAGCGACGGCGTTCTGACAACCACGCAAGACGTGACCGTTACCGTAACGGATGTCGATCCAGAACTCCCCAAGCCAACGATTGATGCGATCATCGTTCAGGCCGAGGAAGGCGTTATTTCAGCGGCTGCGGTCGATCCAACAACATTGGCGCAAACGCAACTCGCCAGCACTGAAAACGCGGGCACCGGCAAGGACCAGTACAACCTTTGGAACGATTATAGCGATACAGGCTATCTGGATTTCAACGGCGATGGCTCGGGGATTGGTGGCGATCAATCGGTTGCATACAGCGTCACTGTTACCGAAGCAGGCCTGTATGATCTGCATTTCAAGTTCATGAATAACACCAGCAATCGTCCCATTGATGTGGGTGTGAATGGGGTTGTTCAGCATAGCCAACTTTCGTTTGTCGGGACCGGATTTGGCAATTGGATTGAGCGCGCTCCTGTTCAGATTGAGCTTCAGGCGGGCGAAAACATTATCGAGCTTGCTGTTCCTGCGGGCTTTAACAATGGTCCCAATTTCGATGCGTTTGCAATTACAACCAGTGGTGATCCCGCGCCGGAATATGGTGTGCCTAATACCGCTCCCACCTTTGATGGCGAGACCCTTGCGGTCGACGTTGCCGAAGGCGCAACCGATGTGGTTAACCTGAATGTCACTGATGATGGTCAGGGAACCGTTAGCTTTGAGTTGGGCGGAGCAGACGCTGAACTGTTTACAATCGACGCTGCGGGCGCGCTTTCGTTCATTGAAGCGCCAGATTATGAAAGCCCTAGCGATGACGGTGAGGATAACATCTATAACGTGAGCGTAACTGTCTCGGACGAGGCAGGGTCGGATACGATTGATGTAACCGTGACGGCGACAGATGTTGTCGAGGACGTTCTGCCAAGCGCAATTACGCTTGCAGCAGTACCAGTTGATGAAAACGTTGCTGGCGCGGTCGTCGCGACAGTAACCGTTGTTGATCCCGACACTACTTACACGGCAGAAGATCTTACGTTAAATGATCCGTCGGGAATGTTCGAATTGATCACGACTGATGGCGTGATCGTCAAGCTCAAGGACGGAGTCTCGCTTGATTTTGAAGCAAGCGCGCAGCCCGAAATCTCAGTTTCACTCGGAGGTTTGACATCAGAGTCGTTTACCCCTTCGCCGAATGATGTCGATGAGGGACCTGTACAGGCTTCGTTCCTTGGGGCCATTACGTCCTATAGTTCACAGGATAAGCCCGCAACGGGGGATGCGACCCCCTCGGAGGATGGTTCCGAAATCACCTTGGAAGGGAACCTTTGGAAACGCGTCGCACTGGACGAAGCTCTGGTGATCAACGACGGAAGCCGCATGATCGTGGACATCCAGATTGGTGCGCTTGAGCCTGAACTCGTGCTCATCGGTTTTGACGATGATGACAGCCCGTTTGAAAGTGGCGACAATTCGGTTTTCCAATTGGCCGGCACCCAAGATGGTCCGAGCGTTTTCGCCGATTTGCGCGGAACGGGAAGCGATCAGGGCGATGGTGTGCTGCGGTTCGAGATCGATCTCAGCGGGCTGGCGGGGCGCAGCTTTGACAGCATCGTCATCGCGGCCGACGATGATAATGCGAGTGATGGCTATGGGTCGGTCACATTCTCGAACGTAATATTTGACGAGCAACCAACTGGAGGAGGCGACAATAGCGCACCGCGCACCGTTGGTGGCGGTATTTCGGATATCTCCGTAGATGAGGGCGGCGCGCTTGAAATCGATCTGCCGTTTGTCGATGATGACGGAGACACGATTTCTTATGCGTTTGAAGTGCGGAATGCAGGGAATGAATTGGTCATTGTACCAGGGCTTGCGATTGCGGATGGCGTTCTCAGTGGCGATGTACCTGAGGCACCCGGTGAGTATACAATCACGATCACGGCGGATGATGGAAACGGTGGCATTGGGACAGATAGTTTTGATCTGACGGTTGTGGACGTAAATGACGCTCCAATCGCCGAAGATGCAGCGTTCGAGCCGTTTTTTTCGAAGGTCGGAGAGGAAATTGCGGGCATCGACATCTCGCAATTCGCCAGCGCCTTTAATGACCCTGACGGTGATCCGCTTGAGCTCGTGGTCGAGGGGCTTCCGAACGGTCTGGAAGTGAATTCCGAGGGCGTGATTTCTGGCACCGCAACCGAAGAAGGAAGCGGCAGCTTTACCATTTTCGCGCGTGATCCCGATGGCGCAGTGAGCGGTCCGATTACCATTGGTTTGATCATCGAGGCGCCGCAATTGGGCGATGTGACGGTTATCGAGGCCGAGAATTTTACGGGCCTTGCAGAAGCCGAAAACTTCTATGCTGCCGCACAGCCGGGTGCATCGAACGATCAGCTTATTCGCGTGAACAATTCTGAAGACGGATCAGTAAGCACCCAACTTAGCGCGCATGGCCTCGCGACGGGGTACTACCAAGTTACGATCGATGTTTATGACGAAACCGACGGCACAGCGACGTTCTCACTTCAGGTGGGGGACACGCTATTGGCGGATGGCGACACCTTTGATGCATTGGGTGAATTCAAGGGGGACGGCGTAAGCAATCGTGGCAACGCGGGCCAGAGCGGCAACCAGAAAACCATCTCGTTTGATACGGTGGTTTATGTTGATAGCGACACAGTCCTGACGCTTTCGGGAAGTGCGGACGGAGAGCTTCTACGGACGGATCGCCTTACATTTACACGGGTTGAGCAGCCGAACGCGCTGCCGGAAAATATCGCCCTTGCGAATTCTTCGGTAGATGAAAATACATACGGAGCCGAGGTCGGTGTGCTTTCCGCAACTGACCCCGATGGTGATGATAGCGCGATTATCTTCAGTGTAGATGAGAGCAGCCCTTTCGAGGTCGTCGATGGCACGCTTAAGCTCAAAGGCGACGCGCGGTTGGATTTTGAAACAAGCGAGACAGTTTCCGTCGATGTAACGGCAACTGACGCAGATGGCGGCGGAACAGTTACAACGCTGAATATTTCGATCATCGATATGGACGAACCGCCCGCGAGCATTTCGTTGGATAATACGAGCGTCGATGAAAACGCAGAGGGCGCAATCATCGGAACACTTGGTGCAGTCGATCCAGAAGGCGGCGCAATCACGTTTGAAGTGAGTGACGATCGCTTTGTTGTCGAAGGTACGACGCTACGCTTGGCGGATGGTGTCGCTCTGGACGCCGAAGACCCAGCTGCGGTCAGCGTGACAGTTAGCGCCTCCGACGGAGTAAATGTTACTGAGCAATCCTATGATATCACCGTAAATGATCTGAACGACGCGCCCGAACTAGCAGCAGAGGCCGCGCTTGACGATGTCGAGGTTCCCTTCGCCAGCGAAGAGCGCATCGCCCTTTCAGGCTTGGGCGCAACCGATCAGGACGCAGGGGATACGGTTGCCTATCTGGCGCAAAGCACCGGTATTGATCCGCTACCTGCGGGCATATTCATTGATGGCGACGAGTTGGTCGTTGACGGCACAGTCCCAACTGGAACCTATGAAATCGAAGTGTCGGCCACAGATGGTAGTGCATCATCCGCGGCGGTCGCGTTTACCCTGACGGTTGGCGATCCTGCGCCATTTGCGCCGATCGTAATTCAGCCTGACGATAGCATCATTACGCTTTCAGATACCCCTGACGGTGATGCGACGATTACGTTCCACCGCGACGAAAACGTCGCAGAAGACGCCGAAACTCCAGGAACTGGTAAAATCCTCGAAAACGGTCTGCGGGCTGGCTACTCGGGGACGGGCTATGTCGATTTCGGGGACGATCCGGGCGATACGGCGACATTCACCTTCAACGTGCCCGAAGCTGGCAGCTATGATTTGAACATTCGCTATGCTTCGCAAGATGCGGGTGGAAATCCGCGCGAGTTGGATGTGGGCATTAATGGCGTCGAAACGAACACCATTTTTCCAAGCACAGGTCCGGGGGATGGGCCAGCAGAACAGCAGGGCTTTAATACTTGGATGTTCCTGACCACAACCGTAACGCTGGTTGCGGGCGAAAATACCGTCACGCTGGCGATGGCCGACGGTACGAACGCAGGTCCCAACGTTGATCGCATCGAGATTACCGAAGCGGGCAGTGGACCGATCCCAGAGGACACCACCGCCGACGAAGGCGACGACCTCGCCGCGACGGGACCAGCCGAGGAGGTGTCCGCCGATGACAACGACGCCGTAGACTTTACGCTCAGTGGCTTGGATGCGGATATCACGTTGATCGAAGTCTCGATCAATGGCGGCGCGACATTTGAAGAGGTCACTCCTGCAGATGATGTTGTGACGCTTGATCTCTCGGGCCTTGACGCTGGCACACAGACAATCACCTTCCGCGTAACCGATGGTGTCGGCAATACGGCCGAAACGGATGTGCAGGTCGATCTGGGTGGCGATACGCCGACCGAATTCTCCGAGACCATTCAACTTGCCGATGGTGATCCGCGCGTTGTGATTATCGATGAGGATCGCGACGGTGGCGGCGCGGGTAACGTTGACATGACCCAAATCCGTGACTCCGAAAACCCCGAGCCCGATGGCGCGGGCAAGATCGATGGCCTATGGCCCGGTTTCAACGGGAACGGCTATCTGGATATGGGCGGTGATATTGGTGATGCCTTCAGCTTTGCGGTGACAGTGCCCGAAGACGGGAACTATCTGATTGATTTTCGCTTCAATCAGGGCAGCGGCTCAACCCCAGAACGCCCCATGACCCTTGAAGTGGATGGCGTGGTCCTTGCAACGCTGACATTCCCGAGCAATGGCGATTGGACGATCTGGCAGAACGAGTCCGCCGTCGTTGCGCTCTCGGCGGGTGAGAATGTCATTACGATGACGAACACCATCGCCAACGGTCCGAATTTCGATCAGGTAACCGTCACGCGTGATGGTGTGGATACCTCTGCGGACGCGGATGAATTCCCGCTCGACCTAAGTGGTGATACGGGTGAGTTGTCCGGCGCTCAAGCCGCCTCGATTAACTTCAACGTTTCGGGGATGGATGATGATATCGTCAAGGTCGAGCTGAGCTTTGACGGTGGCACGACGCGTACTGATGTGACCGATGTCGTAGACGCGGACGGCGACTTTACATTCGACGGATCGTCGTTGCCTGCTGGCCAACAAGTCGCGACCATTATTGTGACTGATGACGCTGGAAACGAGGCGAGCGATACGCTTGGTTTCTCAATCGCGGCCCCTGCGTTTGAGGCGACAACCCTTCAGGCCGAGGACGCGCTGATTACGGATGTCGGTGATCCCGGTACTGGCCCAGAAGGGCGTTCTGTTACCAGAGAGGTAAACGCCGAGAACCCCGATGCATTCGGAAATTATCGCGAAGGAGGCGTGGGCGACGCATATCTCGACTTCGGGGAGAACCCGGGCGATGCGGTGACCTTCACAATTGATGTCCCTGCGAATGGTACATACTTGGCGACGGTTCGCTATGCCAACGGTGGTGCCGATCCGCGTCCGCTTGATCTTACGGTGAATGACGGTGCCGCAAGCTCTGTGAATTTTGTCCAGACGGGGTCTGGGGATGCTGGCTGGAATACTTGGACCGACCTTGAGATTGAAGTCGAACTCGTTGCAGGGACGAATACGGTTAAATTTGAAATCCCTGACGGCGCAGTAAACGGCCCGAACCTTGATCAGATTACATTCGAGGAGCTGTCGATTGATCCAATCGCTGCCGAGCGTTTTGTCGATGTGGTCAAGATCAACTTCGAAGCGCCGCTCTCTGGTAACGGAAGCTTCAACGCGCCCAGCGGATATACCACACCTGACGGATTTGAATCCGACACAGGCGAAGCATATGGCGCGCGTGGGAATGGCTTTACTTATGGCTGGGTCGATGTGGATGACACGGACGGCTCTGTTACGGGCACACCATTGGCACAGCCAACGGGCTCGGCACGCTATAAAGACAACGCTTCGGAGGCATCTGATCTTCAAAAAACATATATCCACTTTGACTACCCTGGTGCTGCTGCAGGCAACCGTGAGCGCGCATGGGAGATGGAAGTCGAGAACGGTGTTTATGAGTTGACCGTGGCGGTGGGTGACACTGCGGGGCAGTATGACTCAAACTATGTTCTGAATGTTGAAGGTGTACAATTCGGCGAGAGCTGGATTCCCGTCAACCTTGCTGGCGAGCAACTCGTTGGTGGGGCGTATAATGCTTCGTATGACGGCGAGGGATTCCGCTCGCATCTCGTGACGGGGATTGTCGAGGTCACCGATGGACGTTTGACGATTGATGGCACAGATGGCGACAACGTCGAAATTCAGTGGCTCGACCTTCAGAGCGTTCCTGACCTTACGCCAGATGATGGACGGTCGGCCGATCTGGATTATTCCAAGTTTGTGAGCGCGGTTGCGGCCTCGACCGAGGATGGACAGGTTTCGATTGAGATCGACCCAAGCGGTGATGTACCGCTCGATATCAATCCGACATCTGATATCGTTGTGGGTATTGAGCTTCAGGCAATTGACCATCGCGGCCCTGCGGTTGCCTATACGGATGGCGTGCGCCTTGTTGAAACGCTGACGGGCGAAGAAGTTGCCGTTAATGTTCAGGTAACTGGCGGCGCCGATTCACTTACGATCCGTCCGATGGCGGGACTCAAGGAGTTCACAAGCTACACACTCATCATCGAGGACGTGCTTGACCTTGGTAACCTGAACGACAGCAGCCAACCACTGCGCCAGTTCCAAGATTACACCACGACCTTTGTTACGGGCGAAATGCCCGAAACCGAAGCGCGCGAAGTTGCGTTTGACGATCAAGTCGTCCTGAACGGCTTTAGCGAAGGTGGTGTTGCGATCACGTCGATTGATATCGGCCCAGATGGTAAGCTTTATGCCTCGTCGATTTCTGGTACGATCCAGCGTTGGGACCTAAACCCTGACGGTACGATTGATCTCGAAAGTGCCGAAACACTGTCGCTCGATTATTTCCAAGAAACGGGTCGTACGATTATCGGTCTGGCCTTTGATCCAGAAGACCCGAATACAATCTGGGTTTCCGATAATGCGACGGTTCCTCGTCAGGGGCGTTCAGACCAAATTCCTGAATTCTCTGGACAAATCAGCAAAATCACTTTGGGTGAAGGCGGTTCCTTTGAAGGCGCTGAGGCCGAGACATACCTCACAGGGCTTCCGCGCTCTGGCGGCGATCACGTGACCAACTCCATCGAGTTCCGCGCCAATCCTGATGCGGGGCAACCGGGCGAGCCAAACTATCTGCTATACTTCAGCCAAGGCTCGAACTCGGCGGCAGGTCGTGCAGATAACGCATGGGGCAACCGCCCAGAGCGCCTGTTGAATGCGGCAATTCTTGAGGTCGATCCAACTCGGGACGCACCAGAGGGCGGATTTGATGTTCAAACCGAACCGTTCGAAGGCACAGATCCAACCTATCGCACGAGCGAGGCCTTCAACGAGGACGGCACCTTTGATGGTTACTATGATCCGTTCGAAGAAGGGGCGGTTCTCAAGATCTATGGCGAGGGTATCCGCAACGCTTATGATCTGGTTTGGCACTCGAACGGTCATCTCTATGTGCCCACCAACGGTACGGCGCGCGGTGGTAACACACCGGATGATCCAAACACTGCAATCAACGAGGAACTCAGTGGGCTCGATAAGCAATACGATTACTTCTTCACCATTGAAGAGGGTGGTTACTATGGCCATCCCAACCCGCTCTTGGATAACTATGTCGTCAACGGCGGCAATCCTACATCCGGCAGCGACCCAAACAGCGCGAACACACCTGACGGCGGCAATGAATATGCCGTAGGTGTGCAGCCTGACGAGGATTACGACCTAGAGGGGGCCTATTCGCTTGGCTTCAACAAGTCACCGAACGGCGCGACCGAATACACGGGGAGTGCGTTTGGTTCGAACCTTCAGGGCGCGGTACTTTTTGCGCAATTCTCGCAGGGCGACAACGTGCGTGTCATCAATGTCGATCCGATCACAGGTGAGATAACTGGCGACGACGTTCTGCGTCGCGTCGACGGCAGCGAGATCAATGAATATATCGATCCGCTCGATATCATCGAAAACCCACTCACGGGACAACTCTATCTTTCGACACTCAACCGCAGCACAGGCGAAAGCTTGATCATCCTGCTCAATCCAGCTCCTGGCGGGGTCGTAGGAGACAACACTGCGGACGAAAACAACGACTTGCAACTCGTGGTCATCAATGTCGATGACCCATCAAATGTCGTGTTCGAAGTTGTCGGGCTTGATGATGATATCCAATCGATTTCTGTTTCCTTTAATGGTGGGGCCGCGCAAACGGTCACGCTTGATGGGCAGAACCGCTTCGTGGCCGATGTTGGGGCGACTTCGGGCAGCGTTAGTGCCATGTTGACCGTCGAAGATGACGATAACAACACCGCCAGCGATACAATTGCCGTATCGCTCGACGGAACTTCGGGACCGACGTTTATTGATGCTTCTGAATTTACGGTTCTGGATACAGACGATGGGACGATCATTCGCATCCTGTCTGATCCAAGCACCCACGAGGACAGCAGCAATGATGCCAACGGGGACGGTCTGAATGACGGTCACGACGGAGACAGCTATATCGATCTCGTTGGTGGTCCAGAAGACAAAGTTTCGTTCACCTATGTTGCGGATGCGCCCGGAACATATACGCTCTCGTTCCGCTTGGCCTCTGCTACGTCTCGATCGATTGCGGTGAAAACGGGTGATCAGTCGGAAACCATCAATGCCAATACAGATTCCTTTACGAACTGGGTGGATTATCCGGTGGTTCTGACGCTCGAAGCGGGGATCAACACGATCGTAATCGCACAAACCACAGCCGCAGGTCCAAACATCGACAGCGTAACCGTAACGCCATTGTCGGTTGAGGACATCACCGCAGACGAGGGCGGCGATTTGGACTTGATCGCAACCGATCTCAGCGACCTGAGCGAAGCGGTGTTTACCATTTCGGGGGCGGATTCCGATATCGTTGACTATGAAGTTGTCTTTGATGACGGAAGCGACACCGTGACGGTTAATCCAACTGGAAACGGGTCGTTTACGGTCGATCTTACTGGCTTGAACGGAAGTGCTACGGCGACGCTTACTGTTACTGATGGTGCTAATAATACAGCCTCTGAAACAACAACTGTTTCCTTGACCACCACAGTTCCGAATGACGGCACAGAAGAGGTCGGCGGCGCAACCTTCGTGATTTACGAGGCCGAGAACGCACAGCTTGATGGTCCTGTTGTTGAGCAAGAGGATCGCACGCAATCTGGTGATTTCGTCGACTTTGACGGGACTTCGGATCAGTCCATCACGTGGACCGTTGAGGTGCCACAGGACGGAAACTATGCGCTCGACATCCTCTATGCGCTTTCAACGACCAAGGAAGCGCGGCCAATGGCGCTGTCTGTTGATGGCACGGTGGTCGAAACACTGCCGTTCGCACCCAACAGTAACAACGCCGAGACAGAGTGGGGGCCACAGTCAACACAAGTAACGCTGACGGCGGGTGTTCATACGCTGACGGTTACTGCACCTGGGGCGAATGGGCCGAACGTGGATTATCTGCGGATCACCCAGTCGCCACTGACTTCTGCGCTTGATTTGACCGCCGATGAGGGCGACAACCTCGCGCTCACTGTGGTGGATCAAACCGATAGCTCTGCTGTGGTCTTTGAGATCAATGGTCTCGACGATGATATCACCACGGCCCAGATCAGCTTTGACGGCGGCGCGCCAATCTCGGTTACGCCGCAGAACGGGCAATTCACGCTTGATCCGGGTATTTCGTTTGGAGAAATCGACGCGGTTCTGACCGTTCTGGATGATGCGGGTAATGTCGCCACCGCCGAGACCGAGTTCGCAGTTGCGCCAAATGGCAACGTGAATGCCGATATCGCAGTACAAAGCCTTGATGCCGCGTACTATGCGGATCGTCTGCACTTCTCGTTCCTGCAAAATCCCGTGAACAAGGATGAAACGCGCGATTACAAGGATGAGGGCACCGTTCGTATTTCCAACACAGGAAGCGAAGACCTCGAGTTTGCCAGCGCGGCATTGACGGGGCCGTTTGATCTGGTTGATCCGACGATCTTTGACAATCTGGTGCTTAGCGCAGGCGAAAGCATTGATGTCACGGTTGTCTTTGATAACAGCGAAGTGTCTCCGAAACCAACAAGCGGCGTGAATTCGGTGCTGGAAGGAGAGTTGACCCTCGTGACCAACGACGCCGAAGATCCATTCGTAACAGTCGATCTAGCAGCGTTCTGGCAGTCAAACCCAGAAGGCGGCCAAGAGCCGAACGTCAACGAGGTATGGGAGCTGTTCGGCTTCGGAAACGAGATCGAAGGGCTTTCATACAATGGT
This sequence comes from Falsihalocynthiibacter sp. SS001, assembly GCF_042445055.1. GTDB lineage: Bacteria > Pseudomonadota > Alphaproteobacteria > Rhodobacterales > Rhodobacteraceae > Falsihalocynthiibacter. The sequence continues at coordinate 1,670,669 of NZ_CP170339.1, forward strand.
GGAGGAGAGAACTCGGTTCTCAACTTCTTTGATCTTCACATCCCGGTGGATGAGACCGAGGTTCTGTCGCCGTATTGGAAGATCGCCGATGGCGCGACCGAGGCAAAGATCACCCAAATCGCGGCCTTCCACGGTCCGGGCGGGGCATCCTTGGGTATCCACGGACCAGGCGACAAAGGCAACAGCAACCAAATCAACTTTGGCAGCCACGGCGGCACCGCAAACCAGACAATCCTGCCGCTACAAGGAAATGGAAATGCGTTTACGCGCACCTTTGACAATTCGGATATTCCGGATGGCTGGGCGGGGCCTGATTACTTCGGGATCGAAGTGGCGGGACTGTCCACAGATCCAACACTGAATCCGACAGGTTCGGGGCAGGCCACGCAAGCACAGCTTGACGCAAAATATCCGGGCCAAGGTTATACTGTTTCCGATGGTCAGGTTTATGATGCCGACGGCAACGAAGTGTCTGATGGCTACACCGTACGGATGTACCAAGCTGTAGATGCCGAAGGAAATGTGATCGACAACGTCTTTCTTGGCGTGATGGATTACACTGGCATCAACTACGACTATAACGACAATATGTTCATCATCGAAGGTGTAGCGCCAGTGTTTGACGGAGCTTCGCTTGAGGTTGAGGGGCTTGATGCCGCAGCGGCGGATGATCGTTTGGTCTTTACCAGCATTGATCAGCCCGTCAGTGGACAAGAGTTCCGTAACGAAGCCACGATTACGCTCTCGAATGCAGGCTTTGCGGCACTAGCGATTAGCGCGATTACATTCGATGGCGCGGATGCTGGGTCGTTCGAGATTGTCGGAAATGCTCCAACATCAATTCCTGCGGGTGGCTCGGTTGACGTGACCATTGCCTTTACAGGAATTGACGGTGTCGACGACAACGCAGCAGTCTTGCAAAACGCGAGCCTGACGGTTGAGACCTCTGCTGGTGACACAACGATAGCGTTGGCTGGTCTGGCGCAGCTTCAATCAGAGAGCGGCGAAGAACCAACCGTTGCGCAAATTGTCGAGGCGTTTGGTTATTCGACCGACGTAGCCCAAGGCCAGCTGAACGGTGGTGGTGACGTCGAGACAATCGGCGACGAGGTACTGCTGCCTTATCTCCAACGTCTGGACGACAGCCAGCCAGTTGAAGTCATCAACATGGCCGCGTTCCTTCAGCAAGGGAACATCAGCCGCGTGAATATTCACGACCTGAGTGACGATGGTTTGACCGAACTCTTTGCTGGTGACGATCAACAGGGGCAAACAGTTTCGCCGGATGGGCTGGTTGTCGGAAGTGGCAATACAGGAAGCGTGGGGCAGGCCTCTCTGAACCGCGATGCACCGTTTGGTATCAAAGTCACCGTGGACGGGCGGCCAACATACGCCGCGTGGACAGACCCTGAGATCAACAAAGCCGACAGTGCTTTGGGCGTGAATGACGAAGGGCACTATATCCGCTTCTTCGAGGCCAAAGATTCATCAGGCGCGGTGATCGAAGGTACCTATATCGGTGTTCAGGATTATCCTGGTGGCGGCAACTTTGATTATAACGACGCGATGTTCGTTGTGACCAATGTAACGGCTTACGATCCGTCTGGTGCCGAGGATGCGGACAGCAACGGAGTTATCGATGCGCTCGAGACGGACTCCGATCTCGACGGCACCGTTGATTTCTTTGATGACGACAGCACCCCGAGCACCCAAGCGCCCTTCGGCGGTACTGCGCCTGTGCTGGCAGATACGCTAAGTGTCGCGGCCGATACGTTTGATACCGGCGGTCAAGGCGTTGCGTGGAATGATAGCCCGGGCCAAGCGGGCGGCAACGGTCGTGGTGACAGTGATGTTGAAATCATCGACGGCGCTGTTGCCTATGTCGAAGGTGGCGAATGGGTGGAGTACACAATCGATGTATCTTCCGCTGGTACATTCGATCTATCGACGATCGCTAAGGCTCCGACGAGTGGCGCAACAATCTCTGTCTCAATAGAGGATGGGCCAACGCTTGCGACAATCACGTTGCCGGATGCCAATGATCCCGGAAATAATGGGTTCGGTGGTACCGACTTTGGTCCGACTGATCCGGTCGAGATTGATCTTGAGGCTGGACAACAAACGCTGCGCTTTACCTTCGGTGGTACGGTCGCGGATAATGGTTATATCCTAGACTTCCAGAGTTTCTCTCTTGAGCGGGTCGAGGATGTTGTCACCCCTGGCGAACAATCTCCGTTCCCGGGTCCGGACGCCGCGACATTCAGCGATGGTTTGCTGAGCTTGAACGCAGTTGAATATGACAACGGCGGGCAGGGCGTATCCTACAACGATGATCCAGGTCTGGATGGTGGCACCAACGGCGGCCGCGACGGATCGGACGTTGAGGTGACTGGAGCCGGTGATGTCGGCTGGATCGCAGATGGCGAGTGGTTGGAGTATACAATCGACGTGCCTGCCGATGGCAGCTATGACGCTGAGTTGCTCATGTCATTCGGTGGCTCAGGTGGCCGCAGCGCGACACTTGAGTTCTATAAGCCAGATGCGTCAACACCTTATGCCTCTAGCGGACCTGTTGCGAACGGGTCTACCGGAAGTTGGACAACCTTCGAAACGCGCGATGCTGGATCGATTGATCTTGAAGCGGGCGAGCAGGTTGTGCGCATCACCTTCAATGGCGGAAGTCAGGATCTGCGTTCATTCACACTAACGCAACCAGTTGTCGAAGAACCCCCTGCGCCAGAAGTGATCGGCGAAGCGGGCACAGTGACCTTCACGCAGGAAAACTCCGATCAATGGTTCCAAATTGATTTTGGAGAAGCGTTGGAAAACCCATCTGTCGTGATGGGACCGTTAACCTTTAATGGTGCTCAGCAGTCCGTGGTTCGTGTACGGAATGTTACTGACACGGGCTTTGAGTTCCAGCTGGATGAATGGGACTATCTTAACGGTCAACACATCGAGGAATCTGTCTCTTGGATTGCGATTGAGGCTGGAACTCATCTGGTCAACGGGCAAACAATCATTGCTGGTCGCAGCAGCGTATCAGGCGCCCAATCGGATGTGGACTTCTCGAGTGATTTTGATGAGGCACCAGTCGTAGTTGCTCAGGTTACAACCACGAACGACACGGCCGCAGTAACAGAGCGTCTTCAAGACATCACCGCAGATGGCTTCTCGGTTGTCCTTGATAATCAGCAAAGCGATACGACACCGCACGCGGATGAAACCTTGGCGTGGATCGCAATCGAGGAGGGGGGCTCGGCGCTCGACGGGTTCCTCGTGAACTCAACCGGTCGTGAAGTTGACGAGAACGTTAGTACTGTGACGTTTGATGATAGTTTCGCGACAGACGAGTTCATCTTCATTGCGGATATGCAAACCGAACACGGGAATGATCCTTCGGATCTTCGCCTTGTGTCTACGGACGCGCAGTCAGCGGCGTTCTTCGTGCAAGAAGAAACCTCTGCGGATGACGAAACGCTGCACACAACCGAAGAGGTAGGCTATCTCGCGATGTTGGAAGGTAGCATTTTCCACGATATCGTTTAATGAAAAGGGGTCCAGTAGAGCAATCTGCTGGACCTACGCTAACAGTGTATACCTTTGAAGTTTGTGCTTTAGTTCTCGAACAGATACCTATTTGGTCGGTCCAGAGTATACTTGTGTTATCACTCCGTCATGCAGCAACACTGATGCTTGAGCTGAGCATCCACCTTTAGACCAGCGCAAGAGAAATGGTTGTGGGCGGCAGAAGACGAGCCCTCGGTTCATTCGCACGTCAGCAGGCGCGGCGCCATTCCTCACGGCTTCGACATCGAAACTTCTTAGTGTCGTCCATTCGTTTTCTTCAAACCATGCGGTGATCTCTTGCTCCCTGCATCTCACGCCATGCAACGAATTCCCTTCGTCCTCCGAACGTAGCCGATGGTAGTTGTCGTCACTCACAAGAAGAGAAGTTAAAGCGTTGAGCGCGGATTGGCAGCGCGTTTCCTCATCCGCCTGAACTGGCGTGATAAAAACGAGCAACATTCCAGAAACGAGGATCGCTGTTGGTTTAATTGACGGAAAAATCTTCATATTCAGGATCATACCCCGAAAGATGCCGCAAAACTACAACCGCATTTGTTTGCGCGGGGAAACGTTCAGAAACAGGAATACGAATGCGCTCTCGGACCATCAAAAGTCCGCGAATATCTTGTGCCTAAAGGAAAATCTGGCGGAGAGAGAGGGATTCGAACCCTCGGAACCCGTTAAGGCTCAACGGTTTTCGAGACCGCCACGTTCGACCACTCCGCCACCTCTCCGCGTAGGGTCCGAGCGCGGTTTAATCTGCGGCGCGTATCTCCACAAGGTCTTTTCGCAAATTTGATGCAAAATATTGCGATTTTATCTCCTCAAACAGATGTGAGCGTAAACCATTTAATAATACTCGGCGAACACACTATGATCGCGTGAGTCGTCTTGTTGGAGAGAGTTATGCGTTTGTTGGCTTGCGCCGTTGTATTTGTTTTGGGGATGGTGGGTTCTGTTTCCGCCGATCGCGCGCGTGATCTCGAGGAGTTGGCGGATGTGCTCCATATTGAAGAAATGGTTGATATCCTCTCGGACGAAGGCGTGCGGTACGGCGAGTCTTTGGCGGAGGAGATGTTCGGCGATCAGGAGTATTCTGAGTGGACGCTGGAGCTTGAGCGTATTTATGAGCCATCCAAGATGGCCGAGACATTTCGCGAGCACTTTGACCCGCTCATGAGCGACCAGGATGTTACCGAGGCGCTTGCCTTTTTTACTTCTCCGCTCGGAATGAAGGTAACACAGCTTGAAATGACCGCGCGCACCGCGATTAGCGATCCAGACGTTCAGGCCGCGGGTGAGGACCGATTGCTTGGCCTTATGGATGCCAACGATCCAATCATTTCGCAGCTAGAAGAATATATTCGCGTGAATGACCTGATCGATATGAACGTTACAGGCTCAATGAATGAGAGTTACGCTTTCCTTTCTGCCCTTAGCGATGCTGGCGCAATGGCCGTCGAGATGACGGAAGGAGAGATACTAGAGAGCGTTTGGGGGGATGAGCCGCAAATTCGTGAGGATACTACACAGTGGCTGATGAACTACCTTGCCATGAGCTATAGTCCGCTGGATGAGGAGGAGATTGATGAGTTGATCGAATTCAGTCGCACTTCGGAAGGGCAGAGCCTCAATCGTGCTTTGTTTCAGGCGTTCAATGAGGTATACATGGACATCTCGCGCCGGATGGGGCGGGGGGCTGCTCGATTTATCCTGAGTGAGGATATTTGATACAGGACGGGACCGTCATTGGTAACCAAGAGCGCAGAAGCGCGTTATTTTCTGTGACGCCTTGACTTCCTGTGTAAATCCGAAGATAAGCCGCCATCTCGGTTGAAGAGTCTTTGGGATTCTTTGAGTTTGAGACTATTTTTTGACCGCCCAAAGGGGCGCGCTGTCCGAGGTGCCAATCAGGCAAAACGCTCACGATGTGAGGGCCACACGACGCGGAAAAGCGAAGGAAGACAAGATGTTTGCGGTTCTAAAAACCGGCGGCAAGCAATATCGGGTTCAAAGCGGCGACGTGCTGCGTGTTGAGCGTATTGCTGCGGATGCGGGCGAAACAGTCCAGTTTAACGAAGTTCTTATGGTTGGCGCCACAGTAGGTACGCCAGTTGTTGAGGACGCGGCCGTTCAAGCCGAAGTGATCGACCAGATCAAAGGCGAAAAACTTATTCATTTCGTGAAACGTCGTCGTAAGCACGGTTCGCAACGTACAAAAGGTCACCGTCAAAAGCTGACTTTGGTTCGTATCACAGAGATCCTTGAAAAAGGCGCTGCGAAATCCGGTGTTAAAGTTGCACAGGGCACAGGATCGGTTCCTGCTTCTGTTGTTGCTGCAATGGCTGATGTTACACCAAAAGCGAAAAACGCACCTGCTAAGAAAGCGGCTGAGAAGCCTGCGGCCAAAGCAAAACCAGCAAAAGCTGCTCCTAAGAAAGCCGCTGCTGCTGACGCTGGCGCAGATGATTTGAAAAAATTGTCCGGCGTAGGCCCCGCACTTGAGAAAAAACTGATCGACGCAGGTATCACCAGCTTCGCTCAGATCGCTGCTTGGACTGAAGCTGACGTTGCTGACTTTGATGAGAAACTCTCGTTCAAAGGCCGCATCGAGCGCGAAGGTTGGATCGAGCAAGCTAAAGAACTCACAAAAGGCTAAGGAGAGACCAGATGGCACATAAAAAAGCAGGCGGTTCATCCCGTAACGGTCGCGACTCCGCTGGTCGTCGACTTGGTGTTAAGAAATTCGGTGGCGAAGTTGTCGTTCCAGGCAATATCATCGTGCGTCAACGTGGTACAAAAATGTACCCAGGCAACGGTGTAGGCATGGGTAAAGATCACACGATCTTTGCAACTTCCGAAGGTAACGTGAAGTTCCACAAGGGCCTAAAAGGCCGCACCTTTATTTCGGTTCTCCCAGTGGCGGAGGCCGCTGAGTAAGCCGAAACCTTATGGTGAATTTTTAGGGTCGGCGGAAACGCCGGCCCTTTTTTATTTTTGCCACAATCGTCTGTTACATTGCGCGAATAAAACAATTCGCAACATTGCAACGCGACGGGCAGTTCTGAATTAATTTGTGGTTGCTCGCAATCACAGGGGATCAAGAATTCTAAGATCCTCGGGACGTTACTTGTAAATTTTGGCACGGATTGCCATCTGATTTACCGAGCGTCCACTCTGCTGCGTCATTCGACGAAGCGGACATGAGCGGCGCTCCCAAGAAGGGTTGGGGGTAGCCATATGAAGCGCATATATCTGAGTTTCAGGTGTGTGCTTGTGCTTTTCGGAGGAGCGAAGGCATGAGAGTTGAGACGATTACAGGCCAACAAGTAATAGAAGCCGAACGGTTTACATTGCGCCCGGTTCAGAGTTCTGACGCGGGACAAATCCGCATGTACGCAGGAGACATTCGAGTTTCCGAGTTTACCAGTTCGATTCCGCATCCGCTTCCGCGCGGTGCGACACAGAGTTTTATTGCCCGCGCGACGGATCCGGAACGGACCGAGGATGTGTGGGTCATGGCGTCCAAAAATGACGAAGTGCTCGGTGTTATCAGCTTGAAACACATGGATCGTGCTCAATCGGAAATCGGATATTGGGTCGCTCCTGCGTTTTGGGGGGCTGGCTATGCGTCAGAGGCTGTTCGCGTTCTTCTGGAAGCTAACCCTCAGAATTGTAACACAATTTTCGCAGAAGTCTTTCAGGACAACCCCGCGTCGGCACGTGTGCTTACGAATGCAGGCTTTGAATACCTCGGCGACGCCGAGAAATTCTCGGTTGCGCGCAATGCGAATGTCGCTACTTGGACCTACCTGAAAAAATACGCATGATGCGTGACTTGGGGCCCTTGCGGGCCTCAGGTTCCGTTTGCGTGAAATAACGCGAGGCTTGAGCCTGCGCGCATTCTCCTTTATCGCCTGACATAGACGCAACAAAAGGCCGCCCACCATGAAATTTCTTGATCTCTGCAAAGTTTACATCCGTTCGGGTGGCGGTGGCGGCGGCTGTGTTTCGTTTCGGCGCGAGAAGTATATCGAATACGGCGGTCCCGACGGTGGCGATGGTGGTCGCGGTGGCGATGTGATTGCAGAAGCAGTTGAGGGGCTGAACACGCTCATCGACTTCCGCTATCAACAGCATTTCTATGCCAAGAATGGCCAGCCCGGTATGGGCGCGCAGCGCACGGGGCATGATGGCGAGACTGTAATTCTCAAGCTCCCCGTCGGTACAGAGGTGCTCGATGAGGACCAAGAGACGGTGATTGCGGATTTGACCGAAGTTGGCCAACGTGTTGTCCTCGCTAAGGGCGGCAACGGTGGCTTTGGTAACTTGCACTTTAAGTCTGCAACGAACCAGGCACCGAGGCGCGCGAATCCGGGCCAAGAAGGTGTCGAGCGTACGATTTGGTTGCGCCTCAAGTTGATCGCGGATTCCGGCCTTTTGGGGCTCCCGAATGCTGGTAAATCCACGTTCCTTGCGGCCACTTCGAACGCGCGGCCCAAGATTGCGGACTATCCGTTTACGACCCTTTACCCCAATTTGGGCGTTGTTGGTGTTGATGGCGCAGAGTTCGTTATGGCTGACATTCCGGGATTGATTGAGGGCGCAAGCGAAGGGCGCGGGCTTGGCGATTTGTTCCTTGGCCACGTTGAACGTTGTTCCGTATTGCTGCACCTGATCGATGGCACTGCTGAGGATGTTGCCGAAGATTATCGCACGATCATTCATGAGCTGGAGGCCTATGGCGGTGAACTCGCCGAGAAGCCTCGTATCACGGTTCTGAACAAAATTGATGCGTTGGATGATGAAGAACGCGCCGAGAAAAAAACCGCGCTTGAAGAAGCGGTTGGTTCTCCGGTCATGATGATGTCGGGTGTTGCCCGCGAAGGTCTGACCGAGGTTCTGCGTGCCGTTCGTGCGGAAATCTCAGAGGATAAACTGCGCCAGTCAAAGGTTGGCGAGGAACCCGCGCCATGGCAGCCGTAACCACTTCGCGCGAAATTCTTGGCGCTGCAAAACGTATCGTTATTAAAATCGGATCGGCGCTCTTGGTTGATCGCAACACAGGCGAGCTCCGCGAGGATTGGCTCTTGGGGCTTGCCTCTGACGTTGCAGAGGCTAAGGCCGGCGGCGTCGATGTTATATTGGTTTCCTCTGGTTCAATCGCACTGGGGCGCAACGTTCTGGGATTGCCCAAGGGAGACTTGGCACTAGAGCAATCGCAAGCCGCCGCCGCCGTTGGGCAAATACGCCTTGCGCGCGCATATGAAAATGTCTTGTCGCCACTCGGCATTACGACCGCACAGGTGCTTGTTACCCTCGAAGACAGCAATGATCGGCGGCGTTATCTGAACTCGCGCGCGACCTTGGCACAGCTCTTGAGCCTTGGCGCAGTGCCGATTGTGAACGAGAATGATACCGTCGCGACAGATGAAATCCGTTTCGGGGATAACGACAGGTTGGCGGCACAGGTTGCGGTAACGACGGGCGCCGATGCGCTTGTGTTGTTGTCCGATGTCGACGGTTTCTATTCAGCAAATCCCGGAATTGACCCGTCTGCCAAACGTTTTGATGTTATCGACGCAATTACGCCCGCGATCGAAGCGATGGCGGGCGATCCGACGTCTGGCTTGTCCAAGGGCGGGATGAAAACCAAGGTTCTAGCGGCGAAAACTGCAACGGGATCTGGCTGCGCGATGGTGATTTCAGAAGGGTCGATCCTGCGGCCGATTCAGGCGCTGTTGCAGGGGGCAAACTGCACTTGGTTCACGGCACAAGATGATCCGCAAACGGCCCGCAAGCGTTGGATCACCGCAATGAAGCCGCAGGGGAAAATAACGGTAGACGCGGGCGCCGCGAACGCATTGCGCGGCGGCAAGTCGCTTTTACCTGCTGGGGTGGCGGACGTTCAGGGAACCTTCGGACGAGGGGAGCCGGTGGAGATCGTTGGCCCCAACGGTCCGATTGGCTGCGGGCTGGTTCGCTATACATCCGCCGAAGCGCAACAAATTAAGGGCCTTGCGTCGCATCAGTTTGCCGAAGTTCTGGGCTATTCGGGGCGCGCTGCGTTGATTCATCGCGATGATATGGTCGTCTAGGCATACAGTGATGGCCCATATCTCAAAATGTGATGGACGGCCACTTGGTTTATCTACCTGAAATTCCTTATAAAGCACTGACGAATCTGAAAGGTGCTCTCATGACAGACAATATCCCAGAGATGATGAAGGAAATCGGAAAACGCGCGCGAGCTGCTGCGCGCGAGTTGGGATTTGCACCGGGGCCGCAAAAAGAGGCGGCGCTGATTGCTGCGGCGGATGCGGTTTGGGCGCGTCGGGATGAGATCATGGCCGCAAACGCGCGCGACATGGAATTTGGTCGCGAGAAGGGTCTTAGCGCGGCGATGCTGGATCGCTTGATGCTCGATGAGACGCGGATCAGCGCGATTGTCGAAAGTCTTCGGACAGTTGCAGCACAGCACGATCCCGTGGGCGAGACACTGACCGAGTGGGATATGGAAAGCGGCCTGCATATCAAGCGCGTCCGCACGCCCCTTGGTGTGATTGGCGTCATCTACGAGAGCCGCCCCAATGTGACCGCGGACGCAGGTGCGCTTTGCCTAAAGGCAGGGAATGCCGTTATTTTGCGTGGTGGCTCGGAGAGCTTTCATAGCTCTGGACTTATTCACGAGTGCCTTCAGGATGGTTTGAAATCTGCTGGCTTGCCCACAGACGCCATTCAGCGCATTCCGACACGTGATCGCGCCGCGGTCGCCGAAATGCTCCGCGCGACCGATTACATTGACGTCATCGTTCCGCGCGGCGGGAAGGGACTTGTCGGGCTGGTCCAGCGCGAAGCTCGCGTGCCTGTTTTCGCGCATCTCGAAGGCATTTGCCATATCTTCGTTGATGCAGGTGCCGATCCTGAGAAGGCGTTGAAAGTGGTTCTGAATGCCAAGACGCGCCGCACGGGGATCTGCGGTTCGGCAGAGTGTCTGTTGGTTCACAAGGATATTGCCGCGACCATCGGTCAGAAAATCGTTGATGCCCTCAAGGATACGGGGGTCGAAGTGCGCGCCGAGGGGCTTAACGGGACGATTGCGGCCACTGGCGATGATTTCGGCAAGGAGTTCCTTGATATGATTATCGCGGCCAAAGTCGTGGATGATATCGACGGTGCTATCGCTCATATTCAAGAGTACGGTTCAAACCATACCGATTGCGTTATCACGGAAAATCAAGAGGTTGCGGATCGTTTCTTCGCTCGGTTGGATAGCGCGATCCTGATGCATAACGCTTCGACTCAATTCGCTGATGGCGGAGAGTTCGGTATGGGCGCAGAGATCGGCATTGCCACAGGCAAGATGCATGCGCGCGGCCCAGTCGGGGCCGAACAGCTCACGAGCTTTAAGTACATCGTGGTTGGCGACGGAACGGTGCGTAGTTAGGCTCTAAAAAGTCACAACAATCTCGGTTTCCCGAAGTTCTGCGCTAAGCTTCCTACCTGCTGCGCGCAGGGCATCGGGAACCAAGGCAAAGTGGACCTGCGCAGGAAGCAGAGGGCTCTCATCATTTGGTTTCGACAGGCGCCGCCACAAATCCGTGTCGATCTTGATTTTTTCGGCCTGACCCTGGATGCGCCAATCCTCTCCATTCTTGGTAATTGCGATCTCGCCGCCATAGGGCATCGCTGTCTCCAGGCATTGAATGAGAAGAAAGGCGAGTTTCACATCAGTCCGGAGCTGATCCGAAGTCACAGGCCAATGAACTCTGAGGCGCGGACTACCTGAGGCATTTTCTAGAATATCGCGCAGTTCATCGTTGTTTTGAAGTTGCCCCTCGCTTGCCGCGCCAAAAGCAACACGAAAATACCGTAGACGCGCGTTTGCATGCGCGACGCTATCGCTAATGAGTGCCATTTCGGGACCATCCAGCGCGCCGCCCATCTGAAGCAGTTCAATTCCATTGCCGATGGCGCCCAAAGGGCTGATAAGGTCATGACATATCCGCGAGCCAAGCAGGGCGGTCAAATCGGTGTTTTTGGTGTGCATGGCTAATCCTAGAGTGCGAAAGGTTAATAATGAATGAACTATTAGAACCGGGTATGCTTGTTAAACACCCAGAACAACCCAATTGGGGGCTTGGGCAGGTACAATCGGTCATAGATGGTAAAATAACCGTTAATTTTGAACAATGCGGTAAAGTAACCATCGACGGCAACAGGGTCACTTTGCTGCCTGTGTTTGATACGGATGCCTAGCGCAACGTCACGGCGCATTGGGTTGCGCAAAAGCGGTTTTTTGCCTAGAACCTCAACAGTTTTAGCGGAGCCAACCACCTATATGTCAAAGACCGATCCGAAGTTTGAAACGCGCCTTGCCGTGACCGAAGACGACCTGCGCGCTGCCCAACGGTTGAGGTATGAAGTCTTTGTTAAGGAGTTGGGTGGCGACGGAGAGATGGTTGACCATGAAAACCGTCTGGAGAAGGACGAGTTTGACCCTTTCTACGATCATCTCTTGCTGGTTGACGCTTCGCGTGATGCCGCGAAATTTGATCATGTTGTAGGTGTTTATCGTCTTTTGCGGGGCGAAAAGGCCGCCGATATCGGGCGCTTTTACTCAGAGAGTGAATACGATCTCAGCGCGCTAAAATCCTCTGGCCGCAAGCTATTGGAACTTGGGCGAAGCTGTGTACATGCGGATTATCGGGGCGGGACAGCGATGTTCCACCTGTGGAACGCGCTTGCGAGCTATGTGCTTGATCACGAGGTGGAAATCCTGTTTGGAGTGGCAAGTTTTCATGGAACGGATGTCGAGAAGTTAAGCCAGTCATTGGCGTATTTGCACGCCAATCATCTCGCGCCGCCGGAATTGCGTGTGCGGGCACATGATCACCACTTTCAATCAATGGATTTGGTTCCGACCGATGACATCGACCGCCGCGCTGCGATGGTCGGCACCCCCGCGCTGATCAAAGCATACTTACGGTTGGGCGGATTCGTCGGCGAGGGGGCGTTCCTTGACCATGCATTTAACACGACGGATGTTTGTTTGCTCATGGATACCGAGCGCATGAACGCCAAGCACAAGAGCTTTTATACCAAGGGCCGCGCGTCATGAACGCGACGTGGACCTCAGAGACCACGCCCGCACCCTATAAAATCAGTGCGATGGGGTATGTGCGTATCTTGTGGCGCGGCATTCCGCTCTTGTTGGTGACGACGGTGTGTTTGGTACTGATGCTACTATTGCGTCTGATTGAACGCCCTATTTATGGCCTGCGCCGTCCGTTTACGCCTTACCTCACGTTGCTCGTTTGCAAGAGCGCGTTTTTCTTTATTGGAATGGGGTACTCAACCCGCGGCGAGATCATGCCGCATAAGGGAGCTGTGGTCTCTAACCATGCGTCATGGCTTGATATTTTCGCTTTGAATGCACGTAAGCGGATCTATTTTGTCGCCAAGTCCGAAGTGGCAAACTGGCCCGGTATCGGGTGGTTGGCACGCGCGACTGGAACGGTGTTTATTGCCCGCAAGGCGTCAGATGCGCAAAGGCAACGCGAAATCTTTCAATCGCGCTTGCTGGCGGGGCATAAGCTGTTGTTCTTTCCTGAAGGGACTTCAACGGACGGTCTTAGGGTTTTGCGTTTTAAATCAACGCTCTTTGCGGCGTTCTTTGCGCCGGAGGTTGTCGATGAGATGTGGATTCAACCTGTAACGGTGAACTATACCGCACCCGAAGGTGAGAGCGCTGAGTTTTATGGCTGGTGGGGCGATATGGGCTTTGCTTCGCATTTCCTCAAGACACTTGCCGTCAAGCGTCAGGGCAGTGTCGAAGTCGTGTACCATCCGGCAGTTGAGGCCAAGGGTTTCGATAGCCGAAAATCCCTCGCGCGGCATTGTGAATCCGAAGTGCGCAAGGGATTAGTTGTTTCATAACAGTGTATTGAGCGAGGAAGTTAAGCTCTCGATGTCGCGATAAGGGTGCGAAGGGCTTCTAGCGGAGCATCCTTGGACCAGATTTCGTTGCCCACTCCAAAGAAGTCAACGAAGGGCGCAAGTGTCGCCACGATCTCTTGCGAGAGAGCACCTTCGGCAACGACGGGAACTTCGATCATTTCGCTCCACCACTGGAACAGGTCGGCTTCTGCACGGCTTCCGTCGCCGAGCGGCGTCTGACCGCAAGGGCCGAAGGATACATAGTCAGCGCCATGTTCGCCTGCGCTCATGCCTTCGTGATTGGAGGCTCCGCAGAAAGCGCCGACGATCGCATCCGCGCCCAGTTCCTTGCGGGCGTGACGCACTGTGCGTGCGCTGTCGAGCAGGTGAACTCCATCAAGGCCCAAACGCTCGACAAGTTGAATGTGGCTGTCGATAACCAACGCAACATCGCGGCTCTGACAGACATCGCGCAGCGCGTCAGCGGCCCGCGAAATCCGGTCCTCATCATGGCTGGCCATTGCGAGACGGACGCAGGAAATCTCTTCGCTGTCCAATACCTTCGCAAGCTGGTCTGGAAACTGGGACAGTTCAAACTCAGGCGGCGAAATAAGATAGAATTGTGCGGTGTCGGGCGCGTTTTGTTCGTTCGCCATCTCGAAGCTCCTTGAATATCTTGCTGCTTCTCATATCGCGGAAATTCGGGCTTGGCTATGTCTTTGGCGGGAGGTTTTTCGCGTTGGTTAACGAAAGTTCGATCCATTTAGCACGTTTTGCGTCATCAGCGAGGGCTTCCTCCGTGGTTTCGATCATGCCTCCCATTTTGCGACCCGTGAAAGAGAGCGGAGCGGCCCCCGCGATTGCAAGTGCTTCGGCTTCGCGTTCCTTACCCGGACGGAACATACCGCCGCCCTTGTGAACGCCACAGACCATATGTCCGCGATAGAGAAAACACAGCCCGCCGAACATCTTCTTTTCGTTGATGCCGTCAATGCCTTCCAGATCGTCGCGCATCATTTGCGCAAGCCCTTCGTCATATGCCATTGGGTTCTCCTTGCGTTGCTGGTGACGGGAGCGTAACACGGGCCGCAGTATTGGCAAATTCAAAGGTAAGAAAAGGCGTCCCCCGTGAGCGAAGAAAATTGGCGTGGTCCACAGCCGTCCTTTATTTTGGTGCGGCCTCAAATGGGTGAGAATATCGGCGGCGCGGCACGTGCGATGTGGAACTTCGGGCTAGACCGTATGCGCATCGTTGACCCACGCGATGGATGGCCCAATCAGAAGGCCGTCGCCATGGCGAGTGGAGCAGGGCGCCTCCTTGATGAGGCTCAGATATTCGAGGATACGCCCGACGCACTTGCGGATTGTAACTTCATCTTTGCGACAACCGCGCGCCATCGCGGGCTGACCAAACCGATCATGACACCTGAGCGCGCGATGGAGCACGCACGAGAATTGATTGCGCAGGGGCAGAAGGTGGGCGTCTTGTTCGGCCCCGAACGATCCGGCCTTGAGAACGAAGATGTCGCGCGCGCGAATGCGGTGATCTCTGTGCCGGTAAATCCCGAGTTTGCCTCGCTCAACCTTGCGCAATGCGTTTTGCTGACAGCTTATGAGTGGCGCCGCCAGAGTGTAGAAGTTCCGGCCGAGGTGGTCGAAATGGCCAAAACCGAGTTTGCGCCCGATATCGAGGTTCAAAAACTTGGCGACCACTTTGAAGAACGTCTTGAGGAAGCAGGATTTTTCTATCCTGAGGCCAAGAAAACAAGCATGAAGCTCAACCTTCGCAATATGTGGGCACGGATGCCGATGACCCGCGCGGATGTGCAGATGCTGCATGGTGTGCTGCGTCAACTCTTGCGCAAAAAAGACTAGAAAACACGTCCAACATAAGCCAACTTCGCTAGGTCAAAATGACGGAGCCATTCATGAGTAAACCACGCAATATTTTTGAGGAAGTCAGCGAGAACACCGCATCCACGGTACAACCCGGCGCGATTGATCGCGCGGCAAGGGGAGCGCGCCGTGGCATTCGTGCGTGGCTGATGCTCATATTCTTGATGGTTGCTTTGATGATTGTGATCGGCGGCCTGACCAGACTAACAGAGTCGGGGCTTTCGATTACCGAATGGCGTCCCGTGACAGGTGCGATCCCTCCGATGAATGCGGAGGCGTTGAATGCCGAGTTCCTGAAATATCAGGCGACTCCGCAGTATGATGCGTTGAACCGTGGTATGGAGCTCTCGGAGTTTCAGTTTATCTATTGGTGGGAATGGGGACATCGCCAGCTAGGGCGGACTGTGGGCCTCGTTTGGGCGCTTGGTTTTGTTGGCTTCTTTGTGACCAAGAATATTCCGACAGGTTGGACGCGGCGCTTGCTTTTGCTCGGTGTCTTGGGCGGCGCACAAGGCGCGATCGGCTGGTGGATGGTGGCATCCGGACTTGAGGACGGAATGGTCTCGGTTGCGTCTTATCGTCTTGCGGTGCACTTGGGGCTGGCGTTTGTCATTCTCGGCTTCCTTGGCTGGTATATCCTTCTGTTGGGGCGGCGAGAGGCTGATCTCCTCAAGGCGCGACGTGAGCGCGAGGCCAAGTTGTTTTCAATGTCGACGGGGCTTCTTCATTTCTCGTTTGTTCAGATCATCCTGGGCGCACTGGTTGCGGGGATTGATGCGGGGCGTACCTTTACGGACTGGCCGCTCATGGCTGGGTCGTTCCTTCCCGAGGGGATGTTTGAGCTTTCCCCGCTCTGGACCAATTTCTTTGAGAATCCGGGCCTTGTGCAATTCATCCACCGCATGGCTGCCTATCTTCTGTTGATTTTTGCCTTTGTGGTTTGGCGTCGGTCGCGTCAAAGCGGCAAGTTTATAACGCGCCGTGCATTTGATTTCGTGCTGGGAATGATGGTGATACAGGCCATTCTGGGTATTTTGACCGTTTGGAATGCCGCGCCGCTTACCATCGCTATTCAGCACCAGATCGGTGCGATCCTTCTTTGGGTACTGATCCTAAATGCGCGCTTCAACGCGCAGTACCCCCGTGAACAAATGATTAAGAGAGGCGCGTAAATGTCTGCTTATAAGGAACTTATGGCGTTCACGCGCCAAACGATGGCGCTTGGTGAAATTTCGGGGCGTCTTGGCTGGGACCAAGAAACGATGATGGCCGAAGGTTCTGCGATTCAGCGTTCCGAAGAGATGGCCGCCCTCGAAGGTGTGCTGCACGCGCGCCGCACGAACCCGAAGATTGGCGAATGGCTTGATACCATTGAGGATACTTCACTGAGCCAAGCAGAGCAGGCGCAAATGCGGCTTATCCGCGAACAGTATACGCGTGCGGTCAAAGTTCCCGCAGATCTTGCTGAGGAAATCGCGCGGACAACCTCAACCGCACAGGGCATCTGGGCGCAGGCGCGCGTGGCCGAGAGTTTTGATGCTTTCGCCCCGACGCTTGAGCGTGTTGTTGATCTGAAGCGTCAAGAAGCAGAGGCAATTGCCGACGGCGGTGATGTCTATGACACGATGCTACAGGACTATGAACCTGGGACATCTGCACGCGAAATCGGCGAGATGTTTGACGCCCTGCGGCCCCGTTTGGTTGCGCTTCGCGAACGGATTTTGGGTGCGGAAGTATCGCCGCGTGCGCTTGATCGAGAGTTCGATCCCGCCGCGCAATTGGCGTTAAGCAGCAAACTGGCTATGGGCTTTGGCTATGACTTCACCCGCGGGCGCATTGATCAGGCCGTACATCCATTCTCGAGCGGTTCGGGCAATGATGTGCGGATCACAACACGGACGAGCTTGCGCGATCCGTTCAATTGTATCTATTCGACGATCCACGAAGTGGGCCACGCGTGTTATGAGCAGAATATCTCGCAGGATTACCTCCTAACGCCAGTTGGGCGCGGTGTTTCGATGGGTGTCCACGAAAGCCAGAGCCGCATCTATGAGAACCAAATTGGCCGTGGCGCCGCATATACGGCCTATCTGTTTGGCGAAATGACAACCGCATTCGGTGACATTGGAGTTGCCGATGCGGAGGCATTCTTTGCCACAGTGAACCGTGTGTCGTCGGGGCATATTCGAACCGAGGCGGATGAAATCCACTATAACCTGCACGTCATGCTGCGCTTTGATCTGGAGCGTCAACTGGTCTCAGGGGAGCTGGCCGTTGCGGACCTTCCCGAGGCATGGAACGCGCGGTTTGAGGCCGATTTTGGTGCCAAAGTGGACAAGCCAAGCAACGGCTGTTTGCAAGATGTGCATTGGTCTGTGGGGCTGTTTGGATACTTCCCGACCTACACGCTTGGCAACGTCTATGCGGGCTGCTTGAACGCCGCCATGCGCAGGGATGTTGTGGGATTGGACGAGGATTTCGCACGCGGAGACACAACGCGCGCAACTGACTGGCTTCGCGAGAATGTGCAGCGCCACGGCGGCCTCTATGAGAGTCGTGATGTAATTGCGCGCGCGTGCAATGGCGCCGTCAGCGAGGAGCCATTGCTTGCGTATCTCGAGGACAAGTTCAGTCGGATTTACAACCTCTAGAGAGGGCGGATCTTGAGCTTTGCGATGCGGTTTCCGTCCATCTCTGCGATCTCGAACTGGAACCCGTGGAAGGCATATGTCTGACCTTGCGAAGGGATGAGTTGTGCTTCGTGAATGACAAGGCCCGCGATTGTGTTGGCCTCGTCATCAGGGAGGCTCCAATCGGTCGCACGGTTTAGATCGCGGATCGTCGTGGCGCCATCCACAAGGAAGCGTCCGCCATCGGTTTTCTCAATCACTGGGAGGTCACTTGCGTCAAATTCGTCGGTGATCTCGCCTACGATTTCCTCAAGAATATCCTCTAGCGTAATCAAGCCTTGAAGGGCGCCGTATTCGTCCACAACGAGTGCAAAGTGCGTGCGCCGTTTAAGGAACTGACGCATTTGATCGTCAAGTGTCGTGGTTTCGGGCACGAAATACGGATCACGAGCGACATCCATCAAATTGAAGCTCTTGAGCGTTTCTACAAATGGTTGACCAGTTTTGGCGCGATCGTTCATCGCGCGCAGCATGTGTTTCGTGTGTAGAATACCGACCACGTTTTCAGGCTCGTCACGATAAATCGGCAAACGCGTGTGGCGGCTTTTGAGGAGGATGTTCAACACCTGCTCAGGTGGTGTGGCGGCATCGATCATTTCGATTTGGCTGCGGTGGAGCATGATTTCCTCAACCACACGATCAGACAGATCAAGGGCTCCGAGGATGCGGTCGCGGTCTTCTTTCTGAACGATCCCTTCAGAGTGGCCCAGCGAAATGGCCCCAGCGATTTCCTCGCGCATTCCGAGGACGTTTTGATCGGGATCAGTTTGCACGCCGAACAGGCCTAGGATGCTGCGCACAAGGGCACGAACAAACGTCACCACAGGTGAGAAGATTGTAATCACAAGCGAAATAGGGCCACTCACACCTGCGGCGGCGGTTTCGGCATTGGTAATCGCATAGGTTTTTGGCAGGACCTCAGCAAAAATCAGAACCAGTAGCGTCATCATCAAGGTGGCCAGAGCAACACCGGATTCACCGTACAAACGTGTAAAGAGCGCCGTCGCTAGCGAGGTTGCTAGGATGTTCACAAGGTTGTTGCCCAACAGGACAGAGCCGATGAGCCGCTCGCTATCTTCGGTGATCTGGAGCGCCCGTTCTGCCCCGCGCGAGCCTTTGTCGGCTTGGCTGCGCAATTTGCCGCGGCTTGCGGCGGTTAGTGCCGTCTCAGAGCCGGAAAAGAATGCGGACATAACCAGCAAAGCGAGAATTGCGCCTGCTGTGATCAAAAATGCGGTGTCAAGCACGGGGTATTGTTATCCATTCGTAATTACAGTGACTCTATCTTATGGGGCGCGACGAATGTTTGTTCAAGAAGCGCCCGCACGTATTATCCAAACTGCGGCAAAATCTGACATCAAAACTTGGGCTTTGCCAAGGGGTGATGATCAAGAACCAGAGCCTGTAGACGCTCTTCGAGGACGTGCGTATAGATTTCGGTGCTGGAAAGGTCGGCATGGCCAAGCAGCGTTTGAATAACCCGAAGGTCCGCACCATTCGCCAAGAGATGTGTCGCAAATGCGTGGCGCAATCGGTGGGGCGTCACCAAATCGGGGGCAACGCCTGCGGTCACGGCGATCTCTTTTATCAATAGATAGAACCGTGTACGTGTCATGTGGCCCTGTTTTGAATGCGATGGAAACAGAAACGGCGAGAGGGGCGTTCCCTTTTCGCGCAGTGCGAGGTCCTGTTGTTTGTCACGATGCTCTAGCCACTCGGCAAGGGCCGCGCGCGCAGGATCCGAGAGTGGCACCATGCGCTCTTTGTTTCCTTTGCCGCGGATCAGCAACATACGCGGATCGCCCCGCGTCGCCGCAACCGGAAGGCCGACCAATTCGCTCACGCGCATCCCGCTGGCATAGAGCACTTCCATAAGGCAAGTGTTTCGCAAGCGGTCAGACGTGTTGCGCCCGTGGATTTTGGCCGCGTCGAGAAGCCGGCCTACGTCTTCTTGCGAGAGTGACTTGGGCAAGCGTTTGCTTCGGCCCGGACCACGGATTTGAAGCGCGGGATGGTCGGCGCGAAATCCTTCCTCAAACGAGAAGCGATAAAAGCTCTTGATCGCCGAAAGCCTGCGCGCGCGTGTGGCGGTCGAGAAACCCTGTGCTTCGCAATGGACAAGGTAACCCTCAATCGTGGCGCGGGTGGCGGAATTCAACGTTTCTTTGTTGTTTGAGAGATAATCCGCATAATCTGTCAGGTCGCGACGATACCCAGCCTGTGTGTTCTCTGATGCAGCGCGTTCGGCGGCTTGGGCGGTTATGAAATCCTCGATCTCGCGCATCACTAATCCCGCTCAAGCAGCATAAGTTCGAGCGAAGCGCGCCGCGCGACATCCTCTAGCCCAGCACTGCGAAGGATCGCAATTGCGCGGGTGACATCATGCAAATCACCCGTTGAACCTTCGGCAAAAAGCGTGATGGCCTTGAGGATCGCCGCACCATAATTGCCATTCTCGATGTCATTTGCATCAAGCGGGTCGGGCTCGGTGCGTGAAAAACCGTCATGAACCGCAATGGCGCGCTCATCGTTCCAGCCGTTTAATTCTGGTTGCCCCTTGGCCAAGCTGGTGAGAAACGCGGCCTCGTTGGTTGTGAACTTGTCTTCGGCCGATTGGGCGGCAAGTTCGTAATCCTCACTAAGGAACGCGAGTTTTAGGGCAATATCTTTTGCTTCTCCCGTGAGGGGGTATTGCGCGATTTCCTCGGCATAATGATGCGCAAGGAATGGCTCCAAATCAACGGATTGAAGCGCCTCCCAAGCTACCGGCAATGTTGCGGAAATCTGGGCCGGATCACCGGATTTTACGGCTTTGTCAAAGCGTTGCACTGCCTCGACACGGTCCCAAACACCCCCAGAAGCGGAGGGCGGACGGTCGGTATAGAGCGCCAGCAAGACGTTATCAGAGACCGCGCCAGAATGGACAAGCTTCTCGGCGGCTTCGATGCGCGCGCGCCAGCCGTTGTTGACGGTCAGGTCGGTATGCGCATAGGCTCGTGGGAGGAGGGTGGTTGGTACAGGCTCTCCGACAGCATTGTAGAGGCGGAACATAAGTGGGCTTGGCCGCACGACCAGCGGAAGCGGACCGTCGTCCTCAAAATATTCGGGGTCTAGAAAACGCGCGAGAACCGCTTCCTCAATGTCATCCACATACCCCAAAGCGCGGCCCGTTTCGAAAATAAGAGCAGCGGCATTCCAGTCTCCGCCACGTGCCAAGCAAAACACCCGCGCCGTGATTGTCGGGGCAAGGTCCGCTGCTTGGTTCAGCGTGTCACAGGCCGCGTTCTCGTTTTCCGTCAGAAGCGCAATATCAAAGCTGCGACTAAAGAGTGAGGGAGTGCGCACTGTTGCACGGTCCAGCAGCGCCGAAGCCTGCTCCAAAGCGCCAATATCGAGGAGTTTGTCGATACGCGCCTGAAATAGTTGCCCGTTTGCGGTTGCGTCCTTGGGTGGGTCAAGCTCGGCCAGAAGGAGCGACATTGTCAGGTCTTGAAGCGCAGGAAGCGTAATGACCGGCACCTGATTGAAAAGGCGCGCAAGTTCCTTGCTTGAGGTATTTCCCCACAAGTTTAGAGGAAAGCCCGAAACAGCACTCGGGATCAGGCCCACGGCATCCGCAGTCTGTTGATCCAGCGAGGTGGTTTCGATCGTCTCGGGGGAAGCTGATTTCGCGATGTCAGAATCAGGACCAGAGGAGGGGGAGCTTGGCGCAATAAACGTCCGCGAGAGCCAATCGATAGCCGAAAGAGGCTCTGGTTCTTTTTGTTGGCTGAACGCAGCAACGGGCGCCGTCAAAACGCCCGCAAACAACGCGATCCCCAAAACGTCGTTGCGAAACTTGTTATTCACTGAGCGGCACCGGTATTCGGATTTCCTGCTGGTCCGGGCTAAGATCACCGATATACCCAAACGCAACAACTGCTACGAATGCGATAACCAACAAAATCAGCAGTAATTTGAATATACGCCCCATGTTTTGCCTTTCTTCTGCCTCTTGGTATGAACTGTGCCACGAGTCACGCAGCACGCGCGGCAATTTTTTGCCTGATTATGGTAATTATATATGGCCTTTTGCACAAGATCACGCCATTCAGGAAAAGAAATGTAATAATAAGCGGATGGCGGCCAGTTTTGAGCTATAGTTTGCAAAAAACCATCGTTCTGGTCGGAATGATGGGGGCTGGGAAAACAGCGGTTGGAAAATCTCTTGCTGCGATCTTAAACGTTCCCTTTCTGGATAGCGATGAGGAGATCGTCAAAGCGGCGAATATGTCTATCGCTGAAATTTTCGAGCGTGACGGAGAGGCCTTTTTTCGTCAGCGTGAAACCGAAGTGATTACACGTTTGCTCAAAGAAGAGCGCGGGATTCTCTCGACAGGCGGCGGTGCTTTTCTAAGCGAGAGAAATCGCAAAATAATCGCCGAGACGGGGTATTCGCTTTGGTTGCAGGCGGATCTTGACCTGCTTTGGTCTCGTGTGCGGCACAAGAATACGCGTCCGCTTTTGCAAACTGACAATCCTTATGAGACGCTCAAGTCCATCTACAAGGCCCGCGTTCCTGCCTATGAGAAAGCGCGCGGGTGCGTTTCGGGGCATCCCGATTACTCTATCGAGGATATGCGCGACGCTGTGTTGGAAAAGCTGCTGTCCGAGCCAGATTTGATAAAGGTTACCGAATGACTTCTGTTGAAACCGTCCCCGTTTCCCTCGGTGAACGCTCCTATGACATAAAAATAGGCGAGGGTTTACTGGCGCAATCGGGCGCATTGATAGCCCCGATGCTGCGCCGCCCGAACGTTGCGATTTTGACTGATGAGAATGTTGCGGCCGTGCATCTTGCCTCGTTGCAGGCAGGTTTGTCAGAGGCTGGCGTTACTTCAACAGCGCTGGCGCTTCCTGCGGGGGAGTCAACAAAATCATGGCCGCATTTCAGCCGCGCGGTCGAATGGCTTCTTGACGCGAAAGTCGAACGCAACGATGTTGTGATCGCGCTTGGCGGCGGCGTTATCGGTGATTTGGCGGGCTTTGCGGCGGCGGTGCTGCGCAGGGGCGTGCGCTTTGTACAAATCCCGACGTCGCTCTTGGCACAGGTTGATAGCTCCGTTGGCGGCAAAACGGGCATTAACGCGCCACAGGGCAAGAACCTGATCGGCGCGTTCCATCAACCTTCACTGGTACTCGCAGATATTGATGTGCTGGACAGCCTCGCTCCGCGCGATTTTCTTTCGGGTTATGGCGAGGTCGTGAAGTATGGTTTGCTTGGCGATGCGAACTTCTTTGAGTGGCTCGAAAAAAACGCACCAGAGATGGCTGCGGGAGACAAAACCAAGCGCGCATATGCCGTCAAACGCTCGTGTGAGATGAAGGCCGAAATCGTGGCGCGCGATGAAACTGAGCAGGGGGATCGCGCCTTGCTCAATCTTGGCCATACGTTCTGTCATGCGCTTGAAAACGCGACGGGCTATTCTGATCGATTGCTCCACGGCGAGGGTGTTGCGATCGGCTGTGCGCTGGCGCTGGAAACCTCGGCGCGCCTCGGGCTTTGCTCACAAGAAGACCCAAGCCGTTTGCGCGCGCACCTGCGAGAAATGGGCATGAAAGCCGACATAGCCGAAATCGAAGGCCCGCTTCCTGATGCTGAGGGTCTTCTCGCGTTGATGGGCCAAGATAAGAAAGTCGTGGACGGCCAAATCAAGTTCATTCTGACCCATGGAATCGGCCTAGCGTTTGTGTCACCCAAGACTGATACAGACGTGGTGCTCGGCGTGCTGCGCGACGCGCTGGCGAAGTAGCACAAAAAGAAAAAGCCGCCCCGAATTGGGACGGCTTGAAATCTGCAAATATTGTTCGGACTAGAACGGGATTTCGTCGTCGATATCGTTGTGTCCGCCTTGATTTCCGCCACCTTGGTTGCTGCCGCCCCCAAAATCGCCGCCGCCAGAGCTGTAGCCGCCGGATTGGTCGTTGCTATATCCGCCGCCGCCGCTGCCGCCCTCGTTCCGTCCGTCGAGCATGGTCAGAACGCCGTTGAAGCCTTGCAAAACAACTTCGGTTGAATAGCGGTCAGAGCCATCCTGCGCCTGATACTTGCGTGTTTGAAGTTGTCCTTCGATATAAACTTTGGACCCTTTGCGAAGGTACTGCTCGGCTATGCGTACCAGACCTTCTTGGAAAATCGCAACGCTGTGCCACTCGGTTTTCTCGCGGCGCTCGCCTGTGTTGCGGTCCTTCCATGTTTCGCTGGTAGCAATGCGAAGGTTGCACACTTTGCCGCCATTTTGGAAATTACGCACCTCTGGATCACGGCCCAAATTGCCGATGAGAATGACTTTGTTGACCGATCCAGCCATGGCAGGACTCCCTTTTCGATTCTGTTCAGTTAAAGCGCAGGTTACACCACCCCGACGCCCGAACAACAAGTCAAATTCCTCTCCTTGCGCATTCTGCTTGGAAAATGACGGAAATTTGGCTATATTCTCCTGGGGAAATCGAGCGGGATGGAACTTTGTTTAAGAAAATTATTTGCATTCTGGCATTTATGACCATTTCTGCGACCGCAGGCGCTGCCTTTGCGGATGGCGCAGTTTTGGGCACAAAGTCCAAGAAATCCCTCTTTGCCTCTCAACTTCGCATACTGGATACGCGCGCTGCGATGCAATATCGCGACTCTGATCGTCTCAAGCCACAGCGCAAGGCGGAGGCAGTTTTGCCCTATCGCGGGAACTACAAGGGCGAGTATCTGGCCCACGCCAAAGACGCGGCGCGGCGCCACAATATTCCGGAAGATTTGTTCTTGAGATTGGTCCAGCAGGAATCCGGCTGGAACATCCACGCAAAATCCCACAAGGGCGCGACGGGACTTGCGCAACTTATGCCCGGAACGGCACGCGCGCTTGGGGTTGATATTCTTGATCCAATCAAGAACCTTGAGGGTGGTGCGCGCTATCTCAGGATTCAGTACAACCGTTTTGGCTCGTGGCGATTGGCACTTGCGGCTTATAATGCTGGGCCAGAAGCCGTACAAAAATACAACGGCATCCCCCCGTACAAAGAGACCACGAACTACGTAAAAGTTATTCTCGGCTCTAGCTAATCTACCCAGATGTTTTGATTACAGGTGTCATCGTGGCCAGAATATCGGCCGAGAGGTGGCACTTGATGCGATGCCCGTCGGCGATGTCCACATCTGGCGGTACTTCCTGATCACAGAGGTTGTTGGGGACGTGCTGTTTCCATTGGCAACGTGTCTGAAACGGGCATCCAGTGGGCGGATTGATTGCCGAAGGGATGTCGCCCTCAAGCACGATCTGCTCTCTCTCAACTGATGTGTCGGCAATCGGAACCGCCGATAGCAGGGCCTCGGTATAGGGGTGATAGGGGGGCTGAAATACCTGATCGGTGGTGCCCATTTCGACGACGTAGCCCAGATACATCACCATCACGCGGTCGCTTAGATACCGCACAATCGAGAGGTCGTGGCTGATGAACAAGAGTGTAGTTTTGTGTTTGCGCTGAAGGTCCATGAGCAAGTCGGTTACCGCCGCCTGAACACTCACATCAAGTGCCGACACCGGTTCGTCCGCAATCACGACCCGCGCATCACCCGCAAAGGCGCGGGCAATTCCGACGCGCTGTTTCTGACCACCCGAGAGCTGCCTAGGCATTCGATCCGCAAATTCGCGCGGGAGTTTTACCAAATCCAGCAGTTCCAGCATCCGTTGCTCGCGCTCGGCGTCATTCTTGCCGATTTGAAACACCTCAAGTGCGCGAATGATCTGGCGACCAATCGTCATCGAGGGGTTGAGTGTATCAAAGGGGTTCTGGAACACCATCTGCAGGCTTGAAATCTGCTCGGATGTGCGGTGGTCGATCGGGGTGGATTGGATTTCGTTGCCAAGTAGAACCGCGCGGCCATCGGTTGCTTCCTCGAGGCCCATAAGAACCTTCGCAAGGGTGGATTTCCCACAGCCACTTTCCCCGACAATGGCAAGTGTTTCGCCCTCAAACGCTTCAAAACTGAGGGATTCATTGGCCTTGACCAAACGCGTCTGGCCGCCAAAATTGGACGATGAGACCTCGTAGTATTTCTTGAGATTGTCGACCTTTAGAACAAGCTTTCCGCTCGCTTCCTGATTGGTTTCGGGGCCTCCCTCGGGGATTGCATCCCAGTCGATTGCATCGAACCTGAGGCAGCGGCTGGCATGACGGTCGTTGCCCGCGATCTTGCGCATGGGAATCGTGGAGCCATCACAGCGCCCTGCCTGAAAGTAGTCACAGCGTGGCCCAAAGTTACATCCGTCAGGGCGTTCATGTGGTAGCGGGAAGTTACCGGGGATTGCAACGAGCGGGCGGTCGTTTTTATCTGCTCCGGGGAGGGGGATAGAACGGAAAAGCGCCTGTGTATACGGGTGGCGCATATCGTCGAAGACGTCCTCAATAGAGCCTGTTTCAACGGCTTCGCCCGAATACATCACACAAAGACGATCGCAGGTCTCAAGCACCAAACCGAGGTTGTGCGAGATGAACAACATCGACGTACCGTATTTCTTGCCAAGCCCCTTCACCAGTTCGACAATTCCCGCTTCGACGGTCACATCGAGCGCGGTGGTTGGTTCGTCCAGAATAAGCAGGCTCGGCTTGCTCATCAGGGCCATCGCGATCACGATCCGCTGTTGCTGACCACCTGACAGTTGGTGCGGATAACTACGCATTATGCGTTTGGGATCAGGGAGTTGGACATCCTCTATAACCTGCAGGGCAAGTTCGCGAGCCTCTTTCTTGGAGGCGTTCCCGTGGATGAGCGGAACCTCCATAAGTTGCGCGCCGATCTTCATAGCAGGGTTCAGGCTGGCCATCGGCTCTTGGTAGATCATCGCGATTTCAGAGCCACGCAGATCGCGCAATTCCTCGTCGTTTAGCTCGGCAAGGTCACGTCCCTTAAATCGGATAGTTCCGCCCGTCACGCGGCCATTTACGCCGAGATCCTGCATCACGCCCAGCGCGACCGTGGATTTGCCACAGCCGCTCTCGCCCACAAGGCCCATGGCTTCGCCTGGCATGACGGTACAGGAAAAGTCCATTACCGCAGGGATTTCGCGCTCGCGGGTAAAGAAGCTGATCGACAGTTGGTCAATCTCAAGGATCGGTCCTGTGTAGGATGTATCATTCATGGTCTAATCCTTAAGGCTTTCTTCGCGCAGGCCATCCGCCAACAGGTTCATCCCCAAGACAAGGCTCATAAGGGCAAATGCGGGCGCAAGAGCCGCATGTGGATACCGCGTAAGTAAGCGCCGCCCGTCGTTAATGGTTGATCCCCAGTCTGGGCTTTCTGGCTCAAGTCCAAGACCGAAAAAGCCCAATGTTCCTAATAGGATCGTCGTGTACCCGATCCGCAGGCAAAAATCGACGATCAGCGGGCCACGGGCATTCGGTAGGATTTCCCAGAGCATGATATACCACGGCCCTTCTCCTCGCGTTTGCGCCGCGGCGACGTAATCGCGGGTTTTGATATCAAGCACTAAGCCGCGCACAATCCGAAATACCGTCGGGGCGTTCACGAATACGACGGCGACGAAAACGATCAGCGTGTTTCCCAGTAACGAGAAGAAATCAATCGCACGTGGCATGAAATCAAGTTTACTGCCCGGTTGGCTTAGAACCGAAAGATAGGCCCAGCCACCAAAGAGAAGCACCAATCCAATATAGAGCGTGCGTTTGCTGGGGTCCGTCGCCAGCCGTAAATTGAGCATAACAACGGCAAACACCAGTGGAAACAGGAACAGAACCGCCGCGAGATAGCTTGGAAGGCCCGTTTCGACAATCTCGGGTGTCACGAGGAGGTAGAACAGCAAGATCACCGGAAACGCCAGAACAAGGTTCGCAGCGAAGGACAAGCCAGTATCAAGTTTGCCACCGAAATACCCCGCAGGAAGGCCAAGCGTAATTCCAACCATAAAGGCGAATATCGTCGCCAGCGGAACGATCTTGAGAACCTCCCAACTTCCGACAACCATGCGAGAGAACACGTCACGCGCAAGGTTATCTCCGCCAAGCAGGAAGTAACGATAGCCTTCTTCCCCATCGGGTAGTGGCGTTCCGGGTACTTTGTTTTTCATACCCGAATACTGTTCGAGCGGCGGATGCGTAACGATCATGTCTAGCGCGCCGAATATGGCCGTAAACACCCAGAACATAACCAGCAGAAAGCCGATCATTCCGGCGGTGCTATCAAACATTTTGCCATAGAGGCCAAGGCGCCGTTTGAACTGGATCGATACCGCGAAAACCACCACGAGCGCGATCCAAACGGGTGTGAATTGAAGGATGATACGAAGGGCAATCGCGCCCCAACCAAGTGTTTCCATGTCCATCCCCTACGACAGCCTGATACGTGGATTGAGATAGACATACCCGATGTCCGAGATAAGCTGCGTCACAAGGACGACTACAACCGCCACAACCGAGCAGCCCAGAAGAAGGTCAATGTCATTGTTGCTAGCGGCCTGAACAAGTGTCCAGCCGAAGCCTTTGTAATTAAACAGTGTTTCGACAATCACCACGCCGTTCAAGAGCCACGGAAACTGAAGCATGATGACCGTGAATGGCGCAATCAGGGCATTGCGCAGCGCGTGTTTCATAACGATGTTCGGGAAGCTCACCCCCTTGAGGCGGGCGGTTCGGATGTATTGTGCGGTCATGACCTCGGCCATAGATGCGCGCGTCATGCGAGCGATGTATCCCATGCCATATGCGGCGATCGTAATAACGGGCAGGGTGAAATTCGCGAATGTAATCCCCTTTGCCGCCGAGGTCGCAGTCCCCTTAAACAGTGTGCGGCTTTCGATCCATCCCCATTCCGCAAGGATAGGAGAGATGCCACTTACAGAGGATGCAAAGAGAGCAATAAGGATAACGCCTGAAACATACTCGGGCGTTGCGGTCGAGAGAATAGAGACGGTCGAGAACGCTCGGTCGGTGCGGCTTCCTTCTCGCATCCCAGCCATCACGCCCACAAAAAGCGCCGCTGGCACCATTACAAGCATGACATAGAACATCAGGATCCCAGTTAAGGACAGGCGTTTGACCAAGAGTGGCCCAACGTCCTCTTTGAACACGCTCGAAGTCCCCCATTCACCCTGAAGCAGTCCGCAGTAGGTGTCGGCCTCATCCGAGGCGTTCGGATCAATGCAGCGCCCCGTCAGGCGTCCGTCATCGGTTGTATATGTCCAGCCCGGCACAACGCCAATCCATTCGCCATAGCGCACAAGAAGCGATCGTTCAAAACCGTTCTTGGCAAGCCAGCTTTCCACTTGTGCATCTTCCATACGCACCGACCCCTGACTCTTGGCGAGTTTCTCAAGGTTGGGGCTGAGGTTCGTTAGAAAGAACACAATGAAGGTGAGGCAAAGCGCGGTCAAAATCATTATTCCGACGCGGCGAAGGATAAAAATACCCATGATATTCCTAGTTAGGGGTGCCGGTTACGGCAAATCCCGAGATGCAGCAGGAAAGAAGGGCGCCCGTGCGGACGCCCTCCAATAGTAAACCCTTGGGTCTAGGCTTCCCAACCCATGTTTTGGTAATGGATTTCGAACTGCGGATGCATATCGTCACCAATCAAGCCCGGAACAGAGTGACGGAAGAGCGAGCGCCAGAACGGCTGAAGCGTAACGCCTTCGTCCTGCATGATGCGTTCGAGCTTTTCCATGATAACGCGGCGCTTGTCCGCATCGGCAATCGCGAGGCTCTCTTCGAGGAGGGCGTCAAACTCTGCGTTGGCAAAACCTGTTTCGTTCCATGCAACGCCACCCTTGTATGCCAGCACCAGAACCTGAACGCCAAGCGGGCGCTGGTTCCATTCGGTAGAGCTGAACGGGAATTTTGCCCAATCGTTCCAGTATGTTGCGCCCGGAAGGATGGTGCGCTTTACCTTCATACCCGCATCACGAAGCTGTGCGGCGATTGCGTCTGATGTGTCTTTGTTAAAGCCATCGTCAATCGAGATGATTTCATGTTCAAAGTCGGCCATGCCTTCTTCTTGCATGATGGCAAGCGCGCCTTCGGGATCATATTCCTGCTTGGGAAGTTTGGCATATTCAGGGTGAATGGGACAAACGTGATGGTTCTCGGCCACTTCGCCGAGGTTGTTATATCCTAACTCAAGGACAACCGAGTTATCGACGGCCATCGCCAATGCGCGGCGCACGCTGGCCTTGGCGTAGGGCACCATGCCATCCACTTCGGCAACCTGGTTCGGGCGCGTCACAAGTGTGGCCGCTGTTACAGCAGACGATTTCTCAAGTCCTAGGTCGTCGAGGATATCGATGTACTCACCAGTTGTCTGATAGTTGGTATCGACCTCTTCGGATTCAAAGGCGGCAACCCAAGACGCGGGATCGGTGCCATAGTCGATGAACTCAATCCGGTCCAGATAGGCGCCGTTGCCCTCGTTCCACCATTTGTGGTTCTCGTTCCGAACCAACACACAGCGCTCGCCAACCGCGAAACTCTCGGGCAGGTAGGGGCCGGTGCCGATGGGATTGTCGAACGGATTCCCGTGATTAAGCGATTCATGCACGATCGCCGCAGGGTAGTCCGCCATGCTCGGGATGAGCGTAATATCCGGACGCTTCAAATGCAGAAGCACGGTGTGATCGTCGGTTACTTCAACGGCACCTTCGGCAATCTTGTTGGTGTCAGGATCTTGAAGAACCTCAAAGCGGGTCGCCATTGAGTTGCCCTCAACCGTCCCGTCGCACCAGTCTTCGATGTTGCGCGCAACATCCGCGGCGGTGAAGGCGTCGCCATTGTTCCACGTCACGCCTTGGCGGAGGTTTAGAACGTATTCTGTTGCGTCTTCATTCACTTCCCAGCTCTCAAGAAGCACAGGCTCAAATGTGCCTTCTGCGGTGTACTTCACCAGATACTCAAGGAACCCGCGCGTTACGTTTCCAAGCTCTGACCAATCATAGAGGCGCGGCTCTTTCATGGCGCGTACATCTTGTTGAATGCGAAGTGTTCCGCCCATTTTGGGGGTCGCTTGCGCCTTGGCAGGGGTGGCACCGATGAACGAAAGGGCCGCAGCACCTGTCATCCCGAGAGCGGTCGCACGTCCCAAAAACTCTCGTCGGTCCATCGTGCCGGATTTGTATTCGTCGGCGTATTGTAGCGCTGCTGAATGAAGCGGTTTGCCGTTGATCGTGTTGGTCATCTTTGGTCTCTCCCATGCGAACCGAGCGTTTGTTGGCGTTCGATTGTAGTTGTTTTTATTCATTTTTCCTTACCGAGCCTCCCTATACAGGCATGTTAGCCCACGAGGGTCAACGGCACATCAAGGCATTTCGCGGTCTAAATGCGACATTTTTCTATTCTAAAAACGACACGTTGCGACAAATAAAGAAACGGCGCCCGAAGAACGAGCGCCGCAAGTTAAGGATGAAATTTTGTTATTTTTCTAGTTTTGCTTACGGAATGTAGAGGGCGTACAGCCGATATGGTGCTGGAATGCGCGCGTAAAATACGCAGCAGAGCGAAAGCCCAGATCCTCAGCGACTTTCTGGATCGGCTCGTCTGTTTCCACAAGGCGGCGGCGTGCCTCAAACAAGAGCCGGTCGTTCAGAAGCATAAGCGCAGGGCGGCCACAGGCCTTGTTGCATACGCGCGTCAGGTGCGTTGGCGTTACGCCCAGCGCCTTGGCGTATTCAGCAACAGACATGCCGTCGGTATAGTGTTGCTCAACCATCTCGGCAAATTTCATCGCAAGGCGCTGGCCCGCTGATGGCGCGGTATCTTCAAGCGCGTGGAGGAGCGTCTGGCGTTGTAGCCAAACCGAGAGTAAGCCCGTGTGGTGGTGGATTGCGGCGCCACGCTCTGGGCGGTCACCTTCGATCTCGCGCTGCATATTCTCAAGTATGCTCGTCACCTCGGATTGCGGACCAGAGTCGCGGATGCGCAGGTGCATCGGTTCTTTGGGAAGGTTGACGGAAACGGACTTCGGAATAAACAGCGCGGTTCCAAATACCATATTCGAAACTTCAAAGCCGTGCATTGTACCCGCCGGAATAAAGATCGCGTTATGCGCTCCATAACCAGATGTAACGCCCGCAACGGTGATGCGGCCTTGGCCACGCGTAAACCAAAGCAGCACATCTGAGGAATAACTCCGCATTGCTTCGACACGCCAGCGGCCACCTTTGGCAAGACGGGGGATTTGTATCAGGCGAACTTCGGCAGGTGGAGATTTCGGAACAGCTTGAAGCGTTGGAGGTGCGCTCTTGGTGCGGCGAAGTGGTGTTGCCGATGGCATCGTCACATATGCTGACAAAGAGTTCGGTGTCGACTGAAGAGGCGTTTCTTGCGTCATGTCACGTCCATTTTGTTGCCGCAGGCAGCGGGCATTCACATTCTAGACGCGGACTGCTCCTCGCCATGAGATACACTTTATCAGAGGGGCGGAGGGCCATACCGGGCTAGGGGAGCCGCTTCGCCAAAAAATGACAGTGTTTGTTTTTTGTAGTTTTGGGGCATTTTTCGTCGGAACCAAAGGGAAAAATGTCCGAAATTGAATGAAATCGAATCGTTATCCACAGGCGTTGCGCGAATGCATCAAACTAGTGAGGGGTGTGCTCAATCCAGTTGCGCATTTTGCTTCGGAACCATGTTCGCTGCCGTTTGGCATATTGGCGGCTCGCGATGATGGCACCCTCAATTGCGTCCTCAAGCGAGCGTTCGCCGCGCAAGTGGGAAATCAATTCGGGGGCGCCAATCGCCTTGGAAGATTGATAGCACGGGTCCCAGTGCGGCAACATCGCGCGCGCTTCCTCGAGCGCTCCAAGCTCCATCATCATGTGAAAACGCCGCTCAATCCGCTCCGCCAGCCAATCGCGATCCGCCTGTACGACAATCGGATAGGTGCTACTTAGATCCAAGAGCGGCGCCGGTGTTTGGTCTTGCCAATGCGCAAGGCCTTTTCCTGTGGCTTGTAGCACTTCCCATGCGCGCTGTACCCGCATTGGGTTGAGCGCATCAACGCGGCTTTGGGTCTCTGGATCAAGCTCGGCAAACATCCCTTCATGCCCTTCGGCCAGTCGGCGAATGTCGGCTTGGGCGCGAATGTCGTCTGGTGTCGCGGGAATCTCCGCTAGGCCTTGGGTCAGCGCTTGGAAGTAGAGGCCCGTGCCGCCTACGATTACGGGCCGCGCGCCTTCAAGCTGTGGCTCTATGTCGCGCAGCCAGTGACCGACCGAGTACGCCTGATTAAATGGCACGTGTCCGTAGAGCGTATGCGGCGCGGCGGCCAAGTCTTCGGCAGGGGGGCGCGCAGTCAGAATATTCCAGCCATCATAGACCTGTAGCGCATCAGCATTGACGATTTTGCCGCCCTGACGCGCCACAATTTCGAGTGCCAACGCAGATTTCCCAGAGGCCGTAGGCCCCGCAATCAGCACGGGTTGGTCGGGTGCAATATCTTTTATCTCAAGCACGACGCGACGCTCCTGTTGGTCTCTGCGTAAAAAATCTGGGCCAGTGTCGGCCTGCGTACCGTTTAGCCGTTGAAACTGGGTCCGTTTTGAGACATTTTGCCCCCTAACGCAAACAGTGATCATATTTGGTAAAAGGGGATTTCGGCATGAGTGGTTCTGGCGAGGAAGATCGCACTGGAAACAATCCGGCATTTAAGCGGGTTATGCTGAAAATTTCAGGCGAGGCTCTGATGGGAGATCAGGGGTTTGGCCTTCATCCCCCAACCGTTGAGCGTATCGCGCGCGAAGTAAAAATCGTCCACGATATGGGTGTCGAGATTTGCATGGTCATCGGTGGCGGCAACATTTTCCGCGGACTGCAAGGCAGCGCGCAGGGAATGGAGCGTACGACTGCTGACTATATGGGGATGCTTGCGACCGTTATGAACGCGCTTGCGATGCAGAGCGCACTTGAGGGGCAGGGCATCCACACGCGTGTGATCTCGGCTATTCCGATGGATCAGGTCTGCGAGCCGTATATTCGCCGTCGTGCCGTGCGCCACCTTGAGAAAAAGCGTGTTTGTATCTTTGCTGCGGGAACGGGTAACCCCTATTTCACAACGGATACCGCCGCCACACTCCGTGCGAACGAGATGTCCTGTCAGGCGATCCTAAAGGGAACCAAGGTTGACGGTGTCTATGACAAAGACCCTGCAAAACACGACGATGCCGTTCGCTATGAAGACGTAAGCTATGACGATGTCCTGCAAAAACGCCTCGGCGTGATGGATGCCAGCGCGATCGCCTTGGCGCGGGACAATAACTTGCCGATTATCGTATTCTCGCTTGATGAACCGGGCGGCTTTAAAGGTATTCTGGCTGGCGAAGGCACCTATACACAGGTGCACGGCTAACCCTGCCGTGTTTCTGCCGAAATAGGCGGTGGATGGCTGTTGGCTATACATCTGTGCAGCCATACGATATGAGTTTCTAAAAAAGCACGACCTCAGAGAGAAGAGCAAAAAATGTCTGAAGAATTCGAAATTGACCTCGATGACCTGAAACGCCGCATGGATGGTGCAATCAGCGCGCTGCGGACGGAATTTGCATCGCTTCGCACGGGGCGTGCATCCGCGAGCATGCTTGAGCCGGTCATGGTTGAGGCCTATGGGCAAAAAACCCCCATCAATCAGGTCGGTACTGTAAACGTGCCCGAGCCACGCATGGTGACGATCAATGTTTGGGATAAGGCGCTTGTCGGTCCTGTCGAGAAGGCAATCCGCGAAAGTGGCTTGGGCATCAACCCACAGCTTAACGGCACGATCATCATGCTTCCGATCCCCGAACTCAACGAGGAGCGCCGCAAGGACCTTACACGCGTTGCTGCACAATATGCCGAGCACGCGCGCGTATCGGTTCGCAATGTGCGCCGTGACGGAATGGATCAGCTCAAGAAAGCCAAATCAGACGGCATGAGCGAAGACGATCACAAGATCTGGAGTGACGAAGTTCAGGATTTGACCAATAGCTTTATTGGGCAAGTTGACGACGCTCTGGAGAATAAACAAGCTGAGATCATGCAGGTTTAGGCTTGCGAGAAGGAAAGGCGCCCGTTGGCCCATATTAGCGAAACCAGTGGTCCGCACCACGTTGCGATCATTATGGATGGCAATGGTCGATGGGCGCAAAAACGCGGACGTCCACGTTTGTTTGGGCATCACGCGGGCGCAAAGCGTGTGCGCGAGATCGTAGAGGCCTGTCCTGACTTCGGTGTTAAGTACCTGACGATTTTCGCTTTCTCGACCGAGAACTGGAAGCGCACCCAGAGCGAAGTCGCGGGCCTTATGAGTTTGTTTCGCCGCTATATCCAACGCGAGGCGCAAGCGCTTCTTAAGCGTGGTGTTCGCGTGCGCTTCATTGGTGATCGCTTGCGGCTTGATCCTAAGTTACAGAAACTAATGGATGATTTGGAAACGCTCACCGCCGAGAATGATCATGTCCACCTAACAATCGCGCTAAATTATGGTGGCCGCGACGAGGTAGCGCGCGCAACCAAACGCATGGCTCGCGAGGTCGCGGCAGGGAAGCTTGACCCAGAGTCCGTCGATGTCGAAACACTTGCGCAATTCTTGGACACCCGCGTTCTCCCTGATCCCGATCTGGTTATCCGTACGTCGGGAGAGGCGCGCATCTCCAATTTCCTTCTGTGGCAGTCGGCCTATTCCGAATATGAATTTACTGAGGTTCTCTGGCCAGATTTCACAAACGAAGTCTTTGGCGAGATACTATCCCGTTTCGGAGCTCGCGAGCGACGTTTCGGTGCGGTGACCTCATGAGTATTGCGTCGAAATGGTCTGATCTATTGCCGCGCACCTTGTCGGCAATTGTCATGGCAACCGTAGGAATCACGGCGACGTATTATG
Organism: Falsihalocynthiibacter sp. SS001; assembly: GCF_042445055.1. Taxonomy (GTDB): domain Bacteria; phylum Pseudomonadota; class Alphaproteobacteria; order Rhodobacterales; family Rhodobacteraceae; genus Falsihalocynthiibacter. The sequence goes on from NZ_CP170339.1 coordinate 1,706,648, forward strand.
GCGGTGTTGCCTTTTCAGTTCTGATCCTAGTGTGCTTGGCCGCGATGTTGTGGGAACTCCTGCGCATGGCGCGGCCTGCAATTCGTGAGGGAAGGGACTGGGGCATTTTCTTTGCCTATAGCCTCGCGATCACTGTCGCTTCCTGTGCATTTATCTACCTGCGCAATCGACCTGATGGTGTCTGGGCGATCTTCGTTCTGTTTGTGATTGTGATCTTGTCGGATATTTTCGGGTATTTCGCAGGCAAAGCAATTGGTGGACCAAAGTTCTGGCCCCGCATTAGCCCCAAGAAAACATGGGCTGGCACAATCGCGGGCTGGGTTGCGGCGGGGATCTTTGGCGTGATTGCGTCGACGATGGATATCACCAAGGATATCGTACTCGTAAGCGCATCCCCTGTGCTGACCGTGATTGGTTTTGTCCTCTTGGCATTTGCAGCGCAGCTTGGCGATATTGTCGAGAGTGCGTTGAAGAGGCGCTACAGTATTAAAGACAGCTCCAACCTCATTCCGGGCCATGGCGGCGTTCTGGACCGCTTTGACGGCATGGTGGGCGTTGGAGCCGTGGCGGGGCTGTTCATTGTGATTTCATCGTATTTTGGCGGCTAGAGATGCGGCGCGTTTCTGTTTTCGGAGCTACGGGTTCTATTGGTCAGTCGACGATTGACCTGCTCAAACGTGCGCCCGAACGTTATGATGTTGTTGCTCTTACGGGGGGGCGGAATGTTGCCCAACTCGCACGGGATGCGATTGATCTAAAAGCGGAAATTGCCGTTACAGGATTTGAGGAGGCGCTTCCTGATCTACGCGCAGTTCTGGCTGGAACTGGCATTGAGGTCGCGGCAGGCGATCAGGCGTTGCTTGAGGCGGCGGATCGTCCAACCGACTGGTGCATGAGCGCTATTGTCGGAGCGGCGGGGCTTGCGCCGGGTTTGCGTGCACTGCGGAACGGTGGGGTTCTGGCGCTTGCGAACAAAGAGAGCCTTGTCACCGCAGGTCCGTTGCTTATGGCAGAGGCGCGAAAATATGGCGCAACAATCCTACCTGTCGACAGCGAGCATTCCGCAGTTTTTCAAGCTCTGGTTGGCGAAGATATCCAAGCGGTCGAGCGTGTGATTATCACCGCTAGCGGCGGTGCCCTGCGTGATTGGCCGCTAGAAAAGCTCGCGACAGCAACGGTGGCTCAGGCCAGCGCGCATCCGAATTGGGACATGGGCCAAAGGATCACAATTGACTCGGCGTCTATGTTTAACAAGGCGATGGAGATAATTGAAACAAAAGAGTTTTTCGGAATTTCGCCTGACAAGATCGAAACACTTGTGCATCCACAAAGTCTGGTGCACGCGTTGGTTGGATTTGTGGATGGAGGCTTGATGGCGCACGTGGGGCCGCCGGATATGCGTCACGCAATCGGTTATGCCTTGAATTGGCCCAATCGTGCCGAGCTTCCTGTGGAGCGCCTTGATCTCGCAAAAATTGGAAGGCTTGAATTTCAGGATCCTGATCCCGTGCGCTGGCCTGCTTTACCGCTAGCGGGCGAGGTTATGCGGCGCGGTGGGGCCTCGGGGGCGATGTTCAATGCCGCCAAGGAATACGCGCTCGATCTGTTTATTGCGGGCGAGATCGGCTTTCAGGATATGGCGCAATTGGTTACGAAGGTTCTTGAGCGTCACTGGGCGAAATCCGCCGAGGGTCATAAAGATGCTGTGATCCCCCTTGATGATGTGTTCAAAGCGGACCAACTTGCACGCAGATGGGCACGAGAAGCGGTGCCGCTGCTGCGCAAATAATGAAGCACAAGTAAGGACATATCTTGGATTTTTCGACTATTTTCTCTTCTTTGGGTGGTGGTGTGTTCACCCTGCTGGCGTTTGTTGTCGTTATCTCGGTGATCGTCGCGATTCACGAATATGGGCACTATATCGTAGGGCGCTGGTCGGGGATTCATGCAGATGTGTTTTCGCTTGGCTTTGGCAAGGTTCTGTTCAGTCGCGTGGATAGCCGCGGCACGAAATGGCAAATCGCCGCGCTTCCTTTTGGTGGTTACGTCAAGTTCCGTGGCGACGCGAATGCGGCCAGCGGCAAAGATGGCGAGGCGATGCAGGGCCTCTCCGACGAAGAATTACGCCACACGATGCACGGCGCACCACTTTGGGCGCGCGTGGCAACCGTTGCGGCGGGGCCGATTTTCAACTTTGCGCTATCAATCCTGATTTTCGCAGGTTTGGCGATGACTGTCGGTGTCGAGAAAACGCCGTTGACTGTCGCAGAAGTTATTGAATTACCAGGAGGAACGGGCGATCTGCGTGCAGGTGATATTCTTCGGTCGGTTGAGGGGATGTCGCTCGAGAGTGGCGATGACCTTCCTGATACGTTCGAAGCACTCAAGACCAACGCATCACTTCTGAACTATGAAATCACGCGCGATGGCGTGGACATGACCGTACTTGGGCCACAACTTCAGCCAGCTTTGGTCAGCGCCGTATCGCCCGATAGCGCGGCACACGAGGCGGGATTGAAGGAGGGGGATGTGATCCTCTCTGTTGACGGCACGCCGATCTCATACTTTGGCCAACTTATCCCAATTGTCGAAGCGACGCAGGGCGCCCCAATGGACCTCTTGGTGTGGCGTAACGGGCAAGAGCTTCCCTTTGTTCTTCAGGCAAAGCGCACTGACTTGCCGCTTGCCGATGGTGGATTTGAAACACGTTGGCTGATCGGGATTAGCAGTCGTTATGCCTTTACGCCCGCAAATGAAACGACCGGCCCCTTTGAGGCGCTAAAGCTAGGGGTTACGGCCACAGAGCGCGTGATTACGCAATCGCTCTCGGGCATGTATCATATGATCGTCGGCAAAATTTCGACTTGTAACATCTCGGGGCCGATCGGGATTGCGAAGGTGAGTGGTCAGGCTGCGCAGGGCGGGATCGACAATTTCATCAGCTTCATCGCGATTATTTCAACTGCGATCGGTTTGATGAACCTGTTCCCGATTCCTGTGTTGGATGGTGGGCACCTTGTTTTCTATGCCTATGAGGCCGTTACAGGTAAGCCGCCAAGTGATGCGTGGATGCGCGGGCTGATGACTGTTGGCCTCGGACTTGTGCTTTCGCTTATGTCGCTTGGAATATTCACCGATCTATTCTGTTAGTCGTGGCCGCCCCATTTGTGACACATTTTTTGCCTACCTATTGGGTGAAGGCAAAGAACGAGGTGCATCATGCGGACATTAACGAACGGATACAGAGGTTTTGCCCTGTTGCTGGGGCTTAATTATGATCGTCTTTTGGCATTCGGTGCTTTGACCGTAGCATTGATGACGGGCGCATTTATTGCCAACGCTCTGGCGCTTTGACGCAAAAGGCGTGGCGAAAAAGGTAAAATAGGGCCTTTTCGTGTCATAGATCACACGTCAATAAAAAAGTTTTCGCGAAGCGTCCTACGGGGCGCTTTGTTATTTTTGACATAACGTCAGATTGCCGATAGTCATTTTACAACAATAATTAATACGGATGAGGGTCCATGAGCAATTTCACCGCCGGTGCTCCGGGAAGCATTGCGACGTTTGGAAGGGCAGTACGCCAATTCCTAGCTGTTTTTCTTCTTATTTTGACAACGGCGTTAATTGCGACGCCTCAAGCTGCGAAGGCGCAGGACTATCGATTTAAGTCCGTCAATATTGACGGAAACGTCCGCGTCGATTCCGCGACCATCATTAATTACTTGGGTATTCAAAGCGGACAGAGCCTCAGCGGGGGCGAGCTTAACGCAGCCTACCAAAATCTGATCGGCTCTGGTTTGTTCGAATCCGCCGAGATCACACCACGCGGCAACGTGCTGGACGTTCGTGTTGTTGAGTATCCCACCGTGAACCGAATTGCGATTGAGGGGAATAAACGCCTCAAGGATGACGCGCTTTTCACCGTTGTGCGTTCACAGCCGCGTCTGGTGTATAATCCGACGTTGGCGGAGCAAGACGCCGCAGCGCTGGTTGAGGCCTATGAAGTCGGTGGTCGTTTGGCGGCAACCGTGACCCCAAAAATCATTCGTCGCTCGGACAACCGTGTTGATCTGGTTTTCGAAGTAACAGAAGGCAAAGTTGTTGATGTTGAGCGCCTTAGGTTCGTTGGCAACCGCGCATTTAGCGACCGTCGCTTGCGTAGTGTGCTTGAAACTAAACAAGCTGGGCTGTTCCGTACATTCGTAAAATCCGACACATTTGTTGCTGATCGGATCGAGTTTGATAAGCAAAGCCTGACCGATTTCTATACCGCGCGCGGATTTGTGGACTTTCAGACTGTTTCGGTCGCAAGTGAATTGGCGCGTGAACGGGATGGCGTTTTCCTCACGTTCCGCATTCAAGAGGGGCAGCAGTTCAGCTTTGGCCGCTTTGCCGTTACCTCGGAGATTCCAAATCTAAATCCTGCTCCGTATCAAAGGCTGATCAAAATCAGATCGGGCAGATCGTTTAACCCAGCATACATTGATGCGGCGATCACCCGTATGGAGAATAAGGCCCTTAAGGACGGGTTGGACTTTGTTCGTGTTGAGCCGCGGGTTATCCGCAATGCGCGCGAGCGCACGATTGATGTGAACTTTGTGCTCGTACGTGGTCCACGTGTTTTTGTTGAGCGGATTGATATCGAGGGTAACACAACCACGTTGGATCGCGTCGTGCGCCAACAGTTCCGCTCGGTTGAAGGTGATCCATTTAACCCGCGTGAAATCAGCCACTCTGCAGATCGCATTCGTGCGCTCGGTTACTTTGAGGATGTGCAGGTTGAAACGCGCGAAGGCAGCAGCCCCGACCGTGTGATCGTTGACGTGGACGTTGAAGAAACAACGACTGGTGCGCTAACGCTTGGTCTTGCCTATAGCACCAACGACGGTCCCGGCATTAACTTGGGCTATACCCAGACTAACCTTCTTGGTCGTGGTCAAACACTGAGCTTTAACATCAATACGGTTGCAGAAGAACAGTCCTATGTCTTTGGCTTTACCGAACCGTTCCTCTTTGGGCGTGACTTAAAGTTTGACGCAGACATCGGCCACCGCACGACAACAAACTCGACCCAACAATATAAGACCGTGCGCGATACCTTCTCGCCGTCTATCGAGTTCCCACTCAGCGAACGCGGCCGCCTTGGCTTGCGTTACCGTATCTTGAATACCAAGCTCTCTGAAACCAGCCCTGACAGTTCGCGCTTGGTCACCAAGGATGAAGGCGAGCGTCTGGATAACAGCTTCGGATACTTCTACTCCTTTGACTCGCGCAGAAGTAAGATTGACGAGGACATCAGCTATGTTGTGCGATTCACGCAGAACTTCGGTTTCAACGATACCGATCCGTTCATGCGCGCAACCGGATTTATGGGCGCGCAGGCCTCGATATTTGACGATCTCGTACAGGTCCGTGCGATTGTTGAGGGTGGTGCCGTTAAGGTTTATAATGACGGTGAAACCAAGATCACCGACCGCTTTGCCCAGAACACTCGCATCATGCGCGGCTTCGAAAACTTTGGTGTCGGTCCGCGTGATCTGAACGCACCAAATCAGGACTCGCTTGGCGGTAACTTCTTTGCGGTGCTGCGTCTTGAGGCTGATTTCCCGATTGGCCTTCCTGAGGAATACGGGATCTCGGGCGGCTTGTTCCTGGATACGGGTTCTTATTGGGGGCTGGATGATACTGCGGGCGGTCCGACAGGGGCGGCATGTCCCGTTGCGGATTGTACCGTGGATGATGATTTCTACTTGCGCTCGGTTATTGGTTTTGCGCTCTATTGGGACACACCGCTTGGACCGCTGCGCTTTAACTTTACCAAGGCGCTCAAGAAGAAAGATTATGATGTTGAAGAACCCTTTGAGCTTACAATCTCGACCAAGTTCTAAAATGTCGAACGGATCAATTACACGCGCCGCAGGATTAGCGGCGCGTGTTACGCTTTTATGTGTGGCGGGGGCTGCATGGGCCCAAGAAGAGCCCGCGACAATTACCCAACCTGCTCCAATGTCTACTCCCGCACCTGAGGCCACCGAAGCGATTCAAAGTTTCGTGGTGCTGGACCCCGAGAGGCTGTACCTTGAGTCACAATTCGGCAAACGGGTGCAGGCTGACCTGAACAACCTTGCCAGAGAAATCCAAGAAGAAAACGGAAAGCTGACCCGCGATCTTGAGGCCGAGGAGCTCGCGCTCTTGGATCAGCGTGCGTTGCTCACCCCCGATGAATTTCGAGAAATTGCGGATGCCTTTGATGAAAAAGTGCAATCGATCCGCGATGCCCAAGACCGCAAGGGGCAGGAGTTAAATGCAATGGCCGCGCGTGGGCGGCAGTCCTTTAACGAGGCGAGCCTGCCGGTCCTGCAAACCATTCTAAAGGAACGCAACGCCTTGGGAATATTGGATTCCCGCGTGATTTTCCTTCCTGCGGCAGAGATCGATATTACGGATGACGCCATTGAGCGCGTAGATCAAGTTTTGGGCGACGGCACGCCTTAACTATTGCCCTAACGTCCTGAGACTATTGAACGCCGGCGCGTGTCTTGGTACTCAGGTGCTTAAAAATAACGTGCAGCGACAGGAGCACTCATGGAATCCAAACACATGACAGAAGCCGATCTTGATATCATTCAGCGGATCATCCCGCATCGGTACCCTTTCCTGTTGGTTGATAAAGTTATCGATGTTGATCCGGGCAAGAGCGCCGTGGGCATCAAGAACGTCACAATGAACGAGCCTCACTTCCAAGGGCACTTCCCTGGCGCACCGATCATGCCAGGGGTTATGATCATTGAGGCGATGGCGCAATCAGCGGCGGTGATGGTTGGGCTTTGGCTTGAGATGGTCGATAAGCCGTTGCTCGTGTATTTTATGTCCGTAGACAACGGAAAATTCCGCCAAAAAGTTGTGCCGGGTGATGTGCTCGAGTTGCACGTAACAGTCACCAAGGCACGCGGTATGATCTGGAAATTCCACGGTGATGCGATTGTGAACGGCAATATCGTTGCTGAAGCTGATTTCACCGCGATGATCGACCTTCAGGGCGAGGGCTAACCCTTGAGTATCGACCCCAGCGCGCAGGTCCATCCGTCTGCTGTTGTAGAGGATGGCGCGGTAATCGGTGCGGATTGTGTGATTGGTCCGTTTTCGATTGTCGGCCCAGAGGTCACGCTTGCCAGAGGTGTGGTTCTCAAGAGCCATGTCGTTGTGACGGGCAAAACCGAAGTCGGCGAAGAGACTGAAATCTTCCCTGGTGCGTGCATTGGCGAGATCCCTCAGGATTTGAAGTTCGACGGCGAGAAAACCCGCCTGATCGTTGGCGCGCGCAACCGCATCCGTGAGGGTGTCACCATGAATACCGGCACCAAAGGTGGCGGCGGTATTACGCGGGTTGGGGACGATTGCCTGTTTATGACGGGTGCGCATGTGGGGCACGACACGACCGTCGGCAATCGCGTGATCCTTGCCAATCAAGCCGCTCTCGCGGGACATTGTCATGTCGAGGATGATGTTATTATCGGCGGATTGTCGGGGATCCATCAGTTCGTACGACTTGGACGCGGCGCTATCATCGGGGCTGTGACGATGGTCACGAGCGATGTGATACCCTATGGCCTTGTTCAGGGGCCACGAGGTGAGTTGGACGGCTTGAACCTTGTGGGGCTTAAGCGTCGGGGGGTCGCAAGGTCAGATATTTCCGCGCTTCGGGCCGCTTTACAAATGCTGCGCCAAGGCGAAGGACAGTTCCAAGAGCGTGCGGTTCGCATGGCCGAGGAAAGCGATAGCGCTTACGTTGAAGAGATTACGAAATTCATTCTAGGTGAAAGCGATCGCGGCTTTCTGATACCGCGCTGATGGAGGCTTCCTCAAATCGGTTGGCTGTGATCTCGGGACGAGGCGAGTTGCCATTGATCGTTGCCGAGCGTGAACCTGACAGCTTTGTCGTATGTTTCTATGGCGTCGAAACCGATGCCAAGCCGGATTACAATGCTCGGTTTGAAAAGCTGGGCGGTTTCTTCAAGGAATTGCGCAAGCAGGGCGTCAAACGGGTGTGCTTTGCGGGCGGTCTTATGCGCCCTGCGCTTAATCCGTTGCGTTTTGATGCAACAATGATGCGCTTGGCTCCACGTCTTTTGTCGGCAATGAAGGGTGGCGATGATGCGATCCTGCGCATTATCGTTGAGATATTCGAGGCCGAAGGGTTCGAGGTGGTCGGTCCGCATGAAATCTGCCCCGAAATACTTGCGACCGAAGGTGTGATGGCGGGGGCTGAGCCTAAGGATCAAACTCTACGCGATATCGAGCGTGCGAATGCGATCCTGACGGCACTGTCGCCAGTCGATGTGGGGCAGGGCTGTGTGGTGGCGAATGGGCTTTGCTATGGAATTGAAACCATTCAGGGCACCGACGAAATGCTGCGTTTCATCGCACAGAACTCGCTGTCTCGTCAGGGTATACTAATGAAACGCTCCAAAGTTGGACAGGAATTGCGCGTTGATATGCCCGCGATTGGGCCGGATACGCTTCACCTTGTGCATAGTGCGGGCCTCGCGGGGATCGTTGTCGAGGCGGGCCATGTCATGATTGTCGAGAAAGAGCAGACACTTGCGCTGGCCAAGGAGCTTGGGCTGTTTATCTTTGGCGAGGGTCGCTGATGCGGGTCTTTGTGATCGCGGGCGAGACATCGGGAGATAAGCTAGGGGCCGCATTGATGGCGGGCCTGAAAACGTTGGTCCCAGATGTAGAGTTTCGCGGAGTTGCAGGGCCGTTGATGCAAGCCGAGGGTATGGGCTCGCTTTTTGAGATGTCCGAGCTCTCGATCATGGGAATCGTCGAGGTTCTGCCAAAATATTTCCACCTAAAGCGCCGTATCCGAGAAACAGCCGAGGCCGCCATCGCGTGGAATGCGGATGTTGTTATTGGCATTGATAGCCCAGATTTTTGCCTGCGCGTCGCCAAGATCGTTAAGGAACAGTCGAACATCCCGACGGTCCACTATGTCGCCCCAAGCGTTTGGGCGTGGCGAGAAGGCCGTGCCGCGAAGATGGCCAAGGTTATCGACCATGTGCTTGCGTTATTGCCGTTTGAACCTCCGTTGATGCAAGCGGCTGGGATGACTTGCGATTTTGTCGGCCATCCAGTGGTCGCAGAGCCAGAAGCAACGGCTGCCGATATCGCCGAATTTCGTGCAGAGTATGGCTTATCGGATCAGACTCCCTTGGTGCTCGCCTTACCTGGTTCAAGACGGGGCGAAGTTTCGCGACTGGGCGGTGTATTCGGCGAGACTTTGGCCAAGGTCACAGCAGAAATTCCGAACGCGCGTGTTGTCTTGCCCGTGGCGCCGAATGTGCGTGGGATGATACGCGAAATCGTAGATAGCTGGGATATTTCGCCGCCTGTCATTCTATTGGAAACCGACGCGAGCGATTCTGCTCAAGCGAAAAAACGCGCGGCATTTGCGGCGGCGGACCTTGCGCTGGCGGCGTCCGGAACGGTTTCTCTTGAGTTGGCGCGCGCCCGTACGCCAATGGTGATCGCGTATGATATGAACTGGCTCAGCCGCATGTTAATCGCAAGAATGCTCAAGATTGACACGGTTACGCTGGTGAACCTTGTGAGTGAGCGCCGCGATATCCCTGAGTTCTTGGGGAAAAACTGCCTCTCTAAGAATATTGCCCCTGCGATGCTGGATGTCTGGAATGACCCGACGAAGCAAATTCAGGCCATGGAGTTAACCATGGCCCGTTTGGGAGAAGCGGAAGAATATCCCGGATTGCGCGCCGCAAAATCTGTGCTAGCGGCGCTCAAGTCACCACGCGCTTAGTTGCCGCGCCAAATCCAACCGCCACCAAAGATGCGGCTGCTGTCACTGTCATAAAACACGCAAGCTTGCCCCGGAGAAACGCCTTCTTCGGGTGATAATAGCTCGACCGTAGCTTCTGTTTCCGAAATAGGGCGCAAAATCGCCTCGCGAGGTGGACGTGTTGAGCGCACCTTGACCGATAGATGCCATTCCTTCTGACTCATCAGGGGGGCATCGTTCAGCCAGTTGATCTCACGAATTGGAATGATGCGCGTCGATAGCGCCGATTTAGGCCCAACCACGACGTGCTTTTTCTCGGGATCAAGCTTCACGACATAAATCGGCTCGCTGAGGCCACCAATGCCGAGACCGCGGCGTTGCCCAACGGTGTAATGAATAACGCCCTTGTGTGAGCCCACAACATTGCCGTCCATATCGACGATATCACCAGGATCGGCAGCTTCGGGGCGCAATTTCTCGATCACGCTCGCATAGTTGCCGTTGGGCACAAAACAGATGTCTTGGCTGTCCGGTTTATCCGCAACGACTAGCCCGTACTTCGCCGCAAGTTTGCGGGTTTCGTCTTTACTGGGCAAATGGCCAAGCGGAAAACGGAGGTATTCGAGCTGTTCTTCGGTGGTCGAAAACAGGAAATAGCTTTGATCGCGGTTTGAATCCGTCGCCGAATGCAACTCGGGGCCGTTGTCACCCATCTTGCGCTGGATGTAATGACCCGTCGCCATACAGTCCGCGTCAAGATCCTTGGCTGTTTCCAATAGGTCCTTAAACTTCACGCGCTCATTACAGCGAATACAGGGAACGGGCGTTGCACCTGCAAGATAAGCATCAGCAAATTCGTCGATCACCGCGTCTTGGAATATGTTCTCATAATCGAGCACATAATGCGGAAAACCCATTTCTTCGGCCACACGTCGCGCATCATGAATATCGACACCCGCACAACATGCGCCCTTCTTGGCGAGCGCTGCGCCGTGATCGTAAAGCTGAAGCGTCACGCCAACCACATCATAGCCTTCTTCAGCGAGCATCGCCGCGACGACAGAACTATCCACGCCACCAGACATCGCCACCACAACGCGCGTTTCAGCGGGTGGTTTGGCAAAGCCGAGCGAATTGAGCGGCGGGTTGGTATCCAGTGGCATCTTCATAATCCTTAACGAGGTCCTGCAGAATATAAGAAAATGCTAACTACTAACAAGGGGGCGTTTTACAATCCCTTAAGGCTGTTTGGCCAAATTGCCCTCATGAACTATGAGGGGAATGTTATGTTTTTGAAGAAAGTAGAGGGACCACGGGCGGTTACACTACCTGATGGCACTGTTTTGACGCGCGCAGACTTGCCGCCAGCGGACACAAAGCGCTGGGTCGCGAGTCGCAAAGCGGCTGTCGTAAGGGGGGTCGCCTACGGACTGATTCCCCAAAAGGAAGCGCTTGAGCGATATGGAATCAGCGAAGAAGAGTTTGAATCATGGTGCGCAGCGGTCGAAAAGCACGGCGAACAGGCCTTAAAATCCACAGCATTGCAAAAATATCGTCAACTTTGAGTTGTGTGGGCAATCGTTTTTGAACTGGTAACCAGTGATTAACCAATTATGGTCAGTGTCGGGGCTAGAAGGGTAACTAGCGGAGAAATATAAGAATGCGTGTCCTCTTAGTCGAAGACGATCCAACTACATCCAAGAGCATTGAAATGATGCTCTCTCATGCGAATCTTAATGTCTACTGCACGGACTTGGGGGAAGAGGGGATAGATCTGGCAAAGCTTTATGATTACGATCTAATTTTGCTTGATCTAAATCTTCCGGACATGAACGGGCACGAGGTTTTGCGGCAGTTGCGGCTGGCGCGGGTTGATACTCCAATCCTGATTCTATCGGGCGAAGATGACACAGAAAACAAGATTAAGGGCTTTGGTTTCGGGGCAGATGATTACATGACCAAACCCTTCCATCGCGAAGAATTGGTCGCCAGAATTCACGCGATTATCCGCCGTTCCAAGGGACATTCGCAATCCGTCATCAATACGGGCAAAATCTCAGTCAACCTTGACGCGAAAACTGTCAGCGTGCTGGGCAAGACGGTTCATCTCACTGGGAAAGAGTATCAAATGCTTGAGCTCCTCTCGCTGCGCAAGGGCACGACCCTTACAAAAGAGATGTTCTTGAACCATCTCTATGGCGGTATGGACGAACCTGAACTCAAGATTATTGATGTGTTTATCTGTAAACTTCGCAAGAAATTGACGGATGCCACGAACGGAGAGAACAATATCGAAACCGTTTGGGGCCGTGGCTATGTCTTGCGTGATCCACAAGTCTCTGGAATGAACGAGCCCTTGGCCGTTGGCGCATAGGGTAATTTAGGCTCGCAAATATTCGAGAAAAACGGGCCGGATTCTTTCTCCACTCTGGACCTCTCATGCTGCGGCGCATAGCTTATCGCCAAGACATGAGAGGACGGAATGGATCAGAAATCCCCTAGCGAAATGACAGAAAACGAAGCACGCGCCGAACTCGAACGGCTTGCGAAGATTCTGTTGCAGGCCAATCAGGACTACCACGGCGACGACGCGCCCACCATTTCTGACGCCGAGTATGATGCGTTCAAGAAGCGAAACGCTGAAATCGAGAAACTTTTTCCGACTCTTGTACGCGAAGATAGCCCGAGCGAGCAAATCGGTGCGCCTGCAAGTTCCGGATTTGGCAAGATCTCCCATGCGGTTCGCATGCTATCCTTGGGAAATGCGTTTGATGACAATGACGTAGAAGAATTCGACACCCGCGTTCGCAAGTTCCTTGGAATAAATTCGGGGGATGTCATTGAATACACCGCCGAGCCTAAAATTGACGGTCTTTCTCTGTCTTTGCGGTATGAAAGCGGTCAACTGGTCTATGCTGCAACGCGTGGCGATGGCGAGGTTGGAGAAAATGTAACCGAAAATGCGCGTACGATTGATGACATCCCCGTAATGCTAACGAATGCGCCCGATGTGCTCGAAGTTCGCGGCGAAGTCTACATGAGCCACCACGATTTCTTGGCTTTGAATGAACGTCAGAAAGTGCGCGGTGAGAAAGCCTTTGCCAACCCTCGCAACGCAGCGGCAGGATCACTGCGCCAGCTTGACGCGCAGATCACAAAATCTCGCCCGCTGAAGTTTTTTGCATACGCGTGGGGGGAAATCTCAGCTCCGTTGGGGGCAACGCAGTTTGACTCAATTAAGGCACTAAAAGCGCTCGGGTTTTCTACCAATCCCTTAACCATGGTGTGTAGTTCTCCCGAGGAACTCATCAGCCATTATCGCAAAATAGAGCAATCTCGGGCGACATTGGGTTATGATATTGATGGTGTGGTCTACAAAGTAAACGATCTTGGTCTGCAAAAACGTCTTGGTTTTCGCAGCACTACGCCGAGATGGGCGATTGCCCATAAATTCCCCGCTGAGCTAGCTTGGACACGCCTTGAGAGGATCGAAATTCAGATCGGTCGCACCGGTGCGCTGTCTCCCGTGGCGCGACTTGATCCCGTTACCGTCGGCGGCGTCGTGGTGAGTAATGCAACACTGCACAACGAGGACTATATCCAAGGTCGCGGTAGCAAAGGCGAGGTTATTCGAGACGGCAAAGATATTCGTGAGGGCGATTGGGTTCAGGTCTATCGTGCTGGTGACGTCATCCCCAAAATCGCGGATGTTGATATGAGTAAACGCCCTTCGAACTCTGTGCCGTATGAGTTTCCAAGCAAGTGCAACATTTGCGGCTCACCCGCTGTTCGCGAAGAAGGGGATGCTGTTCGCCGCTGTACAGGTGGGATTATTTGTTCGGCACAAGCGATTGAAAAGCTGAAGCATTTTGTGTCCAGAAGTGCCTTTGATATTGAGGGTCTTGGCGCCAAGCAAGTTGAGCAGTTCTATAACGATGGCTGGATAAAAACGCCCGCCGACATCTTTACACTCCGAGAGCGTTTTGGGCAGGGTCTCCAACAACTTAAGAACCGCGATGGTTGGGGCGAAAAATCTGCGACAAACCTCTTTGATGCCATTGACGCCAAACGCGAAATCCCACTGGGGAAGCTCATATTTTCGCTGGGAATTCGGCACGTGGGGGACAGTTCTGGTGCTTTGCTCGCCAATCACTTTCAGTCGTGGGAGAACTTTGAGCGGGCACTTGTTAACACGACAATCGGAAGTGGCGAGGCATGGGACGATCTTTTGTCGATTGATGGAGTCGGGGCCGTGATGGCGTCGTCGCTCGTGAATGCGTTTCAGAACGAAAAAGAGCGTGAAGCGATTGACGCCCTGATCACGCATTTGGCGCCCATCGACGCTGTTCGAAAAAACACAGAAGGCAGCCCCGTCGCTGGAAAAACCGTTGTGTTTACCGGAACGCTTGAGAAAATGAGCCGCGCTGAAGCTAAAGCCCGCGCAGAGGAACTCGGCGCAAAGGTGTCCGGCAGCGTATCCAAGAAAACCGACATTTTGGTTGCAGGACCAGGTGCAGGATCAAAGGCAACAAAGGCTGCGGAGTTGAACGTGATGGTCATTGACGAGGCCGCGTGGCTTGACATGATCGAGGGTCTATGAGCTCGCGGCCCGAAGCCCTTTTCCCGCTGTTTTCGGACCTTAAGTCTCTCGACGGGATCGGTCCGAAGACGGCCGAGAACCTTGCGCGGATGGATGTCGAGAAGCCGCGTGATCTATTGTTTTTATTGCCTTTTTCTGGAATTGATCGACGTCTTGTTTCGACGGTTCGTGGTGTTGATGCTCCGATCGTGGTGACTGTAGAAGTTGAAATCCAAAGCCATCAACCCGCGCGCTCGCGTGGGCGGCCATATCGGGTTTTCGTTCGCGATGCGGAGGCTGAGCTTCAGCTGGTTTTCTTCCATGCGCGCTCTGATTACTTAGAGAAACAGCTGCCCGTGGGTGAGCGCCGGATCGTGTCCGGAAAGCTTGAGGTGTTCGACGGTGTCGCGCAAATTGTGCATCCCGACCATATGGTCACAGTTGAAAATGCCGCGACGATTCCGGAATTTGAACCAGTCTATCCACTGACCCAAGGTGTGACGCAAAAGATGATCGCACGGGGTGTCGCGGATGCCCTTACCCGATTGCCGGTTGCAGCGGAATGGATTGATCCGTCGTTGATTAAGGAACGAAAGTGGAGCGATTGGGCGCAAGCGTTAACGACGGCGCATTCGCCCAAGAGCGCGAGAGATCTGGCCGCCGAAGCACCGGCGCGACAGCGATTGGCGTATGACGAGTTGTTCGCGCATCAGTTAACACTCGCCTTGGCGCGTCAGGCATCGCGAAAATCTGCGGGCATTGTTTCAAAAAGCGCGGGAAATCTCTTTGCTAAGGTGTTGCAAACGCTTCCATTTAAGCCAACGAATGCTCAGTTGCGTGCAATTGCCGAAATCAGCGAGGACATGGCGGCGCCAACGCGTATGAATCGCTTGCTACAGGGCGACGTGGGTGCTGGTAAAACGCTGGTCGCGATGGCGGTTCTGTTGAATGCTGTCGAGGCTGGCGGGCAGGGCGTAATGATGGCTCCGACCGAAATTCTGGCGCGGCAACATTTCGAGGGGCTGCGCCCATATGTCGAAACGGCGGGCGTTGTTATCGAAGTGCTGACGGGACGGGACAAAGGGCAAGAGAGAAAACGAAAGCTCGAGGCGCTTTCAAAAGGGGACATTCATATCCTTGTTGGGACACATGCGGTGTTTCAGGATGATGTTGTATTTCAGGATTTACGGGTTGCGATTGTTGATGAACAGCATCGGTTTGGCGTGGAGCAGCGCGCAAAACTAGGGGCTAAGGGACGTCGCGCCGATGTTCTCGTGATGACAGCAACGCCGATCCCGCGCAGCCTCGCCCTGTCGCAATATGGCGATCTGGATGTTTCGATCCTTGATGAAAAACCCGCGGGTCGACAGCCGATTACGACGGCAATGGTATCCACCGGGCGATTGGATGAAGTGGTAAACAGCCTACGCAAGGCCGTGGCCGAAGGAAAACAGGCCTATTGGGTGTGCCCATTGGTTGAGGAAAGCGAGGTCGTGGATATGACTGCCGCCGAAGACCGCTTCAAGGCTCTGCGTGCGGTATTGGGAGAGGACGTCGTTGCGCTCGTTCATGGCCAGATGCCGCCTGCCGAGAAAGATAAAGCTATGGCGCAGTTTATCGCGGGCGAGCGATCAGTTCTGGTGGCCACAACGGTTATCGAGGTCGGAGTGGACGTTCCGAACGCGACCATCATGGTGATTGAACGCGCCGAAAGTTTCGGCCTAGCGCAGCTGCACCAATTGCGGGGGCGTGTCGGGCGCGGTTCTGCTAAATCTACTTGTTTGTTGTTGTATCAACCGCCGCTAAGCGAAACTGGTAAGCGTCGTTTGGAAATCATGCGGGAAACAGAGGATGGGTTCCGCATAGCGCAAGAAGATCTGGAAATCCGAGGGGCAGGGGATGTGATCGGTACGGCGCAGTCTGGCTTGCCACGCTTTGCAATTGCGGATCTGGAACGTGACAGCGCATTGATGGCCATTGCTCAACGGGACGCACGGGCACTTTTGACGCGCGATCCGGACCTGACAGGAGAACGCGGCCGCGCCGCGCGGATGCTTTTGTGGTTAATGGAGCAAGATAAAGCAATTCGTTTGATTTCAGTGGGTTAGGGCGTTCTGGCGCCTTGGTAGAACATTTTGTTCGCAAATGTTCTTAAAAAGTTCTTTACTTTTTGTTTAGGAAATGAGAACAAAGGGTCAACACGCAACAAAGTGGAGACCGAAATGTTTAGAGATCTTAAGAAAGTGATTGAGCGTTCATCTGGAACTTTGTTGCAGGATGCCGCGAGCTTCTCGGCCGTTGTCATCATTCTGGTTGGGGCTTTGTCGCTACCAACATTTGTTTAACCCTCAGGATTTGCCCTCCTGAACCCGCCCAAAGACTCGAGACTGCGCATCTTGTCCCCAATTGTGATGCGCACGACTATGATACTGCCTGTTCATATTTTCTGTGAGTGCCTCTTTCAGAAACGCTTCGAATCTTGTTGGGTCACTCGCCGCTGCCTCTTGCGAAGGGGGCAGCGGCTTTTTATGCGCAGTTCTGCGCTTCTATCTTTTCAAGCGCTTCGAGGGTCGCTTCGAGGGACAGCATAATAGACGCATGGCGGTTTTTATAATCGCGCGCTGGCAATAGAACCTCGAATTCCGAGAAACGTCCCGTCGGCGCCGGTCCACCATTCTTGAGCATATCGAGCAGCGCATCACGCGTTAATTTAATGTCCGAGATTGATGCCCCGATTATATTTTCCGCGAGGATAGAGGCCGCCGCCTGTCCAAGTGCGCAGGCCTTAACGTCTTGACCGTATTCGGAAATCACGCTGTCTTGAACCTTGAGATCAACAGTGACAGTCGAGCCGCAAAGCGGTGCGCGCTTTTTGGCGCTCGCATCCGGGTTCTCAAGACGCTCGGTGTGGCCGATATTCGCAGCAAGCGCCAGAATCCGTGCTGAATATAGCTTTATGAGGTCGGTTTCGGGCATTCGCGGTCCTTTGGTGTTTATGTTTGGTCACCTTTCCCCTAGATAAGCGCTGTATTCCGTGAAACACAAGGTGTGGCCATGAAATTTGATCCTGCAACGCTCGTCTACAATCAAGATGGCCTGATTCCCGCGATCGCGCAGGACGAGGACGGCGCGGTTCTGATGATGGCATGGATGAACATCGAGGCTGTGAAACGGACGCTAGAGACCCGCCGCGTAACATATTGGAGCCGTTCCCGTCAGAAGTTCTGGATCAAGGGCGAGACAAGCGGCCACGTACAAAAGTTAATCGACATGCGTGTTGATTGCGATTCTGACTGCCTTCTCCTTGTGATTGAGCAGGAAGGGCCCGCGTGCCATACAAATCGCCGTTCTTGTTTTTATACTTCTGTGATCGACGGTGAAACTACCGAGCTGATGAAGCCAATCGCCTAAAGCCCGACCATTCTGCGAATATCCTCTGGGGATTTCCCGTCGGCGCGATATTTCGCGATAGCGCGGGCGTCATCACGTTTGGCGAGACGCTTTCCAGCTTCGTCGCGGATGAGCTTGTGATGATGGTAGGTCGGTGTCGGCAGTCCCAGAAGGCGTTGAAGGACCACATGAATTTTCGTGGCCTGAAACAGATCCTGCCCACGCACGACGTGCGTAATTCCTTGGGCAGCATCGTCCAGAACCACAGAGAGATGATAGCTGGTGCCCATGCCTTTACGGGCAAGAACGATATCGCCAACGCCCGAGATGAGATCTTCAGCGGTAAAGAAAATCTCTCCGGTTTCGCCGTTTGGACCGCTTCCTGTTTCCATAAAGCTAAAACCGGTACCTTGGTTGGACTTTTCGGCGAGCCGTGCGACGGAGGTCATAAGCAACCGCAAAGTTTGATCGTTTGGTCGCGGCTTTTCTCCATAATGCGCCTTAAGCAGGTCGGCACAGGTGCCAGGATAGATCAGCCCGTCGGGGCCGAACGCTGGCGCACCTTCCTGTGGCGCGCTCATTGCCGCTTGGATATCGCGGCGCGAACAGTGGCAAGGATAGAGCCGCTCATCCCGCCAAAGAGCATCCAGCGTGTCTTGGTATCGCGACATTTGTTCCGATTGAAGGACAACCGGACGCGGCCACCAAAGCCCGAGCCAGTCGAGATCCTCATAGATTTGCGCTTCCCAATGGGGACGCGCGCGGGACTGATCTATGTCCTCAATCCGCAGTAAAAACTCGCCGCCATTTTGCATTGCCATATCATAGGCCAACATCGCCGAATAGGCATGCCCAAGGTGCAGCGGCCCAGTCGGCGATGGCGCAAAGCGTGTGATCATGCCTGCGGAGCAAGCCATTCCGTCCACGCGGATTTAGCGCGATCGGTATAAGCTTTGTAGCGTTCCTTGCGTCCGCGGCGGCCATGCTTCAGGCCGTCAACAGGACGGAAAAGTCCGAAGTTCACGTTCATTGGCTGGAAGGTCTTCGCCTCGGCGCCACCCGTGATGTGGTGCACAAGGGCGCCCATCGCGGTATCCTGTGGTAGTTCATTCAACGGTTTTCCAAGGATCTCGGCCGCAGCAAAACGACCAGCGAGAAGGCCCATCGCGGCGCTTTCAACATAGCCTTCGACGCCTGTGATTTGCCCTGCAAAACGTATGTTCGGCTGGGACTTCAGGCGCATTTGGGCGTCTAGAAGCGTTGGCGAATTGATAAACGTATTGCGATGGATACCGCCAAGGCGCGCAAAACTTGCGTCTTCCAATCCGGGGATCATCTTGAGAACCTCGGTCTGCGCGCCATACTTCATCTTAGTTTGGAAGCCGACGATATTTAGCAATGTTCCCAATGCGTTATCTCGACGAAGTTGCACCACAGCGTAGGGTTTATTCTCGGGATCATGGGCGTTGGTAAGGCCGACGGGCTTCATCGGCCCGAACCGAAGCGTATCGCGGCCACGTTCGGCCATGACTTCGATGGGGAGGCAGCCGTCGAAATAACCTGCTGTCTCACCTTCGTGAAATTCGGTTTTCTCAGCTGCCAAAAGTGCGTCGATAAAGGCATCATATTGCGCCTTGGTCATAGGGCAGTTGAGGTAGGCTTTGCGCTCTTCTTCCGTGTCGCCCTTGTCATAACGGCTCTGAAGCCAAGCGACGCCCATGTTAATGCTGTCGGCGTAAACGATCGGCGCGATTGCATCGAAAAAGGCGAGGGCATCGGCGCCTGTTTCTGCCTGAATTGCCTTGCCCAAACCCTCAGATGTCAGAGGTCCGGTTGCGATGATCCATTGTCCGTCACGCGGCAGCTCAGTGATCTCGCCGTACTCAACACTGATGTTCGGATGTGCGAGCAATGTATCTGTGACCGTTTGTGCAAACGGGTCACGATCTACTGCGAGGGCACCGCCAGCAGGGAGTTTGTGCTTGTCCGCCGTGGCCATAATGATGCCATTCGCGGCGCGCATTTCCCAATGCAGCAAGCCAACGGCGTTCTGTTCATCGTCATCCGAGCGGAAGGAGTTGGAACAGACCATTTCCGCCAGATTTCCGGTTCTATGGGCAAATGTTTCGACCTGCGGGCGCATTTCGTGAAGCACGACCTCAACACCGAGGTTCGCGGCCTGCCATGCGGCCTCTGATCCGGCCATGCCGCCGCCGATAATATGGAGTTTCTCTGTCATGTTGGCGATATAGGCTTTCTTGATCCAAAGGAAAAGCCCCGCAGAGGCGGGGCTTTGCTGTGATTTGGTATTTGCGGCGGATGTGAGCCCACCGCGGCTTGCTTAGCTCTCGGTTGCGGGTGGTGTTTCGCTGAGAACTTCGGCGTCTTCGATTTCGTCTTCTTCAGCTTCTGCGATCCAAGCAACCGAAACAACGGTTTCGCCTTTGCCTGTGTCAAAGACCTTAACCCCACCCGCAGAGCGCGAGCGGAACGAAATGCCTTCGATTGGGCAGCGGATAGACTGGCCTTTGGATGTTGCAAGCATGATCTGGTCGCCCATTTCCACGGGGAAGCTGGCCACAAGGTCGCCGCCGCGCATTGCTTTATCCATTGCTGCGACGCCCATGCCGCCGCGGCCACGAACCGGATAGCCATGCGAGGAACTGATTTTGCCTGCGCCTTGTGCTGTGATCGTAAGGATCAAGTCTTCGGCAGCTTGCATTTCCTCGAAGCGATCTTGCGAAATTGCACCTTCGCCATCTTCGTCCTCATCCACCTCGTCGTCTGTTACGCCAGCCTGTGCGCGGCGCATCTTGAGATAGGCGATACGCTCATCGCTTGTGGCGTCGAAGTGACGGATGATCGACATAGAGACAACTTCTTCGCCATCCTTGAGGCGAATACCGCGAACACCTGTTGATGCACGGCTTTGGAAAACGCGCACTTCGGTGGTCGGGAAGCGGATCGCGCGGCCGGAATCGGTCACGAGCATCACGTCTTCGTCTTCGGAACAAATCCGCGCGTTCACCAGCGAGGCGTCCTCGAATTCATCCTCGAACTTCATCGCAATCTTGCCGTTTGACTTCACATTTGTGAAATCAGACAAGGCGTTACGGCGTACTGTGCCCTTGGAAGTGGCGAACATGATCTGAAGGTTGCCCCATTCGCTATCGGGGGCATCTACAGGCATAATCGCCGCAATCGAGACACCGACAGGGATCGGCAGGATGTTTACAATCGCTTTACCTTTGGAGGTTCGTCCACCCTGTGGCAGGCGCCATGTCTTGAGTTTGTAGACCATCCCGTCCGTCGTAAAGAACAGAAGCTGCGTATGCGTATTTGCAACGAAGAGGTTGGTAACAACATCCTCCTCTTTGGTCTGCATTCCGCCGACACCTTTGCCGCCACGCCGTTGCGCGCGGAAATCTGTGAGCGGTGTGCGTTTGATGTAGCCACCAGAGGTGACAGTCACGACCATCTCTTCTTTTTCGATGAGGTCTTCGTCGTCCATATCGCCAGACCAGTTAACGATCTCGGTACGGCGTGGAACGGCGAACTTTTCTTTTACCTCAGTAAGTTCGTCCGCGATAATTCCCATGATGCGTTCACGGCTGGCAAGGATCGCCAGATACTCGCGGATTTTGCCCGCAAGCTCTTGAAGCTCATCCGTAACCTCTTTGACACCGATCGCAGTAAGGCGCTGTAGGCGCAATTCTAGGATCGCGCGGACCTGTGTATCGGACAGGTTGTAGGTGCCATCTTCGTTCGCGGTGTGGGTCGGATCGTCGATGAGCTTGATGTATTCGATGATCTCGCCAACGGGCCAACGGCGCTCCATCAAACGTGCGCGCGCTTCGGCGGCATCGGCGGAATTGCGAATTGTCGCAACAACTTCGTCGATGTTGGATACCGCAACCGCCAAACCACAGAGAATATGGCTGCGCTCGCGTGCTTTGCGCAACTCAAACGCAGTACGACGGGCGACAACTTCTTCGCGGAAATCAATAAAGCTTGTAAGGAAGCGACGAAGCGTCAGGGTTTCTGGACGCCCGCCATTGAGCGCAAGCATGTTACAACCGAAATAGGTCTGCATCGGTGTAAAGCGGAACAATTGGTTGAGGACCACTTCGGCCGTTGCATCACGTTTGAGTTCAACAACAACACGCACGCCGTTGCGGTCGCTCTCGTCCTGAACGTGCGACACGCCTTCGATCTTTTTCTCGCGGACTTGTTCGGCGATTTTCTCGATCATTGCGGCCTTGTTGACCTGATAGGGAATCTCGTCAACGACAATGGCGTAGCGGTCCTTGCGGATCTCTTCTACGCGGGTCTTGGCGCGAATAATGACCGAGCCGCGCCCCTCAAGATAAGCTTTTCGCGCTCCGGAACGGCCCAGCATGATCGCGCCAGTCGGGAAGTCGGGCCCGAGGATATAGTTCTCGAACAACTCTTCCGAAGTCAGATCGGGGTTTTCGATCAGGGCGAGGGTGCCGTCGATAACTTCGCCAAGGTTGTGCGGCGGGATATTCGTGGCCATACCAACCGCGATACCGCCAGCGCCGTTCACAAGCATATTCGGGAAGCGGCTTGGTAGGACGCTTGGCTCGCGGTCTTTGCCGTCATAGTTGTCTTGGAAATCAACGGTATCTTTGTCGATGTCGGCCAGTACAAAGGCAGCGGGCTTGTCCATGCGCACTTCGGTGTAACGCATCGCAGCGGCATTATCGCCGTCCATCGAGCCAAAGTTGCCCTGACCATCCAAAAGCGGCAGCGACATTGAGAAATCCTGAGCCATCCGCACGAGGGCGTCATAGATCGCGCTATCGCCGTGCGGGTGGTATTTACCCATCACATCGCCAACCGGACGGGCCGATTTCCGATAGGATTTGTCGTGCGTGTTATTTGTCTCGTACATCGCATAGAGGATGCGACGATGAACCGGTTTCAGGCCGTCGCGCAGGTCGGGAATCGCCCGACTTACGATCACGCTCATAGCGTAATCCAGATACGAGGTTTTCATCTCGTCTGAAATTGAAACAACTTCTACATTGCGCTCCGCGCGCTCTGGACGGTTTTCTTCTTCGTTTTCAGGAGTTTCTGGCGTATCGTTCACGTGGATTTACCGCTCTGTTTATTGCATCCAATTTTTTGTTACAATATGTATACACGCCCCCCTGTATTGGGTGCAATGGTGCGTACGAAATTAGGGCGCAATTCCCCGAGAATTACGCCCCTTTTTCTTTGATTTAAGCGGTTTTACGCGTCTACCGAGCGCTGTAGCATCCCAAAGAGATCACGTGGATCATCTGGATCCGCCAGCATATCCAACTGCTGCATGAATTCGGTGCCGCGGATATGGTCTAGAACGAACCGCAACGCCGAGAAATCCTCGATCGCAAAACCAACACCGTCAAAGAGCGTAATCTGATTGGCGGATGTGCGTCCCTCGGCACGGCCAGCAATAACTTCCCAGATTTCTTTGACTGGGTAATCCTCTGGGAGGGCCTGAATCTCACCCTCGATACGTGTTTGGGGCGGATACTCCACAAAGATTTCACTGCGCTTGAGGATATCAGAGTGCAGTTCGGTCTTGCCGGGGCAGTCGCCGCCAATCGCGTTGATGTGAACACCTGCGCCAACCATGTTGTCCGTCAGGATCGTGGCGCATTGCTTGTCTGCAGTGCAGGTCGTGATGATGTGCGCGCCCTCTATTGCATCCTGTGCTGTCTTGCAGGTCGTGATGTTGAGCCCTTTGCCAGCAAGGTTGCGCGCGGCCTTTTCGGTGGCTGCGGGGTCAATGTCGTAGAGACGTATGTCGGTGATGCCGCAAACAGCTTTGGCCGCAAGGCACTGGAACTCGCTTTGGGCGCCATTGCCAATCACCGCCATCGTAGTCGCGCCCTTGGGCATCAGATGTTTGCTCACAAGCGCAGAAGTCGCCGCCGTGCGCAGCGCCGTAAGGACTGTCATCTCGGAAAGTAAAACAGGATAGCCATTGTCCACATTTGCCAAGAGGCCAAACGCCGTGACGGTCTGCAGGCCCTCATGCGTGTTTTTCGGGTGGCCGTTCACATATTTGAAGCCATAGATTTCTCCGTTGCTGGTGGGCATCAACTCGATCACGCCCTCGGCAGAGTGGCTCGCAACGCGCGGGGTTTTGTCGAAGCTCTCCCAGTTTTTGAAGTCCTCTTCGAGATAGGTGACAATCCCCTTCATAAAATCTTCGACGCCGATGCTGTTCACAAGGGCCATCATGTTCTGCACAGAGACAAATGGGACATAAGCCAATGAGGAAGGCAGAAGATTGGGAGCGGTCATTAGGATATCCTTAGCGTGTAAGTTGTTGTACTTCATTAGTAACGTGTCGTGTCGCGGTCAAAAACGCGTCGGCCGAAGATCGAAGCGGTAAGATCAACCATCAGTTCCGCGGTGCGTCCGCGCTCGTCCAGAAATGGGTTCAACTCGACGATATCTAGCGCGCGCACTAATCCACTATCGCAAAGCATTTCCATCGCGAGATGCGCTTCACGAACGGTCGCGCCACCCGGAACGGTGGTTCCAACGGCGGGCGCACAGGAGGGGTCGAGAAAGTCGACATCCAGCGAGACATGCAAAATCCCGTTCGCCGCGCGCACTTGGGACAGGAACGCCTTAAGTGGTGCCGCTATCCCGTGCTCGTCCAGCGCGCGCATGTCGATTGCTGTGGGGCCGTGCGTTACCACTGCTTGACGCTCGGAGGGGTCAACGGAACGCAAACCGATGTAACAGACGTTCTCGCCCGTTACTTTGGGCATTGGTTCGAACCCGTCGAACCCATCAAGCCCCATGGCATAGGCAACAGGGGTGCCGTGCAGATTGCCTGTCGTTGTGGTGTCTAGGGTATGAATATCGGTATGCGCGTCGAGCCAGAGCAGGAACAGCGGACGGTTTTGCTTTTCGGCATAGTCGGCCACACCAGCGATTGTTCCAAGTGACATGGCGTGATCGCCGCCCATGAAAATCGGGGTGCCGCTCTCCATTGCTTTGGATGCCGCGCGCCGCAGGGAGCGCGACCAGCCAATCGTTTCGGCGAGGCCGTGCACTGCGGGGTTATCGCAGTTCGCTCCGGTGATCTCGTCGGGTGCGTAATTTCCCCAGTCCTCAACACTATGCCCCAAATCGGTCAGCGTAGATGCAATCCCCGCCGTTCTTAGGGCATCTGGCCCCATGAGGCAGCCACGGCGCACCTTGCCGCAATCAATTGGTGCGCCCACAAGGACGCAGGTTTGGGAAGTCGTATCAAGTGTCATAGGGAACGCCGTTTTAGGAGTGTTACCTATAGTTTGCCTTGCAAATAGGCCGATATTAACCCATGTTTTCGGCTGAATCGAGATGCATTTGTCCGATACGGAGGAAGAAATGGACGATCTGGATAATCGCCTGATATCGGCATTGCGCAAAAATGCGCGTAAACCGTTGTCCGAATTAGCGGCAGAGTTGGGATCATCCCGCACGACGGTGCGAACGCGCATTGAGCGGCTGGTCGCGCAGGGCGATATCGTTGATTTTACCGTCCGACTACGAGAGGACGTTGCCAAAGCGCCTGTGCGTGGCTTGATGATGCTTGGGATTGAGGGGCGCGGCACGACGCGCATTATTCATAAGTTACTAGGGTTTAGCACCGTTCGTGAAGTCCATTCCACCAACGGAAAGTGGGATCTTATCGTCGAGATCAATGCAAGTAGCCTTGAGGCTTTTGATAAAGTGCTGTCGGATGTGCGCCGCATTGATGGTGTGCAAACAAGTGAGACGAACTTGCTTCTTACGACGCGATCAATGCGCGCGAAGGTCTAGGCGCGGCTGCGCCATGCGGCAATCCAAATCAAGGCAAGAGCAAAGGAAAACAGCGCGTTCCAGCTTGCCATGGAAAGCCCAAGCATTTCCCATGCGACCTCATCGCAACGCACTAGGGGCGCTTCCATGATCTGGGCCATAAGCTCATCTGGCGTCAGATCACCAATTGGACCAGACGTGCAGGTTGTTGGGCCTTCCCACCATCCGCGCTCAACGCCCGTGTGAAACAGGCCGATCCCACTGGTGATAAACGCCGCAATTGCACCAAGAGCCGCGAGAATGCGCGGTCCACCTGCAAAGATAAGCACACCAAGAATAAATGCTGCCGCGTGTGGCCAGCGCTGCCAGAGGCACATCGGGCAGGGCGCAAGGCCGCCGATATACTCAAATCCGAACGCCCCCAAGAGAAGCGCCAAAGAGCCAAAACTGGCGAGTGCGACAAGCCGTTTATCCATCATAACACCTTAATTGCATAAAAGCCGCCAATGAGCAGAACCATAAATACAGTAAAGACCAGCCCAAGGCGACGTTCAATAAAGTCGCGGATCGGCTCGCCGTAAGCGCGCAACAATGCTGCCACCAAGAAGAACCGTATCGCACGCGCAAGAATGGAAGCCACGATAAAGATCGGCAAGCTTAGTCCAGTCGAACCAGAAAGGATTGTGATCACCTTAAACGGGAACGGCGTAACCCCCGCAACAAGGACAGCCCATGCGCCGTATTGATTGTATGTCTCGCGGAACTCGCCAAAGTAGTGCTCTTTGCCATAGAATTCGAGAACCGGGCGACCAACAGTTTCAAACAGGCCCGCCCCGATATAGTAGCCCAACAGCGCCCCAAGCACCGAGCCAATCAGCGCAACGCCAGCTATAACCCACGCCTTGTTCGGGCGCGCGATAATCATCGGGATCATCAACACATCAGGGGGAATGGGGAAAACCGAACTCTCAGCGAAGGCAATAAGACCAAGCGCCCAAAGCGCATAGCGACTCTCGGCGAGGGACATCGTCCAGTTATATAGTGACCGTATCAATTCTGCTCGCCCTTGTTTGGCCGTTTGCTCGTATGGCAATCGTTGCGACATCATTTATCCCATGATGCTTTGACAAGAAAGCCAAAGTTGCGCGCGGTATAAACTATTGCGTGACGCTGCCAAAAAACGCAAAAGGCATCCATGAGTGAGAGCACATCCACATACCCTTTATTTTTGCGTCATTTGGTGCGCGGCTATGCGCTTATTGGCGGGATCGGTTTGATCGCCGCGGCGATCATTACCGTGATTTCTGTTGTTGCGCGTGGTGTCGGCGCCGATGCGATTTCGGGCGATTTCGAGTTGGTTGAACTGGCCACGGGGATTGCTGTTTTCTCGTTCCTTCCTTGGGGGCACATGGTTGGCGCGCATGTTCAGGTGGATGTTCTGGCCGCGCGTTTCGGCACTCGCTTCTATCGGGCGCTTGGCGTGGTGTCGAATGCGCTTATTGCGGTGGTTGCGGTCGTTATCCTATGGCGTCTGTATCTCGGATTTGCCGAGAAATTCCCCTATGGTCCTGAGCCACTGCGCGAGATTTTGGCGATGGGGGCCAAGCCCTTCTTTCCTGAGACAACCTATGAATTACAGGTCCCGATGTGGGTTCCCTATGGGTTTTGCCTTGTGGGGGCATTCCTGTTCGTTTTGGTCGCAATTGCGCGCCTTGTTGCTGATATAAAAGGATAAAAACTGTGACCGGTGTAGAGATTGCGCTAATCGGCTTCGCGCTTATGTTGCTTGCGATTTTCCTGCGCGTGCCTGTGGCTGTCGCGATGGGCGTGACGGGATTTGTCGGTGTCTGGATTGTGCGCGGAAGTGCGGCGGCCCCCCTTAGCCAGCTCAAGACGCTTAGCTTTGATACCTTCTCGAGTTATTCGCTATCTATCGTTCCGATGTTCCTACTGATGGGGCAATTTGCCACCAAATCCGGCATGAGCCGCGCCTTGTTTCAGGCTGCGGCCGACTGGTTGGGGCATCGTCGGGGCGGTATCGCAATGGCAACTGTCGGAGCCTGCGCAGGGTTCGGCGCGATCTGCGGAAGCTCGCTCGCCACAGCAAGCACAATGGGGCAGGTGGCACTTCCCGAGATGCGCCGTGCGGGTTATTCGGATTCAATGGCGACGGGTGTTCTCGCAGCGGGTGGCACTCTGGGCATTCTGATTCCGCCCTCTGTGATTCTGGTGATCTATGCGATTCTGGCGGAGCAGAATATCGCCAAGATGTTTAGTGCTGCGATCATTCCGGGCCTGCTTGCGGCGCTTGGGTATATGATCGCGGTGCGTTTCATGGTGATGCGTGAGGCGCGCGGATTGGCGCTGCCCAAGGTGCCGCTTCGTGCGCGCTTCCGGTCACTCCTGTCTGTTTGGCCCGTTATCATGATTTTTGCTCTGGTGATGGGCGGGATAGCTGCGGATTGGAATTGGGCAGAGGAGGGCGTTCAGGCACTCTTTACCCCGACCGAAGGTGCTGCTGTGGGCATGGTTATGACGGGCCTATACGGTGCCGTAACTGGTGGTCTGACTTGGAAAGGCTTTGTAGAAAGTGTGCTGGCAGCGGGGTCGTCAACGGCGATGATTTTCCTTATTTTGCTCGGCGCGCAGCTCTTCAATACGTTCCTTGCGTTCACCCAGGCCCCACAGACACTTGCGGCGTGGGTTGGCTCTCTTGGCGTGTTGCCGATCTTTGTGCTGCTCGGGATGCTACTGTTTTATCTGGTCTTTGGTTGTGTGATGGACTCGCTCTCGATGATCCTTTTGACCGTTCCGGTTTTCTTTCCAATCATCGAGACTTTGGACTTTGGGCTGAGCGCCGAGGCAACGGCGATCTGGTTCGGTATTCTGGCGCTCGTGACGGTTGAAATTGGCCTTATCACGCCGCCTGTGGGGCTCAATTTGTTCATCATCAACGGCCTCGCTAAAGACGTTCCGATCGGGCAAACCTATCGCGGAGTCCTGCCATTCATTGCATCTGATCTGGTACGCGTGGCGTTGCTGGTGGCTGTTCCCGCGCTGTCCCTTATGTGGATATAGGCGGCGCGGAAATCTGGCAAAAAAATCGCACGAATTGCGTTTTTGCTCTTTTCCCCGACGCCGCAACAGGCTACATCCTCCTCCGTGGCCCGAGTGGCGGAATGGTAGACGCAGGGGATTCAAAATCCCCCGACGCAAGTCGTGTGAGTTCGAGTCTCACCTTGGGCACCACAATTTCCTCAGATATATTCTGTTACCCGAATTCGGGTAATCCGTTTGGGAAAGGCAACCGCGTTAATCATCGGCTGCTTCAATCAGTATTGCCCTGAAATCATTGACGTTTGTGTGCGTCGGACCTGTTTCGACAAGGCCATCAACACTCTCAAAGAAGCTGTAGGCATCATGGTTCGCGAGCGCTGCGAAGGCCTTTTCCTTATCGGCTTTCGTACGTGTTTCAGCCGTCCAGATCGCGCCTGCGTTGTGTTCTGATCCGTCACGCCCATCGGTATCACAGGCGATTGCGGTGATCCTATCTTGATCCCAAGCTGCGAGCGCAAACCCGAGAAGGAATTCGCTACACCGGCCGCCTTTGCCCGGTTTGGCGCGCACCGTGACAGTTGTTTCGCCACCTGAAATAAGGACTGCGGGCGCTTGGACGGGCTGGCCGTGGCGCTTTACCTGTGCTGCGATTCCGGCCATGACTTTGCCAGCCTCGCGCGCTTCGCCCTCAATGGCATCCCCAAGGATCACTGGCGTCACACCTGCCGCTTTCGCTACTTCCGCCGCGGCTTCGAGACTTGCCTGGGGGGCGGCAATGATGCGGGTTTCTGCGTTATTGAACGCAGGGTGTTCTGGCCCTGGGGTCTCTCCGTCGGGGCCGGTCAGGACTTCGCGCATGTGATCGGGCAGCTTGATATCGAAACGTTCAATAATCGCGAGGGCATCAGCAACGGTTGATGTGTCTGGCACCGTCGGGCCCGAAGCAATAATCGACGGCGAATCCCCCGGTACATCGCTGATTGTGAGCGTCACAATACGCGCAGGTGCCGCCGCCACAGCAAGGCGGCCGCCCTTTATCGCGGAAAGGTGCTTGCGCAGTACATTCATCTCGTCAATTGCCGCGCCGGACTCCAAAAGAAGCTTGTTTAACAATTGCTTGTCTTGAAGCGTTAAATCTCCCGCAGGGGCAGACATGAGCGAAGAACCCCCGCCAGAAATCAGACACAGCGCCAGATCGTCCGGCCCAAGCGAGTCGACAATCGCAAGGATTTCGCGCGCGGCATTCAGGCCCGCGTCGTCGGGGACAGGATGGCTTGCCTCAACAATCTTGATGCCTTCGCAAGGGAGTGACGCGCCGTGTGGCACGATCACCAAGCCCTCACAAGCGCCCCATTCCGCTTCAACCGCCTGTGCCATACGCGCTGATGCTTTGCCAGCGCCAACAACCACGGTTCGGCCCTTGGGGCGCTTCGGTAGGTATGCTGGTACGGCGGTAAAGGGATCTGCCGCCCATAGCGCGGCGTCAAATAGCGAGCGGAGAAATTTTTCTGGGGTCATGCTGATCTCGGTTGCGGAGGTTTGTTGATTTATGACGCATTCTAAGTATCTGTCAACAAAAGCAAACTAACCGGACCCTATGCGGTCGCAAATCACACTTGTGGCGCTTCACACCCCAAGCTACAAAGATCAAGCGCGGGTGTAGCTCAATGGTAGAGCAGCAGCTTCCCAAGCTGACGACGAGGGTTCGATTCCCTTCACCCGCTCCAATCTCGATATCTGAGTGCTATCCGCGCCGACGTCTGCGGCGTTTGCCGCCGTCGCTTCCATCGCCAGCGTTATGGTTAACGTTTGGTAGGGTCACGATTGCGCCTAGATGCGGGAAACTGTCGGCCGCGTTGGGGATATTGGAGGCATTTACGAAATGCTCCTGAAAGCGCGGCTCAATCGCGGTTTCGATTTTGTGGATAGCACGAACGGTTGTTTCAATTTCACGGCGCGCGTCTGTGTTGAGTAGGGCGATCCGCGCACCTGTACCCGCCGCGTTTCCAGCCGAGGTGACTTTGTCCAACGCGCAGTCGGGGATCATCCCCAAAATCATGGCGTGCTTGGGGCTGATATGGGCACCAAACGCCCCGCAGAGAACGATGCGATCGACTGTATCGACCTCGAACTTATCCATAAGCAGCCGCGCACCCGAGTAGAGCGCCGCCTTGGCCATCTGAATTTCGCGTATATCTCGATTGGTGACAGTTATTTTGTCGCCGCCCAAATGCGTCGCGTCATAGAGAAGATAGGAATTGGTGCGCCCGTCGGCAAAGCAACGATCAGTTCCGACCTGTTCCGCCGAACCGATTAGGCCAGGGCCATCCACAATCCCAGCCATGCGCATTTCGGCGACACATTCGATAATACCAGAGCCGCAAATGCCCGTAACGCCCGTTGCCAGCGCGGCTTCTTCAAATCCAGCCTCGTTCGACCACAGATCAGAGCCGATGATTTTGAAACGCGGTTCCTTGGTGATGGGATCAATCTCGACCCGCTCAATCGCACCCGGGGCCGCGCGCTGGCCCGCAGAAATCTGCGCGCCCTCAAATGCTGGTCCTGTCGGAGAAGAGCACGCTAAAACACGGTTCTTATTGCCTAATATGATTTCGGCATTGGTCCCAACGTCGACGATGAGCACAAGGTCATCCGACTTTTCTGGTGCCTCGGAAAGTGCGACGGCAGCCGCATCCGCGCCAACGTGGCCAGCGATGCAGGGTAACATATAGAGCGCCGCGTTTTCATGCAGCGGCAGGCCCACTTCATGCGCTGAGAGGTTGAGTGCATCCGAAGTTGCCAGCGCAAACGGTGCTTGCCCCAGTTCATAGGCATCAATCCCCAAAAAGAGGTGATGCATCACGGGGTTACAGACGATTGTTGCATCAATAATCCGCTCGGGCGCAATGCCTGCATCCTTGGCCACATCGCGGCAGAGTTGCGCCATTCCCTCGCGCACGGCGGCAGTCATTTCTCCGCTGCCACCCTCATTCATCATGCCGTAACTGACGCGGCTCATCAGGTCTTCGCCGAATCGGATTTGAGGGTTCATAAGGCCCGCGCTGGCGACGACTTCGCCGGTTTCCAGATTGCAAAGGTGTCCCGCGATTGTTGTGGAGCCGAGATCAACGGCCAATCCGTAAAATGCTGTTTCGTCAAAGCCTTGTGCGATGTCGATAAGGCGTGGCGGAAGGCTGATCCCCGCGTTGTGGATGGTGCATGTCACCGACCATTCACCCTTGCGCAAACACTTTTGGAGGCGGGACAGAATAGGTAGCGTGGTTGTAACACCCTTGATATCCCACTGCTGCGCCAACGCGTTTTGCAGGCGTTCAAAATCACCTGTCGGCTCGTGCATGTCGGGCTGTTCGACCTCAACCAATACACGCCGAATAGATGGCGCGAGGGTGATGTCTCGGGCTTCTGCGCGCTTGCGGACGACCTGCTTGTGAACTTGGCTTTCGGGCGGCACGTCGATGACAACATCGGTTTGGATTGTCGCCTGACAGCCCAAACGTCGCCCCGAGATCAGCCCGCGAATACGGTCATAGCGGGCCTCGACCTCGTTAAAGGGCGAGAGCGCATCCTTGGCGACTGTGACCCCATGTTTGGAAAACTCGCCATAAGAGGGAGCAACCTGACATTTGCTGCATTTACCGCGTCCACCACAAACAGAATCCAGATCAACGCCCAGCTTGCGCGCAGCCGTCAATACGGGCGTTCCCGCAGGGAAGTGACCGCGTTTTCCCGAAGGAGTGAAAATAACGAGGGGATCGGGCTTGCTTTGGCTCACGGGTGTTCTTTCTGTGGCAAACGAAAGGGGCATTTCTGCCCCTTGTTGTAGTGCGCCCTAGCGGCGGCGTCCACCGCGGCGGCCACCGCTTCGCCCGCCACCTGCTGCTGAGGCTTTGGAGGCCTCGGCGAAAGGGGTGCCTGCTTCGACAGCATCCAGAATGCGGCTGAACTTGATCCATTCCGCGCCGTGCGGGTCCTTGTTGTTAAGGAAGTTCGCGGCACGAATGGCTTCCATCTCAACGGGGCGCACAGGGTTCATAATCGCGCTGGTCATCCCAGCACCGATCGCCATAGGGAGGAACGCCGCGTTTACACCGTGGCGGTGCGGAAGGCCAAACGACACGTTTGAAGCACCGCAAGTTGTGTTTACGCCCAGTTCTTCGCGAAGGCGGCGCACGAGTGTAAAGACTTGCTGGCCAGCCGAAGCCATTGCGCCGATGGGCATAACCAGCGGATCAACAACGATGTCATGCGCGGGAATGCCGAAATCAGCGGCGCGCTCGACGATTTTCTTGGCAACGGCAAAACGGACTTCGGGATCTTCGGAAATACCCGTATCGTCATTCGAGATCGCAACCACCGGAACATTGTATTTCTTGACCAGCGGAAGAACCACCTCAAGACGGTCTTCTTCACCAGTGACAGAGTTCAAAAGCGGGCGGCCTTCGGCAGCCTCAAGACCCGCCTTGAGCGCATCAGGAACCGAGCTATCGATACATAAAGGAATGTCCACAATTGCTTGAACTCGCTCAATAAGTTCGCGCATCAATGGTGGCTCGACAAAGTTGTTGTCAGCATAGCGCGGGTCTTCGGCCATCTTATTGGAGAAGACAGCACCGGAGTTGATATCCAGAATATTCGCACCACAAAGCGCCTGTTCGATGGCGTCTTTTTCAATTGTCGAGAAGTCCCCAAGCTCAAGCTCGGCGGCAAGCTTCTTGCGGCCTGTAGGGTTAATCCGTTCGCCGATCACGCAAAAGGGTTCGTCAAAGCCGATGATGGCTGTCTTGGATTTACTTTCAACGACGGTACGGGTCATGGAGTGTCCTTATGGGGTACTTATTGTGCCGGAATGGCAGAGTTTGCGTTGGTTTGGGCAAGCGCCCAATTGGCGTTGGTTGTAATGCCACCCAAGGGGAAGAAATGCAATGATTTCAGCGCGGTCTCGGGGTAGGTTGATTTATATTGTGCAAGATCACGCACGAGGTCATCCGGTGTAAACGGGCGCACAAGTTTGCTGACGTCGCGGGCGCGTTTCTGAAGCACCGAGAGTGATGGTCCGACGCCACAGGCAATAGCGAACCGAATGAGCGTCTGAAGTTTCGCGGGCCCCGCAACGCCAAGGTTTACGGGCATCGAAATATCATTCTCCGCAAGGCGCTCAAGCCATTGTGTGACTGGATCTGCGGCAAATGCGAACTGGGTAACGATGGACATTGGGATGCCTGATTGCCGGCTGAAATTCTGCTTCCAGCGCAGCGCATTCATGACGATCTCTTCGCCGCCGTTTGGATCAATATCACGATTCCCCTCAGGGTGGCCCGCAATGAACAGATGTTTGAACCCGTCAAAGCATCCCGTTTCGAGAAGCTGCATGGAGCTATCGAAGGCGCCTTCTGCATCCTTTACGCCACCCGCCAGAACAAGCGCCTGATCAACACCTGCTTCGCCCTGATAGCGAGCAATCCAGTCCGCGAGCATGGCGCGGTCCTGAATGATGCGCGCGGGGAAGTGCGGAACCACCTGCATCCCATCACGCGCGAGCCTTGCTGCGGTTTCAACCATCTCAGAGATGGGCGTTCCCGCGATATGCGCCACGTAAACGCGGGTGTCTTGAGGGAGGAGGGCCGTGAAATCATCGACTT
The DNA here is from genome assembly GCF_042445055.1 of Falsihalocynthiibacter sp. SS001. Lineage (GTDB taxonomy): Bacteria > Pseudomonadota > Alphaproteobacteria > Rhodobacterales > Rhodobacteraceae > Falsihalocynthiibacter. The sequence continues at coordinate 1,740,945 of NZ_CP170339.1, forward strand.
TGGCTGCCGTACGGGGCATCACCTCGATGGAATAATCCTCCATCAGGGCGCTCACCTCACGCGGTACGGTGATGTGGCGTTCGATATTTACTGGACGCTTGAAAGACAAAAGCGACATGGTTCCCTCCAAAGTGAAAGCGGGCTAGGCCCACCCGTTATTGGAAATCAGCGTCTTGAGGCGTTCGCGATCATATTCCAGTTCGAGCGCATCGGCCTTGGCTTGAGCGGCTTCCTGGTCCTGTCCTTCAACCTCGACGGGGTCGGCTTTGCGCCATTCCGCGAGGTATTCGTCCGTTCCCGCCGCTCCGGATTTCATTGCTGCGCGATCAATCGCTTGTTCAAACCGCTCAGAGAGCTGAATTTTAACACCACGACGACCACGACCAACGATAACCTGTGCGGGAATATCCCGCCAATAAACGATGGTGACCTTAGCCATTGCTGATTCCCTTCTCACTTAAATGTAGGAAGCCAGCGCGGGATTTCATGGTCGGTTTTCGACCTGACACCTCAATTTCGCGACTTCTCACCGGATCGTGCATTCTTGTTGTACCCATAGAGGCTTGGACTGTGTTGCGCCACAGCGTGTCATAGGAAAAATCTTCATGTTGATTATGAGGGCGGCAATTCCGCGTCGTAACGGCGGGTCGCGCCTTGCGTCCGAGCGCTCAAGAGCTTACTTTGGGGGTAACTCGATATGAAAGGGCGTAGATATGACGCCCAAGCGTCCCAATGGTGCGGGCGCGGTCCCTAAAACGGTTGATTCCCCTGCGCCAAAACAGAACGAATCCGTTCCGCTCTATGCGGCACTGGATTTAGGAACAAACAGCTGTCGCATGCTCGTTGCGCGCCCAAAAGGTGCGCAGTTCGAGGTGGTTGATAGCTTCTCGAAGTCGGTACAGCTCGGTTCCGGGCTTGAGGCTTCGGGCCGTTTGTCGCGTGGGTCCATCGCGCGGACCGTGCAGGCCATGCGCATTTGTCAAAAGAAGCTGCGGCGCCACAACGTCAAACGTATGCGCCTTGTGGCAACAGAGGCCTGTCGCCGCGCAAGTAATGGCAACGAACTGATTGCCCGCGTAAAGCGAGAAACCGGGCTCAAGCTCGAAATCATCCCCGCACAAGAAGAAGCCCGCCTTGCCGTCATAAGTTGTGCGCCCCTCATGAGCCACAAGACCGAGCAATTGCTTGTGGTGGATATCGGCGGCGGCAGTACAGAGCTTGTTTGGCTAGATGTCGCGCATTTGCGTAAAAGCGAGCGGAAACAGGCGATTATGCAGGTTTCTCACGGCTTCCGCAAAGGCCAGATGCGCGAGGGGAAGGCGCGAATTGTGGACTGGATTTCGGTTCCCCTTGGCGTGGCAACATTGCGGGATCAGTTCATGGATGTGGACGATGATGCTGCGCGTTTCGCGCTAATGAGTTGGTTTTTCGAAGAGAAGCTGGCGGATTTCGCACCCTATATCTCCGAGCACGTACGCGAAGGTTTTCAGATCATCGGCACGTCGGGCACCGTTACGACGGTCGCTGCCAGCCACCTTAATTTGCGACGCTATGATCGCAATAAGGTTGATGGTCTTCAGATGACGAGCGACGAGATTGATGCCGTCATTCAGGACTATCTGGCGCTTGGTCCCGCAGGGCGCCGCGCCGATCCGCGTATTGGTAAAGATCGTCAGGCCCTGATAATGTCGGGTGCTGCGATCCTTCAGGCCTTGCTGCGGATATGGCCAACGGATAAATTATCAGTTGCGGATCGCGGTTTGCGCGAAGGGCTGTTATATGCCCTCATGAGCGCAGATGGCGTGCTAATAGATGAGGCCGATTAAATGGCGCAAGGTTCAGGAAAAGACGGCTCTGGTCGTAGAAAACGCGGCCAAGGCGTAAATGGTCCGGGGACACGTGGCAGCTCAGGTCGCGGGTTGCGGGATTTGCGCGTCAAGGTAAAGAGCGCAAGAGGGCGCAAGCTTTCGTCGACGCTCTGGCTTGAACGCCAGTTGAACGACCCCTATGTCAAACGCGCTGGGGCCGATGGGTACCGTGGGCGTGCGGCCTATAAGATATTGGAACTGGACGATAAGTTCCGTTTTCTCGTGCCGGGAGCGCGTGTTGTGGATCTAGGCTGTGCTCCGGGTGGTTGGTGTCAGGTAGCTGTGCGCCGCGTGAACGCACTTGGCGAGAAAAAGGGCAAGGCAATCGGAACCGTACTTGGGGTTGACCTTCAAGAGGTGGAGCCAATTGCCGGTGCTGAAATCCATGTGCTCGATTTCCTTGAGAATGACGCGGATGAGAAAGTCAAAGGCTGGCTCAATGGGCGCGCGAATGTTGTCATGAGCGATATGGCGGCGTCGGCCTCGGGCCACAAACAGACCGATCACAACCGTATTATGGCCTTGTGCGAGGCTGCGGCATACTTCGCATTTGATGTGCTTGAAGAGGACGGGACCTTCGTAGCCAAGGTCCTTGCGGGTGGTGCAGAAGACTATCTGCAAAAAATTCTGCGGATTAAGTTTAAGAAGGTCAGCTATGTAAAACCCCCCGCAAGCCGCGCCGATAGCTCGGAGAAGTTTATCGTCGCAACCGGTTTTCGTGGGGCAACAAAATTGGAAGAAGAGGATTAGGGCCCTCTTCTAACCTGTTGTTTGTAATCAAATTCCGCTCAAATCACGCAAGATAGGGCAGTCGGGCCGATCATCACCCGCGCATTTGTTTACCAGATCGCCGAGTGTGTCTCGCATTGTCTTTAGCTCCGCGATTTTTCGGTCAATCTCGTTCAGATGCTCTGTCGCTAGGAGCTTAACATCCGCACTCTCGCGGGTGTCATCTTCGTAGAGAGATAACAGCGTTCTGCAATCCTGTATGCTAAACCCAAGCCCTCGGGCACGCCCCAAAAACTGAAGTTTGTGCTGGTCGCTCTCGACAAAAACTCGATACCCGTTGGCGTCGCGTTTGGGCTTAATCAGGTTTATCTCTTCGTAATAACGTATTGTTTTTGCGGGAAGTTGTGTGCGTTCGGCAATCTCGCCAATATTCATCTTTGCCTCCTATTGACTGATTTCAGCGGGCTTCAACCAACGAAGCCGCAAGGCATTCGCCAGAACGAAAACGCTGGACAATGACATGGCCGCTGCCGCGAAAATCGGCGAGAGCAACGTGCCGTTAATGGGATAGAGCAGCCCTGCAGCAATCGGGATCAGAAGGACGTTATACCCGAACGCCCAAAAGAGGTTCTCGTGAATATTTCGCAGGGTTGATTTGCTGATGTCATACGCGTTCACAACCCCCATTGGATCACCGGACATAAGCACCACTTCGGCGGCCTCAATCGCTACTTCGGTGCCTGTGCCGATCGCGATCCCAACGTCCGCAGCGGCGAGGGCGGGTGCGTCGTTAATTCCGTCGCCAACAAAGGCCACGTTTGCGCCGTCACTCTTCAGACGCTCAACCTCTGCAATCTTGCCTTCTGGGAGAACCTCAGAGATGACGCGCTCGATGCCAAGTTGTGCGGCGATTGCGTTTGCAGTCCCTGCGTTATCCCCTGTAATCATAGCGACTTCTACGCCGCGTTCTTTGAGCGCACGCACCGCGATCCTACTCGTTTCCTTGATCGGATCCGCAACCGCGAGGATCGCAGCGGCCTGTCCGTCAATCGCCACATAGAGCGGAGATTTCCCATTTTTCCCAAGCTGTTCCTGATGATCCGCAAAGTCATCAATGGCAATCCCCTCGCGGCGAAGATAGCGATCCGCGCCGATCAGAACCTGCTTGCCATCCACCTGAGCCCGCACGCCATATCCTGTTTCCGAGTTAAAATCAGAAACCTGCGCCATGCTAAGTCCACGTTCCTCAGCAGCAGTAACAATGGCGCGTGCAATCGGATGCTCGGAACTGTTCTCGACCGAGGCTACAACCCGCAGCGTTTCATCCTCGTCGATGTTCGCGGCAGTTATGAAATCGGTGAGCTCTGGTTGCCCCATTGTGAGCGTGCCCGTTTTATCAAACGCCACAACCGACACATGCTTGAGCGATTGAAGCGCGTCCCCTTGACGAAACAAGACGCCCAGTTCGGCGGCACGGCCTGTGCCGACCATGATTGATGTGGGTGTTGCCAATCCCATTGCGCAAGGGCAGGCGATGATAAGCACAGAAACGCCAGCAACCACCGCGAACCTAAGCGTGGGTTCGGGACCCAAGAAGAGCCAAACCAGAACGGTAAGCGCAGCGATTCCTAAAACAATAGGCACAAACCACCCTGTAATCCGATCAACGATACCTTGGATCGGAAGTTTTGCGCCCTGAGCCTGTGTCACCATGTTAACGATTTGCGCAAGCAGCGTGTCCTCTCCGATGCGCGTTGCCCGAAACCGAAACGCGCCCGCGTTATTGATCGTGGCACCAACCACGGTGTCGCCCTCGGCCTTCTTAACAGGTGCGGGTTCGCCGGTGACCATGCTTTCGTCAACATAGCTGCTCCCGTCCACGACAACCCCGTCCGTCGGGATTTTCTCGCCCGGTCTGACGTAGATCAGATCACCGACGATCACGTCTTCAATCGGCAGTTCTTTGATCACGTCATCCCGCAGCACCCGTGCTGTTTGGGGACGCAGCGCGAGGAGCTTCTTGATAGCATCTCCTGTGTGTTGTTTCGCGCGCGCCTCAAGAAACCGACCGAGCAGGATCAGAACGACGATCACTGCGGCGGCTTCGTAGTAAACATTGTTGGTTCCCGCAGGCAGCAGTGAGGGCGCGAATGTTGCAACCACCGAGTAGAGGTAAGCCGCGCTTGTGCCCATCGCTACAAGAGAGTTCATATCGGGATGCCCCTTAACAAGAGCAGGGAACCCCTTGACATAAAACTGTAATCCCGGACCTAACAGCACCGCCGTTGTAAGGGCAAACTGGATCAGACGGCTTATGTCGGTGCCGATTGTCTGGGCGATAAAGTGGTGGAAAACGGGAAATATATGACCGCCCATCTCAAGTATAAATACGGGTGCAGCCAATAGTGCGGCGATAATGACCTGCCGCTTGAGGGTCCGTGCTTCTTCGGCCTTTTGCGCGTTGCTTTCGTCCTGCGAGGGGATGTCGACCGTTGCGGCGTATCCCGTTGCGGTTGCGATTTCGGCGATCTCGGCGGGCGTGATAGCGCTCGCGTTAAATTCCACCTGCGCGGTTTCGGAGGCAAGGTTTACCTGTGCGGCCAACACGCCGTTGGCAGCTTGGAGAGCTTTCTCGACCCGCCCAACGCAGGAGGCGCAACTCATGCCGGAAATTTGGAGCAATACTGTATTCTTGGTCGTCATTTGAGACTCGCTTCGTTGTGTATTGAACTTAATTGGGGCTTCCAGTCACGGGAAGGTCAAGGGCCAAGCGCATTTTTTCTTTAGAAGGCGCGACATGCCGCTTGAACTGCGATAGCACATGCCTGAGCCCGCAGTAACAGGAGCAACCATGTCCGCAACGCTAATCATCCTTGCGCACCCCAATCCAACGAGCTTTTCACATGCGGTGGCCGCGCGGATAAGCGAGCTCCGTAGAGGTGACGTTCAGGTTATTGATTTGTATCGTGAAAAGCCGATTTCATGGCTCCCGGATGGGGCGAATTTTGAGGCGCAGTTGAGCGCGTATCAGGCGCAGGTATTAGCCGCGAAAGAGATTTTCTTTGTCTTCCCTTGCTGGTGGGGGGATTGTCCGGCGATCATGCGACATTGGTTTGATTGTGTGTTCAGCCAAGGATTTGCGTTCGGAACTGACGCAAAAAATCCAGAAGGGTTGCTGAAGGGCCGACGGTGTCATGTCATTATGAGTGCCGGAACACCCGCTTGGCGATATCGGCTGAACGGCGTTGCGCGCGCGATGCGCCGAATTTGGGTGACGAACCGCATCGCGTTTTGCGGGATGGAGCTAGGCTCGTTTCAATTGATTGGTGGGATGGATCAGGCGGGGCGCAATGACGCCGCAGCGCTGAAACGCATTGCCAAAGCAATCAGTTAATCACCCCGCAGCAATTTGGACCGATCAGACAGAGCGACGCAAAGCCGTTCACGAAGCGCACGCAGGCGCGGTGTCTCGGCATAGTCCGAGTGGCTCGCAACCCAGATCGGCACGCTCATGTTCGGAGAGGCGCAACGCCGCAGTTGCGGACAGCGATCCCCAACGAACCTCGGCAAAAATGTCCGCCCAAGCCCCGCAATTGCGAGTTGCGACAAAGTCTGAAAGCTATCCGCCGCTGCAACGGTTGTCTCGGCGGCGACATTCTCCTGTATCCACGCCGCTGGCGATGAGCGGGTGAGGGGGCCGCTCAGGCCAATCCAGTTTTTCGCATTCTCGGGTGGGACATCGCGCGCCACATAAACCGCAAAGAACATGAGAGCCGCCTTTTCACCAACTAGGTTCTCATCAAGCTGCGCCGCAGGTCGAATAGTTATGTCGGCCTGAAGGCGCGACAAATCCACATGCGCATTCGTTGAAAGAAGCTCCATCCGAAGCTGTTTTGTCTGGGACTGTATTTCGGCGGCAATTTCGGGAAGTAAGTGATAGCAAAATGTATCCGTTGACGTGACGCGCACAGTGCCGTGCCATTCGGGCGCATGCCCTCCAACAAGATTCTGGACGACCGAAATGGCGTTCTCTGCTTCGCGTGCGGCTTCGATCACATTTAGTTTATGTGAGAGCACCTGATACCCATGGGCTGTGCGCTCAAATATCGCCGCTCCGTGGCGGGTCTCAAAACTCGATATGCGCCGTAAAACCGTCGCATGATTGACGCCAAGGCTCTGTGCCGCTTTGGAAACAGAGCCGAAATCGGCAACCGCCAAAACATAGCGAAGGTCGTCCCAGTTCTCCTTGTGCATAAATTCACAGTCCTTCTGCATTTTTATTGACTGGCTATGTTTTTTTTAACAGGTAACCTCATGTTCATAACTCTTTGCAAGGGATACTCTTATGAAACGTTTTTCCATGGTACTTGTTGGTGCACTTATTATTTCTTCAGGCGCTTCTGTCTTCGCCGCAGATGACGCGGAAATCGCTGCCGCCGTTGAAGCGCGTCAGGCACACATGAAAGATTACGGCAAGCAACTCGGTATTCTCGGCAATATGGCGCAGGGCAAAGCGGACTATGATGCCGAAGCTGCTGCGTCCGCGGCGGATGCACTTGTAGAATTGACCAAGGCGGATCAATCTGGCTTCTGGCTTCCAGGGTCTGACAACACAGCCTTTGAGAAAAGCCGCGCGCTTCCTGGTCTTTGGGCAGAAGATTCCAAGGCGATGGAATATGGCGCTGACCTAAGCGAAGCAGCGATGGCCATGGCGGCGGTTGCTGGTGATGGGCTTGATGGCGTCAAGGCGAACCTCGGTGCTGTTGGCGGCGCTTGTGGGGCGTGTCACAAGGCGTATCGTGCTCCTGAAAAATAGCTCTTTGCTCTGAGCAACAGAGTAAATTCAAGGGGGCGATATGGCTTCTTTTTCAACCATCGCACTACGCAGCGGGCTTGGGCTCGCTGCGATTGCTGTTGTGGGATTACTTATTACACGGCCAGAAAAGCTAGAGCCGAACGCGCTTGAAGGGTTGGTTGCCAATCCAGAGAATGGCGCATTGGTTTATGCGGCGATGGGCTGTGCGTCCTGCCATTCGGCACCTGAAGGCGTTGAATACCCTGACGGCGCGCTCGGCGGTGGTAAGCGGTTTCCAAGCCCGTTTGGCACATTCGTTGCCCCTAATATATCGACGCACCCTACGACAGGGATCGGGGCGTGGAGCGATTTGGATATCGCCAATGCTGTCCTGTTGGGGACGTCGCCGTCGGGCGAGCATCTCTACCCAGCATTTCCTTATGCTACCTACACGCGGGCGGAGTTACAGGATGTTGTTGATTTGATCGCGCATCTGCGCAGCTTACCTGCCGTGGATACCCCGAACGAGCCCCACGAGATCAGCTTCCCTATGAATATGCGGGTGCTGCTTGGAGGCTGGAAACTTTTGTTCTTGGATCGTGACTGGATCATCACGTCAGATTTAACACCCGAGCAAGAACGCGGACGCTATCTGGTTGAGGCAATGGGCCACTGTGGCGAATGCCATACGCCGCGCAATGTTCTGGGTGGAATGATCACGTCCGAATGGCTCGCGGGTGCGGCCAATGCAGCGGGTGAGGGGCGCATACCAAACATCACGACTGGCGATCTGGAATGGTCCGCAGGCGACGTGGCGGAGTACCTATCGTCAGGTTTTACACCTGAGTTTGATACCGCAGGTGCCGAGATGGCCGAGGTGATTGAAAACACGTCGCAACTGCCGCAAGAAGATCGAGACGCAATCGCCGCGTATCTTCAAATCGTGCCACCCCACGAAAACAAATAGGCCGAACGATTTTGCGTTCGGCCCAGTAAAACGTCGAATTTTTTATACGCTCTTTATTAACCACCCCAGGAGCGCACTGGGCCGCAGTCCATATGGACAAAGTTGGAGCGGCTGTAGCGACCAACTCCACCGGCTTTGCATGACGCCGCTGCGCGGGCCATTTGGGAAACCGACCGCGATTTCAAACGTAGATCTGCGGCTTGTCCCGTCATATGCAATGACTTCTTGGCAACACCACTCGAACGCGAGCGCAAGAGCCGGTTAGTTTTTGGCGTACGATAACCGGATAGGAGCATGAAAGGCTCTGTTACGTCCAACAGGTTGTGGGACGCAGTGATGATGTCGATTGTACGTGTGTCGATGTTTGTCGCTTCGTCTTGGCGCCAATCGCGCATGAAATGATTGATTTGGGCGAGGGACTGTTTGATGTATTTGCCTTCGATCCAATAGATCATGTCAATGCTTTCGCCAGTACGTTGCGAGTACATTTTGATGCGGCGGATGTCTCCGCTACCACGTAAGAAGCCAGCAGCATTTGAGTAGGTGGGCGCCGCAACCACGGCTGTAGCTGCGAATGCCCCCAATAGGCTTCGGCGGGATAAACCCGTAGTCTTGCATGTCGTCATGAGTACTGCCCGTTCAAGTTTTTTGGGCCACGATCGAGCGCGGCCATGCATTTTTCCCCAGATGCACAAATTTTATGGCACAGCTCCCTTTTTTCTCCAAGAGGTGATTCTAGAGAATTTCAAGATTTCGTGAAAATAGGCGAATTTTTGCTGAATTGACCTATATGGCGGGCTTTTGGCTGGGGAGAGATCAAATGTTAATCATTTTGGCTACACTCTCCAAAAGAGTTCGGAAAACGCGCAAACGTGATTAGATAGTTTGTTGATTTTGAACCTAGACTTACGTATTCGGCCAAAAAAAGAATTTGATGAGGATAAGATGATTTTGTCGCGAGCGCGTGCTTCCAGTTTCCTAATTATGCTGACATTGATGTTTGCATCGATCGTCGCACCAAGCCGTGCTGACGCCGAGATTACGGCGTTCAAACAGGCCGTCGCCGAAGAATCATCCAAGAGTAAAGCGGTCGCGGAATTCTATCGCGCGCGCAATTTCGAGCCAATCTGGACACAAAAAGGTGGCCAAGATGCCGCGCGTCGCGCCGCCTTGCTTCAGGCGATCTCGAATGCAGGCGTGCATGGCCTTCCTGTTGCGCGCTATGATCTGGACACAGTCAAGAACGGCCTGCGCGAAGTTAATTCCCAGCGCGAGCTCGGCCATCTTGAAGTCAAGCTCAGCCGCCTCTTCCTGCGTTATGCGCACGATCTCTCGAGCGGGGTGGTGACGCCCTCAAAGGTTGATAGCGGCATTGTGCGCAAGGTTCCGCGCTATAACTCTACCAAAATGCTTGAGGCCTTCGCAAAATCCTCTCCCGCTGGCTTTCTGAAGAATTTGGCGCCCAAGGATCCCGAGTATCTGCGCCTTACCAAAGAAAAGCTGCGGCTAGAGAAAATTATTGATAACGGCGGCTGGGGCGAGCAAGTTCCTTCGCAAAAACTTGAGCCCGGCGATAGCGGTCGTGGCGTTGTTGCGCTTCGTAACCGCTTGATTGCAATGGGTTACCTCAAGCGGACAGCGAGCCAAGCTTATGACGTCAACATGCAAAAAGCGGTGCAACAGTTCCAGCTTGCGCATGGACTTGCGTCTGACGGTGTCGCCGGAAGCGGTACGATTGCCGAGGTGAACCAAGGACCTCAGGACCGTTTGAAATCGGTTATGGTCGCAATGGAACGCGAGCGTTGGCTGAACCGTCTTGAGCGTGGCGAGCGTCACGTCTGGGTCAATATCACCGATTTCCACGCGCGCATTATTGATGATGGCAAGGTAACATTCGAAACCCGTTCGGTGGTTGGCAAGAACACCGAAGATCGCCGCACGCCAGAGTTTTCCGATGTCATGGAGCATATGGTTATCAATCCGACATGGAATGTGCCGCGCTCTATCGCCGTGAAAGAGTATCTTCCGATGCTCAAGAAAAACCCCAACGCCGTGTCACATCTGCGCTTAATCAACTCGCGTGGCCAAATCGTGAGCCGAGCAAACAAAGACTTTAACCAATATACGCAGCGCAGCTTTCCTTACGCGATCAAGCAACCGCCGAGCCAGAGCAATGCGTTGGGGCTTGTAAAGTTTATGTTCCCGAATTCGCACAACATCTATTTGCACGACACACCGCAAAAGAACCTGTTTGGCCGCGAGAGCCGCGCCTTTAGCCACGGGTGCATCCGTCTGCGCGATCCTCAGGATTTCGCCTTTGCGTTGCTGGCCCGTCAGGAAGCGGACCCAGAAGGTTATTTCAAGGCGCGTTTGAACACGGGCAAGGAAACAACTGTTCCGCTGAAACAGACTGTTCCGGTCCATATTGTCTATCGGACCGCAATCAGTGATCCCAAGGGGCAAATGAACTATCGCCGCGACGTTTACGGACGTGACGCAAAGATATTTGAGGCAATGATGAACGCTGGGGTTTCATTGCGCGAGGTTCGTAGCTAAATCTTCCCCATAGGATGGGGAGCATTATGGTTCACACAATCGCAGAAATCGCAGAGGCTCTTGGGGCGCAGGCTTTCGGGAAACTGGATTTTGAAATATCGGGCGTGTCCGAACCCGCGAGCGCGACGGCTTCGGATCTCGCCTTGGCGATGGATCAGAAGTACGAAGAAGGCCTTGGCCAAGGCGCGGCGCAGGCGGCAATACTCTGGCAAGGCGCGGATTGGGAGGCTCTTGGCCTTAAGGCTGCGATCTTTGTTCCGCGCCCCAGATACGCGATGTCGGGTCTGACCTCGCTTCTCGATCCCGGTCCGCAAATCGACGGTATTCATTGCACCGCAGTAATCGACCCCAGCGCGAGCGTCGGAGCCAATGCTGCTATCGGGCCGTTCGTCGTGATTGGTGCGGGCGCCAAGATAGGCGCAAATGCGCGTATCTCTAGCCATTGTAGCATCGAAGAAGGCGCCAACATCGGTGACAACGCGTTGTTGCGCGCAGGTGTGCGGATCGGTGCGCGAGTACAGATTGGCGACGATTTCATTGCCAATCACGGAGCCGTTGTCGGCGCGGACGGGTTTTCATTTGTGACGCCGGAAAAATCAGGTGTCGAGAAAGCGCGTGAAAGCCTTGGCGACCAAGGCGAAACAAATGCTCAAAGCTGGACACGGATTCACAGCCTCGGCGCGGTCTCTATCGGTGATAATGTCGAGATCGGCGCAAATGTAACGATTGATCGTGGCACAATTCGCAACACCGCGATTGGATCGGGCAGCAAGTTGGATAATCAGGTGCACATTGGCCATAACGTTCAGGTCGGTGAAGACTGTCTTCTCTGTGGTCAGGTTGGGATCGCGGGTTCTACGCGCATCGGGAACCGTGTTGTCATGGGCGGACAATGCGGCGCTAGCGACAATATATTCATTGGCGATGACGTTGTCGCGGGTGGCGCGACCAAGGTATTCACCAATGTTCCTGCGGGCCGAGTTATCCTCGGAAGTCCTGCGGTGAAAATGGAGAGCCAGATGGAGATACAGAAAGCAATGCGCCGTCTGCCGCGCCTGATGACGCAATTCCGCGAACTTCAAAAAACTGTTTCAAACTTGGTGCAAAAAGACTAGATCAGCCCAGAGCAGAAGGGGCAATCAATGCCAAACGTACAAAAAAAAATCTATGAAATTATCGCCGAGCAAGCCGTTCTGGATGTTTCGGATGTAACACCAGAAAGCACTCTCGATAGCCTTGGAATCGATAGCCTTGGATTGGTCGAGTCTATCTTTGCAATCGAAGAAGCCTTTGACATTCAGGTGCCCTTTAACGCCAATGATCCGTCCGAGAGCGAATTCGACATTTCGTCTGTGCAGTCCATCGTGGGCGCGGTTCAAGGCCTTGTGGACGAGCAACAGTCGTGAAGCGCGTTGTCATTACGGGGCAGGGCGCGATCAATGCGCTTGGCCACACCGCCACTGCAACGATGGAGGCAATGCGCGAGGGACGATGCGGCATCGGCCCGCTTCAGTTTCGTGACGTAGAGCGGTTGTCCATCACCATTGGCGGGCAAGTGACGGACTACGATGCCGAACAGCTCTTCAATCGCCAGCAGATCGCTCTCTATGATCGCTACACCCAGTTCACGTTGATCGCTGCCAAAGAAGCGATGGCGCAATCGGGTATCGAATTCGAAGGGCAGCTCTCGTATCGTTCCGGGGTTATTCTGGGGACTGCCGGGGGCGGAATGAACACGCAGGACGAGAATTATCGTTCAGTATATGAAGAAGGTAAAAACCGCGTTCACCCCTTTGTTGTACCCAAATTGATGAACAACGCCGCGACTTCGCACGTCTCGATGGAGTATAACCTCAAGGGGCCGAGCTTTACCGTAGCGACAGCATGCGCCAGCTCCAATCACGCGATGGGGCAGGCATTTAATATGATCCGTTGCGGCATGGCGGATGCGATGCTGACAGGTGGTTCGGAAAGTATGCTGTGCTTTGGCGGTGTCAAAGCATGGGAAGGATTGCGCGTGATGACGCGTGATGCCTGTCGTCCGTTCTCGGCCAATCGAAATGGCATGGTGCAGGGCGAGGGTGCGGCCGTGTTCGTCTTTGAGGAGTACGAGCATGCGCGCGCACGTGGCGCAGAGATCCTTGCGGAGGTCGTTGGCTTTGCTATGAGTTCGGATGCTTCGGATATTGTGATGCCATCCAAGCAAGGCGCGGCGCGTGCGATTGCGGGGGCGTTGCAAGATGCCAAACTTGATCCCTCGCAAGTGGCCTATGTAAATGCGCACGGCACGGGGACTGCGGCAAATGATAAAACCGAATGCGCCGCGGTTGCGGATGTTTTCGGAACGGCTGCGGATGATCTGATGATTAGTTCGACCAAATCGATGCACGGGCATTTGATTGGCGGCACGGGCGCGGTCGAATTGCTGGCCTGCATTATGGCGCTGCGTGACGGGGTTATTGCCCCGACGATCGGCTATGAGCAGGAAGATCCAGAGTGCGCGCTTGATGTGGTGCCGAATATCGCGCGTGAAGCTAAGGTCGAGCATGTGCTCTCGAACGCGTTTGCGTTTGGCGGGTTGAATGCTGTTTTGGCGCTAAAACGTATTTAGTGGAATTGCCCGCGCTCTATTAGAACGCGGGCAAATGACTTATTCGGCGTTAAGCATCTCAACCAATTTGTCATAGGCTGCGGTAAACCCTGTGAGGGATACTTGGGCCGTGACTGTTTGGTCTGGTGCAACTGCTGGAATGATCTGAAGGTCAGCAACGCTGCCTTTCTTGTATGCGGCGATGTCTTCTTGAAGGAAGCCAAGACGACCGATACAGCCAACGCTGCTACACCACGCAAAAGGATAGCGGCGTGCGTTTGTTCCATCCACTGCGATCAAGATACCCGGTGCGAGCATTGTGTCGAGCGGCGTAATGATTGTCGCGCCAGCAACGGCTTTGTTGCCGTCTTCGTTGATCGGGAAGAGCGAAATCTCGGCAAATGGGCCTTCTTCGTTGCGAAGAAGTTGATACATCTGGCACGGGTCTTTCTCGGTGTCAGTTTTGGCGCAGCGAAGCTCCCAATCGCCGGAAGTTTCTAGCAAGTATTCCTCGCCCACTTCGGCATCGTCTTTGCCAGGCAAACCGGGGTGTACTGGCTGGCCTGTCGAGAGCTCCTCAACCGGAGCGCTTGGTGCTGTTTCCGTTGCTTCTGTCGCCTCGGCGTTCTCAGCAGTGCTCGCATCTTGTGCAATTGCGAATGTGGGCAATGCGATGACGCATGCTGCAAAAATGGATTTCGTCGCAATATTCATATTTGGTCCGTTCTTGTTGCTCGTTTACCCGCATTTATCACGTCTGTACGGGGCTGTCAGGATTGAATTTATCGAATGCGTCGCTCGGTTATGAATTGTGAACAGATGGGCAAGTATATGCTGATGCGTATCTTGCATCTATTTTGCCGCGCCATGGTGGCCCAATTTTGATGACATGAAGGCAATGAAAAAGGGCCTTGAAACCAAGGCCCTTTTTGATGTCGCTCCCTGTCGGACTTGCCGACCAATATTATTAAGCAGCACGCTACGTTCTTGTTTTATATCCGTCAACAGGAAAACTGTGCTTTTTTGTAAAGATTTGCGAAATAATTTTCCATACGAATAAATGCCGCGCCCGAAGGCGACGGCATCTATTTAGAAGGAAAGCGTTCAAACAAAGGGAGACTATTGCCTGAACACTGTTTACGCTATCTGATGTAAATTAAGATTATGTTACGATTGGATAATTCTGCGCATTACGGAGAATAACTATGGCTACGGATCAGCTCGATACAATTTTTATTGGCGGTGGAGGTGTTGACTATACCGACCCTCAGAGGCTGAAGCTCAAATACGCGAACCGTCACGGCTTGATCGCGGGCGCTACTGGTACGGGTAAAACAGTTACGTTACAGATTTTGGCCGAGGGATTTTCCAAGGCGGGCGTGCCTGTATTCCTTTCGGACGTGAAGGGGGACCTTTCGGGACTGGCGGCTTCGGGGAGCGAGGCTTTCAAGCTGCACGAGTCCTTTACATCACGGGCGCAGAAGATCGGCTTTACCGAATACGACTATCGTGCGTTTCCCGTCACGTTCTGGGATGTCTTCGGCGAGCAGGGGCATCCCGTGCGCACAACCGTTGCCGAGATGGGGCCGCTTTTGCTCTCGCGGATGTTGGAGCTGTCCGAGGCACAAGAAGGTATTCTGAATATCGCGTTTCGACTTGCGGACGAAGAAGGGTTGCCGCTTCTGGACTTGAAAGATTTGCAAGCGCTCTTGGTTTGGCTGGGAGAAAACGCGGGCAAACTTACACTGCGCTACGGTACGGTTTCATCCCAATCCATTGGAGTTATTCAACGCCGTCTATTGGTGCTTGAGAACCAAGGCGGCGCTGGGATTTTCGGCGAGCCAGCCTTGGCTCTTTCGGACCTTATGAAGGTAAACGAGGCGGGCGATGGACAGGTGAATATCCTCGCTGCGGACAAACTCATGGGCGCGCCGACGCTCTATGCGACCTTCCTGTTATGGTTGTTGAGCGAGTTGTTTGAGGAGCTACCCGAAGTTGGCGATCCTGATAAGCCCAAGCTCGTTTTCTTCTTTGATGAGGCTCATTTGCTCTTTGACGACGCCAGCAAGGCGCTGGTGGACAAAGTTGAACAGGTCGCGCGTTTGATTCGATCAAAAGGGGTGGGTGTCTATTTCATCACCCAAAGCCCAGATGACGTTCCCGAGGATATTCTGGGACAGCTTGGTAATCGCGTACAACACGCTCTGCGCGCTTTCACCGCGAAGGACCGCAAGGCGCTTCGACTCGCCGCCGAGACCTATCGCGACAACCCGCGTTTCTCCACCGAAGACGTTATCCGCGAGGTCGGAGTTGGCGAAGCCGTGACGAGTATGCTTGAGAAAAAAGGCATCCCCGGAATTGTGGAACGCACCCTAATCCGCCCGCCAAGTAGCCAGCTCGGCCCGATAACCAAGGAAAAACGTGCCGAAGTGATTGCCGGCTCGCCTGTGGCGGGAAAATACGAAACGTTACTTGATCGTCACTCAGCGTATGAAATTCTTGCCGCCCGTGCGGAGGAGGCAGCAAAGGCAGCAGAGCAGATCGAGAATGAGTTGGAGGATGCCCCCGCCATTGAGCGCGAATACAAAACGGCGCGGCGCTATCACGGAAGTCGGGTAGGCCGCTCAAGTGCCCGCTCTACGCGCGCCACGTCCAATCGTACGACCAAGAGTTTTGGCGAAGCGATGACAAACGCCGTCATCAAAGAGTTGAACGGAACCACAGGCCGCCGGATCGTACGGGGCATTCTTGGCGGGATTTTCAAAGGGCGATAGCAATATGACGATTTTGATGGACGAGGCAGCGCTAAACACTTTCCTTAAGGAGCGCTTTCCACAGGCGGATGGTTTTGTGGTCCGCGAAGTGACTCAAGACGGCTGTGTCGTGGAAATGCCGACCCGTGATGGGCATCTGCGTCCGGGGGGAACAGTCTCTGGGCCAACGATGTTTGCGCTTGCGGATGTGGCTGTTTACTTGGCGATCTTGGCGCGGATAGGGCCTGTTGAGCTTGCTGTAACGACCAACGCGAGTATTGATTTTATGCGTAAGCCAATCGCGGGCAAGCCACTTGTCGCTACGGCACGATTGTTAAAGCTTGGGCGTGTTCTGGCAGTTGGCGATGTATTGATACAATCTGAGGGAGCGAGTGGCCCCGTGGCGCGTGCGACGGCGACATACTCGATTCCACCCACAAGATAGGTACAATTGTAATTGCAATTGGTACAAAAAAGGCCGGAGCATTGCCCCGGCCAGGAAGAGGTTCCGAAAGGGGGGATGTTAATCCTTCCAGAACGGACGACGGGCCTCCGTAAGAGCCTCGCCGCGTGTGATACCGATGTCTTTGAGATCGGAATCCGTCATATTGTTAAGGGAACGTCGTGTTCTCGCTCGTTGATCCCATTTCGTGACAATGACCGCCACGCGCAACGCAAGTAGCCCAAGTGGTGGAAGCGTACGGCGGCTCTCTAGATAGTTCAGGGGCCGCGTGTGGTTTGCTGATGTCATTGTCATGGCTATTTCCTAATCTGTGTTGGTACAATCCGTTTGCTGTTTCGTGATTTGGTGATACAATCGGTACAAATTCATGTCCAACGAAAGATTGTGATGAATACAATTTGGTTCCCCGATCTGTCCGTGGCTCAAGGGCCCAAGTACAAAACGCTCACCAATGCGATCCGCGATGCGGTTGTTACAGGGCAGCTTGCCAAGGGCGAACGCCTTCCGCCGGTGCGTGATTTGGCTTGGGCGTTGAAGATCACACCGGGAACCGTAGCGCGTGCATATCGCTGGCTTGTGGAGGATGGTGTGCTTCAGGCGGCTGTTGGGCGCGGGACATTCGTGGCCGAACGCAGCTATGCCCGTGCGAACCCAGAGGACAGCCTGATTAATGTTGTGAATGACAGCGCAGTTGATTTTCGCAGCTGTCGAGTGCCGGATTTGGGGCAGGGCGAAGTCATAAACAACATCCTTGCGCGTGTAGCCCGCAACGCTGAAAACAAATTCGTCGATTATCCAACTTTCGTTACCGATGTGGCAGCGCGGCGAGCGGTTCGCGAATGGATCGGTCCAACCCATGCCGGTAGGTTTGACGAGGATGATGTTGTGTTGGGTGTCGGGGCGCAAAACTGTTGTATCCTTGCGCTTCAAACTATCCTGCGGGGCGCGCATCCTGTTATCATGACCGAACAGCTCGCCTATCCTGGCGTGCGTCGTGCTGCGCAACTCTTGCGGGCCGAAATTGTTGGGGTGAAAATGGACAGTCAGGGCATCATTCCCGAGGCATTTGAGGAAGCGGTGCGCCAGCATGGCGGGCAGGTATTACTGACCTCTGCTGAAGTCCACAGCCCGACGACCATTAACACACCGTTCGAACGCAAGCGCCAGATCGCTGAAATAGCGCGTCATCATAACGTTCAGATTATCGAGGACGATTGCCATCGGATCGCGACGCCGAAATCGCTCTCATATCGCGCCATCGCGCCGGAACTTGCGTGGTATATCGGCTCTCTGACCAAGAGTGTCGCGGCCAGTTTGCGCTTTGGGTATATGGTGCCACCTGTTGATCTGGCACCAGTGACACGGCAGGTTGCGCAGTCGAACTTCTATGGCCTGCCGCAACCTATCTTGGATCTCTGCGAGGAGTTGATCCTCTCTGGTGCGGCGAGTGATATTCGTAAACAGGTTGTGCAAAGCTGCCAATCCCGTGTGCATGAGGCTCTGAACACTTTGGGGCGTTGGGATATCCGTTGGCGTCCGGATGCACCGTTTATCTGGCTGAAAATGCCCAAGGGATGGCGTGGCTCGAGCTTTGCAGTGGCATGCAAAACAAGGGGTATACGCGTGAAACCCGCAGATGAATTTGCCCTGCCGGACGGAAACTCTCCAAACGCTGTGCGCCTTGCGATTAACGCGGGCGGCGATACGGATCGTCGGACCTCAGCATTAAGAGAGATCAACAATATCCTGCAACATCCCGAACAGGACGCGGAAATTTAGCTTGAAATCGCGAAATAGTATGGGGTATTATTATACCTAATTGTTAATGTGTTGTTTTTGCTTGTTTATTTAGGTGTTTTTGCACTTGTTTCTGCGCGCAACGTCTTTATAACCCGCTCATCAATTCACGGTATGGGGTTTGCCCATACTCTCATCCGACTCTGATAGGGTATTTACATGAAAACCTTCTCTGCGACTCCAGCAGATATCGATAAAAAGTGGATCATCATCGACGCCGAAGGCGTTGTTTTGGGCCGCCTTGCTTCGATCATCGCTACACGCTTGCGCGGTAAGCACAAGCCTTCGTTCACACCTTCTATGGATATGGGCGACAACGTTATTGTTATCAACGCTGACAAAATTCAGCTGACTGGCAAAAAACGTGACGACAAAATCTACTACTGGCACACTGGTCACCCTGGTGGCATCAAACAGCGCACAGCACGTCAAATCATCGAGGGCCAATACCCCGAGCGCGTTTTGACTAAAGCTGTTCAGCGCATGTTGCCTGGCAACCGTCTGAGCCGCAAGCTCATGACAAACCTGCGCGTTTATGCAGGCACAGAGCACGGCCACGAAGCCCAGTCACCTGAAGTTCTGGACGTGAAAGCCATGAACTCCAAAAACTCGCGGGGTGCATAAGCATGTCTGAAGAAATCAAAACACTCGACGATCTGAACACAGTTGTTGACGGCGTTTCCGCAGAAGAAGTCGCCGCTCCTCGTGAGCCAGTTCGCGACAGCCTCGGCCGTTCGTATGCGACTGGTAAGCGTAAAGACGCGGTTGCTCGCGTTTGGATCAAGCCTGGTTCCGGCAAAATCACAGTAAACGGCAAAGATATGCCTGTTTACTTTGCACGCCCAGTGTTCCAAATGATCCTTCGTCAGCCTTTCACTGTTGCTGGCGTTGAAGGCGAATTCGACGTTGTTGCAACTGTTAAAGGTGGCGGTCTTTCCGGCCAAGCTGGCGCGGTTAAGCACGGTATCTCGAAAGCGCTTCAACTTTACGAACCCTCCTTGCGCGGTGCGCTTAAGGCGGCTGGCTTCCTCACACGCGATAGCCGCGTTGTTGAGCGTAAGAAGTTCGGTAAGGCAAAAGCCCGTAAGAGCTTCCAGTTCTCCAAGCGTTAAGTTTTGGGAATTACCAATTCAAAGGGTCGCGAATTTCGCGGCCCTTTTTTAATGGTCCGCGTCGATCAGACCTAGCCCGCGCAAATAGATTCCGATGCCTGTTTCAAGCAGGTCTTCGGGCGGGAAGGGCGCAATGATGCCGGGTGCGCCCCGCGCAAAGAGTTCCACAACACCGTGGCTCAGCGCCAGAATATGTGCCGAGAACATGCTGGCCGGTGGGCGTTTGTCCGCGGGGATGTGCTGAGAGAGTTCGCTGGCGGCGCGCTCAAGTGTTCCCTTGGCCTTTTTCGCGGCGGCGGCGAGTTCTGGCGTGCGGTTAACGGAAATTCCGCTCTCAAACATCGCCACGTAATGGCCCGGATGACGGCGCGCAAACGCGAGATATGCCCTTCCAGTTGCCTCAAAACTCGCGAGGGCAGAAGGCTGGCCTGTCGAGTAGGCATACTCCATCAAATCCCCAAAGATTTCATAGCCTTGCAGGGCAACTTCGGCGATCAAATCCTCGCGCCCTTCGAAATGACGATAAACCGCAGCAGGAGTTACGCCCGCAGTTTTGGCCGCTTCAGAGAGCGTGAAACCGTTCGGGCCCTTGGATTCAATGAGGCTTAGGGCCGCTTCTACCAATGCTTGCCGAAGGTTTCCGTGGTGATAACCGCGTTTCTTAACCATTCCACACACCGAGGTCGCCGCAAATCAATGGATCAGGATCGCCCATTGGGACTTTACCCTCGTAGTCGAAATCGCGAAGGATCGCTTTAATCGTGGCAATCCGTGCGCGCTTTTTGTCGTCGGATCTCACGATGGTCCATGGCGCGCCGTCGAAGTCGCTCTTTTTAAGGGTCTCGAAAATTGCGTCGGTGTAGGTGTCCCATTTCTTGAGGCCTTCGACGTCAATATTGCTGAGTTTCCATTGCTTTAGCGGGTCTTTCTCGCGATCAAGGAAACGGCGCAATTGCTCGGCGCGACCGACGTTGAGCCAGACCTTCTTGAAGTAATATCCTTCATTCGCAAGCATCTTTTCAAAGTAGGGTAGCTGTGAGAAAAAATGATCGCGTTGATCTGGTGTACAGAAGCCAAATACGTGCTCAACCACGCCACGATTGTACCAGCTCCGATCAAACAGCGTGATTTCACCCACCGTCGGGAGGTGATCAACATAGCGTTGGAAATACCACTCACCGGCTTCGCGGTCATTTGGTTTGGGCAGGGCAACAACCTTGGCGGTTCGAGGATTAAGATTGGCACGTATGCGTTTGATAACGCCGCCTTTTCCTGCTGCGTCTCGCCCTTCGAAGACAATGAGGATACGCTTGCCCTGTGCCTTTACATGGGATTGGAGTTTGACCAATTCGCATTGCAGAGCCTCGATCTCGTCCTCGTAATCACCCTTCTTCATTGTGCGGCGATAAGGGTAATCCGACGCCAGAATTTCGTCCTTGTCGGCGGATTTAATCGCTTCTCGGACGTCTTCTGGGGCTTCTTCGTTGAAATATCGGCTTATTGCGCCATCGAAAGGCAAATCCATCGGAAGTCTCCTGATTTATTCAAGTATGGCGTGCAGATAGCGGCATTTCAACCAGCTTTGGTTCCAATCTCGTCTAGGTTATATTTCGTTGTTTGGTAAATATCGTTGATCCAGTTGCCATAGAGCAAATGCGCGTGGCTTCTCCAACGATTTTGCGGCTGTTTGGTCGGATCATCGTTCGGATAGTAATTTTTCGGAACGTTGATCGCGTTCCCTGCCTCAACATCGCGGTCATATTCCTCTTTGAGCGTTCCAGAGTCATATTCAAAGTGGTTGAAAATATAGAGCGCACGATGATCGGGATCCTCTACCAAACAAGGGCCGGATTCGTCACTTCCAAGGAGCGTCGTCAGGTTTTGCGCGGCATCAATTTCTGACTGCCGTATTTCCGTCCAGCGACTTACGGGTATGACGAAATCGTCCGAAAAACCACGCAGATATGGCGAGCTGGGATTGAGATTCTGATGACGGTAGCATCCGAAAATCTTGTGGTCGAGCACGTGTTTCTGAACACCGTGAAGGTGATGGATCATCGCCATTCCGCCCCAGCAAACGCCGAAGGTCGAGTGGACGTTGGTCTGGGTCCAGTCCATAATCTCGCGCAGCTCGTCCCAATATGTCACTTCCTCAAAAGGAAGGTGCTCAATCGGCGCGCCGGTGATCAAGAGGCCGTCAAACTTGCGGTCCTTGATCTCTGCGAAGGTGCGATAAAACGTCTCCATGTGCTCCGCAGCGGTATTTTTTGTCTGGTGCTCGCTCATGCGGATGAGTGTTAGCTCAATCTGAAGCGGTGTTGCCCCGATCAGACGCGCGAACTGGGTCTCGGTCTGGATTTTCTTGGGCATCAGATTCAAGAGGCCAATCTGGAGCGGGCGGATGTCCTGACGAGAGGCTTGTTGCTCGTCCATCACCATCACGCCCTCGCTCGAGAGAACCTCGTAAGCGGGAAGGGTGGATGGGATTTTGATCGGCATGTAACTGTCTCTTTTTTCTGAGTTGAAGTGGATAGATAGGCCGCTTAGGCGCGGTTCTCAAGGGTTTGACGAACAAGGTCTTCAAAATCTTGTGGGGTTTTCAGACGCGCGATTTCACTCGCCGGAACGGAAACGCCCCAGTTCTCGGCCATCGCACGATATCGCGGTTGGCGCGCGGTCAAGGCACGGCGGTATGCGGCGCGAATAAAGTCGTTCGGATCAACCTTGCTCCCGTCGATATCGCGCTCCTCTAGGTATTCGGTCCAGAATGGCAAAAGGAAGCTGGATTGATAGCACATAGGCTTGGGTGAGCGGTTGAAGCGGTCAATGAGCGCTTGGGTGTGTTCTTCGCTGCCTTCAATCCAGATCATGAGTGTTTCGCCGGAGAGAGTCTTGAGCACCTCATCGTCTGGATTCCAAGGATCGACAACCTCGCAAATCGAGCCGCCAGAGTCGCAGATGAAATTCTGATAGCCATAGAGTTCGAGCGCGCGCTTGATGAAATAGGGGGTATCCAACAGGGCGCTGACCTCTGCGATGTGGTGTTGCTTCTGACGGCGCATGTATTCTTCGATGGGAAGGCCGCCGAGCTCGGGATTTCCCGGCTTGCCAAGATAGGTGGAAAGCGGGTCGAGATTCTCGAAGGTCAGGTTTGAGGCAATATAGATGCTATCGCTGCGCAGAAGCTCCGCGAGGAATGGATCCTGTAGCGCATGAGCCTTGAAGTTATCGACGATAAACTCGCCCATATACCGCGTGCCGATACGGTAATCGATCGAGTAATGGAACCATTCGCCAGAGGCGCGCAACATATTGGAAACATGCGTTTTGCCAAGGCCCGACATTCCAAACAGAAGGGCACGTTTTTGTGGCGACTGAGTCCATTCTTGGGCGGAGGGGATCATGCGTTACGCTTTCGAGTTGTGTTTTCCTCTCGTAGCGAGCAAGGCGGTGACGGTCAATTCCGCGCGCAAAGAAAAGGCTCCGCCGTTGCCAGCGAAGCCCAGTTCATACCATACTTCTGGAGCTAATTAGAAGTTATAGCCAATGCGAACACCTGCACCGATTGCGGAGTTGTCGCTGAACGTCGTTGTTGTTCCGCCAAGTTGTGTTGCGGCATCACCGAGCGCCACATAGCGTGCGCCGAATGTGATTGTCACAGGGTCCATGTCATATGACGCGGCAAGACCGATCGACGCCAAACCGTTTGTTGGGCCAAGGTTGCCTGTGAAACCGCCTGTGTTTTGCTCATAATCAACGGTAACGGCACCCGACCACTTTTCAGTGAACTTGCGACCAAGACCAAGCGAGTAAGTGATTACGTCGTCGTCATAGGACACAAGCGGTGTTGGGCTTACGTTTGCCGCATAGAGCGGTGGGTTGATTTGAAACTCGGACCAATCCGCCCAACGGACACTACCGTAAAAGAGCGTGCTTTCATTGATGCCAGTTTGGAATTCAAGCGTTACGGATTGTGGTGTAACTGTTTCGAACTCTGTGGCAAATGCGCCAAATTCTGTCGATTGCAAATCGTGCGTAACAGCGGAGTGGTATGTTAGAGCAACGCGTGCTGCGATTGCTGGATTTTCCCAAGCTGCACCAACAAGATAGCCATAGTCGGTCGCTTTGTCGGTTGTCATTGTGTATGCGGACGCACCACCGGAGAAGAGATCAACTTCACCCTGAGCTTGCTGAACGCGCAGACCACCGAAAACGCTGATGTTGTTCTCTGTTTCGTAACGAAGAATTGCTGTGAGCGCATTAACCGAAAGATCAGCGTTCGAACCACCGATTGGGTAGCCCGTTGCCGCTGCGCTAGGGTAGTCCACGATCGCGCCGAATGGCTGGGACAGACGAACACCTAGCGACCAGCTTTCGTTGAGCTGATGCTTATAGGAGAGAGCCGCAGTGTTATAGCGGGGCGCCATATCACCGGATTGAACCGACGGTGCCGCATCAAGATAGCCGCTTACGTCAGCATTAACCGTTCCGAATTCAAACTCGGCATAGTTGCCTTCTTCGAACATGAAAAGGACGCTATCAGTTGCGCGTTGGATGCCGCCTGCGTATGCAGATCCTGCGGTCGTAGCAAGCAATGCCACGGTAGTCGCGAGATGTTTCATTTTCCCTCCCTGGGACTTGGAATCGAGTGAAATTATTCCTAGTGGCAAGATGCCGCGCATGTCTATTTCTTACCCCACGTAATGGCCTTTTTACGTTGCGTTATCTCTTGAACTGAGGGGATCAAGCAACAATCAGCGAGCGTTGGTTTAGAGTACTGGAGGAGCCTTCGTGAGTTTGGCTTCGTGGACCACATTCAGATAGTTCGCTCCGAAGATAATCATCGCCCCGATCATCGCGTAAATATCGATAGATTCGTTATATAGAACGTACCCCACAATCGCGATAACGGGCAGTCGCGCGAAATCAATTGGCATAACCGCAGCAGCAGGTGCAAGCGACAACGCCCGCGTCAGGCAAAGGTGCGCCATGAGGCCCGCAACGCCCACAGCAACGACATATGGCCAGAGGCCCATGCTCGGGACTGCGACCTCACCGTCATACGCGGACATGACGATGCCGAATATTGCCTGCAGCACCGTAAGGTAAAACAAAATCGCCGTAATTGACTGAGTGCGCGTCAAACGCCGTGTCAGAAGATTGGTTGTCGCAAAGCAGATGGCCGCGACGGCAGCAAGAATCTCTCCGAGCGATATCGAAGAGAAGCTTGGGCGCGTAACGATCAAAATGCCGATAAAGCCCGCAAACGCGGTCATCGCGCGGCTACGTGTCAGGCTTTCTCCCAGCACAAGCGGCGAGAGGAGCAACACCCAAATCGGCGAGGTGAACTCAATCGCGAAGACCTTGGCGATCGGGATCATCAGGATCGCCGCGAACCACAGGTTCTGACCGCTAAAGTGGAACAGATTCCGCACGACATGCGCGCCGAGCTTTTCGGTTGTAATTTCAGAGCCGCGGTGGCTCAGAATGACATAGGCCACAACGATAATAACGCCAGTGAACGAGCGATACATCATAAGCTCGAACGTATCGAGCTCGCTCATTACGGCCTTGCCTGAGACGGCCATCACCGTAAAGGAAATGACCGCACCCACCATCCACATCGCGCCTTGCACGAAATTGGAACGCTTTGCCGGCGCTATTGTCGTATCAGCCATGTCAACCTCGATTGGGAGCGCCGTTAGGCGTTATTCCCATTCAATTGTTCCGGGAGGTTTTGAGGTAATGTCATAGGTCACACGATTGATGCCTTGAACCTCGTTGATCAGGCGCGTTGCTGTTTCCCCAAGAAACTCGTGGCTGAATGGATAGTAATCCGCCGTCATACCGTCCACAGACGTTACCGCGCGCAACGCGCAGGCAAAATCATATGTCCGACCGTCGCCCATAACGCCGACCGTACGAACCGGAAGGATTGCAACAAAGGCCTGCCAGATTTCATCATACAGACCGTGCTTGCGGATCTGGTCGATGTAAACGGCGTCTGCCTCGCGCAGGATGTCGAGCTTGGCGCGTGTGATCTCTCCGGGGCAGCGGATCGCAAGACCCGGTCCAGGGAAGGGGTGGCGGCCAATAAAGCTCTGTGGCAAGCCAAGTTCCCGACCGAGCGCGCGGACCTCATCCTTAAACAACTCGCGAAGTGGTTCAACGAGCTTGAGGCCCATCTTCTCGGGAAGGCCGCCGACGTTGTGGTGGCTCTTGATCGTGACGGAAGGACCGCCAGAAAAACTCACCGATTCAATCACATCGGGGTAAAGTGTACCCTGTGCAAGGAATTCGGCGCCTTCGATCTCGTTCGCGTATTTCTGGAATACGTCGATAAACAAGCGTCCGATAATCTTGCGCTTGGTTTCAGGGTCGGATTGCCCTTCAAGCTCGCCAAGGAACAGGTCCTGTTCATCGGCGTGGATGAGCTTCATGTTATAGTTGTCGCGGAACATGGTGACGACTTCTTCGGCCTCACCCTTGCGCAACAGGCCGTGGTCCACAAACAC
The DNA here is from genome assembly GCF_042445055.1 of Falsihalocynthiibacter sp. SS001. Lineage (GTDB taxonomy): Bacteria > Pseudomonadota > Alphaproteobacteria > Rhodobacterales > Rhodobacteraceae > Falsihalocynthiibacter. The sequence goes on from NZ_CP170339.1 coordinate 1,767,090, forward strand.
ACAGGTAAGTTGGTCGCCAATGGCCTCGTGAATCAATACCGCCGCAACCGAGCTATCAACGCCGCCAGACAGGCCACAGATAACCTGCTTGTCGCCAACTTGTTCGCGGATCGCCTCAATCGCTTGTTCGCGATATGCACCCATAGTCCAATCGCCGCTAAAGCCTGCAAGCTTTACGAAGTTCTCATAGAACTTGGCGCCATTGGGGGTGTGGTGAACTTCGGGATGGAACTGAACCGCATAGAAATTGCGATCAACATCCGCCGTAATCGCAAATGGCGCATTGGGCGAGGTGCCATAAACCTTAAAGCCGGGCGCAATTTCGGAGACATGGTCGCCGTGGCTCATCCAGACTTGTTCTTTTTCTTGGTTAAACCATCCGTCGAGCAGCGCAATCGAGCTGTCCTCAGGTGTTACAAAGGCGCGCCCGAATTCAGAGGTGCCGTGGCCGCTGACGACTTTGCCGCCAAGCTGAGTCATCATGGTTTGTTGGCCATAACAGATGCCCAAAACGGGGACGCCCATTTCAAACAATTCTTGCGGCGCACGCGGCGACCCCTCGCGTGTAACACTATCCGGGCCACCCGAAAGGATCACAGCCTTGGGGGCAAATTCGGTTAGGAATTCCGGCGTAACGTTTTGAAATGGATGGATTTCACAATAGACTGAAAGCTCGCGCAAACGACGCGCAATCAGCTGCGTCACTTGTGAGCCAAAGTCGATGATTAGCAGGCGCTCGTGCGAGGGAATATCGTTCATGTTTTGCCAATAATGCGCCGAGCGTATCAGCGCAAGGCCCCAAGCCCGTTTGACGCGTTTTTTAGCCCTCTAACGTGCGAAAATTACGGAATGTCGCTTTCGGTGAAAAAAGGTCTGTTTTTGACGTCGATTGTTGCCCCCCTCATGGGAAAATTTGTCAAAGGCATCAACGGAGAGTGTCATGACAACTGAATTGGGTCGAAAGCGCGGAGGAGGCGGCGCTGCGCGGCGTGCTGCACGCACAGCGGTGAATTTTGGATCGGAGCCGACAATTGAGCGCGCGATCCCGAATTACGAAATCCTCTCGGAGGCGGATCTCGATATCATCGAGCGCAACGCCGAAACGATCCTTGCCGAGACTGGCGTGAACTTTCCTGACAATCCCGACGCGCTAGAGCTATGGCGTGCGGCGGGTGCCGAAGTAACCGGAGAGCGCGTGCGCATCCCGCGCGGGCTCGCACGTGAGTTGTGCAAAACAGCGCCTTCAAGCTTTATCCAGCACGCTCGCAACCCCGCGCGGAACGTAGAAATTGGTGGAAACAAGCTGGTTCTGGCACCCGTCTATGGGCCGCCGTTCGTGCGAACAGTCACTGGTGGCCGACGCTATGCAACAATGGCGGATTTCGAGAATTTTGTGCGGCTTGGATATATGTCCAAGTATTTGCACCACTCGGGCGGAACACTTTGTGAACCCACCGATGTGCCTGTAAATAAACGACATTTGGATATGTTGCTTGCGCATATGACGCTGAGCGATAAGCCGTTCATGGGGTCGGTCACCGAACCCAGTCGCGCGCAGGATAGCGTTGAAATGTGCGAGATTCTGTTCGGCAAAGAGTTCGTGCGGGACAATACGGTGATGATCTCGCTGGTGAATATCAACTCGCCCCTGACCTTCGACTCGATCATGATGGGCGCGCTTGAGGTCTACGCAAGATCAAATCAGGCCTGCATCATTTCGCCGTTTATTGTGGGGGGCGCGATGTCGCCTGTATCGGTGGCGGGTACGCTGGCGCAGGTCCACGCCGAGGTGCTGGCTGGGGTGGCATATAGCCAGCTTCTTCGTGTGGGTGCACCTGTGATCTATGGAACTTTTGTGGCGTCAATCGATATGAACTCTGGCGCGCCGATCTTTGGCGGACCAGAGCCTTCACAAATCCTTTACGGGGCAGGGCAGCTCGCTCGTCGGCTTAACCTTCCGTTTAGGTCTGGGGGCGGGCTTTGTGGCTCCAAGCTCCCCGATGCGCAGGCAGGATACGAATCAGCGAATACATTAAATGCGGCTCTCATGGGGGGCGTGAACTTTATGTTGCACGCTTGCGGTTGGCTCGAAGGCGGGCTCGTTGCCTCGTTCGAGAAATTCGTGATGGATGCCGATCAGCTCGGCGCATTGCATAAAATGGCAAAGGGCGTCGCCATGGATGAAAACGCCCAAGCCATGGATGCCGTCGTCGAGGTAGGGCCGGGTGGGCACTATCTTGGTTGCGCGCATACGCAAGAGAACTACGTCTCTGCATTCTGGCGGAGCGAGGTGCTTGATTACAAGCCATATGAAACATGGCACGAAGCTGGCGCAGCGGACACCCAAACACTGGCTTCAAAGCGCGTCGAGCACCTACTCTCGACCTATCAAGCCCCAGAGATCGACTTGCAGATCAAACAGCAACTTATTGATTATGTGAGAGAAAAGAAATCCTCGCTAACGGATGCTATTGGATGATCTTTGTGGCCCGTCCGTTATGATGACGTGCGGGCCGCAAGGAGTTTTGCCTCGGCCATAAGCGCAATCAGCACCTCTATGTGACGCAGTGCGCTATAGCTTGCGTCGCCTGTTTTGCGCTTTTGCTCAAGAAGCGTTTCTTGATTCATAAGCGTCATGATTGCCTGACCCGGTCCAGGAAGGGCGGTGTCTTTGATAAGGCGCGCAAGATGTCTTTCGCGATTGTATTCCATAAGTCCGTGCCGCGCAGCGCGCACCAAAAGGCGTGGACGGTTGAGGGATTTAAGCATCGTCAGGATATCATTCATGTCAGTCTCCAGTGGAAAGTGTCTGATCAGAATGACTCAATCTAAGCGTGTGTTGCCTGGCAATTTAGTCACCGCACGGTTGTTTACGAAAACTTTAGGATTTAGGCACAATTATGGCAAAATCGGATTTTTTTAACGGCTAAGTAACCAAGATAATCGAGCGAAGCCGTCAATTTAGTCCTGCATTTGTAACCCAAGGAGAAAATAAATGGGGAATGATTTGGGGTATGTTCCGAGCCGTGCGCCGTTGCCGCATTGGGTGCCTGACGCGGCGGAGCGGTATTTGCTTCATACGGAGTCTGGTCTTTCTATTCGGGCGGTTGCACGGGACGCGGGGTGCCATGCCTCGACGGTTTTGCGCCAAATCCGACGCTTCGAGAGCCGCCGCGATGATATCTTGGTGGATCAGGCGTTGCGCAGGTTGGGCACCTCGCATTTTGCCAAGCTAGACGAAGAAGCGTCGCATTCTTTGCCGCGACGCAATCCCAAGCCAACACCCGAGGATCAAAACCTACACGAAGAGGCGTATCGCGTATTGCGGCGGCTCTGTGAAACAGGCGCGGTTCTTGTGGTGAGTGAAACAATGGAGAAAGCGGCGGTATTCAGGTCGCGCGAAGGCGGCCAATCTACTCGCACTGCCGTCGTTGATAAGAACACAGCCGAGGCGATGGCCCTAAAGGAATGGATCAAATGCATCCGCTCGGGCAAGGTATCCCAATACGAGGCCACAATTTCGGGCCGTAGATTCCTAAAGTCCTGTATGGACCAACAGGAAGCACAGCACGGCTTTGCCGAAGCGCAAGCATATTTCACGCCAGCGCCCGCACCATGGAGCCGTGCCGAGGAGCGCACCACCAAACGCTACACTCTGGCGGAAAACCCTCTCATTGCGTTGTCGCGCCGTCGTGATAAAGACGGAAATCCTTTCCTCAGTGATGCACTCGTTGCCGCGGGCGAGCGCCTTCGCGAAGATTACGAACTTGCGCAACTTGGCCTTCAGGGCGGGCGGATCTGGGAGCAATACCTGTCGGAAATGGAAACAGGCGAAGGCCCCGATGTCCCAAAATTCAGGGATGATATGCAACGGGCCGCACATGATCGCACGCGCGATGCGCTTCGGGACTTGGGGCCAGGGCTTGGGGATGCTGTCTTGCGCTGCTGTTGCCTTCAGGAGGGGATGGAAACCACAGAGAAGGAAATGGATTGGGCCGCTCGCAGTGGAAAAATCGTCCTAAAGATCGGCTTGCAACGTTTGGCGTATCACTATGGAAAACGCTATGGGAAACATGGTCCGATGATCGGATAGCCCAAATGAAAAGGGCCTGCCCGAAGGGGCAGACCCAATCTTGTCTTACTCGGCTGCAACCGCTTTGTCGTTGCGCAACCAGTTGAGGATATTCTCTGGCGATGACTCACCGTATGGGTCGGCGCCGTGGTTGTCGCTTAGGCCTGGTTCTGCGAACCAACCTTCGATCACGCCATCGTTTACCACGGTCGCATAACGCCATGAGCGCATACCAAAGCCAACGTTGGACTTTTCAACCAGCATACCCATCTTACGGGTAAACTCGCCGGAGCCATCTGGAATGACTTGAACATTTTCAAGCTCTTGGCTCTGCGCCCATTTGTTCATTACGAAGCTATCGTTGACCGAAAGGCAGTAGATTGCGTCGATGCCTTGCTCTTGGAAGTCGGCAAAACCTTTTTCAAAGCCAGGAAGCTGGAATGTGGAACACGTCGGTGTAAACGCACCCGGCAATGCGAAAAGAATGACGCGTTTGCCTTTGAAGTAGTCGGAAGTTGTTTTGTTTTCCCAACGGAACGGGTTGTCGCCGCCGATGGACTCGTCGCGAACGCGTGTGTGGAAGGTTACTTCGGGAAGTTTTGCACCAATTTGCATGTCATATCCTGTTTAGCTTTGAATTTACCGAGGAATTATAACGATTCTAAATGGTGTGCAACGGGCACAATTCAACCCGTCCGCATGAGAGGGCAATTATGCCAGAATGCATAGGAAATTTCTAATATTTGCAGGGGGTTGATTAAAAAATGGGCCGACGCATAGCCGGTCGACCCATTTTGCAAGTGTCTTAAGGGTCTGAACGGTTGATGCCCGCGGCATAGAGCGCGCCTGCGATGACGCCGCCAATAATTGGCGCTACGATAAACACCCAGAGCTGCGCCAGCGCACCGCCGCCAACAAAGAGCGCAGGACCGATAGAGCGGGCGGGGTTAACCGATACGCCGGTGACGTTGATCCCGACAAGGTGGATACCTGCGAGAGTTAAGCCAATCGCAAGCCCCGCGAAGCCCACGGGCGCACTGTTTTCCGTTGAGCCAAGAATGACGGTCACAAACACAAATGTCGCGACAATCTCGAAGATCAGTGCAGCAACAAGCGAGTATTCACCGTTGTAACCCGCACCATAGCCGTTTTCACCAAGGCCATTTGCAGCAACAGAGTAGTCGGCCTTGCCTGTCGCGATAAGATACACCGCCAGTGCGCCCAAGATGGCACCGATGATCTGCGCGACGATATAGCGGATGCACTCACCACCTGCCATGCGCCCCGCAGCGACCATTCCCAAGGAAACCGCAGGGTTAAGATGCGCGCCCGATATCGCGCCAATGCCGTATGCGGCGGCAACAATCGATACGCCAAACGCCATCGAGATGCCAAAGTGACCGATTTCAATGCCAAGGACGGCCGCCCCGACCCCGAAAAACACCAGAACAAAGGTGCCAAATATTTCTGCTATTTCTTTCTTCATAACAATCCCTTCCCATGGCGGTAGTAATCCTCCGCCTCTTGTATGGCCTCTTTGCTTGTGCATTGTGGCTCTAATGGCTACATGAGAATGCGATACGCCGTGGCTAATCAAGGAAAATGTTATGCGTGATCTTAAAATTCCAGCCGAGCGCCATCCTGAGAAAGCGAGGCGCCCAGATAATCCTCAGCCCAAAAAGCCAAGCTGGATTCGCGTTAAGGCGCCCGGCGGCAAAGGGTATGCTGAGACACACAAGATCATGCGCGAGAATAAACTGACGACGGTTTGCGAAGAAGCTGGCTGTCCGAATGTTGGTGAATGCTGGTCCCAAGGGCACGCAACAATGATGATTATGGGCGAGGTCTGTACGCGCGCCTGTACGTTCTGCAATATCGCGACGGGCAAGCCACCGGAAGATCTGGACGCGTTTGAACCGGGCCGCGTTGCATTCGCCGTCAAGAAATTGGGCCTGAATCACGTTGTTGTCACGTCGGTAGACCGCGATGATATCGAAGATGGTGGTGCAGAGCATTTCGCTCAGACAATTCGCGCCATTCGCAAACAGTCTCCGAACACCACAATCGAAATTCTAACACCAGACTTTATTCGTTGTGATCCCAAAGTGTTAGAGACCGTTGTTGAAGCGCGCCCCGACGTGTTTAACCACAATCTCGAAACTGTGCCGGGCCTCTATCCAGAGGTGCGTCCGGGTGCGAGGTACTTCCATTCGTTGCGGCTCTTGCAGCGGGTCAAGGAACTCGATCCGACGATGTTTACCAAATCCGGCATAATGGTCGGCCTTGGTGAAAACAAACAATCCGTGATGCAAGTCATGGAAGATATGCGCGCCGCGGACATCGATTTTCTGACAATCGGACAATACCTTCAGCCAACACCCAAGCACCACGCGGTTGATCGCTTTGTAACCCCCGAGGAATTCAAAGCCTATGAAACCGCCGCCTATGGCAAAGGGTTCTTGATGGTGTCTGCAACGCCACTTACGCGCAGCTCTTACCATGCGGGCGATGATTTTGCGCGTTTGCGCGATGCGCGGAGCGCCAAACTCGGCCGCTAATCCTTGACCTTTATTTTGGCTGGCCGCTCAAGAGACATCGACTCTGGCCAGCCAATCCAGCGCTCAATTCCATAGAGAACTGCGCAAATCAAAATCACCCCGAACACGAATTTCACACGTTTGCTCGATGCTGGCCGACGGGCCATCATGCTCATGCGTAGAAAATGACGAGGCGACAGACGCATCCTATTCCTCTAGGAAGCGCACCTTACCGATATACGGGAGGTTGCGGTTTCGTTGTGCAAAATCAATGCCATAACCGACAACAAACTCATCCGGAATCTCGAATCCGGTCCAATCGGACTTGAAATCAACCTCACGGCGATCGGGTTTGTCCAAGAGCGCGCAGGATTTCAGGCGCGCAGGATTGCGGCTCTGAAGGAGGTGCGTCACATGTGAGAGCGTGTGGCCCGTATCAACGATGTCCTCCACGACCAGCACATCGCGCCCCTCAATCGCGCCGCGCAAATCCTTGAGGATACGCACTTCGCGGCTGCTCTCGGTGCTGTCGCCATAGGACGACGCCTCTAGGAAATCGACTTCGACAGGCAAATCCAACTCGCGCACAATATCCGCGATAAATACGAACGAACCGCGCAAAAGCCCAACAACGACAAGTTTATCCGTGTCGCTAAATTCTCGCTTGATGTCTTCTGCGAGTTCCTCAATCCGCGCTGCGATTGACTTTGCAGAGATCATTTGGTCGATGACATATGGACGCGTTGGCATGAAACCCCCCTTGCATTTGGGCGCGGAGTACACGAAACGATGGGGCAAAGCTATGCTAAAAACGGAAACTCAATGTCCACGCACCAAGAAACCCGTATTTTACCCTACTCAGCAGCGCAAATGTACGCACTGGTTGCGGATGTGGCCGAATATCCCGATTTCTTGCCGTGGTGCAGTGGCGCGCGGGTGCGTTCGGTTGCGCCGATTGAGGGCGGGGAGGAAATGCTCGCTGATTTGGTGATCAGTTTCAAAGTGTTCCGCGAGCGTTTCGGAAGCCGCGTACGTCTCTATGAGGATCGGAAGCTGATCGAAACTGAATACCTCGATGGTCCGTTCAAGTACCTTAAGAGCGAGTGGAAATTCACCGATGTCGAGGGTGGGCAGTGTAGTATCTCGTTCTATGTGGACTTTGAGTTCAAGAACGCGATCTTGCAAAAACTCATTGGTGTTGTGTTTAACGAGGCGATGCAACGCATCGTTCGGGCGTTCGAAAATCGCGCCAAAGAACTATACGGCTAAGGGGCCGTAACCCCTTAGCCAATTGTTTCTATGAATTAAACTCATATGCGCGTTCACCGTGCGCCTCAAGATCAAGGCCGTTGGTCTCGACTTCCTCAGAAACCCGTAGCGGTGTGACGAGTGCTACGACCTTGACCAAAACAAATGTCACAACAAGCGTATAAACTCCGACGATTGCCAACCCACCAAGTTGTGCTGCCCAGCTTCCGTGACCAAATGCGGCAATCATCAGAGTGCCGAAAATCCCGCCGACGCCATGCACAGCAAACACGTCCAGCGTGTCGTCAATCCGAAGGGCGTTTCGGATGAGGTTCACGGCCTCCTGACAGAGAATGCCGGCAATCGCCCCAATCGCGAGCGCCTCAAGTGGGCCAACAAATCCAGAGGCCGGTGTGATCGACGCAAGCCCCGCGATGGTGCCCGTCACGATCCCCACAAGGCTCGCTTTGCCGTATTTGATCTTTTCCCACAGAGCCCAAGTCAATGAAGCCGTCGCCGCCGAGATATGAGTAACGGTGATGGCCATCGCTGCGCCGCCGTCCGCCGCTAGTTGCGAGCCGCCGTTAAAGCCGAACCAGCCAACCCAGAGCATCGCTGCGCCGATCATCACAAAAGCTGGTGCATGTGGTGGCTTGTGATTCACGCGGCGTGCCCCAAGCATCACGGCGATAATCAGTGCCGCAATCCCTGCCGTTTCATGCACAACGATACCACCAGCAAAGTCCTTGACCCCGACAGCGCCGAAAATGCCGCCATCCGCTAGAAATCCGCCGCCCCAGATCCAGTGAACAACGGGCGCATAACACAAGAGCATCCAAAGCCCCGAGAATACCAATACAAACCCAAAGCCGATCCGCTCGACATAAGCGCCAACAATCAGCGCAGGCGTGATGATCGCGAAGGTCATCTGAAACGCAAAGAACAGGATTTCGGGCAGGGTGCCCGATAGGCTCTCTGTTGTGACACCATCAAGGAACATCTTGCTCAGTCCACCCCAATACGGACCGTTGCCACCAAACGCGATTGTATACCCGAATGCGAGCCACAGAACGCTCATAAGGCAGGCAATTGCATAGCAATGCATAAACACGCTCAGCACGTTTCGCGCCCGCACCAGCCCGCCATAAAAGAGCGCAAGCCCCGGAAGTGTCATCAAAAGGACCAGCGCCGTGGCCGTCATTATCCAAGCAGTATCTGCCGCATTCATACGTTTTCCCCATGTGTTTGATTGCGTTACCGCGATCAAGCGCTCTTAAACTGCTAAGAAAAGTAGCAAGTTGCGATTGGTGGGGTTATTTTTTGGGCAATATCGCGACTGCGCGTTAATTGTGCGAAAAGTGACCGTAATGCTCGGAAATTGAGCGATTTACGAAATTGCATCAAGCAGCAGTTGAAGCGCATGGTCGCGTGCCGCAATGCGGACGTTCTCGCGCCCTAAGGGGCCGAACTCGATGGTCTCGGTTCGCGCGTCTTGGCCGTCGCAGGAAAGCCCGAAACAGACGCGCCCTTCTGGTTTGAAATCACTACCACCAGGGCCAGCGATTCCCGTTATGGAAACGGTGATTGTCGCGTCGGAGTTTTGATGCGCTCCGATGGCCATCTCGCGAGCAACCTGTTCAGATACTGCGCCGAAGGTCTCAAGGCTTTGCGCGCTAACATTTAACATCGCGCGCTTGGCGCTGTTGGTGTAGGTGATGAAGCCGCGATCGAATACCGCCGAACTTCCTGCAATATCAGTGATCGCGGCTCCGACCATCCCGCCCGTACAACTCTCGGCGCTGGCAATAACGCTGCCATTCTCCTTAGCCTTTTCAACGAGTTTTCGGGCGAGGCTCATAGGATCACTGCGTGATATGCGACGCCGAGCGCGATAACGGTGAGTGCGGCCATGATGCCAGCGATTACATCGTCAAGCATGACCCCAAGCGCGTCGTTGCGGCGGTCTGCCCAACCAACAGGGCCGGGTTTTGTGATGTCGAACAAGCGGAATGCCAGAAACGCGGCGATCCATCCGGGATAGAGTGCGAGGATCGGAGCGCCCATGATTTGCGCGCCATAGGATACCGGAAACAATGCGATCCACATGCCCGCAACTTCGTCGATGACGATTTCGCTTGGGTCATGATCATCTTTGCCGCGAGTTTCTTTTTCGATGGCCCAGATCCCGATAAAGATCACCGAGATTGTCGCAAGGACAACCCCGACAAATCCACCATATAGATGCACGAGCAAAAAGACGGGCAGGGCGGCGAGGCTGCCCCATGTGCCGGGTGCTGGCTTAATCAGGCCCGCTCCGAAGAAAACCGCGATATGTTTGCTCGCTTGCTCCGAGAATTTCGCCAATGTGCTCATGATTTCACCAATGTTATTGTTGCAATTGAGGCAATGCCTTCGCCGCGTCCGGTAAAGCCTAGGCGCTCGGATGTTGTTGCTTTGACGCTCACGCGAGTCACGTCCATTCCCATAATCTCGGCCATCTTTGCGCGCATATCTGGCGCATGCGGGCCGATTTTCGGGTGTTCGCAAATGAGGGTACAGTCCGCGTTGCTTATTTCAAAGCCCTGAGAATGGGCCAAATCCACCGCATGACGTAGGAAGATATGGCTTGCAGCGCCTTTCCATTGTGGATCAGAGGGCGGGAAGTGCTGTCCGATATCGCCCATGGCCAAGGCACCATAAATGGCGTCTGTGACCGCATGCATTCCAACATCGGCATCTGAATGTCCCTGTAGGCCGCGCGAAAAAGGAACCTCGATACCGCAGAGAGTTACGTGATCTCCGTCGCCAAAGCGATGCACGTCAAATCCGTTGCCGACTCGTATATCCATAGTTGTTTTTCTCGCTGCGATGATGCGTTCGGCCCGCTCGAAATCGGCGGGATAGGTGAGTTTGATATTGTCTTCATGGCCCTGCGTAATGGTTACGTCAAGCCCGTGCGCAAGGGCCAGCTCAACGTCATCGGCGGCGTCTGAAGGTGCGGAATGAGCGGTGCGAATGGCTGCAATCTCAAACCCTTGCGGTGTTTGCGCGCGATATAGCCCCTCTCGAGAGGTTGGCGCAATCACGCGGTCTTCTTTTCCGCGCCACAGGGCGTCGGTAACCGCAAGCGCGGGCGCGGCGGCCTTGGAGGAGTGCAGCGCCTCAATCACGCCGTCGATTATTTCCGCCGAGACAAGAGGTCGGGCACCGTCATGTATAAGGACATGCGTGCACTCCTCCGGAAGTGCCGCAAGCCCGTTTGCAACCGATGCGCTGCGTGACGCACCGCCCTCAACAATGGTAACATCCGTATCAATCGAATCTTGCGCAAGCTGCTGTTCGCCCTTGGGCGCAACAACAATGATTGAATGCACAGAGGGGTGCTGCGCAAAGCGGGCAACCGTATGTGCGAGGACACTTTGACCGGCGAGGGTGCGGAATTGTTTCGCAGGTGCGGCTGCGTCGCCACCCATGCGAGACCCTTTGCCAGCGGCAACAATCAGAGCAGATATGCGCATAACCGTTGAAATACCCTCGTTGTTTTCTGAGACCTGTCTATGCAATGCACAACACAAGGACAATGCAAGAGTTGCTGCCTATTTTTTGTGCGCGGCACGTTTTTTACGCAGAATGCGTGTTGATGGAATTGCCTTTTGGTGTATTGGGGCGTAGCTAATTATTTGCACAAGGATTGGGCGTTTGACTATTAAACTTGCAGATATCACTTTGGATCCACCTGTCTTTCTTGCCCCCTTGGCAGGGATTACAGATCTGCCGTTCAGGAATCTTGTTTCGTCTTTCGGAGCAGGGCTGGTCGTTAGTGAAATGGTCGCAAGCCAAGAGATGTTTGAGGGCAAACCCGGCGTTCGAGAGCGTGCGGAATTGGGATTTGATAGCCAGAACACCTCCGTTCAGATAGCCGGCAAGGATGCCTACTGGATGGGCGAAGCGGCTCGTATGATCGAAGATAACGGCGCGACGGTCATTGATATCAATATGGGTTGCCCCGCCAAGAAGGTCGTAAATGGCTATTCCGGCTCGGCCCTGATGAAAGATCTGGATCACGCTCTGACGTTGATTGAGGCTGTCGTGGCCGCGGTCAAGGTGCCGGTTACGCTCAAGACGCGTCTGGGATGGGATGACGCGATGCTGAATGCGCCAGAGTTGGCGCAACGCGCTGAGGCCGCAGGCATTCGCATGATCACAATCCACGGCCGCACGCGGTGCCAGTTTTATAAGGGACACGCCGATTGGGCCGCCATCGCGCAGGTAAAGGAAGCCGTCGATATTCCCGTTGTCGCAAATGGTGATATTGTCGATGAGGAGACCGCCCGCAAGGCGCTGGAGCTTTCTGGCGCTGATGGCGTCATGATTGGGCGCGGTGCACAGGGCAAGCCGTGGGTGCTGGCACAAGTCGCCGCTGCCCTGACGGGTACCAAGCCGCCCGTGGTTCCGAAGGGCGCGGAACTGGTCGAAATGGTTGCGAACCACTATCAGTCGATGCTCGATTTTTACGATGCGCCGTTGGGCGGTCGCGTCGCGCGTAAACACTTGGGCTGGTATATGGATGGCGCCCAAACGCCCAAGGACCTGCGCAAGGCGGTGCTCACCGAAACGCCCGATAATGTGTTCAGACTTTTGCCTAATGCTCTCTCTCCCGATCATAGGATTGCCGCATGACCGAATACGATACCGACCTCTGGGCGTCCCTGCCGATCCCTGCGTTTATCCTTGATGCGGAAGACAGGATTATTGAGAGTAACACCGTTGCCGAGAGCTTTCTGAACTCCTCGTCCAAGGTCCTCCTTAATGCCTCCGTGTGGGATAAAGTCATGATTGACGCTCCGCTTGAGGCAAGCTTTGAGCGGGTGCGTTCCGATGAATCCGCGCTGTTTATCAATGATGTGGACGTAGGGGGCGGAGAGCGCGCACCCGTCCTTTGCAACATCCAGATCGCGCCGCTCACCACAGCTTCGGGCGCGCGGAGCGGGCAGATTTTGTTGCTTATCTCGCCTCGTGAAATCGCTGATCGCCTTGGTCGCAGCCATTCGGTTAAAACGGCCGCGAAGTCGGCAATTGGCATGGCCGAGATGCTCGCGCATGAGATTAAGAACCCGCTCGCGGGAATCACGGGGGCTGCACAGCTTCTCTCGATGAACCTACAACCCGAAGATCAGGAAATGACGGACCTGATCGTGACCGAATGCCGTCGCATCGTGAAGCTCTTGGAGCAGGTCGAGCAATTTGGCAATGTCCTGAAGCCGCAGTGTAGTGCCGTGAATATTCACGATATTCTCGATCGCGCACGGCGCTCTGCGATGGTCGGTTTCGGCGCGCATATGAATATTGCCGAGGATTACGATCCATCCTTGCCATCCACGTGGGGCGATGCAGATCAGCTTCAGCAAGTATTTCTGAACCTGCTCAAGAATGCCTCCGAAGCCAACAAAGAAGGCGGCAATATCCGCATTCACACGTTCTATGAGAATTCCATGCGCCTACGCCGTGCTGATGGCTCGGGATCCGTACCGCTGCAGATCGAGATCATCGACGACGGCCCCGGATTGCCGCCCGAGATTGCGGCAGACATCTTTGAGCCTTTCGTCTCAAGCCGTGAGAACGGAACGGGGCTCGGGCTTGCGCTCGTAAGCAAAATTATTTCGGAGCATCAGGGCTGGATCGCAGTTGATTCCACCCCTGGTCGCACCGTTTTCCGCGTGTCTTTACCCGTTGCCACCAAAGACGACGTTGAAGCCGCGGAAACCAGCCAAACACAAACGGAGATCCAATAATGGACGGTACAGTTCTTGTCGCTGACGACGATCGCACGATCCGCACGGTTTTGACACAGGCCCTTACAAGGGCAGGGTGCAAGGTGCACGCGACATCGTCGCTCATGACCCTGATGCGTTGGGTTGAAGAAGGAAAAGGCGATCTGGTTATTTCGGATGTGATGATGCCAGACGGGAACGGCCTTGAAACACTTCCCAAGATTTCAGAGCTTCGCCCCGGTTTGCCCGTAATCGTAATTTCGGCGCAAAACACCATCATGACGGCGATTCAGGCCGCGGAGGCCGAGGCCTATGATTACCTGCCCAAGCCATTTGATCTGCCCGATTTGATGAAACGAGCGGCCCGCGCCCTAGAGGTGAAGCGGCGCGTTAATCCTGTCGCCAAAGAATCCAGCACCCCGCGTGAGGAGCACAGAGAGGACCTGCCGCTCGTGGGGCGCACGCAGCAAATGCAGACACTCTATCGCTTGGTGGCGCGTGTGATGAACACCGACCTGACAGTGATGATTTCGGGTGAAAGCGGTACTGGTAAGTCATTGATAGCACGTGCCATTCACGATTTCTCGGATCGTCGGACGCTTCCGTTCGTGGTGGCTTCTGCGAATGATCTACAGGGAATGGATGGGCCCGCAACGGTTATATCACGCGCCAAAGGCGGTTCGATCTTGTTTGACGAGGTCGGCGATCTTGATCTTGATGCGCAAGCGCGCGTTGTGCGTATGCTCGACAGTTTCGGCGATAACGCGCCTCGGATCATGGCCACGAGCCAATCAAACCTAAGCCAGAAAATGGAGAGCGGCGGCTTTCGTCAGGATTTATTCTATCGCCTCTGTGGCGTGACGATTGCGGTTCCTTCGCTGCGCGAGCGTGTTGATGATATTCCGCTCCTTGCCGAGCATTTCCTTGCACGCGCCGAACGCGAGGGCGCGCCGCTGCGCCGTTTTGGGGCGGACGCTATGGAAGTCATTCGCGCCTATAGTTGGCCTGGCAATGTCCGCCAGCTAGAGAATTCCGTCCGCCGTTTGGTCGTCACCAGTGTTGGTGAAGAAATCAACCGGGCCGAGGTCGAGCTGGTCCTCGGCAATCAGCCCGTGATTGAACCTGCCGGTGGGGGTGGCGAGGGGGAAATGCTCTCTGCATCCGTCGCGAAGCACCTTCGGCGCTATTTTGATTTGCACGGCGGAGCACTGCCACCTCCCGGCGTTTATCAGCGGATTCTGCGCGAAGTAGAGACTCCATTGATAGAAATTTCGCTCGATGCGATGGGCGGAAATCAGGCTAAGTGTGCCGATTTATTAGGTATCAACCGAAACACCCTCAGAAAGAAGATCACCGAGCTCGAAATTAACGTGACACGGCGCCGCAAGTTGATGTAAAACCGCAACACACCCGTTGCAAGAACGCTTCTGCTCTTGTGATGATGCGTGCATATTGTGGCGTGTCCAAAATTGGACACAGTATCTTTGGGGGCTGCGGTGCCGAGTTTGGTCCGTAATGTAACACTTGAACGCCTGACGCGTCTGCGTCGTCAACGGCGTTTCAAGAATTTCGCGACCCTCAGTTTGGTTGTTTTGGGCCCACTTCTGGCGGGCCTTACCTTTGCTGCTCTCGGACCGTTCGAAGCTCTCACAGGCACAAATTCGCTTCGGCTGATTTTGCTGGCTGATATGATCTATGTGCTCGCGATTGCGGCTTTGGTGCTGCAAAAAGTGGTGCGCATGGTTGCGGCGCGGCGCGCGAAATCGGCGGGGTCACGACTCCACCTCAGGCTAACTGGCGTGTTTGCCCTGGTGGCATTGCTTCCGACTATTCTGGTCGCGGTTTTCGCGGTGCTGACGGTGAATGTCGGGGTTGAGGGATGGTTTTCAGGACGCGTCAGCGAGGTGGTTTCCAACTCCCTTGCTGCGGCACAAGCATACGAAGAAGAGCACCGTACCGACCTCGTGTCTGACGCCGAGCAGCTTGCCCATGAAATTGATCTCATCGCGCTAGGAAGCTTCCATATCTCGGAAGGAGATCTGCGCGAAATCCTCACGAGAGGTCAGGCAAACGTTCAGCGCGGCCTTCGCGAAGCATTTGTTGTGGATGGATCGGGCGAAATTCGGGCGCGCGGGGACCGCTCATACCTCTTTAACTACGAACGCCCCGGAATGTCGGACTTCGACAAGGCCAACCAAGGCGAAACCGTGGTGATCCGCGATTGGACCAACAACGAGTTCCGCGCGCTTGTGGCATTGTCTGGCCTTGTGGATCGGTTCTTGTATGTCTCCCGCGAAGTCGATGGAAACATCCTGAGCCTGCTTGATGAAACCAAAGAAACGGTTTCGCTTTATCAACAGCTTGAGAAGGACCGCGGGAAAATTCTATTCGAGTTCGGCCTTCTGTACATGGGCTTTGCGGTTATTTTGATCCTTTCATCGGTCTGGCTTGGCTTGTGGTTCGCCGAGCGTCTTTCACGTCCTGTTGGACGTCTAACGAGCGCCGCTCAGCGCGTTGGAGCAGGGGATTTGAACGTACGCGTGCTCGAGGAATCGGGCGACGACGAAATTGCGCTGCTTTCCCGCTTCTTTAACCAGATGACTGAAAAGCTGCGGGAGCAACGCGAAGAGTTGCTGC
The DNA here is from genome assembly GCF_042445055.1 of Falsihalocynthiibacter sp. SS001. Taxonomy (GTDB): domain Bacteria; phylum Pseudomonadota; class Alphaproteobacteria; order Rhodobacterales; family Rhodobacteraceae; genus Falsihalocynthiibacter. Next base: position 1,783,355 of record NZ_CP170339.1, read on the forward strand.
AAAACACCCGCCAGATCGAGGCGCGCCGCCGTCAGTTTGACTCGGTGCTAAGTTCGGTAAGCTCTGGAGTGGTTGGGCTTGATGCGGATGGTTCGGTGGATTTTGTGAACCGCGCGGCGCAACGGCTTTTGGACCTCCCGAGCGAGGCGGGGCATCGCCGGCTGGCACTTGCGGTTCCAGAGTTCGGCGAATTTTTTGAGCGCGCCAAGGCAAACCGTGCCGACACCGCTCAAGAAGAGGTGCGTGTTATTCGCGACGGCAAACAGGAAAACCTACTGGTCCGAATTTCACCGCGACGTGGATCTGACGAAACACTCGAGGGGTACGTGATTGCGTTTGACGATGTGACGGACCTTGTAACAGCCCAACGCATGGCTGCATGGGGTGATGTTGCGCGCAGGATTGCACATGAAATCAAGAATCCGCTCACTCCGATTCAGCTTTCGGCAGAGCGGCTAAAACGGAAATACTCCCCCAAACTTTCCGAGGAGGATGCCGAAGGTCTGGGTAGTATGACCGAAGTTATTGTGCGGAAAACCAACGACTTGCGTCGAATAGTTGACGAGTTTTCCAAATTCGCGCGGATGCCAGAACCAGAGCGCCGTGTGCACGACCTGACCGAGATTATGCGCGACGCAGTACAGCTTCAAACCGGCGCTTTGGGCGATGTAACGCTCGAAGCAGATGTCCCCGATACGCCGATTTTCTCTGAAGTTGACTCGACGATGATCGCACAGGCTCTCACGAACCTGATAAAGAATGCGGGAGAAGCCGTTGAAACGCATATAGAAAACGGCGTCCCTGATGGGTTTGATCCCATGGTCAAAGTGGCGATGGAGACAGAGGATAACATCCTTCATATTAGGGTTTCAGATAACGGAATTGGCTTCCCAGTCGATCGTTCGCGGCTCTTTGAGCCCTATGTTACGACGCGGGATAAAGGTACGGGGCTTGGCTTGCCCATTGTTAAGAAGATCATCGAAGAGCACGGCGGAACGCTGTCGCTTCTTGATGCGGAACTATTTGGAAATACGACACATGCAGGCGCTTGTGTGGAGATCGCCCTTCCTTTGGGCGAGACCAACCAACTACGAGAGGTGAGCTAAAATGGGTGATATTTTAATCGTTGATGATGAGCGCGACATTCGCGAACTAATCTCTGATATCCTTAAAGATGAAGGGTTTACGACACGTCTTGCTAGCAATTCCGAAGAGTGCATGGATCAGGTCGCGGCCGAAACTCCGGGATTGATGATCCTCGATATCTGGCTCAAGGATAGCAACATGGACGGGATCGACATCCTGAAATCCGTGAAGCGGAGCCATCCCGAAGTTCCGATTGTCATTATCTCGGGGCACGGAAATATCGAAATCGCCGTCGCTGCGATCAAGCAAGGCGCATACGATTTCATCGAAAAGCCCTTCAACATTGATCAACTCCTAGTCGTCATTTCGCGAGCAATGGAAACTTCGCGTCTGCGCCGCGAGAACACAGAACTTCGCCGCCGCGACGTTGCATTGACCGAGATGATTGGCTCAAGCTCTTCATTTAAGGCATTGAAGTCTAACCTCGAAAAGGTGACGCGCTCCAACGGTCGTATCATGCTGAGCGGCCCAGCGGGTTCCGGCAAAGAAATCGCGGCGCGCTTTATTCATAGCGAAAGCGACCGCGCAAGTGCGCCGTTCGTTGTTGTGAACTCTGCGTCGATTGAACCAGAGCGGATGGAAGAGGTGCTCTTTGGGCGCGAGTCTGCGGATCGTGGAGTTGAGCCTGGTCTTCTCGAAGAGGCCCATGGCGGCGTGCTCTATTTCGACGAGGTCGCCGATATGCCCTTGGGGACACAGAGCAAAATTCTGCGAGTATTGGTAGATCAACAGTTCCAGCGTGTCGGTGGGAGCGATAAGGTGCGCGTCGATATTCGCGTAATATCGAGTACAAACAGAGACTTGCAGGCTGAGATTGAAGCAGGGAACTTCCGTCAGGAACTCTATCATCGCCTAAACGTCGTGCCGATCTCGGTGCCATCGCTTGAAGAGCGTCGCGAGGATATTCCAGAGCTTGCGGCGGCCTTCATTGCGGCCTTCAACAAGGAGCAAGGCCTGCCACTGCGAACTCTTTCCGAGGAAGCACAGGCACTCCTTCAGACAATGAAATGGCAGGGCAACGTCCGCCAGCTCAAGAATGTGATCGAGCGGATCCTTATTCTTGGCAACGATAGCGAAGTAATCGAAGCGAGTGAATTGCCGCAACAAGGTGAGCCCTCGGAGAGTGAAACAGGTGTTGTACTCTCGGCTGGTTTGGCGACATTGCCATTGCGTGAAGCGCGCGAGCTTTTTGAGCGCGAGTACCTGATGACCCAAATTAACCGTTTCGGCGGCAACATCAGCCGCACAGCGACCTTCGTTGGCATGGAGCGCAGCGCCCTTCACCGTAAGCTTAAATCGCTCGGGATTGTAACCAGTAACAAGACCGGCGCACGCGTAGCGCATGTTGATGAATTGGATAACGCGGAAGCGGAATGATGGCTCTTGAATTGACCAAAATACTGCCATAGGCCATAGATGTTTGTGATTAAGAACCTGTTGAATTTGCACAAAAGGGCGGTGTCGTGAAAGTCATTATCTGTGGAGCGGGTCAGGTCGGCTGGCAAATCGCGCGTCACCTTTCGGGCGAGCGAAACGACGTCACCGTCGTTGATAACAACCCCGATCTGGTACGCCGTGCGATGGATACGCTTGAGGTTCAGGGGATTGCTGGCTTTGCGAGTTACCCTGATGTCCTTGACGAGGCAGGCGCGCGCGATGCGGATATGATTATCGCTGCGACCCATTCGGACGAGGTGAATATGGTCACCTGTCAGGTGGCGCACTCTGTCTTTGCCATCCCCCGCAAGATCGCCCGTTTGCGGAGCCAATCCTATCTTGATGCAATCTACTCGGATTTGTATCGGCGCGATCACATGCCGATCGACGTGGTGATTTCGCCCGAGAAAGAAGTCGCCGAGGCCGCTTTGCTTCGGCTTTCCGCGCCCGCAGCTTTTGATACCGAGAGCTTTCTGGACAACAAGAGCCAGCTTCTAGGTCTGCAACTGGCCGATGATTGTCCGGTTCTTAATACGCCGCTTCGCCAGCTGACGGATTTGTTCTCGACGCTTTCGGCGAATGTCGTTGGGATTCGTCGCAAAGGCTCTTTGTTCGTGCCAAACCCGAATGATCAGTTGTTCGGCGGCGATCAGGTTTACGTTTTCACCAACACGGGGGACGTTAATCGCACGCTTGAGGTTTTCGGAAAAACCCAATTAAAACAAGAGCGTGTCGTCATTATTGGTGGCGGTAATGTCGGCCTTGCGGTCGCAACCGCGCTTGAGAATGCGGGGAATGTCCGCGCCAAGATTATTGAACGCGACAGCCGCTGTGCAGAGCACGCCGCTGATGCGCTTGAGCGAACCATTGTTTTGAACGGCGACGGACTTAGCCCTGAATTGCTTGAGGAAGCGGGTATAAGCCGCTCGGACGCGATTTTGTGTGTGACCGACGACGACAAGGTGAACCTCTTGGCGGCTGTGCGTGCCAAGGGGATGGGGTGCCCCATGGCCATTTGTCTAGTGAACGACCCGACACTTGTGCCGCTGCTCGCGCCGATGGGAATTGACGCCTATATCAATCCGCGCGCCACGACGGTGAGCTCCATTCTACGCCATATACGTCACGGGCGTGTGCGCGAAGTGCATTCGATTGGCGATGCAGAGGCCGAAGTTATCGAGGCACAGGTGCTCTCGACGAGCCCGATCTCGGGTGTTGCCTTGCGCGACATCGACTTCCCCGAGGGTGTGTTGATCGGCGCGGTTCTAAGAGATGGCAAAGTTTCACGTCCCGACGGTTCAATGCGGATCGAGGAGGGGGATGTGATTACGATTTTCACCATGTCCGCCGATGTGCCGGAGGTCGAGCGCCTCCTGCAGGTTTCGATTGATTTCTTCTAGAGATGTTCGCGCGCATCCTCGCATTGCCGCTTTTTGTGATCCTGATGGGGATTGGTTCGCTTGCGATGTTCGTGCCGACGCTTCATGCGGGTGCCGTTCGGGATTTTGAAACGGCGCGCGTGTTCCTTTATGGCGGCTTGTTGTTTCTGGCGTTTACTCTTGTGATGGCGCTGGCAACGGCGAATTATCAGGCCAGAAATGAGGCGGGAAGCCATCTGCTTTCGCTCTTTGTGTGCTTTGCGTTCTTGCCGGTTATGCTGGCGGTGCCGATGCACCAATCGCTTCAGAACGTCACCTATATGGACACCTATTTTGAAATGGTGTCCTCGATCACAACGACCGGCGCGACACTTTTTGAACCCGATGAAATACCAGAGTCGCTCCACCTTTGGAGGGCCTTCGTGGCGTGGCTTGGCGGGTTCTTTATATGGGTGAGCGCGGTTGCGATCCTTGCGCCCTTGAACCTTGGTGGATTTGAGGTCTTGTCCTCTGCGCGGCGGCGCGTGGCGGCAGATATCTCTCAGATCACACATGTTGCGGATGGGTCCGAGCGTCTTGTGCGGGCGGCCATTCAGCTTTTGCCGATATACGTGGGGCTTACGGCAGTGCTGTGGCTGCTGTTGATCCTTTCTGGGGACCGTCCGTTTGTGGCGTTTGTCCATGCGATGTCGACGCTATGTACCAGCGGGATTTCAGCGACGGGTGGTTTGCTTACCTCTGATTCAAGCTGGCTGGGCGAGTTCTTCATTCTACTCGCCATGTTCTTTGCGATTTCGCGCCTGACCTTCGCAACGGACATTCATGGCCGCAACTTTCAAACATTCGCCCGTGACCCCGAGATCCGCTTTGCGAGCTTCCTGATCCTGTCGATTCCCTCACTTATGTTCATGCGCCACTGGTACGGTGCCTTTGGCGAGGACGCGATTGGTGACACGGGTGAGGCGATATCCGCGTTTTGGGGAAGTGTGTTTACGGTGGTGTCCTTCCTGACCACAACAGGGTTCGAGAGCCGCTCTTGGGGGGATGCAAGTTACTGGTCTGGCATGGCCACGCCGGGGCTTATTCCGCTTGGGCTGGCGATGATCGGCGGCGGTGTTGCGACAACGGCAGGTGGGGTAAAGCTTCTGCGGGTCTATGCGCTTTACAAGAACGGTCAACGCGAGACAGAGCGCCTTGTGCATCCATCAAGCATCACCGGATCGGGTGCCGATGGACGGCATTTGCGGCGACACGGGGCCTATGTTGCATGGATATTCTTCATGCTGTTCGCGCTATCTCTTTCGGTGATCATGCTGCTGCTTGCGGTAAACGGTTTGAGCTTTGACAACGCTATGATCCTTACGATTGCCGCGCTTTCGACCACCGGGCCACTAGCAAATGTCGTGACAGAAACACCGATTTCCTATGCTGACGTTGCACCAATCGCGAAAATGATCCTCGCGGGTGCCATGGTCCTCGGGCGGCTTGAAACGTTGGCGATTATCGCTTTGCTCAACCCCGATACTTGGCGCAATTAGGCCGGTGTTCGTAATTTCTCCCAAGAAGTTACGAATTTGCACTGGAAACTCGGTGGTTGGATTGCCATACTAAGGGGCAGGGTGACGATACCTGTATTTGAATCTGGCACATAAAAACAAGAAAAAGGCTAATAAACGATGGCTGCCGATAAGCAAAATTTACAAGACGCATTTCTTAACAATGTTCGCAAAACAAAAATTCCGGTCACGATATTTCTTATCAATGGCGTAAAACTTCAGGGCGTTATCACTTGGTTTGATAACTTCTGTGTGCTTTTGCGTCGTGACGGACAATCGCAATTGGTTTATAAGCACGCGATTTCCACGATTATGCCTTCACAACCCATCAGCTTGTACGAAGGCGAAGAATAGGCCCAAATGGGAGAAGAATACCCCGAGAAGCCCGATACCCCAGTTTGGGTTTTACACCCCGATCTGCGGAGTGATCGGCTACGCCGTGATCCCAAGTTCGCGCTCGAAGAGGCTGTATCCCTCGCCGAGGCGATGCCCGAAACCAATGTTGTTGGTGCTACGGTCGTGCCTGTTCCTAAGGCGCGGGCTGGCTGGCTCTTTGGGAGTGGTAAAACTGAGGAACTAAAGCAGCTTATTAAATCTGCCGAAGTTGACCTTGTGTTGATTGATGGTGCGTTGACGCCGGTTCAGCAACGTAACCTCGAAAAGGAATGGGGTGTTAAAATCCTCGACCGTACGGGGCTTATCCTTGAGATTTTCTCGGACCGTGCCCGAACCCGCGAGGGTGTGCTACAGGTTGAGGTTGCCGCGCTGAGTTATCAGCGAACACGTCTGGTGCGTGCATGGACCCACCTTGAGCGCCAAAGAGGTGGCCTTGGTTTTGTCGGTGGTCCGGGTGAAACCCAGATCGAGGCCGACCGTCGTGCAATCGACGAACGTATTCAGGGGCTTCAACGCCAGCTTTCCAAAGTGGTGAAAACACGCGCCCTGCATCGGCAGGCTCGTGCGCGCGTTCCGTTCCCTGTTGTTGCGCTTGTTGGCTACACCAACGCTGGCAAATCCACGCTGTTCAACCGTCTGACGGGAGCCGAGGTGTTTGCCAAGGATATGTTGTTTGCGACGCTCGATCCGACGATGCGTTCGGTCGAACTTCCGTCAGGAAAACAGATTATTCTCTCTGATACGGTTGGTTTTATTTCGGAACTACCGACACAGCTTGTTGCCGCTTTCCGTGCGACGCTTGAGGAGGTTCTGGACGCTGATCTGATCCTTCACGTTCGTGATATTTCGCATCCGCTGACGGAACAGCAAGCCAATGACGTAAACTCGATTATGGCCGATCTTGGCGTACCCAAGGAAACGCCGATCATCGAAGTCTGGAATAAGATCGACCTTCTGGATGAGGGCGACAAAGAAGGCATCATCGCCAGGGCCGAGCGCGAAGATACAATTTTCGCCACGTCGTCGATAACTGGTGAGGGGATGGAAGAGCTGCTTGATGCGGTATCAGAAGCCCTGACCGATCCCAAAACTCGCCGCGATCTTGTCCTACCGTTCAGCGATGGAAAAAAGCGTGCGTGGCTCTTTTCCGAAGGTCTGGTTGAAAACGAAACTCAAGGCGAAGACGGTTTCCACCTCTCGGTCTACTGGACCGCCCGCCAAGAGAAAAACTTCCGCGATATGTAAGGGCTGCCCGTTGTGCGGGCAGCTATCTTGGACGCAAGGTTGTGATCCCGACGGCACCAGCACGTGCTAGCTCTGGATCAAGGCTCATGGGAATGTACTCTCCGCGCCGCCACAGTTGGCCGAGGTCATCGTAATGACGGCTTAGCGGGTGACCTGATTGACCTGTTGGAATGATAAACACAGAACTATCTGGATCCGCGAAGTCATAAACCCCGCGATAGCCCGCGCCATGTACGTTGAGGAACGGATTGGAGCCAACACCCGCCGTCAGGCCGCGCATAAGCGTGTTGTCACCGCCAGAGGTGCTTTGACGGATGTTCACAAACCACTTCAAAATCGGAGTGGTGCCCAGCACCGCATGGTCATGTGTAGCCTGATGAGCATCGCCCCAACGCAGGGATGTAAGGTCCGAGCTATAGTTTTCCTGAAGCCACAACAGCGCATCATCGAGCGACAGTCGCGCCATGTCGGTACAGGTCTCGTCTAGCGTTGATTGCACCACGTTGCACCACGCGCTTGCACCATCGACATCTCGGAACACACGGTCGATGAAAACAGGATTAAGGTGGGCAAAGTCCTTGGCGAACGGCCCGAGATCATCCTCAATCAGACGTTGTTGCAGGGTATACATCCACGCCGCATAGATAAGTGGCTCGGGCAGGTGCTCGTTCATTTCACCGTTCCAGTCCGCAAGCAAATCAAGCGCGATCTGGCGCTGACGTTCACGGGTGCCTTCGGGCGCTTGGGCCTCGGTAAACCAGAGGTCGGCCGCAATAAGCGGGAGCAAGCGTCGTGCCGTCACGCTGACGGTATCCAACTGCCCTTCGATAAAGCTCTCGCGGGTGTGGACCTCGCGGTTCATCATCAGCTTCTGCCAACGCTGAATACGCTCGGTATCTCCCCAGAAATAGCTGATGTGATTGGGGAAGGGGCGGTCGACGATCTGATTGTTCGTGTTGCCCAATATTCCCCCAGCAGGGGCGCGGAACTCTGGATTGTCGGCATAGTCCATACGGCCCTGCCAGCGGTTATTGGCAAGCCAGCCCGGCGCAGGGGTTCGGCCCTTGGATTGGTGGTTCTCTGCGCGTTTAGGAGCGGCGCCGAAGGTCTTGAGGGCGATCTCATCATCATCAATCAGCGTCACGTTTTGCGAGTTGGCGATATAACCTTCACCCGCCTCAATGGCCTCGTCGATTGATTTTGCCATCATCAGCTTGATCATTGCGCCAATCGAAGTGTCACGGGCCGAAAGCGCGGTCCATGCAAGCGTCGCGACATGCCCGCGCGGCGTGACCTTGCCAACGTCATAGTGGCTTGGCGGAAGGACTGGGCCATTTTCGGTCCAGCGCAGCGTGAGGGTGCGCGGCTCGCTGTCTTTAACCTTTACGATGGTTTGACGGATTTCAAAACGCTTGAAGCCATTCGGTGTGAGGTATTCCTCGGAATCTTCGGGGTTCAAACGCTCGATGAAAACGTCTTGGTCATCCATATAAGACGATGTCACACCCCAGCCGATTTCCTTGGAACGGCCGGAAATGATCGCAGGGATACCGGGGATGGTGCCGCCGATAATGCCGCCGTCCTCAAGTTCAATACGCGCAAGATACCAGACCGCAGGCGCGGAAAACCCGATATGGGGATCATTTGCAAGCAGCGTCGAACCCGTCGCCGAACGGGACGGGGCCGCCGCCCAAGCATTGGATGCCCCAGCAAAAGCGCGGCTCTTGAACGGGGAGAGCGACTCTGTCAGCGGATCAGAACCATTGGAAAAATCGGTATATATCGGAAACTCGGCATCCTTGGGAAAGAATGATGCGTATTCCGGTAGGGCGTTGATCGGCTGGTTCATGGGATCAGGCACGAGGTCAGGAACCCGCTCTGGTGAAATCGCAAGCATCGCACGGGTCCGCAGCACTTCTTCCTCTAGGTGTGCAGAGGCCTGAACCGCCATGAGCTTCGCAACAGCAATCGAGTCCGCCGGCGTCCATGGCGCAAGCGGGGTGGAATAGAGGAACAACTCGGGCGCGCCTCGTCCTTGTGCGCCTTCGTTGACGGCATCAAGCCAACTGTTTACGCCACGCGCGTAGGCATTGAGCGCCTCGAGTGTCTCGGGGTCTTGGGCGCGCACGGATCGTTTGGACAGGTCATAGATATCAAGGCGACGCATCAAATCATCAATCGCCAAGGCCCGTTCGCCGAACAATTCGGACAAGCGCCCTTCGGCGGTGCGACGCATCATGATCATCTGCCAAAGGCGATCCTGCGCATGGGCGAACCCGAGGCCGAAATAGACACTCTCATCTGTTTCGCCGAAAATATGGGGAACGCTGGCATTATCACGCACGATTTCGACTTCGCCGGTAAGCTCGGCGATGGCATATTCGGCATCGTAATCAGGGATTGAACGCCCCGCGAGGTAATATGCGCCCACAAACCCGATAATGACTGCTGCAATGCCCGCCAAGACCAGCCGATATAGCCATTTGAAAAGGGTTTTCATGACGCCTCCCGCTTGACGCGCTTAGTGTATACATTAGTGTTCGACAAGATAGAGACTCGCAAGAGAAACCTTTGGTTTGCGGTTGTCTACGCGAAAAAATGTTGGGAGAAAAGCTATGGCGAAAATCACTTTTTTAGGGCTCGGTGTAATGGGGTATCCCATGGCGGGCCACCTCGCCAAAGCGGGCCATGATGTAACGGTATATAATCGTACAACCGCCAAAGCAGAAGCATGGGCCAAAGAGCACGGCGGCAGCTTTTCGCAGACACCTGCGGAAGCCGCACAGGGCGCGGATTTTGTCATGGCATGTGTGGGCAATGATGATGATTTGCGCTCGGTTTGCGTGGGGCCGGATGGGGCGTTTCAATCTATGGCGAGCGGTTCGGTCTTTGTCGATCACACCACAGTTTCCGCCGCTGTGACGCGCGAGCTTTATGCGGTCGCCGCAGAAACGGGTATTGGCTATGTCGATGCGCCTGTTTCGGGCGGACAAGCGGGGGCCGAGAATGGCGTGCTTTCGATCATGTGTGGCGGCGATCAGGACGTTTATGACCGTGCGGAACCCATTATGGCCGCATATGCCAAAGTCTGTAGCCGTCTGGGCGAAAATGGCGCGGGGCAGCTGACGAAAATGGTTAACCAAATTTGCATCGCTGGTGTGGTTCAGGGCCTGTCCGAGGCGCTACATTTTGCCGAGAAAGCAGGCCTTGATGGCGAAGCGGTTATCGAAACGATTTCCGCAGGCGCCGCCGGAAGCTGGCAGATGCAGAACCGCTACAAAACGATGATCGCGGATGAGTTTGATCATGGGTTCGCTGTGGATTGGATGCGCAAGGACCTTGGGATATGTCTTGATACTGCGGACGAAAATGGCGCGAGCCTGCCGCTGACGGCCTTGGTGGATCAGTTCTACAAGGACGTCCAAAAGATGGGCGGCAATCGTTGGGACACTTCAAGCTTGATCAAACGTCTTCGTCATATGGGCTAAGGCCAAATCGGTTGAAATGAAACGGGCGGCCCTTGGTGCCGCCCTTTCTTATGTCTTGGCCTTGCTGCGCTTTTTTTCGTCGCGGAGCTTCTCCGCAAGCTCTTTGGCGATGGCGAAAGCGCCGCGGATTTTGTCCGCTTCTTTTTCCCAATCACGTTGCACAACGATTTTGTTGTCGCGCACTTTGGCTTTGCCTTTTTGATCGCCGATGAATTCCACCAGCCCTTTGGGGGATGCGAACTTATCATTATGGAATTGAAGCGTCGCGCCTTTGGGGCCTGCGTCAAGTTTCGCGATGCCGGCCCGTTTGCACATTGCCTTGATCCGCACAACAAGCAGTAGCGTATTGACCTCACGCGGCAATTCTCCGAAGCGGTCGATCAACTCAGCAGCAAAACCTTCGAGTTCGACTTTCTTGGTGAGGCCAGACAAACGACGGTACAGCCCAAGCCGCACATCCAGATCGGGCACATAGTCCTCAGGGATCAGCACGGGCACGCCGAGGTTGATCTGCGGCGCCCATTGATCGTTATCGTCGGAGAGTCCTTCGCCTTCACCGGATTTGATTTTGGCAATCGCTTCTTCGAGCATGGATTGATAAAGCTCAAACCCGACTTCACGGACGTGGCCCGATTGTGCTTCTCCAAGAAGGTTCCCCGCGCCGCGAATATCCAGATCCTGGCTGGCAAGCGTAAAGCCCGCGCCAAGGCTGTCGAGACTGCCCAATACGCGCAGCCGTTTCTCAGCGGTCGGCGTAAGAGGCGCGCGGGGCTTGGTGGTCATATAGGCATAGGCGCGGGTCTTGCTGCGGCCAACACGTCCTCGAATTTGATAGAGTTGCGCAAGGCCGAACATATCTGCGCGGTGCACAACCATTGTGTTCGCCGTTGGGATATCCAGACCGCTTTCAACAATCGTTGTCGCCACAAGCACATCGTATTGCCCGTCATAAAAGGCGTTCATCCGATCATCCAATTCGCCCGCGGCCATCTGGCCATGTGCGACGACAAAGCTGACTTCTGGAACATGCTCGCGCAGGAATTCCTCGACCTCGGGCAGGTCCTTGATGCGCGGCACCACATAGAAGCTCTGCCCGCCGCGATAATGCTCGCGGAGGAATGCTTCGCGTAGGGTTACGCTGTCAAACTCGCTCACATAGGTATGGATGGCCAGACGGTCCACCGGTGGCGTGCCAATGATCGAGAGGTCGCGTACACCCGACAGGCTCATCTGAAGCGTGCGCGGAATTGGCGTGGCCGTCAGGGTAAGAACGTGGATATCGGTGCGCATTTCCTTGAGGCGCTCTTTGTGGCCGACACCGAAACGCTGCTCTTCGTCGATGACGAGCAGGCCGAGGTTCTGAAAACGCACGGTCTTGGCCAAGAGCGCGTGTGTGCCCACGACGATATCCGCCGTGCCGCGTTTGATGGCTTCACGGGTGTCATGGGCTTCTTTGGTGCCTACGAAACGGCTGAGTTGACGGACTTCGATCGGGAAGCCGCGGAAGCGTTCGGCGAAGCTTTTGTAGTGTTGACGGGCAAGCAAAGTGGTCGGGGCAATCACCGCGACTTGCGCGCCAGACATCGCCGCAACGAATGCTGCGCGCATGGCTATTTCGGTTTTGCCAAAGCCAACATCCCCACAGATTAGTCGGTCCATCGGATGGCCGGATTCCATATCGTCCAGCGTGTCATGGATGGCCGAAAGCTGATCTTCTGTTTCGGAATAGGGGAAGCGCGCAGCGAATGCGTCCCACATTCCTTCGGGCGGGGACATGATCGGCGCGCGGCGCAAGGCGCGTTCGGCGGCAATTCGGATAAGCTTGTCCGCAACGGCGCGAATGCGTTCTTTGAGCTTGGCTTTCTTGGCCTGCCACGCGCCACCGCCGAGCTTGTCGAGCAACCCTTCATCGTGGCCATAGCGGCTAAGGAGTTCGATGTTCTCAACAGGAAGGAACAGCCGATCGCCGCCCGCATATTCGAGCGTCAGACATTCGTGCGGCGCGCCCATTGCGGTAACGGTCTCAAGGCCCGTAAAGCGCCCAACGCCGTGATCAACGTGCACAACCAACTCTCCGGCAGAGAGGCTCTGCGTTTCCGTAAGGAAGTTATCCGCACGGCGCTTGCGCTTGCTACTACGGATAAGGCGGTCGCCCAGTACGTCCTGTTCGGAAATGACGGTGAGGCCCTGCGAAACAAATCCTTGCTCAAGCGGCCATACCGCAAGAAACACGCCGCCGCGCCCCTCGGGAATGTCGCGAAAATCCTTGATAGGTTGTGCGCCCTCGACACCCTCATCGGCGATCAAGCCCGACAGACGTTCGCGCGCACCCTCTGAGAAGCTGGCGACAACAACCTGATTACTCTTGCGACTGGTGTTAATGTGCTCGCCAAGTGCCTCAAAGAGGTTGGCGTTCTCCTGTTGGCGCTCGGGGCTAAAGTTACGGCCGATCCGCCCGCCAGCATCCACAACACCAAAGCCCGTTGATTGCGGCAGCGGCGCGAGTGTGATGACGCGGTGATCTTCGACAGCTTTGCCCCAGACGACATCATCGAGATAGAGTTGCTCAGGTGGGCAAGGTTTATAGACACTATCGAGGCGCGATTTGGCGGACATCGCAAGGCGGCGTGTTTCATACTGATCGGCAATACTGTCCCAACGAGAGAGCCGCGCGGCATCAACCTGATCGTCGAGCATAATGGACGCGTTGGGGAGATAGTCGAAAATAGTCTCAAGACGTTCGTGGAAAAAGGGCAACCAATGCTCAACGCCTTGGTGCTTGCGGCCCGCTGATACGGCCTCGTAGAGCGGATCATCGGTGCCCGCCGCGCCAAACTCCAAACGGTAATTTTGGCGGAAACGGGTGATCGCATCCTCATCGAGGATTACCTCGGAGACGGGCGCAAGTTCGATGGTCTTGAGCTTGTCGGTTGTGCGCTGTGTCTCGGCATCAAAGCGACGCAGGCCATCCAATGTGTCGCCGAAGAAATCCAACCGGATTGGGCCGCTATCGCCTGGGGGAAAGATATCAATGATCCCGCCACGCACGGCGTAATCACCTGGTTCGGTTACGGTTGGAGCCTGCGAAAATCCCATTCGCACAAGAAACGCTCGTAGCTCGTCAATATCGACACGTTGCCCTACAGCGGCAGTGAAGGCTGACTTGCGAAGTATTTCGCGCGCCGGGACGCGCTGCATTGCTGCTGATAGTGTGGTCAGAATAATGAAGCGCTTGGGGAGTTCATGCACCAAGCTCGCTAGGACAGCCATTCGCGCCGCGGAAGTATCGGCATTCGGGGACACGCGATCATAGGGCAAGCAATCCCAAGCGGGAAAACTCATCACAACCGTATCGGGTGCAAAGAACGCAAGTGCCGCCTTCATCGCGGCAAGCCGTTTCGCATCGCGCGCCACGTGGATGACTGCGCCTTGCGACTTGGTCAATTCCGTCAGCAAGAGTTTTGCGTCGAATCCTTCTGGGGCGCCGCTTTGGGTAATGTGCTTGGCGTTTGAGGTTGCCACGGTGGTTCTCCGGCCTCGGGGAGGAGGCGCATTATTGATGATCTAGCCGAACAAGGCGCTGAAATTCATGTTCTGATACATGCCCCACATCGCCGTGACAAATATAGAAACGACCCCGATAAGCTGAATATAGATGCGATGGCGCAAAAGGCGCTTGCAAAGCATCTGCCCTGTGGGCTGCTTTTTGGTGACATCTCGTGCAAGTGCAAGCGAAAGTGATCCGACAACTGCCATCGGCGCAAAGAGCAGGAACACCGCCTGTGCAAACTCGACATTATAAAACCCGCCCAGAATGGCCAATGTGGTGAGGATAAAGCTCACGAAGCCAAGAAGCCAAAGCCCCGACATTTCGATGATATAATGAATGCGGTTGCAGTTTATCCGAACGAGGTCTTGAAGGTCCTGCATGGTTTCACCCTCAAGGCGGCGCGCGCGATGTATCAGGTCAACCGGTACGCCGAGCACCCAATGGCTCGCGCTGGACCAAAGGACAGCGAGGCCAATCCAATACCACAAGTTTGAAAATGAACGCATATCGATGAGTTCGAAAATATTCTCGTAGAGATCCAAACAGTCATCCTTCGTCGTGTCTTGTTATGCAATAGGCACAAGCAAGGACAGTATATCGCTCCTGCGCTGATTCCTACCCTTGAGTGTGCCGAAAATCCGTGGCACCCAAGAAGTTGGTCAAATGAGGATACCAAAATGCCCGCACCTGTTGCTCCTTTTCCCGCTGCCCGTTTGCGTCGTCTGCGAAAATCTCCTGCGTTGCGGGCGATGGTTAGTGAAAACACACTGACGGCCGCGGATTTTATCTGGCCGGTTTTTGTTGTGGCCGGAGAGAACACGCGCCAGCCAATTCCAAGTATGCCAGGTGTTGAGCGGCTCTCGGTTGATCTGATTGTTGAGGCTGCGCGCGAGGCCGCCGATCTGGGTATTCCGGCGATCTGTCTGTTCCCGTATACGGACGCTTCGCTCAAGACCGAAGATTGTGCCGAGGCATGGAACCCTGACAACCTCACCAATCGGGCGATACGCGCGATCAAAGAAGCCGTGCCTGAGATTGCGGTGATGACGGATATCGCGCTCGATCCGTATAACATCAACGGGCACGATGGATACGTTGAGAACGGCGAGATCGTGAATGATCGTACCGTCGAAGCATTGGTGAAAATGGCATTGGCACAGGCCGTCGCAGGGGCGGACATCCTTGGTCCCTCGGATATGATGGACAATCGCATCGGCGCGATCCGCACCGCACTGGAAGATGCAGGACATCAGAACGTCACCATCCTGTCCTATGCCGCGAAGTATGCCAGCGCATTCTACGGCCCGTTCCGCGATGCCGTAGGCGCATCTGGTGCCCTGACCGGAGACAAGAAAACCTATCAAATGGACCCCGCCAATAGCGACGAAGCCATGCGCCTTGTTGCGCGCGACCTCGCCGAAGGGGCGGATATGGTTATGGTCAAACCGGGGATGGCGTATCTGGATATTTGTCATCGGGTAAAGTCCGAATTCGGCGTTCCGACGTTTGCCTATCAGGTGTCGGGCGAGTACGCGATGCAAATGGCGGCAGCGCAAAACGATTGGATCGACGGCGACAAGGTGATGCTCGAAAGCCTGATGGCGTTCAAACGGGCAGGGTGCGATGGCATCCTGACATACTTTGCCCCACGTGCCGCGCGGTTGCTTGCTGAGGGATAATACTGGGTTAACCTTAAGCGGAAATTCGCATTTTACACAGCGCGGACCACTATATATAATGACAATGCACGGAATAACCCCTATAATTAGGGGCAAGATCGGCATGAACCGACAACTAAATGGTACGTTTTGACAATAAACGGCCAAATATTGAGGAATAGAGCATGATTAAATCAACGCAAATCGAGCGTCTTTCGCGCCGTGGATTTTTGCTAACGGCGGGTGCTGCTGCGGCTACGACGGCTGCTTGTGGGAACGGCATTGGAAATGATGGCGCTGCTGTGCTTGACGCGCAGGTGGATGCAACTTTGCGGCATATGTACTCGGCGTATCCGGGGACAGTTGATTTGTCTCAGAAATCTACGGGCATGCTTGTTATGCCTGTTGTTACCAAGGCTGGTTTCGGCGTTGGTGGCTCCTTTGGGAAGGGTGCGCTTCGCATCAATGATGCGACCGTTGATTACTACTCCGCAACATCCGCAACCGTTGGCTTCCAAATCGGTGCCCAGCAAATGGCGCATGTGTTGTTCTTTATGACGGAGCAGGCACTCAATGAGTTCCGCCGTTCAAGCGGTTGGGCCGCTGGCGCGGACATCGAATACGCAGTTAACGATCGCGGCGGAAATCTCGCCGTTGGAACGACGACATCCCTTGCACCTGTTATCGCAGTGGTATTCGGCCAAGCGGGGCTGATGGCGGGCGCAAGTCTGGAAGGGGCGAAGTACTCACGGATCATCCCCTAGACTACGCCGTATAAATGCAAAAGGGCCGCGTTGTTGCGCGGCCCAAATGAATCTATCCCGCGCTGGTTTGCTCCATGCGCGGGATTTTTTGTGCGTGGGTTACTGTTTATCCATTCGCCGTGGTCCAAGGTAGACCATCAGCGAAATTGCGCAGACTGAACACGTGAATGCCCCGATGACAAGCGGCATCGGCGTTCCGTCAAAATTCTGGGTGATCGGCACGGCAATAACAACACCAAGGACCGTAGAAATACCCGCCGTAATCGACGAAGCCATTCCCGCGATATGGCCCATAGGCTCAAGGGCGAGAGCGGTCAGGTTCCCCATACAGAAACCAACCAAGAGGAAGTTTGCGGTAACCAATAGCAGGTACATCCAGAACGGAAGCGGAGTAATCAGCCCCGTCACGAGGATAATTCCAACGATAACAACATGGGCACTCAGCGCGCGTTTGATGAGCTTACGCATCCCCAACCGCACCACCAGTCGAGCGTTGATGACGTTTGAAGTCGCTGCAACAACGGCGATACCGGCGAACCAATAAGGGAAGCTGCTGGCCATTCCGTATGTTTCGTCAAAGATCGGTTGTATTGAGGAGATCGTCGCGAAAAGGAACGTGATAACAGCCGTTTGCACAAGCATTGAAATCACCACGATACGGTTGCGGCTAAGCTCTAACAACGCAGAGAAATAGGATTTGATCGAGATCGGGCGCACATTATCCGGTGTGAGTGTCTCGGCTTGGCGAAAGAACAGCCACGATCCGGCCACCAGCGCAAATATAGCAAACATGGCAAAGATAGCGCGCCATCCGAAAACGAAAATAACCGCTTGGCCAAGGAGTGGCGCAATCGCAGGTACAATCATGAAGATTGTCATCGCGATCGACATAACGCGCGCCATTTGCGGCCCTTCAAACAGGTCCCGCACCATCGCGAGCGCGGCAATACGCGGCCCCGATGCGCCGATGCCCTGAAGCAGACGCGCCGCAAGCAGGATTTCAAGCGAGGTGGATAAATACGCGATGATCGCTCCAATCAGATAAATCCCCATCCCCAAGAGAATGACCGTCTTGCGACCGAAAGCATCGGCAAGCGCACCCGTAAAGAAGGTCCCGATCCCCATTCCGAATACGAATACCAGCACGACGAGCATAACGCGGTTTGGCGCCTCAGGTGAAAGCTCCGAGGTGATAGCAGGTATGCCCGGAAGCATCGCGTCAATCGACAATGCGATCAATGCAAACATCATTGCGATCAGGGAGACGAATTCGGGGAGGGACAGTCTTTTCTGAGCCATGGAGGGACTTTCTAAGAGGGCATAGCGCCGTTAGCTTCTGCGCGCATTAGGGCGCGCAGAAGGTCTTATGTATTGGACTCGTCCTGCTGGGCGATCTGTTCGTTGATTTCCTGAATTACTTTGGACCAAGTCTCGGGCGGCTGTGCGCCGGGCACAGCGTGTTGATTGGCGACGATGAAACAAGGAACACCCGACACACCCATTTCGCGGCTGTGTTTGTCGCGGTCTTGAATGTCTTTGACATCCTGATCCCCATCCAGAAGGCGGCGCACTACGGCTGCATCCATTCCAATGGAGTCCGCAATATCGGCAAGAACATCGGTGTCGCCGATATCGCGCCCTTGAACAAAGTACGCCTCAAAGAGCGCGTCCACAGCGCGGGACTGAAGCTTTTCAAGGCCTGCCCAATGTATAAGACGGTGCGCGTTTACAGTATTGGGTGTTTTCTCGATCGCCTCGAAATTAATCGAAAGGCCAGCAGCCTCGGCCGCCGCAACGACAGGGGCATAGGCCTTTACGGCGCCTTCTTTGCCGCCAAATTTTGTTTCGAGGTATTCACGGCGGTCCATCCCGTCGAGGGGCATATCGGGATTTAGCTGAAACGGGTGCCATTCGATTTGAAACGGATGATCCGGATTCTGCGCGAGCGCGCGTTCAAGGTTGGCTTTGCCGATATAGCACCACGGGCAAATCGGATCGGAAATAATATCAAGACGGACCATTGGGCCTCCTTGCAGATTTTATGGGGTTGCGTAGGGCAAGGAGATGAAACTTGTCCTGATGATTAACGGCAACCTATCAGAGCAAGGGGGGATGTAAACCTGAATGCACAGATTTGTGAGGTATCGGAATTCTAGCTTCTAGCGTGGCTTGCGCCGCTGGCTAAGGCTGGCGTATAGGAATTGCATGGACGAAAAACACACGAGCATTGTGCGCATAGCACGCGAGAACGGAACCGAAGGTCACGTAGAGCCGTTGAACCTTGGGGAGCGCGTGCGCGAATTGCGTAAATCGCGGAACTGGACGCTTGAGCAAGCTGCCAAGCAGGCGGGGCTTGCGCGTAGTACTTTGTCCAAGGTTGAAAACGGCCAGATGTCTCCGACGTATGAGGCGCTCAAGAAGCTGGCAGAGGGGCTGGAAATTTCTGTTCCTCAGCTCTTTACCGCGCCATCCAAGGTTCAGGTGAACGGGCGTATGTCGATCACCAAAGTCGGTGAGGGCGAAGCTCATGCGACAACCACCTATGAGCACGAACTGTTGGGCAATGCCCTGACGAAAAAGCAGATGCTCCCGTATCGGGCAACCATTCGCGCACGAAGCATCGACGAATTCGATGGTTGGGTACGCCATGACGGCGAAGAATTTCTCTATGTTCTGACGGGTGTTGTGAAGCTCTACACCGAGTTTTACGAGCCTGTTGAGTTGCGCCGCGGCGACAGCGCCTATTATGACGCGACTATGGGGCATAATGTGATTTCGACGTCGGCAGAGGATGCTTCGATCCTTTGGGTGACATCACTCACGTAACTGCGTTCGGACCGTTTCAAAATTTCCTAGCACCGAAACGAAAACGAGCGGCCCAAGAGCCGCCCGCTGTTCGTATTGCCTGTCTTAGACGCCTACCAGTTGCTGACCGCACGCGCGCCGGACGAGATGTCCTGGCCTACGCCCTCGACCGTTGCACAGGCCGCAAGGGATGCGCAGGTTGCAATGATGAATAGAACGTTTCTCATTTTTCCTCCTCAGACCACCAAACATCTGGGTGATACATAATCCAATCGCCATATATTGGCACGTGCTCCGGATACTTGAGCGCGCTGTCGTGGGCAATACGGGCAATGTTGGAATACGCAAATGGGATCACATAGCGTCCTGAAATCAACACTCGATCAAGTGCGCGAACCGCGGCGACAAAATCATCCTGTGATTTGGCGTTCAGCATCTCGTGGATCATGGCTTCGGCGGCGGGTTCGTTCATACCCATCCAGTTGCGCGATCCGGGTGTTTCGATACCCTCTTTGCCCCAATATAGGAGTTGCTCGTTACCGGGTGAGAGAGAAAGACCGCGTTTATAGTAAGCCATATCAAAGTCATAGACCTGCGTGCGCTCTTTGAATTGCGGCGCGTCGATGCGTGTCAAGGTTGCCTTGATCCCAAGCGGCACGAGGGACTCAACAAAGATATTACCCTTGCGGATGTTCTCTTCGGCGCCCGTCTGGACCAACAGTTCAAACTCAAACGGCTGGCCTTGGGCATTTTGCATTACGTTGTCTTCGATCTCCCATCCCGCTTCTTTGAACAACGCGAGCGCCTTGCGGGTGTTGCCGCGATTGGCGCGGGAACCATCGGAAACAGGGAGTGTGTACCCCTCAAGTGTACCGGGCTTAAGTGAGTCTTTGTATGGCTCTAGCAATTCGGCCACGCGGCCTGTTGCTGGACCTTCTTGCATACCAAGCGGTGAGTTCGAGTAATACGACGTAATGCGGGGCAGGGTGCCGCCGGTAATAGTGTCGTTGATCCCTTCAAAGTTATACAGGTGGATCAAAGCTTCGCGCACACGCCAATCTTCAAAGAGCGGATTGCGGGTGTTCATTACGAAGCCCTCGATACCCGTCGGACGCTGGTGTGCGATTTCGCTTTTGGTAACGCTGCCATTTTTGACCGCTTCAAAGTCGTATTGGGTTTCCCATTTGTTGGCATTTCCTTCGCGGAAACTGGTGAGCAGCCCCGCCTTGAAGGCCTCAAACATCACCGATCCATCCAGATAGAACTCCATGCGGATTTCATCCAGATTCGCCTTACCCTTCATAAAGGGCAAATCCTTTCCCCAGTAATCAGGGTTACGCACAAGGGTTACGAACTTGCCGGGTTCGAATTCGCCAATCTGATAGGGGGCGGTTGTGATCGGGATGATGTCAAAGCCGGACTGGTTGAATTCCTTGCCGTCCCACTGCGCTTTCTTGAGGATCGGGCGCATACCCATAATAAGCGCAAGCTCGCGGTCATCCGTGTTGAACGTCAAGCGGACCTTGCGCTCGCCGGTTTGCTCAATCTTCTCGACCTTGGTCCAAGCGCCGAGATAGCGGGGATGGCCGATGGTGCCCAGCGTTTCATATGACCAGATCACATCCTCGACGGTTACGGGGCTTCCGTCAGCGAATCGAGCCTCTGGGCGCAGGGTGAATTCCACCCAATCACGCTCGGGACTCGTCTCTACCGATTCGGCCAAGAGGCCATAAAGCGTGAATGGCTCGTCCCATGAGCGCCCCATCAGACTCTCATACCCATAAAACCTAAGCATCCACGGAACTTGGGATTTTTGCATGTGGGGGTTGAGCGAAGTGAAGCTTCCACCCTCTCCCAGAACGATCCGGCCACCTTTGGGCGCGTCAGCGTTCGCGTAGGGTAGAGACACAAAATCCTGTGGTAGCGCAGGTTCGCCATACATGGATATGCCGTGCTTGGGTTCGGCATGGGCGAATCCTGCGGACATCACCATGCTCATTGCGCCCAATGTCATCGACGCAATACGGAAAAAATTTGGTTTCATTCTGGCAACAATCCCCTTCGGCCATTGGCTATTTGTACTGAACTCTACGCAGGCTTCTTAAGGTTTTCAAACTTTTAGCTTGGAAGGCGGCAAGGATTTGCGTATAAAGAGGTTACTGCTCGATAGGTTTCTTGCCTGTATGAAACCTGCCTCAATAACTTAACGCCAGCTTCGTGCTGGCGTTTTTTTTGTGCATATTTTCCGGTACCAATAGTCAGTTTGCTCAAACCCCAATTTTTCATAGTGCATTTCGCAGTTGCAGCATCTAGGGTTTTGAAAAAATGCACAAGGAGGCTTCATGCAACTTTCGGGAAAAACAGCGGTTGTCACAGGTTCCAATTCGGGAATCGGTCTGGGGATTGCGGAATCACTCGCCGCAGCTGGGGCGGACATTGTCATCAATTCATTTACAGATCGAGCAGAAGATCATGCCCTTGCGCAGGAATTGGCCGACAAGCATGGCGTGGCTGTGCGTTATATCGCTGCTGATATGTCCACGGGCGAGGATTGCCGCCGCTTGATCGCTGATGCTGGGCGCTGCGATATTCTGGTGAATAACGCGGGAATTCAGCATGTTGAACCGATTGAGGAGTTCCCGACGGACAAATGGGACGCGATCATCGCGATCAATCTAAGCTCGGCCTTTCATACAACCGCCGCGGCACTTCCTATGATGCGGGCCGCTGGTTGGGGGCGGATCATCAACGTTGCCTCGGCCCATGGGCTGCGGGCTTCGCCATATAAGTCAGCTTATGTCGCAGCGAAACATGGGGTGGTCGGGCTCACAAAAACGACCGGCCTTGAGACTGCACGCGAGCCGATCACCTGTAACGCGATTTGCCCCGGTTATGTTTTGACGCCGATCATCGAGGCGCAAATTCCGGATCAAATGGCGACGCATAACATGGACCGCGAAACCGTTCTCAGCGAGATTATGCTTTCACGTCAACCAAGCCGCGAATTCGCCACGACCGATCAGTTGGGCGCAACAGCCGTTTTCCTGTGCTCGGACGCCGCAAGCCAGATGACGGGTACAACGCTTAGCGTCGATGGTGGCTGGACCGCCATGTAATTTACTTCGCCTTGGTGTCGATCAAGGCAGAGGCTTCTTCGGACGTGAGGGGCGGAACCGCTCCGTTCGGATAAACAAGCCCCGCCGAAATCACCAGCTTCGCTGTATCTTCGACCGTCATATCAAGCACGATCACATCGGATTTTGGCAGGAACAGCAGAAACCCTGATGTCGGGTTCGGCGTGGTCGGTAGGAACACAGACATAATGGTGTCATCCGACGGGATGCGAGAGTTTATCTCTCCCTTGGCCTTGGTCGAGATGAACCCGATGGCCCAGATACCCCTGCGGGGGTATTCAATAAGGCAGGCCTGATCGAAGGTCGTGTCCGTTTGAGCGAAAACGGTTTCTGCTATCTGTTTCAATCCGTTATAGATCGACCTTACGATAGGCATACGGTAAACGATGCCTTCGCCCCACTTCAAAAGGGTACGTCCAATGAGGCCTTTCGTCATCCAACCCACGAGGATCGTAAAGATCAGGAAGATGATAACGCCAAATCCGGGGAACTTGATGGTTTCGACTGTCGGGTAACCGGGAAGGTCCTCGGTTCCACGCCAGTTGACATAGTTTCCGAGGTTGAAGTCCGGCACCCAACTATCTGGAATAAAAGGCAAAACCCATCCGTCAATCCATCCGATAACCGTCCAGATCAACCAGCACGTCACCGCAATCGGTGCAATCACCACGATGCCCGTCAGGAAGTTCGCCCGCAATCCGGCAAACGCCCCGCGTTTGCGCTGCTTGTTCGTGGGATCGTTATCGGGTTCTTCCATGCTGCTATGTCCTTAGAGTCACCAAGTTTTATCGATTAGTTACGGTCCCGACGGCCAATGTCACGGGGGAAACATAGATATGGGTAAAGAAAGTTGCTTTGCCTAGCTTTTCGACATCTCAACAGCGATTTGTGCCGCAAGTTGTGCGTTGTTGAGCACAAGCGCAATATTGGCGGTAAGCGAACGCCCTTCGGTCAGTTCGAAAATACGCCCCAAAAGGAACGGTGTGACGTCCTTGGCATGGATGCCTTTGCTCTCGGCTTCTTGGAGGGCTTGTTTGATGACGGGCGCCAGAACTTCGGCGGCGATCTCGGATTCAGCAGGGATTGGATTGGCCACAAGCTGCCCACCGGGAATGCCCATCGCAGTGCGCATTTTTTGAGCCGCAGCAATCTCGCTGGCTGTATCAAGGCGCAGCGGTGCAGAGAGATGCGATGCGCGCGACCAGAAAGCGGGCAGGGTGTCTTGGCCGACTGCGATCACAGGAACACCAAGCGTTTCAAGGACTTCGTAGGTTTTCTCAAGGTCAAGGATCGCCTTGGCACCTGCGGCAACGACAGTTACAGGAGTTTCGGAAAGTTCACGTAGGTCCGCGGAGATATCGAATGTGGTTTCGGCGCCCTTATGAACACCGCCAATGCCGCCCGTCGCAAAAACAGAGATACCAGCCAGATGCGCTGCGATCATTGTGGCCGCGACCGTGGTTGCGCCATATCCGCCAGCGGCCAGAACCACGGCGATATCGGCACGCGAAACTTTGGCGACATTCTCGGCCTGCGCGAGTTCAAAGAGCTGCTCGTTCGTTAGCCCAACATGAAGCTTGCCGCCCATCAGTGCGATGGTGGCCGGAGTTGCGCCGTTTTCGCGCACACAGGCTTCAACGCTTTGGGCTGTTTCAACATTCTGTGGGTATGGCATGCCGTGAGTGATGATTGTGCTCTCTAGCGCAACAATAGGACCACCAGCGGCGCGGGCTTCGGCAACTTCGGGGGAAAGAACGATAGGGAGGGTCATTTGGCTGTGTCTCCTGAAACATAAATTGCGGCAGCGTGCAGCGCTCCCTTTAGGGCTTCTTCGCGGGAGGCGCCACGAGATTCGCGCACCATATGGGCCGCCATGAACGTATCGCCCGCACCAGTCACCCGAGTGACGAGAACTTCGGGCGGGCAGCTTGTGACCAGTCCGTCTGCATTGCCGTCACACGCGGGCTTGCCACCATCCGTCACCAAAACCCGCTTGGCGCCGCGTTCAAGAAGGCCCTTCGCGGCTTCTTGGGAGGTGTCAAATGTGCGTTGGCACAAAAGGCCCGCTTCTTCGAGGTTCACATAAAGCGTCGCGCGGGTGTGGTTCAGGAAGGGCTGAAGGCGCTCGGCCTTACCCGGACTAGCAGGGGCAACGCGCAGATCTGCCTTAACGAAAAGGTCGCTCGTCGCGATATCCTCAAGCAACGCGCGCGTGAGGTTCCCGTCCAGCGCAATGGCGCCCTCATAAGGAGCATCGGTGCTTCCCAGACGGCCATCCGCAAGTGGGCGCAGGATTTTGTCGCCTGCGGCCTCAAGGGAATGCGCGTCGGCGATGGCCGCGATCAATCCGTTTGCACCCTCAATCGCCATATATCTATCTGTCGGCAAATCTGCGGAGCGATAGACATAGTCCGTGTTGATACCTAACTGGCGGGCCTCGGCCATGAGTTCAGCGCCTTGCATGTCCTCGCCAATGGCGGTCAGGATCGCGGGCGTCTGGCCAAAGCGCGTCAGCGTCATTGCAATATTCATCGCCACACCACCAGGAAGGCGCGTAATCCGCCCTGGAACATCTGATCCCACGCGCATATGCGCAGTTGCGCGGCCGATCACATCCCAAAGGACGGATCCGATTGCCAATATTTCGGGTTTTTGCGGTAACTGGTTCATAGCGCTTTGTCGCTTGATGCGAAAAATTGTGCAAGCCCTGACGCGCTTGGAGCTTGGCGTGACGCAGGATATAAGAGGTTCGATGACCTTTGGCGGAGGCTGGCATGTTTGACGGGTTTGATCCGAAACTGTTCGAATTCCTGCATGGATTGGAGGCAAACAACTCCAAAACGTGGTTCGACGCGCACCGCTCGGATTATGAGTGGTTCTATAAAAACGCAGCAGAGGAGCTTGTGGCCGATATCTCTCAAGAGTTGTCAGCGCTTGGCTTAAAGGCGATGCCCAAGGTCAACGGATCGCTGAGGCGCATTAACCGCGACGTGCGGTTTTCCAAGGATAAGTCACCATATCACGCGCATATGCATCTGGTTTTCTGGTCCGGCGATCACCCGAACCGATCCGCTGGTATGCACTTTGTTATCAAGGCAGCGGGGATCGGATATGGGGCGGGGCACTATGGTATGAATGCGGATATACTTACCCGCTATCGCGCGGTGGTCTGTGATGAGAGTAAACGTGCCGCGCTCCAAGAAGCGCTCGCGGCTGCGAAAGCCGTTGGCTCCGAGCTTGAGCCGCCCGCTCTTGCCCGCGTTCCGAAAGGCTTTGAAGCCAACCCAGACTGGGAGGATCTGCTCAAGCATAAATCCATCGTTGCGCGCACAATGACCGATCAGCCGCATCCTGCATGGCTGACCAATCAAAACGCAAAAGACGGCATTTTGGACCTGACAAAGGCGCATTTACCGCTTATTGCGTGGCTTCGCGCGATTTGACGCTGTTTTAGGCCGTTTGGGGCTTGCTCCTTGTGGACAGGTGGGTTAAATGCGCGGCACTTCACAGGCGAAACTTGGGCCTTGCGGGGAGAAATCCCGTAACGTCCGCCGGTTGGGCTCACGCCCTCAATGGTTTCGCTCAGGATAAACCGGAAAGGATATAAGCATGGCGCTTCCTGAATTTACTATGCGGCAGCTACTTGAAGCTGGCGTTCACTTTGGCCACCAAACACCACGTTGGAACCCACGTATGGGTCCATACATCTATGGTGCACGTAATGGCATTCATATTCTCGACCTGACACAAACTGTTCCTATGCTGGATCAAGCACTCAACGTAGTGCGTGAAACAACAGCAAAAGGCGGCCGCGTTCTTTTCGTTGGCACAAAGCGTCAGGCTCAAAAGCCAATCGCTGAAGCAGCTGAGAAATCCGCTCAGTACTACATGAACCACCGTTGGCTCGGCGGCACATTGACCAACTGGAAAACAGTTTCTGCGTCGATCTCCCGCCTGAAGTCCTACGACGAGAAGCTCGAAAACGGCGGCGAAGGCCTCACCAAGAAAGAGCGCCTCGGCATGGAGCGTCAACAAGAGAAACTCCAAGCAAGCCTTGGCGGGATCCGCGAAATGGGCGGCGTTCCTGATCTTCTCTTCGTTATCGACGTAAACAAAGAACAACTTGCAATCTCCGAAGCTAACAAGCTTGGTATTCCTGTTGTTGCCGTTGTTGATACGAACTGCTCGCCAGATGGCGTTGACTATGTGATCCCAGGCAATGATGACGCGGCACGCGCGATTGCTCTTTATACTGACCTTGTTGCTCGTGCAGCGCTGGACGGTATGACAGCACAAATGGGCGCAGCAGGCGTTGACTTGGGCGAAATGGAAGAAGCTCTTGTCGAAGAAGTTCCAGCAGAGGCATAAGCCCGACGGATTTCTGACTGACTGTCATTGAACTGACATCGAACGCGCCATATTTCTGGCGCGTTCCACAGGACCACATATATTATTAGGAGAGCCAAGATGGCGATCACTGCTGCAATGGTAAAAGAGCTGCGCGACTCCACAGGCGCAGGCATGATGGACGCGAAGAAAGCGCTCACAGAAACTTCTGGCGATCTGGAAGCTGCTGTTGACTGGCTTCGCACCAAAGGTTTGGCAAAAGCTGCGAAAAAATCCGGCCGTACGGCTGCTGAAGGCCTCGTAGCTGTTTCGGTTTCCGGCAATAAAGGTGTTGCTGTTGAAGTTAATTCCGAAACTGACTTCGTTGCTAAAAACGCTGAGTTCCAAAAAATGGTTGGCGACATCGCACAAGTTGCGTTGACAGTTTCCGACGTTGACGCGCTGAACGCTGCTGACCTCGGCGGCAAAACAGTTGCTGACGTTGTAAAAGACAAAGTTGCGACAATCGGCGAAAACATGAACGTTCGTCGCATGGTTTCGATCGAAGGCGACTCTGTTGTTTCCTACGTACACAACGCAGCTGCTGACGGCATGGGCAACATCGGTGTTCTCGTTGCACTCAAAGGTGGCGACGAAGCATTCGGCAAGCAAGTTGCGATGCACGTTGCTGCGGTTAACCCTGCATCCTTGAGCGAAGCTGATCTCGACGCTGACTATGTAGCGCGCGAAAAAGCGATCCTCGTTGAGCAAGCACGCGAAAGCGGCAAGCCAGAGCAAGTCATCGAAAAGATGATCGAAGGCCGTATGAAGAAGTTCCTCTCCGAGGTAACACTTTTGGGTCAGAGCTTTGTAATCAACCCAGACCTCACAGTTGAAGCTGCTGCTAAAGAAGCTGGCGCAGAAATTCTCGGCTTTGTTCGTCTCGTTGTTGGCGAAGGTATCGAAAAAGCTGAAGAAGACTTCGCAGCCGAAGTTATGAAAACAGCTAAAGGGTAGGGCGCTCGTCCCACTCACTAAATTGAACGCCGGCCTATTTAGTTAGGTCGGCGCTTAATTGTTCCTTGGCCATAATTTGGACATAAAAAAACAGTGCAATCCGGGCAGGACTACACTGTTTTCTTGTCATGTCGAGGCCTAATTGGGGATAAAGCCTCTTCTATGTCGCAGTTACTCCCAACGAAATAAGTTAGAAGGTATGCGGGTCGGTTTCCCGAGAAAACCGACCACTGATCTGTAATTGCAGGGTGGTCGGCTTCTGTTTGCTCCTAGCCAAAAAAGACTTCACTCACGGAACACTACATTTTTCGCCTTTTTAAGGGCAAACATAAAGTAAGGAATTCCATACTATTTGCTGAATTATTGTAGATCAAGCGTCCATAATAAAGATTTGCTTCTGAAAAGAGGCCTTAAGTACTGCCTGTGTGGTTGTTTCGACGCCGAGAGATTCCCGTGCTAGGCGAAGGTGCTTTTCAATAGTTGCAGCTGTGAGTCCCATAATAGTCGCGATATCCTGCGCTGTTTTCCCATCTCCAACCCATTCGAGGACCTGTTTTTGGCGCTTGGTTAAGGGAGTGCGGCTATAGGTATGCGGCATAGCCATCGCCTTGAGATGGAAAATATTGCAGAGCGTATAGATCTCATTGCCGTGCTCATCCCAGATTGCGTCCACATCATCCTGTGACATCCCAGAGCGCGCAGTCAGAAACATCGCGGCTTTCTCGCGCGTTTGATGGCCGTTGAAGCAAATCGTATAGCCGGCGTAAACACCGTGCTTCTTGTTGAACTCGATAACTTCCGCTTCACGTCTACTAAAACCAACCGTGCGCCCAATCTTTGTTGTTTGGCTCCAGCTAATGCTTCCGGTGTTTACGAGAGCCCATTGCGCCAGAGGTGCGCAGGCGTAGTATCCGTTTTGAATATAATGTGACGTGTACTCCTCAGAGTGATTGCTCAGAACCATGATGTCTTCAGGATCGCCAAACAGGCTGGTTTTCCAAACGCGTGTGAAGCCATAAAATACGCGATCGAATCCATAGCTGTTCAACCGTTCAACATGACACTCCCAAAGATCCTCAATCGTCGGTGCATTAATTAGGGTTTGAAGATAGGATATCATCTTATTTGGCACCTGTAGGTTAAGAATGTGTGAACGCGCTGAGAGCTAACACGCCTTTATGAAGAAGTTAATTTGTACTGAAATCAAGTATCACGACCGTTCATAGCAGCATTTTCCTGAAATTGAGGAACTACAAAGCCTTAGCGAAGTATAAAGTTTGTATTTATTTATCATAATACCAATTATGAGCATAAAAGCTGTGCTGTTTAATGGCGCCGCCTATCAATAATCATGGACAATTAACATAAAATTCGCGGGACTTTATACTCTCTCGTTTATCAAATCTTCGCTTCAATAAAGTTTCCTACCGCTCTCGGGATAGCTCACGCCTCGAACTTGTTGCCAAAGGAAACTTAACTTGATGCACATCAGTACGCCAATAGCCGCGTCAACGCTCACGCCACAACTGGCAAAATACTTCACAGAGATCACAGCGCATCTATCTGGCGTACAGATCGATCCTGACAGAATTGACTTTCTAACGCTTAGATTGCGACGCCGAATGCGCGAGATTGGCGTCCATGAATTCGCGTCCTATGCGTCCCTGTTGGACTCTGACAATAACGAAAAAAACGAATTATTAGAATGCCTTGTGACCCATACCACAGGTTTCTTTCGTGAGCCTGCACATTTCGATTGGCTGCGCTCAACTGGACTTGAGATGCTCCAGAGTAAGTCAGATGAGCCGATACGTGTTTGGAGCGCGGCCTGCTCTACTGGTGCGGAGCTTTGGAGTGCGGCGATGGAGATTGCGGCTTTTCAGGCGAACCAAGGCAAGAATTATCAGGCTGAGCTATTCGGTACGGACATCTCGAGAACAATACTCCTGCGCGCGGTAGATGGTGTCTATGAGTTTTCAGAAATAGAAGCGATACCGGATAGTTACCGTGCGAAGTTTATCCAAAAATCCAGCGGCACATTGGATAGATTTCGTATCTGTCCACAAATTCTGAATTCGGCGAAGTTTGAGCAGCTCAACCTAGTTGAGAGTTCCAACTCACTCGGCAAATTCGACTTAATCTTCCTGCGCAACATATTGATTTATTTTGATAAGTATAATCAAGAACGTGCGCTTGAATACGCAGTATCTCATTTGTCGTCGGGAGGAATATTGATGATAGGCCACACTGAGGCGCAGGCATTGAATACCTCAGGGTTGAAGCGCCTCGCTCCCGCGATTTTCATGAAGGAGTAATGAATGTCGATTCCAACTATTCCTCACCGTGTCTTAATCGTCGACGATAGCTCGTTCTACCGGCAGGCGTTGAAAATCATACTTTCAAAGGATCCTCGGCTAGAGGTGGTCGGAAGTGCGTGCGATGCCTTTCAGGCAAAGCGTATGGTCGATGAGCTTGCGCCCGATGTAATCACGCTTGATGTCGAGATGCCAAAGGTGGACGGGCTTGAATTTCTGCGCCGTTTAATGGCGCATCGCCCTACTCCGGTTGTAATGTGTTCCACGATCGCGACGAAAGGATCCGACGTTCTGATGCGCGCGCTGGAAAGTGGTGCCGTTGGCGTCATAGAAAAAGGGCGTGTAGGAAGCGGTCGGCATGCCGCAGATATCCAGATGCAGATTTGCGATACCGTGCGCGGAGCCGCGCTTGCGAAGGTAAAGCCGCTTGTGGCAACCCCTACGATTTTTGGTGAGCCGAGCAGCCGCAAGCCGAGTCAGTTGCGCAGAAACAAGAGCGGTATTTCCGTACTCGGGATCGGTGCATCTACTGGAGGGACTGAAGCGATCAAATCGGTCCTGCTGGGTATGAGCGAGGATTGTCCGCCTGTTGTTATTGTCCAGCATATGCCGAAATCTTTTACCGGACCATTCGCGGAACGCTTGAATAACTATGCTCCAATGGAGGTGCGCGAGGCTCGTGATGGCGATATCTTAACGCCGGGATTGGCGCTTTTGTCGCCAGGATCGCATCATATGGAAGTGGCGCGCGGCCCTACCCTCGCTGGCGAGTATCGCATTTCGTTAAGCGAAGGCCCACTTGTTTCGCGGCATCGCCCTTCGGTGGACGTTCTGTTTCGCTCAATGGCGCGGGTGGTTGGCCGCAAGGGGTGCGGTGTGATTTTGACGGGCATGGGGCAAGACGGTGCAGATGGGTTGCTCGAAATGCGTAAGGCGGGTGCACGAACTTACGGACAGGATCAAGACACCTGTGTTGTCTATGGTATGTCCAAAATGGCCCATAAAGCGGGCGCTGTGCAGCGGGAACTCCCGCTACACGAAATTGCAGAGGTGGTTATGAGCAAGCCGGAAGAGGATCAACCCAACGCATAGCCCGCGCCGCGTACGGTGCGAATAAGATCTGCGGAGTTATCGACGCTCAGGGCCTTGCGCAGACGGCCGATATGGACGTCCACAGTGCGGGTATCGACATAGATATCGCGGCCCCAGACACGATCGAGGAGCTGCTCGCGGCTATACACCCTGCCCGGTTTCTCCATGAATGTCACAAGAAGTCTAAACTCTGTAGGTCCAAGTTTCAGCTCGCGACCATCTCGGAAAACCTTGTGGCTTTCACTATCGAGGACCACGTTTTCAAACTCTAGCTTCTGGCCAACGCTGGCAGGTCTTGTGCGACGGAGATGATTTTTCACCCGCGCCATTAATTCAGCAACGGAGTATGGCTTTACAACATAATCATCCGCACCATTCTCAAGACCCCGAACACGGTCGACTTCTTCGCTGCGTGCGGAGAGCATGATGACAGGCACATCGCGCGTTTCGCTGCGAGATTTCAGGCGACGACAAATCTCGATCCCCGAAACATTGGGCAACATCCAGTCTAACAAAACTAGATCCGGCATTTCTTCGCGCACCAGCAATAGAGCCTCTTCGCCATTCACGGCCTTGGACACGTCGTATCCTTCGGCTTCGAGGTTATAAACAAGGACCTCCCGCTGCGCAGGTTCGTCCTCGACGACCAATATTGACGGTTTATCAGCAGACATTTGCGGCGTCCTTAATCTTCAAATTCATACGAAGGCATCACACCTTTTGCGCGCTCTTCGGTGGGCAATTCACCCGTCACAAGATATATAACTTGTTCCGCAATGGAGGTCGTGTGGTCCCCCATGCGTTCGATGTTTTTCGCGATAAAATGTAGGTGCATACACGCGGTGATGTTGCGCGGGTCTTCCATCATGAACGTCAGGAATTCGCGAAACAATGCATTATACATCTGATCGACTTCCTGATCTCGGCGGCGCACCTCTTCGGCCAGCTCGGCATCGCGCTGAACAAAGGCGTCAAGCGCATCGCGCAGCATGTTTTCAACCTCGCGCCCCATGCGGCGGATGGCTCCGGCGGCGCCGTCGATGTCTGGCATATGGGCAAGGGATGAGGTCCGCTTGCCAAGGTTCTTGGCATAGTCTCCGACACGCTCAAGGTTGCCAGCAAGCTTCATAACGGACAGTACCGTCCGCAAATCACTGGCGGCTGGAGCTCGGAGCGCAATAACGCGCGCGGCTTCTGTATTAACTTGTTCTTCGATGGCGTCGATTGCTTTGTCGTTCTTGCGGACCTGCTCGGCCAGCTCGACATCGCGGTTTTCCAAGGCTCTTGTTGCGTCGGAAATCGCCACCTCGACGAGGCCCCCCATTTTCATGATGAGCGCTTGAATGCCCTCAAGGTCACGGTCGAACGAAGATACAATATGTTGGTCTTGCATGGTTTTCTCCTACCCGATGCGTCCAGTGATATAGGACTCTGTGCGGGGGTCATCGGGGTTGGTAAATATTTGGTTTGTCTCGCCAAATTCAACAAGGTTGCCGAGGTGAAAGAAGGCTGTTTTCTGGCTTACACGGGCGGCTTGCTGCATGGAGTGCGTCACAATCACGACAGAGAAATTCTCGCGTAGCTCGTCAATGAGTTCCTCTACTTGCGCGGTTGCAATCGGGTCGAGGGCGGAGCATGGCTCGTCCATCAACAGAACATCAGGGCTGGTGGCGATGGCCCGCGCAATACACAAACGTTGCTGCTGACCACCCGACAATCCGGTGCCCGGCTGGTTCAGGCGATCCTTTGCCTGATCCCAAAGCGCAGCTTTGCGCAAGCTATTCTCGACGATTTCATCAAGCTCGGTTTTTGAAGCCGCAAGCCCGTGAATCTTGGGCCCATAGGCAACATTGTCATAGATGGATTTCGGGAAGGGATTTGGCTTTTGAAACACCATCCCGACCTTGGCCCGAAGCTGTACGGGATCAACCTTGGCGTCGTAAATATCCTCGTTATCCAAGAGAATTTCACCGCGGACGCGGCAGGAGTCAATTGTGTCGTTCATGCGGTTCAGACACCGAAGAAAAGTGGATTTCCCGCATCCAGATGGTCCAATAAAGGCCGTTACCATTTTCGATGGGATCTCGATATCGACATCCTTGATCGCGTGGGTATCCCCATAATGGACCTGCACGTTCTTGGCAGAAATCTTCGGGATGTCGTGGCCCACGGCTCTCTCCATCAATCGCATATCATTCATTGTAGCGCCCTTTCTACCAGCGGCGTTCGAAGCGGCGGCGCAGCATTACGGCACCAGCGTTTATCACAATAAGCATCAACAGCAGCACGATAATCGCACCTGATGCTCTTTCAAAGAAGGCGGGGTCTGCGCGTTGGGTCCAGTTATAGACCTGAACGGGAAGCGCCGACGCAGGGTCAAACAGACCCTCTGGCGGTGCCCCGGGGTATTCACGCACAAAGGCGACCATGCCGATCAGAAGCAGCGGAGCAGTCTCGCCAAGGGCCTGCGCCAAGCCAATAATCGTACCCGTTAGAATGCCCGGTGCGGCGAGCGGAAGAACATGGTGGAACACCGCTTGCATCTTGCTTGCGCCAACGCCGAGGGCGGCGTCACGGATACTGGGCGGCACGGATTTCAGGCTCGCGCGGGTCGAAATAATGATCGTTGGCAGCGTCATCAACGTAAGGACCAAGCCGCCAACAATTGGTGCCGACTGAGGTAATCCAGCAAAGTTGATAAAGATCGCAAGGCCAAGGATACCGAACACAATTGATGGCACGGCGGCAAGGTTACTGATGTTTACCTCGATCAAATCAGTCCATCGGTTTTGCGGCGCGAACTCCTCTAGGTAAATACTCGCCGTCACGCCGATGGGCAGCGCAAGCAGCAGAACCACGCCCATCATGTAGAGGCTCCCGAGGATCGCAACGCCAAGGCCCGCAGCTTCTGGGCGTTGATCAGATGCGTCAGGTGCTGTGATAAAGCCCCAGTTGAAGCGCGTCACGATTGAGCCTTCGTCCTTGAGCGCATCTGCCGCCACAAGTTGAGCGGGCGTCACGTTGCTATCAAGCTCGGCACTTTCGGCGGAAACGCGACCTTTGAAATAACCGTCGATACGACCATTCGCGAGCACATCAATTGTGATCGTCTGTCCGACCAACGATGGATTGGACAGCACCAAGTTGCGTACCTGCGCCGCAGCTTCCTTGGAGATCATCGCTTCGACTTCCTTCTTGGGAAGGTCTGTGATGTTCAACTCGTCGAGCTTGTTGGTCAGCGCAGTCCGCAAGAGCGGCGCATAGGTAATCGTGGTGGCCTTTTTCATGACCTCGATGTCGCGAACGCCCGATTTGTCAAGCTTGTCCTCAAGCAGTTCTACGTTCAGCGTAATAAAGGTCTGACGGAAGGCGCCAACGCCGTTGTTCAGAATGGAGCTGACCAAAAGAACGAGCGCAAGAACGCCAACCGAAATCGCGGCAAGACCATACATCTTGAAGCGGCGCTCGGCGGCATTGCGTTTTTTGAGGCGGTCGGACTGTACGAACAGTGAGCTTGATTGCGCGCGTCCCTGTCCGGATCCATGTGAAGTGATATCGCTCATTCGTACTGTTCCCGATATTTGCGCACGATATAGAGGGCAATGACATTAAGCCCCAGCGTGATCGTAAAGAGAGAGAGACCCAAGGCGAACGCCACGAGCGTTTCTGGGCTAGCAAAATCGGTGTCGCCTGTTAGCTGGCTCACGATTTTGACGGTGACCGTTGTCATGGCTTCGAATGGGTTTAGCGAAAGGCGTGCTGCGGCCCCTGCCCCCATGACCACGATCATGGTTTCCCCAATCGCGCGACTGGCCGCAAGCAGGACCGCACCAACAATCCCCGGAAGGGCCGCCGGCACCACAACTTGGCGGATCGTTTCCGATTGCGTCGCGCCAAGCCCAAGAGACGCATCGCGCATGGTTTGGGGTACAGCGTTGATAATGTCATCCGACAGCGAACTTACGAAGGGAATGAGCATCACCCCCATCACAAGCCCCGCCGTCATAACCGAGGCGCTGCTTTCACCAAGGCCAAGCGGCTGGGCGAGATAATCACGAAGCATCGGGCCGACGGTCACAAGGGCAAACAAGCCATAAACGATGGTTGGGATGCCCGCGAGAACTTCGATCAGTGGCTTGGCGATGGAACGCGTTTTTGCGCTCGCATATTCAGACATATAGATCGCTGCAAACAGGCCCACAGGTACAGCAAACAGAAGCGCAATAAAGCTGATGTAAAGTGTTCCCCAAAGGAGTGGCAAAATGCCGAGATCACTGTCGCCGCGGAAGTTCGGTGACCAGTTCGTTCCGAAGAAGAACTTCATGAAGGGATATTGGGAGAAGAAGTTGCGTGTCTCAAACAACATCGAAAAGACGATCCCGATGGTCGTGAAAATCGCAATGGATGCCGAGAAAATCAGCAATAGTTTGGTTGCGGACTCAACACGGTTGCGCGCTCGGAAATCCTTGTTTGTCAGCTTAAGCGCATACCCCAAAGCAAAGAGCGCAGCGCCGATGCTTGCGAGCGTCATCCAGAAACGGCTCGTTGCACTGATGGCACGATACTCTTGAGCCGCGTTCAGAATAGCAGGCTCTACGTCCTGCCCGAGCGCAACCCCGTATGATCCAAGCGTTGCCCGAAGCTCTTCGGGGCTTCCTGCGAGGTCTCTTGCTTCATCTTGCGATACAGCGCCCGCGGCAACCGCATCATCAAGCCCATCGGCGATACGGCGCACATCCGAAAGCAGCAGCGTACTAGAAACGCCGGCACCCTCGATCTCGGACTGAAGCGTGCCTTTGATCGTGTTTTCAATGATAAACGGCTGGGCGATAAGCCAGACCGCCAGAACGATGATGCCTGCAAAGAACGAAGCCCCAGCAGCAAAACTGCCGTAGTAGAACGGCAGCGAATGAAGGTTCTTGATGTTACCATCGGCAGAGCTGAGCGCACGTCTTCGCCCGAAGATATAGCCGAAGGCCGAGAGGGCGAGTATTGCGATGAGTATCCAAAAAACTGGCATGATCATTCCGTATTCAAAGGTAGGAGCCGCCCGATCATGGGCGGCCCCTGTGTGGGTTTACATTCCCAATGTGCTCTCGGAAGCAACGGCTTCTTGTGTCGCTTCGAGTTCTGGGTCTGCTACAAGGCCGTACTCGGAAAGTGGGCCGTCTGGACCAGCGATTTCTTCGGATACAAAGAACTCAGTGTATTCTTTGAGGCCGGGGATAACGCCGATGTGTGCTTTTTTCACGTAGAAGTACAATGGGCGGGATACTGGGTACTCGCCTGTCGAGATGCTCTCTGTGGATGGGACAACACCCGACATTGTTGCAACTTGAAGCTTGTCTGTGTTGTTCTCGTAGAATGCGAGGCCAAACACGCCGATGCCGTCCTTGTTGCTTTCGATGCGCGCGAGTGTCTCGGTGTAGTCACCATCGATGTCTACCGAAACGCCGTCTGTGCGAAGTGCCATACAGGCTTTCTCTGCGGCGTCTTCGTCGCCACCGTTTTCAGCAGCAAGCACTTCAAGTGCGCCAGTTGCTTCGCAACCTTCGAGGATCACTTTTTCCTCAAATACTTCGCGTGTTCCGTGCTTGGTGCCTGGAACGAATGCGGCGAGTTTTTGTGCTGGGAAGTCAGGGTTAACGTCAGCCCAAGTTTGGTTCGGGTTATCAACCAACGCACCGTCAACAACGATCTTGTCTGAAAGTGCTAGGAACCAGTCGGATGGTGTGAACTCAAAGCTTTCGCCATTGATGTCGGATGCGAAAACGATACCGTCATAACCGATGCGCACTTCGAT
The DNA here is from genome assembly GCF_042445055.1 of Falsihalocynthiibacter sp. SS001. Lineage (GTDB taxonomy): Bacteria > Pseudomonadota > Alphaproteobacteria > Rhodobacterales > Rhodobacteraceae > Falsihalocynthiibacter. The sequence goes on from NZ_CP170339.1 coordinate 1,820,466, forward strand.
GATGTCTGTGACACCTGCGTCGGCACATGCTTGGATTTCGCTGTCTTTGATTTTGCGCGAAGCGTTTGCGACGTCGATTGTTTCTTCGCCCAAGCCTTGGCAGAATTTCTTAAGACCAGCAGAGGAGCCGCCGGATTCAACAACAGGTGTCGGGAAGTCAGTGTTTTCACCAAATGCTTCGGCAACGATCGCCGCATATGGCAAAACAGTCGAGGAACCAGCGACCTGAACTTGGTCACGGGCAGTTGCAGATGTGGCAGCAGCGGCAAGAGCCAATGCAGATACGCTTAGTTTCACAAAAGACATGGGAACTCCTAAATGTCAGTTATGGGCCCATCGGCGGACCCTCGAGGGCCTACCTAAGTGCGGTCGGCTATGCTTTTGTGACAGTTACGTAACGGTTTTATGACAATGGCGAAGTTTACCGAAAAAAATCACGGTAACGGCAGAATAACAGTGAACGTGCTGCCCTGCCCCGTTTTGCTCTCGATCTGAAGGCGTCCGCGATGGCGGTTGATGATGTGCTTTACAATCGCCAGCCCAAGGCCCGTTCCCCCCATCTCGCGGCTTCTGTGACCATCAACGCGATAGAACCGCTCCGTCAGGCGCGGGATATGCAAAGGGTCGATGCCTTCCCCCTGATCGGTAATGCTGACGCGTACGGATGGGCGCGACAAACGAGGATCTCTTGCCATTTTTTCAATTTTAACAACGACATCAGCGTCATGCGCGCCATATTTGATCGCGTTTTCGATCAGGTTACTAAACACTTGCTGAAGTTGATCGGCATCCCCTGAAAGGTAGATCGCGTCCTTTGGAGGTTCGAATATGATGTGGACATTAGCGGTCACGGCCTGTGGGCGCAGCGAGACAATCGCCGTCTCGATAATCGCGATTATGTCCTGACGGGTATCTGGGCGAATACGTTCTTCTGACTCGACCCGCGAAAGCGAAAGCAGATCACGCACGAGTCGATTCATTCGGGCCGCTTCGCGCTCCATGATTCCCAAGAATCGGTCCCGTGCCTGCGAATCGTCTTTGGCGGGGCCACGTAACGTTTCGATGAAACCCGCGAGGGCGGTAAGTGGCGTGCGCAATTCATGCGATACATTCGCCACAAAATCTCGGCGCATCTGGCCCGCGACCTCAAACGGCGTGATGTCCTGAAAACTGAGCAGCATACCTCCGCCATCCTGGATAGCGACGGGGCGGCATACGACCTCGAACACTGTTTCATGGGTCGATGCGCCCTTGATAAAACGGGCGCGACTCTCCGCCTTGGTGTTGATGCAGTTCTCGACACAATCAAGCAGTACAGGTTGACGCAACGCCGTAATATAATGACGCCCCACAAGCCCCTTGCCGAAAATATCCTGTGCCAACGGATTAACAACGGCCACAGTTTGCGCCGCATCAATCAAAACTACGGCATGCGGTATTCCGGCAAGCAGCGCGGCAGATTGTAGATCGGGCATTATGACGTTTCCTTGGTCGGATTGCCGTGACCATGTTTCAACTGAATTCGAAAGTAAATCATTCACGGGCAATAATCCGTTTTTACCATGTCCAAGTTTCCGTTATGGTCGCGCCGAAAGTTCAAACTTTTATGACAACCACATGCAATGCTGCCTGATGGTGCCAAAACGCCATTATCGGGCACGAATAGGACTAAAAACGTGTCGAGTGACGAATCAAAAGATTCGAACCAGGATCCCGAGCCTCGGACGCTCATTGTCGGGAATGTGGACGCATGGATTTCAGCGGGGCGAAGCCTGCCCGATGATCCTTGTCTTCACTATGCCAGCATTGACGATATCTCGCGCGAGATGTTGACGGCGCTTAATCCGGATATCGTCCTGTCACCGCTTCTTGGCGATGGGTTTGACGCGTTGGATTTGGCTGTATTGCTTGAGAACTTCAACTTTCGCGGACGTTTTCGCGCGCTCTGCCCACAGGTGCCGAACCCCACGCTTGTCGCAGCCGAGGTTCAGGCGCTTTGCCCCAGTGTGAATTTTGACCTTTTCGTCGTCGAAGATCCGGACACGCGTCGGTTAAACTAGCCTGCCGCCTTAGGTCGTCGCGGCAATCGCTGTTGTGAACTCTGCCTTGAGCACTTCGATATCCTCAACGCCGACGGAAACACGGAAAAACCCCTCGCTTATGCCAAGAGCGGCGCGCCCTTCCGTGGTTAGTGCACGGTGCGACGAGCTTGCAGGATGCGATAGCGTTGTTCCGATGTCGCCCAGCGTCGGCGCGAATGCGATGTTCGGAGCCGCAAGAGTAAGCGCATTGGCCGCGGCGCGACCGCCCTCAATCTCAAAACTCACCATATGCGAGCCGCGTTCCCCCATCAGAACACCCGCGCGATTATGATCGGGATGATCGCTCCGCGTGGGATAGAGTACCCGCTTTACGGCGGGCAGGCTTGCGAGGTGATCGGCGAGTGCCTTGGCGTTTTCCTCGGCACGGTCATAGCGCAAGTTGAACGAATAAAGTCCACGCTCCGCAAGCCAGCAATCAAAGGGGCTCGGCGTGAAACCGAACGTCACCGAGGTGTCATAGATTTTTTTCTGAAGTTCCGCATTTTCGGCAACGGCATAGCCGAGCGTCACATCAGAGTGCCCTGCAAGGAGCTTGGTTACGGAATGGATTACGATATCTGCGCCATGCTCAAACGGGCGGAAAGCGCGGGGCGTGGTGAAGGTATTGTCCACCACGAGCAACGCGCCAGTCTCTTGCGCCAATTGCGCAAGCCCCGCCATGTCTGCCACCCGAAGCGTGGGGTTTGAGACAACCTCAACTAGGATCATCTTGGTATCGGGTGTCATCGCGGCACGCATGGCGCTGATGTCGGTTGGATCGGCCAGTGTCGCCGAAACGCCAAAGCGCGGCATGTCTTGAGTTAACATCCGCAGGGACCGACCATAGAGCTGATCTCCCGCAACAACGTGATCACCCGCCTGCAATACGCCCATCAAGACAGCAGAGACTGCCGACATGCCGGAACTTGTGATAATGCCGCCCTGTGCGCCTTCCATCTGGTCGATCTTTTGGGCAAGCACGTCGGCATTCGGATGCCCCTCGCGCGCATAGGTATACCCCTTGGCGCGGCCCTCGTATTGGTCATCCAAACGATCCGGGCTGGGCGAAGCATAAACAACCGATGGCTGGAGCGGCGTCACCACCGCGCGCGAAATTGTTTCGGGCCAAGGGGTGCGGCGCACCAGAGACTCGTCGGATGAATCAGACATGAAAATTCCTGTTTATTTCCAGAGAAGGCATTAGGCCGTAACGTTAAATTTCAGTTAACCCGCCCATGAAACGGCGCATATTCTGTTGATAGTGAAGCGCACTGCCGCGCAGTTTTTCAATGGCTTTTTCATCAAGCTCACGCACCACTTTTCCCGGCGCGCCCATGACAAGACTTCCGTCAGGGATTTCTTTCCCTTCAGTGATCAACGCCCCTGCCCCGATCAGACAATTCTTGCCGATCTTGGCGCCGTTCAGGACAGTCGCACCCATGCCGATCAGCGTGTTTTCTCCTAGGGTACAACCATGCAACATCGCTTTGTGCCCCACGGTACACCCCGCCCCGATCACCAGTGGAAAGCCGAGGTCCGTGTGCAGAACACAGTTCTCTTGGATATTACTCCCCGCACCAACGGTGATCAGTTCCATATCCCCACGCAAGGTTGAGCCGAACCAGACAGAGGTGGCGGCCTCAAGAACAACATCTCCGATCACATTGGCATCGGGTGCAATCCAGCAATCTGCGTTTATCCGAGGGATACGCCCCTCTAGTGCATATTCAGTCATTCCCGCTCCTCAAATTCTGCATTCAAATTGCGAACATGGTCCATCAGGCCGGTTTGACGACTGCGGCGAAGGCGCTCTGCCATAACGATGGCGCGGATTTCTTCTTCGGCGCGATCAACATCGGTATTCACCAAAACATAGTCATATTCCGCCCAGTGGCTGATCTCATCCTTGCTGCGCTCCATGCGGCCTTTGATGACCTCTTCGCTGTCTTGCTTGCGGCCATAAAGGCGGCGCTCAAGCTCCGCGATGGAGGGTGGCAGAACGAAGATCGAGACAACATCCTCGGCGCGGATTGAGTTGCGAACCTGTTGGCCGCCTTGCCAGTCGATATCAAACAATACGTCATGCCCAGCCTGAAGCGCCTCAACGACTGGCGCTTTTGGGGAGCCATAGAAGTTGTCGAAAACCTGTGCGTGTTCAAGCATCTCGTTGTTATCAACCATCGCCTGAAAACTCTCGCGGCTATGGAAGTAATATTCGCGGCCATGCTCCTCGCCGTCGCGCGGTGCACGCGTCGTGGCCGAGACAGAGAACTGCATGGTGGGATCCCATTTCATCAAACGTTTTGCGAGGGTCGACTTGCCCGCACCCGAAGGAGAGGACAAAATTATCAAGATACCCCTGCGGGCGTTTGCGGCATTCTCTGTCATGTTTACTCCACGTTTTGAACCTGCTCGCGCATCTGATCTATGACGGCCTTCAGGTCAAGCCCGATCCGTGTCAAAGTCACGGCTTGGGCCTTGGAGCATAGCGTGTTTGCCTCGCGGTTGAACTCCTGAGACAGGAAATCAAGCTTGCGTCCCACGGGCGTATCAGAGTCGAGCAAATCACGTGCAGCAGCAACATGCGCGTGCAAACGGTCAATTTCCTCGGTGACATCCGACTTGACTGCAAGGATCGCGAGCTCTTGGGCAATCCGATGTTCATCAAGCCCTTCGGAATTATCAAGAATTTTAGCTACATTGTCCTTAAAGGTCTGCGCCATTACATCCTTGCGCGCTTCGGCTTCTTTGGCGGCGGCATTGGTGAGTTCTTCGATCTGGTCAAGCTGATCCTCTAGAACCTCGCCAAGAACGGCCCCCTCGTTTGCGCGCATTTTTGCGAATGCTTTGAGCAGGATATCAAGATCGCGCAGAATCGACGCCTTGAGTTGGGTCGTATCCTGTGAGTCGTTGTTGGTTTCCTGTACCCCTTTTTGCGAGATTAGATCGAGCGCCGTGACCCCAGACAAGGTTAAATTATGGTCGCGACTTACGTTCTCAATCGACTTAACCATGAGCACAGTGCGCTTCAGAGCGTCCTTATTTATGGTTAATATCTGCTCGTTGTTCGTACGGTTGATCTTGAGAGAAAGCTGAATGGAACCACGGGAGAATTCACTTGAGACTTTGCTCTTAACTTCTTGATCTAGGCCAATAATCCAGTCCGGAACGCGGGGACGTATGTCCAGCCCTCGGGCGTTCACGCCGCGCATCTCCCATACCCATTCGTATAGGTCATCCCCACCTGAATGGGTAGCAAAGCTCGTCATTGAGTTAACCATATTACCCGAAATCTCCCCAAAACCGTGCGAAAGCACTTATGTTAACACTTGAGTAACAAGTGCGGAGATAAGGTTAACAGAGGCCTCCGCACGGAACAATAACCCAACGCATCCAAGTAGTTAGTTTGATCGGTGGGCTTAACGAGTGAGGGCTACGGCCATGCAGAGTACAACAGAGAACAATATAGTAGATATTAAGGAGTTCAGGCAGGTCATGTCCTATCCCGCTATCAACGCAGTTATCGCCTATTGGGATGGTTTGCGCGCGGGGCGCGCTGTTCCGATGCGCAGCGAAGTTGACCCGCGCGGGATTGAGCCTGCGCTTGAGAACGCGTTTATCCTTGAACGTATCGCGCCCGGAATGGCGCGTATTCGCCTTGCTGGCGCGCATATGTCGGACCTTATGGGAATGGAAGTGCGCGGTATGCCCTTCACCGCGTTCTTTTGTCCGACCGCGCGCAAAGACATGAGCGATATCTTGGAAGCGGTTTTCAACGGTCCAGAAATTGCAGACATAACGCTGGAGTCGGATAAGGGGATCGGTAAGCCGCCACTGTCGGGCAAGATCGTTCTATTGCCACTCAAAAGTGACCTTGGCGATGTTACGCGTATCCTTGGCTGCTTTGTCACCACAGGCGAAATCGGCCGCGGCCCGCGTCGTTTTGAGGTAACTGAGCGAAGACTAACGCAGGTTAGCGGCGGCCCCGCGATCCCGCGCGCAGTCGAGGAAATCACCGAAGATCAGGCGCCTGTTGCCTCTGGATTTCAGGAACCCGCAACGGAGTTCCGGCACAAAGGGCGGCCTAAGCTTCGCCTCTTAACGTTTGATAATTAAACGAAAAAGGCCCCGCACTCTACTCAAGTGCGGGGCCTTTCATAAAATCATGACAGATTAGCTTGCGATCGTTGCTTTCGCAGTTTCTGTACGATTGGCCAGCTCTTCTGCGACGAGGAATGCAAGCTCAAGGGATTGGCTCGCGTTCAAACGTGGATCGCAGGCTGTGTGGTAACGATCAGACAGGCCCTCGTCCGTTACAGCGCGAACACCGCCTGTACATTCGGTTACGTCCTGACCGGTCATCTCAAAATGCACGCCACCTGGAACTGTGCCCGAAGCGTTGTGGATTTCAAAGAATTCCCGCACTTCGCGCAGTACGCTATCGAACGGACGTGTCTTGTAACCTGACTCAGATTTGATCGTATTCCCGTGCATTGGATCGCACGTCCAGAGAACGTTCGCGCCCTCTTCTTGGACAGTTTTGATCAAACGCGGTAGGTGATCGCCAACGCTGCCCGCACCAAAGCGCGCGATCAACGTCAGACGCCCTGCTTCGTTCTCGGGGTTCAGTTTCGCCATCAGAACTTTGAGGTCCTCTGCGGTCGTTGTTGGACCACACTTGAGGCCAATCGGGTTCTGCACACCGCGACAGAACTCAACATGCGCGCCATCGGGCTGACGTGTACGATCGCCAATCCAGATCATGTGACCAGAGCCAGCAATCGGCAGGCCGGATGTGGAATCGATGCGGCAAAGCGCTTCTTCATATTCCAGCAACAGACCTTCGTGCGATGTGTAGAAATCAACCGAAGATAGCGTGTGCGCCGCGTCATCCGTAACACCCGCCGCTTTCATGAAGTCGAGCGTATCAGAGATACGAGCGGCCATATCGCGGTAGCGTGCAGCGTTGTCGGCCTCGGTAAAGCCAAGCGTCCAAGCGTGGACCTGATGCACATCGGCATAGCCGCCTTGGCTGAACGCACGAACCAAGTTCAGTGTCGCGGCGGCCTGTGTGTAGGCTTGCAACATCTTGGACGGGTTCGGAATTCGGGCCTCTGCCGTGAATGGCAACTCGTTAATGATGTCACCACGGTAGCTTGGTAATTCCACACCATTCACTGTTTCGGTTGGCGCTGAGCGCGGCTTGGCGAATTGGCCAGCCATACGACCAACCTTCACCACAGGCACCTTGGCGCCGTAAGTGAGGACCATCGCCATTTGCAACATCACTTTGAATGTGTCGCGAATACCATCCGCCGAAAATTGCTCAAAGCTCTCTGCACAATCGCCGCCCTGCAAAAGGAATGCGTCGCCACGGCTCGCAGCCGCAAGAGATTTCTTGAGAGTCCGAACCTCACCCGCAAAGACGAGCGGCGGATATTTCGCTAGCTGAGCCTCCACGGCCTCCAGCGCGGCCTGATCCGTATACTCGGGCATCTGGATCCGTGGTTTTGCACGCCAACCAGATTTTTGCCAATTTGTCATCGTCTTTGCTCCAAAAAATAAATGTTCGAGTGTTATAGGCCCCGTAGAAGGCAATTGCCAACACTCCAAAGCCCCATAAACGGGATTAATTCGTGTTACCGCCTGACTTTTCTCTCTTGCGCCGTGATTTGAAAGCTGGTTCCGTACCCTATGGGCTTGACTTCCGGAGGAATGAACTTGAGTCGTGATACCGTTGAAATCAAAACAGAAAACGTCAAGCCGCGCCGCTTTGCCTTTGTTTTGTTAGATAATTTTACAATGATGTGCTTCTCGAGTGCCGTAGAAGCGCTGCGAATTGCCAATCGGATGTCGCGATTGCCCCTCTATGAATGGAAACTTCTGAGCGAGGATGGTAATTCCGTCACCAGCTCTGCGCTTGTTGAGTTTAATGTGGATAGTGATCTGGTTGAATTGAACCATGACGACACGATTATGCTCTGTGGTGGGGTCAAGATTCGTGACGCGACAACGCAGAAGCTTCTGAATTGGATTCGCCGCGAAGGACGTCGCGGGGTTACGCTGGGCGGGCTTTGCACCTCTGCGCATGTTTTGGCCAAGGCGGGATTGCTGGATGGAAAACGCGCCGCAATTCATTGGGAAAACCACGACAGTTTCGAAGAAGATTTCCCCAATGTCACGCTCAGCAACTCGGTTTTTGTCATTGACGGCAAGGTGATAACGACCGCCGGCGGCACAAGCTCGATTGACCTCATGCTTAAATTGATCGCCGAAGATCATGGCGAGGAGCTGGCGAGCGCTGTGGCTGATCAGCTTGTTTACACGTCTATTCGGACCGAGCGCGATTCCCCGCGCCTATCGGTGCCCAGTCGGTTTGGCGTGCGTCATCATAAACTATCCGAGGTGATCCAAACGATGGAAAGCAACCTCGAAGATCCCATAAGCCCCGCCACCCTCGCCCAGAATGTTGGGTTAAGTACGCGGCAGCTTGAGCGTCTTTTCCGTCGCTACCTCAATCGCTCGCCAAAACGATTCTATATGGAAATCCGCCTTCAAAAGGCGCGTAACCTATTGATGCAAACGGATATGAGCGTGATTAATGTTGCCTTGGCTTGCGGGTTTTCCTCGGCGAGTCACTTCTCGAAGTGCTATCGCGCACAGTATAGCACCACGCCCTATCGTGAGCGCGGTGTTCAAACCATCCACGCAATCGCGCCATAAATACCAATTACTACGCAGGTCTTACGTAGGGGAAACTCCGCGCGATCAAAGTGAATGCGAAATTAAACCCGCTTTTTGATCAAAATCAGGGAAAATCCCCTTTTCAAGCGGGAAACTCATGAATAACCTCTCTCTATTATCTGGACGTTCGATCCAGTCCAACAAGGGAGAAAGATATGAAGAAGTTGCTACTAGCGACTACAGCTGCGGCACTGGTTGGTACGGGTGCATCCGCTGAGGAAATCAAACTCGGCGTATTCCTCGGTTTCACAGGGCCAATTGAATCAATGGTTGCAGAGATGGGCCCAGCTGCCGAACTCGCGATCAAAGAGGTTTCGGAATCTGGCAAGCTTTTGGACGGAACGACTGTTACTGCAGTTCGCGGTGACACAACTTGTATCGATGCTGGTGCTGCGACTGCTGCGGCTGAGCGTCTGATCACAAGTGAAGGTGTTAAAGCTCTTATCGGTGGTGACTGTTCTGGGGTAACCGGTGCTGCGCTTGCGAACGTTGCGGTTCCAAACGGCATCGTAATGATTTCGCCTTCTGCGACATCCCCGGGCCTTTCCACTGCTGAAGATAACGGCTTGTTCTTCCGGACATCACCATCCGATGCGCGTCAAGGCGTTGTGATGACAGAGGTTATTATGGACCGCGGCATCAAAGAAGTTGCCGTAACATATACAAACAACGACTATGGCAAAGGCTTGGCTGATGCGTTCGCAGCAGCATTCGAAGAAGCTGGCGGCACAGTAACAATCAACACTGCCCACGAAGACGGCAAAGCAGACTACTCTGCTGAGGTTGGTGCGCTTGCATCTGCTGGCGGCGAAGTTCTTGTGATCGCAGGTTACGTTGACCAAGGTGGTTCGGGCATCATCCAAGCGTCGCTTGACTCCGGTGCTTTCGACACATTCGTCTTCCCTGACGGCATGGTTTCCGAAACACTCGTGTCTAACTTCGGTTCTGACATCAACGGTTCCTTCGGTCAGCACCCAGGCACAGACAGCCCCGGCGCAGCAGTTATGCAAGAGCTTGGCGCAGCCAACGGTTTTGACGGCACAGGCGCATTCGCTGGCGAAAGCTATGACGCTGCTGCCCTCATCATGCTCGCGATGCAATCTGCTGGCTCAACTGAGTCCGCCGATTTCAAAGACCACGTAGTAAAAGTTGCAAACGCTCCGGGTGAGAAAATCTACCCTGGTGAGTTGGCAAAAGCGCTCGAAATTCTCGCTGGTGGCGGGGAAGTTGACTATGTTGGCGCATCTGCGGTTGAACTTATCGGACCAGGCGAAAGTGCTGGTAACTATCGTGAAATCGAAATCAAAGACGGTGAAATTGCAACGGCTCAGTACCGTTAATCACTCTTGAATCAACTGAACAGCCCGGATTATTTCCGGGCTGTTTCAATAAGTTGCAGCCTGTTCTTCATGAGCTGCACTGAGGGGATAATCTATGATTGTGGTCGAGGATCTGCATAAGCACTTTGGTGGCTTCCATGCAGTGGATGGCGCGAGCCTATCGATTAAAGAAGGATCAATTACGGGATTGATTGGTCCGAACGGCGCGGGGAAAACCACGCTGTTTAATGTTATCGCGGGAGTATTGCCGCCAACATCGGGACGCGTGACCATGGGGGGCGAGGACATCACGGGTCTACCGCCACATGAGTTGTTCGAAAAAGGACTTCTGCGCACGTTCCAGATTGCACATGAATTTTCATCGATGACCGTTCGAGAAAACCTGATGATGGTTCCCGGCGCACAAGCAGGCGAAACCCTGTGGAACGCATGGTTCAAGCGCGGACAGGTCGCCCAAGAGGAAGCCGCCCTTCTAAAAAAAGCGGATGAGGTGCTGGAATTCCTCACGATCGACCACCTCAAGGACGAAAAAGCAGGCAACCTATCTGGTGGACAGAAAAAGCTGCTAGAGCTTGGCCGCACGATGATGGTCGACGCCAAGATCGTTTTCCTTGATGAAGTTGGCGCGGGTGTAAATCGCACGCTTCTGAACACCATTGGCGATGCGATCATCCGTCTAAACAAAGAGCGCGGTTATACTTTCGTTGTGATCGAGCACGACATGGACTTTATCGGGCGGCTCTGCGATCCGGTGATTTGTATGGCCGAGGGCAAAGTCCTTGCCGAAGGGACACTCGACGAGATCAAAGCCAACGAGCACGTGATCGAAGCCTACCTTGGTACGGGTCTAAAGAATAAAACCGTAGGAGCCAACGCATGAGCGATCCATATCTGAACGCCGCGGGCATGACCGGCGGCTATGGGACAGGCGCGGATATTCTGCATGACTGTACTCTGACAGTAAACAAAGGCGAAATCGCCGTTATCGTTGGCCCAAACGGCGCGGGGAAATCCACCGCGATGAAGGCCGTTTTTGGTATGTTGAACATCCACACGGGCACTGTGACGCTCGATGGCGAGGATATCACCAAACTATCACCGCAAGCGCGCGTGGGTATGGGCATGGGATTTGTTCCGCAAACCCAGAATATCTTTACCTCGATGACCGTTGAAGAAAACTTAGAGATGGGCGCGTTTATTCGCACGGATGATTTCAGTGATACGCTTGAGCAGGTCTATGAGTTGTTCCCCATCCTTCGCGAAAAGCGCCTTCAAAGCGCGGGCGAGCTTTCGGGCGGGCAGCGTCAACAGGTGGCCGTCGGCCGCGCGTTGATGACAAAACCCAAGCTTCTGATGCTCGATGAACCGACAGCGGGTGTTTCTCCGATTGTGATGGACGAGCTTTTTGATCGGATCATCGAAGTTGCAAAAACAGGTATCTCAATTCTGATGGTTGAGCAGAACGCACGACAAGCGCTTGAAATCGCTGATAAAGGTTATGTTCTCGTTCAAGGGCGCAACCGCTTCACAGACACGGGCCAGGCGCTTCTTGCTGACCCCGAAGTTCGCAAATCGTTCTTGGGGGGCTGAGATGGACATTCTAAACGCACTCGTCGCATTGGCCAATTTCGTGTTTATTCCGGCCATTGCCTACGGTAGCCAATTGGCGCTTGGGGCGCTGGGGGTTACGCTGATTTACGGCATCTTGCGCTTCTCAAACTTTGCGCATGGCGACACGATGGCCTTTGGTACAATGGTAACCATTCTGTTTACGTGGTGGTTCCAATCCATGGGGATCAGCTTTGGTCCACTTCCAACCGCCCTGCTCGCCCTGCCCTTTGGTATCTTGGGGACTTCGCTTCTATTGCTCGGCACAGATCGCGTTGTTTATAAATTCTACCGAGAGCAAAAAGCAGCGCCTGTTATTCTTGTGATCGTATCGCTCGGCGTCATGTTCGTGATGAACGGCCTTGTGCGGTTTATCATTGGCACAGGTGATCAGCGTTTCGCCGATGGTGAACGTTTCATCATTTCCGCTCGTGGTTTCAAGGATATGACAGGCCTTAGCGAAGGTCTCGCGATCCGCGTATCGCAAGGGATTACGGTTGTGACTGCGGTGATCGTGGTTGCTGCGCTGTTCTACTTCCTGAACCGCACGCGTACAGGTAAATCCATGCGCGCCTTTAGTGACAACGAAGATCTGGCGTTGCTTTCGGGTATTAACCCCGAGCGTGTTGTGATGGTGACATGGATCATCGTTGCGGCGTTGGCGACGATTGCTGGTGTGCTTTACGGGTTGGATAAATCCTTCAAACCGTTCACCTATTTCCAGCTATTGCTACCGATTTTCGCCAGTGCGATTGTTGGCGGTCTTGGAAATCCAATCGGGGCGATTGCGGGTGGCTTTGTCATCGCGTTCTCCGAGGTGACCGTGACCTATGCCTTCAAAAAGGTGCTGGGTTATCTGCTCCCTGAAAGCCTTGAGCCCGATGGTTTGGTGCAACTTCTCTCGACGGATTACAAATTCGCGGTGAGCTTTGCGATCTTGATCATTGTTCTTCTGTTCCGCCCTACGGGCCTGTTTAAAGGGAAATCGGTATGACACAGTCTATGCGTGCCCCCGCCCTCACCCTTGTTGTTGCGCTCTTAATTCTTGGTACGGGCTTCTTCCAGAGCTGGAACTCGGCGCTTGTTATCCTGAACATGGGGATAATTTCCGCGATCATGGCGCTTGGCGTGAACCTTCAATGGGGTTTTGCAGGCCTATTTAACGTGGGTGTTATGGGCTTCGTTGCCCTTGGTGGCCTTGCGACAGTTCTTGTGGCTACACCTCCGACACGCGAGGCATGGAGCGCAGGTGGTCTAGGCGTTATCGCTGGCCTTCTGATGGGTGCTGCAACGATTGTTGCCGCGATCTATGCTAATCGCAACCTACCCAAAGGGCGCGTGCGCTTCTTGGGTGTGGCGGCAATCCTTGTCGTCGGGTTCTTTGTGTATCGCGCGATATTCGACCCAGCCGTTGAGGCAATCGAGGCGATCAATCCGGCCGTTACGGGCAATATTGGTGGGCTTGGCTTGCCAGTTCTGCTGGCGTGGCCTGCTGGTGGTTTGCTTGCCGCTGGCGTTGCGTGGCTCATCGGGAAAACGGCGCTTGGTTTGCGGTCAGATTACCTCGCGATTGCCACGCTCGGTATTGCCGAGATCGTTATCGCCGTAATGAAGAACGAGGACTGGCTTGCTCGTGGCGTGAAAAACGTTATCGGCATCCCGCGTCCTGTTGCCTATGAGGTCGACCTACAAAACAGCGAGTCCTTCGTTGCGGGTGCGGCAAAGCTCGGCTTGGATCCGGTGACGGCCTCGACCGTGTATGTGAAGCTTAGCTATAGCGTGCTCTTTACGGTGGTTCTGGTTCTCCTGCTGGTTCTCTCACAGCTCGCGCTCAAGTCGCCATGGGGTCGCATGATGCGCGCCATCCGCGATAATGAAACCGCAGCAGAAGCCATGGGCAAAGACGTTACCAAGCGCCACCTGCAAATCTTCGTCCTCGGCTCTGCGGTATGCGGCATTGCGGGCGCGATGATGGTGACACTCGATAGTCAGCTAACGCCGTCGTCGTTCCAACCGCTGCGGTTTACTTTCCTAATCTGGGTGATGGTGATCGTTGGTGGCTCTGGCAACAACTACGGCGCGGTTCTCGGTGGCTTCCTTGTTTGGTTCCTCTGGGTTCAGGTCGAGCCACTCGGCAACTTCGTGATGCAGACAATCACATCCGGAATGCAGGATGGCACACTCAAGAGCCACCTAATCGACAGTGCCGCGCATATGCGCCTGATGACGATGGGGATTGTGCTTCTTCTGGTGCTAAGGTTCAGCCCGCGCGGGCTTGTTCCCGAACGCTAGAGTCAAAGTTAACGCTGTTGAAAGGCCCGAGCATCCACGCTTGGGCCTTTTTCGTTATTGCTGTCTTCTAGCGTTCAGGCCATGCTCCGCCCATGAAAGATATCGCTATTCTCATTCCCGCCGCGGGTGCTTCCTCTCGGATGCAAGGCCGCGACAAACTTCTCGAAGACATCGACGGAGAGCCCATCCTGCGACGCGTTGCGAAGCGTGCAATTGCAACTGGAGCCAAGGTGTTCGTGACGCTTCCGCCAGGGTCCGAGCGCGCTTCAGCAATAGAAGGCCTGAATGTAACGGGCGTGACTGTGCCGGACGCGGCAAGCGGAATGTCGGCGAGCTTTCGTGCAATTACCTCGCATTTGGACGGGCAAATCAGCGCCCTGATGGTGGCCCTTCCTGATATGCCAGACATCACGGGTCAGGATATGGCGCTCTTGATATCCGCCTACGCGATGTTCCCTGATCAGCCAATCATGCGTGCCGCAACCAAGAACGGCGAGGCCGGCCATCCCGTTATGCTCCCCAACTGGACATTCTCCGAATTCGAAACACTAAAGGGTGATATAGGACCTCGTGATATCATCAAGAAACATACAGATCGGGTTGCACTCATCCCGCTCGCCGATGACCGCGCAAACCTCGATCTGGACACCCCAAAAGATTGGGCCGCGTGGCGCGCCAGTCGTTAGGATTTACTCAGCGAGAAGTTTGGCCTCTTTACTGCTCAGTGTCTTGCGCGCGGCGCCGTAATTTGCACGGCCATCGCGCGTTGCTAACTCTGGAAAGAGCTCCAGAATCTCTACCCGCTGCGCATTTCCGATACCCTTTAGGGAATTATCGTCTGGCTGGAAGCTCTCTGTCCACGCGCCGTTGGCCAACACGACTTCATGTCTTTCAAACATAAAATGAATGTAGGTCGTCTTGCGATCAGACGCAGTAATAATATCGCGGCTGTTAATCAGATGCTTCGCAGAGGCAAACACCTCCCGGTCTTCAAAAAATAGCGCCGTACGATCACTCGCAATCAGCATTCGATGGTTGGGTGAGACCAGCATATCCCGCTCCGGAAGCCCCATCCCAAGCGCCCCAGCGCGGATTAGAACGGGAACAAGATGTGCGTTAGATCGAAGTTCTTCTGCGTTCATTTCCCGCGACCCAACCCATCTAATTTCCTGAATGCCGTTATCGCGGGTGATGACCATGTCACCGGCCGCGAGAGTCTCAACCGGTTTTTCGCCATTTGTGGTGGCAATTACGGTTCCGGACGTAAAACAGGGGGTGACTTTATCACTGTCGCTCTGCGCGAAATCATTACTCTTAAGACTCATAACACTCTCTCTAACCTTCCAGCCGCGCTCCGCGACAACCAGAAAACCAGCACCTTGATCACCCAACATGGGCAACCGATCACATCATCACACCAAACAAAGCGCGACGTACTACTCAACAATGCCTAAACACAAAACATCGTTTGATTACCGTGGCTTGAAGCCCAATCGTAAGTTCGACAGTATAATTATGGATTATTGTCGAACAGTTAAAATTAGGACGTCGACCACTATATCTTGATTGTAACAGGCTTCGCGCATTTCGATAGCGAAAAATGAACTCTTCTTGGTTAACACACTGTTTACAAAGTCGAATTCACTGCGTCGTGACAATGCGCTCTCGCGTAAGACGGGTGCGATGGAACACTACTCCATAGAATTATCGATACATCATAGAGACTTACGGAAAGGCGCTTCTCGTAGCGCAGTAAACGGCCAATACGGGCATGCAATTACGAGTTGAAAGGAGTTTTGCCGTCTAAACGAAGCGCATATGTTTGCGGCTCAGCTTTCGATACTGCCTAGTTACCACTCGAATCAAATTTTGGGCCTGCGCAATGCGATCGGCCGGACAAAAAGCAACGCTTCCGCAGGATGTCGCGCCTCGACCAATTGCTTTTCGAGAGTAATTAACTCCAGCTTGTGACCACCGCACCTAATGCTGCCTACCTCATCGATTGAGAATGGAAGCGCGACAAATCCTTGAGGTGCAATCGTATCCGGACCAGAGATAAAGGCAGAATTGGCGTCAAAGTAGAGGTTCATTGCGCCCCGCTCGGGCAAGTGTTCGCACAATAGATCGGCGGGGAGCTTGAGTTCTGTTTGGTCGACTTTAACCGATATTTGCGGCGCTTTGTCTGTTACCTGTACCGAAACATAATTCCCATAACTCGCGCTCAGAGCAGTCGCGTACTGGCGGGCTTCACCCTGAATTTTGTACTGAGCTTCGCACAATTTTTGAACGTCATCGGGCTCATGTGAAACAAAGAGCGCGGGAATGTTTGCCAGCTCGATTGCTCGTGCGACAGCGGGCAGGATGCGTTCTTTTTGGGCTGGGTCCAGCCCACTTAATGGCTCATCCAGAAGCAAGAGTTGCGGTGACTGTGCCAAGGCGCGCGCTAACGCGACACGACGGGCCTCGCCACCTGAAAGCGTTGATGGCATCCTTTTCAACAAGTTGGTTAACTCAAGCGCGGACACCATCGCGTCACTTAAGCCAGCCGAACGTCCCCATTTTGCGGCCAGCGCAAGGTTTCCTGCAACACTAAGGTGGGGGAATAAGCGTATGTTTTGAAACACAAATCCTACTCTGCGCTTCGTCGCAGGCACGTTGATTTTGGCCTTTGAGTCAAACCACACATGCTCGCCGAATTTAATTGTTCCAGATGTCGGCTGTTCCAGCCCTGCAAGCGCGCGAAGGATGCTCGTTTTGCCGCTGCCGCTTGGGCCAACTAGACCCGTAACATATTGATCTTCAATCATCATTGCCGCATCTAGGCGATAACCGGATCGCTCAATCGTAATGTCGAGGTCAATCATACAGACCTCCAGCGACACCACGCGTGCGACCGTTGATGCTGTAGATCATCAACAGCGCAATGAATGAAAAGATGAGCAGCCCGCCAGCCAGAAGATGCGCAGAACGGTAATCAAGAACTTCTACGCGGTTGAAGATCTCGATGGAAATGACTCGTGTTTTACCGGGGAGGTTTCCGCCGACCATCAAAACGACGCCAAACTCCCCAATTGTATGGGCAAAACTTAGCACCGCAGCCGTCAGTACCCCGCGACGAGAGAGCGGCAAAATTACATTCTTGAACATAGAAATACGCGAGGCACCCATGGTCTGCGCGACCTCAATCGTAGAGCGACCTACGGCCTGAAATCCCGTGTGCAGGGGCTGTATCGCGAACGGAAGGGAGTAGAGGATTGAAGCGATGAGCAACCCTGCGAAGGAGAACGTCAGTGTTTCGCCCGTCACCTGCACCCAGAACTTGCCGATGGGTGTATCAGGGGCAAACATAACCAGCAGATAGAAGCCCAAAACCGTTGGAGGAACAACAAGCGGTAGCGCGGTGATTGTCTCGACCACCGCTCTGAAACGTGATCGTGTCACGGTAAGCCACCACGCGAGGGGAATGCCGAAAATCAACAAAATCAATGTGGTAAGGCTTGCAAGTTGAAGTGAAAGGCGAATGGAAGGCCATAAAGAAGTCTGGAGTTCTGGTAACGGCATCAGGGCTGACGTTTCAGATGATGGCGCCAAATAGCCGAGGCTTGGCAATTCGCGACGGACCTTCTCGGACTGCAAATACTCAAAGAAAGCGAGTGCGGCGTCTGTCTCCGACAGAAGCACCATGGATTGCGTCAGCGTCGGATCGTCGATGACTTTGGTAATGTATTCAGGCGACGGAAAGGCCTGTGAGTAAGCGAGGAAGCCCACGTCAATGTTACCCGATTGTAGAAAACTCGCGACATTCGCAACGCTCTGGCCCGTGATGATGTCCAATTCGCTGAGGTCATACCCCAGTGACGCAAGCGCGCGTTCTGCGGCGACACCATAAGGGGCGAGTGCTGGTTCTGCGATGCCGATGCGGGCTTGAGAGATCGGCGGTGCGTCTCTGCGGGACACCATCGCCAGACGCCCTTGGGCGTATGCCGCCACCTTGGTGTTTCGTTCTTCGGCAAGGCGTTGCGGGCGCAACTGATCTGCAGATAGGAAAATATCGAAGGGCGCGCCCTGCTCTATTTGCGCGAAAATCTTGCCGCTAGAACCAGATGCGATCGCGACGGAATGGCCCGTTTCTTCTTCGAAGGTTTGCGCAAGATAGGCGAGTGGCTTGGCAAAGTTCGACGCGACGGCGACCGAAACCTCATCCGCAAAGGCCGTCTGCGCAGCGCCCAACACCGCCAGCACCGCCCCTAGCCATCTCCGTCCGTTTCGCACGTAGTTCTCCCCTCGGTTGGGGTTATTTGACGTATCTTTCCAAATAGATGCAAGGCGCAATTGCGTGCATTATCCGTATGTCGCGCTATGCAAGTCATTCACTATGAACTTTGGCGTTTCCCTTTGGTGTAATGGCGTGAAGCGGACGGTTGCGGGCATATCCGGCGTTATTGTTAGGACGTTCTGGCTAAATTGCCCAGGAACGCTCGCCTCTAGAGCAACAAAGAGCGCAAGGCGTTCAGCACTTACCACGATCTCATAATCTGCGCCCTTTTCCTTTATTTCCAATTTCAATTGCGGTGCTTCGAAGTTGTAGGACTTATAGGGGCGCAGCATGACGTGATCGTATTGAATGCCGCCATCCGCACCTTCACACGCGAAGGTTAAGATTTCGTCACTTGCGATGCCTTCGACTTCGGCCAGCGTTTCGGCGCTATCTTGACCGACGACACCGTTAGCTTGCAATATCTCTCGGGAGGTGCCGTTCAACTTTGTGGCGCGGATTGTCACCTTAATATCAACGACTTCCATCGTATCGTTAATGCCAACGATGCGCACC
This sequence comes from Falsihalocynthiibacter sp. SS001, assembly GCF_042445055.1. Taxonomy (GTDB): domain Bacteria; phylum Pseudomonadota; class Alphaproteobacteria; order Rhodobacterales; family Rhodobacteraceae; genus Falsihalocynthiibacter. Next base: position 1,839,362 of record NZ_CP170339.1, read on the forward strand.
TTGTCGCCCTCAGGTACCGCCGTTACGAACACTGGCTGATAAAAATCCGCGATCATATAATGCGGCAGTTTCCAGCTTCCGCCATAGTTTAATGACGCCCAACTCGCGACGGGCCATGTGTCGTTAAGCTGCCAGATCAGCGTGCCCATACAGTGCGGCTTAAGGCTTCGCCAATATGAAACTGCCGTTTTGAGCGCCAAACCGTGCTGAATCTGCGAGAGATAAACAAAGTTCTCAAACCCGACAGGAAAGCGAAAATATCGGAACATAGTTTCGGCTATGCGGGCATTGCCGCCTGCATTTTTCTGATGACTTTCAAGGGTTGGCGCCGCGATATTAAAGTCCTCGGGGTCCGCAAAGCTTCGGATTGTCTCCATCGATGCATAGGACTGGAATCCGAACTCTGAGCAAAAACGAGGCTTGATGTCTCGGTAGTGTTCAAAGTCTTTGCCCTCATGCCAAACCGACCAGAAATGCATATCGCCAGACGTGTCATCATGCCAAGCATCACCGAAATTCATCGGGCCAGCCGAGGGACTCGATGCCCACCAGTTTGCCTCGGGTAAAACCGCCGTCAGCGCGCGTTCGATCTGGGTGTTGAGGCGATCATAGGCCACCAGATACAGATCGCGATTGTTGCGCGGCTCGTCGTACCAAGTTAATGCGCCGACAAGCTCGTTGTCCCCACACCAAAGCGCGATAGAAGGGTGGTGATTGAGGCGCGTAACGACCTCGCGAACCTCTGCTTCGACTTCTGTGAGGAAGGTTGCATCGGCGGGATAAAGGTTACAGGCGAACATAAAATCCTGCCAAACCAGCAACCCCATTTCATCGCACATATCATAGAACCAGTTCGGTTCGTATCGACCGCCACCCCAGATGCGGATCATGTTCATATGAGCATCAATCGCCGACTGCAGCAGCCCACGGACGGCCTCGCGTGTGATCCTGCCTGACAGTGCGTCAGCTGGTATCCAGTTGGCACCTTTGGCAAAGAAATCAATGCCATTCGCGCTAAACTTAAAGCTTAGTCCAATGTCGTCCTTGTCCGCATGAAACCCGATATCGCGCAGGCCGATCCGCCGCTGCGCTACGCCATCGCCAACACGTACTTCGATTTGGTGCAGCGTCTGTTTCCCCATTCCAACGGGCCACCAAAGCTCAGGATTCTCGATCTCAAAAACACATTCGATCTGATCGCTATGCCCTTGAACGATCCCCGCACGTGTTTGCCCGCAGAGGTTGACCTCGTACTCAGCCTTTTGCTCTGAGGTGGTGATAGGCACTCGAACGGTCACAACAGCGAGGCCTTCGGTATGGGCCTGATTCAACAGGACTCCTTCAATCCGAGTCTTGGTTTTCCGGCGGAGCTCGATGTCCCCGATCACACCAAACGGTGCAAGGGCAATATTCCAATCCCAACCGAAATCGCATTGGGTTTTGCGGATCATATTGCCGTGCGGAATCGGGCTGTTCATCTCGGAATATGGAATCGGGTACGGATGCGCCGCATAGCGCTTGGCGCCTTCCTTCGGGGCGGAGTGGAAATACAGCTCAACCGTGTTATTGCCCACTCGTGCGACCTGCTCCAGATCAATAGTATAAGTGCGAAAAACGTTCTCTGCAGAGAGCAGTTTTATGCCGTTCACCGTGACATCAACGATGGTGTCCAACCCTTCGAGTACAAGCTCAAAAGCGCCATCATCAAGCGTGAACTCACGCGACACGACCCAATCGCGATCCGCGATCCAGCGTAGATCGTATTCGTTCCGTCCAAAATACGGATCTGGGATCATCCCAGCCTCATACAGCGCTGTTATCCCGTCCCCAGGAAGGCGGATGGGCAGATCATATTCTCCGCTCGCATCCCGTAGCCGCCAGTCCCCATTGAGCGATGTATTTTTCTGCATGTCGCATTCCTCCCCAAGTGCCATTCCGCACTATGACTGCAATGCAATCGATTACAAGAGGGCTATTCATAGTTTCTTCGGGGTGTTGAAATTTTTTGGGCGTTCGTAAGAGTTCGTAAATTTATTCGCGCTAGAACCGAATTCAGAAGTCTTAGAATGAGGTTTTGATGCGGCTAATCCTGAGTATAGTTATGCTCCTGTTTCCCAGTATTGCGTGGGCGGAGCAATTTTCACTGCTACGTCCCAGTGGCGCGAAGGTTACGCCCTTTATCGCCCGAAGTGTGCTAACGACTGCACAGAAGAACGGGAGCCTGTTTTCTGGCAATTCCGCGCGAAGTTTCTTTGCTCATATGGACCGGCCTTCGACCGAGAGTCATACGCTTGGGTTGAACATAACCAAAGCTGCAATGGTGCGTCATTTAATCGGCCGTGCGGAGGCTGGAAAAATGGGGTATGACGCGATCCAGTATAGCGCCAAGATACTTCCCGATAAGCTCCCGACACAGATGACGATTGGCGAGATCTTTGACTGGATTGCCGACACACCCAATCAGAACCATGCGATTGGCAAATATCAGTTTATTCCTAAGACCCTAAAGCGTTTGGTAAATAGAAAGTCGGTGCCGCTTAACACCGTTTTCTCCCCTCGCCTTCAGGATCAGCTTGCCGACATGTTACTCGTCGAAGCGGGATTATTGGAGTTCGAAAGCAGAGAGATAGAGCGTGTCGAGTTTATGAACAACATTGCCAAAATTTGGGCTGGGCTTCCGACATCCAATGGTCGTTCGTACTACGATGGCTTTGCTGGGAACAAAGCGACGATGGCGTGGAAGGAATTTGATCAGGAGATGAAACGTATATTTAACGGCTAATCTAGATGCAAAACGAGAGCGGTACCTTCGCCGCTCTCACCCTTCCAGACCGCTATGCGCCCCAAGCCAGATAGCTGTTCACGCTCGCGTTTCGCGGATCGGCTTCGGTTTGGTTTGCAAGCTCTTTACCCGAGCGCACAACGCGCGAGACTGCCTCGGCCACGATCTCGGCTTGCCCAGCCAAGAGATTGCACGGATCAAGCTGAAAATAGCCAAGCTCAACCTCGTGATCTCGTACAATAATCGCTGGTTCCAACTCTCCCAGTGCACTTGCGAACTGTGCCGCATTCGCCCCAGCCGTTTTTGCGTCCACATCAATTTGCAGCCGATCGAGAGGATTACCAGTTGGATCAGGCACAATCCGCGCGATTATCCCCTCAATATCGGCGAATGTTGTCTGCCACATATCGAGTGCCGCGCGTTCCTGCTTGCGAATAGCTTCGCCATCGCGAGACATCCAATCTTCCATCGCGGCGATCACACCCGCAATGCTCTCTTTGCCAATTTTCATTCCACGGCCGATGCCGATATTCTGAAGGTATGTCGCGCGGATCAGTTCGCGGTTGCCGGCGACAATACCCGAAGTCGGCCCCGCCATAAACTTGTGACCCGAGTAGATCGCGATATCCGCGCCCTTCTCAAGGAAACCCGTAAGATCATATTCCGACGCCGCATCGACAATCACCGGAACGCCCTTGGCGCGCGCGATTTCTGCAAATCGGGCAAAGGGGATCTGGCCGTAATGGACTACGTGGTGCGAAACAACATAGAGCGCCGCGGCAACGTCTTCGTCGAGCGCCGCCTCTAACTGATGGTCGCAACAATGGGTGGATTGCCCGATACTGCGGACCTCGGCACCTGTCATATTTACGGCCGTTTCAATCGGCGCGCCATATGTGCAAAGGTGGCCAGCTTGTACCACAACCTTGCGTTTTTGCGGTGCGGCGCGCGGCAAATCCTCTGCCATTGCGGCATTCATGCCTGTCATCGCACCCGCAATCGCCAATGATATCCCCGCACTTGCAGAGGCTGTTACCATTCCGGCCTCGGCCCCTGTAAGACGCGCGATCACACCGCTTGCTTTGGATTGAAGCTCATGCATTTTCACGAATTGGCCCATCGCTTGCGCGGTTGCGCGGCGGGAATTTTCGCCCGTTACGGATGCGCCGAGACCCGTCATCGTGCCGCTCACGTTAATGATCCGCGTAAAACCGTTCTGGTCGTGCCAGCTCCACATTTCTTCGCTCATGCGTCGTCCTCCATCTCGAAAATCGCCTCGATCTCGACGGTTATGTTATTCGGAAGCGAACCAACACCAAAGGCAGAACGCGCATGGATACCAAGTTCGCCAAAAACATCAGCTAGCAAAGTAGAGGCACCGTCGATCACAAAGGGGTGGCGCTCAAAATCATTGGTCGCATTTACCAAGCCCAAGAGTTTGATAACCCCCGTAACTTTCTCAAGCCCGCCGAGATAATCACGGAGCGCACCGATGATATTCACCGCGACCAAACGCGCGTGTTCGCGGGCAACTTCGGCGCTGATCTCGCCACCGACTTTGCCGCGTAAAAGGGTGCCATCGGCCTCGACTGGTCCCTGCCCTGAAACATACAGCAGGTTTCCGGTGCGACGCACATTACAGAACGCACCAATTGGCGTCGGCGCGGATGGTGGAAGCGTTACGCCAGCAACCTTGAGGCGGGCTTCGATATCGGCGGCGGTGTTTTTGTTAAGCACGAGCATAAATCTCTTTTGTTTTTTTACAGTACGACAAATGGCCAGCGCCAACTGTCACAGATTGGGGTTCGCCCTGCGCGCATTCGTCGGCGGCATGGGCACATCGAGTTCGGAAAACACACCCAGACGGTGGTTTTAGCGGGCTTGGGATATCGCCCCTAAGGATCGTCCGTGAGCGCTCGATCAACGGATCGGGCATCGGAATTGCGGACAAGAGCGCCTCTGTGTAGGGATGCGAGGGCGTTGCATAGAGTGGCTTTGCAGGGCCAATTTCGGCGATGCGTCCTAGATACATTACTGCGATTTGATCGCAGAGATATTCAACCACAGAAAGGTCGTGGGCGATGAACAGCATCGTGAGGTTGCGGCGCTCGCGCAAATCCAGCAACAAGTTCAACACCTGCGCCTGAATGGAAACGTCAAGCGCCGAAACGCTCTCATCGGCGACTATGAACTCGGGCTCAAGCGCTAGGGCGCGTGCGATCCCGATCCGCTGGCGTTGACCGCCTGAGAACTCATGCGGAAAGCGGTTCATGTGCTCGGGCTTCAGGCCAACTTCCTCAAGCAAGTCCGCAACTGTATCGCGTCGCGTTTGTGCGGTGCCGATGCCGTGGGCCTTAAGACCTTCGGCAATAATCGCGCCGACCTTGAGGCGTGGATTGAGCGATGAGACCGGATCCTGAAAAATGATCTGCATACGCCGCCGCATATCCCGCATATCGCGAGTGGAAAGCGCGTTTAGGTCCTCTCCATCAAAAATAGTGCTGCCTGATGTGGGCTCAACAAGGCGCAACAGCGTGCGCCCGAGCGTCGTTTTGCCTGAGCCACTTTCCCCCACCAGCCCTGTTATCGAGCCGCGAGGGATGTCAAAACTCACGTCGTTTACGGCGTGGACCTGTCCCCCCGGAACCCCGAAGGTTTTGGTCAAGTTGCGGATTTTCAATAGCGGTTCGCTTGCGTCAAGCATGTGCGGCCTCCTGATTTGCAAGGACACAGGCCACGCGATGTCCGTCACTGATGTTACGCAAATTCACGGGCATATCACACTCATCCCGCGCAAAACGGCAGCGCGGCGCAAAGGCACATCCCGGCGGCATATCGTATAGCGAAGGAACCGTACCCGGAATGGGAACAAGGCGCTCGCCCTCTTTGCGGCCCGATGTTGGAATGGAATGCAGCAAACCTTGCGTATAGGGGTGCGTTGGCTGTGCGAACAAATCGCGCGCGCCGGATTGCTCGACGATGGCGCCCGAATACATCACGGCAACATCATCCGCCATTTCGGCAACAACACCCATATCGTGGGTGATAAACAGGATCGACATGCCCAGATCACGCTGCAATCGACGCATCAGATCAAGGATTTGCGCCTGAATTGTCACGTCGAGCGCCGTTGTTGGCTCATCGGCGATTAGTAGCGCGGGGTTGCAGACAATCGCGAGCGCGATCATCACGCGCTGTCGCATTCCCCCAGACATCTCGTGCGGATATTGGTTCATCCGCTCGGCCGCTCCGGGGATTTCAACCAGTTCGAGCATCTCAAGAACGCGCTTGCGTCTTCCCTCTGCATCCAGATCGGTATGGAGCAAGAGCATCTCGCCGATTTGATCACCAATTGTGAACAGTGGGTTAAGGGAGGACATTGGCTCTTGAAAGATCATCGCGATCTCGGCGCCACGAATGCGCCGCATATCCTGTTCGCGCGTATTCGACACATCAATGACCTGCCCCGCACGGGTGCGATAGTTGATCTCGCCGCCTGTAACCGAACCGTTCTTGGGCAAAAGCCCCATGATTGCCAACGAGGATACCGATTTTCCCGAGCCGCTTTCCCCTACCAACGCCAGAGTTTTTCCCGGCTGGAGGCTGAAACTCACGTCACGCAGCGCCGTTACCGACGACTTTCGTGAACGGAAAGCAACCCTAAGATTTTTAACCTCTAGGATGGGTTCGGTGCTCATTTGAGCCTCCGCTGGGCTGGTTGTGCCGAGTTGCCGAGGACCGTCATGCGCGGTTCAAAAATCTTGTTGATTTCGAGCGTCGCGCCGAGGCTGTCGGTGGCGATTTCGGCATGATCCACTAGATCAAAGACGGTGAAATCTGCCTTTGTGCCCACGGCCAGCCCATCACGGCCACCAAGCCCCAAAATAGGGCGCGGCCGTTCCGTAACGGCAGAGATAACCTCGTCAAACGGCAAACCCACTGCAAGCAGTTTGGACATCGTTGTTGCCATATCGTGCACGGGGCCGCGAATGTTGCGCAGGTGAAGATCCGTCGAAATCGAGAACGGCCGCAGGCCGTCGTCAATCGCGCGGCGCGCTGTCTCGAAGCTAAAGGATGCCTGGCCATGACCGATATCCATCCGGATGCCCTCGTCTGCCATGCGTTTTGCCTGCGCAAAGAGCTTGGGCGTGTCGCCAATAGAACCCGCTTTTTTGCCGTTGAAACAGTGTGTTACGATGTCTCCTGGTGTAAGAATGTCGAACACTTCGTCAATCAAAGGCGCGGGTTCGCCGACGTGAACCATAAGGGGCAAGTTTGCGATTTCGGCCACGCGCTTGGCGATTTTGGCGGGTGTCACGCCCCAGCTTCCTACGATCACGCCGCTCGCGCGAACCTTGATCCCGCAGATCACATCGCGGTTGGCTTCGATAACGTCGAAGGTGCGATCAATGTCGATGCAGTTCAAATCGCTGAGTTCGGAGACCCGATTGCACGCCACCAAACCGATGGATCCGATATTCAGGAACGCGCGGATTGTCTCTTGTTCTTTGTCGATCACATATTCACGCAACCCGTGAAATGCGGCCTCGCCCGCAGAACCCGCGTCCACCATAGAGGTCACACCCGTTGGGCGGCCCGCTTCTGATGGGCGGACCGAAATATCGGTTCCGCCGTGCCAGATGTGAACGTGCAGATCGCACCAACCGGGCGAAAGGAACGAGTCCTTACAGTCAACGACTTCGGCGCCTTCGATCGGTCCTGCGGCGACGTTGCCCTCGTCATCGACCCAGATCGTGTCGGTTCCAGAAGCGTCCAAGCCGGTGAGTTTGAAGTTTACGAGTTTAAGTGCCATTTTACATATCCTTTGCAAGGCGGGGGTCGAGCGCATCGCGGAACCCGTCACCAATAAGTTGAAGCGCCAGAACCGATAGCGAAATCGCCAGCCCCGGAAAAACGATAAGGAACGCAGCCTGATCTAGGTACTGACGCCCCTCATTTATCATGGTTCCCCAGCTCGGAGTTGAGGGATCGATCCCCACTCCGAGGAATGAAAGCCCCGCCTCTGCAAGCATTGCATAAGCAAAGATGAACGTCGCCTGAACGATGATCGGCGAGAGAATATTGCGAAGCACATGCGTAAACATGATCGTCACCGTTGATGAACCAAGCGCAGTTGCGGCCTCAACATAGGGCAGTTCACGGATTACCAAGGTTGAAGCGCGCACAATGCGGGCGATACGTGGTGCATACACGATTGAGAGCGCGATGATCACATTCACGACCGAGCCGCCGAGGATCGACACAAGTGCAATCGCCAACAGGATATCAGGAAATGCCATCATCGCATCCACAAGGCGCGACATGGGCGCATCCAGCTTTCGAAAGAAGCCAGCCACAAGGCCAATGGCGATCCCGATTACTGAGGATAACAGCGCCACGCCGATCCCGATCGTTAGCGAAACACGGCCAGCGTACAGGAGCCGAGAAGCTACATCGCGCCCGAACGCATCCGCGCCCAATAGGAAGTCACCCCCAGGAGGTGAAAGCCGCGCCCGCACCGACATTTTGCCGGGGTCGGCAATCGGAAACAACGGAGCAAACACACAAAGGGCAACGGTCACAACAAAGACGATCAGCGCGATAAGCACGGCACGACGAGAGAACAGGAGAGCAAGGAACTTCGGCTCTGAAGCTGCTGCGGAGGATCCAGACATATTGATCCCTTTCGTCAGTATTTCACGCGCTTGTCGACCAAAAGGTACAACAAATCGGTGAGAAGGTTGATAAGAACATAGAGCGAAGCAACGACGATCAGGGTGCCTTGGATCACGGGATAATCACGGCGAAGAACTGCGCTCACCACAAGGTTACCCATTCCCGGAATGTTGAAAACGCGCTCGGTGACAACCGCGCCGGATACCAACAGCGCGAAGGTCAGTCCAATCACCGTTATGATCGGGATCGCCGCATTCTTGAGGGCATGACGTAGGACAACCCGACGTTCGCTCATACCCTTCGAGCGCGCGGTGCGGACGTAATCCTCGCCCAGAATATCGAGCATCGATGCGCGGGTAAAACGCAGGATGAGCGCGGAATTCACGATTCCGAGGACAATCGACGGCAATATCAGAAAGCCCATACGCTCAATGAACGTGGCATCCGGCCCGCCGTAACCCGACGCAGGAAACCAGCCTAAATCCGTTGCCAGATAGCGCTGAAACATCAATCCTGTCCAAAAGCTGGGGAACGAAGCGGCGAGCATCGCGGTGGTGATTGCGCTTTGGTCAAGGAACGATCCCCGCCGATAAGCCGCATAAATGCCGATAGGTGTGGCGATCACAAGCGCGATCAAGAGCGAAAACAGCGAGAGGAAAATGGTCGGCTCTGCCCGTGCGGCAAGAACCTCGGTCACGGGAGCGCGGAAGAACAGCGATGTCCCGAGGTCTCCCCGAACGGCATTTCCGACGAAGGATGCGTATTGAACGATAATCGGCTGATCCAGCCCAAGTTCGGCCCGAAGTTCGGCGGCCTCTTCTGGGCTTGCCTCTGGCCCAAGCATCAGCGCCGCAGGATCCCCAGGGGCCAGACGAACGATGATAAATGCGATGGTCAGAACAAGGAAGATGACGATCATCATCCCCACAAGTCGTTTGAATATGTAACGGGCCATGGATATCTCAGCTTGCAGAGTGAAGCTCGCGCGCCCCGCGATTGTGGGCGCGCGATAGTGTGTTTATTCGCCGACTTTGACGTTCCAGAAGAACGGCCAAGGTGTCGATGTTACGCCTGTCAGGCCGCTTGCTGTGCCTGAAAGTGCGTTGAATGCGCCGATCTTGATAAAGCCAACGTCCTCAAAGACTTGCTCTTGAAGTTGCGCGAACAATTCCTTGCGCTTTTCTGCATCGGTTTCGGTTGTGAAGTCGACAAGGATCTGATCCTTCTCGGGGTTCGACCAACCAAGACGAGATGTCTTGTCGTATAGGCTTGTAAGTGCTGGTTCAGGTAGGAACGGCGAGTGGGTGATATAGATATCCCAGAGTGCTGGATCGTTGCGGCGCTGACCAAGTGTCGCCCAGTCCACGACGTCCATTTGCACCGTAAAGCCCGCAGCCTCCAGCGCCATTTTGGCAACTTCGGCCATCTTGAAATGGAACTCATACTGACGCGATGTCAGGATGCGAAGTGGCGTTCCGTCATATCCTGCTTCCTTAAGCATTTCGGCGGCTTTGGCTTGATCATTCTGATTGAAAAGCTCCGCGCCCGCATCTGTACGCCATGCCCAACCTTCAGGGTAAAGCGGACCATCCGTTAGGAAGAAGTTGTCGTCGCCAAACGCTGCGAACAGCATGTCATCCACCGGCAACGCGGCCTGAAGGGCTTGACGCACTGGCTTGCTCGTCAAGAGACCGTCTTTGTGGTTGATCGCGAAGATCGGCCAGCCGAACGGCTTGAGCAGAAGTGGATCCGCGGCGGAAGATTCCTCGATACGGGCAAAGCTCTCGGCTGGAAGGCCGTCGGCGAATGCAAATTGACCCGAAAGCAAACCCTCTACGCGTGTGTTCGGATCGGGTACAGGTACAAAGCGGATTTCGTCAACCGTTTGCGCCCGCATACCTGCAGCGCCATCAGATGGCTCGTCACGCGAAACATAGCCGTCGAATTTTTCCAACTGAAGATATTGATCAGGCACGTGCGAAGCAATTTTGTAAGGCCCCGTCCCGATCACAGTTTCGATCTCGTCCGCGATGATCTCTTCGGGGTAAACCGCGGCTGCGGAGTTTGAGAACGCAAGAAGCGACAATAGCGGCGAGAACGCTTGGCTCATCGTGATGGTAACTTCAAAGTCTCCGGTTGCTTCGACGGATGCGACTTTGTCGGCAACCAATTTGCCGCGCGAAGCAACTTCGAGCCAGCGTTCAAGCGAAGCTACAACGTCCTTTGCATCCATTGATGAGCCGTCGTGAAACGTAATGCCTTCGCGGATCGCAATCTTGTACGTCAGGCCGTCTTCGCTGATTTCTGGTAGATCAACAGCTAGCAAAGGCGCGATATTCCATTCGCCGTCGAAGGTATAAAGGGTTTCGACAAAGTGCTGTGTTACGATGGATACGACGTCTTTGGTGGATTTCATCGGGTCGAACGTATCGGCCTCACCGATGATGGCCACGTCGATTGTGTTTGCCGCGACAGGAGCAGAGAGTACTCCCCCCGCCAAAAGCGCCGCTGTAAATGAAATCTGGAATTTTTTTGTTAACATTATCAACCTCCACAGTTATGTTATATATTCCTTATTTACGATACATCGCACCCTTCCGCCAAGTCAAGAAAGATCGGCGCGTATTCAGACATCGCTTTTAACACCTGATATTGTTAAATATTTTGAAAACGAAACCTTCTATTGACGGGCGAGTTAAAACTCCATAATTATGGATTAACTACCAATAACAGCCATCGATCAGGCACGGAGAGAACATGGCCGACTCAAGAAAACGCGTCGGAGCAATCGACAGAGCGCTTCAGATCCTCGACATTTTGACCGAACGTGGAAGCGCGATGAGTTCTTATGAGCTTGCTCGGACCACGGGCGCCCCTGCTTCGACGATATACAAAATCGTGGATGAGTTGATCGAGCGCGAGATGCTCACACGACCGTCAGAGAACACGATTTGGCTCGGCCCGCGGTTGATGCGGTATGGACTGACTTATCGTGCGAATGTGAATGTGTATTCCGCGGCGGCCAAAGAAATGAAGCGTCTCTGCGCCGAAGCGGGTGAAACCGTTCAGATTTGCGCGCGTGATGGCGGGATGATGACGGTCATCGACATGGCCCGTGGCGATGGGCACTTTAATGTGGCTTCTGATATCGGCACGCGCGTTCCGTTGAATTGGACGGCCTCTGGGCGTTTACTTTTGGGGCACCTTGAAGAGGCCGAGCGGGTTCAGATTTTCGCCGAAACGGCCCGCCCCTCCGAAACCGGACAGGCCGAGATTGATCCGCATGTGCTTTCTGAACAATCGCGGCTTGAGTTTGAAAATCGACTCGCGGTGCAAATGAGTGCCTCGGAGTATTCCGTGGCCTGCATCGCTTCGCCCATTTGCGATGTCACTGGTGCCTGCCTTGCGACAATCTCTATCGTACTGCCGCAATCGAAAGCGGAATCCTCGCTCGCAAGCCTGACGAACGCGGTTCAGCGCGCGGCTGCGAATGTCGAAAAGGCACTAGGCGGCACGATAGTCGCCTAGCTCGGGTAAATCTGATCAGGTAATTAGTACTGGTAGTTCAGGCCAGCAAAGATGTTCCATTTTTGCTGTCCGTCACCTTCATGGGCGATGGAGTACTGTGGTTCGATAAATGCGTTAATGACACCGCCACTGGTGGGCATTGCGCGCCCGATACCAAAGCCGAAAGGGATGTTATAATTGTCGTTCTCGAAATTATACGTCCAGATACCTGTCGAACGAAGATACCAACCTTGGTCTAGTTGATAGAATAGGAACGGCTGGAGCGCACCAATGTTCACATCCTTACGATCTTCGTCACCACCGACACTGGCTTGCCAAGTCAAAAGGTAGCCCCACTGAAATTTTGGATCAGTGGCGTTAAACAATACGTTGGCAAAACCGAGCGACCATTTTCCGGAACCTGTTTCATCCTCGGATGCCGTCGGAATTGTAAGTTGCGGGCCGATGCCAAAGCTCACAGCTGGATTCCCTGTATCGAGTAGATACGCGGCGAAAACATTCAGGTCGCCGAAACCGGTAACATCACCACCATTTGCAGTCGGGATTGTATTGACCGGTGCGGTGAGACGCATAAGCCAGTCACCTCCAAAGGCTTGGAATGGGCTCGCATAGCGTAAGAAAAACTGGTTGGCGTCACGGTCTGTTCCAGTCAATTCGCCTGTGTAAAGGTTCTGAAAATTCAGCGCCTTTGTTTTCGCTAACGGGTTGTTTGCTTGGGCGGCTGCGCCACTATCTTCGGCAAGTGCCGCGCTTCCCAGTGCTGTAAATGCTATTGCCGATAGGGCAGTTCTCAACTTTCCCATGGGACGTCTCCTATTTGTATCCGCATCAAATACGGACAAATTTTCAAAAAATTTATTCAAATAAACGCAATGTACTCACCTGACACGCTAGCAGCAGTACCCAAAATAATAAAGATTTATGTGATTACGGGATCTTGATGATGGCGTTGTGCGCCATTTGCGGACCCGTTTGGGCGCATCCGCCCGCTATTTGCGCGCGTTTAATCGCATGAGCCTCCTGCTTTGAAGTGGTCCGTCCCTATAGTTAGAAAAGCAGAGGACCAGAGATGGTAATTTGGAGGCCCAAGCCCGAAGAGATAGTGGTGAAGTTACAGCAGGTTGAAGTACTGATATGGCAAGGTATGCCTCGGATTGACGCGATCCGTCAGATCAGTGTGACTGAAGAAACCAATTATCGCTGGAAGAAGAATGGAGCCTTTGTTGCGCCATTGGTCCGAGCGCCAATGGCGACGGGCGGAATGGGCACGGAACAACTAAAGGAGCTGAAACGGCTGCAGAATGAGAACGAGCGTCTGCGTCGTGCAGTTTCTGAACTGACATTGGATAAGTTGATCCTGAAGGAGGCGCCATTGGTTCGAGCCCAATTGGCGATGGCTCAGAGCTGATCTCCGAGGCCGTCAGAGATTGGATCAAGGCTGATCAGCCCCACCTAAGTAGTCCAGTTTGAATGTTAGTGCATGATCGGCCTTAGTTCCATCGGGACGATGGTTTCCGGAGCCGGCGGGCGGTAGCCCAGAGCACTGTGTGGTCGTTTGGTATTGTAGTGTTTCCTCCAGCTTTCGATGATAATCTGTGCTTCGCGTAGAGTGTAAAAGCTCTCCCCGTTCAGCAACTCGTCGCGGAACCGGGCATTGAAACTTTCGCAATACCCATTCTCCCACGGCGAGCCAGGCTCAATGTAAGCCGTTTTGGCTCCAACCGCCTCAATCCAGTCTCGAACAGCCCGAGCTATGAACTCCGGGCCGTTGTCCGACCTGATGTAGGCCGGAACGCCGCGCAAGATGAACAGATCCGTGAGTGCGTCGATGACTTCTGTCGAGTTCAACTTCCGCTTCACCCGGATCGCCAGGCATTCCCGGCTGTATTCGTCCAAGATGTTCAGGGTCCGGAACGCTTTCCCGTCATCAGTTCGATGATGAACGAAGTCATACGACCAGACGTGGTTGCGATACTCTGGCCGCAGCCGGACACATGAGCCATCATTTAGCCAGAGCCGCCCCTTCTTGGGTTGTTTCATGGGTACTTTGAGCCCCTCACGCCGCCACAACCGTTCAACCCGCTTGTCGTTCACCTGCCAGCCCGCATCCCTGAGCAGAGCCGCAATCCGGCGATACCCGTACCGGCCATACTGACGTGCCAGTTCGATCATATCAGCAACCAGCCGTTCTTCGTCACTTCGGTCAACAGGCAACCGCCTCTGGGTGGATCGGTTCTGCCCCAAAACACGACAGATCCGCCGCTCAGACACCCGCACCTCATTGCGAATGTGATCGATGCAGGCGCGGCGGCGCGAGGGGCTCAGAAGTTTCCCCGTGCGGCTTCCGACAGGATCAACTTGTCCAGGGTCAGATCAGATACGGCTCGCCGCAGTCGATCATTCTCCTTCTGAAGCCGCTTTAGTTCCCTCAGTTGGTCGGTTCCCATTCCGCCATATTGTTTGCGCCAACGATAAAACGTCTGTTCAGTTATCTGCACTTGCCGGATTGCATCAACACGCGGCATGCCTTGACCGCAAAGCACCTCAACCTGCCGCAACTTCGTGACAATCTCTTCTGGCTTGTGTCGCTTAATTCCCATTTTCAATCCTCCGATTCCTAACTATAGGGGCGGACCACTTCAAAGGGGGAGGACCACAAATGCCAGACAAAAACAACAAGTACTGTTTTTCCCATGATTTTTCCCTTATTTGTCGAGGCGCCGCGCCAGCCAGCCTATGATTGCGATATTGATGAGCGGCGAGAATAGACCGACACCAATCAAGACACTGTCAGGCGCGCCTTCCATGAACATATTCCAAGGCAGACCAAGCGGGATGAGAAACACCGCCGAGAGAGGATCCTTTTCCTGCCCCAGCAAGCCAAACATGCCAATTGCCAGCAGAATGAGCGCGGCCACATAACCTATGACCAGCGCCCAAAAAAGTATGCGCAATGCAATCCGCATTGGCGGCTCTAGGCCATACCCTCATCCGTGAGCGATTGGATGCCCGCGGTTGTGCCGTCGCTATAGCCAATGCACTGCCATGGTGCGCGGTTCTCGCCGACGCCAACCCGAACCATCGTACCGGCCTCGGAGAATTCAGAACCAAGAAGAACAACATCGGGGTTATTGGTGGTTGCGGTTACATCACGCAAACAGGCCTGTTCCGGACCAGAAGGCATACCAGATGTTACTTCCATGCTTCCCATGTCTTCGTCGCAGGCCGAAAGCGATAGAACAGCGCCGAGGGCTCCGATGATCATAATATTCTTCATTATATTCTCCTTGAATTTGTTAGGCTTTAATTCACTCGTACGGAATTCAATGAATAAGACAGCGTCGGCCAGCATGAAAATTTGCACAAATCAGCGCAGACTCCAAAGATTAGTTAGAGTGTCTATGCCACCTGACGTCAGGTCAAGAATTATTGAACAAATTTGCTTTTATTTTGGGGATTTACAACGCCAATATGCCCCCCCACGCCCTACCCGCGGTTCTAGATTGCGAGCGAGCACGGCGCTAGAAGAAGTTTAAAGCGCGATTGGAGAGTAGTTAGACTGATTGATGCCGCGACTGCCCACTATATGTTGCTCAGCATCAATCTTGAGCAAAATTAATGTCTAACTAGTCACGCCAAATCACCCGCTCAACGGGCGAAAGACAAAGCCAGCGGCGAACCAAGAATTAGTTCTGAAAAAGACATATCGGACACACAGGGACAACCCCAAGCCTTTTAAACAAGGGTTTGCAGCGAAATGTTTCAACTGTACACGCCTATATGTTTCGATAGGTTTTGCTAGGCGGCTCCCCCCTAAACGCAAAAAGCTCAGCCCAACTAAGGACGGGGAAACGCAAAGCTTTCACAAATATGATATTCCTATAGTCTCAGCATAACCCTTCATTTCAAAAAAGGAATTTAAGTATGAAAATCAAGAACAACGGCGAACGAAATGAGATCAAAAGCCCAAAAAATATAAAGGGAAACTGACCATCGACGGGAACGATAACAAGGTCATTATCGCAGAAGGAATCCGGGTAAACAATTTAGAAATCATCATTCGTGGCGATGGCAACGAAGTGATTATTGAAAAAATGCGCCGCGCCAACAAATTGCGTATCTTGGCAAGAGATGGCGGTTCAGTACATATCCATAAACAGGCCTCGGTTGAAGGTTGCTACTTACTCGCGGCGCGGGAGAGAATAATAATCGGAGAGGATTGTATGCTGTCGTCAGCCATTTCAATCCGCACTTCGGACGGCCACGGCATTTATGACAAGGATTCTGGCGACCTACTAAATGCGCCAAAACCAATCGTTCTCGGAAAGCACATTTGGCTCGGACAGGGCGTCATTGTTGGCAAAGGAACCACAATCGGGGATGATTGCATTCTAGGCGCAAAGAGTTATGCGACCGGCCAGGATATTCCGCCTAACACGCTTTCCGCTGGTACACCCGCGCGGGTACTAAGGGAAAATGTGACTTGGGGTCGCCGCATGGTGGACAATTTCTATGCAGAGGGTGCAGAGGTTGACCGGCACAGCCCGATTGACGACAAGAAGCGCAGCATAGCTAGTAGGATTATGAGCGCGGCGTTTTCTTAGCACAATTCGCCCTGCATTCCTCGTTATTCACAAGGCCACGCCGAAAGTACTGACTACTTCCAACTTTGCAATAGTAAACAAGTAAAACTAATAACTTATGGGTTGATGGCGGACAGACAGGGATTCGAACCCTGGAGACGGTCTCCCGCCTACACACTTTCCAGGCGTGCGCCTTCGACCACTCGGCCACCTGTCCGTTGCGCGGTTTTTAGTGTGGCACGTTAAAGGGCGCAAGGGGAAATTTCCGATTTAGTCGGAAAACTTCTTGCAGGTGATTTTCGGCCAAATTCACACATCTAGAACGATATTGACCCGACGGTTGGTTGCACCTTTTTTCTCGACTTTGCCAAAGTGAATGCGGCCGATCTCGCCGGTGCGCGCGACATGGGTGCCACCGCAGGGTTGGAGGTCGATCATCTCGCGCCCTTCTCCGATTGCGATCAGGCGAACTTTGCCCGAACCGCGCGGCGGCTGAACGCGCAATGTCTTGACCAATCCGGGGTTCGCATCGAGTTCGGCGTCCGTGATCCATGTTTCGCCGATAGGTAAATCGCGATCAATCAACGCGTTAATGCCCTCTTCAAGTTCTTCGCGATTTTCGAGGGGTTCTGGCATATCAAAGTCCAAACGCCCTTTGTCCGTACCTATTGAACCGCCTGTCACGGGCAATGGGATAACAACCGAAAGGATATGAAGCGCGGTGTGAATGCGCATATGGCGATGCCGCCGCTCCCAGTTCAGTTGTTGGCGTATGACGCTACCGACCGTAGGAAGGGCTGCCGGCGCCGCAGGGAGAAGGACAATCTGATTGCCCTCCCCTTTGATTGTTGTCGCGATGTCTAGCGTACTGCCGCTACCCCAATTTAGCGTTCCGCTGTCACCCGGCTGACCACCCCCCGTTGGATAGAAAATCGTGCTGTCCAGCACTACGCCACCTTCTGGAGTACGGGCGATAACTTGTGCTTCTGCTTCGCGGGTATAGGGCTCTTGGAGAAAGAGTTTGTTGGTCACGTTTCTTGTTCTTCTTCTGGTTTGTCTTTGGGCTGAGGGCGCGGCCCCATACGAGGGTTGGTCAGAGACTCCGGATTGCGTAGCCACAGATCGGTTTGCGGGAACGGAATAGAAATGCCTTCTTCGTTAAAACGGCGGAGAATTTCGTGGTTTAGTTCGCTCTGAACGATCAAGCTCCAGTTCACATCGCGGAGAATGACGCGCACCTCGAAATTCAGGCTGGAGTCACCAAAACTACGGAACAAGACCGTGGGTTCTGGCGATGCGAGCGCCATCGGATGCGCCTTGGCGATTTCGAGAAGAATCTTCTCGACCTGCTTGGAATCCGCGTCATAGGACACGCCCACGGGCAAAATGAGCCGCCCTATCGAATTGCCGCGCGTCCAGTTAGTAACCACACCTGCGACGAGATCACCGTTCGGGATGATGACATCGGTGCGGTCAAAGGTCTCGATCCGCGTTGAGCGTACCGAAATATTTCGCACATACCCCATTTGGCCACCCGCTTCGATCCAGTCACCTTCGGAAATGGGGCGCTCCACGAGGAGAATAATGCCGGAAACGAAGTTGGACACGATGTTCTGAAGGCCAAAACCGATACCAACGGTCAATGCACCGGCAACAAGAGCAAGCGCGCTGAGGTCAATACCTGCGATCATGATTGCCACGAGACCCGCCAGGAATATCCCAACATAGCCAAAGCCCGAAACAATCGCGTTCTGCCCGCCGATATCCAGCTTTGTCTTGGGGAGAAGAGTGCTGCGCAAGGCCCCTTGGATAAGGCGTGTGAACATATAGCCAATCGCGAAAACGATCACGAGGAGCATGAAGCTCTCGGGCGAAATGCGTGCGTTGCCGAAGCTAACGCCGTTTAGGAACAAGTTCCAATAATCAACAATTTGCGCGGGACGCACTCCAAGAATCACGGCGAACATCGGGACGGACGCGAGCGCGAGGAAAAAGCCGATCACAACGGGCACGATGGCCTCTGCGGCAGCACCTTGGCGGCCTACGACAACGTCGTAAATCTCATTCGCGAAGTATTGTAGAACAAGTAGAAACGCCAATAATGCCAGTGACGGGATAAGCGGAAACGAGATCATCGTCGCCGCGTTAAAATACCCGAACACCGCCAAAATAGGAGCAGCGCAAGCGGGGATCATCACAACGCCGCTTAGGAAGGAAACCAGTTGGTTGCGGAAGTTACGACTGGAAATCGCCCCTTCCGCTTCGTCGTCTTGCTCAACCCCTCGTCGGAAAAGTTGGGCGATACGAAAACTAAGAAGGCTGGCGCCGACGATACAAGGGAAGAAAATGACCGCTTCTGGCCCATCATCAATCGGCACAACATCAGCCATGATGATAATTAGAATGACAAAACCAAATATCAGGCCAAGCAAGCGCGCATAGAACCGCCCCTCGGTTCGCTGGAGCGACGAAAGGTCAACGATCTTGATACCGACCTCACTGCGTGGGAAAATCTTGCTTCCCAACCACGAGCCAGTAAAAAACATAATCGCCGCAACGCTCAGGCCCTGAACAATCGCGTTTCCGTGCGACCCAAGAAGTCCCGTCATCACAACGGCGCGCATCAACATAAGGATCGCCACGAGCGGTGCGAAGGTGGTTAGGCCGGTAAAGACGAACATCAACAGCCAACGCACAGACGCGTTGTGATGGCTCTCGGCGTGGTCCTCTAGACGTCGTTGCCAGCGGCGCGAGCGCAAGAGAATGACCGTTGCTATCAACAGCAGAATGACGATCTGGGGCGCGTTCTGGCTTAGCCTTTCAGGGCGGTCTTGTTTATGCCACGCCACGCGCATTTCGGCGGGCACAATCGCCACGAAATTGTAAAGATACTCGACCGCGTCGTCCCAATAGGTTGGAAGTACCGGCGATGGGGTTGTCTCAAGGAATTCAGAGCGGCGGCGCGCGTTGATGATACTGTCAATTTCACGCACCAAACCCGTCGCGAGTTCATACCCCTCGGAGGCCGCAAGTGACGGAACAGCAAGGATCGAGCGCTCTTTCTTGAGGCGATCTAGCCGCTGTTGAACAACGTCGGCTACGGGGTCTTCGGATTCGCTCTGTTCGCCGTTTGCGTTTGTTGTGGTCGTCGAGGGCGATAGCGCCTCGATTTGCGAGTCGAGCGTGCTAATCTGGGCATCATTTAGGTCACTGTAATCAAGGAAAACTTCGCGCCACGCAACAAGCTCTCGGCGTAAATCCTCAAACTCGTCGGTGGTTGCTTTACCCTCTGCGACTGTGAGTTTCGACAAGACCGAGAATGTCTCCCAATCGGCATAAGTCTTGCCGTTGAGCAGTTTGGTTTCACGCAGGGTTTGAAGAATCTGCGCCGAGCCATCGTGCTCTTCGGCGTCTGGGTCTATTTGCTCTGCTTGGACCGCGAGGCGGTTGAACGGGATCGTTGTTAGCGATGTATCCTGCGCATGAGCAACCGAGGCGCCAACACAGAAGAAGAGCATGATAAAAACCATGCTCTTTCCCAATTCTAACCAGCGCTGAAGGCCCACACCTTTGTTCATCAATTAGTCCTCGAACACACCGGGGATAGAGCGCGGAGAAGTCGCAAGCCATTCCGGAACAGGCAGCCCCTTTTCCTTGAGAAAGTTCGGGTTGAAAAGCTTACTCTGATAACGCGTTCCGTAATCACAAAGGATGGTTACGATTGTGTGGCCCGGCCCAAGGTCCTTTGCCAAACGCACAGCACCTGCGATATTAATCCCGCTGGAACCACCAAGGCAAAGCCCCTCGTCCCGCAACAGATCAAACACATATGGCAAGGCTTCGGCATCTGGTACCTGATAGGCATAATCAACGTCCAGCCCTTCTAGGTTGGCGGTGATGCGCCCCTGCCCGATGCCTTCGGTGATCGAGTCGCCGCTCGCTTTCAATTCGCCGTTTTCATAGAAGTTATAAAGCGCCGCACCTTCGGGATCCGCGATACCGATTTTCACATCTGCGGATTTCTCTCTTAGGCCCATCGCGGTACCTGCAAGAGTTCCCCCGGAACCCACAGCACAGATAAAGCCATCGACCTTACCGTTGGTTTGCTCCCAGATTTCGGGTGCGGTAGTTTCGAAATGCGCACGACGGTTGGCAACGTTATCAAACTGGTTCGCCCAGATCGCGCCGTTCGGTTCTGTTTTCGCCAGCTTTTCCGCAAGACGCTGGGAATAGCGCACATAGTTGTTCGGATTTTTGTAAGGAGCCGCAGGCACTTGCACCAATTCGGCACCTGCCAGACGGATCATGTCCTTTTTCTCTTGGCTCTGGGTTTCTGGGATAACGATTACCGTTTTGAATCCCATCGCCGCCCCAACGAGCGCAAGCCCGATACCTGTGTTGCCCGCCGTACCTTCGACGATCGTTCCACCAGGTTTCAGCGCGCCCGAGGCAATCGCATCGCGAATAATATAGAGCGCAGGGCGGTCTTTTACGGATTGGCCCGGATTAAGGAACTCGGCCTTGCCTAGTATCTCGCATCCTGTGGCCTCAGAGACCGCATTCAAGCGGATCAGAGGTGTGTTGCCGATCATATCTGGCAAGTCTTTGCAAACGCGCATTTTCAGCCCCTTAGTTTGTAATTCCCACTTGTTTAGGCCCGTCGCGAAGGGAACTCAAGTGACTGCCCCAACCGCAGCACGCAATCTGGGACGATTTTGCGCGAGCCACAGCGTCGAAAGGATCAACGGACCATTGGCGCGTGGACTGGTTGAAATACGTTCCATAAGGTCCTCGAAATTAAGGACATGACGCAGGATATCCTCACCTTCTTCGTCCAGACCACACACCGCCCTTTCTACACCGTTCAGATTCGCGATCCCGATATAACTTTGGATGTATTCACTGATGCCGCCGGGCGAAGGATAATACTGCGCGATTTGCTCAAGGCTTATTAGCTTTAGCCCCGCCTCCTCAAGGCACTCGCGCCGTGCGGTTTCTTCTGGTGTTTCACCGGGATCAATACGCCCAGCGACGGGTTCAAGGCTCCACGGATAGGCATCGCCGCGCGAAAGCAGGCCCGCGCGAAACTGCTCCACCACGAGCACACGATCCAACGCAGGATCATAAGGGAGCACGGTCACCGCATCACTCATCACAAAGACCGCGCGTTGAATTTCGTGGCTCATTTCACCGTCAAATCTGCGGTGCTTCAGGGTAAGATCATCGACGGCAAAAAACTTGTCGTAGTCCCGCCGTGTTTCAACGATCTCTACATCCTTTTCGGAATAGCTATTGGCGGCGGGCGGCATAGCGCGCGCATTGACCCGCGCAGCGGCGCGGACGCGAATGACCGAAAATCGGCTGCCCACAGACTCGGGCGCCTCATTCCCGAAACACGCCATTACTTCACGTGCTGCTTCAACCGAAATATCCCCCCACGAGCGCGCCCAATCCGTCACGGTCCACAACGCACCCGCTGGCGGCTGCTCTGGGGGCAAGTAAACATTGGCAATTTGACCTCTCGCAAGCGTAACCTGATGCACGTCATAGCCAAAACATGCTTCGTAGAAATCCATCCGCGCCTGCATCTCGGGCGTGGGTTCAGCGACGACTTGACCCTTTACGGAGTTGCCGCTAGCGGGGAGTAAGCACGGATAGCCCGCATTCTTTACCCAGAAAACCGCGTGATCGACAAGCTCCGCAGGTTGTTTTTCCGGAAGGTGTTCAGTGCCCAGAACAACGCGCAAGAGCGGATCGTGCAAGAGCGACCCGTAAAGGAAAAGAGCAGACACAGCGCAGCTTTCTATTTAGTTCAGTTCCAGCGGCGGCTGGACCATTCCACCAGCATCCCAGCGACGATACCGCCGCAAACCATCATCCCAATCGGATACGGCGTCGCCGCAATAAGCGCATATTCACCTGCAATACGGAACATATCAATCACAGCTTCGGTCGCGCCGTCATAACTCTTGCGCAGAGAGAGGCGGACCATTTTGATGCTTGCCAAAAGTAGCGTTGCAGAAATTGCGATCGCAATTGCAGTTGTAAACCCTGTCGAAATCGCCGCCCGATAGCCCTCACGCTGATGAGGGCCGGCAATTCTCCACCCTAAAATAAAGCCGACCAGCGCCGAAACTTCTGACAGTTGGCGCGGATTAGTGTCTTCTGGGAGGGTAAACTTGATAAATTCGCACGCGAACCAAGTGACAAATGCAAAAGCGATGCCGCCAACAACACGAGAAGCAGTGAGCATGAAAACCTCATTCTTTTTCTTTTGCTTACGTCCGGACATGTGTTGAGGCAAGAATTTCAACACCCTAGCGCCATTGCGCGCCCAAGGGTTGCACGCAAAGCACGGCGCAGAATTACGGGCAATCCACCCGAAACCGCTTGAATCCCCGCCAACCCCTCCTTACATTGAACCTGTCCTTCGGGACTATGGATATAAACGCGCTCGTAATAAGCGGATCGGACCCGGGGGCGGTACCCGGCGACTCCACCAACATCCTTCTTTGGGGATCATGGGGTCGAAATAGGATCGACGAACGTCTAAAGGGGTTTGCTTTATCCCGGTGAGTTACCACCGTTATCGGTACATTTAAGCTAGTTGCAAATGACAACGACGCTCCGATGGCTCTAGCTGCGTAAGCAGTTCGAAAAATCGAACCTTAAGTCCCTTCACGTTGCAGTGTTGGGCGGGGTCCGCAGGTACCTGGCAACAGAAACCTGCACTTTTCCACACATTTCGGGCATTTTGATTGGCGCTATTTCGCCGATTCATGTTACAATCACAGATACTTACCCACATAGTATTGATTTTGTCCGCCTTCGACTCCAGATGTTGGTGACCAAGGAGGACTTATGTCAAAGATTGCTTACACACTCGCTTCGGCCGCACTCGCACTTGTTCTTGTGTCAACACTGGTTGCCGGTATTTCGCAATTTCAGCTCCCTGTTTCCTATGCCAACCTCTCTCCAGAGAAGCTAGGCGTTTCTTCGACATATGAAGAGAATGCACCCAAACCTGATACTTATAAGTTTCGTCGGCAACTCTAGGGCGCAATCGACAACATATTCTTAACAGCGTCACATCAACCTGCTAAGCCATGGGAAACCATGACTACAGGCCATTGATGACACCCAGTTTTTCCGAAACCACCCGAGTATTTGCACGCATCGGGCTTTTGTCTTTTGGCGGGCCTGCGGCACAGATCGCATTGATGCACAAAGAGTTGGTGGATGATCGGCCATGGTTGACCGAGGATCAATTTCTCTCGGCGCTCTCTTTTTGTATGCTCCTGCCTGGTCCTGAGGCAATGCAGCTTGCGACCTATGCAGGCTGGCGTTTGCACGGAACCAAGGGCGGCCTGATGGCGGGGGCGCTTTTTGTTCTGCCTGGGGCGTTTGTGGTGCTGGCGCTGTCGATCATTTACGCGCTTTTGGGGGATGTCCCTCTGGTTGTGGCGCTTTTCCTCGGCATCAAAGCAGCGGTCGTTGTGATTGTCATTCAGGCGCTCATTAAGGTTTCGCAGCGCGCGCTCAAGCACCCCGTTTCTTGGGCCATTGCCGCCGCGAGCTTTGTCGGTATCTTCTTTCTCGCTCTGCCCTATCCGCTTATTGTTGCAGCCGCTGCGATTGTGGGCGTGGGCTTCATTCCCAAAGCGTCTGTGCACCCTGCCCCGATCTCCCAGCCCAAATCGGCACACCCGCTCGCAACCATCGCTATTTGGGGGAGTCTTTGGGCCATTCCGCTCCTTGCGCTTTACCTCGCGAACGCCAAGCTCTTAACCTCAATCGGTCTGTTTTTCTCAAAACTCGCGGTCGTTACCTTCGGCGGGGCCTATGCGGTGCTGGCCTATATGACCCAAGAGGTTGTCGTCGACAAAGGCTGGATATCAACGGCTACGATGATGGATGGTCTTGGCCTCGCGGAAACAACCCCCGGCCCGTTGATCCTTGTGACCGAGTTTGTCGGTTTTCAGGCCGCATTCGCAGAGGGCGGATTATGGCTTGGAATTGCTGGAGCGGCATTCGCCCTCTGGGCTACGTTTATTCCCTGTTTCTTATGGATTTTCACAGCGGCCCCTTACCTTTCCCAAATAAGCAGCCGACCACGCCTTGCGGCTGCCCTCTCTGGAATCACCGCCGCCGTGGTGGGCGTGATCCTGAACCTTTCCATCTGGTTTGCGCTGCATGTTTTGTTTGAAACCGCGGAATTACAACACTTTGGCCCGCTCCAAATTCTAGTCCCTGATGTCGCAACGCTCAATGTTCATGCTGCAATTCTAGCGTGTTTGGCGGCGCTCCTTATGCTTCGCTTCAAAGTCGGAATGGGGGCGACTCTAGCGGTTATGGCGGTCAGCGGTTTGGCGCTCTCGTTTTTCTAGCAAATTCAGTGATTTGCAAAAAACAGTACACTGCCCCTTTTCATCATCTTGGGGTAAGCATAAGGTTGAGAGGACGAACACCTACGGATTATAGAGGCCAACTCATGTCCCAATTTATCGACTACGGCAATCTCATGCATGATGCCATGCGCAGCCTGATCCAAAAAGTTTTGGAAAGCGTTCAGGTTAACGGACTGCCGGGCGAGCATCATTTCTTTATTACCTTTGATACATTACACCCTGACGTTGAAATCGCTGATTGGCTCTCTGATCGTTATCCGGGCGAAATGACCGTTGTGATGCAAAACTGGTTCGAAGGGCTAGAGGTTACTGACGAGGGCTTTACCGTCACGATGAAGTTCGGCGGCACACCAGAAACACTCTATATTCCTTACGACTCAATCATCACCTTCGTTGATCCTTCGGTTGAGTTCGGTCTGCGCTTTGAAACGCATGAAACCGAGCGCGAAGAAGAAATCGAAGAGGCCCCGATGGCCGAAGATGTTCCGAACGAACAAGGCGAAGCAGAGGTCGTCAGCCTCGATTCCTTCCGCAAATAACGCAAACACTGGCCTAAAGGACAGCGCAACCGCCAAGCGCAGGTTGCGTCGCGAAGTGTGTTGTTTGAATTGTATTTTCCCAAGGCCCGAATTATAGAGTTTCCAACCTTTTGGCCCCCGGACCTCTCAGGAGATAGTGATGACGAATACCCGTACCGAAACCGACAGCTTTGGCCCGCTTGAGGTCCCTTCCGAGAAATACTGGGGTGCGCAAACGCAGCGTTCCTTGATGAACTTCCCCATTGGCTGGGAAAAACAGCCCATCGCAATCGTTCGCGCCCTCGGCGTCATCAAAAAAGCCTGCGCACAAGCTAACGTGGAAAACGGCAACCTCGACGAGAAGCTCGGAAATGCGATCATTCAGGCCGCTGGCGAAGTGTTTGAAGGAAAATTCGACGACAACTTCCCGCTCGTTGTTTGGCAAACAGGTTCAGGCACCCAGTCCAACATGAACTCAAACGAGGTTATAGCGAACCGCGCGATCGAAATCCTTGGTGGTGTCATTGGCTCCAAAGATCCGGTTCACCCGAACGATCACTGCAACATGGGGCAGTCTTCTAACGATACTTTCCCGACCGCAATGCACATCGCTACTGCCATGACCGCCCGCGACGTACTGATCCCCGGATTGGAAAAACTTCATGCCGCTCTTGAAGCAAAGGTGGTTGAGTTTGAGGGGATTATCAAAATTGGCCGTACCCACACAATGGACGCGACCCCCCTTACCCTCGCACAGGAATTCTCGGGCTATGCCCATCAGTTGGCCAAAGGCATCGAGCGCGTAAAGGCCTGCCTTCCAGACGTTTACGAACTTGCGCAAGGCGGCACCGCAGTTGGAACCGGCCTGAACACAACCGCTGGCTGGGGCGAACAAGTCGCCAAGAACATGGCCGAGATCACAGGCCTTCCTTTCGTAACAGCCCCAAACAAATTCGAAGCCCTCGCCGCACATGATGCGCTGGTGATGTTCTCGGGTGCGCTGAAAACAGTTGCCGCAAGCCTGTTCAAGATCGCAAACGACATCCGTCTGCTTGGCTCTGGCCCGCGCTGCGGATTGGGAGAATTGATGCTTCCTGAAAACGAGCCTGGCTCGTCGATCATGCCGGGTAAAGTAAACCCAACCCAATGCGAAGCCCTCACTCAGGTCTGTGCACATGTGATCGGCAATGACGCAGCGGTCGGATTTGCGGGATCGCAAGGCCACTTCGAGCTTAACGTTTACAACCCAATGATGGCCTATAACGTCTTGCAATCTATGCAGCTTCTGGGCGATGCGTCCTCGGCGTTCACAGATAACTGTGTCGTTGGAATCCGCGCTAACAAGGACCGGATCGCCAAGATCATGAACGAATCCCTCATGCTGGTGACGGCGCTTGCCCCGACGATTGGTTACGATAACGCCACAACCGTCGCCAAAACAGCGCATAAAAACGGCACAACGCTTAAGGAAGAGGCAATCGCGCTTGGGTTTGTGGATGAGGAAACCTTTGACGCAGTGGTCCGTCCAGAGAAAATGATCGGTCCCAAAACCTGATGCAAAAGATCACCAACCTGTCCCGCGCACGGAAACAAAAAGCGCGGGACGAAAAGCGTGCACAATCGGAAATCGCGACCAAGAGCGCGG
The DNA here is from genome assembly GCF_042445055.1 of Falsihalocynthiibacter sp. SS001. Classification (GTDB taxonomy): domain Bacteria; phylum Pseudomonadota; class Alphaproteobacteria; order Rhodobacterales; family Rhodobacteraceae; genus Falsihalocynthiibacter. The sequence goes on from NZ_CP170339.1 coordinate 1,866,502, forward strand.
GAACGTCCAAGGCCGCAAAGCTCTTGGAGGCCACAAAAAATGAGCGTGCGCGGCAAATGCTGGACCAACATTTTCTAGGTTCAGAGTTTGAAGATGACTAACGATTAAGGCGCCCGATGACGGCGCCTTTTTTCTTTTCTGGAAACAATTTATTAATTGAACTACCGATATACACGCTCGAAGATCTGTCTATTCGTGCGTTATTTCAACATTGCTTACGGTTTCTCAATAGGAATTCTCCTTGCAAATCCCGCTATGGTTGCGGCATCATGATACCATGCACTTTGAGTCAATCCTTTGAAAACAATAGGTTATCGAAATTAGGGGAATGATGGGCAGATAATGCCCACTGTATTAGAAGTATGAGTAAACGACCCAAGAAACGATCACTGACGTTGAACGGACACCGTACAAGCGTATCCCTTGAGGATGAATTCTGGGATTCATTCCGCGAAATTGCCAGCGCACGTCATATTCCCATCAACGCTCTCGCGGCTGAAATTGATGCAGAGCGCGGAATGGAAATGGGACTCGCCTCGGCGATCCGGCTACATATCCTTAAGCACTATCGCGCTATTCCCGTGTCCTAGGTTTAACTCGCAACCAAATCCCGTCTTTGGCGCGCACAGTCAAGTGTGCGACAGGAACGGGTGTGCGCCCCTCGACGGGCTTAAATTCCAGAGCGCGCACCAAAGTCGCGAGCAATAAGACCCCTTCGATCATCGCGAAGCCAGCACCGGTACACACGCGCGGACCTGCCGAAAACGGGATAAAGGCATCCCGCAGGCACGCTTTGCCATTTTCAGTCTTGAAACGGTCCGGATCGAACCCGTCCGGATTATCCCAAAGCCGTTCATGGCGCTGAACATGCCACGGCGAAATCACGATTTGTGAGCCTGTTGGAACCTCACGTTTTCGGAATTCCTGCGGACAAGCAGCCTCACGCACCATCATCGGGACGGGAGGGTAAAGACGAAGCGTCTCGCGAAAGACATCCCGTGTGTAACGAAGCTTGGAGATATCCGAAAACTCAAGCTCTCGATCACCAGCAACGCTCTGAATTTCATCATAAATCCGCGCCTGATCTGTCGGATTTTTCGCCAGAAGATAGAGCGCCCAAGCCATAGCGCTCGCACTTGTTTCATGCCCCGCCAAAAAGAAAATCGCGACCTGATCGACCATCTCACTCTTGGAAAAACGCTCACCAGTCTCTGGATCGGTCATCGTCATGATCTTGGTCGCAAGATCATTAGGAGCCTTCCCCATTTGAATATCTTGCGCCCGTTCATCGACAAGCGTGGCGATGAGAGAGCGAATTTTCCGAGCAGTTTCCTTCGTGCTCTTGCGGTGAAACCGTGGCATCCACCGCGGGAGCGGAATAAAGGCGGCAACGTTCAAAAGCGGCTGATTGCGCTGATAGGTTCGAAAAAGAGTAAAGACTTCAGACGCAATGTGATGGCTGATCGGTATTGAAAACAATGTGCGAAAGATGATGTCGGCGGCCGCAAAGCTTGTCGCCTCCTCCATCTCTTGCGCGCTATTTTCGGCGATCCGATCACGCGCGTCATTACAAGCGTCCTGCATCGCAGGAAATGTATCCCGCAGGCGACCGCCCTCAAACGCGGGGTCAATGATCCGTCGTTGTTTTTTCCAAACATCACCATTAGTTAGGAAAACCGAGTTCCCCAATAAGGGTCGCAAACCCTCGCTTATGCGCTCTGATTTCGGGAACTCATCTGGGGACCGCTTGAGAACCTCTTCGATCAAATCAGGTTGATTGATCAAAAAAGAACGAAAAAATGGTGTCCTAAACTCCGCCATCCAAGCGCGGTAGAGCTTCTGCGGTTGCGCGGAAAGAATGTCCTGCCGAAACGCGCGCATATAGCGAATTAGAGTTGTTTTCTCACCCCGTGATTTTGGTTTTGGCGGTATGGGTCTCATGTGTCCGTATAGCTCGACACTGCGATATCGATCCGTGACGGAGATGGATCACGGTGCGCATAGCGCTCTTTAAGAGTGAGCGGACCGGCGGTGATTTGAAAATAATCGTAATCTCCAGGGCGATCGAACGCGCATAGATACTGAAAATGTAGACGGAAATACCTTCGTTTCATGCTCAGGAGTTTCTCAGGACTAAGCGTATTTGTGTATGCGGCCGAAAGCACAAGCGGCCAGCGCTTGCGGGGTGTCGCCACGCCGGACACTGCCACCGGATCGCAGAGCGCGAACGAACAACCGTCACTCGGGGCGCTCACGTCGACCCACGCGATATCCTCTCGCTCGGAAACGGTTACAAGGTCGCGGCGCAATCGTTGAGCCTTGGGCAAGAAACTTAGCATTGGAACAACCTGCCCCAAAGACAAAAATCCAATCGCTGGTCCACCCGTTCTATCGCCCCTTCTCCGCAACACATCTGCGAGCGCTGATACAGCCAAGTGAACGCCGGATGAGTGACCAACAATTAAGACCTCGTCATAGTCTCCAGCCAAGGCTCGCTCAATCTGTTGAGTGAATTCCGCCAGTTTTTCCTCAATTTGTGGGGTGTATGCTCCCTTCAATTGCGCGGTGTATGCGAAGTTATGCATAAGGTAGTATGCTAATATTCTGCTGTCGTGTTTCTTGAATTGCCTCAGGACCAAAATAATGACTGGAGGGAAAAGCACCCACCCCGCTCTTGGATAAATCAATCCCGAAACTAGCGAACTCACGAAAACCGCTGCCAGCACCGCAACGAGAAGTTGAGCGATGAGCATAACAATCGGATAAAACGCAGCGACCGCAGCACCTTTGCTAAGCCAAACTACTCGTCTAATCGCGCCCGTAGAAAAGTATATCCACGCAGTGACCAAAAGCTGCCAATAGGTCGCCAGAATCCCATGACCCATTGAGGATTTCACGATCTCTGACCACATAAGGACCGTTACTTCTGTCTGTACCTCCTTGCCTTCAAAAATCCCGTCAACCGACCAGCCAAATTTTGAAGCCCTTAACCGTTTCTTGGGCATTGATAACGCATAGCCCGAGATTTCGGCCTGCTGCGCGCCCTCTCTCCGGTACAGTTCCCGATAGCGCCGCGGGTGAATCGGATCAAAGCCTGGGACATAGAAAACATGTCTTCGTTTCACATAAGTTAACGGCTCTGCATTTTCTTGGCGCGGTGGCACAGAAGGCATTTTAGGTAGCTCATTTCGTTGTCTTTTCTTACCCTAACCAGAATGTTTGAACGAAAATAGCCCCTTGTTCCAATCATCGGCGGAACTCATATGGACAGCGATTTTCTCTCCCGATATTGTTACATTATGGAAGCTAACAAGACGCTCGACACACTCGGATTACTTTGCCCTCTGCCGGTTCTAAAGGCGCAGAAGGCATTGAAATCAATGGATAGTTCAGAAGTTCTTGCGCTCCTAGCGGACGACCCTGCTGCCGAGATCGACGTTCCGCATTTCTGCACAGAATCCGGCCATGCGTTTCTTGGACAAGAAGTCGCGGAGCACGGCACGCTCTATTTTATTGGCTGCAAGTAATTTCTTCTGACAATTTTATTCGAATTGTACGGGCAAATGTGATGACCGCGGATATAGAGTGACGAAAAATTAACGTCTTGCCCTTTAGATCGAGTCATCGGTTTCATGAGCTACAGAAGGAGCGCGTCGTTTGAGTATTGGAAGAAGCAAACGCCCAATCACCAAAGGCTTTGGCGATGAATGCCGTCAATAGCATCGAGGCATTCGTGAAATCCGTCCACATCGCGCAGGGTGAGTATTTCGTTTCAAATAAAACGGATGTGTTGATCTCAACTGTACTTGGGTCATGCGTAGCGACCTGCCTCTGGGATGCGCGCGCGGGTGTTGGTGGAATGAACCATATTCTCCTGCCTCAGGATTTATCAAACAGTCCGATGTCACAAATGCACGGTATTAACGCGATGGAGATTTTGATCAACGAGATGCTCAAACTTGGCGCAGTAAAATCGCGTATTCGTGCCAAGCTATTCGGAGGTGCAAAAATGGTGGTTGGCCTCTCGAATATCGGGCTCCGAAATAGCAGGTTCGCGGCAGATTTTCTTCGACAGGAGCAAATCCCATGCGAGGCGCAGAGCCTTGGTGGAGTTGAGGCGCGCCGTATTCAATTCTGGCCGTCCACAGGCCGCGCCAGACAAAAGTTTGTTACCAACGCACCCGTGGAAACTCCAATAGTTGGGGAGCAGGCGAATGACGTCGAGTTGTTCTAATTCAGCTATCTTCGCCGATATTTTCGGGAAGGTTTCGTGTCTTATTTCCAAACCACGGGGCACAAAGAGTTGCGGTAACGCCATGGAGTAAAGCGCTTATCCATACCGCGTTGATTGCTATGTTAAGGACGCTTTCACCAAACTCTGGCACCATATCTTCGTAGACCAGCATCGCAAATAGCGCCGTCGCCAATCCACGAGGACCAAACCATCCAAAGAATAGCCGCGTCAAAGGAGAAGCATCTGTCCCGATGAGTGAAATCCATATCGCAACGGGTCGAACTATGACCAAGCTAGATAGAATTAAAACGAAGGACCGCATATCGAGCGAGGCTATGGCCTCTGGAACCAGCACGGCTCCGAGTAAGAAGAATGATACCCACGAAAGGAGCTGCCCTTCACTTTCGGTGAATTCATAAACAAACTCGAACTGGCCGCGGACGATCGCGCCAAAGGACAACCCCGCGACGAAAGCTGCGATAAAGCCATTCCCACCAATCGATAACGCGCAGGTGTAAGAAAGCGCCGCCAACGCAAGTGCGGCTAGGCCTTCGAAAGTGTCCGAAGTTAACTTCTCTCTTGTTGCGCGCGCAAGGCTCATCGCACCCACAGTTCCGATCACAATGCCAGCTATCGGCCCCAAAACGAGTTGCCTCGTAATGAACCAGCCCCACCCATCGCTTGGCGCAAATGCGGCCTCTGATGCAAAGGCGGCGGATATCAGGACAAGCGGAAGCGCCAATCCGTCGTTTAGCCCGCTTTCGATGGTCAATGCGCGTCGCGCTCGCTCGGGAACTGCTTTGTTCGTCACCACCGACAGACCAAGCGCGGCGTCAGTTGGTACCAATATCGCCGAAATCAACGCAATCGCGGCCAGTGGCCAGCCAGGCATAATCAGCCACCCCACTGCAATCCCGAGCACAAAACCGACGGGCAGTCCAATAGCCAACATCCGTTCTGGCCAAACGTGGCGTTTCTTGACTGCAAAAATGTTGATCTTTGCCGCATCGAGAAAGAGGAGCACCACCAATGTGACCTCAGCGACAAGATGCAGGATTTCGGTGAAGTCATCCTCTGGGATCAAGCCGACACCATCCAACAGCACACCAAATGCCAAAAACGCCATCGGGGCCGTAACGACAGTCGAACTCAGGCGCTTGGCGACGGTGCTAAAGGCGAAGAGAAAAAAGGCGAAGGCCAAATAAGCGGTCATCATTTATTCCTAAGCTCAGCCGGCTCAAAAGAGTCCCTTACTCCCAGAAACATGACGGATATCCATACCCCCACCGCCAAGAAAGGCCGCTGCAAGGAGCGCCGCCCAATCGCACCGCATTAAACATACCGTCTGCAATAAGCTTGTAGACGACATTAATCGTGTCAGGTTGTGCCGCGAACTCTTCTGCGAGTGTTAGACGCCGCGCTTCTCCGTCGAGAAAAACGCATTGCCGTAGAGTTTCGTCTGCTGACAAACGCGCTTCGTAACTCTCGCTCGCCGTCGCCGCATTGCTTGCATTATGATAGGCTCGGTCATGGGTCACACAGCAACTTTCCCATGGCGGCGATGCTTTGTAGGTTTCCGCGAGCCGAGGAAGGATGCTCGCAACGGGTTCCCATGTCGCGGACATACCCCCGCTACAGCCATCGGTTTCAAACGGTGCCAGCGACGTGTTCGCATCCTCCAAAACCCGAAAAAGTGCTTCGTGCCTCGGCAATTCGACTGCGCGCGATATGCGATCAACGATTGGCGTGTCCGAGGATGCCTCTGTCGCCGCGCAAATGAGAACAAAAGCGAGAGTTCTACGCATCTTCGGCCTTTGCGACTAGGTTTTTAGGGGCAAGCTCAATAAAATCGGCCACCCAAAGAACAAGGAGTTCCGATGTTGAAAGACCCGCGCGCAATTCCAGAACTTGACGCGCGCGCGCGGGTTCATCGGTGATAAGCCCGTCAACGCCCATTGAAATCAGGCTCGACATTTGAACGGGATCATTCACGGTCCACGCATAGACATCTTTATTCTGCGCATGGGCTTGCCTGACCAATCGCCGCGATATTTGTCCCGCATTGAGGGCGAGGAAATCTGCATCAAGCCCCGTCACGTCCCCTACTGCCGTCGCGGCCAATACGCCTAGGCGCCACTCAGGCCGCATCGAACGCAGTTTCTGAACCGCTGGATATTTAAGTGACATCAGCGCAACCTGATCGGCCATTTCGTATTCTTCGACCAAATCAATCACTTTTTGCTCAAGGTTTACGTCGTGGCCGTAGTACTTCAACTCGATCACAACTTTGGAGCGACCCTTCGCGGCCTCAAGCACATCCTTGAGCAATGGGGTCCGCTCGTCGGCGTATTCTTCGCTAAACCAGCTCCCGATATCGATGCGATCAAGGTCGGGGCGCGTGGCCTCCCACGTTTTGAGCGGATCATTCGCAAGTTTCATGAAATCTGAATCATGCGCGATGATGAGTTCACCCTCGGCGGATTCTTGGACGTCGATCTCCACCCAATCCGTTCCGTCATCCAGCGCTTGGTTAACCGATGCCATGGTGTTTTCGGGCCGCAGGCCAGCCGCGCCACGATGCGCGATGATCTCGACATCAGTGTTCCGCTCTACTTTTTCGAACAAGAAGCTGGCAAAAAATGCCCCAGCGACCAAAACCGCAACGGCGCCACTTATGACGCCCCAGAGCGGCAGAGATGCTTCCTCTTCTGTGATCCCGGTATTCTTCCAGCCGCGACCCGAGACTTTGACGAAACGCTCGTATAACAAATGCGCGAGCGCTCCGTTTATGACACTGGTAACGGCGACATAAACGATACCCCAAACTGCGAAAACCGCCATTAATATCAGCGCAGTAAGGCGCAGGTTGACCTGAGCAAGATCAAGTACGATCGCGGTCAATTTGGTGAATAGCAGAACAACCAATGTCGTCAGGACAAATCGCACTAACACCCAAATAATCACATCCTTGACCAGCCCCCAACGCTGCCCCTTGAGGCGCTCACGGCTTTGTTTCAAGGCCTCTAACGTCGAGAGTTTTTCAAGCATGACATAATGCAGGGCGACACCCCAACCCGACAAAAACGAGAGCAGAACAATCGCGCCAATCAACAATATTGCGGCGATGAGAACCGCAGAACGTATGAACTCTGGCGGCCAATAGGTCAGGTAGTAGTTAATATCGAACTCGGTGATATTGCGCAGCGCGATCCATGCCGACAACAATAAGAACGGTGCCGAGATCACAACAATCCGAATGATCAGACCGAGACAAAAGAGAAAAAGCGGCCAGAGTTGCGGCACAATAAACCCGATGCCTTTGCGGATTGCGGAGATTGCGCTGCGCTCTTTGCTCTCTATGATGACGGTCATCACCGCAAAATCAATAATGAGTGCCGTGATAATCAAACTGCTCACCAACAATGTACCGACCAACCCGAAGGGCGATAGAACAAAGGCCGCAATATCTTGGTCAGTGATCGCGGACTGATTTGACGCTCGAATAACCAACGCCAGCACGATGCCAATGAGTGGAGCGACAATCGCCGCGACCAAAATCTGAAACGTCAGATGCGTCCCAAAGAGCGCCCACCAATGCTGCCGCGCGACCTGAAACGAGGTTAATACTTTGCGGATCCGTTCCATAATATTCTCTTTTTCTAATCGGTTGCGGGTAATCCCTTACTCTATAAAGCGCAATTGCGGGGCGTGGTTCAACAAATCATTACACCGATGCACGGATATTGACAGGAACGTGGTCACAGGCTCAAAGTGATAAATGCCCTCTTGGGTAATATTATTCGTGTTTATAGGCTCATTATGATTTCCCGAGTGGCCCACCTTCTTATTGCAGGGGCGCTTTTGCTCTCATCAAGCATCATGGCGTCTGCGCAGATTTCCGATACACGCGTCATTGGCTGTGAGTTGCCGATCATTCGTACAGGTCTACGCCCCACGCCCGAAGCGGGTCCGACCGAAGTGAAGGTGTCGCTTGTGGTATCGGATTTTCTGGGCGTCAACGATGTGGATCAGCAGCTTGATCTGGACATCTATGCGTTATTTCAGTGGACTGATCCTCGGCTTGCGGCGAATGCGGGCTGTCGTTTTGGAAGGACAGAGGTCTGGTTTCCGCGGATCGCCTTGCTTAATTCGTCAAATCTGCGCGCCCTTAACACGAATGCGCTTAATCAGGTTTCCGTCGGCGAAGGGGGCGTAGTGACCTACCGTCAACGCTTCACTGGCGAGATTTCAAGCTATCACAATCTAAGCCGCTTTCCGTTCGATCAACACGAATTCAAAGTCGAGTTCGCCGCCCTTGAGGCTGATGTTCAAGAATTGCAGTTCATCGCCGATAGCGAAAATACTTGGATTGCAGAGACTCTGAATATCGAGGGCTGGTTCGTGCATGGCGTTGAAATCATGTCAGGGAACAGGACATTTCGCGATACGGGAGAAATCCGGAGTGCCATCTCTCTCTCGATTTTTGCCGACCGCAACCCCGGATATTTCTTGTATCGGGTGATGTTGCTACTTTCGTTCGTGGTCTGCATGTCTTGGGCGATTTTCTGGATTCCGCCAAGCAGGTTTGAGTTCCAAATCGGCCTTGGCGCGACCTCTATGCTGACCGCGATTGCCTTTACGCTTTCCATCGCGAGTGATCTGCCCAAGCTTGGCTATCTGACAATCATGGACAAGTCGTTAATCTGGGCGGTGACCCTGATTTTCCTGACTATTGTCGAGGCCCTGATCGCAGGTCTATTGGTGTTGCGCGAACGCGAAAACGCGGCAATCAGGCTCGATCAGGTGTCCCGCTTTGTCTTTCCCGCATTGTTGATAGGTGGTTGGTATTTCATCATACAAACCACCTAAACGCTTACTCGTCCCTTAAGAATTTAACGAGCATTTGGGTTGATGCATCCTTGTGCTCGGCACTTTCCTCGCCCGAGACAATCGGCTCAAGAGCAACGGCAAGCTCTTTGCCTAGTTCGACTCCCCATTGATCAAACGAGTTTAATCCAAGCAGAACGCCCTCAACAAATACTCGATGTTCATAAAGGGCAATGATCTGTCCCAACACGAAGGGTGTAAGTTTCGGATAAATCAGCGTCGTACTCGGACGGTTCCCCGCAAAGACACGATGCCGCGCCTGACGTTCAAGCTCCGCACCCGTCAGCCCTTTGGCCGCCATAATCTCGGTTGCGGTCTCAAGCGAACGGCCATTCATCAGGGCCTCGGATTGCGCAAGGCAATTGGCCATTAGCAAGCGATGTTGATGCGCCAACTCTGGTTCAAACCCTTCGCGCGCAACCATAAATTCGCAGGGAATAACGCGCGTGCCTTGATGGATAAGCTGATAGAACGCGTGTTGCCCATTGGTGCCCGGCTCTCCCCAAACCACAGGGCCTGAATTAACCGCGAGATCGTTGCCATCCATCGCAACGGATTTCCCGTTACTCTCCATTTCCAACTGTTGCAGATAAGCCGGTAGTCGCAAAAGCCGCTGTTCATACGGCAGAACCGCGCGCGTGGCATAGCCGCATCCCTGATTGTGCCAAATCCCGACCAACGAGAGGAGAACAGGCATATTCTCGGCCATCGGTGCCGTCTTGAAATGGACGTCCATCGCCTCTGCACCCGTCAGAAACGCGCGGAAGTTTTCAGGCCCAATCGCGATCATCAAGGGCAATCCAATCGGCCCCCAGATGGAATACCGACCGCCGACCCAATCCTCAAAACCGAAAACGCGCTCATCCGCGATCCCAAAGGCGCTGGTTTTTTCTTGTGCCGAGCTTAGGGCACCAAACTGCGTCGCTGGGTCGGCGACCTTGGTCGCCATCCATTCACGGGCGGTTTCGGCATTGGTCATTGTTTCGATTGTCGTGAAGGTCTTGGACGCCACCAAAACGAGAGTCGTCTCAGGGTTAAGCCCCTGAAGGACATTCGAAATATGCGCACCATCCACGTTGGAAACATAATGCACGCGCGGGCCGTCGTGATATGGGGCGAGCGCCAGCGTTGCCATAACAGGTCCCAGATCGCTGCCGCCGATGCCGATATTCACGACATCCGTAATCTGTCCACCCTGCCCCTTATAGTTGCCCGAACGCACATCTGCGGCGAAGCTTTCCATCCGTGATAAAGTCTCGAGAACATCAGGCATGACGTTCTCACCCGCGACTTCAACAGGACCACCGCGCAGGTTGCGCAATGCCGTATGAAGCACCGCGCGCCCCTCGGTTTCATTGATTGGTTCGCCCAAGAACATCGCATCGCGGCGCTCTTCAAGACCGGCTTGGCGCGTCATCTCGAGCAGCAACTCAAGCGTTTCCGCATCAATATTGGTCTTCGAGTAGTCAAACAGAATTGGGCCGCTGTCGGATGGTGTCTTCACCGAAAAATCGGCGGCACGCGCCCCGTTATTCTCGGCAAGTAGGTCTGCAATACGACGGGATTTTACCGCCTCGGCACGTTTGGCAAGCTTTGCGAAATCAACGGTCATTTAGGCTGCCCAATGGATAGTTGCCCCAGACAAAACAGCACAAATCGGCGCTTGCATGGGGTCGTTAAGAGAAATGGCTTTGTCCAACGCGGCGCGTTTTTCTTCGCCAGTGATCAACACGTGCCGATGTTTTGCCCCCGCAAGGATACGCGCGCTAAGCGTGATGCGTGGCTCCGGCGCACCGGGCGCACGCATTGGCAAGAGAACTGGCGCATCTGGCGCGAAAGCCTCGGCAAGGAGGTCAGCTTCTGGGAAGATACTCGCGGTATGCATATCCGTGCCCATTCCGACAACGCACACGGTAAGGGGCAGCACCTTTTCAATTCCTTCCGCCAGTTCGGCGAGACGGTCTTCTGGACGATCCGCGGGCGCATAAAGTGGCATCAGTTTCGCGACGGCGGCCTTGTTCTGAAGGAGCCGACGACGCAAGAGCGCGGTGTTTGAACGTTCGCTGGTTTCTGGCACCCAGCGTTCATCGCCCAACATGACCGAAACATTTTCCCATTCCAGATCGGTTTCCGACAGACTGTCAAAAATCGGACCGGGCGTGGTTCCTCCGGGCACGGCCAAGGAAGCAGCCCCAGAAGACGCAATTTCAGTGCGGAGTTCATCGACGATCACAGATGCGAGCCCTGCCATCAACGCTTCGCGGCTCTCATATTCAATACGTTTCATTCTTTGATCTCTCTCCAGCGGCGTCCATCACGGTGCATCAGCATCAAGGCATCCTCGGGCCCCGAGCTTCCGGGCTCATAGGGGCGCGGCGTGTCGCCACGCTCTTGCCAACCCTCGATGATCGGATCGGTCCATGTCCAAGCGGCCTCAACCTCATCGCCGCGCATAAACAGCGTTTGGTTGCCGCGAATAACATCCATGATAAGCCGCTCATAGGCGTCTGGCACATCTTCGGCATCCGGACCGAGCGCCTCGGCAAAGCTCATATCAAGCGGCACTTCCATCAGGCGCATACCGCCCGGACCAGGCTCCTTGATGGTAACGCGAAGATTCATGCCTTCGTTTGGTTGCAACTGAATGGCCAGAACGTTCCCGCGCCGGCCTTCTTGTGGGCCAAAGATCGAGTGCGGCGGATCCTTGAAAACAACGGCGATTTCGCTTGTGCGCGCACGCAGACGTTTCCCTGTGCGCAAATAAATCGGCGTGCCCTTCCAGCGCCAATTCGAGATGTTTACCTTCATTGCGATAAAACTCTCGGTCTTGCTGTCGGGGTTTTCGGCCTCTTCGACATAAGAAGGGCCCTTTTCATCCGCTGTATAGCGACCGCGCACGATTTCCTTGGGCGATACAGGATCGAGCGCGCGAATAACCTTGAGCTTCTCATCGCGAACGGCATCTGGCTCGAACTCATTCGGTGGCTCCATCGCGATCAGGCAAAGGAGCTGCATCAAGTGGTTCTGAACCATGTCACGCATCGCGCCGGAGCGGTCGTAATAGGCGCCACGGCTCCCGACGGCGACGGTCTCTGCCGCCGTAATCTGGATGTGATCGACGTATTGGCTGTTCCAGAGCGGTTCAAACAGGATGTTGCCAAAGCGCACAGCCATCAGGTTCTGAACCGTTTCTTTGCCCAAATAGTGGTCGATGCGATAAATCTGGCTCTCGTCGAAATGCTCTGCCAATACACCGTTCAATTCCTTGGCCGAAGCCAGATCGCGCCCGAAGGGTTTTTCTACAACGATACGGCTTTCTTTGTCGGCGATCTTGAAGGTATGCAGACGCTCCGCCAAATCCCCGAACAGGCTTGGCGCGACAGAGAAATAAAAGGCCTTTACCACACCCTTACGAGTCGTTTTCTTAAGCTCGCTCCAGCCGCCCTCGCCCTTGGCGTCGATAACGATATACGACAGCAATTCAAGGAAACCGCTAATCGACTCAGCATCGCGGTATTTCTCTGGAACGAATTCCTCAATCGCGGCGCCAATCACCTTGCGATAATCGTCGCTATCCTGTTCCTGACGCGCAGCACCGATAATGCGTGCGCCTTCGGGCATTTGCCCTGAACGGTACCGACGATATAGGCCCGGAAGGATTTTACGGCGTGCAAGGTCGCCTGTCCCACCAAAAATGACCAAATCAAAATCTTCTACTGGAATGACGCGCGATACCATTTGGCCCTCGTTTTGCATAAAGCGCTCCCGAAACCCTTGGCTTGTTAGCGCTAACTGTTTGTCTCGGGCGACTAATAACGCCCCCGTCTTCACAAGTCTAGCATGCATGCCCTCTATCACAACTGTGTCAGGCATTTTCTTTTCTCTTTTCGTCCCTTAACGCTGACGGTACCAAGGACCCAGATCAAAGAGGGCCGATATGAAAGATAACCACATCGCCAATCAGGGCAAATTTCAGGATCCATTCGTAACGGCCAAAGGCGAAGAACGCGCCCATGTTACCTTGAGCAATCCGCAAACGCTTTGGTTTAATACGGGCACCCTTTGTAACATTGCTTGCACGAACTGTTATATCGAAAGTTCGCCCAAGAATGATGCGTTGGTCTATATCACCGCTGACGAAGTAAGCGAATACTTACAGCAGCTTACAGAGCGTTCTTGGAACGTCCGCGAAATCGGCATAACGGGTGGCGAGCCCTTTATGAACCCCGAGATCATAGAGATTCTTACCCGTAGCCTTGACGCTGGATATGATGTCTTGCTGCTCACAAACGCGATGCAGCCTATGATGCGCAAATCGGTTCGTGCGGGTTTGGTGCCATTGATCGAGAAGTACCGCGACAAACTCACTTTTCGTATCTCGCTCGATCACTTCACTCAGGAAAAGCATGACGAAGTGCGCGGCCCCGGTTCTTTTGAACGGACGATCGAAGGGATGGAATGGCTTCGCGATCAAGGTGCGCAGATTGCTTCGGCTGGTCGTCTGCTCTGGGATGAAACCGAAGAGGATGCGCGGCGCGGATTGGGCGAACTTTTTGCCAAGCACCGTTTTGATATAGATCCGCAAAATCCTGCGCAATGCGTGCTGTTTCCAGAGATGGATGAGAACGTAGAAGTCCCCGAAATTACAACGGCTTGCTGGGGTATACTTGATGTAAAGCCCGAAAGCGTCATGTGCGCCAGTTCGCGGATGGTCATCAAGCGCAAAGGCGCGGCAAAGCCATCGGTCCTCGCATGTACCCTATTGCCATATGCGCCCGAATTCGAGCTTGGCGAAACCTTGGAACAGGCAGAGCGCCCCGTGCGCTTGAACCACCCACATTGCGCCAAGTTCTGCGTTCTTGGTGGCGCGAGTTGCTCTGGCTAGGCGTCTAGCTCCGTATCCCAATACAGAAAGTCCATCCAGCTTTCGTGCAGGAAGTTTGGCGGGAACTTGCGCCCGTTATTTTGAAGCTCTTGGACATCGGGCCGCCTTACGGGCTTGCGAAGGTGCATTCCCGCTTGTCGCAATGATTTGCTCCCCTTCTTGAGGTTGCAAGGCGAACAAGCCGCAACAACGTTCTGCCAACTCGTGATCCCACCCGCCGCGCGTGGAATCACATGGTCAAACGTCAGATCACCTTTGCTTCCGCAATACTGGCACCGAAACTCATCGCGCAAGAAAAGGTTAAAGCGCGTAAACGCCACTTGCGTCCGAGGCCGCACATATTCCTTGAGCACCACAACCGAGGGCACGCGTATTTGCGTGGTCGGACTGTGCACGTAGTGATCATATTCTGCAATGATATCAACACGATCCAGGTATGCGGCCTTGATCGCTTCCTGCCACGGCCAGAGCGATAGCGGGAAATACGAAAGCGGCCGATAATCCGCATTCAGAACCAAAGCTGGGTGTTGCTTTAATTTACTAGGTTCACGAGTGAATTCAGTTCGAAAATCGCCGTCCATGGGTCAAACTTCCCTACCCTGTCTACTGTACCCAGCGTCAGGGCGAGGAACCCGCCCTAGCCTGTGGATAACTATATATAGGTTCAACAATCTGGCAAGCCTCTTGATGTTGAGAAATGCCATGCTTTGAGCCTATTTGGACAAGGTAACGACCATGTGACAGAGTTTTGGCCTAGGAATACCCCAGTTTCTGCATCAAAAACTGGTTCGCCACGCTTAAACCATCGGGCGCGATACTATGCGCCGTTCCCTGCATCACATGGGCGTAAACTTCGAATCCGGCCTTGGATAGCGCGTCACCCGCTTCTGAAAGCGATTGCGGCGGCACAACGTCATCCTGATCTCCGTGAATGAGCATCACAGGCGGTTTGCTAATCGCTTGTTCCTCAAGCAATTCGGGCACAAGTAGCCGACCAGAAAAGGCAACGACACCTGCGAACGTCTCGGCGCGGCGCGGCGCGACATGAAGCGCCATCATCGTGCCCTGGGAGAATCCAAAGAGCACGCAATTCTCGGCCGCAACCCCTTGTTCCTCAAGAAGAGTATCAAGAAACGCGTTCAAATCCGCACTCGCAGCGACAAGTCCTGCCTTCGCCTGCTCTTCGGTGCTGCCATCAATCCAGGGGATCGGAAACCACTGAAGCCCAAACGGCATACCCGCAATTGCGTCGGGCGCATCAGGGGCAACGAAAACGGTATCCTTAAGGTGCGGCGCCAATGGATCGGCCAGCCCAAGAAGGTCCGCGCCATTCGCGCCATACCCGTGCAGGAAAACGACCATGGATTTTGCCTGACCAGACAGGGGCGCGCGCGTTGCGTATTTGAGGGTACGTGTCATCGGATGCCTTCTCTTTGTTTTGCTATGTGGTAATAGGCCCAGAGAAGCCGCGCTGCAACCGCACGATGGGGCGACCAAGCCTGCGCCATCTCGCGGAACTCTCGCTCCTTCGGGCGTTCATCCAGTTCAAACAAAATCCGTGCGCTTTCTTGAAGTGCCAGATCTCCTGGCGCAAAGACATCCGCGTGACCCAATGAAAACATTGCATAAATCTCGGCTGTCCACGGTCCAATTCCCGAAACTTCGGTCAGTATCTCTACGACTTCCTCACTCGGCGCAGATCGCAAAGCACGATAATCGATCCGAGCTTCGGCAAGGGCGCGGGCATAGCGCATCTTCTGGCGGCTCAGGCCGCAGGCGCGCAGTTCCTCATCTGTGGCCCACATAATTTTACGCGGTCCGGTAAGCTTGGCATCTTTCAACCGTTTCCATATCGCATCAGCCGAGGCCACGCTCACCTGTTGGCTCACAATCGCATCAAAAAGTGCTGCGAACCCATCTTTGCGGCGACGCAACGGCAGTGGTCCTGTTGCCTCATATGCCGCGGCAAAGCGTGGCTCTATCGCGGCCAGACCAAGCGCATGAGTATGAACATCTTCTAATGTTTCTATGATCATACAGTGCGAACCTTATGTTGAATTATCCAGTCCATCGCCGCATCAACTGTCGACACATGATCACCTTTGGGGAGCGGTGGCCGCTTTATCATCAGCACCTTAATACCCAAGCGCCGCGCAGCATCCAGCTTGGTACGGCTTGGCGCGCCTCCTGCATTCTTGACTATCAGCACATCAACCTTGCGATCAGTGAATAGATCCATCTCATGCTCCACCGAAAATGGCGGCTTTCCAATGAGATACTCGCCATTCTCAAAGGGAAATGGTTGCTCTGGCGGGTCAATCTGTCGGCAAATCAGATGCCGTCCCGCAAGGTTCGCAAAACTGGCAAGCGTACCGCGCCCCGTCGCAAGGAAAACCGTCGCGCCGTTGGGGATGTGATCTTTGGCCTCTTCTGGGGTGTTGAGCATGATCCAATCGTCACCCTCCTGAGGCTCCCAAGCAGCCCTTCGAAGATGCAGATAAGGGATCGAATTGTCGTGACAAATACTTGATGTCCGCTCGGAAATACGCGCCGCGAACGGATGCGTCGCGTCCACAACCAAATCAAAACCTTCGCGCAGGATGTAGCGTTCTTGCGCTGCACGACCGCCAAAGCCCCCAACGCGTGTTTCAAGCGGGAGTGGTGTCGGGTATCGCGTTGCCCCCGCAAGCGACGCAATTGCCGTAACATCCTGATCCGAAGCGATTAACGCCGCTAATCGTCGGGCCTCTCCAGACCCTGCAAGCATCAGAACCTTAATCATTCGCTCGCCCGCCCAATGATATCGCCACGTCGATTTATGATGACGACACCCGCCTTTGTCTCGGTGTCGCGCAGTTGAACGCGCACTTGCTTTAGGGCTTCATGCGCTACCTTAGATGATATATTTTCACCATACTTTTCATATACTTCAAGTGCTGTATTCATCTCTGCTATATCAGGTGCAGAGCAGAGTTCTGCCAATCGCTCGAAATCAACCTGACTACGCCCCGAATGAAGATCCACGGCACCTTGGGCAAGTTTCACCATTTTGCCGATACCGCCGCCAATCGTTATGCGCTCAACGGGATGGGTACGGAGGTATTTTAGCAATCCACCAGCGAAATCGCCCATATCCAGCATCGCTTCGGATGGAAGATCATAGAGCTCCCGAACGACCCTCTCGCTGGTGGCGCCGGTGCAGCCCGCAACATGGTGAATTGCAGAGGCCCGCGCCACGTCTACACCGCGGTGAATCGATGCGATCCACGCGGCACAACTAAATGGCCGCACAACGCCAGTGGTGCCCAGCACCGACAAACCTCCAACAATTCCGAGACGTGGGTTCCATGTTTTCAGAGCTATCTCCGCGCCGTTATCTATCGAAATCTCAATCTCGACACATGGCTCCTCATTGAACTGCGCTGCAAGCTCCAAAACAACATCACGCATGAGTTGGCGCGGAACGGGGTTAATCGCAGGCTCGCCGACGCCTATCGGCAATCCGGGTTTGGTGACTGTCCCGACGCCATTACCGGCGGCAAATCTGATACCAGTGCCGCCAAGCGATACTTTGGCGCGGATCGTTGCGCCGTGCGTAACGTCAGGATCATCACCCGCATCCTTGATAATCGCCGCCTCGGCCCAATCCGCGCCGTTTGATGCCTCAACGATGGTGAAATCTGGCGTTTCTCCGCGTGGGAGCGTAATCGAGACTTCCTCTACCGACGCGCCGCCCCAAAGCTGCAAGAGCGCCGCCTTGGTCGCCGCCGTCGCACAGGCGCCCGTGGTCCAACCACGGCGCAACACTTTGGTCTCGTTGTTCATCGTGCTGACTATAGGGGTGAAATTACCTGCCGCCAATTCCTCAGTTAGGTGCGTTTCCACACTTTTCGCCGCCCAGACAAACAGGCATAAAGAGGCATGAACGATTCAACTCTGTCCCCCGACCCACATTTTCACGCAATGCCCTCTGGTGCATGGCCCACGCTTGATGCGGGCTGGGTCTGGCTGTGTGGCGCAGGTCCGGGCGATCCGGGCTTGCTTACGCTCCATGGGCTGAATGCGCTGCGTCAGGCCGATGTGATCGTCTACGACGCCTTGGTTCAGAAATCGATTTTGGATTGGGCGCACCCTGACGCTGAGTTGGTTTATGCAGGCAAGCGCGGCGGTAAACCATCTGCCAAGCAACAGGACATTTCACTAACCCTTGTTGATTATGCGCGCGCGGGAAAACGCGTGTTGCGGCTTAAGGGCGGCGATCCGTTCGTCTTTGGGCGTGGCGGCGAAGAAGCCCAAACCTTGGTGCAGCACAACATCCCCGTGCGCATCATTCCAGGTATTTCCGCAGGGATCGGCGGGCTTGCCTATGCGGGCATCCCCGTCACGCACCGCGATGTAAATCAGTCGGTTACTTTCGTCACCGGACACGATCAATCGGGTGAAACTACCAAGCTGAATTGGGACGCGATTTCAAAGGGATCGCAGGTATTGGTCATCTATATGGGCATGAAGCACATCGCCCAAATCACCAAGCACCTCCTTGATGCTGGCCGCCCCGCTGACGAGCCAGTAGCCGTCGTGACTGAAGCGACCACCCCCGAACAACAGGTGCTCGAGACCACCCTTGGCAATATCGTCGCGGACCTTGAGGCAAGCGAACTCACGCCGCCAGCGATCATCTGTGTCGGACGCTCGGTCCACATGCGCCAAGTACTGGACTGGCAGGGAATGATGGCCGGAGACGCACCGCGCAACCTTGATCCGTTGGGCCGTGGACGCCCAGCCGAACAACCTTGAGCGCTCTGCTCCTTGCTGCCCCAACATCTGGCGCGGGCAAGACAACGGTGACCTTGGGCCTTTTGCGGGCGTTGGCACGCCGCAATACAGGCGTCCGAGGGGCGAAGTCTGGCCCTGATTATATTGATCCTCGCTTTCACGAAGCCGCGACGGGCGCGCCCTGCATGAACCTTGACGCGTGGGCCATGACGCCTGATCGCATTCGCAGCCTTGCCGCAGTTGATGCACCGTTGCTCATTGAGGGGGCGATGGGGTTGTTTGACGGTGCGCCGCCCGATGGCAAAGGTTCCAGCGCCGATATCGCGCGCATTCTCCGAGTTCCTGTCGTGCTGATCGTGGACGCAAGTAAAACCGCGCAGTCGATCGCGCCATTGGTCGCGGGCTTTGCCGGATTCGCAGCGGACGTGAAAATCGCGGGCGTCATTCTCAATCGGGTCGGATCCGAGCGCCATGAAATGATGTTGCGCCGCGCCTTGATGCCAGTTGGCATTCCAGTATTGGGAGCAATCCCGCGCAGCGAAGCGCTCACGCGCGCCTCGCGTCATTTGGGGTTGGTTCAGGCGCGCGAACACCCCGATCTTGAGGCGTTCCTCGACCAAGCGGCGGACACGATATCCGCCGCCGTTGATCTAGATGCGCTTATGGCTCTGGGCACCGGTCCGCGACTTGCGCAGAACACGCCACAGATGCCGCCACCGGCACTACGCATCGCCATTGCACAGGATCAGGCCTTCGCGTTTTCCTATCCACATTTGCTGGCGGATTGGCGTGAACAAGGCGCGGAAATCCTTCCGTTCTCACCCCTCGCAGATGACTCTGTGCCAGAAGCGGATTTCATCTATCTTCCTGGTGGCTATCCCGAACTTCACGGCCAAACGCTTGCAAACGCGCAGGAATTCAAGAAATCCATGAAGCAGGCAGCGGCAAGCGGGACGGTCATTTACGGTGAGTGCGGCGGGTATATGACCCTTGGGAAGTCCATAACTGACGCCGAGGGCCAGCAACATGAAATGCTCGGACTGCTGGATTTGGAGACAAGTTTCGCCACCCGCAAACTGCACCTTGGGTATCGTCAAGTCACGGCCACAGACGGCCCATTTATCGGTACATACAACGCGCACGAATTTCACTATGCCACCACGCTCCATGCTCGTGGAACGCTGCTATTTACCGCCAAGGACGCCGAGGGCGCCACTCTCACGCCGATGGGATTGCAGCATCAGAATGTCTCGGGCTCTTTTGCCCATTTGATTGACCAAAGTAATGGTACAATTTAGGGGCTTTATGCTTGTGTCATTCGCGTTTACGAATCTGGCATGACCGAAGTTCAATCGCTCTCACGCGCCCGTAAGAATGTTATCGTACTTGTTGCTGCCCAAGCTATCTTGGGCGCCCAAATGTCGATGATTTTCACCTATGCGGGCCTGGCGGGTCAGAATATGGCGACAAATATCTGCTTTGCGACGCTGCCAATCTCGATGATTGTACTTGGGTCGATGCTCGCGGCCTCTCCGCTTTCTTCGATTATGCAGCGCTTTGGTCGGCGCGTTGGCTTCTTCGTAGGCGCATTTGGCGGGATGCTAGGCGCTAGCGTTAGTGCGTATGGCCTCTATGCAGGGTCGTTCGCGCTCTTGTTGCTGGGGAGTTTGATCACCGGCGTTTATATGTCGTCTCAGGGTTTCTTTCGCTTTGCAGCGGTGGACACAGCCCCTGAACATTTTCGCGCTAAGGCGATTTCATGGGTAATGGCTGGCGGTTTGATATCGGCCTTTATTGGCCCGCAACTGGGGAAAATGACGGTCGACAGCACGGCGATTCCATTCATGGGCGTGTACCTGTCGGTGGTCGTTCTGAACCTGATCGGCTCGCTGCTGTTCCTCTTTCTCGACATCCCCAAGCCCCCCGCACCCGCAGAAGGCGCCGTGAGGGGCCGTACACGCTGGGAGATGATCAAGACCCCGCGTATCCTTGTGGCGGTGATTTGCGGCATGGTTTCTTATGCGCTGATGAACCTTGTGATGACTTCAACTCCACTCGCGGTGGTTGGCTGTGGATTCGGCAATGATGCGGCGGCGGATGTTGTCACGGGCCACGTCGTTGCGATGTTCGCGCCCAGCTTCTTTACTGGTCACCTGATCGCACGCTTCGGCGTTGAAAAGATTGTTGCGACGGGCCTTGCGATCCTTGCGATGGCGGGTGTCGTGGCGCTTTCCGGGGTTGAGCTGAGCAACTTCTTTATTGCGCTTATCCTGCTGGGTATCGGCTGGAATTTTGGCTTTATCGGCGCAACAACAATGCTCGCGACAGCGCACACCCCAGAGGAGCGCGGACGTATGCAGGGGCTGAACGATATGATCGTTTTCGGATTTGTGACGCTCGCATCCCTCGCATCCGGCAGCTTGATGAATTGCTCGGGCGGAACAGCGGTTGAGGGCTGGACAAGTGTAAACATCGCGATGATCCCGTTCCTTGCTCTCGCAGGTAGCGCTCTCATCTGGTTGGTGATGCAGCCCAAGGATGCAAGCGTCGAGGCGGGCTAATACCGTCCCAGCATCGACAGCCGCATCAAACGAAGCTTGCGCGATAACTCGGGCAAATAATGCGCTCCATCTCCGACGCGCCCTGGCGATTTGATTGCGAGGTTCAAGAGGGGTTCTGCTTGCCATCCCCACCGCAACGCGGGCGCCAGTTTGCGTGGTGGTTTAGCCGACTTTAGCCGTTTCAGGGCATCCTGTGCGAGGGTTTGCACCCCTTCGGGGCGGCCATCAAGCAGTGGAATTTTGCCGCGCTCCACAAGGTCGGCCACCGCCGCTAACCAATTCGCAACCCCAACGCCATAGGCATAATCACGCACGGAACGCTCATCCGCAGGCTGAGCTCCAAGGGTCTGGCACGCGGCCCAAAGGAGATGGCCGGACGTATGATCCATATAGCCGTCGAAATCATCCTGATCCTCAAATGGTTCACTATACGCGTCCCAGCGCCGCGCTTCGGCCATTTCGTCGAGGAGCGTTGGCGATATTCCGTGATGGGTCACCAAATGAGCCAGAGACTCGGTGATCTCGTGAGAGCGGGGCACGCTGCCCTGCCCCAATTCCTCAACCAGATCACGCCACCACTGAAGGCGCATTTCCGCGATCATTGGCTCTTTGCTCGCCCAAGGCGCGCGCGCAAGCTCAAGGTTGTATGCCGCCATCGCAAATAATCCCCCCCGCAATTCGGGGGCCGCGGCCATCGTTGCAAGGAAACGATCTGGATCGCCCTTTTCAACAAGCGCCGCCGAAGCCGTATAGTCTATGCTCATGTTCGTTTCACGTCCCGAACCAGCTTCCACACGATCGCATCAAGAAGCGCCTCAAAGCTTGCGTCCACGATGTTTGACGATGCCCCAACAGTAGACCAACGCCGCCCCGCGCCGTCCTCGCTGTCGATGACTACGCGCGTTACGGCCTCGGTGCCGCCGTTGGTTATGCGGACCTTGTAGTCGACAAGGCGCATATCGTCGATAATCTCTTGGTAAGGTCCGAGGTCTTTGCGCAATGCCAACATGAGCGCATTAACCGGCCCGCGATCAACGCCACTTTCGTCCATTGAATCGCTCACAGACATCCGCTTTTCGCCGTTGATTTTCACAACGACTACTGCCTCCGAAAGGCTAATCATCTGGTTGCGTTTGTTCTTGCGGCGCTCAACGTTCACCTTGAAACGCTTTACCTCAAAGAAGTCCGGCAGTAGCCCCAATTCGCGGCGTGCGAGCAATTCGAAGCTGGCTTGGGCCACGTCAAAGGAATAACCGCGATCCTCTCGTTCTTTGATAACCTCAAGGATACGCGCAAGGGCCGGATTTTTGGCGTCCACTTCAAGCCCTGCGCCCGCAAGGCGGCTACGCAGATTGCTTTGCCCCGCTTGGTTGGACATCGGAATGATACGCGTGTTGCCGACGGTTGATGGTTCAATATGCTCATAAGTCGTCGGATCCTTGAGGATCGCCGAAGCATGAAGCCCTGCCTTGTGCGCGAACGCACTTGCACCGACGTAGGGCGCTTGGCGCGCTGGAACGCGGTTGAGGATATCGTCCAAGGTGCGGCTTAGCTTGGTCAGGCCCGAGAGTTTCGACAACTCAATGCCGGTTTCGAACCGATCAGGATAATCACCCTTGAGCAGGAGTGTCGGGATCAAAGTCGTAAGGTTCGCGTTGCCACAGCGCTCGCCAAGGCCGTTCAGCGTTCCTTGGACTTGGCGCACGCCAGCATCAATCGCGGCAAGGCTCCCTGCGATGGCATTTTCGGTGTCGTTATGCGTGTGGATGCCCAATTGTTCACCCGGAATGCCCGCGGCAATGACCTCGTGGACGATTTTGCCGATTTCGGCGGGAAGCGTGCCGCCGTTTGTATCGCAAAGCACGATCCAGCGCGCCCCTGCGTCCAGTGCGGCCTTCAGGCACTCGAGGGCGTAGTCTGGGTTGGCTTTGTAACCGTCAAAGAAATGCTCCGCGTCATAGAGCGCCTCGCGCCCCTGCCCGACGATATGCCCGACCGAGGCCGATATATTTTGGATATTTTCAGCAAGAGGAATATTCAACGCGCGGGTTACGTGGAAGTCGTGGCTTTTGCCAACAAGGCACACGGCGGAAGTTCCTGCGTTCATCACTGCGGCGAGCACTTCGTCGTTGGCCGCGCTGCGTCCGCTGCGTTTGGTCATGCCAAAGGCGGTCATGGTGGCGCGTGTTGTTGGGGCGGCTTCGAAGAAGGCGCTGTCGGTGGGGTTGGCGCCGGGCCATCCGCCTTCGATATAGTCGACCCCCAGATCATCAAGAGCGTTCGCTATTTTGATTTTCTCGTCGGTCGAGAACTGAACCCCTTGGGTTTGTTGCCCATCGCGCAGGGTTGTGTCGTAGATATAGAGGCGTGTTTTACTCATTGTAGTGCCTCCAGCTTGGCGGCATCAAAGCCCGCGCCGACGGCAAGTTTAACCCCCTCGCGAGACATCTGCACTTCTACGCCAGCATCAAGCAAGGCTGTTTTGAGGCGATCGACCTCCGAGAAGTCCTTGGTTTCCATCGCCTTGGCGCGGGCGTCTGTTAGCATGACTTCAAAGCTGCTTAAGTCTGCCTGACCCCATGCGAGATCATCCCCTAGCAATCCGAGAAGTGCGCCAGTCGCCAAAAGTTCGGCTGCCGCCCCTTCGCTTGCCAGCTTGTGCATCACAGTGATTGCACCCGCCGTGTTCAGATCATCGGCAAGGGCTGCGATGGCCTCGGGGGCCGCGTTGGCGGCGGGGTCGATCCCCGCTGTCAGCGCCCGCCACTTGCGCAGGGTTGTTTCTGCTTCTGAGCGTTTCTTTTCTGTCCAGTCCATCGGCTTGCGATAATGGGTCGAGAGCATCACAAAGCGAATGACCTCACCCGCGACGCCCTGATCCAGCAGGTCGCGGACCGTGAAAAAGTTCCCCAAGCTCTTGGACATCTTCTTGCCTTCGACCTGAAGCATCTCATTGTGCAGCCAGACATTGGCAAATTCGCCTTCGGGGTGTGCGCAGCAGCTTTGGGCGACTTCGTTTTCGTGGTGCGGGAACATTAGGTCGTTGCCTCCGCCGTGAATGTCAAAGCTCGCGCCCAATAGTTCATAGGCCATTGCGGAACATTCAATGTGCCAACCCGGACGTCCGTATCCCCATGGGCTTTCCCAACCTGGTGTTTTGGCGTCAGATGGTTTCCACAGCACAAAATCCATCGGGTTCCGTTTGTAGGGCGCAACCTCTACACGTGCGCCCGCGATCATATCGTCGATCGAACGCCCAGAGAGTGCGCCATAATTCTTGTAGCTTTCGACCGCAAAGAGAACATGACCCTCGGCGGCATAGGCATGACCGCTCTCGATCAGGCCCTCAATCATGGTGATCATTTGGGGGATAAACTCTGTGGCGCGCGGCATTTTGTCTGGATCGGCGGCACCTACTGCGCGCATATCATCAAGGAACCAGCCAATCGTTTCGTCACAGATGTCCCCAATCGAGCGGTCTGTTTCGGCGGCGCGCGCGTTAATCTTATCGTCAACATCGGTGAAGTTGCGCACGTATGTCACTTGCTCCGCACCATAGACCAACCGCAAGAGACGCTGCAAAACGTCAAACACAATCACAGGCCGCGCGTTCCCCAAATGCGCCCGATCATAAACCGTCGGTCCGCACACATACATCCGTACATTTTCCGGATTAATCGGCGTGAACACCTCTTTTTGGCGGGTTTTCGTATTGTGTAGTTTTATCTCAACCATTGGGTCCTCACGCGGATGCTTGACGCGGGCATATCAACTTTGGTTTCGATTGGAAATGAGAAGAAGCCCGCTAACGATGTTAGGCAGGAATACAAATGCAAATAATTGTGCAGTTTTTACTCATAGATGCCTTGTAACAACTTGATCTGCATATGCCAAGCCGCTTGACGCCCGTATCGCAGGTTCCCTACGCTGCGCCGACCAATGGAGGGAATCCGATGTCTGATCATGCTGCTACGTTCCGTGCGCTTCACGTAAGGGGCGCCCCGTTTATTCTAGCGAATGCGTGGGATATCGGTTCGGCCAAGATGCTTCAGAACCTTGGCGCCCAAGCGATTGCGACCTCCTCGGCGGCGCATGCATTTACTTTGGGAAAACCGGATGGCGTCAAACGAGACGAAGCGCTGACGCATGCGCAGGACCTTATCGCGGCGGTCGACATTCCCGTTTCGGGGGATTTTGAAAACGGGTTTGGCGAAACGCCTGATGAGGTTGCCGAAACCGTTCGCCTTGCAGGTGAAATCGGCCTTGCTGGCATCTGTATTGAGGATATCGCCCTACCCGCCACATCCGCATACGAACCAGAGCTGGCCTATGAACGTATCCGAGCGGCCGCGTTCGCCGCGCGCGCACTATCCAATGACTTCTTTCTGGTTGCTCGTGCTGATGGGATTCTGCGTGGGGAGTATGATCAGGCAGAAGCCCTGCGCCGTGTGAAGAGTTTTGAAGAAGCCGGTGCCGATGGAATATATGTTCCCTTGCCCGCAAGCTGGGATGATCTGGCCGAGATTTGCGCGGCGACGACCTTACCTGTCAATGCGCTTGCGGCGGGCGAGTTTACTCAACGCCGCCTCTCTGAATTCGCGGCAATCGGTGTTGCGCGGGTATCGCTCGGGTCGTCGCTGGCGCGGGTAACGCAGCGCGCGATATTTGACACGGCAAATGCGATGCTTCAGGAAGGGGATTTTTCGCCTCTTGCTCAAGGAATAGCGGGTAGCAAAATCGACGCCCTACTGGAATAGACAGAAAGCCAATTCATGAACCACGACGAACTCGCCCATTGGTCCAAAATCGCAGCAGACTGGGCGCGCGACTATCACGCCAATCTGCGCGATGCTCCTGTGCGGCCCAATATCACGCCGGGTGAAATCAAGGCACAACTTCCCAAAACGGCACCGGACACGCCCGAAGAAATCAGACGCATTTTTGCTGATTTTGAGCGTCTGGTCCCCGGAGCCACCACCCATTGGCAGCACCCGCGCTTCTTTGCCTATTTTCCCGCCAACGCCTCTCCGGCGTCTATGCTTGCCGAGCAACTGGCCAATGCGATCGCGGGGCAAGCGATGCTCTGGCAGACTGCTCCTGCGGCAAATGAAATCGAGGCAGTCATGATCGATTGGCTCTTGGATGCATTGGGATTACCCGAAACGTTCACCGGCACGATCCATGACAGCGCCACGACCGCGACACTTTCGGCCATTCTGACAATGCGAGAGCGTGCTTTGGACTGGGCTGGCAATTCTCAGGGGTTGACCAATCAACCCCGCTTGCGAATTTACGCCTCGGCCGAGACGCACAGCTCGGTGGACAAGGGTATTCGGATTGCGGGGATCGGTCAGCAGAACCTCGTCAAAATTCCGACAACGGCGGATCACGGTATGGATCCTGTCGCACTTGATGCGGCGATCAAGGCGGATATCGCGGCGGGGTTCTTGCCCGCGGGGGTTGTGCTTTGTACGGGCGGTACGTCCATCGGGGCCTGTGATCCGATTGCCGATTGTGTGAGGGTTGCCAAATCTCACAACCTCTTTACCCACGTCGATGCAGCATGGGCGGGAAGCGCGATGATCTGCCCTGAGTTCCGCACACTTTGGGATGGGGTTGAGGGCGCAGACTCCGTTGTTTTCAACCCTCATAAATGGCTAGGAGTACAGTTTGATTGCGCGGTTCAGTTTATGCCTGACCCCACTGCGCAAATACAAACGCTTGGCTTGCGGCCCGAATACCTTAAAACGCAAAACCAAGACGATATCGTTAACTACAACGAATGGACGGTTCCGCTCGGTCGGCGATTTCGTGCACTCAAGATTTGGTTCACACTTCGTGCTTATGGCCTTGAGGGGCTGCGCGAGCGTATTCGCAACCACGTGCGCTGGGCACTTGAGGCACGCGAGGCGATCGCCGAGATCGACGGTTGCATCCTCACAACGGAGCCGCGGCTGTCGCTCTTTACCTTCGCCTATCGCGATGACGTTGAAACAGCCGCATTGCTTGAGCGCATAAACAATGACGGGCGGATTTATCTGACTCAAACCACCCATCACGGGAAGTTCGTTATCCGTGTTCAAGTCGGCCAATTTGACTGTACCCGCGACGACGTGATGATGATCCCGCAAGTCATCCGCGAGCTCACGGGTTGATTTACGCCCTGTCTTTTCTACACTCCGAGAACAGGAGAGAGAGGACTTAATGCAACGAATTGCACGGATTATCGTTACGGTTTCACTGTTATTGAGTGCGGGTATAGCCGCACGCGCGCAGGAATTCCCTGTGCCGGACGATCCTTATGTGAACGATTATGCCGCCATGCTCTCGAAGGAAACCGAGGACACCCTCAGGCGCAAGCTCGACTATCTCAAGCAGGACACAGGCATAGAGATGAGCGTCCTTACGATCACAAGCATGGCGAGCTTTGGTGATTGGGAAGATATAGCGGAATTCGCAACGGCGACCTTCAATGATTGGGGTATTGGCGACCCCGAGTTGAACGACGGTTTGCTTATGATGATCGCCAAGAACGACAGGGTATTCCGCATCGTCGTCGGGAGCGGTTACCCCCCTGTTTACGATGACATTTCCGAGGATATCATCCAGTTCTATATGGAACCCGCATTCAAGGATGGGGATTTTGACGACGGCGTTCTGGATGGCGCACAAAAGATGATAGAGCTTATTGCCTTGCGCCACATGAGCGGGGACGAGCCACCAGCTCGATCACGCCGCGAAAACCACGGGCCGCGCATCGCCTTGGCGCTTTTTACCGCGTTCTTCGGGACGGCAATTGCGGCGGCGATATTCGGTCCGAAAATCTCGAACTACCGCTTTGCCCGCAAACCCTGTCCAAGCTGTGGCCAAACTGGAATGGAGCGAACTTCAGCCACGCTAGAGCCTGCAACAAGGACGGCAAACGGCCAAGGTGAAACAACGATCAGTTGTCCGAACTGCGATTATCAATCGGTAGACAGCTACTCCATCCCGCGGATTTCCACACGTCGCAGCAGTGGTCGTTCAAGCTTTAGCGGCGGTAGCAGTTCTGGTGGTGGCGCTTCTGGCCGCTGGTAGGGGTTGATTTCTGCAGGCAAGTATTGAACACTCGTTCAATTACTAATGGAGGGGCAAATGGATATCACTCAGACCAAAGCAATCGTAACTGGCGGGGCCTCAGGACTTGGCGAGGGTTGTGCGCGGCTCTTGGCGGCAAACGGTGCGCAGGTCACGATCTTTGATCGCGATGCTGAAAAAGCGGCATCCGTAGCAAAGGACATCGGCGGATACGCTGCGCAGGTGAATGTAACGGACGAGGAGCAAGTCTCGTCCGCTCTCAAGCAAGCGCAAAGCGATATGGGTGGAATCACGGCCTGTGTGAATTGCGCGGGGATTGTAACTGGCGCAAGCACGCTCGGGCGCTCTGGCCCCTTCCCGCTCGCAGATTTCCAGCGCACGATTGATATCAACCTCGTCGGGTCCTTCAACGTTGCGCGCCTTGCCTCCCAGATCATGGCCGAAAACGAACCGAACCAAGATGGCGAGCGCGGCGTGATCGTCAACACGGCCTCTGTCGCGGCCTTTGACGGCCAAAAAGGCCAAGCCGCCTATGCCGCCTCCAAAGCAGGTATCGCAGGCATGTCGCTTCCGATGGCGCGGGATCTGGCGAGGACGGGAATTCGCGTTATGGCCATCGCGCCGGGTATTTTCATGACACCCATGCTCGAAAGCCTCGGACAAGAGATCATCGACGGACTAGCCACCGATGTTCTGCACCCCAAACGCCTTGGAACCACACAAGAGTTCGCGCGGCTCGTCGAATTCATCATCTCGCACCCCTACCTGAACGCAGAGGTTATCCGTTTGGATGGTGGTCTTAGAATGACCTAGGCTTCTGCCCGCTCGGCAAGCTCCATCCATTCTTCTTCGGCCGCGCTTAGGGCTTCTTGGCGTTCGACAAGAGCCTCGGTGCCCTTCTTGAACTTGATCGGTTCTTTGGTGAACAAATCAGGTGCGGCGAGGAATTCCTCAAGCTTGGCAATCTCGGCCGTCAGGCGCTCGATTTCATTGGGGAGTGCCTCAAGCCGATGCTGCTCCACGAACGAAAGGCCACTTGCCGGCGCTTGCTCTTTGGTTGGCGCGGCTTTTTTCGTGGGTTTTGAAGACTCTTTTGCCACCGATTTCGCTGGCATGTCAGCTTTTCTTTGCTCGCGATAATCAGACCAACCGCCCGCATATGCAACTGCGTTGCCGTTCCCTTCCATCGCGATTGTGGTCTGTGCCACCCGATCAAGGAAATCACGGTCGTGGCTTACCAAGAGGACGGTTCCATCATAATCGCCCAGCAAGTCCTGCAAGAGATCGAGAGTTTCTACATCGAGATCGTTAGTCGGTTCGTCAAGCACAAGGAGGTTGCTCTCGCGCGCCATGATCTTGGCCAGAAGCAAGCGCGCTTTCTCTCCTCCGGAAAGCGAAGACACCGACGCACGTGCGCGGCTCTCGTCGAACAAGAAGTCCTTCAGATAGCCAACAACATGGCGCGGAGTGCCGCGCACATTCACCTGATCCGCTTTGCCCGAAACGCGCATATCGGGATCGCCCGTCAAACTCTCCCAAAGCGACATATTCGGATCGAGTTGGGCTCTGTTCTGATCGAACACAACGGTTTCAAGCTTGGTGCCACGTTTCACGGTGCCGCTGTCAGGCTCAATCTCGCCAATCAGGATCTTGAGCAAAGTGGTTTTGCCAACGCCATTTGGCCCCACAAAGGCAACACGATCACCACGGGCGATTTTGATCGAGAAATCCTTGAGAATTTGTTTGTCCCCAAAGCGCATCGTGAGGTTTTCGGCCTCGATCACCTTGCGGCCCGATTTGGGGCTGGCGTCAAAGGCCATTGCCGCCGCACCTTGGCGCTTAATTTGCCCCGCGCGTTCCTCCTTGAGGGCGTGGAGCGCGCGCAGGCGTCCTTGGTTACGAGTACGCCGCGCCGAGATGCCCTCGACCGCCCATTTCGCTTCGGACTTGATCAGACGGTTAAGCTTGTGGCGCTGCATGTCTTCGTCGGCCCAAACTTTGTCACGCCATTCTTCGAATTTATCGAACCCCTCTTCGAGGCGGCGGACCTTCCCGCGATCCACCCAAAGCGTGGCGCGTGTCAGGGCATTCAGGAATGCACGGTCGTGCGAGATCAGGATAAATCCAGCGCGCGTTGATTTGAGTTGTTCCTCAAGCCACGCGATGGCCTCGATATCAAGGTGGTTGGTCGGCTCGTCGAGCAACATGAGTTGTGGCTCTTCTGCGAGCAGCTTCGCAAGGGCCGCGCGGCGGCGTTCCCCACCTGAAGCGGCGCTGACCAATGTGTCGGGTTTGAACTTGAGGCCCTCGGCCACCATCTCGATTTTGTATTCCTCAGAGGGATCGAGTTCACTTGCGGCGAAATCCCCCAGCGTTTCAAAACCGCTCAGGTCGGGGTCTTGCTCCATATATCCAACGCTCACCCCGGGCGAGACAATACGCGCGCCGCTGTCGGGTTCGACCATGCCGGCCATGACCTTCATCAGGGTCGATTTGCCAGAGCCATTCCGCCCCACAAGCGCGACGCGGTCGGCGGGTTGCACTATCAAACTAAGGTCTGAAAACAGAGGATCCCCGCCATAACCAAGCGAGATATCCGTGAGCTGAAGGAGTGGTATACGTGCCATGGGATTGCGCTACGCGTCCCACTTCCAAACGTCAAGACCCTAGCCCGCAACAGCCCTAAGAAGACGCTTGCGCGCAGGGGGAATTGCGCCGATTTCAAGCCCTGTAAAGACGTGCAGCGTATTTAATTTATGGTCCACGACCGCATGGTCCGAAACCCAGCCCCCCATAACCAAATAGGTTTTGAGCAGCGGCGGCATCACGCGCATGGCATTCTTGGGATTTGGCTTGCGGCGCAGTCGCTGCGCGAACTTGAACACTTTCGGCGCTTTGACCTTAGGAAGCCAATGCTTGGGTGCCAAATGACGCTCCTTCAGGAGCGCAAAAGCGTCGTAATATTCGGATGCCTCTACGCCCTTAAACGACGAGCAACCAAAGAGAAGTTTTACACCGCGCTCATCCACGTATCGCGCCATAGCGCCCCACGCGACCCGAAGAATATCGGCGTCCTGACAGGCAGGATCAATACAGAAACGGCCCATTTCGACCATTGGGCCATCAAACTCCCGCAGGCCTGAAAGCTCATAAAACTGCGCGGAATAGCTTGCTTCAATCTCGGAGCTATTCAGGTCCAGCAGACGAAAGCAGCATACCAAAGCACCACTCGCGTTCTCTTCGACCATAATATGGGTGCAACGCGCATCAAAGTCGTCTGCGTCCACACCTGCGGCTTGTGGATCCTGATCGACAAATGCACGAAAGCGGAGCAATTGAGCGGCGGCCAAGTCCTCGTCCGTTTGCGCAACGCGCACAGAATAGCGACCTTTTCTAAGGTTCAACATTTCGCGCTCCCTTTAATGAACGTGCCATGATTACCATATGATATAGTTACGAAATGCGAAAAATCCGTGACACAACCCACTTTTTGGAGGATCCATGGCGAAAATTGAAAAAACTGACGCTGAATGGCGGGCAATGCTGAGTGATGAAGCCTACCGCGTGACCCGCAAACACGGAACCGAACGCGCAAATACACATGACAACTTCCCCAAAACCGCAGGCGTATTTCAGTGTGTTTGCTGCGGCACGCCGCTTTTCGATCAGGAAACCAAATTTGAGTCCGGTACGGGATGGCCAAGCTTTTATGCGCCGATTGAGGGTGCGCCCGTAGGTGAGCAAGAAGATCGCAAGTTCTTTATGCGCCGCACAGAAGTGCATTGCTCCAATTGTCTGGCGCATCTGGGTCATGTGTTCCCCGATGGCCCCGCGCCAACGGGGCTTCGCTATTGTTTGAATGGCGTAGCGCTGAACTTCGAGGCCAAAGAAGACGCCGAATAAAAGCGAACGGGCCGGTAGAATTACTGGCCCGGAACCGCTCCAAGAGCGCTTGCACCCAAGTTGCCAAAGCTGCTGAACATTTGGTTCAGGAACGATACACCTTGGATATTGCTGTCGGTCATCCGCCGTGAAAGCGCAACAACGCGACCATTCTCAAGACCAAATCGCTCAACATTTGAAACCACGCCGCGACTGTCGAAACGGATCGCGACAACCTGACGGTCGATTTCCTCGGGTTGACGATAGCCATAATGGCGCCAGTTCGATTGTACAAAGTACCAGTCGCCGTCCTTGAGAACACCCGTGCCCGAAGGCCGCCCAACCGCAGAGGCTACTGTTTCGGTGGTATCTACGCCGACAACGATATCATCAAGTTGCTGTTGCGCAGGGATATATCCGTGTTTGCGATAGATAGATGTACAGCTTGCGAGAGCGCAAACCAGAACAATCAGACCCGCCGTTTTCGCCAGTCGCGCCTTCAAACGTGAATCGAATTGCATTGCCGCCCTCTTGATCTCTTGGTCCTAGACTTTTATCCGACTTATAGAAGGATGCAATTGTATTCAATAACGGAAGCATGACAATGACACGCGCCCCCAAGCCCACAGCACCTCGCAAGGCCTCCGCGCCACAGCCCGCAAATAGCACGCCGTGGTCTCATCCGCTTCGGGTCGCTGATCTGGCGCAGCGCAAAGATACGCGTTTCTCGCTGATTCCCGACGATGCTACCTTGAAGGCAATCGCCAAGGATTTACAGCTTGATGGGCTCAAGAAGATGCGCTTTGAAGGCACGCTTTCACCCCAAGGGAAATCCGACTGGCAACTGAGTGCAAAGCTTGGCGCGACGGTAACACAACCCTGCGTCATCACCCTCGCCCCCGTAAATACGCGCATTGATGGTCCCGTAACGCGCGTGTTTGTTAAGGATACCTCGGTATTTGATATCGAAGACGAAGAAGAGATCGAAGTAGAGTCGCAGGTCGACGAATCCCTTGAGCCGCTCGGCGCTACGATTGATCTTGGAGAGGTAATGGTCGAGGCGCTCGCGCTGGCGCTTCCGCTCTATCCGCGTGCCGAGGGTGCAGAGCTGGGCGAGGCCCAATTTGCCGCTCCGGGCGTTGCCCCGTTGCAAGATGAAGACGCACGTCCATTTGCGGGGCTTGCAAATCTTCTGAAAACAGGTGAAAAGCCCGAGAAGGAATAGACGAAGACAATATGCGTTTCTGCGGGTTTACGCCTTGGAATCGCCGACAAAAAGAAATAGCTTGCGCCTAACTGAAATCGCAGTATGTTCCCGGCCTCATTTACGAGACGGTTGGACATATGCGGCCAGCTCGGGTATGTAGCTCGTAAAGATAAGAAACACTGGGGTCAGGCACCTGCTTAACCCCCCGAAATGACCAAGGTTTTGAGACATGGCTGTCCCTAAGAGTAAGATTACAAAATCCCGTCGCGGCATGCGCCAATCCCACGATTCTCTGACTGCTGAGAATCCTAACGAATGTGGCAACTGCGGTGAGCTGAAGCGCCCGCACCACGTTTGTGGCGCTTGCGGACATTATGACGACCGCGAAGTCGTTGCTGTAGCAGGCGACGTCGAATTCGACGAAGACGCAGCTTAAGCACCGTTTTTGCCGGCACCTGAACATGACGATCAAAAACACAGATCAGCAGACTTCGGGGGCCGCGCGCACCATCATTTCGGTTGACGCCATGGGTGGCGATCGTGGGCCGGCGGCAGTTGTCGCCGGTATTGCCCGTTCTGCGGCCAAGAACCCCGCGATTGGCTTTATCGTCCATGGCGATGCCGAAGTGCTGAGCAAACTCGTCAAGAAACGTCGGCTTGAGTCGGTGTGCGAGATTCGCGACTGTAGCGATGTCGTAACGATGGACGCAAAGCCCAGCCAAGTGCTGCGCAATGGTAAGGACACATCTATGTGGTCCACCATCGAAGCAGTGCGCAATGGCGAAGCGACTGTTGCCGTGTCTTGTGGCAACACAGGTGCGCTTATGGCGATTTCCATGATCCGGCTGCGCAAGTTGCCCGGTGTGAACCGCCCTGCGATTGCCTGTTTGTGGCCGTCCCGCAATCCGAACGGTTTTAACGTAATGCTTGACGTCGGAGCGGATATTCGCGCCGATGAGCAAGACTTGCTGCAATATGCCATGATGGGCGCGTCTTATGCACGCAACGGTCTTGGCCTTTCGCGACCGCGTGTTGGCTTGTTGAATGTCGGTACCGAAGAGCACAAAGGCCGTGCCGAACTCAAAGCTGCGCACGACCTCATCAGTGAAAAAGCAGAGCAAGCTGACGTGGATTATGTCGGTTTTGTCGAGGGTGGCGATATCCCCTCTGATCGTGTGGACGTAATCGTTACGGACGGTTTCACAGGCAATATCGCTCTGAAAACTGGCGAAGGGACCGCGAATCTGATTTCGACGCTCCTTAAGGCCGCATTCAAATACTCTCCGATTTCGCGGTTCGCAGCATTGCTGGCCTACCCTTCGCTCCGCCGCCTCTCCAAGCGAATTGATCCGCGTCGCGTGAATGGTGGCGTTTTCCTCGGGTTGAACGGAACGGTGGTGAAATCCCACGGTTCGGCCGATGCCACAGGTATTTCCGCCGCAATTAAGCTCGCGTTTACCCTTGCCGAGCAAGGTTTCTCGGACAAACTCGCCGCACGGGTTGCATCCTCCGCTGCAACGCCGCAAGATGACGCAGAAATAGGCACTGCGAATGGGAACCAAGAATGACAACACGCGCCGTCGTCAGGGGTGTCGGGCACTACCTGCCCGAACGAATTGTTCCAAATAGCGAGCTTGAAACACTAGTAGACACAACCGATGAGTGGATTCGAACGCGTTCTGGAATTGAACGCCGTCATTTCGCGGCTGAGGGCGAAAACACGTCTGATCTCGCCGTAAAGGCCGCGAATGCCGCCCTTAAAGATGCGGGCATGACAGCCGACGACATCGACGCCGTGGTTGTTGCGACCTCAACCGCTGATTTCACCTTCCCTTCTGCCGCGACAATGGTTCAAGCGGGGTTGGGCATGACACGCGGGTTTGCGTTTGACGTCCAAGCGGTCTGCGCGGGATTCGTTTATGCGCTGGCCAATGCGAACGCACTGATCCTGTCGGGACAAGCCAAGCGCGTTCTGGTGATTGGCGCGGAAACCTTTAGCCGCATTCTGGATTTCACCGACCGCGCGACCTGTGTGTTGTTCGGCGATGGCGCTGGCGCGCTTATCCTTGAGGCACAGGAAGGCAACGGAACCACGGATGATCGCGGCATTCTGGCCTGTGATTTGAATTCTGACGGCCGCTACAAAGACCTGCTGCACGTGGACGGTGGCGTTTCGACAGGCACATCCGGCGTACTTCGGATGCAAGGTCGCGAAGTTTTCCGCCACGCAGTAGAAAAGCTCGCAGACACCGCGCATCGCTCGCTTGAGCAAGTCGGCCTGAGCGGTGATGACGTTGACTGGATTGTTCCACATCAGGCGAATATCCGCATTATTTCCGGCACGGCGAAGAAGATGGGCGTCCCGATGGATCGCGTTGTTGTTACAGTTCAAGACCACGGAAACACCTCTGCGGCGTCGATTCCCCTCGCCCTTTCGGTGGGCAAAGAGCGCGGACAAATCAAAGAAAACGACATCATCGTCACCGAAGCAATCGGCGGCGGGTTGGCGTGGGGTTCTGTCCTTCTGCGCTGGTAAAACGCCAAGCATACAGAATTTCGTTGGTTTTTAGGCGGATAACCGTACTTTTACGACCGTTTGCAAGCCATTGATATTGACTCGGAATTTTCAATAACACTATGCTGCCACACAGGTTCGCGGGAATTCTCTGCCAGTCCGCGCTTTGGCATGGTGGTTTGTTTTTCCCGCCCAAACATCAAACAAGGGGGTCATCATGGGTGACAAAACTCTTACGCGTATGGATCTAAGCGAAGCGGTCTTTCAAGAAGTCGGTCTTAGCCGCAATGAAAGCGCGCAGTTGGTTGAAAGCGTGTTGAACCATGTTTCGGATGCTTTGGCCTCTGGTGAAACTGTCAAAATTTCGTCGTTCGGCACATTTGGTGTTCGCGACAAGGCAGCCCGCATTGGTCGCAACCCCAAGACAGGCGAAGAGGTTCCGATTCAGCCGCGCCGCGTCCTGACGTTCCGCCCTTCGCATCTTATGAAAGAACGCGTTGCAAACGGCAACAAATAGTAGGCGCGCCTGATCCATGCCGAAGTCCCAAGATGCGTTTCGAACCATCTCCGAAGTTGCCGACTGGCTTGAAACGCCTGCCCATGTCCTGAGGTTTTGGGAAAGCCGTTTCACGCAAGTTAAACCAATAAAACGTGCTGGCGGGCGGCGATACTATCGCCCTGCCGACATGGAATTACTTAGCGGAATCAAGAAGTTGTTGCACGACGATGGGATGACCATCAAAGGTGTGCAAAAACTGCTGCGCTCCGAAGGCATCAAACACGTGGCTTCGCTTTCTCAACCCCTTGATGACACGCAGGAAACACCTGCCGCTCAAGACACCCCCGCGGTTGAAGACGCCAATCTCGTTCAGGAACCCGCTCGTGAGGCGGAACCTGTAACCAGTCAGGTCATTGCGTTCCCACCCTCACAAGAAGCTGAGGCGCCGACCGAGCCCGAGGTTGTCGCCCCGTCAGCGGAACTGGAAGATCAAGTTCAAGCAGAGGCAGAGCCTATCGACGAAGGCAGCTCTGATCTCGACACAATCGCCAAAGTCACCGCCGAAGTAAACGAGCCTCCGCAACAGATTTCCTTTCTTGATGGCTTCGCTCAGCAAACCGAGGAACCAGAAGAGGAACTTCTGTCGGAGGATGCTACGAGTGATACGCCAGCAGAAGAACCAGCTACAGAGCCACTGAATTTCGGAGACGAATTCCAAACTACGGCTCCGGAGGTTCAGTCGATATCCGACCTCGTTCTTCCCGACCCTTCGGAAGTGGACGAAGTAGGCCAAGCGCCCTTAGAAACGGAAGCTTTGGTTGAGGAAACCGTGACGGTCCCAGATCCGACGCCATCGGAAATCGATCTGGCAGCCTGGGAACAAGGTGAACCGAGCGAGGACGACCTTCGCGACCTAGAAGCTCTTGATGGGCCGTCAGAAACCGTCGAAACCACTGCTTCAGAGCCTGTCATCGTGCCAGACGATCCGCACGACAATGATCCACAGTATCGCGGCACGCCGCTTCGGCACCGTCTTCTTGCTGCACGCTACGCTATGAGCGATGAGAATAAAGGGCGCCTCGCCGTTGTTGCTGGTCGCCTCTCGACGCTGCGCGCAACGCAATTCAAAGACGCGCCGATAAATTGATCGCCAAGATGGAAATTCGCGCTTGCTCCTGCTGTCAAAAACAGTATGAAGAAGCCCAAGTCGGGCTATGGCGCAGCCTGGTAGCGCGTCCGTCTGGGGGACGGAAGGTCGCAGGTTCAAGTCCTGCTAGCCCGACCAATTCAAAAAACGTCCGCACCTTTCGGGGCTGCGGACGTTTTTGTACCAAACCTTCGCCGTTTCGCAATGTAATGGCCAATAATGCCCCAAAGCGGCAAAAGGAATCGCCATGAGCAACCCCGGTGTTTTGCCAAGCCAAGCCCTCAGCGAAATGATCGAGCGTGGAGAGATTTCCGCCGCACCAGCAATTGATCGCGCGCAAATTCAGCCTGCCTCGCTTGATCTGCGGCTTGGGACGGTTGCTTACCGCGTCCGCGCGTCGTTTCTGGCGGGACATGGGGCCAAGGTTTCGGATCGTCTTCAAGAGTTCGAGATGCATCGGGTGGATCTAACCAATGGCGCCGTACTCGAAAAAGGGTGCGTATATGTTGTTCCGCTGATGGAATCGCTGGCCCTACCCGATGGTGTACAAGCTGTTGCGAATGCGAAATCTTCAACGGGCCGCCTTGATCTACTGACCAGAACGATCACCGACGGCGGCACCGAGTTTGACCGCATCCCTGCGGGCTACAATGGCCCGCTCTATGCCGAGATTTGCCCGCGGAGTTTCTCTGTTCTGGTTCGGCCGGGGATGCGACTGAACCAAATTCGGTTCCGCGCCGGCCAGGCCGTGATTTCAGACGCCGAACTGACGCAAATGCACGCCAAGACTACGCTCGTCTCGGGTGAGGCTGTGATCTCTGAGGGTTTGGGCTTTTCTGTGGACCTTAGCGCAGGAAAAGATGGGCTTGTTGGTTATCGAGCGAAGCCTCATACGGGCGTTATAGATCTGGATTTGATTGGCCATTATGACCCCGCAGAATACTGGGAACCTATTCACACAACCGAAGAACGTATCATCCTCGATCCCGGAGCATTCTACATCCTAGTGAGCCGCGAAGCCGTGCATATTCCACCTGATTGCGCGGCGGAAATGGCGCCTTATCTGGCAATGGTTGGGGAATTCCGCGTCCATTACGCTGGCTTCTTTGATCCCGGCTTTGGTCACGATCCGGCGGGCGGCGCAGGGAGCCGCGGTGTCCTCGAAGTGCGCTGCCACGAGGCACCGTTTGTGCTTGAACATGGGCAGGTTGTGGGCCGCTTGGTCTATGAGCATATGTCTGAGGTCCCTGACCAACTGTATGGCGCAGGGATTGCCTCAAACTACCAAGGCCAAGGGCTAAAACTATCTAAACATTTCAAATAGATAATAGTTACCGAACTCCGCCGCCGTTTTCTAGTTCCGACGAAATCCCCGCCTGAACGCCTCGCTCAATATGCGTCGACAGGGCGACATATGTACGTGTACTCCGAACACCATCCGTGTCGTATAGTTTCGAGAGCAGCCCTTCCAACGCTTCGGAACTTGACACGCGCAACTTCATAATCAGACAGGTATCCCCCGTTGAGGAATGTATTTCCTCGACTTCGGGCAACTTAGCCAGCTCCATAATGCCGGGCGTCTTGCCCCAGCCCGTTGTATCCACGTGAACAAAGGCCAAGAGCCCCTTCCCCACGGATTTTCCGTCCAGCATTGCCACGGTCTTGCGGATCGCGCCGCGAGCGCGCAGGCGTTTGACTCGTTCGTGCACCGCTGGTGCCGAAAGTCCCACCGTTTGCCCGAGAGATGCGAAACTCTGGGAGGCATCATTCGCAAGCTCACCTAATATTTTTCGGTCAATAGCGTCCAGCGCCACGTCACGCGTACTGTTTGACGGAATATTATCTGTATTTTTCTGAACCATGTCGAATCCCTCTTCGCCTTAGATTATTCGGCTGTTAATCATTTTACCCTATTCACATTCAGAAGAGGTTGCAAATGACGCGCTCGGTATTGCTCTTAACGGCCATTGTTGGTGTTGTTGGTTCAAACTCTTTGATGCTCTCGCCGATTGCGGCCAAGGTTGCCGTTTCGCTCGGTGCATCTTCTCCAGATGCGGTTATGACGGCTGCGGCGCTCTATGGATTAGGTGTTGCAATGGCCGCTTTGTTGCTGGCACCGTTGGCCGATCGCTTTGGCGCCGCGCGTTCGCTTCGGGCAGCACTTGTGCTTCTGGTTTTGGCGCTGATCCTGTCTACCTCTGCAACGAGCGTCGCGATGCTGAGCGCCGCGCACGCCATCGCAGGCATCGCAGCGGGCGTCGCAATCCCCGCTCTTTATTCCCTCGCCGCTCAAATCGCACCCAAGGGCCAAGAAGCGCGGGTCATCGGCACTGTACTATCGGGCTGGACGCTGTCGATGGTCGGTGGTGTTACGATTTCCGCATATGTCGCGGATATTTTCGGCTGGCGGTATGTATATGGCGGATTGGCGGCTGCGGTGCTCGTGACTTTACCGATGCTGGCGCGCATGGACCTGCCGACCCAAATCATGAGCAAGACATCAACCTCGCCGATCACTGCCTTGCGGGTTGACGGGATTATTCCTGCGCTCATGGCCGTTGCCGCGCTTGGATTTGGATTTTATGGGTTTTACAATTACTTAGGCGCGCATCTTGAGGTAAACTTGAACCGTCCTGTCCGTGATGCGGGAGTTCTGACCCTTGTTTATGGCATCGGCTTTGCGGCAGCGATGGTATTTGACGGTGTGCTTGACCGCCTGCCCACCGTTCGCGGTCTTGCGGGTATTTTCGGGCTTCTTGCTGTGCTCTATGTTGGTATCGCTTGGGCAACGAACAGCTATCTATGGTTGCTTGTTCTGGCGCCGATCTGGGGGATACTTCAACATCTGGGGCTGAACCTAACCGTAGGTTGGCTCACCCGTCTTGATCCGGCGCAGCGCGGTGCGATCATGGGGCTGAACTCCGCTGTGATGTATCTGAGCGTATTTAGCTCAACCCTGCTCTATCGCTTTGGCTTCACACACTTCGGAATGGCGACTTGTGCACTCTTCTCTGCGGGGCTGAGCGCGGTGGCGGTTATCTATGTACTGCAAACGCGCAGAAGCGCTCAGCCTGTGCAAACCATCGTCTAGAACTTGGTATTGCGCCGCATGAGTTTGGCCTGCTTACGCATCCGTTTGGCTTGCTCCTGAGAGAGTTTCTGTTGCTCTGGCGTCGCCTCTGTGGTCTTGCCATTGCGTTTGGTTTGGTTCGCCGCAAAATCAATGCCTTTGTTGATGCCACCATTAACGATGCGGCGAGTGATCTGTCGTATGATCATGTTGATAATGCGATCGGCGTTCATTTCATTCTCCTGAATGCGTGTGCTTGGACCATGCCAACCCTATGGCATTTCGTCAAACATTTCTCCCTGATCGAACTCCAACACTTCGTCGTCGTCCTCATCAGGTTGCGGCAGACCGGGGATGATGCCGGGCGGTGGTCGGTTCTCAAGAAGGCCCGCCGCGCGCAACTCCTTAAGTCCCGGAAGATCCCGCGCGTTTTCAAGGCCGAAGTGATCAAGAAACCCTTGCGTAACCACGAATGTAACGGGCCGCCCTGGTGTCATCCGACGCCGCCCAAAACGGACCCATTCAAGCTCGATCAACTGGTCGATCGTCCCGCGAGAGACGGAAACCCCGCGAATTTCTTCGATTTCGGCTCGTGTGGCGGGCTGATGATAGGCGATGATCGCCAGTGTCTCGATTGCCGCGCGCGAGAGTTTGCGTGTCTCAACCGTCTCTTTTTGCATCAGATAGCCAAGATCGCCTGCTGTGCGCATCGCCCATGCGTCACCCACGCGATTGATCGTCACACCGCGCCCCTCATAACGTTTGCGAAGGTAAACCAACGCTTCGCCAGCGTCGCATCCGTGGGGCATTCGAGCCTCAAGGTCGCGCACCGTAACCGGCTCCGCACTTGCGAATAATATAGCTTCGACCATGCGTTCCTGTTCGGCCATCGGCGGGGCCTCAAACAGGCTCTCCTCGACTTGTGGTTCAGGATCAGCGAGGTTTTTCGGATCGCTCACGCGCGGCCTCCCTCTCTTTTTCGAATTTGAATGGGCGCGAAGGTTTCGCCTTGGCGGATTTCGATATGTCCTGCCTTAACCAACTCAAGCGAGGCCGCAAATGTCGCCGCTGTGGCGCTACGGCGCTTGGCGGGATCAAAATGCCACCCTTCGGGAAGGTACATCTCAAGGCCCGTCCAGTCTCCGGCATAACCGATCATTCCGCGCATCCTTTCAAGGGCTTGCTCCATAGTCAGGATCGCATGACGGTCCATCACAAAGGGTCGGAAATCATCCTTGGTACGAATACGGGCGTACCCCTGCATGAGGTCAAGCAATGTTGCAGAGTAGGTAACCTTGCGGACCCGCTCCACCGTTTCAGGCACCCCACGAACGAAGAAATCACGCCCTAATTGATCGCGCGCCATCAGCTTGGCCGCGCAATCACGCATGGCCTGAAGGCGCTCCAACTGAAACGCCATATGCGCTGCGAGCTCCTCGCCTGTTGGTCCTTCTTCGCCGGGTTCTGGCGGCAGCAAGAGGCGCGACTTCAAGAACGCAAGCCACGCCGCCATCACCAGATAA
This sequence comes from Falsihalocynthiibacter sp. SS001, assembly GCF_042445055.1. Taxonomy (GTDB): domain Bacteria; phylum Pseudomonadota; class Alphaproteobacteria; order Rhodobacterales; family Rhodobacteraceae; genus Falsihalocynthiibacter. The sequence goes on from NZ_CP170339.1 coordinate 1,908,765, forward strand.
TCCGCAGCAAGCTCAATGCGCAGACTCTTGGCGTGGTCAATAAACTTCAGGTATTGCTCGGCCAGTTCGGTAACCGAAATGCGACGCAGATCCACTTTCTGCGAACGACTAAGCGTCAGGAGCAAATCAAGCGGGCCAGCAAAACCTTCTACATCAACGATAAGGGCCTCTGCGGCCAAGCGCTCTTCTACGGATTGATCCGTCGTTGCCTCTTGGGACAACTCCTCAGGGGTGAAGAGCGCTTCATCCATCGCTTACCTCCGGCACAAGCCGACGATGCTCGGCAATCATAGCTTCGATATCGGCACCATCTGGCGCATAGCGCGCTGCAATAGCGGCACGTGCGCGCGCGTTCGTCTCGGCAGACATCTCGCCTGATGCCGCCGCAACTTCGATCATTTCAGCCAAATTTCCGTTGCAATGCAAGACCACATCAATCCCCGCTGCCACACAGGCCGTAGCGCGGGTCGCGGGCGTGCCCGAAAGCGCCTCCATCGACAGGTCATCACTCAAGAGCAAACCACCAAAGCCGATTTCATCACGGATAAGCCCGATCATCCGCTTTGAGGTCGTTGCAGGGCCATCGTCAAATGCCTCGTAGACGACGTGGGCGCTCATGGCGATGGGCAGGTCATTCAGAGCAACGAAGGGCGCAAAATCATGCTTGCGAAGGGTCTCTTGCGAGGCATCCGTTCGCGGCAGGTCTTTGTGGCTATCGACGCTGGCGCGCCCATGTCCGGGCATATGTTTTGCAACGGGTAGCACGCCGCCATCCAGATGCCCTTGCGCAACCTGACGGCCAATTTTCGCAGCCACTTCAGGCGCTTCACTATAGCACCGGTTCGCGATTACACCGTGGGTTTCAGGCCGAACCAAATCAAGCACTGGCGCACAGTTGCAATCAATCCCAACCGCGCGCAATTCATCCGAAAGGATTCTGGACCGCAAGTACATGCTGCGCTCTGGGTCGGATGATTTCACGACCTCATCGAGCGCGGGCCACCATGCACGCCAATGCGGCGGGCGCATACGTGCAACGCGGCCGCCTTCTTGGTCGATCAACACGGGGGCATCATACCCAACTGCCGCACGCAGATCGGAAGTGAGCTTCTTTACCTGCTCTGGCGTATCTATATTTCGGGCAAAGAGGATAAACCCGAACGGTTTCACCTTCGCAAAAAACGCGGCTTCTTCGTTTGAGAGCACCAACCCCTCACAGCCGAAAATGACTGCGGAGTTTCCGATTTCAACGCTCATTAGCGCACCACAACAGAGACACACTCTGCTCCCTCGGCTTGAAGGGCCGCGCAGAATTGGCGCGCCTCGTTAATGGTTTCAAATCCGTGTGCACGCAGGCGATAGAACGTCCGACCGCCCCGCTCTGCGCGCTCGATCACGCGGGTTTTACCTTCCATGTAGTCCCCATAGAGGCTAGTTTTCTTGACCCATTCGGCGCGCGCGATATCTTCGCTCGCATATGCACCAAGCTGCGCGAGATTGGTACCCACCGCCAAATTGGACGGCGCCAGTGAAGCGGTATCATCCGCGACGGCGGCAGGATCAGCATCCCCCGCAAGCGCCATGGCCAAGGCCGCCGCTACAGACTCTTGCTGTGCACTCACCACGTCTTCAAACCCGCTTGGCCGCTGCCTTGGCCGCGCCGATTTTGCCACGCCACCGATGCTCGCCGGAATTATATCGGGGTTCTCGGCCGTTGCGGCTTCAATCGCGGCGGGTACGTCCAATGCTTCGGGCGCTTCGATCTCTGGTTCAGTTGTCAGCGCGATCTGCTGCGGCTCTTCTATTGGTTGAGGATCGGGTTCGGGGGCTGGTGCAGGCTCTGGTTGATCTTCTTTGGCTGATGGCTCCTGCGTGGCGACCTCGACCACGGGATCATCTTCCAGCAAATCAACTGGTTCTGGTGCAAGGACAAGTCTATCGGCGGTTGCCTCTGCTTCTCCGACAGCTTGAACCGCATTCACCGCTAGGCCTTGGTGCATTGCCAATTGGCCGCCCGGATCTTTTGGCTGTATGCGCATAGGCCCCTCAAGCGCGGCGACAACGGGAATACCACTCACATCGCGCACGGCGAGCTTGTACCCCCAATATCCAAGCCCAAAAACCAAGGCGATCGACGTGGCCGCGCCCAAGAAATTCACGATCATACCAATATTGCGCGGCTGTGGCGTTTCTGTTTGCGGCGCAACTTCAGGAGACGGAACACTTGCGAATTCCGCATCGGGCGGTACATGCGCCTGCGTCGTGCGCGGAAAAACCCGTTCGCGCGGCGGCGTTACGGGTGGCACCGATTGCGTCTCCGGCTCCACGGCAGCTTGTCGGTGGGGCTGATAGGACGGTGGCGGCAAATCCTCTTGAACAGGTTCGGCCACGGCCTCGTATCGACGGCGCGGCGCGGGTTCGGCCTGTGTGGGTTGGCCTTGAACGTATTGCGTAGGGTCGAACGCCTTGCCACGCCGACGCGCAGAAGGTTGCAATGGACGTCCGAATTCATCCGTCTGCTCGCCGAGCGACGGAAGCGAATAATCTGTTGCTTGAGGGGGCCGCCCCTTAGAGCGCTCCTGATTGCTCATGTGTGCCTCACCGATATCAACCTGGGGTTACGTCCCCATTTACTGCCTTGTACCGGTAAGGCTACTCTTGTTATCAGCGCATTTCCTCAACCGGCGTTACGCCGAGAATACCAAGACCTGACGAAATAACAACGGCTACGGCGCGGATGAGCGCGATTTTCGCCTGTGATGTCGCAACATCATCTTCTTGGATAAAGCGCAGGGCAACATCGTCGTTCCCCAAATTCCAGAGCGCATGAAGCTCGGACGCCAAATCATAGAGATAGAACGCAATGCGGTGCGGCTCGTTTGTGCGTGCCGCGATCTCGACCAAACGCGGCCATTCCGCGATTTTTTGGGCAAGGCTGATCTCTGATTTATGGGTCAAGCTGCTCAAGTCAGCGGCGATCAAGTCCTTGTCAGCGCAAGGAATATTGGCCGCCGTTGCTTTGCGAAGGACCGAATTCACCCGTGCGTGCGCGTATTGCACATAGAACACAGGGTTGTCTTTGCTTTGCTCCTGAACCTTGTCGAAATCAAAATCCAGTGGCGCGTCGTTCTTGCGCGTAAGCATCACAAAGCGGGTCACATCAGGGCCGACTTGCTCAACAACATCGCGCAGCATGATGAACGTCCCTGCCCGCTTGGACATTTTGAACGGCTCGCCGTTTTTGAACAGTTTGACAAGTTGCGTAAGCTTCACATCCAGTGGCACTTCGCCCGCCGAAAGCGCAGAAACTGCAGCCTTCATCCGTTTGACATAGCCACCGTGGTCGGCACCAAACACGTCGATAAGCTGGTCAAAGCCGCGCTCGATCTTGGTATAGTGATACGCGATATCTGGCGCGAAGTATGTCCATGACCCGTCGGATTTCATCACCGGACGATCGACATCATCGCCATGTTCTGTTGACTTAAAGAGGGTTTGCTCGCGCGCCTCCCAATCTTCAGGAAGTTTGCCCTTGGGTGGCTCAAGCGTACCAGTATAGATCAGCCCCTGCCTGCGCAGTGCTTCGATCGCGCCTTCGATCTGTCCTGTGCCATAAAGGGCCTTCTCGCTCGAGAAAACATCCATCTCAACACCGAGGCTCGCGAGGTCTTCGCGGATCAGGTGCATCATGGCATCAGTAGCATAGTCGCGCAGCATCGGAAGCCACTCGGCCTCGTCCATCTCTGTGAGCTTATCGCCATAGGCCTTGGCCAACGCATCCCCAACGGGAATGAGGTAATCGCCCGGATATGTGCCGTCCTCAAACGCAACTTCTTGGCCCAATGCCTCAAGGTAGCGCAGATAGACAGACCGCGCGAGGACGTCGACCTGTGCGCCGCCATCATTGATGTAATACTCGCGTGTCACGTCATAGCCTGCGTAGTCCAGCAAGCTTGAAAGCGCGTCGCCAAATACCGCACCGCGTGTGTGACCAACGTGAAGCGGACCTGTCGGGTTTGCCGACACAAACTCCACGTTTACCTTGATGCCTTCGCCCATGTTCGAGCGGCCAAAGGTTTCATCCGACAGCGCCGTTTTCACGATCCCCTGCCAAATGCTCGGCGCAAGACGCAAATTCAGGAACCCGGGGCCAGCAACCTCGGCCAGATCAACACGCTCGTCCGCCTGAAGTTTTGCGGCAAGCGCCTCTGCGATATCGCGCGGTTTCATTTTGGCGTGCTTGGCCAAAACCATCGCTGCGTTGGTTGCCATATCGCCATGTGCCGCGTCGCGCGGAGGCTCTACTGCAACGTTCTTGAAATCAAGATCGGCGGGCAAAACGCCCTCAGAGGTCAGTGCATCGAGGCTCTCGATAACGAGGCCGCGGATTTCGGCAAAAAGGTTCATCGTTTGGTTCCTATGACTTTGAGCGCGGTTTAGCATGATTGACGAAACATTCAACCATCCGCAGCGCGGCTAATCCTTAAACTCGATCTGACCGGTTACGATATTGTCGGGCTGCACGCCGCCAATAAGACGTTTGTGCTCCTGTATCGCAAAACGGTCGGTCATGCCCGAGATATAATCCGCCACAATCCGCGCCAGTTCTGTTTCGCTCTCAACTTCGTCGACATCCTTGCGCCATTGCTTGGGCAAGAGGTCTGGCTGCTCCATGAAAAGCGGGAAGAGTTCATCCACCATTTGCGTCACCTTCTGGCGCATCCGCACGACCATCGGCGCGCGATACATGCGCGTAAAAAGGAACTTGCGAATAACCTTCAGGTCCGTCCAGATCGCATCTGAGAACTGTATCATCGGCCGCCCCGCGGCGCGGATATCTTCGACGGATTGCGGGTCTAACGCGGCCAAATTCGCCCGACTTTGGGCGAGGACGTCCTCAACCAATACACCAAAGAAGCGCCGCAGCGCTTCGTGACGGCGGCGATAGTAATTCAGATCGGGATACCTCGCATCAACACGGGCAAAACACCCATCCAACAGCGGAAGCTCGGCCAATTCATCCGTTGAAAACAGCTCAGCGCGCAAACCATCGTGAAGGTCATGCGAATTATAGGCAATATCATCCGCAAGCGCGGCGCATTGGGCCTCGGCGCTGGCATAGGTTCCCAGCTCAAGGTCATGACGCGCGTTATAATCAGCAAGCGCATAAGGCAATGTACCGACAACGGGGCCGTTGTGTTTGGCGATCCCCTCAAGTGTCTCCCACGTAAGGTTGAGCCCGTCAAAATCAGCGTAGTGGCGTTCCAAATCGGTGACAATCCGCAAGGCCTGAGCGTTATGATCAAAGCCGCCATAGGGTTTCATCAGATCGGCAAGCGCGTCCTCCCCCGTATGACCGAACGGTGTATGGCCCAAATCATGCGCCAAGGCGACGGCCTCGGTCAGTTCCTGATTAAGACCAAGCGTCCCCGCAAGGGTCCGCGCCACCTGTGCCACCTCAATCGAATGTGTAAGGCGCGTGCGGAAATAATCGCCCTCATGCTCAATAAACACTTGGGTTTTATGTTTCAGTCGCCGAAAGGCGCTGGCGTGGATGATACGATCCCGATCCCGTTGAAACGGAGAGCGGTGAGCGCTTTCTTCCTCAGCGAACAGTCGTCCCTTACTGCGTGCCGGATCCGTAGCAAATTTTGCGAGCATATGTTCTGCCTGTTGTCGCTGTGCTTTGAACCCCTTATATGAGGAAGGTAACAGAATGGAAACGCGCTAATGATTTTACCACCAAGAGTCACTCCCCGTGCCTTTGAACGCCTCGCCGAAATCGGTGCTGCTGGCGACGGAAAAGCGCTGCGTGTGGCCGTAGAAGGCGGCGGATGCAGTGGTTTTCAATACGAAATCAAACTGGACGAGCCCCTAGCCGAGGATCTGGTTCTTGAGGGCAACGGCGAGAAAGTCGTTGTGGACAGTGTTTCGCTGCCCTTCCTTGCGGATGCCGTTATTGATTTCTCGGAAGAGTTGATCGGCGCTCGGTTCACGATCGACAACCCGAACGCCTCTTCTAGCTGCGGATGCGGCACAAGCTTCTCTATGTAATTTCCGGACGTCAGGGCCATTTATGAAAATCGTGACATACAATATCAACGGTATCAAAGCCCGTATCCACGCCCTGCCGGAATGGCTCAAGGAGACCGAACCCGATGTGGTTTTGTTGCAGGAAATCAAAACAGTAGATGAGGGCTTTCCATCAGAAGTGTTTGAGGACCTCGGCTATAATGTCGAAGTACACGGCCAGAAATCATTCAACGGTGTCGCGATCCTAAGTAAATTCCCGCTTGAGGATGTTGTGCGCGGCCTGCCCGGTAATGACGAGGACGAACAGGCCCGCTGGATCGAGGCCACTGTGCTGGGCGATACGCCAATTCGCGTGTGCGGACTGTACCTGCCCAATGGCAATCCGGTTGAGCTTACCCCCGATGGTACGCCAGTAATCGGCGGCAAATTCGCGTACAAACTGGAATGGATGGAACGGCTTTATAAACGCGCGCAGGATTTGCTCGCTGAAGAAGTGCCCGCCCTCATGACAGGCGATTACAACATCATCCCCCAACCAGAAGACGCCGCCCGCCCCCATGCGTGGGAAGGTGACGCCGCCTTCCGGCCCGAGAGCCTTGCCGCATGGCGCAGGATTTTGAATCTTGGCTTTACCGAGGCCTTCCGCGCGCGCGTGCAAGGGCCAGAGCATTACAGCTTCTGGGATTATCAGGCGGGTGCATGGAATAAAAATGACGGAATCCGCATCGATCACTTCTTGCTGACGCCGCAATGCGCGGACCTTTTGCTCGACTGCCAAATCGAAAGCGAAGTCCGCGGTCGCGAAAAGCCATCCGATCACGTTCCCGTCTGGGTCGAACTGGCGGCCTAGCGCTGCTTGGTCACATCGTGGGTGTAAATCCAGTCAAACTGGCGCGCGGCCAATCGCGGCGCGAGATGCGATCCCACTTTTAGCACGCCATGCGCAAGCGTCCGAAACGGACCGCGCTCCAGATGATAATTTCGCGCGTTTTTTGACGCCGCTTCGATCACACGCGAAACTCTGGAAAAACGAGCGTTTTGATAGTGTTGCAGCGCGATACTGATGTTATCTTCCGTTGCCAATGCCTCGGCCAAAACCCATGCATCCTCAAGCGCCATTACCGCACCTTGCGCCATAAACGGCAAGGTCGGGTGCGCCGCATCCCCAAGGATCGCGACATGCCGATCGTGCCAATTCGCGGCAACCGGATGGCGGAACAAACCCCAGAGGTTTACATCCTCAACCCGCTCCAAGAGTTGCTGCGCACTGGGGCAAAATTCCTTAAAAACGGCGCGCACATTCTCGGGGTTGTCAGGATGGTTCCATCCCTCGGCGGCCCATTCGCTTCGTTCCTGAACGGCAACGATATTTGTTATCGAACCATCCCGAAGCGGATAACACACCATGTGCCGCTTTGGCCCCATATAGACCCGCACCGTCGTGTCACGGCCCGCGTGTTCAGGCGTAGGAACGACGGCGCGCCACGCCACCTGCCCCGTGAATTTCGGTCGCGCAGTGCCATTCAACGCCTGCCGCACAATCGAATGAAGCCCGTCGGCACCTATGACAATATCCGAGTATTGTACCTCTCCGCCCTTCAACTTCAACTTCAACTTGGGCGTTGGCGAAATATCAACTGACTCAACGGACTTGCCGAGACGAATAGTAACTCCAGCGGCCTTGGCTGCATCCGCCAGAAGGTTAATCAAATCCGCTCGATGGACGAAATAATACGGAAAGTCGGCACCATTTACCGTCAGATCCAGCGCGAAAACTTCGCGTCCGGCGTGCCCCTCAAGCAAAGAAACGCGGCTCCCTCGTCTTGCGATCTCTGCCAATGCATCACCAAGACCAAGTGCGCGCAGCACGGTAAAGCCGTTGGGCGAAATTTGCAGGCCAGCGCCGACTTCTTTGATTTCGGGGGCCTGTTCGAACACGGTTACTTGCGCGCCGCGATGGGCAAGTGCAATCGCCGCCGTTAACCCGCCGATCCCTGCGCCGACGATACTTATGTTCTGTCCAATAAGCATAATACACCTGCCATAACGCAAAACCGCCGCGATTTGAATGTCGCGGCGGCTTGAAATCTGATTTTACGAGGCGATTAATCGTCGCGGTGGACTTTCTCGCGGCGCTCGTGGCGCTCTTGGGCTTCGAGCGAAAGTGTCGCAATCGGGCGCGCATCCAGACGCTTGAGCGAAATAGGATCACCGGTCACGTCGCAATAGCCGTATTCACCCTCATCAATTCGGCGCAACGCCGCATCAATTTTGGAGACCAACTTGCGCTGACGATCACGTGTCCGAAGTTCCAACGCACGATCTGTCTCTTCAGAGGCGCGATCAGCAACGTCAGGAATATTCCGTGTTCCGTCCTGTAGTCCTTCGATGGTGTCTTTACTTCCAGCGATTAGTTCGTTTTTCCAATCAAGCAATTTGCGGCGGAAATACTCACGTTGACGCTCATTCATGAATTCTTCGTCCTCACTTGGACGATACTCTTCTGCCAGAATATTAGTGGCTTTCATGCCTGCTCCCTTATGCAGACCCTCTGACAATCTCGGTGCGAGTCGGTCATTAGGTACCCATACTTTGCGTGGTTTATGCCATCACGAGCGGATTGTCACGCGCATAAAAGAGTGCCCATTGAAGCATTTTGGCCAACGCGATACGCTTGCAACAATGAACAACGATAGGCCAAGATATATTCAATGAAATTTACTGGAACCGACGCCTATGTGGCGACCCAAGACCTGACGGTCGCCGTGAATGCTGCGATCACGCTGGAACGTCCGCTTTTGGTCAAGGGGGAACCCGGCACGGGGAAAACCGAACTGGCCGTGCAAATATCCAAGGCGCTGGACCTGCCGCTTTTGGAATGGCACATCAAATCGACCACCAAAGCGCAACAAGGCCTTTACGAATATGACGCCGTAAGCCGCCTACGCGACAGCCAGCTTGGCGATGAACGCGTGCACGACGTGCGCAACTATATCAAAAAAGGCAAGCTCTGGCAGGCGTTTGAAGCAGGCGAACGCGTTATCCTTCTAATTGACGAGATCGACAAGGCGGACATCGAGTTTCCGAATGACCTGCTTCAGGAGCTCGATAAAATGAGCTTCAACGTCTATGAAACAGGCGAAACCGTTACCGCAAAGCACCGCCCTATCGTTATCATTACCTCGAATAACGAAAAGGAACTGCCCGATGCGTTCCTGCGGCGCTGCTTTTTCCACTATATCAAGTTCCCTGAGCCAGAAACGCTTCAGGAAATCGTCAAAACGCATTTCCCTGATATCAAAGATCACCTTCTCGCAACGGCTCTGACGCAATTCTACGAAATTCGTGACACGCAGGGGCTCAAGAAAAAACCATCGACCTCCGAAGTGCTCGACTGGCTCAAGCTGCTTCTGGCTGAGGACCTGACGCCAGAAGACCTGCGCGCGGATACGCGTACCGCCCTCCCGAAACTCCACGGCGCATTGCTGAAGAACGAACAGGATGTGGCGCTCTTTGAACGGCTGGCATTCATGGCGCGGGGGCAACGATGAGCCTCATTGTTCGTGATCTTACACCAGAGGATCGTCCCGAATGGGAGCGGCTTTGGACGGGCTATCTTGAGTTCTACAAAACAACGCTGCCTCCAGAGGTGTATGCCTCAACCTTCGCGCGGCTCTTGGGAAATGATCCAAGGGACTTTAACGGATTGATCGCGGAATTGGATGGCAAGCCTGTTGGGTTAACGCATTATCTCTTTCATCGGCACGCATGGAAAATCGAGGATGTTTGCTATCTTCAGGACCTGTGGGCCGACCCGAATGTACGCGGGCAAGGGATCGGCCGCGCATTGATCGAGACCGTTTATGAGCGTGCGGCCGATGCGGGATCAACGAATGTTTACTGGCTAACCGCAGAAGATAACGCACAGGCACGCCAACTCTATGATAGGATCGGGGCATTGACCCCGTTCATTAAGTACCAAGGGCCCTAAATGTTTAAAAAACTCTCCTTTTTTCTGCTTCTGGCCGCTTGCGCCCCGACGACATCCACTGACGTTCCGGCGCGACTTGATGGGCGAATGCAGTTAGAAGGAGGCGCATATCCTGCCATGAAGAGTTTTTCCGGCACGCGCGTACAACCACCCAGACGCTCAAACAGCGCCATCGCGCAGGACTTTCTGGACCTAAGTTTCCGGCTGGAAAGTGGACGCACCGTCCAGACTCTTTCGCGCTTTGAGGGGCCGATCACCCTCCGCATTTCCGGCAAACGCCCACCCGGAGCGGACAACGAGCTTTCGCGGCTCTTAGGGCGGTTAAAACGTGAAGCGAATATCGACATTCAAATGGTGTCCGCGCGGCAACCCGCTTCGCTGAACATCGAAACTATCCCGCGCCGCACGCTTCAGAAGTATCTACCGAACGCAGCGTGTTTTGTGGTTCCGCGCATCGTGAGTTGGTCTGATTACAAGAGCAATCGGCGCAGCAAGAAGACCGATTGGACAACGCTCACAACCCGTCAGCAAGCGGCGATTTTTATCCCGAACGACGTAAGCACACAAGAATTCCGCGACTGCCTGCATGAGGAATTGGCGCAGGCGCTCGGACCATTGAATGATCTCTATCGCCTGCCTGACAGTGTGTTTAACGACGACAATTTCCACACGATCCTGACGGGCTTTGATATGTTGATCCTCAAGACATATTACTCGCCAGAGTTCCGCTCGGGCATGACGGCGAGCATGGCGCAATCGGCACTTCGGGCGGTCCTACCACGCTATAATCCAGCTGGTGGGTCGGTGTATTCTGCCCCTGTTCCACCTACCCCCGTCGAATGGAAGCGCGCGATTGAAACGTCGCTTTCGCCCAAGGTCTCTAAACAAAAGCGCACACAATCCGCGGCAAAAGCAGTTAAAATCGCCACGAGTGCAGGATGGACCGATCCACGGCGCGGGTTTTCGCATTATGCCTATTCGCGAATGTTGCTCTCCTCCAACCCAGACTTAGCGTTGCAACAGTTCATTCTGTCGCGACAGTATTACGTCCAATATGGAAACACTCAGGCGCAGCTTGCACATATTGGAATGCAGCTTGCCGGCTTTGCCCTTATTGACGGCAACGCGAATGCGGCGATTTCGATTGCGGACCGTCATATCGACGACGCCTATGCTCAGGAAAACGGCGCGCTCTTTGCGACGCTCTTGATGATAAAATCAGAGGCCCTGCGACTCGCTGGCAGAACCACAGAAGCGAAATCCGTTTGGCTCGACAGTATCGGTTGGGCACGGTATGGCTTTGGCGATATAACCTCGATCCAACGTCGCCAAGCCGAAATCGTCGGCCTTGCGGCGAGTAACAGCTAACGTGTGGCGCCTCGCGTCAGAGAAAGATACCTATGAATACACTATTGGCACTTTTTGCAGGGGCGCTTGTTGGAGCAATGATGGCGCGCAAGCGCAACGGAACGCGTCTTGATTATCTGCACTATATGACTGTTTTCGCAATCATTTTTGCTCTTCTAGGCTTGATAATTGCCCTAATCGCGGCGCGCGCTGCGGGCTAAATGTTCCTGCGTTTCTTCAATAACCTTCGTGAAAACCAAGTTCCGGTAACACTGCGGGAGTTTTTGGTATTCCTGCGCGGTCTTCAGGCGGGGATCGCGACATATGATATCGACACGTTCTATTACTTCGCCCGCACCGCGATGGTGAAGGATGAACGCCACATAGACCGTTTTGACCGAGCCTTCTCGCAGAGTTTCTCGGGCATCGCGGAAATCACCGACGCACAGATTCTAGAGGCCGTCGACATCCCAGCCGACTGGCTTGAGAAGCTCGCCGAAAAGCACCTAAGCCCCGAAGAGCGCGCCGAGATTGAGAGCATGGGCGGCTTTGATAAGCTAATGGAGACGCTGAAGAAGCGTCTGAGCGAGCAAGAAGGTCGTCATCAGGGCGGGAACAAATGGGTCGGCACCGCTGGCACGTCGCCCTTTGGCGCATACGGCTATAACCCAGAGGGCGTGCGGATAGGTCAGGCCGAAAGCCGTCACCAACGCGCAGTGAAGGTCTGGGATAAACGAGAGTTCCGAAACCTTGATGACTCGGTCGAAATTGGCACGCGCAACATTAAGGTCGCGCTAAAACGGCTCCGCAATTGGGCGCGCGCAGGAGCGAATGAAGAGCTGGACCTCGATGGCACAATCCGCTCGACGGCGCACAATGGCTATCTGGATGTAAAAACGCGGCCAGAACGCCATAACGCGGTTAAGGTCTTATTGTTTCTGGACGTCGGCGGCAGCATGGATGCCCATATCAAAGTGGTTGAAGAGCTTTTCTCGGCTGCGCGAAGCGAGTTCAAACATCTCGAGCACTACTATTTTCACAATTGCCTCTACGAAGGTGTTTGGCGCGATAATTCACGCCGCTGGAATGAACAGGTCCCGACTTGGGAAGTGCTTCGGAGTTACGGTAACGATTATCGCTGTATTTTCGTGGGGGATGCTTCGATGTCACCTTACGAAGTCGCCTATCGCGGCGGTGCGAACGAGCATTGGAACGAGGAATCCGGGCAGGTCTGGCTTGAGCGCGCACGCGCACAATGGCCCAATCATGTGTGGATAAATCCGATTGGCGAACAGGCGTGGCAATACACACAGTCGATCGAAATGATCCGCGAGATTTTCGAGGAAAAAATGGTCCCGATGACGCTTGAGGGACTCACTAAAGCGATGAAAATCCTCAATTAGCGTCATTTTCACTGTAACATTTGGTGACGGGTCGATTTTGGAGGGCTCTACTTTGTCGCGGAGCGCACATCCAAATACATCCGTTAAGCAACTGACATAATTCACATAAAAACGGACTCGCCCAATTTTCTGCCGACAAGTGGTTCCGTCTGTGCAAAAATGCAGAGAACCTCTGCACAGCCGCATGATCAGAGATTTCCGCGCTCAGCATGCAAAATTGCACAGCAAGGCTTCGATATCGCACCAAAACACGCGAAAATCTGGCAAACGGAAAGACCGCATTCAAATTCAAGTACCTCACGAAAAAATAACTTTCGTTTCAAGGAGAAGCCTCATTTTTCTGTGAACGCCAGACCCCTTTAGGCCGCTGGATAACGAGCATAGGTATCACTCATCGAAACGCGGCACGGATTGCTGATACAGGATCCGGTCGCACAATTTTGGAGACTATCATGTTTGCTAAATCCACACTTTCCGTTCTTGCGTTGTCCCTCGCAATTCCATTCGCTGGCGCTGCTTCTGCAGGCGGCGACCAACTTGCCAAAAGCGCTGGCGTTGAGCCGGGCATCTATACAACCGCAGAATTGATCCAAATCACCGAAGCTCGTAGAGCCAACGATGCACAACGCCTCGACTATTATCTGTCAGGTGAAAATCGCGTCTCTCGCGCTGCAACTGATTACACTGCAAACGCAGGTGTTCAGCAGCTCGCAGCACTCGCTGGTGTATCCCCAGAAGGCTATACAGCGGGAACACTGAATGAATTGATCCTCGCTCAGCGTGCAAACGACGACGAGAAAGTCAAATTCATCAAGGCACGTGCAGCAGGTGAAATCTCTGATCTATCGCCATCATCCGTAAGCGCAGGCAAAGCACAACTTGCAGCGCTTGTAGGTCTTGACCCAAGCACCAATTCATATGCTGATCTGATCATCGCTGCTGAATAAGCACGTAAGTAACACACAATCACGATTGGCGGGGCGCATTTGCCCCGCCATTCTCTATTCAAGCTCTTCAACCGCTTTGCCAAAGCGCGGCAGGCGCGCTTTCTTGAACAATTTTCGCATATCAAGTTCAAGCCCTGAGAGCCTTTTGGCCTCTTGAGTAATTGCCATGGCGATTTCGTGCATTTTCTGCGGATGCGTGTCGCAGAACCCGCGCAAGAAGTTGTCGGGATCCAGACGATCCAACCCCTCCTCCGCCAGAATATGCCCGGGGAAATCCTTGCGGTTCATCGTTAGGATCGCATCGGCGTGACCAGTTATCGCAGATGCCAGAACATGGATGTCATTTTCATCTGGTAGATAGAGACGCGCCTCAACACCTGCTGCGGACGGCACAGTGGCGCGCGGAAAATGCGCGTTTAGCACCACTATTTCACCGCGTGCGATCATCTCTCCTTCGGGGCCAAGGCGCGCTGCCGCGCGCGCCCATTCCTCGAGAATACGATCCGACCAAAGCGGAATGAAAAGCCCCGCGCGCGCCGCACCGATCAACGCTTCGCGCATGACCGTTGGATAGAGCACGCAGGCGTCGAGCAGTATCTTAGACATCTAGCCGAAACGTGAGTGCCTTGAGATATCCGCTCTCGGCGAGATGAGGCAGCAACGGATGATCCGGTCCAGCGAAACCTGTGTTGATGAGCTGCATCCGACGTCCAGCGCGCCCAATGCCGCGCGCACTCGAATTGCGGAATTTCTGAAGATCCGCCGCGTGTGAACAAGAGCAAAGCACCAGATATCCGCCCGGTTTCACAAGTGCAGCCGCCAGACGGGCAACCCGCTCATAGGCACGCAAACCCGCTTCGAGAGCTTTCTTGGAGGGGGCAAATGCGGGCGGATCACAGATCACAACGTCAAATGTTTCGCCCTCTTCTGCGAGTGCGGCGAGGACATCAAACGCGTCCCCTTTTCGTTTCGCGAACCGATCCGCCGTGCCGCTGGCCTTGGCGCCCTGCTCTGCCAACTCAAGCGCCGCGGCAGAACCGTCGACCGCAAGCGCAGAACTTGCCCCACCAGCAAGCGCCGCCAAAGAGAACCCGCCGACGTGTGAGAATACATCCAGAACCTTCGCATCACGACAGAGAGTTTGCGTGAAGGCGTGGTTTGGACGCTGATCAAAGAACAACCCTGTTTTCTGACCACCTAGGATGTCGGCCATATATGTCGCGCCATTCATCGGAACGGGGATCGGCGCATCGAGCGCTCCCTGCGTAACGACCAATTCTTCTTCGAGCCCCTCAAGGCTGCGTGCCCGTCCGGTTCCGTTTTTAACGACGGTCGAAACGCCGGTGACCTTCACGAGTGCTGCGGCGAGCATATCGAACATCTCTTCGGCCCATGCGGCATTGGGCTGAACCACGGCAACATCACCGAAGCGGTCGATCACAACACCCGGAAGGCCATCGGCCTCGGCATGGATGAGACGATAGAATGGCGCCTCATAGAGCCGCTCGCGATGCGCAAGAGCGCGCGTGAATTTCTCCTCAAACCATGCCGCGTCGATCACGGCCTCTGGATCTCGGTCCAGAACACGCGCGATGATCTTGGACTTGGGATTGACCGTCACAACGCCCATGGGCGTGCGGTTCGTGTCTTGGAGTTGGGCCAATGTCCCAGCCGACAGCGCCTTGGTGCGGCGGTCAGTCACGAGTTCGTTGGCATAGACCCAAGGGAAGCCGTGACGGATTGCGCGGGCTTCGGCGTTGGGTTTGAGGCGGATTGTGGGATAAGAGGGATGCGTCATGCCCCCTCATAGGACGATTTGCGCCGTTGGGAAAGGGAATTGAGCTCCAATGACACCACCGCCCAAATAAAACAAGGGCCGCGCCATTGGCACAGCCCTTTGTCATCAACCTAAAAACGGTGTATTATACCGCTGGTGTCGCCACTGGTTTGGCAGCACCGATGTGAAGCACGCGGCGGATATAATCGCCAGCAGATTTAAGACCTGCGCGGAATGCTTCTGCACGAAGTTGACGTGCTTTCTTTTCGATGGCTTGCATATCGATATATTCTGGTGTGTAGAATTCGTTCGCCATTTTGGCCTCCTGAACGTGTATCATTTCTTGCGCGCTATGTAGGCCTGCCCGCAGACAACGACCACAGTCGAATCAGAATGGCCGTATTGCGCTAAACGAATAGCTCGCGATCCCCGCCAAAAGTTTCCACATTTTGAAACCTTACGGTTGTTAGCGCTAACAGGATATGCTACGTGCATCACGAAACACCTATTTCCTTGGCCCAAAGGAGCTATCATGTCCGTACACCCAACGCTTCAGGCAGTTACTGACCGCATCATCGAGCGCTCGAAACCCCATCGCCAAACCTATTTGTCCCGCATGGCGCAAGCCGCCAGCGAAGGACCGCGCCGCGCGCATCTATCCTGTGGGAACCAAGCGCACGCCTATGCGGCCATGGGAGGCGACAAAGATACACTCGCAGCGGACCGCGCGCCCAACCTCGGGATCGTGACGGCCTATAACGATATGCTCTCTGCGCATCAGCCCTTCGCGACATACCCCGATCAGATCAAAGAGGTCGCACGCAGCATTGGTGCCACAGCTCAGGTCGCTGGCGGTGTGCCCGCGATGTGTGACGGAGTCACCCAAGGACAAGTGGGCATGGAGCTCTCGCTTTTTTCGCGCGACGTCATTGCACTCGCATCAGGCATCGCGCTGAGCCACAACACGTTTGACGCCGCTGTTTTCCTCGGAGTTTGCGACAAGATCGTGCCCGGCATGGTCATGGCCGCCGCAACTTTCGGTTATCTGCCAAGCGTGTTTGTGCCTGCAGGGCCGATGCCAAGTGGCCTTCCGAATGATGAGAAATCCGCTGTGCGCAAGAAGTTCGCCACAGGCGAAGTGGGCCGAGATGCCTTGATGGCTGCGGAAATGGCGTCCTATCACGGTGCTGGCACGTGTACTTTCTATGGCACGGCAAACTCGAACCAAATGCTCATGGAATTCATGGGGCTTCACCTTCCCGGTGCGTCATTCGTGCCACCAGAGGGAAATCTGCGCGCGGCTTTGACCGCCGCGGCAACGAAACGCGCACTTGAGATCACCAATCTCGGTCAGAATTATACGCCGACTTGCGAAGTGTTGGACGAGCGCGCATTCGTTAACGGGATCGTTGGCCTGATGGCAACGGGCGGTTCGACGAACCTTGTGCTGCACCTTCCTGCGATGGCCCGCGCAGCGGGGATTATCCTTGAACTACAAGACTTTGAGGATCTCTCGAGCATCGTTCCTCTGATGACGAAAGTGTATCCGAACGGTCTCGCCGATGTTAACCATTTCCACGCAGCCGGCGGCCTTGCCTTTGTGATCAAAGAACTGCTCGAAGCGGGCTTGTTGCACGAGGATGTCACGACAGTCGCAGGTGGTGGCCTCAGCCTCTATGCGCTTGACCCGACCCTTAAGGGGGATGAGGTTACGTGGACGACAGGCCCGCAAAAAAGCGAGAACGAGAAGATCTTGCGTCCTGCAGGCAATCCGTTCAACGCCTCTGGCGGGCTAAAGCGCCTGACTGGTTCGCTTGGCACGGGCATGATGAAGGTTTCCGCTGTTGAATCCAGCCGCCAAATTCTGCGCGCGCCCGCACGTGTTTTTCACAGCCAAGATGCCGTCAAGGACGCGTTCAAGGCGGGTGAATTCACCGAAGACACCGTTGTTGTTGTGCGCTTCCAAGGTCCCAAGGCAAACGGTATGCCAGAGCTTCACGGCCTGACGCCTTGCTTGCTTGTGTTGCAAGATCGCGGCCTGAATGTCGCGCTTGTGACCGACGGGCGGATGTCTGGAGCTTCGGGCAAAGTCCCCGCCGCTATCCACGTTTCGCCAGAGGCCGCAGTTGGCGGACCGCTGTCCAAATTGCGCGATGGCGATTTGGTCGAAGTTGATGCGGTTGCGGGCATTCTGAATGTGCTCGAGGAGGGTTTTGACGCACGCGAACCTGTGACGCCCGACCTAACCGATAACAGCCACGGTATCGGACGCGAGCTGTTCTCGACGTTCCGCGAATTCGTTGGCCCATCTACGGAAGGCGCCGCAGTTGTCGTTTGATGCGGCACGCTCTATAAGCGCTGCAACGGCCCCTAACTTCCTCTCAGGAGACCCAAAGTGACCCCACAAGACGCAAGTAAACGCGCCACCGAAATCTGCCTTTTGGCACCTGTTGTTCCTGTTCTCGTCGTTGATGACGCAGCCCACGCGCGCCCCCTCGCCGAGGCCCTCATTGCTGGCGGTTTGCCGGCCCTTGAAGTGACACTGCGCACACCTGCAGCGCTGGACGTAATCAAGGAAATGGCCGAGGTAAAAGGCGGCGTCGTTGGTGCAGGTACGCTTTTGACGCCGGCCGATGTTCGCGCAGCCAAAGAAGCAGGCGCGCAGTTCGGTGTTTCTCCGGGTGCGACCGATGTGCTCTTGGACGCCTGCGAAGCCGAAGACATGCCGCTTTTACCCGGTATCGCGACATCTTCGGAAGCCATGCGTTTGCTAGAGCGCGGCTATACGACCCAGAAGTTTTTCCCTGCCGAAGCAAACGGCGGCGCGAAGGCTCTTGGCGCGATCGGCGGCCCGATCCCACAGGTCAAATTCTGCCCCACTGGAGGCGTATCCCTCGCGAATGCGCCAGATTACCTCGGCCTTTCCAACACGCTCTGCGTTGGCGGAAGCTGGGTTGCGCCCAAGAAGCTCGTTGAAGCAGGCGACTGGGCCGGCATCGAAGCACTCGCACGCGAGGCCGCAGCGCTCAGCCGCTAAGAAATCAGGTCCGTCGCCCTTTGGTGTGGCGGACCTAACTGCGGGACGTACGACGGCCCGACCAGCCCCCTCTGCGCCCTTTGACGGTTGGCTCAAGCAACCCTTCGCGCAGGACTTCAAGCATTGGATGATCTGCGGGCGCATCCGAATGGTGCTGCAACAAAGCCGACAGCGCTACTTTCGCATCCACACCCGCGGGCACGTTCAACGCCCAATCGACAAAAATCGAACGACACTCCGCCGCGGTGATATCAGGCATGGCAAAGCTCTCGCGGATTACGTGCTTGGGGTCGTGTAATTTCTTGTCGTAAGCCACTTCGCTCATTCTTGTTTCTCCGTCGCAGGCGGGAAAAGCCCGTCAATCACATCACGTGCCGCCGCCGACACTTCTATGAGGCGCTTTTCCACGTCCGACAAAGTTTCGCAACCCAATTCACGCGTCAGAAACTTCAGCCCGTCACTTCCGATATTCCCCACATCCAGCGTGCCCTCACTTAACAAACGCGAAGCGGCCTGAAGCTGCCACATCAGATTATTTGCCTCATCAAGAACCGCTTTTTGTGGATCTGAAATTTCCGCCGCATTGATTTGCTCGGCCACCTGAATGCCCGTGAAGCCTGCCATGAGAGCGAGTGCTTGGGCGCAAAGCTCGACATCTTGCAACCGTCCCGCTCCGATTTTGGCATCAAATACACCATCGGGCGATTTTGCCGCCGCAATCCGCGCGCGCATCTCGGCCACTTGGGGCACCACCCGCGCGACATCGCCATTCGCCCCGAGAACTTCGGCCCGCAGCGCCTCAAATCCCTGCGCCTTATCCATGTTGCCCGCGACAGGCCGCGCACGCGTAAGGGCAAGGTGCTCCCAAACCCACGCTTCGTTCTGTTGATACGACTGGAACGCCGCCCAATTTGTCGCCACCGGTCCGGCCTTGCCCGACGGGCGCAATCGCATATCAACCTCATAGAGCCGCCCCTCGGACATTGGAGCAGAAAGTGCTGTGACATATGCCTGCGTCAAACGCGCGTAATAGGCTCGCGCCGCAAGGGGACGGCGCCCGTCACTTTCCTGATTTCCGTCAGCATCATAAATCACGATCAAGTCCAGATCCGACGCCGCATGAAGCCGCCGCGCCCCGAGGCTCCCCATTCCCAAGACAATCGCGCCCTGCCCCGGTGCCGCGCCGTGTTTCTCGGCGAACTCGTCTTGGACAACTGGCCATATCTCGACAAGAACCGCCTCGGCAAGATCGGCGTACTGCTGCCCTGCATCCACCGCAGAAATCAGCCCGCGAAGATGATGCACGCCGATGTGAAAATGCCATTCTTTGGTCCATCGCCGCGCGCGATCAAGCTGGCTTTCATAATCTGGCATCTCATCCAAAAGGTCGCGCAGTTCGGTCCTCAATGTCTCAAGACCGGGCCACGGATCAAAGAAACTCCCCCCGATTACCGCATCAAACACCTGGGCATTTCGCGCGAGATATTTTGCCAGCTTGGGCGCGATACTAGAAATATCCAAAATAAGATCAATAAGTTGCGGGTTTGCCTCAAACAGAGAAAACAGCTGCACCCCCGCAGGCAATCCACGCAAGAAGCCGTCAAACTGCACCATGGTCTGTTCAGGACTCGCCGAATCCATGACACGCTCAAGTATCTCTGGCTTTAGCCGTTCGAATATCTCGACCGCCCGCTGGGACCGCAGCGCGGGATAGCTCGGCCACGCCTGCATAACTGTTGCGACTTCCTTGGACACATCTGGCGCTGCGCTCTTGGTCGACGGCGCAAAGAAACTCTCTGTTAACTCGTGGACCTCCTCAAGGCGGGCGTGAATATTCCGCTTAAGAGCCTCTGCATCGCCCTCGCCCATAAAGCACGCCAAGCGCTGAAAGCCATCCGCCGATTTCGGGAGGTTATGGGTCTGTGCATCCGCGATCATTTGCAAGCGGTGCTCGACCTCTCGGTGTGCCCTATAGTGATCCGTCAGAACCTCGGTCACCTCTAGTGGTGCCCAGCCTTTTTCAGCCAGTTCCGCAAGCATCGGAACCGTCGCGCGTCCTCGCAAATCCGGATCACGCCCACCCGCAATAAGCTGTCTTGTCTGGGTGAAAAACTCGATCTCGCGGATACCGCCGCGCCCCAGTTTCATATTGTGCTCAGGCAGAGTGATCGCGCCAGTAAACCCGTTGTGGGCACGAATTTTCAGCCGAATATCATGTGCGTCCTGAATTGCCGCAAAATCGAGATGCTTGCGCCAGATGAACGGTTTCAAACGCTCAAGATATGCCTCGCCAGCCTCGATATCACCGCCAGCGGCACGCGCTTTGATGTGCGCTGCGCGTTCCCATGTGCGGCCCATGCTTTCGTAGTAACGCTCGGCGGGGTCCATCGCCATGCAAACGGGTGTCGAGCTCGGGTCAGGACGCAAGCGTAGGTCGGTTCGGAAAACATAGCCTTCGCTGGTGACATCCGACAAGAGCGTCGCCATCCGTCGGGTCGCACGAATAAGCGCCGTGCGGGCCTCGAAATAGTCATCGGGATCGTACTTTCCCTCGTCAAACAGACAAATAAGGTCGATATCCGACGAATAGTTAAGCTCGTTCGCGCCCATCTTCCCCATGGCCAGCGCCACAAGGCCACCTGTTACGTCCTCTGCATCGCGCGCAAAACCGGGGAGTTTCCCACGGGCAACTTCGCGCCCAACCTCGGCCCGCAGGCTCTTATCCACGGCGATATCTGCAAGTGTCGTGAGCGCGCCCGTGACTTGTTCAAGCGGCCATACTCCCGCCAGATCGGCAAGCCCAGCAAGCAGGGCAACGCGCCGCTTCCCTTGGCGCAATCCATCGGCAAGAGCATCAGGCGCCATCGCGCGCAATTCTTGAAACACCGCCGCCAAGGCCTCGTCCGGATTACTCACCAAGGCCTGAGAAATCCACTCTGCCTCTCGCGTCATCAACCCAAGCAGATATGGCGAGCACCCACCTGCTCCAGCCACCAGCTCGGCCAATTCTCCACTGACATCGGGGAGCGCGGCGCGGGCGTCCATACCTCGGTCAGGATCAAAAGGAATCGGCGTGCGGGTCATGCGACTGGAAAAATTCATCCTTTGATCGTGAGGGGGAATTTCACGAGGGTCAATAAGCCTTGCGAGTGCGCAGGAAATTTGAAATCTTGCGGCCATGAGCAAAAGTCTAAAACGCGTCCGCGCCGCGCTAGAAGCCGCAGGTCAAAACATCGAAATCCGCGAACTCAGCGATGGCACGCGCACCGCCCAAGCCGCCGCAGACGCCGTGGGTTGTGAAGTTGATCAAATCGCAAAATCCATCATTTTCAAGAATGAGGAAGATGGCACCGCCGTCCTTTTCATCACCGCTGGCGGCAATCAGGTATGCCCAGACAAAGCCAGCGCCCTCGTCGGGGCTCCGCTTGGAAAGGCAGACGCCAAACTTATTCGTGCGCAGACGGGTTTTGCCATTGGTGGCGTTTCTCCTGTTGGACACCTCACGACTCCCCGCGCGTTTTTTGATAGTGACCTGCTGAATTTCGAGACGATTTGGGCCGCGGCGGGTACTCCGCACCACGTTTTCGGTGCAAAACCACAGGATTTATTGGAATTATCCAGCGCTCAACAGTTTGAATTTACTGTGTAAAATCAGTTAATGTAAAAAAGATTTACATTAGGGCTTGCGCTTTACGCCAGAACTCCCATCTTTGTTGATGTGAAACCGATTAACATTAACGCAACAACATGGAGACCGAAATGAGTTCTGCCACAGCATGGCCCTCCCAGGCGGAAACATGGCTCGACGAGAAAGGCAAAGGCGCCTGGATCGCAGCAATGGTTCTTGGGTTTATTTTCTTCTGGCCAGTCGGCCTCGCGCTACTTGCTTATATGATTTGGAGTAAACGAATGTTCTCATCAAAATCTGGCTTTTCCTGTAACCGATCCAGCAAACGTCACGGCCACCGTTTCCGCAGCACGGGTAACTCGGCCTTTGACGCTTACAAGGCGGACACGCTAAAGCGTCTCGAAGAAGAGCAAAACAACTTCGAAGCATTCCTTGAGCGTCTACGTGAGGCGAAGGACAAATCCGAGTTTGACGCATTCATGGATGACCGCGCCAAAAAGGCTAAGCAAGCCAAAGATGACGACTCGCAGATTGATCTATAGAGTATGTAACGAACCCGCCGCCACATGTGGTGGGTTCGCCCTATTATTTGCAATCACAGGTTCTTAAAATGGCACGAGATTTCGATCCCCGCGATTATGGTTTTGATCCCGACGCGGACCGTTCCTATCAGCAAAGACGTACTCCAGGCAGCCTTCCTGATCCGGAAATGCATGCGGGTTTCTATGAAGATGTCACCAAAAAACGTTTTGGGGCGTGGATTGTGGACACGATCCTCATCGGTCTTCTGACGGGGCTTGTGGTGATCTTTACCGCGTTCCTCACGATTGTGATCGCTCCTGCGATATTCCTGATCGTGAGTTTTATGTATCGCTGGATTTCGATTGGCCGCCATTCCTCCACGCCCGGTATGCGCCTGATGGGGATTGAGCTTCGCAATAGTGACGGGAATCGCCTTGATGGTTCGATGGCGTTCTTGCACACGCTCGGCTATAGCATTTCCTTTGCGACCTTCATAATTCAGCTGCTTTCTATTGGTCTGATGATGACAAGTAACAACGGAAAAGGCCTGTCGGATGTGCTCTTGGGCACCGCGATGATCAACTCTGTGGCAAGATCTTAACCCTTTCTTCAGCATGGGCTTGGCGCGTCGCATTTCCGTTGCTATCCTAATGGGTAGTTTATCTAGCGAGTGTATATGCGTCATAGCCTTCCGATAGCTCCGCAGTTCTATGTAACTGCGCCACAGCCCTGCCCCTATCTTGAGGATCGGCAGGAACGGAAGCTCTTTACTTCGCTCACGGGCGACCATGCACAATCCTTGAATGACGGCCTAAGTAAACAAGGGTTTCGACGCAGCCAGAACGTGCTCTATCGCCCCTCCTGTGCTGAGTGTTCGGCCTGTATGTCAGCACGTATTCGCGTGGCTGACTTCAAGCCAAGCAAAAGCCAGAAACGGGTAATCCGCAGGAACTCATACCTTGAGCGCGAGGCCCGTTCTCCTTGGGCGACCGAAGAACAGTTTAATCTTTTCAAAACCTATCTGGACGGACGCCACGCCGAGGGCGGCATGGCCGACATGGATGTGTTCGAATTCGCCGCCATGATAGAAGAAACCCCCATCCGCAGTCGCGTGATCGAATATACAACGCCCGACGATACGCCGAACGTTGACACGGGGCTGTCGGCTGTCTGCCTGACCGATGTTTTTGATGACGGCGTGTCGATGGTCTACTCGTTCTTTGATCCGGATTTGGCACACAACAGCTTGGGAACATACATTATTCTCGACCATATCGAGATCGCGCGCTCGGCTGGGTTACCCTATGTGTATTTAGGGTATTGGGTGCCGAATAGTCCGAAGATGGGGTATAAATCCCGCTTCTCGGCCCTTGAAGTTTTCACCAAAGGTGAATGGGTTCGCGTCGAAGATCCCGATGATTTTGACGCCAACGAAGTCCCCGCATTTACCGAACAATTGGCCGACCAAGTGGCGCAGTTGAACCTGCCAAGCCAGACAGTCGTATCCCCACCATTCAAAATCAAAGACTAGATTAGAGCGCCGTTGCCTAGCGTGTTACGCGCTGCGACAAGTGGTTCGCACATACAAAAAGGGCGCCTCAATCGGGCGCCCTTTTCTTTGGATTAGTTGCCGATCAGGTTCGGCACGATCGTCACAATCGACGGTACGAAGTAGAGCAACGAGAGCCCTGCCACCTGAATAAGCACGAACGGAACCACACCGCGATAGATGTGCCGCGTCGTGACCTCCTTGGGGGCCACCCCGCGAAGGTAGAACAGCGCGAATCCGAAGGGCGGCGTAAGGAAGCTCGTTTGCAGGTTCACCGCGATCATGATCGTTACCCACTTGGGATCCATCGTGCCGCCGTAGATAACGGGACCAACGATTGGAATAACGATATAAATGATCTCGAGGAAATCGAGCACGAACCCGAGGATAAAGAGCACCAGCATTACCAACAGGAACACTTTGAACTCATCGTCAAAGCTACGCAGGAACTGCTGGATATAGTGCTCACCACCGAAGGAAATCACCACGAGGTTCAGGATCTGACTCCCGATAAGGATGGTGAAGACCATGCTGGTGACCTTCGCGGTTTCGCGCACGATCGGAGGCAAGACCTTGTCCTTAAGAAGCACATAGCAAGAGAACAGCAAGCCGAACATCCCGAGTAGATACGCACCGAGCGCCACAAAGTATGCCACCCAATCCTCAAACGGAACGCTGTCGCGTGTGATCCGAAGGTCGAAGTTCACGCCGACGAGGATCATCACCACAATGGCAAATGCCGACATGAGGATGATCTTGCCTGGACCGCCTTGTTCCTGAAGACGACGGTAAGCCGCAAGCATAAGTGCACCACCTGCCCCAAGCGCCGCTGCCGGCGTCGGGTTGGTAATCCCGCCAAGGATCGAGCCAAGCACCGCAATGATCAGAACCAGTGGTGGGAACACAACGCGCAACAACTCGTTCCGCGAAAGCAGAACAAGCGCGTGCCGCATGCCATAAGCAACGATAACCGTTGGAATTGCCAGCAAGAGCGCCGCCGCACCAGACGAAGTTGTCGGCTGGATCAGAACGATATCGACGATCAACGCCAGTGCAACACCCGCACCACCGATCAAGAGTGGACGCGCATCCGCGTTCGGTGCCACACCGCGCGCAGTTGACAGAGCCAGACCCATCAGAAGGAAGAAGATCGCAACACCTGTACCAATCGGCGCAGCAGCGGCGATTTTATCGGAAAGTGCTACGGCCATTTCCTCTTCGGAAAGTGCGTGGCTTTGAACGACGCCGCCGGCCTCTTCGATGGCTGCTTGCTCACTTACAGCAAGGTCCCATTTCTCTTGGCCGTGCAGTTCGATCATCGCAGCCTGACAGGTTTCGCCAACATTGGTGCGAAGGCTCGCGCCCTCTCCTACGTCGGAATAGCTGTCTACGTTGATGTTCTGGCTGCCGATGACGTTTGCTTGGCTCAAAAGAACCATTCCGCCAATTGCGATAACCGGAATCGCGAGGAACCATGTCAGGTTATGACGCGCAGTGCCCTGAGATGGCGTACCGCCATCCAGTGTTACCGCAGGCGCTTTGCTTGGGTTCAAGAGTGCATATCCAAAGGCATATGCACCATAGAGAACCGCAAGCAATACACCCGGAAGGATCGCCGCCTGAAACAGAGTACCAACCGAAACAACGGCCGCTTCGCCAAGGTATGTCAACGCGTCAGTACAGCCAACTTCCATCGCGCGCGCTTCTTGGGCTGCGGAATAAAGATCACCCGCGAGCGTCCCCAAGAGAACAATAACGATAGAGGGAGGAATGATCTGTCCCAACGTCCCCGACGCGGCGATAACACCAGTCGCAAGCTCTGGCGAGTAACCGTTGCGCAGCATGGTCGGCAGGCTAAGAAGGCCCATCGTCACAACTGTCGCACCAACGATACCAGTCGAAGCCGCAAGGAATGCACCCACAACAACAACCGACACAGCCAGACCACCGGGAAGCGGGCCAAACACGCGGGCCATTGTTGTCAGAAGGTCATTCGCGATTTTGGAGCGCTCAAGCGTGATCCCCATCAGGACGAACATCAAAACTGCCAGAAGCGTTTCAATAGATTGCCCAGCAAAGACACGCTCATTCATGCGGTTTACAATGAACGAAAGGTTCCGGTTCATCGCCACTTCCCAACCGCCGCCCACGAGCGGGTTTGTCTCGCTCGGGAAGAGCGGAAGCTCGACCGTCGGCAAATCGGGATATCGGAATTTTGAGATTGTATCGGGATGTAGACCGGTATTCACCAACGCGCGATAGGCGTCAGAACTCGTATCCACAGCCGCGTGCATAAGGATGCCCGCGCTGTCCAGTGCCGCAATGATCCCGAATGAGATCACACCTGCGCCACCGATGGCGAATGCCACCGGAAAGCCCGAAAGAATGCCCGCAAAGAGGCTGAGGAAGACGATGATTAGGCCGACCTCGACGCCATCGAGTCCAAATAACATAAGTAGTGCCCCTTAGATTAGTGCGTGCCTTCGTAGGCTTCTTCACCCTCGCCCAGCGTATCGCGGTCGAGATATTTCCCTTCGCTATCTTCGCCTTCTTTGCGCTCAAGATAGGAGCGATAGAAGAAGCCGACAGCTTGTAGGAAAACGAGTGCAGTGAACGCCACTACTAGCAATTTAAACAAGAAATAGCCGTTAAACCCATTTGGTGAGAAACCGATGGTTTCGACGTTCCATTTGAGGATACGGGCCTTTTTCTCGAGCAGTTCAAGCTTGTCCGTTGCGGAAATCTTGGGCGTCACAAGGTGGCGCCACATAAAGAACCACGCATAGAGCCAAACCAACACGGCCACAGGCATCATAAAGAAGAGAGAGCCGAACATATCAATCGCACGTTGCGTGCGGAACTTGACGGCGGAATAGACCAGATCAACGCGCACGTGGCCGCCTTGAACAAAGGTATAAGAGGCACAAAGCGCAACGACCAACGCGTTGTAGAACTTCAGTTCTTCGGACCACCAACTGATGTCTTTGGCAACCGCTGGGCCGAACCCGAAGGTAATCTGGGACTGGGTGAATATCCGTTGAACAAAGACAATGATGACTTGCTGAAGGACCATCAACAGGCCTGCCCAAGCAAAGAAGCGACCGATCCCATTGGAAATTCCCTCAATCACGCGGACACATCCCCACATGAATTGGTTTTTCCAAAGGCCAATCGCCGTCAGCACGACAAATGCCGCAAGCACAACAAAGAAAAACTCAACCGATGCACCATAGTAGATGAACCGCATCAAAGCTGTCTTGTCGGACCAGTCGAGCCACAACTGGGGATGCGTTACCGCATAACCAAAGTTGTAGAACGCCATAAAGAAGTTCTTAAAGAACCAGACAATGCCATCAAGCATCGAAGTCCCCCTGTTCTTTTGTAAGTTTCGCGCACTGCTCTTGCGCGTATAGAGTACGTATTGGGCCTTCTGTGGTGTCACAGAAGGCCCAACCGATGGTGTATCTACAGTTTATTATGCACCAAGAACGCGGTTGCGTTGGTTCACGTAGTAACCGTCAGACTGCTGGATCCATGCAGATGTGGACGCCAAGGATGCTTCAAAGCTTTCGCGTACTTTTGCGAAGAGCGGATCATCCATGTTTTCGTCCATGACTTCTTTAGAAGCCGCACCAAAGCTATCCCAAACATCATCAGAGAACTGAAGAGTCTTAACGCCTTGCGAACGAAGACGCGCAAGTGCTGCACCGTTGTTCGAGAGCGCTTCACTAAGGTTGTAGTGCGTTGTTGCCTGAGCAGCATGCGCAATGATCGATTGGTGCGCAGGGCTTAGGGAGTTGTAAACATCAAGGTTCATACCCGCAGCAAGACCGGAGCCCGGCTCGTGGAAGCCCGCAGTGTAGTAAACTTTGGCAACTTCTTGGAAGCCAGCACGCTCGTCTGCGAATGGACCAACCCACTCAAGGCCGTCAAGAGCACCAGAAGACAGCGCTTGATAAAGCTCGCCGCCTGGGATGTTCTGAACGGATGCACCAAGCTTACCGAGAACTTTACCGCCAAGGCCCGGCATACGGAACTTGAGGCCGTTGAGGTCTTGGGCGGAGTTGATTTCCTGACGGAACCAACCACCGGATTGCGAACCGGAGTTACCAGCAAGGAACGACTTGAGGTTGAAGATCTCACCCAACTCGTTGTGAAGCTCGTGACCACCACCATGGAGGTACCAGTTTGTAAGCTCCTGAGCAGTTGCACCGAATGGAACAGCTGTAAAGTAAGCGTAAGCTGGGTGTTGGCCCAGATAGTAGTAGTCAGCAGAGTGATACAAGTCAGCCTGACCAGAAGAAACAGCGTCAAACACTTCGAGTGCGCCTACGAGTTCGCCCGGCGCTTTTTTCTCGATTGTGAGCTGTCCGTCGGACATTGTGTTCACAGCGTTTTCAAAATAGCTCGCAGCATCGTCAAGCACAGCAAAGCCGCGTGGCCATGATGTAACCATTGTCAAAACGCGTTTGCCTTGGCTAAGTGCAGGCGTTGCGAGTGATGCAGCCGCAGCAGCAGAGCCACCAAGTGCCGATGTCCGTAGGAATGAACGGCGATCCATAAGGTCTCCTCCCCTATTGTTCAGTTTTTGATCCCGACTCGTGGCCGAAATTTGGTTTCTAGTTCCGACAACCTACGGAATTTGTTCGGCGGCGCAAATACCCACTCCTACGTATTTTTGATATCGGGGCCGTATTTATTTACCAATTTTGTCAAATTTTCCCTCAATACGGATATAGAACAGGGTTTGACGCGCCCGCGCTGGCACTTCATCTTGTCACAAGCGAGATGACTCGCACGGATTTCAGGGCACAGGTTACTTGCGGAAACTTCCCAAAATATACTGGACACAATGGGCAAAGCGTATTCACTTTGGATACGGGCACAAGCTGTCTTTGCTGGCAACGCTCCCGCTTATTCTTGCGACTGCGGCGATTGCGGCGGTCGTTACAGTACAGTCACGCTCACTGGCCGAGTATGAGATTGCCCAGCTTGAACGCGAGTTGATCGATGCCAAAAAAACCGAGCTCAAGAATTACGTGAACCTCGCGCGATCTGCATTCTTTTCAATCTATGGCCGCGCCGCGCCTGATGATTATCAGGCCAAGCTCCGCGTCACCCAAATCCTTGCGGCAATGACGTATGGCGATGACGGGAGCTTTTTTGTTTTCGATTATGACGGCAACAATCTTGTGTCACCACGCCAAACCTATCTGATCGGCGAGAACTGGGCGGGGCTTGAGGATGTCAACGGAACGCCCATCGTGGATGAACTGATCACTATTGCCCGAAGCGGTGCTGGGTATCACACCTATCTGTGGGAGAAACCCTCGACGGGGGAAACGGGCCCGCTCGTGACGTATGTTATTGGGCTCCAGAATTGGCGTTGGGCCGTGGGCACAGGAGTCTTTATCGACGATGTGCTCGCCACCACCGCCGAAGCGCGCGCGCAGGTTGAGAAACGTGTACACCAAACATTTGTTTATATTCTCGCCATCACGGTTGCCGCTCTGATGTTGGTGTTCATGTCGGGCATTACACTGAATGTGCGGGAACGACGCCTCGCCGACGCCAAGCTCAAACGCCTTACACAGCGGGTTTTTGACACGCAGGAAGAAGAGCGCGGACGTGTGGCGCGCGAACTTCACGACTCCATCAGCCAGATCCTCGTTGGTGTCCGCTACGCTCTCGAACTGACGCGCCGCCGCCTACAATCTGGCCGCGAGGACGCAGGGGATAGTTTGGACACAGGCATTTCCCATCTGAACGGCGCCATCCAAGAAGTCAGACGCATCAGCCACGACCTTAGACCGGGTGTGCTGGACGATCTGGGCTTGGGACCTGCCCTTCAAGCGCTGATTAAGGATTTCAGCGCCCGCACCGGCATCCAGACCGATATCGAGACCGCAGTTTTCCGCAACCGACTAGATCAGGAAAGCAAGATCGCGCTCTATCGTATCGCGCAAGAGGCCTTGACCAATATCGAGAGGCACTCGGGCGCAACTCATGTTAAGATCAGCGTGGGCGGCCATAAATACGGCGCGACCATGACAATATCGGACAACGGTCACGGAATGTCGGACGATGCAAGAGATCGCGTAAAGAACGGTATCGGATTGCGAAACATGCAGGAACGCATAGATCAACTTGACGGCACATTCAGAATGCGATCCACCCCATCAGGCACGCGCATAGAAGTGCACGTCCCGCTCAGCCATCTCCTGAGCCCCGAAACGCCAGCAAGAGAAACAACATGACACAGCCCACCCCCACCAAGGTTCTCATTGTAGACGACCATCCAATGGTCGCCGCAGGGATTCAATCCATCCTCGAAACCTATGATGATATTTCGGTCGTGGGGTGCCTTAGCAATGGCAAAGAAGCTATTGATAAGACAGGAGAATTAGACCCTGATGTTATCCTTCTGGATCTAAACATGCCCAAGATCGACGGGCTTGCGGCCACGGAAATCTTGCTCGAAAAACACCCCGATATTCGCATCCTGATTTTGTCGATGCATGACACGCCCGAGTATATTTCAACGGCGCTCTCAGCGGGTGCCAAAGGGTATATCCTCAAGGACGTCCCCACCGAAGAAATCAAGGCCGCCATTGATACCGTCATGACAGGAGCACAGTATCTCTGTCCCGGGGCGAGCTCCTCAATCGAGCCCAAGACCGCCGACGGACGTATTCCCCTCACAAGCCGCGAACAAACTATCCTACTCGAACTGGCTCAGGGTCGAAGTAACAAAGAAGTTGCGCTCGTTCTGGATATTTCCGTCAGGACGGTCGAAACGCACCGCAAAAATATCAAGAGAAAACTTGGGATTAGCTCGACTGCGGGCCTTACACGCTACGCGCTTGAGCATGGTGTGCTTCAGGGGACAGGCGTGCATTTCTAGATATGCGTTAAGCGAGCCTTCATTTCCTTGACATATGGTGCCCTAAATCACGCGCATCAAAAGGCCATCCATATGTCTCTGCAATTCTCCGCGACTTCCACCTCTTCCCCCGTAGATGGGCAAAAAGCGCCGACAAGTGATCGCGCGCTGCTTGATCAAATCACATTAACGCGCGTCAATGGCCTGCAGCTTTGTCAGCGCGCAATGGCGATTGTCGCCGCCCCAGAGAGTGACGACCGCGCCCAAGCGATCAAGGAATTCCACACCTATCGCGATCGATACCAAGCAACTCTCGATATGCTCTATGGGAACGCGAACCCACTTGACCTCTCCAAGGAAAAGCTCGCGTGGCTTCGCCAGAACGCCGCAAACAACGACGCACAGCGCAAACGGCTCTTGGCCTGTGGCGAAACAATCTCTCGCTTTGCGGAGCGCCTTTCCAATGACAATCCGCCCAAATTTCATGAAGCGAAACAGTTCTACAATGAGGTATTCCCCACCTCATTTGACTGCACCAGCCACCTTATCGACGTACTCTCTGCTGATCTCGACGCGCAAAAAGGCGATCTCGACAGTGCGCGCCAAACACTTGCCGCCGCTGTGAACGACATTCGCAAGATTTCAACTTCGGTCCGCCTCACGGCACTCAACGCCTCTGTCGAAGCTGCACGCGCAGGTGAAGCGGGCCGTGGCTTTTCCGTGATTGCAGGAGAGGTCAAAACACTCGCCGAAAATATTCAGAAGGCAACGAATAGCGCGGAAAGTGTGATTAGTACCCTCGCAAACTCGAGTTAGACGCGAAAATTCCAAAAACTGGTCCCTTTTGGTAATTATACGCAAGATTTCCAGCCCTGAACGACACTTTTACTGGATTTTCGGTGTTGACGCCTCTTTTCTGCGTGATAATGTCTCCGGACACGCAAAGGAGCCTCGGCAATGTTTTCTGTTGTCATTCTAGTCAGAAGTTCGCGCATGGGCCGGTAACGGTAAACCATATTGGAACCCATGCGCCCTCGGAACTTTCCGAGGGCTTTTTTGTAGCAAAAACAAGGGCGTGCTAAGCACGAAATATCGGAGAGAGACATGACACGGCAGATGACCGGCGCAGAAATGATTGTTCAAGCCCTCAAGGATCAGGGCGTTGACACCGTCTTTGGCTATCCTGGTGGTGCTGTCCTTCCTATTTATGACGCAATTTTTCAGCAAAACGACGTGCGCCATATTCTTGTGCGCCACGAACAAGGTGCCGTTCACGCCGCCGAAGGATACGCGCGCAGCACCGGCAAACCGGGCGTTGTTCTGGTAACTTCTGGCCCCGGCGCGACAAATGCAGTAACGGGCCTGACTGATGCGTTATTGGATTCCATCCCGTTGATCGTTCTGACTGGGCAGGTTCCAACATTCATGATCGGGACCGATGGTTTCCAAGAGGCCGATACGGTTGGCATCACGCGCCCCTGCACGAAACATAACTGGCTGGTGAAAGACACTGATCAGCTGGCCAATACGCTGCACCAAGCGTTTCACGTTGCAACTTCTGGTCGCCCCGGACCGACGTTGGTCGACATTCCCAAGGACGTTCAGTTTGCCACAGGTACATATACCCCACCGCAAAAGGCCAAAGTTGACCATTACCAACCTAAGCTGAAGGGCGACACAGAAGCCATCACCGCGATGGTTGAACTGCTCGAAACAGCGGAGCGTCCGGTATTCTATACTGGCGGCGGCGTTATCAACTCTGGTCCTGCCGCGAGCCAACTGCTTCGTGAGTGGGCGGATGCTGCGAATATTCCGGTTACTTCCACTCTCATGGGCTTGGGTGCCTACCCCGCATCAGGCAAAAACTGGCTTGGAATGTTGGGGATGCACGGGCTGTACGAAGCGAATATGGCCATGCACGGCTGCGACGTTATGGTAAATATCGGCGCGCGTTTTGATGACCGGATTACGGGACGTATCAAATCGTTCAGCCCCAAGAGCGCGAAGGTTCATATCGACATTGATCCAAGCTCGATCAACAAGGTCATTCACGTAGATGTGCCCATATTGGGTGACATCGGCCATGTTCTTGAGGATGCACTCAAAATCTGGAAAGCCCGCGGACGCAAAACAAACGCGGCGGCACTCAAGAAATGGTGGACGACAATCGACCAGTGGCGCGACAAACGTTGCCTTTCCTACAAGCAATCCAAGACGACGATCAAACCGCAATATGCGCTCCAACGTCTTGAAGAGCTTACGAAAAAATATGATCGCTATGTCACAACCGAGGTTGGACAACATCAGATGTGGGCCGCGCAGTTTCTTGGATTCGAAGACCCGAACCGCTGGATGACTTCTGGTGGATTGGGAACCATGGGGTATGGCCTTCCGGCGTCCGTTGGCGTTCAGGTTGCACATCCTGAGAGCCTTGTGATCAACGTTGCCGGCGAAGCGAGCTGGCTCATGAACATGCAGGAAATGGGTACCGCCGCGCAATACCGCCTGCCCGTAAAGCAGTTCATTCTTAACAACGAGCGTTTGGGAATGGTGCGCCAATGGCAAGAATTGCTACACGGCGAACGCTACAGCCATTCATGGAGCGAGAGCCTGCCTGATTTCGTAAAGCTCGCCGAAGCATTCGGAGCCAAGGGCATTATTTGCTCTGACCCTGCGGATTTGGACGATGCGATCATGGAAATGATCAACTATGACGGCCCAGTGATCTTTGATTGTCTGGTCGAAAAGCATGAGAACTGTTTCCCCATGATCCCGTCAGGCGCAGCGCATAACGAGATGCTTATGGGCGATGCGAGCACCGAAGATGCGATTGGCGACTCCGGCGCCGTACTGGTTTAAGAAAGGTCGATAAATGTCTGTTCTAAAAATTAAAAAAGGCACATCCAAGCATTCGGCCTACGACCTCAAGGACCCGAATGCCGATGTGGTTGAATCCCACACGCTTGCCTGTGTTGTTGATAACGAAGCGGGTGTTTTGGCACGGGTCATTGGCCTGTTTTCGGGACGCGGGTACAACATCGACAGCTTGACGGTCGCTGAAGTTAACCACGAAAATCACCGCTCGCGCATTACGATCGTGACTTCGGGAACACCGCAGGTCATCGAGCAAATAAAGGCGCAACTTGGCCGTATTGTTCCCGTTTACCGCGTGCATGACCTTACGGTCGAAGGCGCAAGCGTTGAACGTGAACTTGCGCTCTTCAAGGTCTCTGGAAACGGTGAAAAGCGCGTCGAGGCGCTCCGTTTGGCCGACATTTTCCGCGCAAATGTGGTGGATAGCACCCTCAACAGTTTCATTTTTGAGATGACGGGCACGAGCGAGAAGATCGATGCTTTCGCCGACTTGATGCGTCCGCTTGGTCTTGTGGAAACTGCGCGTACAGGTGTTGCGGCCCTTGGGCGCGGCGCCGAGAAGTAGAAATAAAAAGGGGAGCCCAAAAGGCTCCCCAGTTTCGCGTGTCAGGCTCATCATTCGTACCGCCCGGTATTCTGCCTGCGGCCTGATCTGCGTCTGGGGCGAGCGCACCCGCCCCGGAACTCGCCGACCCGAAGGTCGGAATTCTTAGCTACACCCTGACGTTCCGCCGCAAGTGTTGCATTTCATGCATGTGCCGTTGCGAACCAATGTGTAGTTGCCGCAATCGCCGCATGGATCACCCTCATAGCCCTGCATTTTCGCCTTGGAACGTGCGTCCATTTGGCCAGAAGCACTTCCCACAACCGTGGTTGTCATCGCAGTCGCTGCTGTGGACTGGGAAATTTCTGGAACGAGTGTCTGAAGCGTCGCCATTGGATCTTGAGCATCGGCAAGCGCCATCGCCCCTGCGCCACCCTGAAGTACCACAAGTTCCTGTGGTACGCGCTTGCGCAGGTAACCGGTTGAACTGATTTGTTTCAACACTTCCAATGACTTGGAGGCCGCTTCATCGCTTACATTCTGAACGTTTGCAACGCCTTCTTCTTCGCCACGACCGATATCGTCAAAGCTAGCGCCCTCTGGTTTCACATGCGCAAGGTCGGTGCGATCCAGATAGGAAATCGCCAACTCGCGGAAGATATAATCCAGAATGGAGGTCGCGCTCTTCACGCTGTCGTTCCCTTGAACCATACCGGCGGGTTCGAACTTGGTGAATGTGAATGCGTCGACGAACTCTTCAAGTGGCACACCATATTGAAGCCCAACCGATACCGCGATGGCAAAGTTGTTCATCATCGCGCGGAAGCCAGCCCCCTCTTTGTGCATATCGATGAAGATTTCACCGAGATTACCATCCTCATACTCACCCGTCCGCAGGTAGACTTTGTGCCCGCCAACGTTTGCCTTTTGGGTGTAACCCTTGCGGCGCTGAGGCATTTTCTCACGGTGGGATTTGATGATCTCTTTAACGACGATCTTCTCTACGATTTTCTCGGCCAGAACGGTCGCTTTTTCTTGTGCGGAACCGCTTTCGAGAACCTCTTGCGCGTCTTCGTCATCCTCGACAAGCGACGCCGCCAGAGGTTGCGAAAGCTTAGAGCCATCACGATAGAGCGCGTTGGCCTTGATCCCAAGCGACCAGCTCAGCTCATAGGCCTTTTGGCAATCCTCGATGGTTGCGTCATTTGCCATGTTGATAGTCTTGGAAATCGCACCCGAGATGAAGCTCTGAGCCGCGGCCATCATGTAGATGTGGCTATCAACACTTAGGAAACGCTTACCTTTTTTGCCGCATGGGTTGGCGCAATCAAAGATCGAGTAGTGTTCTTCCTTTAGGTGCGGCGCCCCTTCGAGGGTCATGGTTCCGCAGACGTGATCATTAGCGGCCTCAACGTCGGCTTTGCTAAATCCAAGATGACGGAGAAGGTCAAAATTCGGATCATTCAGCTTCTCGGCCGGAATACCGAGTGTCCCGGTGCAGAACTCCTCGCCCAGTGTCCATTGGTTGAACACGAAGCGAATGTCGAACGCGCTTGGCAACGCGGCTTCGATCTTATCGATCTCGTTTTGGCCAAAACCATGACCAACGAGCGAGGTGTGGTTGATCGCAGGTGCGTTGCCAATGCTGGCGTGTCCTACCGCATAGCTTACGATTTCTTCGATTTGCGAAGAGGTATAACCCTGTTTTTCCAGCGCTGCAGGTACGGAGCGGTTGATGATCTTGAAGTAACCGCCGCCCGCAAGCTTCTTGAACTTCACGAGCGCAAAGTCTGGTTCGATCCCTGTGGTATCGCAGTCCATAACGAGGCCAATCGTGCCCGTCGGCGCGATAACCGAAACCTGCGCGTTGCGGTAACCATGCTTCTCGCCCAGCTCAAGCGCCTCGTCCCATGAGGATTTCGCCAGCTCAACCAAACGCTGATCGGGGCAATTCGCGTGATCCAAAGCGAGCGGCTTGATATCCAGCGCTTCATATCCGGTTGTTTTGCCATGCGCGGCGGTGCGGTGGTTGCGAATGACGCGCAGCATGTGCTTTGCGTTCTTTTCGTATTTCGCAAATGCGCCAAGCTCACTCGCGATCTCTGCCGAAGTTGCATAAGCCACACCCGTCATGATCGCCGTCAAAGCACCCGCGAGCGCGCGGCCCTCATCCGAGTCATAACCATAGCCCATGTTCATCAGAAGACCACCGATGTTCGCATAGCCAAGACCCAGCGTGCGGAAGTCATAGGAACGTTGCGCGATCTCTTTTGACGGGAACTGCGCCATTGTGACTGAAATTTCGAGCGTCAATGTCCAGAGGCGTGTGGCGTGCATGTAATCTTCGGCTTGGAATTCGTCGTCCTTGAGGAAGGTCAACAAATTCATCGAAGCGAGGTTACAGGCCGTATCATCAAGGAACATATACTCGGAGCATGGGTTCGAGCCACGAATGGCGCCATCTTCCGGACAGGTATGCCAAGCGTTAACCGTGTCGTGGTACTGAATGCCTGGATCAGCACAGGCCCATGCGGCGTGGCCAACTTTTTCCCACAAATCGCGCGCCTTGATAGTTTTTGAAACGCGGCCATCGGTACGGTTTAGCAAATGCCAATCGGCGTCTTCTTCTACGGCCTTCAAAAACGCATCTGTTACACGGATTGAGTTGTTGGAGTTCTGACCGGATACAGAGTTATAGGCCTCGGAGTCCCAGTCAGTATCATATGTCGGGAACTCAATGCTGTCGTATCCCTGGCGCGCATAGTCAAGCACGCGCTTCACATAAGACTCTGGAATTGCAACCTTTTTCGCAGCACGAACAGCTTGCTTCAGGCCCACGTTTTTCTTGGGCTCATACGCATCCTGAACGGCTCCATCCCAAAGCTTGATCGCCTCAAAAATCGCGTTCAGTTTCTCTTCGTGCATTTTGGAGCCAGCAACGATTGACGCCACTTTTTGCTCTTCTAGAACCTTCCAGTCGATGAATTCTTCGATATCAGGATGGTCGGCATCTACGATCACCATTTTCGCAGCGCGGCGTGTTGTGCCGCCTGATTTGATCGCACCCGCAGCGCGGTCGCCGATCTTGAGGAAGCCCATAAGACCAGAGGAGTTACCGCCCCCGCTCAGTTTCTCACCAGCGGCGCGGAGTGAGCTGAAGTTGGTTCCTGTCCCGGATCCGTATTTGAATAGACGCGCCTCACGCACCCAAAGGTCCATGATGCCGCCGTCACCCACAAGATCATCGCCAACCGACTGGATAAAGCACGCGTGTGGCTGTGGGTGCTCATATGCGGAGCTCGATAGAGTTAGCTTGCCTGTTTTATAGTCTACGTAGTGGTGCCCTTGGCCCGGACCGTCGATCCCATAAGCCCAGTGAAGGCCAGTGTTAAACCACTGTGGGGAATTTGGTGCAGCACGTTGGCTCGCGAGCATATGGCGCATCTCGTCATAGTATGCGCGTGCGTCGCTTTCGGAGGTGAAGTAGCCCCCTTTC
Source organism: Falsihalocynthiibacter sp. SS001 (assembly GCF_042445055.1). Taxonomy (GTDB): domain Bacteria; phylum Pseudomonadota; class Alphaproteobacteria; order Rhodobacterales; family Rhodobacteraceae; genus Falsihalocynthiibacter. Next base: position 1,946,796 of record NZ_CP170339.1, read on the forward strand.
CAGCCCCAGTACGCCCATGCACCAGCAAGACGGTCAAACACCTGCTTGGCGCTGATCTCGCCGCCTGTGCGGGCCGATTCTGGGAGGGCTTCGAGGGCTTTGTCGTCTGGAACCGAGCGCCAGAGGAATTCTGGAACGTCTTTTTCTTTAACCTTCTTCAGAGCCGCAGGCACGCCAGCCTTCCGAAAGTATTTCTGGGCGATCACATCACTTGCGACTTGGCTCCACTTTGCTGGAACTTCTACGTCATCAAGACGAAACACAATGGTACCGTCCGGATTGCGGATTTCCGAGGCAGTCTCGGTGAACTCGATGTCCGCATATGCATCTTTTCCGGATTTGGTAAACTTGCGTTCTATCTTCATCGTTTTGCCCCGTGCCTAACCCATTTGGTCATTTGAATAACTGGTCCGAATCTCGCGAGTCGGTCTTCAGCGTGTAAACTCGTGCCAGTCGGTGACGAAAGCTAAAGAAAACCCGTCCCTTGAGGTACAAGCCCAAGGGTTTTGCATTACTTCGCAAAAAGAAGTGCGTATGGTTCTCTGTAGTCCCTTTCGCCGATCCACCACTAAATCTTGTGGCATCCCCGACCAGCACCCACAAGGTGGCGTATAAGCGCCTATTGGGTCAACGCAAATATTTGAGTTATCCACGGCTTTTTTTCGTTGACGGACTAAGGACCTCAAAATGTGGCACGCCGATTTGATTCTAAAGGTTAAAATTTCAGATCAACGACTTGCGCGACGATCGCGCGTTTTTCTCAATAAATTAGCGCCCGTTAGAGAAGTCACCTAAACAAACGCATGAAGTTATCCACAGGCCAGATCGGCTTCTCAGCATTCAAATGAAATGCAATTAAGGCAGATCGCTCGGAGGTGGCCCAAGAAGCACAACTGCCTAAGCTTTAGGCGCGCCCGAACAGACGCGATTCATGAAAGCGTTACAAAAATGTGATAGCTGCCCTGCGAATCCCGAAGGCGCTTTAACTAGATTTTCTGTTGAGATGGTCGGGACGGCAAGATTCGAACTTGCGACCTACGGTACCCAAAACCGTCGCGCTACCAGGCTGCGCTACGCCCCGACTGAGCGCTTCTTAAACAGCGGCAACGGGAATGAAAAGCCCTAAGACGCATCACAAGGCCAAGAATTTGAAAATTGATCGAAAAAAATGTGTCGGACTTCATCACCAGCCCGAATTCCAAGGGTCTTGGCCATGCCGCCGTTGATTTCGAGCACTGCAATTGCGTCGTCCGGCCCCGGAATCGGGGTCTCGTCGAGGGGAATCGCCTGCTCGTGAACCAAGAGAATCTCTCCGCTCGGGGCGATGAACAACAGATCGAGGGGAATCAGCGTGTTGCGCATCCAAAACGCCATCGGTCGCGGCGAATCGTAGACGAACAGCATCCCCGCCATTCGGGGCATCTCGGTGCGATGCATCAGACCTTGCGCGCGCGAAGCATCGGTATCCGCGATCTCGATCTGGAACTGCGCCTGCCCCCAAGAACCGCGCAGGTCCAGAATATCAGGCGCACATGCAGAAAATCCCGCCGAAGCAGTCAGCCCCAACAGGATCCATGATGCGATCACGCGCCGCACAGTAACTTGCGCTGCCCTGCCCGCGTCGCGAAACAGGGTCATACGCTTTCTATTTACAAATCGCTGGCTAATACCGCCTCCCATGAGGTGACAGACGCCGCCATTTGGCCTCGCTCGCCATTGACCACCTGCAAGGCAACTGCCTCTCCGGGTTGAAGGTCCGCAAGTCCAGAAAGGCGTAACACCTCGACATGAACAAATACGTCATCAGAGTACCCAAAGACATTCGCAAAGCCAAATCCTTTGGCCTTGTCAAACCACTTCACCCGCGCAGGCACCAAAGGTGCGTCCGTAGCGGGAGGTAGATTAAATGAGGGCGCCTCCGACGCGTTTCTACCTTCTGGCGGCCAAATCGCCAGAACCTGCACGGCTTGAGCGCCGCGTTCTGTGTCTTGAACCTCGATTTCGATTCCAGCCAGTTCTGCAACCGAGCTTTGTCCGAAATTACGAAGCACATTGCCGTGTAACAGGATATCTGGTCCACCGTTTTGCGACACGACGAAACCAAATCCTTTTACAGGGTCGAACCACTTTACGTGTCCGCGAACTATTCGTCCGATTAAGCTATTATCATTCATCCCAATTACGCCAAAAAGGCGCCTAAATTTTAGTCCTGCCCGACCCCTTTGTCTGCAAACATGCCCAATGTTGCAAGAGGTAAAATAGGATGTATTTCGCTACGTTGCAGCGAATCTATAGCACAATCATGGGTTGAGTCTCGAAATTTCCCAATCAGAATCAGTGCTTTCTCGTGTCCATCTAAACCTATCATGGAGTCGAAACTCCCCATCAGCCCAGAACTCGAACTCGGTCGGAATGAGCCGAAATCCGCCCCAAAACGGTGGGCGCGGTGGATTAGGACCCTTCCGTAGCGTCAATTTTGCAACTTTTGCGACTAAAGCGGCACGAGTTTCAAGCGGCTGAGACTGTTCAGATGCCCACGCGCCGAGCCGACTCTTAAGGGATCTGCTGGCAAAATATGCGTCTGCTTGCGGCCCTTCCACACGTTTAACGTGTCCGCGCACGCGAACCTGACGGCGCAGAGATTTCCAGTGCAGGACAAAGCTCGCCTTGCCACAATGCTCTATTTCTTTGGCTTTGGAACTGCCGTAATTGGTATAAAACACAAACGCATCAGGCTCTATTTCCTTCAAGAGCACCATGCGCACATTTGGCATTCCGGTCTCATCAACCGTCGCTAGCGCGATCGCGTTCGGATCGTTTGGCTCGGTCTTTTCGGCCTCGGAGAGCCACCGCTGCGCGATCTCGAAAGGATTATCTCCTGAAAAAATTTCCCGTGATTCCGTCATGATGGCCTCGCAAATTTGTCGATGTTCTCTCCTTGGACCATGCCAACAGACTTGATGCAACTCTGTCTATCGCTTAATGCAATAGAACGCTGGGGCGAATAATTTTTAGGAAATAAAAATGAAACTGATGGACGGTAAACGTGGCCTTATCATGGGGCTGGCCAATGACAAATCTATCGCATGGGGCATCGCAAAGGCCTGTGCCGAGCATGGCGCAGAGCTTGCATTCTCTTATATGGGCGAAGCGTTCAAGAAGCGCGTAGAGCCGATGGCCGAGTCCCTTGGCGTGACGCAACTGTTTGATTGTGACGCAACGGATGCAGAGTCTCTGGATGCGATGTTCGCACAAATCGAGAAAGTCTGGGGCAAGATTGATTTCGTCGTGCATGCGATTGGCTTCTCGGACAAGGGCGAGTTGCGCGGGCGGTACGTGGATACGTCGCAAGCGAACTTTAACATGACGATGGACGTATCCGTTTACACCTTCACCGCAATCGCGAACCGCGCTGAAAAAATCATGAACCCCGGTGGTTCCATGCTTACCTTGACCTATTATGGCGCCGAGCAAGTTATGCCGCATTATAACGTCATGGGTGTTGCCAAGGCAGCACTTGAGGCCTCCGTAAAATACCTCGCAGAGGACCTCGGCAAGGACGGTATTCGTGTTAACGCAATTTCCGCCGGCCCGATCAAGACCCTCGCGGCATCCGGAATTGGCGACTTCCGCTATATCCTCAAATGGAACGAGCTCAACTCACCATTGCGCCGCAACGTCACCCAAGAAGAAGTCGGCAAGGCAGCGCTTTACCTGCTCTCCGATCTTGGCTCCGGCACCACAGGTGAGAACCTGCACGTCGACGCGGGCTATCACGTTGTTGGTATGAAAGCTGTCGATGCGCCTGATATCGACGCTGTGACAGGTCGTAAATAGTGGCGCTCTCCGCCTTTATCGCAGTTGCGCTCTTGCACCTCATGGCTGCCATCAGCCCCGGGCCCTCGGTATTGATGGCTGCTCGCACGGGCGTAACGCACGGTTTTCGCGCCGCAACCGGCGTCGCAATCGGCATCGGGATTGGCGGAGTCGTCTGGGCAACGGCTGCTCTCTTCGGATTGTCGCTCCTCTTTGCCTATGCTCCGATGTTGCTCATCGGTTTCAAGGTTCTGGGGGGCGCATTCCTAATCTATATGGCTTTCAAACTGTTCAAACAGGCCGACACGCCCCTTAACACCTCTGAATCTGTCACCGCCCCCAGCCTTCTGCGCGGTGTGGTTCTGGGACTGTTCACTCAGCTCGCCAACCCCAAGCCAGCCATTCTTTTTGCAGCGATTTTTCTGGGCACGGTGCCCGCAGATGCGGGCGCTGGTGTGATAATTGCGCTTTTGGCGATTGTGTTCCTTAACGAAACCGCTTGGAATATTATTGTCGGGCGGATATTTTCGCTCGAAACGACGCGCCGCTCCTACTTGAGCCTGAAAAGCACAATCGACCGGATCTTTGGTGGTTTGCTTGGGGTTCTAGGAATGAAAATCGCTTTAACCTGATCTACACACTAACCCCTTATTGCTGCTTGCAACCAGGAGAGACCTGCCATGACCGACCGTTTGCCACACGAAAAAGGCTTCCACATTAGCTGGGACCAAATCCACCGCGATGCGCGGGCGCTGGCATGGCGTCTTGATGGCGAAGGCCCAAAAACTGGCGGCTGGCGTGCTGTTGTTGCGATCACGCGCGGCGGGATGGCCCCCGCGATGATTATGGCGCGTGAATTGGACATTCGCACAGTCGATACGATCTCGGTTAAGTCCTACGATCATCAGGAACAAAGCGAAGCGAAGGTCCTTAAGGCACCGGACGCCGAACTTATGGGCGACGGCGAAGGTATCCTGATTGTGGATGATCTGGTTGATTCCGGCCGCACATTGGAGCTTGTGCGCAAGCTATATCCCAAGGCCCATTTCGCGACCGTTTACGCCAAGCCAAAAGGCCGCCCAATGGTTGATACGTTTATTACCGAGGTGTCGCAGGATACATGGATTTTCTTCCCTTGGGATATGGCTCTTCAGTACGTCGAACCCTACCGTGGCAAAGACTAACGTGAGCGCGCTAAAATTCCCCCTGAACCCCGCGATGGCCGGTACCGCCGCGCCCCCAGTCATGGAAGCGCGCCGTTGGCTTGACGGGGTTGAATTTCCGGCCGACAGACCGCTCATCAACGTCAGCCAAGCCGCCCCCGTCGAAACGCCACCGCCCGCCATGCAGCAAGCCATGGCCGACGCGATCCTCCATCAGCCTGACGCTCATCTATATGGTGCCGTTTTGGGGCGCGATGATCTTCGTGAAGCACTGGCGGCACGATGGGCACGCCTTTATCAAGGAACGGTCTCGCGGGAAAACATCGCGATTACAGCGGGTTGCAACCAAGCCTTCGCAGCCACGATTGCCTGCCTAACACAAAAGGGCGATGAGGTTATCATCCCCACACCGTGGTATTTCAACCATCAGATGTGGTGCGAAATGCAGGGCGTCAATGCCGTGCCCCTGCCCGCCACGACGAACCTTCTTCCCGATCCTGACCAAGCCCGCGCGCTCATTACTGCGCGCACCAAAGCGATTGTGTTGGTAAGCCCCAACAACCCCGCAGGCGTTGAATATCCCGCAGAACTCATTGCGCAGTTCCGCGATCTTGCGCGCGAAAACGGGCTGGCGCTGATTGTTGACGAAACCTATCGCGATTTTCATAGCGTAAGCGGCGCGGCGCATGACCTTTTGAGTGATCCGGATTGGTCGGACACCGTGATCGCGCTCTACTCGTTCTCCAAATCCTACCGTCTCACGGGCCACCGCGTTGGTGCAATTATCGCGAGCGCTGAATTCCATCACGAGGTCGAGAAGTTCCTCGATACGGTCGCGATCTGTCCGAACCAACTTGGCCAGATCGGCGCGCTTTGGGGAATCGAAAATCTCGATGACTGGCTAGCGGGAGAGCGTCAGGAAATCCTGAGCCGCCGCGCGGCGATTGTCGAAGGGTTCCCTGCGCTGGAGGCGCTTGGCTGGGAATTGCTCGGCGCGGGTGCGTACTTCGCATACATACGCCATCCCTACGCGATTTCCTCGCCTGATCTAGCGAAGAAACTGGTGCAGAACGCGGGTGTTTTGCTGCTTCCGGGAACGATGTTCCGCGCGGCTTCCGAAACGATAGGCGCGTCAGAGGTTCGTGTGGCCTTCGCCAATATCGATAAACACGGAATTTCCACACTTTACGAACGGCTCGCGGCGCAAAAATTCTAACTTTTGTGCGGGTTTTAGCTTCGGCTCTTGCTCCTGTTGGACCAAACCCCTAAACATTCTGCAACGAATGAAAAAGGGTACAAAACATGGCGATTGGTGGCAGCAGCGGAGTCTCTCGGTTCTTTGTGTGGGTTCTGATTATCGGGCTGATTGTGGGCCTCGCAGGGTTCAGCATCACGAATTTTGGCGGCGGGGCAACTCCGATGGCCAAAGTGGGCGAAACCGAAGTAACCGCTGACGAATATTACCGCGCGTTGAACAACGAGTTGAACCGCTATTCGCAACAGTTCGGCCAGCAGGTCACACTGTCGATGGCGGCGCAATTCGGGATCGATCAGAACCTGCGTCAGCAGCTCTACGCGACGGCGGCAACCGACAACGAAACTGCCAATCTCGGGATTTCGGTCGGGGATGATTTCGTCGCCCGCGCCCTTCAGGAACAGCCTACTTTTCAAGGTCTGGACGGAAGTTTTAGCCGTCAGGACTATGATTTCTATCTCCAACGCAACGGTATCACCGAAGCTGAATACGAAGAGACTCTACGTACAGAAGCCGCGCGCAATATCTATCAGCAATCCCTCGTGACAGGTGTTGTAACACCAGAAGCCCTTTCGGATTTGGCGATGGAATATATTGCGGGTCGCCGCAGTTTCACTTGGGCGGTTCTGGATGAATCCAACCTCGAACAAGAGATCGCCAAGCCGACAACCGAGCAGCTAGAGGCCTATCACGCCGCACATCCCGAGGATTTCACTCGTCCCGAGAAAAAGCGTATCACCTATGCGTGGGTAACGCCCAATGATCTTGTGGGCACGATTGAGGTTCCAGAAGAGGATCTGCGCAAGCTTTATGACGACCGTGCGGACACATTCAACGTCCCCGAGCGCCGTATGGTTGAGCGTCTCGCCTACCCTAGTGTTGAACAAGCCGAAGCCGCCAAGGCGCGTCTGGATAACGACGAGGCAACCTTTGGTGATCTTGTCCAAGAGCGTGGCCTAACACTCTCCGATATTGACCTTGGCGAAGCAACAAGAGCCGATCTCGGCGCGGCTGCCGACGAAATTTTCGCACTCGAAGAGCCCGCAGTTGTCGGCCCCATTCAGACAGAAACAGGCCCCGCACTTTTCCGTATGAACGCTATTCTAACAGCCAATGTCACAACCTTTGAAGAGGCCCTTCCAGAGCTGCGTTCGGAGCTTCTAATGGATGCTGCCAGCCGTAAAATCGGTGATAGCCTCAACGATATCGACGATCTTCTTGCGGGTGGTAACTCACTCGAGGAACTGGCCGCCGAGACAGACCTTGAGCTTGGAACCATCGATTGGTCCGATGACATGAGCGAAGGAATCGCAGGCTACGAAGCGTTCCGAGAAGCAGCAGCGGCCGTTCAGGACGGAGACTTTGAAAAGGCAATTCCGTTGGACGACGGCGGTGTTTTTGCGCTGCGGTTGGACGAAGTTTTGCCAGAGCAAGTCGAAGACCTCTCCGATGTTCGTCCAGCAGTATCCGCCGCATGGCGCACCGAGCAGGTCCGCGAGCAACTCATGGCGATGGCTGACGAGTTCAAGGCAAACCTGCGCGCAGATGGCACCGCCGATGCAACCGATGTGGTCATCACAATCGAAACCGACCTGACACGCACCTCTTACGTTGATGGAACACCAGAAGACTTCATGGAACGAGTGTTTGCGCTTGATGTAGATGAATTTGATGTCATCCCATACCAAGACAGCGTTATTCTGGTGCAGCTCAACGGCAAGGCGGGTCCTGATCTGGACAATCTCGAAGTGGTCGCGATGAAAGAAGGTCTTGAGCAACAGATGGCACAATCCATCTCGAATGACATCTTCACATCCGTTGCGGCGAAGCTGACGACTGATGCAGGTCTGACCATCAATCAGGCCGTTATTACAGCGGTTCACTCGAACTTCCCGCAATAATAACACTTACCTCTTTAGCGGCTCCTCAATGGGGCCGTTTTGCGAACATCCGAGGAGTTGCCCGTGTCACTCACGCCGACATATGAGAGCTTTGAAGCCGGCTATGCAGCAGGAAAGAACCAAGTGGTTTTTACCCGTCTTGCGGCTGATCTGGACACGCCCGTTTCATTGATGCTGAAACTCACACAGGGGCGCAAAGACAGCTTTGTTCTCGAGAGTGTGACAGGCGGCGAGACGCGTGGGCGCTACTCGATTATCGGGATGAAGCCCGACCTTATTTGGGAATGTGACGGCACCACCAGCCGCCTCAATCGCGAGGCGCGTTATGATCGTGATGCGTTTACCCCCTGCTCCGATGAGCCCCTGACCGCGCTGCGCCAGATCATCGAAGAGAGCCGGATTGAGATGCCTGCTGAGTTGCCGAGCGCTGCGGCGGGGCTCTTTGGTTATCTTGGCTATGATATGATCCGCCTCGTTGAGCACCTGCCTAATATGAATCCGGATGCGCTCAGCCTGCCCGATGCCGTCATGATCCGCCCATCGGTTGTTGTGGTTCTGGATGGGGTTAAGGGCGAGGTTACTGTTGTGTCGCCTGCTTGGGCGAGTTCGGGACAATCGGCCAAAGCCGCCTATGCGCAGGCCGCCGAGCGTGTGATGGACGCCGTTCGCGATCTCGAGCGTCAAATGCCAGGCGAAACGCGTGATCTTGGATCGCAAGCGGATCTGGGCGAACTGACCTCTAACTTTACGCATCAAGGGTATTTGGACGCCGTCGAAAAGGCCAAAGAATATATCCGTGCGGGCGACATCTTTCAGGTCGTTCCTAGCCAGCGCTGGACACAGGATTTCCCCCTCCCGCCTTTCGCGCTTTACCGAAGCTTGCGCCGCACGAATCCGTCGCCGTTCATGTTCTACTTCAACTTCGGCGATTTTCAGGTGATCGGAGCGAGCCCTGAAATTCTCGTGCGTGTGTTTGATAAACAAGTCACAATCCGCCCGATCGCGGGCACCCGCCCACGTGGCAAAACTCCCGAAGAAGACCGCGCACTAGAGGCAGATTTGCTGGCCGACAAGAAAGAACTGGCAGAGCACCTGATGCTCTTGGATCTGGGCCGCAATGACACGGGCAAGGTTTCCAAAATCGGAACTGTCAAACCGACCGAGCACTTCGTGGTCGAGCATTACAGCCACGTAATGCACATCGTTTCAAACGTTGTGGGCGAGTTGGCCGACGATCAGGACGCGCTCTCGGCGTTCTTTGCGGGGATGCCTGCGGGAACGGTTTCCGGTGCACCCAAAGTGCGCGCAATGGAGATTATCGACGAGCTAGAGCCTGAGAAGCGTGGTGTTTATGGCGGGGGCTGCGGATATTTTGCGGCCAATGGCGATATGGATATGTGTATCGCCCTGCGCACAGCCGTGGTGAAGGATGAGAAACTCTATATTCAGGCAGGTGGAGGGGTTGTGTATGACAGCGATCCAGAGGCCGAATATATGGAAACCGTCAATAAATCCAAGGCGATACGTGCTGCCGCTGCGGATGCAGGTCTCTTTACCCGCAGCGGAAATTCGTAAACGGCTTGTGTCCTATTGGGACGCAACACCGCGCAAGACCGCCGAAATCGGTGCGATCTGAACAGATGGTGGTCGATCAGCAAGCGCCCAAGCCTGAAGCGCGCTAAGCGACTCTGCATCGCCAGGGATTGTCACAACGGATGCACCCGTCTGGGTGGCGCGGAACACTGCACGATTAAAGATCGTACGCAGCCCGTTCTGCGCATCTTCCGCAGTAATATCGTGAAAGACCTGAACATTCGGGACACCCGCGCGGTTCGCGAGTTGTACCGAGGAGTTCAGCCCCTTTTGCTCGGCGATAAGGCCAAGTCCCTCTGCTTCCATGACTGCAACGATGTGCTGAAGCAGGTTACGCCCCAAACGAACGCGATTGCCCTCTCCGCTTCCTGCTGGCACTTCCATAACGGCCACGGCATCGGGCAGGATTGAGAAATAGGCTCCTAGCGTCACTTCCACATCCTGTGGCGCGGCTTGTGCGGGGATGTCTGACAGGATCACGACATCGGCACCGATGTTGCGATAGGCCTCGGCGCGCTCCGCAGCCCCTTCGGTGGACGGGTTCACGCCGACGCTCACAGGGAAGCCCGTATCCGTTAGGATTTCGAGACGCGCAGCGTCATGGGTGCGGTCGATGCCCTCAAGGACAAGAATGCTAATCAACGGTTGCCCCGAAGCCGCAAACGAAACGGCATTGTCGCGCAGCGCGTTTGGAATGTTCTGAACGATCTCTTCGTTGCCGTCATCACCGATACTCGGCAGACGATCCGTGCGAACAGTAGCGCGGGCTGTTTGGGCCTCTTGGTCGATCAGGTTGCCGACCTTATTGCCAAAAGTCGAAGAATCAACCTCTCGTTTGATCGAAGCGCGCGGCGCGCCGGGGCTTTCGAATTGCCCCACGGGCGGAGCATCTTCTGCTTCGGCATTCGATTGAATTTGCGGCATTTCGATCTGAAGGTCCTGCGCATCGTCTTGCGGCGCGATCTCTAGCGCTGGCACATCTGCTTCTGGCGCGGGGGGCTGTGTGATGTCTTTATCTGCTTCAACAGGAGCGGTTTCCTGTGTCGGAACGGGCGCTTCTTGTGTGCTTTCGGGTTGATCCGCGGGCTTATCGGACATCTCGACTTGGCTATCCGTACTGGTCCCTGCTTCGGTTGTCTCTTCTTCTGAGGCTTGGGGCGCATCAGGTGAGGCACTTTCAACAACAACTTCCTGCGCTGCATCCGTTTGCGAAACATCGCCAGTCTCTGGTTTGGGTCCGAAAATCACCATGAGTGAAATCACAATCAGGGCGCAGGCGATCCCAAGAATCGCCCCTTTAATTAATCCAAGCATTGATCCCGTCCTTTTGCCTTTACTGGCTTGCTCATTCGGCCATTTTTCCCATGTTTTTCACGTCTATATCCGTATTCATCGCTGCTACACACAGCTAAAAACACGGGTTTAGGCCTTGACCCTTGGGTGGCTCTCTGAACAACTATACCGCGATGACGGCGGGGGATCACCCCTAATTGCTAAAGGTGCGCAAATGCTCTTGTTAATTGATAATTATGACAGCTTTACCTATAACCTTGTCCATTATTTGGGCGAGTTGGGCGCAGATGTCCGCGTTATCCGCAACGACGACATGAGCGCAACCGAGGCCCTCGCTCTGCGGCCCGAAGCGGTGCTGCTTTCCCCTGGTCCCTGTACGCCGACCGAAGCGGGCGTTTGCCTTGATATGGTCAAGGCCGCTGCGGATGTGGAGCTTCCGTTGATGGGCGTTTGCTTGGGGCACCAATCCATCGGTGCTGCATTTGGCGGCGATGTTGTGCGCTGTCATGAGATCGTGCACGGTAAGATGGGAACGATGCATCACGATAACTCTGGTGTGTTTGCGGGGCTTCCTTCCCCGTTTGAGGCCACGCGCTATCACTCATTGGTTGTCGACCCCGAGACATTGCCCGCCGAACTTGTTGCCAATGCACGGCTAGAAGATGGCACGATCATGGGCCTGCATCACGCAACCCTGCCCATCCACGGCGTTCAATTTCATCCGGAGAGCATCGCCAGCGAACATGGACATGCCCTCCTTAAAAACTTCCTTGATTTATTACCCTCGACACAGGAGCGCGCCGTCGCATGAGCGAAGCCATGAAGCCCCTCATTAACGCCGCCGCCGAAGGCTCTTTGACGCCTGATCAAGCGCGCAAAGCGTTTGAAATCCTCTTTACCGGAGAGGCCACACCCAGCCAGATCGGCGGCTTTCTCATGGCACTGCGGACCCGCGGGGAAACCGTGACCGAATACGCGGCTGCGGCCTCGGTCATGCGCGAGAAATGCAACGCCGTAAAAGCGCCAGAGGGTGCGATCGATATCGTCGGAACGGGCGGATCAGGCAAGCCAACCCTTCAGATTTCCACCGCTTCGGCATTCGTTGTCGCTGGCGCTGGCGTGCCCGTCGCAAAGCACGGCAATCGCAAGCTTTCGTCAAACTCGGGTGCCGCGGATTCTCTGTCCGAGAACGGTGTTGAGGTCATGGTTGGACCAGAGGTCGTCGAAAAGGCGCTCTCGCAAGCGGGGATCGCCTTTATGATGGCGCCCATGCACCATCCTGCCACCAAACACGTTATGCCGACACGGGCCGAACTTGGGACGCGGACGATTTTCAATATTCTCGGCCCGCTAACGAACCCTGCGGGTGTGAAATACCAACTTACCGGCGCATTTAATCGCGAGTTGCTGCGCCCGATGGCGGAAACGCTCTTGCAACTCGGAACCAAGCGCGCGTGGCTTGTGCATGGATGCGACGGCACCGACGAACTCTCGATTACAGGCGTAAGCTGGGTCGCCGAGGTGAAGGACGGCGCTATCAACGAATTCGAAATCCGCCCAGAGGATGCCGACCTGCCGACACATCCTTTCTCGGAAATCACGGGCGGCACGCCCAAGGAAAACGGCGACGCGCTTGCGGCACTCTTGGCGGGCGAGAAATCGGCCTATAGAGATGCCGTTTTGTTGAACTCCGCCGCAGCACTGGTGATCGCGGGCAAGGCCAAAACCCTTCGCGATGGCGTGGCGCTGGCAGTGGACTCCATTGATAGCGGAAGAGCCATCAAAAAGCTGATCAAACTTGCGGAAATCACGTCCGGCCTCTAGCCACTATCCCATTGTCGGTTAGAGAAAATATACACCTGTGCGGGTATTTTGGTGCCTTTATCATTGCCCGCCATCCAAGCAATGCGTAAACAGGTCCCATGAGTACAGTTTTAGACAAAATCAAAGCCTATAAACTTGAGGAAATCGCGGCTGACAAGGCCGCTGTTCCTCTCTCCGAGGTCGAAAGCAAAGCGAAGTCTGCCCCAGCGGTGCGACCGTTTGCAGCAGCCCTGCGTAAGGCTTCGCACAAGGGCTATGGCCTGATCGCCGAGGTGAAAAAAGCCAGCCCGTCCAAAGGGTTAATTCGCGAGGACTTTGATCCAGCCACCCTTGCCAAAGCCTATGAAGAAGGCGGCGCGGCCTGTTTGTCTGTTCTAACTGATACGCCCAGTTTTCAAGGTGCGAAGTCCTTCCTTACAGAAGCACGCGACGCAACAGAGCTCCCTGCCCTGCGCAAGGATTTCATGTACGACACATATCAAGTCGCCGAGGCCCGTGCGCTTCATGCCGACTGTATCCTGATCATCATGGCCAGCGTGTCCGACACACAGGCCCAAGAGCTTGAAGATGCTGCGAAATCTTGGAGCATGGATGTTCTGATCGAGGTTCACAACGAAGACGAACTCGCCCGTGCGTCCGAGCTTAAGTCCGAGCTGATCGGCATCAACAACCGCAACCTCAAGACATTTGAAACCAGCCTCGACGTCTCGCGTTCGCTTGCGAAGCTGGTGCCCGCAGGGCGTCGCATCGTATCCGAGAGCGGCCTTACAACGCCCGAGGATCTAGCCGATTTGGCCCGTTATGGCGCGCGCTCGTTCCTGATTGGCGAGAGCCTGATGCGGCACGATGATGTGACCCAAGCCACCAAGAACCTGCTTGCCAACCCACTGATGCCGATGGGGATGTAATGGCAGACCTGACCCATTTCGACGGCGCAGGCCACGCGCATATGGTGGATGTTTCGGACAAAGCCGTCACCAGCCGTGTCGCCACCGCCGAGGGTTACGTCAAAATGCTTCCCGAAACATTAGCCACCATCACCGAAGGCCGCGCCAAAAAGGGCGACGTCCTTGCTGTTGCACGGCTCGCAGGTATCATGGGGGCGAAAAAGACTTCAGAACTTATCCCGCTCTGCCATCCCTTACCGATCACGAAGGTTTCGGTTGAACTTATGCCTGACGCGGAACTGCCCGGCGTTCGCATCGAAGCCACCGTCAAGACGACTGGCCAAACGGGCATCGAGATGGAAGCGCTCACTGCCGTTTCGACCGCCGCGCTGACCCTCTATGATATGGTCAAGGCCGTCGAGAAAACGATGGAAATCGGCGGCATCCGCTTGTTGATGAAATCGGGCGGAAAATCAGGGCTCTTTGAGGCCGAATGATATGATCTCCGTCGCCCAAGCGCTTAAAAAAACATTAGAATTGGTTGACTGCCTCGACATTGAGACCGTCCCACTTCAAGCCGCATCTGGCCGCATCTTGGCCGAAGACATCGTCGCCAATCGAAGCCAACCCCCCTTCGCCAGCAGCGCGATGGACGGCTATGCCGTTAAGGGCGTCGAGGTCGAGCCGCACGCGCTCTTTTCAGTGATCGGAGAGTCCGCTGCGGGCCACGGCTTTGATGGCAAGGTTGGCGCAGGTGAAGCCGTTCGTATTTTCACGGGTGCCCCTTTGCCTGAAGGTACCGATCACGTTGTGATCCAAGAGGACGTCGAGCGCCGCGGGAACCTGATTACACTAGACACCGAGGTCGACCTTCGCCCGAATGTGCGCGCATTGGGCGATGATTTCCAAGCAGGCGACCGCATAACGGCACCGCGTGCGCTCTCCCCTGCGGATATCGCTCTCGCCGCTTCCATGAATGCGCCTGAACTTCGCGTGTATCGCAAACCCGTTGTCGCACTGATCGCTACGGGCGATGAACTCGTGATGCCGGGCGACGAACCAAGCGCCGATCAGATTATTGCAAGCAACAGTTTCGGCCTGCACGCGATGCTCAATGCCGCCGGAGCCGAGGCGCGCCTCCTTCCGATCGCGCGCGACACCAAGGCCAGTCTGACGCAGGCCTTCGAACTTGCCAAATCCGCCGACCTGATCGTGACGATTGGCGGCGCTTCGGTTGGCGATCACGATCTGGTTGCCGAGGTCGCCGAAGCTCTCGGAATGGAGCGCGCGTTCTACAAAATCGCCATGCGCCCCGGTAAACCTTTGATGGCAGGCCGTATTGGCGGAATTCCGATGGTGGGACTGCCCGGAAATCCAGTGTCCGCAATGGTTTGCGGCCAAATCTTCCTGATCCCGATGTTGCGCAAAATGTTAGGGTCCAAAGAGATTTTACCCACGCCACGAAGTGCGCCTCTGACGCAGGACATGCCTGCGAACGGTCCACGCGAACACTATATGCGCGCAGTCGTAACGCCAGATGGAATAACGCCTCTTTCGCGGCAGGATAGCGCGCTTTTGACTGTATTGTCCGAGGCGAACGCCCTCCTTATCCGACCACCACACGCGCCAGAACTTGCGCGCGGATCAGCAGTGAACTACCTCGAGATCTAGGATTTCGCGACGGCAGTTGACACAAAACAAGAACATGGATAGAACATAAGAGAACACTTGCGTTTTTTGTGAGTGTTAACAAATGACTGCCGATTGTTCTGTACCGCCCCAACTGGAACGGCTGGCAATAAGAGCCAAGGAGCGTGCAACGCGGCCTTAAGGCTTTGGCAAGAGGATGAGACAGATGCTGACCAAGAAACAATTGGAATTACTGGCCTTTATCGACAAACGCATGGAGCGGGATGGTGTTCCGCCATCATTCGACGAAATGAAAGAGGCGCTGAACCTTCGGTCCAAATCAGGTATCCACAGGTTGATCACAGCGCTTGAGGAGCGCGGATTTATCCGTCGCCTCGCCCACAAAGCGCGCGCAATCGAGATCGTGAAGCGGCCAAACGCACTCGCCAATACGGGCTCTCGCGGGTTTTCTCCGCGTGTTGTAGAGGGCGATCGCCGCGATCCCCCACCCGCAGCGCGTAGCGTAGAGAGTGCGTCCGCGATTGAATTGCCGTTAATGGGTCGCATTGCAGCTGGTACTCCGATCGAAGCTATCGCCGAGGCATCGCACAATGTTGCCGTCCCAGGCCAGATGCTCTCAAATGGCGGTCACCACTATGCCCTTGAAGTTAAAGGGGATTCGATGATCGACGCTGGGATTAATAACGGCGATGTTGTCGTGATCCGCGAAACCAGTCAGGCAGATAACGGCGATATCGTTGTTGCCCATGTTGAAGGGTATGAGGCGACGCTCAAACGTTTTCGCCGCAAGGGTGAGATGATAGCCCTCGAGGCCGCCAATCCCGCCTACGAAACCCGCGTTCTTCCTGCAGGGAACGTAAAGGTTCAAGGTAAGCTCGTTGGTTTGATCCGTACATATTAAGGTTTCGGAGCGGGTTAACGGCCCGCACCGAGCCAGATACGCTCCCCTTCACGTTCGCGCGCGGTTGTTATCACGGGACCTTTATTGGTTGGGGTAACAGCCATACTTCCTGACTGTCGAAGCGCGCGCATGTCTATGGTGGAGCACCCCCGAGGCGGTTCATGTTCAACCGTAACGATCAGAATATCCGCTGTTTCGCAGTATTCTGGCAAATGCGAGAGTATTGTCTTGCCGCTCACGATGATGATCGAAGTGTCCTGATGCACGACACGCGTTAACCCTTTGCTAACCTCAAAGCCCCCGCGCGCGAATGCATCTTCTTGAGTTGCCATATCCCCATCATTTTCCAACCAGCTATCAGCAACGAATCCGCCCCCGCGCGATTTGTTAAGGGCGCGGCCTTTTTCGGTCATCACCCCAATCAGCGTGCCCGAATCCGAAATCAATATTTCTGGCCGTTCCGTTTGGTTCCAAAGAAGAAAACTAGCGAGAATGAGCGGCACGCCGAGCATCCTTCCACGCGCTTGCCAGATGATGAGCATGACTCCCCCGATTGCAATCAAAGGCAGCACGATGGGATCAGGTGTCACAACCAACCTAATCGCGCCTTCGAGTTGCGATATTTGTCGCGCAACCGCCAATATCCACCAAACGCCCCATCGCATAACCTCTAACGCGATTGCCTCTAATCCGAATGGAACCAAGAGCGCGGCGACCACGGCCGCGGGCATCACCATTACGCCCATGAGCGGAACGGTAATGACGTTGGCAAGTAGTCCGTATTGAGCAATTTGATTAAAATGCACCGCAGCTACGGGAGCCGTCGCCATTCCCGCAACAAACGAAGACGTAATCACCGCAAATATCACGCGTACGGGTCGATATTTTGCGAGAGGCAGATTGGGTATTTCGCGCATCGCGCCAAAGACGGCGACAAGCGCGGAAGTTGCCGCAAAACTCATTTGAAAACCTGGCCCGGTGAGGCTTTCTGGTTGTATTAAAAGGATAATCAACGCGGCAATCGCCACCGCTCGGAGTGTGAGCGCCCGTTGATCCCGCAAGATCGCAAGAAACATCACTGACACCATAATAAAGGCACGTATGGTCGCAACACTCCCTCCCGAGAGCGCCAAGTATCCAGCGCCAAAAAGCATCGCGACGACCGCGGCGAGCTTCTTGGTGGGTATTCGCATCGCGATGCTCGGGAAGAATGAAAACAGGAAACGCGCGGCGGTAAAAACAAACCCCGTCAGCATTCCCATATGAAGGCCCGAAATCGCCAACAAATGTGCCAGATTGCTGTTGCGTAGGCTCTGAAGCGTCGCGTGGGACATATCCGAACGATCGCCCGTGAGGATAGCGGCGGCGAATGCACCCTCTTCGCCGGGTATCTGTTGTTGCACCGCTTGTGAAATGTCGCGACGCAAACGCGTGATGAATAGCCCCGCCCTACCTTGCTCTGCGGGGTAAAGCGTGAGAACTGGCGAACGGGTGTATCCCACCGCCCCAAGGCCCTGAAACCATGCCATCTTGCGGAAATTGAAACCACCCGGCTCGACTGGGCCCGAGGGCGGCGAGAGATGTCCTGATAGAATTACCGTCATCCCAACCTCAGGCGTTATAAATCCTTGCTCTCCATGCAAGCTAATCCGCACATTCTCTGGTGTGCGATCAGGGGCGAAATTGTCGAGAACCACTTGATCCAGAGTTAGACGTACTGCCTCAGAAACAGAGCGATCAACTTTCACGATTCGACCCTGAATGGGGCCATAGTATCGAAAGGTAATCACCGGCGCAGAGACCAAATGACTGCGCAGCCCTGCTATGAGGACACCGCCACAAATCAGCGCCAAAGCAAGCAGGAAAGGTGCAAAACTCTCGCGACTAAAGCGAACGAGAATAAGTGACACCGCTGCAATCACCACCAGAACGCTGTAAACGAGCCAATTCGGTTCAAACTTTAACGAAAAGTATATTCCGATACCGACGGCCAGAAACACAGGAACCCAAGGGAATAGATGCCCCCGCTGGCGTGCAACAACGAGTGATAGCGCCTGCAATTTATCGCTATTCCACACGCATTGCTCCTGCTACCTTGTTCTTCGTGCCTCTGGGGCCTAAAACCTGCGGTAACTCTATCCTCATTATAGTTTCTAGAAAGTTAACGCTCTATGTCTCAGGTCGTCACTCGGATCGCCCCATCGCCCACCGGATACATGCACATCGGAACCGCGCGAACTGCCTTGTTTAACTGGCTTTATGCACGCGGACGTGGCGGCAAATTCCTGATGCGGATCGAGGACACAGACCGCGAGCGCTCCACCCCTGAGGCAACCGATGCGATTCTGCGCGGGATGGACTGGCTCGGACTGGATTTCGATGGTGAAGCCGTCAGCCAATTCTCTCGCGTTGACCGCCATCGCGAAGTTGCGCTCGAAATGCTGGCGAACGGAACCGCATACAAGTGCTTTGCGACCCAGGAAGAGATCGCCGCCTTCCGCGATGCCGCCCGCGCCGAGAAACGCTCAACACTATATCAAAGCCCTTGGCGTGACGCCCCTGCCTCCGAGCACCCAAACGCACCCTATGTTGTTCGCCTAAAGGCGCCGCGTGATGGTGAAACCGTTATTCAGGACGAAGTTCAAGGCGATGTGCGCTGGAAGAACTCCGAATTGGATGACATGATTTGTTTACGTTCGGACGGTACACCAACATATATGTTGGCTGTTGTTGTAGATGATCACGATATGGGTGTGACCCATGTTATTCGCGGGGACGATCACCTTGCGAATGCTGCGCGCCAATCGCATGTGTATCACGCGATGGATTGGCCCCTGCCAATTTACGCGCATATTCCGCTTATTCACGGACCTGACGGGAAGAAACTCTCGAAGCGTCACGGTGCAACGGGCGTCGAGGAATATCAATCCATGGGCTATCTTGCCGCTGGTATGCGCAATTATCTGGCCCGTTTGGGTTGGAGCCACGGCGACGACGAGTTCTTTACCGATGCGCAAGCCAAAGAGTGGTTTGACACGGATGGCATCGGTAAATCCCCTTCACGGCTCGACTTCAAGAAGCTCGATAATATTTGCGGACAGCATTTTGCCGCTGCAGACGATGCTGCACTGCTGCAAGAAATGACGGCATATCGCGCCGCAATCGGCGAAGCACCCTATAGTGACGCTACGAACCAGCGTTTTTTGGAGGCCATGTATTGCCTCAAGGATCGTGCCAAGAAATTCGGCGATATCATTGATAAGGCAGTATTTATTACCGCCGATACACCCATCGTTCCAGACGAGAAATCTGCAAAAAACCTGAATGATGTATCCCGTGGTATACTGAAAGAATTGACGCCGCAGTTGCAAAATGCTACGTGGGAGCGCGAGACTTTAGAGGCCGTCGTGGCCGGGGTCGCCGAGGCACATGAAATTGGTCTTGGCAAAATTGCAGCGCCACTTCGCGCTGCCCTGGCGGGACGTACGGCTACCCCCAGCGTATTTGACATGATGCTCGTTTTGGGCCGCGATGAAACCATCGCACGGCTTGAGCAAGTATCGCGCTGAGAGTGGATCTGTTCCCCTCTTGGCCCTGAAACTGCTGGTACTCATGGTTCGCCTGAGACCGATTTGAGAGGAACTAATATGGTTGAGAGCACAAAAAACGCCACTTTGACGGTCGACGGAAAGTCCTATGACCTCCCCGTCTACAGCCCGACTGCTGGACCGGATGTTATCGACATTCGTAAACTTTATGCCCAATCAGGCATGTTCACGTATGATCCGGGCTTCACATCCACTGCGGCGTGTGATTCTGACATTACGTTCATTGATGGCGCCAAGGGCGAGCTGCTTCACCGTGGCTACCCTATCGACCAACTCGCAGCGAAATCGCACTATCTCGAAGTGTGCTACCTACTGCTCTATGGTGAGCTCCCAACCGCTACACAGCTCGAAGATTTCGAAAGCCGCGTGACCAACCACACGATGGTGCACGAGCAAATGCACAACTTCTTCCGAGGGTTCCGTCGCGACGCGCACCCTATGGCCACCATGGTGGGTGTTGTTGGTGCGATGTCGGCGTTCTATCACGACTCAACGGACATCACCGATCCGATGCAACGCGAGATCGCATCGGTTCGCATGATCGCCAAGCTTCCGACAATCGCGGCGATGGCCTATAAGTATTCCATCGGCCAACCCTTTGTTTATCCACGCAATGATCTGGATTACGCAGCGAACTTCTTGCACATGTGCTTTGCGGTTCCAGCAGAATCCTATGAGGTTAACCCGATCCTTGCCCGTGCGATGGACCGTATCTTTACGCTCCACGCTGACCACGAGCAAAACGCCTCTACATCGACAGTTCGCCTTGCTGGTTCCTCCGGCGCGAACCCGTTCGCTTGTGTTGCGGCTGGTATTGCTTGTCTTTGGGGGCCGGCACACGGCGGTGCAAACCAAGCCTGCCTCGAAATGCTTCAGGAGATCGGCAGCGTTGATCGCATCCCAGAGTTTATCGCACGCGCCAAAGACAAGAACGATCCGTTCCGTCTGATGGGCTTTGGCCACCGCGTTTACAAAAACTTCGACCCGCGCGCGACTGTGATGAAACAATCCGCCGACGAAGTTCTGGAACTACTCGGCGTAGAAGACAACCCAATCCTTCAGGTTGCCAAAGAGCTTGAAAAACAAGCCCTTAATGATCCGTATTTCGCAGAGAAGAAACTCTTCCCGAATGTGGATTTCTATTCTGGCATCATCCTAGAGGCCATGGGCTTCCCGACTTCGATGTTCACACCGATCTTTGCGCTGAGCCGCACAGTAGGTTGGATTTCGCAGTGGAAAGAGATGATCGGCGATTCCGCTCTCAAAATCGGTCGCCCACGTCAGCTCTACACTGGCGCCACCATGCGCGACTATGTGGATGTAGAGGACCGCTAAGGTCCTCTAACCCAAAAGAAAAGCGCCTCCTTGTGGGGCGCTTTTTTTGTTTCTAAGGGGTCGCTTAGCGCCCTTCAAACTGTGCTTTTCGTTTTTCAACAAAGGCAACGACACCCTCTTTGAAATCGCGAGTCTGCCCCGCGCGCCCCTGCAGTTTCGCCTCGAGCGTTAACTGTTCTTGAAGCGTATTATCGTAGCTTGCGCGCAAAGCTTCCTTGATCCGCGCATAGGCCTGTGTCGGGCCAGTGGCCAATGTCTGTGCACGGTTATGCCAATGATCGGCAAAATCCTCGTCGGCAACGGCTTCGTAGATCATGCCCATGTTGCTGGCTTCTTCGGCAGTGATCGGCTCGGCAAAGAGTGCCGCTCCCATTGCTTTAGCAAACCCAACCTGTTTAGGAAGCCAATAGGTTCCCCCAGCGTCGGGAATAAGCCCGATACGCGCGAACGCTTGGAGGAAGACAGCGCTTTGGGTGGCAATCGTGACATCACAAGCCAGCGCAAGGTTCGCCCCTGCTCCTGCCGCAGCGCCATTCACTGCCGCAATTGTCGGCACAGGGCACTCATAAATCACACGCAAGAGTGGTTCGTACTCATCACGCAGGGTACGCTCAAGGTCCGCGTTCGCGGCGCTGACACCATCCCCAAGATCCTGCCCCGCACAGAACGCGCGGCCGTTTCCGGTAAGCACAACAACGCGCGCTTGCTTGCCCATATCCCGTATCGCGTGGGTAAGTTCTGCCCGCATCAACGGATTGAGCGCGTTCATAACATCTGGACGGTTCATCGTAATAATCGAGATACCGTCGCGCAGGGAAACGCGGATCATTTGATAATTCATAAGGCACTCCTTCGGCCAGTTTCCCATAAGGTAGTGAACCGAGTGTTACAGAAAAAGAGCAACCTTGCGTTATTACGTAAAAATTTCGCCTAATTGTCGAGAATATCGTCCAAGCGATCCTGCTCTTCGCGCGAAAGTTCGGCCTGAGTCGCGGCGCTATCGCTCTTCGAACTGCGTCGAACGAAAGCAACCCCGACCGCCAGCGCCAGCAAAAGCATCAATGGCCCCGCCAGCCAAAGCACCAAATTCGCCCCGCCAACCGTTGGCTTGAGCAGAGCAAATTCGCCATAACGATCAACGATATAGGCTACCGTTTCCTCATCGGTGTCGCCAGCAACCAAGCGCTCGCGCACCGCGAGGCGTAGGTCGCGGGCAATGTCGGCGTTGCTCTCGTCGATGGTTTCATTCTGGCATTGCATACAGCGCAATCCCTTAGAAATCTCACGAGCGCGCTCCTCAAGCACGGGGTCGTCCAGCATTTCATTTGGCTCAACTGCGACGGCAGAAACTGCTAGCGAAATCCAGAGCATAAAGGCAGTCAGAAAAGTTTTCATATCTATTCCGCCGCCTGTGCCGAAGCAGATGTATTGCGTCGACGCGAAACAGCGCCAACCCTATACCGACGATCAGAAAGGCTAAGTGCGCCACCGAGCGACATGATTATCGCCCCCGCCCAAATCCAGTTCGCAAAGGGTTTGATATATGTCCGCACGGCCCATCCGCCATCAATCTGAGGATCACCGATCACAACATACAGATCACGTAAAAAGCCATTGTCGATCGCGGCCTCGGTCGTGGGCATTCCTTGAACCGGATAAACCCGTTTCTCTGGGTGCAAAACCGCTACGGTTTTATTACCACGCTCCAGTCGTATTTGCGCCATGACCGTTGTGTAATTTGGCCCTTGCCCCTGTGTGACCTCTTCCAGAGTGACGTCGTACTTGCCGACTGTGAACGGCTCACCAATCTGTGCGACGCGGATGTCCTCTTGTTCCCACGCCATCAGCATCGAAATGCCCAATACGGTAATGCCAAAGCCAGAGTGCGCGACAACACGCCCCCATTCGGCCCGCGGCAGACGCCCCAAACGTGCAATCCGCGCCGAAGCAGACTGCCGCGCGCTTCCGGTACGGTGCCAGATATCAAGCGCTGCGCCGACAATCACCCAAGAGCCGAGGAATACCCCAATCGGAGCAATCGCACTACGATCAGTTTGCATCGCCCAGACCAAGAGTGCCAGCGCCACACAAAGCGCCAAGGCCCCTCGCAATGGTCGCAGCACACGGCCAAGCTTAGCGCGTTTCCACGGCAGCAGAGCCCCGACGGGTAACAAGAGCGCAATCGCTATCATGAAAGGTGTAAACGCTGTGTTAAAGAACGGCGGTCCTACCGAAAGTTTACGGTCCAGGAAAAGCTCGGCCACAAGCGGCCACATCGTTCCGACAAAAACGACAAAGCACGACACGGTCAGCAGAATGTTGTTCAGAACCAGCACGCTTTCCCGACTGGCCACGCCAAACACACCCTTACTTGTGAGGACATTTGCGCGCGCAGCAAAAAGTGTGAGCGCGCCGCCCATATAAATCGCCAGCAGAACAAGGATAAACACGCCGCGCTCTGGATCAGTTGCAAAGGCATGAACCGACGTTAGAACGCCTGAGCGCACGATAAATGTGCCGATAAGCGAGAAACCGAACGCAAGGATTGCCAACAGGATCGTCCAAGCTTTTAGGCTTTCGCGCTTCTCGACCACAATCGCTGAGTGCAACAGCGCTGCGGCAATAAGCCAAGGCATAAAGCTGGCGTTTTCAACAGGATCCCAGAACCAGTACCCGCCCCAACCAAGCTCATAATAAGCCCACCAAGAGCCAAGTGCGATACCAATGGTTAGGAATATCCACGCCGCAAGGGTCCAAGGGCGCACCCAACGCCCCCACGCCGCATCAACGCGCCCCTCGATCAATGCCGCAACGGCAAAGCTGAACGCCATGCTAAGGCCAACATATCCCAAATAGAGGAACGGCGGATGAAATGCGAGGCCCGGATCCTGAAGGAGCGGATTAAGGTCTCCGCCATCAAACGGAGGGAATTCAACGCGCGTAAACGGGTTGGAGGTGAATAGGATAAACGCATAGAACCCAACACCGACGGCACCCTGAACCGCCAAAACACGCGCCCGCAATGTCGCAGGAAGGTTCGAGCCGAACCACGCGGCACTGGCGCCAAACCCGGCAAGGATCAACACCCAAAGCAGCATCGAACCCTCGTGATTGCCCCAAACACCCGACACCTTATAAAGCATCGGTTTCAGCGTGTGAGAGTTAGCAAGCACCAATTCCACCGAAAAATCAGACGTCACAAACGCATAGGTCAGCGCGGCAAAGGCATAGAAAACAAGGACGAACTGCGCGGTCGCGGCGGCGGCACCTGCGTCCATCCACCCACGCCAACCCTTTTGAGCGCCCACAAGTGGAACGGTCGCCTGAACGATTGACAACAAAAACGCGAGGATCAGGGCAGCATGGCCAAGTTCAATAATCATGCGCCGAATATGCCCCTTCTCTTCGCAAGGAGCAACGGATTCCGCGCATGATATTGGGGGCGTAATGTCACAACCAAGTTATGTCATGGTTACCCCATCGACACGCTGCGTTGATCACGACGCCAAGCGGCAAGAGCTGCATTCTCCTCTGGCACCGTCGCCGAGGTGGGAGAGAAATGCGTAAGCGCTTCGATATTGTCGACCACCTCGGGGACGCGCTGCATGGTTTGAGATAGCGAGCGCTGGAACTCATGCGACTTCACTTGATGGCGTGCGCCAAAGTAAAATGACACGATCACTCCCAACAGCCACCAAAGCGGTTCCGGCACCAAAATAAGTCCCTGCATGCGACTGGCAAACCAGACGGGATCAACCATAGCACTCACAAATAGCGCCAAAATCCCAAGGACCATCGCAGGGCGCGGCAAACGATTCAGACCATCAACAAATCGATCAAATCTCCCGCCGCGCGGGACATCAAACTCGGCGGTATGTTGATCGATTGCCTGCCGCCGAAGCATTGCGCTGCGCTGTGCGGATGCCTCCGTATTCTCGCGAAAAACTTCGGAGGTCTCGCGGATGATGTTGCGGCCCTGTCCGAATAGTAGAGAAAAAACCTTATCTATCAACCCCATCCGGCGACCCTTTCATGATGCTCTCGCACACTCAGATGGTATCGCGGCGCGATGAAACTCTCGGCCCGCATAATCCATCCACCCTTGCCGCCGTCCTTGCGGCGCGCATATTTGCGACTACTGGGGCGGGCATCCGCAAGGCGGTAATAGTAGTTGCGCCGCGCAATCCCGTAAGCATCCACCAGATACCCCGCCGCAATCCCATGTGCGATACGCGCGGCCTCTTGCGTTTCAGGGCCGATCACCCCGTCGATATGAACAATCTGCCCCATGTCGCACAATAGATGCTGAAGCACCTTCACCGCATGACGTCCCGCATTCACATACATATCAAACACGCTCGCCTGAAGGTTCGTCGGCAGCGTATCAATGCGCGGACGTTCGAAATAATGCTCTATGAAGATTTTGACCGCATCCGCCCGTTCAAGTGCATGAACATCGGCAATATCGACGGCACCATCGCCCGTCAGATCAATGCCCAACCGCCGCAGAGAATGTATAGTCACCCCGAATTTCGTAGCCCCACCCGGATCATCGGGATCGTTCACGAAACCACCCTCACGGTCCACGATGTCATTTGCGATTTCTTCTACACTTTGCATGAAGCCCCCAGTTCCGAGGGATCAGCCCCTCATGTCAGGAACTGTGGCAACAAAACGTTTACAAATTCGAACTGGCGCGAACGTTGCTAGCCTTCACCACCTTGATAGACGCCTTGTTCCTTGAGCGCGTCCACCACTTCTTTGGGCATGTAGGTTTCGTCGTGTTTTGCAAGTATTTCAGTGGCTTGGAATACACCATTCACGTAAGTTCCGGTTCCAATTACGCCTTCGTTCTCGGCGAACAGATCGGGCAACACCCCGTTGTATGCCGCAGGGACCTCGGCCCCTCCATCGGTGACGACAAATCGAATTTCCTGCCCCACGCCGCGCTCAACGCTACCCTCAAGCACCAACCCGCCAAGGCGGAACACCTCATTTGGCGCGGGCGGCTCTTCCATGACTTGCGACGGCGAGCGAAAGAAATTGATGCCGTCGCGCATCGCGTACCCAATCAACGCCGTCGAAACAATGAGCGCAACAATAGCGACAAGGATTATCTGAATTCGGCGGGTTTTCTTGAGGTTTTTCATATAGTTTACGGAAACACAGGGGCCATCATCAGCCCTGCTGTTTCGTCCTCTCCAAGCATAAGGTTGGCATTCTGAAGGGCCTGTCCCGACGACCCTTTGGTAAGGTTATCAAGCGCAACCATGACAATGGCACGCCCCTCAATCCGGTCCGCCGACACGCCGACATGACAGAAGTTACTGCCGCGAACATGGCGCGTGCTTGGGGTCTCTCCGAACGGCAACATCACCATAAACGGTTCATTTTCATAGGCTTGCGAGAGAGAGTTAAACACCGCTTGCGGGTCTCCCTTCACGTAAACAGTCCCAAGAATTCCGCGGTTCGCGGGGATCAGATGCGGCGTGAACTGAACCTTTACAGGCTCTCCGGCAATTGCCGAGAATTCCTGATCAAATTCCCCGAGATGCCGATGCGTGCCACCAACCGCATAGCCATGCGCGCCTTCGGACAACTCTGCATGAAGAAGATTTTCCTTAAGGCTCCGACCCGCACCAGAAACACCGGTAATCAGGTTGATAATGATATCATCCAGCGCGATCACCTTGTCCGCAATCAACGGCCGCAACGCATATTGCCCCGTCGCCGCATTACACCCCGTCCCCGCGATAAGGCGCGCGGATTTGATCTCGTCGCGATAAAACTCGGTCAGGCCATAAACGGCCTCGGCCTGCTGCTCCAGCGCATCATGTGAACCGCCATACCACTTGGTATATTCTTCAGGGTCACGCAGACGGAAATCAGCCGAAAGGTCCACAATCTTCAGATCACTTGGCAAATCACGGATCACCGACTGGCTCGTCGCATGGGGAAGCGCACAGAAGCACAGGTCAATCTTGCTGAAATCCACTTCTTCAATTGTAACAAGGTCAGGCAAATCAAGATGGCGCAGAAACGGAAAGACCTGTGCCATCGACTGCCCTGCTTTGCGCGAAGCAGTCAGCGCGGCAATTTCCATATTCGGGTGATTGGCAATCAGCCGAACAAGTTCCGCGCCTGTGTAACCAGACGCGCCAAGAATAGCGATTTTATGGGTCATTATCCGGACCTTTTTAATGTTCGTAGTCTATGTAAGGGCAATTTTGTGCGGGCGCAATTCACGCTGCTTCAAACGTGATCTTTCGTCGCAAGAACTGCGTCGCGCGGTTGGACACGCGCTCTGGATCGCCCGTTGTCAGAAACATCGATTTTACGCCTGATCCCTTGAGGTTAGGGCGCCGCAGAAGATAATCCGCCAAGCTTTCCGCAACCAGATCGGCCTGCGAATACACCTTTACATCGGGGCCAAGCGCGGCCTGAAACTGTTCTTTCATGAGCGGATAATGCGTGCACCCAAGGATTGCGGCCTCGGGCTTAGGCATTCTGCGCTTCAATGCTTCGACATGACTACGCACAAGGGCTTCAGCGAGGATTTCATCGCCATCCTCAATCGCATCGACCACACCGCCACAGGGCTGCGCCTCTACGTCCACACCAATCGCACGGAACGCCAACTCGCGCTGAAACGCGCGGCTAGAGACAGTGGCAGGCGTCGCAAAAAGCGCCACATGCTGAATTGCAACCTCGCGCGGCGGAGAATTATCGCCCCACTGGCGCTCTGTTAGGGCTTCGATCAACGGTACAAACACGCCGAGTACGCGTTTACCCTCTGGAATCCAGCTCTCCTGCATCCGGCGCAGCGCCGCCGCAGAGGCCGTATTACACGCAAGGATCACAAGATCACATCCAGCATCCCAAAGTCGCTCTACCCCCTGCGTTGTCAGGTTGTAAATATCCTCGGCATCCCGAACCCCATAAGGCGCGTGGGCGTTGTCACCATAGTAAACAAACGGCACATCCGGCAGTTTTTTGGACACCGCATCAAATACCGTGAGCCCACCCAAACCAGAATCAAAAACTCCAACTGCCATGATGTATCCTTTCGGCGCCTCAATTATGCGCGATACTTTTCTTCGAATTCATAACCATAGTCTAGCGTGTTCAGCGGCGTTGGCGAGAGTTCATAAGTCGCCTGACGCAAAAATCGCATCATAGCGGCGGAATCCCTGCCATATTCCGCCAGTTTCGTTGGCGTACATGGCTTTCCGATTGTTACATCCAGCGGCGTCCGCAAGCGCGCGCGAAACTCCGAAATAAGCAACCCAAGACGCAGAGTCTCATGCACATGGCTCGCAAGCTGAAATAGCCGCGAGTTGTTGCCGTGGAAATAGACAGGTACCACCGTTGCGCCCGATTTCTGGATCATCTTAGCTGTAAAATTACGCCAGCTCGGATCCATTGGCCGCGTAAAAGGCCGCGCGGCAGTCGAAACTGTCCCGCCTGGGAACACACCAATCGCTCCGCCGTCATTCAAATAGGCCAGCGCTTTTTTCCGAGTTTCAAGGTTCGTTCTAACGGCTTCTTTTGTCTGGGAAAAACTGATCGGAAGGATGATGCGGTTAATGTCATCCGCACGGTTGAAAACAGAATTCGCAAGAATACGAAAATCACCGCGATGGGCTGCCAAGAGGTGCCCCATTACCAAGCCATCGAGTATCCCGTAAGGATGGTTCGCAACCAACACCAGCGGGCCCGTGCGCGGCAACGCATCAATCGCGCCATGGACCCGTAGATCGACGTTATAGCGCTGCATCATGACCTGCCAGAAGTCGGCACCTTGGCGAACTTCTTGCTCGTATCCTGCCGCCTTGCGGATCAATCTCCCGCGTCCTGTAACGCCCTCAAGCAGTCGAATAACGGTGCGACCACTCCGCGTTTTGGCAGAGCTGGCATAGCTGATGTCGCGGGCAATATCTTTGTTCATTTGAGGGCCTCGATCTTCTCAAGGCCCCCATACTTGGCCCCACCCCGTCGCGCTAGTGAAACTTGAGCGTTGGGGTAATTTTCTGTTCAGGCGTTCCTATTGCGCCGCGATTGGCGTCTGCGCACCCCCTGCACGGATGTGACCCAACAACGCCTCGCGACGCTTCATCGCCTTAACTTCGTTGGCCGCCTTCACAGGTCCAAACCCCCGAATTTCCAGCGGTAAAGCCGCGAGTTCCAGAACCGCCTCCGCCGTGGCATCGGAATATAACGGCAAGACTTCATCCAAATCCGTTTCGTATTGCGCAATCAGAGCGCGTTCCATTTTGCGCTCTTCGGTGCGGCCGAACGGATCAAACGCCGTTCCGCGCAGCGACTTCATGCGTGCGAGAGTTTTGAACAGGGGCACAATCCACGCACCAAACTCACGCTTCTTGGGCCGCCCGTCACTGCCCTTGGACCCTAAGATCGGCGGCGCGAGGTGGAAGCGCATCTTGAAGTCGCCGCCAAATTCCTCTTTCGCCTTGTTCTGGGTCTCCAGATGCAAGCGCGCAGCCTCATATTCATCCTTATAGGCCAATAGCTTATGATACCCCTTGGCAACCGCTTCGCGCAGTTCTGGGCTATCGATATTGGCAAGACGTGCACGGTATTTTACGGCAAGCGCTTCGTTCTGATAGGCAACAAGATGCTCTGCGCGATAGTCGATAAGCTCATCCACCGTCAGCGGCTCTGTCACAGGTTTCTCACTCGCTTTACGCGCCTCATCCGGATAGAGCGCAGCCCAACGACCGATTTCAAACGCGCGTTTGTTGCCCTCTACGGCGGTTTTGTTCAGCTCGAGCGCCTCAAAAATCGCGTCATGGGTCAACGGAACCAGCCCCCGCTGCCACGCAGCCCCAAGCATCATCATGTTTGAGAAAATGCTATCGCCCATCAACGCCGTCGCCAGCGCCGATGCGTCGAACATCTGCAATTGATCCCGAAGCCGCGCCTCAAGCGCCAAATGCAAACGATCCAACGGGAGCTTGAACTTGGTGTCGCGCGTGAAATCACCCGTGATGATCTCGTGGCTGTTCACGACCGCGCCCGTCTTGCCCGTTTTCATTAGGCCAAGCGTCTTGGCCCCTGCGGTCGTAACAAGATCACCGCCGATAACGGCATCGGCTTCGCCCGTTGCGACGCGGATCGCGCTGATATCGCTTGGTTTATTCGCAAGCCGACAGTGAATATGAACAGCGCCGCCCTTCTGGGCAAGGCCTGCCATTTCCATCATGCCCGCGCCCTTACCGTCGATATGCGCGGCCATCGCAAGCACCGCCCCGATGGTCACAACGCCAGTACCACCGACGCCAGTGATCACCATGTTATGCGTCCCTGATATTTCGGGAAGCACGGGTGCCGGCATGTCGGGGAGTTCAATCGTTGCCGTCGCAGCTTTGCGGATTTCTGCGCCCTCAAGTGTGACAAAGGACGGACAGAATCCGTTCACACAGGAGAAATCCTTGTTACAGCTACTTTGATCAATCGCGCGTTTGCGGCCAAGTTCTGTCTCG
This sequence comes from Falsihalocynthiibacter sp. SS001, assembly GCF_042445055.1. Taxonomy (GTDB): domain Bacteria; phylum Pseudomonadota; class Alphaproteobacteria; order Rhodobacterales; family Rhodobacteraceae; genus Falsihalocynthiibacter. Next base: position 1,977,525 of record NZ_CP170339.1, read on the forward strand.
ACCGGAACGATGGACACACAGTTACTCTGGACACCACAATCGCCACAGCCCTCGCAAACATCGGTATTGATAAACACACGTTTGTCGATGTCGGGGAATGTCCCGCGCTTGCGGCGGCGACGCTTTTCGGCCGCGCAAGTCTGGATATAAAGGATTGCGGACACGCCCTTGATATCGGCGCACCGTTTTTGAACTGCGGTTAGGTCCGCACGCTCGAATGTTTCGACACCCCGCGGGAATTGCGACAGGTCCACGTCTTCTTTCTCGTCATATACAACAAAGAGATCCTTCACCCCCATCGCCTTGAGTTCGGCCGCAATCCGTGGCGCAGTAAGACCGCCTTCGTTGGTTTGCCCACCCGTCATGGCAACGGCATCGTTATAGAGAATTTTGTACGTGATATTCGTTCCCGCCGCCAGCGCAGCACGGATCGCGAGCGAACCAGAGTGGTTATAGGTCCCATCACCGAGGTTCTGGAACACGTGCTGAGTGGTCGAGAACGGCGCCTCTCCGATCCAGTTCGCACCTTCACCGCCCATTTGGGTAAAGCCGGTCGTCTCGCGGTCCATCCACTGCACCATATAGTGACAGCCAATCCCTGCATAAGCGCGGTGCCCCTCAGGAACGCGTGTAGACGTATTGTGTGGACATCCCGAACAATAATACGGCAGGCGCGCGGCGATATCCGTTGCATTATCAGCCTGTTGTGCCGCATCGAGAACCTTCAGGCCCTCTTTCACCGCGTCGGTTCCGCGTCCCTCTTCGACCAGAATTTTACCGATGCGCTGTGCAATCATGATTGGTTCGAGCGCATAGCGAGTTGGGAACAACTCCTCGTCATTGGCCTTGCGCCAGCCGTAAACACGCCGCCCCTTGCGGTCGTCGAAAATCGCTTCTTTGACCTGCACCTCGATCAGCTTGCGCTTTTCTTCAACGACAACGATCAAATCCAGATCTTCAGCCCACTCGTGAAAGCTCTTCATATCCAATGGCCAGACCTGCGCGACCTTATAGGTCGTGATGCCAAGACGATCCGCCTCCTCAGCGTCCAGCCCCAAGAGCTGTAGCGCATGTGTGAGATCGAGCCAGTTCTTACCAGCAGCAACAAACCCGATTTTGGCGCCCGGCTGTCCCCAAACGCGCTTATCAATACGATTTGCACGTGCGAATGCTTCGGCAGCTTGGCGTTTATAATCGATCATCCGCACTTCTTGCGCTACGGGCGTGTCACCCAAACGAATGTTCAGGCCGCCCTCTGGCAGTTTGAAATCAGGCGTCACAAATTCCTGCGCGAACGGGTCACCATTTACAACGGCGGTGGCCTCCACGGTGTCCTTCATGGTTTTCAGGCCAACCCACATCCCCGAATAGCGGCTCAGCGCCCATCCATAGAGACCAAGATCGAGAATTTCCTGCACACCAGCGGGCGAAACAATCGGCATATAGGCATCAACCATTGCCCAATCGCTTTGGTGCAGGGTCGTTGAACTCTCGCCCGTATGATCATCGCCCATCGCCATCAGAACGCCGCCGAGCGGACTGGTGCCCGCCATATTCGCATGGCGCATCACATCGCCAGAGCGGTCCACACCCGGCCCCTTACCGTACCAAAGGCCAAACACGCCCTCGTGTTTCCCCTCGCCGCGCAACTCGGCCTGCTGGCTGCCCCAGATCGCCGTCGCGGCCAGATCCTCGTTCAGACCCGGCTGAAAGGTGATCTGGTTTTCGCTGAGCAACTTGCCGGCGCGCTGCATCTGAAGATCAACAGCCCCAAGAGGCGATCCGCGATAGCCCGTACAGAACCCCGCCGTGTCGTGCCCCGCGGCCGCATCACGCGCGCGCTGCATCAACATCAACCGCACCAGAGCCTGCGTTCCGTTCAAAAGAATCGTGGATTTTTCCAAATCCAACCGATCATTCAAATTGATTTTCTGCTTAGACATCACGCATTTCCTCCTCAAAGCGATCATATCACAACATTAGGTCAAAAATGCTGACTTAAAAACACATTTTTTTGTCAGTTGGGCATTTGCATACTTGATAGTAATAAGAGTAATTCTATGTACTAATTTCCAAACAAAGGGACATGAACGCGCCAAGATGGACTGGGACAAGCTAAGAATATTTCACGCAGTGGCTGACGCCGGGAGCCTAACCGCTGCGGGCGACATCCTCCATTTGTCGCAATCTGCGGTATCTCGACAGATTCGCTCTCTCGAAGAGAGCTTGGATGCCACCCTTTTTCACCGTCACGCACGCGGACTGATTCTCACGGAACAGGGGGAATTCCTGTTTGATGCGACCATCGCCATGAGCAAACGGCTTGAGGCCGCCTCTGCGCGCATTCGTGATAGCGAGGATGAGGTCTTTGGAGAGTTGCGCGTCACCTCGACAATTGGCTTCGGCACACTTTGGCTCGCGCCGCGCCTGCCCCACCTCTATGAGAAATACCCTGACCTAATGGTCAACCTGATGCTCGAAGAAGGTGTCCTTGACCTGCCCATGCGCGAGGCCGACGTCGCCATCCGTATGAAAGAGCCAAGTCAGGCCGATCTCATTCGCAAGCGCCTGATGTCTGTGCGTATGCGTCTCTATGCGACGCAAGAATATCTCGACACACACGGCACCCCTACCAAGCTGCCCGATATCAAGGGGCATCGCCTTATCTGTCAGAACACATCTAGCGCGCAAGTTGCCGCCAGCTCCGGCTTTGTGCAGCACTTGATGACGTATGATCCCAAGCTTTCGCTAACGGTAAATAACTACTTCGGTGTACTACAGGCTGTTTTGTCGGGTTTGGGCATCGGTGTGCTACCTGATTACCTCACTGACGATTTCCCGAACCTCGTGCGCGTGATCGAGGACGCAGAAAGCAACGAAGTGCCTGTTTATCTGGCTTATCCAGAGGAATTGCGCCACTCCAAGCGTATTTCCGCCTTCCGCGACTTCGTCATCAAGGAAATCTTCGAACATCGCAAGAGGTTACAAGAAGACGCTGCCTGAAAATTCAGCAGTTTTTTAACGCAAAAAAGCCCAAATCCCTGTGAGATATGCGTCACACGCATAGCGGGAATGCAGATATTGTACGATTTTACTATTGAAACGATGCGATTGGGTCCATAAATGACCCTAGAAGCTGATGCAAAGACTTCTTTCATTGCTTCAACCTCCCTGTTGGACTTGGCCGAGCATTGTCTCGGCCTTTTTTTTCGCCAAATTTTCCAAGCACCCGAAAATCTCGCCCATGAACCGTGCAGTTTCAAAACTGCGCATGAATTACGCAGGTCCATTTTTTTGCGGATTTCGCACTCCAAATCAGAAAATCAATGTTTCTGCCCACACAACTCACGCGCCCCCTTTCCCTTTGGGTGTTATTTGCTTATTGGAAAGCCAACTTCAAAATGGGCCACGTCGAATTGAGGTCGTGCAAATATGGGGACTGTCATGCAAGAGCCAACCATCACCGAAGATCTAATCGCGAGTCACGGCCTAAGCCCTGATGAATACGCCCGCATCCTAGAGATCATCGGTCGCACGCCAACCTTTACCGAACTCGGTATTTTCTCGGCGATGTGGAACGAGCACTGCTCTTATAAGTCCTCCAAGAAATGGCTCCGCACTCTTCCTACCGAAGGCCCACAAGTTATCTGCGGCCCAGGCGAAAACGCTGGCATTGTTGATATCGGCGACGGCCAGTGCGTCGTGTTCAAAATGGAGAGCCACAACCACCCAAGCTATATCGAGCCCTATCAGGGTGCCGCGACAGGCGTTGGCGGCATCCTTCGCGATGTCTTCACTATGGGCGCGCGCCCCATTGCCGCGATGAACAGCCTGTCCTTCGGCCTTCCCTCCCTCCCCAAGACAAAGCAGGTCGTGAATGGCGTGGTTGAGGGCGTTGGCGGCTATGGTAACTGTTTCGGTGTTCCAACCGTGGGCGGCGAAGTGCGCTTTCACGCCGCCTATAACGGCAACTGCCTTGTGAATGCTTTCGCGGCGGGCCTTGCCGATACCGACAAGATTTTCTACTCCGCCGCTTCAGGCGTTGGGATGCCCGTTGTTTACCTTGGCGCTAAAACGGGCCGTGACGGCGTTGGCGGCGCAACGATGGCTTCTGCGGAGTTTGACGACACAATCGAAGAGAAGCGCCCCACCGTTCAGGTTGGCGACCCCTTCACCGAAAAACGCCTGATGGAGGCCACGCTCGAACTGATGGCCACCGGTGCCGTGATTTCGATCCAAGACATGGGCGCGGCTGGTTTGACCTGCTCGGCCGTGGAAATGGGCGACAAAGGCGGGCTGGGCGTAAAACTCAACCTTGAGAACGTCCCTCAACGCGAAGAGAACATGACCGCCTACGAGATGATGCTCTCGGAGAGCCAAGAGCGGATGTTGATGGTTCTGAAACCAGAACTCGAAGCCGAAGCGCGCGCTGTTTTCGTGAAGTGGGATCTGGATTTCGCCATCGTAGGAGAAACCATCGCAGAGGACCGCTTCCTCGTAATGCACAACGGCGAGGTTAAGGCCGATCTGCCATTGGCGACGCTTTCCGGCTCGGCCCCTGAATATGACCGCCCGTGGGTCGAAACACCGCCCGCCGAGGCCCTCGAAGATGTGCCCGGCATTGATCCAATTGACGGTCTCAAGGCGCTGATTTCAAGCCCGAACTACGCCTCCAAGCATTGGGTGTACGAGCAATACGATACAATGGTTATGGCCGATACCGTCCGCAATCCGGGCGCGGGCGCAGGGATCGTTCGGGTGCATGGCACCGACAAACAGCTTGCCTTCACTTCCGACGTAACCCCCCGTTATGTAAAAGCAAATCCTGTCGAAGGCGGCAAGCAAGCCGTCGCCGAGGCCTATCGCAACCTGTCATCTGTTGGAGCCCGCCCGCTGGCGACGACCGACAACATGAATTTCGGCAACCCTGAAAAGCCCGAGATCATGGGCCAGTTCGTCGGTGCAATCAAAGGTATCGGAGAAGCGGTACTCGCGCTGGATATGCCCATCGTTTCGGGCAACGTGAGCCTTTACAATGAGACAGACGGCAAAGGCATCCTACCCACACCAACAATCGGTGCCGTTGGCCTGATCGAAGCTGACCAAGAACCAATCATCGGCGAAGTTCGCGACGGGCATATCGCCCTATTGATCGGTGAAACCCACGGACATTTGGGCCAATCCGCCCTCCTCGCCGAAGTATTCGGCCGCGAAGAAGGCGACGCGCCACGCGTTGACCTTGCCGCCGAGAAAACAAACGGCGAGTTCATTCGCGCGAACCGCGACCTGATCAAAGCCTGTACCGATATTTCGGACGGTGGGCTGGCACTTGCGGCATTCGAGATCGCAGAAAGCGCGGGCGTCGGTGTTTCTCTCGATAGTAGCGACACGCCATTGTTGTTCGGAGAGGATCAGGCGCGCTATTTGGTCGCCTGTAACTTTGATCAAGCCGAAGCCCTCATGAGCGCTGCCAGCGCCGCGGGTGTTGCCATCGAAACTGTCGGCAAGTTCGGCGGCGATATGGTTCACTACGGAAGCTCCTCTGCCTCGTTGAGCGAACTCTCGGAAGTGTACCGCACTAGTTTTGCGGCCAGTGTCGCCTAACCAAGACACGATATCTGCCGCCCTGCGGCCTGACTGTGCGCGCTGCGCGGCCCTTTGCTGCGTGGCGCTCTATATCGACAAATCCGACAAGTTCGCCTTTGAAAAACCGGCCGGTGTTACGTGCCGGAATCTGACGGGTGATGATCGCTGCAAAATTCATAATACGCTTGAAGAACAAGGATGTAGCGGCTGCATCGACTATACCTGCGATGGCGCGGGACAGCGCGTTGTCCAAGACCTTTACGGCGGCATATCATGGCAAAAGCGGCCCGAAACCCTAGCCCCAATGAGCGAAGATTTTGCCAAGATGCGCCGCATTCACGATCTTCTGACGCTCCTTGCTGCGGCGCGTAAGCTTCGACTATCGGACCCGATCGTGGCCGAGTTGGATGGGTATATTCAACGTCTACTGCCGCAAGAGGACTGGAGCAGAGAAACCTTTGATGCGTTTGACGAAATCGCGATAAAATCCGAGGTCACCTCATTCCTGCAACGGTTGCGCGAACACCTACCGCCTCCCGCATCGAAATTGTCATAGAATCCGCACTTAACCCGCCTTGAACTCTCAGAATGTCGGGACTAGATTTGAGGCAACGAAAGAGGTGCTCAATGGCGATGCAAGCCCAAGAAATAGAAGACCTGATCCGCGCGGGATTTCCCGATGCAAAAATTACAATCACAGACCTGGCAGGCGATGGAAATCATTGGGCCGCCGAGGTGATTGATGAAAGCTTTCGCGGCAAAAACCGCGTTCAACAACAACGCGCCGTTTACGCAAGCCTGAAGGGCGCAATGGATGGAAACGCGGGTGCGCTTCATGCGCTGGCACTCACAACTAAAGTGCCCGAATAGCCGCCCCAAACTAACGCCGCATCTGTGGCAGAAAAGGATGCTCCCATGAGCGCAGAAGAACAAATCAAAGCGACCGTGACCGATAACGACGTTGTCCTCTTTATGAAGGGCACAAAAGAAATGCCACAGTGTGGCTTCTCTAGCCGCGTTGCGGGCGTTCTGAATTTTATGGGCGTGGAATACAGCGATGTAAACGTCCTTGCGGATGATACAATTCGTCAAGGTATCAAGGACTATTCCGACTGGCCGACAATCCCGCAACTCTATGTTAAGGGCGAATTTGTTGGCGGTTGTGACATCATCACAGAGATGACGCTCTCTGGTGAATTGGACACATTGTTCGCTGAAAACGGCGTGGCATTCGATAAGGATGCCGCAGACAAGATCCGCGCTGCGAACGCCTAAGTTAAAAACGCGCCCATCAGGTTAACTCTGATGGGCGCGTTTCTTTTATGCTTGAAGCTTTTCCTCGACTTCGCGGGCCAAAGCTTCTGATCGAGCGGCGATTTCCGCCATTGTTTCAAATACTTGCTCTGGAATAACCGGCACCGGCTCGGACACAGGTGGACGCTCGCGTAATTCGGTAATGAGCTGCTCCTGCGTTGCGATCTTGTCGTTCGCATGCTTCAAGCGCTCTTCGAGGCCCGCCGTCTTATCCGCAAGCATCAAACCCGCCATCAACAACATCCGCGCTTCTGGCATCCGTCCGATCTGAGAGGCGAGCACCGAAGCCTCCGCATCCAAAAGCGCTGCGGCGGAGTGAAGGAAATGCTCCTCTCCGTCCTGACAGCTCACTTCAAATTCGCGGCTTCCGATTTTTACTTTTACTTCGGGCATTACGCTTCCTCCCCGATAATCTCGCTCAATTCTCCGAGCAAGCCGTCCATTTCATTTCGATCTGCCGTATGCACAGCGCGCAGCGCGACAAGCTCGGCTTCCATGGACTTGTTGATTACTTCGGGGTCATTTGCCGTCGCCGCGTCGCGCAGAGCGGCGTTATTCTCGCGTAGTTGCGCATTCACGTTCTTGAGTGCAAGCGCGTCGGCCTCAACCGTTTTGAGCGCGACCTGAAGTTCCGCAACGCGTTTCTCCAGATTGGTGACTGTTTCCTCTTGGGTGGTTTTGATCGCAATAACCCGCGCCTCAAGTTGCGCGTTTACGGTGCGCTCACTCTCCAATGCCTTTTCAAGCGCGGCGATAGCGCCCTGATCTGGCGCAGTTTCGGCGGGCTTGGCTGTGCTGGCGTTTATTGTTTCGCTGATTTTTGAAAGGGCGGCCGTTATTCGGCGCTCGTAATCTACTATTTCGCTCATCTGCCTGTCTCCTCTTGCTGCGCTGTAAATCGGGCGATTTGGCGTATTTCGCCTTGTTAACGTCCCAAAATACACAATCTACGATGAATTCGTTAACACCCAGTGCGCAACGAATCGCCGCAAATTCGCGGATTTGTCCCAGTTTACAGTGGCGATTTCGGAAATGCGCCCCCTTTTGCGCCATTACTCGCGCCAAGAGGTTGATCGTTCTTGAACTTCACGCCGGGGGTGCTATCAAAACGCCGACACTTATCTCTAGGCCCGAACCAAAGGAATAATACCGTGGATATTGCTACACTTCGCAAAGAACATTCGGAACACTGGAAAAAGGCCGCTGCCATTCGTGTGCTTACACTTGACGCCGTTGCCGCCGCGAATTCCGGTCACTCGGGGATGCCAATGGGCATGGCCGATGTTGCGACCGTTTTGTTTGAAAAGCACCTAAAATTTGATCCACAAAATCCACAATGGCCAGACCGCGACCGCTTTATTCTCTCGGCGGGTCACGGCTCTATGCTTATCTATTCCTTGCTGCACCTGACCGGCTATGCCGACATGACGCTTGAGGAAATCAAGAACTTCCGCCAATGGGGCGCACGCACCGCTGGTCACCCTGAGTTCGGCCACGCCGCAGGGATTGAAACGACAACTGGCCCGCTTGGTCAGGGTATCGCCAACTCTGTTGGTTTTGCGATGGCTGAGGAAATTCAGCGCGCGCGTTACGGCAAGAAAATTGTCGATCACTATACATATGTCATCGCTGGCGACGGTTGTTTGATGGAAGGTGTCTCTCACGAGGCAATCGGCCTTGCAGGTCGTCAACAGCTATCCAAGCTGGTTGTGTTCTGGGACAACAACGGCATCACGATTGACGGCAAGGTAGATATCTCCGACCGCACCGACCAAGTTATGCGCTTCAAGGCCGCTGGCTGGCACGTTCAGGAAATCGACGGCCACGATCCAGAAGCCATCGACGCGGCGATCACCGCGGCCAAGAAATCCAACAAACCTTCCATGATCGCCTGCGAAACGCATATTGCGCTCGGTTCTTCCGCTCAGGACACATCCAAAGGTCACGGCGCCCTCACCGACCCACAGCTCATCGCGGACACTCGCGAGGCATATGGCTGGGAATACGGCCCGTTCGAAATCCCTGCGGATGTTCAAAAGGGCTGGAAAGAGATCGGCGCACGCGGTGCGGACGAGTTCGCAGCATGGACAGAGCGTTTTGCCACCCTTTCCGGCGGCAAGCAAAGCGAGTTTAACCGCGCATACGACCTCGATGTTCCCAAGAAGCTCTCTGCGGTTGTAAAAGCCCTCAAGAAGCAGGTTTCCGAAGAGCAACCCAAGGTCGCGACACGTAAATCCTCTGAAATGGCGCTCGAAGTGCTCAACCCGCTGTTGAGCGAAACAGTTGGTGGTTCGGCTGACCTTACGGGGTCTAACAACACGATAACGGGTGATCTGGGCGTATTCACTCCAGAGGATCGCAAAGGTCGCTATGTTTACTACGGCATCCGCGAGCACGGCATGGCCGCAGCGATGAACGGCATGGCGCTTCATGGCGGTGTCCGTCCTTATGGCGGTACGTTCATGTGCTTTACCGACTATGCCCGCCCTGCAATGCGCCTTGCCGCGTTGATGAAAATCCCGTCTGTTTTCGTCATGACACACGACAGCATCGGCCTTGGCGAAGATGGCCCAACCCACCAGCCGGTTGAGCATCTCGCTATTTCGCGCGCGACACCGAATACATATGTGTTCCGTCCCGCCGACACCGTCGAAACCGCAGAAGCATGGGAAGTCGCGTTCACAACCAAAGACACCCCATCCGTTCTCGCGCTTTCGCGTCAAGGATTGCCGACCGTTCGCACTGAGCACAAGAACAAGAACCTCACCGCAATGGGCGCGTATGTCCTTCGCGATGCCACTGCAAAACGTCAGGCAATCCTGATGGCAACGGGTTCTGAGGTCTCGGTTGCGCTTGCGGCGGCTGACATTCTTGAGGAACAAGGCATCGGCACACGCGTCGTTTCTATGCCATGCATGGAACTCTTTGAGGCGCAGGACGAGTCCTATCGCAAGCGCATCCTTCCGGGTGGTCCCGTTCGCGTGGCCATCGAGGCTGGCGTTCAAATGGGCTGGGACAAATGGCTGACCGGCGAGCGCGGCAAATCCACTAAGGCAGGCTTTGTCGGCATGACAGGGTTCGGAGCTTCGGCCCCTGCCGAAACGCTTTATGAAAAGTTCGAGATCACTGCCGAAGCTGCGGCAACCAAGGTCAAAGAACTTCTCGGCATCCAAACTTAAGCCACCAATAAACTCCGCCCCTGCCAATTTGTTTTGGCAGGGGTTTTCATTTGAATCTATTCAGAACACCAACATGGCCAACACGCTTGGTGCTTCGGTTGAATGGACTGATCTCTCCATTCGACATTTGCGTTCATCAACTCTGGCATGATTTTCGCTCAATTAGTTGAGAACGGCGCAACTTAGGCGCGCTGTGAAACTCAACTCCGCCAAATTGATTCTCTTTCTCTGACTGACCATTCCAATGTTATCGCCAACATTTCCGAACTGGTTGAACAAAAGATCAAAATGTTAGCGCCAACGGTAAAAGATTGCGCTAACAGGCTGTGAATATTGGGTTTTCGCCTTTGGCCTCGGGAAAAACTCCAAGTATAACACCCCGAAACAACCAAGCTTTCAGAGGCCCCTGAAAGAGGTTGTCAAAGGAGTTTGTTATGACCGTTACTGTCGGGATCAACGGATTTGGCCGCATTGGCCGCTGTACATTGGCACATATCGCCGAAAGTGGACGCAACGACGTACAAGTTGTGAAGATCAACGCCACCGGCCCCATCGAAACCAACGCGCATTTGCTCAAGTATGACTCGGTTCATGGCCGTTTCGGAAACGAAGTCCGCGTCAATGGGAACACGATGGACCTCGGCCGTGGCCCGATGGATGTGATGTCGACTTACGATCCGAACGAACTTGACTGGTCCGGCTGTGATGTTGTTCTTGAGTGCACAGGCAAATTCAACGACGGCGAGAAGTCGGCGGTTCACCTTGAGCGTGGCGCCAAGCGCGTCCTGATTTCGGCCCCAGCAACAAATGTTGCGCGCACTGTTGTTTATGGCGTGAACCACCGTGATTTGCTCCCGCAGGATACGATCGTTTCCAATGGGTCCTGCACAACCAACTGCCTCGCCCCACTTGCCAAAGTTCTGAATGAAGCCGTCGGAATAGAAAGCGGCATTATGACGACGATCCATTCCTACACAGGCGATCAGCCAACACTTGATCGCCGTCACAAGGATCTCTACCGCGCGCGTGCAGCAGCAATGGCGATGATCCCAACGTCGACCGGTGCCGCCAAGGCGCTTGGCTTGGTGCTTCCTGAACTTGACGGTAAACTTGACGGTACATCCATGCGCGTACCGACACCGAATGTCTCGGCTGTTGATCTCACATTCCTCGCGGGCCGCGATGTAACTGCCGAAGAAATCAACGAAATCGTAGCAGATGCAGCAAACGGGCATATGGGCGCGGTCCTCGCCTATGACCCCGAGCAAAAAGTCTCAATCGACTTTAACCACACACCGCATTCATCTATCTTTGCGCCTGATCAGACAAAAGTTGTCGGCAAACGCCACGTACGGGTGCTAGCTTGGTATGACAACGAATGGGGTTTCTCCTGTCGGATGGCCGATGTTGCCGCCGCGATGGGGCGTCTCCTTCACTAAAGGCGCCTTCGGCGCGCGGAGCCGAACGGTATGACGAACAAACTTGCACTTTATCTCGGGGGCATAATCATTGCGATTTTTGCCGCCGATTTCTTTTATTTTCACTGGGGATTGCCCGTTATTCTGGGCACCAAACTGGTCGATCTGATCGAATACCTCGCGTTTTGGCGCTAATCTCGAATAGTGGTACAAATTTCTGCCGCCTATTGTAGCGTGGACAGGTGTGAATGGTTGCAACTTCGCTGTGTTAGCGATAACAAAACCGTGGCCCATCATACTTGATCTGAAGTCCGAGGAGACTCCCCCATGTCTGTAAAAGTAGCGATCAACGGTTTTGGACGTATTGGACGCAATGTTCTGCGCGCAATCATCGAATCCGGCCGTACTGATATTGAAGTTGTCGCAATTAACGATCTTGGCCCCGTTGAAACAAACGCCCATCTTCTCCGTTACGACTCCGTTCACGGACGCTTCCCCCAAGAAGTCACAACAACAGAGACAACAATCGACGTAGGTCGTGGCCCAATCCAAGTAACAGCCATCCGCAATCCTGCCGAGCTCCCTTGGGGGCACATCGACATTGTGATGGAGTGTACCGGTATTTTCACCGCACGCGAACAAGCAGCAATCCACCTTGAAAACGGCGCGAGCCGCGTGTTGGTGTCCGCCCCTTCCGCAGGTGCGGATAAAACCATCGTTTACGGTGTGAACGACGGTGTACTGACGGCAGAGGACACAGTTGTGTCGAATGCGTCGTGCACAACGAACTGTCTCTCGCCCGTTGCCAAGGTTCTGAACGACGCCATCGGCATCAAGCGCGGTTTCATGACCACGATCCACAGCTACACTGGCGATCAGCCAACGCTCGACACAATGCACAAAGACCTGTACCGCGCGCGTGCAGCGGCGTGTAACATGATCCCTACCTCCACAGGTGCGGCCAAGGCCGTTGGTCTGGTGCTTCCTGAGTTGAACGGCGTACTTGATGGCGTCTCGATCCGCGTTCCTACGCCAAACGTTTCGGTTGTGGACCTAACATTCGAAGCATCGCGCGACACATCCGTTGAGGAAATCAACGCCGCAATCGAAGCAGCAGCGGCCAAAGGCCCGCTCAAAGGCATCCTTGGCGTTACAGACGAAAAATTGGTCTCGATGGATTTCAACCACGATGCGCGTTCGTCGATCTTTGCGACAGACCAAACCAAAGTTATGGACGGCAACATGTGCCGCATCCTGACTTGGTATGATAACGAGTGGGGCTTCTCTAACCGCATGGCCGATACAGCCGTCGCGATGGCGAAATTCCTCTAGGGACTCGCAAGAGAACATACTGATACTAAAGCAAAAGCCGCCTTCTCGGGCGGCTTTTTTTCATTTAGAGATCGGCGCTACTTACGAAAACTTTTGTACTAACGCGTCCTTGATCGCGGGGGTAACGAACTTGCTCACGTCCCCGCCAAGGCGCGAGATTTCCTTGACCAGTTTGCTTGCAATTGCCTGATGCTTGGCGTCGGCCATAAGGAATACTGTCTCAACACTATCATCCAGCGCGCGGTTCATACCAACCATCTGATATTCGTACTCAAAATCCGCAACGGCGCGCAATCCGCGCACAATGATCTGGGCATTCACGTCATTTGCACAGTCGATCAGCAGGTTTTCGAACGGGTGCACGACGATCTCGACGCCCATTTCCTTTGCGAGTTCAGAACATTCCGCCTCGATCATCGCGACGCGCTCATCCAGATCAAACAGCGGACCTTTGTCACGGTTGATCGCAACACCGATCACAAGCCGATCTACCAACACAGCAGCGCGCCGAATGATATCAATATGTCCAAGCGTTATTGGATCAAACGTACCCGGATAAAGACCAATCCGCATCTGCGATCCTCCTATGCAAACTTCCGCGACACGCAACAATATTGCGCGCGTGAATGCAAGCCCTCACGTCACTGGCAGGTCGCTTTTCTTTGCAACTGCGGCATTGGCTAGTGGCCCATGATCATCCCTTGCAGGGCGTCTTTCTCCATTGCGAGTTCAGACAGCTTGGCTTTGACCACATCCCCGATCGAGATCAACCCGACGAGCGCGCCATCTTCGACAACCGGAATATGTCGAAAGCGGCCATCCGTCATCTGTTGAAGGATGTCGTCGACAGGATCACCAAGCGCACAGGTGACGATATTGGTGGTCATGACTTCGCCGATCTGATCGGTCATACATCCCGCACCGCGCCGCCCAAGTTCGCGAACGATGTCACGCTCCGAGAGGATTCCCTCGGCTGTCTTGCCGTCATTTGAAATCACAATTGTACCGATCTTCCGAGAGGACAAGAGCGCCGCCGCCTCGCTCACGGTCGCGCCAGAGGCCAGAGTTACCACGCCATCATCCGCCTTGGACTTCAAAATCTGCTGCACGAGCATGCCCAAATCCTCCTAAATGTGTAAACAATACTTTAAGTTCGCGCCGAAATTGCGTTCTGTCAAGTTTGCGCTTCAAGGTGCGCAATCTCTCGGCGTACCCCCTGCGCCAACAGTTCGGCGAATTGGTTAAGCCGCTCCACCCGACGATCATCGATATGACGCACCAGATAGAAGCTCCGCGTCAGAGAAATCTCGTTCGTTAGTATGCGTTTCACATGCGGCGCAGAGGGAATGGCAAAGTCATGCACCACCCCAAGCCCGCCCCCCGTGCGCACCCAGTTGAACTGTACCGAAACCGAGTTCGAGCCAAGCGTCACGCGCTCGGCACCCACTTCGGCAAGGTAATCCAGCTCTTTGTCAAAGATCATATCGGGAATGTATCCGATCATGCGGTGGCCCTTTAGGTCCTCAACCGACCTTAGCGGCGGGTGCTGCGCCAGATACGCTTCACTCCCCGCAAGGTGCAGATGATAGTCCGAGAGTTTCTGCACCGTAAGCCGTCCCGCGTTAGGCGGGCTAACTGTTATCGCCATATCCGCTTCGCGCTTGGACAGGTTAAACACTCTCGGAAGCGCCACGATTTGTACATCCAGCCCCGGATGATCGCGACATATTTCGGCGCATATCTGTGGCAAGAGGTAGTTCGCACAGCCATCAGGAGCCCCAATCCGAATAACACCAGACAGCCCCTGCGCCGCGCCGCGCAAATCCGCGACCGCCTGCCCGACCGCCTGTTCAGCCTGCGCCGCATGATCCACAAGGCGCAATCCTGCATCCGTCAGCGCGTATCCCTGTGGTGACTTTGCAAAGAGCGGCGTTTCAAGTTCCTGCTCCAGCCGCGCGATGCGTCGCCCGACCGTTGCCGCATCAATCCGCATCGCTTTCCCCGCGCCAGAGATGCTCTCGGCACGCGCAACGGCAAGGAATATGCGCAAATCATCCCACTTCAGTTCCATTTTCCGTTTCCCTTCGGTGCGTTGCGAGGATTGCAAAAATGCAAAACACCTTTGTCACATTTCCTATATATCCCGCATTAATGCAATACTAGAGTGGCGCCAACACTAATGAAGGAGTCTCAAATGACTGATCTCACACATTTCATCGACGGCAAGCACGTCCAAGGTACATCAGGCCGTTTTGCCGATGTCTTTAACCCTGCGACTGGCGAAGTGCAGGCACGCGTTCCGCTTGCTTCTAAGGAAGAGCTGGATGCAGCTGTTGCTTCCGCTGCCGCTGCTCAGCCCAAGTGGGCCGCAACCAACCCCCAGCGCCGCGCGCGCGTGATGATGAAGGCTGTGGACCTCATTAACCGTGACATGGACAAGCTCGCAGAGGCTCTCTCGCGCGAGCATGGTAAGACTTTCGTTGACGCGAAAGGTGACGTTCAGCGTGGCCTCGAAGTGATCGAATTCTGCATCGGCGCACCGCACCTCCTTAAAGGTGAGTTCACCGACTCAGCAGGGCCTGGCATCGATATGTACTCCATGCGTCAAGCACTTGGCGTTGTTGCGGGCATCACGCCGTTCAACTTCCCTGCGATGATCCCGCTTTGGAAAATGGGCCCTGCCCTTGCCTGTGGTAACGCATTCATCCTGAAACCGTCCGAACGTGATCCCTCCGTGCCACTTATGCTTGCGGAAATCTTCCAAGAAGCAGGCCTTCCTGATGGTGTTCTTCAGGTTGTGAACGGCGACAAAGAATCCGTTGACGCGATTCTTGATAATGAAACCATTCAGGCCGTTGGCTTTGTGGGCTCGACACCGATTGCGGCCTACATCTATGAGCGCGGCTGTGCGAACGGCAAACGCGTTCAGTGCTTTGGCGGTGCGAAAAACCACATGATCATCATGCCCGACGCAGACCTAGATCAAGCGGCAGACGCTCTTGTGGGTGCAGGTTACGGCGCAGCCGGCGAACGCTGCATGGCGATTTCGGTTGCTGTTCCTGTGGGCGAAGAAACCGCTGACAAGCTGATCGAGAAACTCATCCCGCGCGTTGAGGCCCTGAAAGTCGGCCCATACACCGCTGGCGAAGATGTCGATTACGGTCCCGTTGTGACTGCTGCAGCCAAAGCTAACATCGAAGCACTCGTAGAAACAGGCGTTGCCCAAGGCGCAACTCTTGCTGTCGACGGTCGCGGCTTTAGCCTCCAAGGCTATGAGGACGGCTTCTTTGTTGGTCCGCACCTCTTTGACCACGTCACACCAGACATGGACATCTACAAAAAAGAGATCTTCGGCCCAGTTCTTTCGACAGTTCGCGCAGCATCCTACGAAGAGGCAATCGGCCTTGCGATGGATCACGAGTACGGCAACGGCACCGCTATCTTTACACGCGACGGTGACACGGCGCGCGACTTTGCGAACCGCATCAACATCGGCATGGTCGGCATCAACGTGCCAATCCCTGTTCCGCTCGCCTATCACACCTTCGGCGGCTGGAAAAAGTCGGGCTTTGGCGATTTGAACCAACACGGTACGGACGCTTTCAAGTTCTACACCCGCACCAAAACGGTCACATCGCGCTGGCCATCGGGCCTCAAAGAAGGCGGCGAGTTCAACTTCAAAGCAATGGACTAAAAACAAAAGGCCAGCGTTCAATCGCTGGCCTTTTTTCAATGTGCTTTGCGCTTGCAAAACTTCTGTAACATTGAAAAACTAAACAGGCGTTCAATTCACGAGGTATGGAGGAAACCCCATGGATTTTGCCCTCACTGACGAGCAATCCACTATATTCGAAATGGCCCATGCCTTTGGCCAAGAGCGCATAGCCCCGCATGCACGCGCGTGGGAGGCCTCAGGCGAAATCCCGAAATCCATCTGGCCCGAACTGGCCGAGCTTGGATTTGGTGGGCTTTATGTTCGCGAAGAAAATGGCGGCGCAGGGCTATCACGTCTGGATGCGACCTTGGTATTCGAGGCCCTCTCTGCCGCTTGCCCATCCGTTGCCGCAATGCTTTCCATTCATAACATGTGCGCGGCAATGATCGACAAGTTCGGCTCGGACGCTTTACGCGCCAAATATCTCCCGTCGGCGATCTCGATGGATCGATTGTTCGCCTATTGCCTGACCGAACCCGGCTCAGGATCAGACGCAGCGGCCCTCAAGACTCGCGCCGAGGTCACCGATGACGGGTTTTCCTTGACTGGAACCAAGGCCTTTATCTCGGGCGGTGGCTATGCGGATGCCTATATCATCATGGCCCGCAGCGATGGCGAAGGCCCCAAGGGGATTTCGGCAATGATCGTCGAAGACGGCACCAAAGGGCTCAGTTTTGGTGCGCTCGAGGATAAAATGGGCTGGAAGAGCCAACCCACCCGCCAAGTTCAACTGGATAACTGCAACATTCCCGCCGAGAACCTTCTCGGCGAACGCGGCCAAGGTTTCACATACGCGATGGCGGGACTGGACGGCGGACGTCTGAATATCTCGGCCTGCTCTCTCGGCGCGGCGCAGAATGCTCTGACGGCGACGCTTGCGTATATGGGCGAGCGTACCGCATTCGGCAAAACAATCGACCAGTTTCAAGCGCTTCAGTTCCGTCTTGCCGATATGGAAACGGAACTTCAGGCCGCCCGCGTGTTTCTTCGCCAAGCCGCGTGGAAACTTGATACTGGAGCCGCAGACGCCACGAAATTCTGCGCCATGGCCAAGCGCTTCGTCACAGAAACAGGAAGCAAGACCGCCAACCAATGCCTACAACTTCATGGTGGGTATGGTTACTTGGCGGACTATGGAATCGAAAAAACCGTACGCGATCTGCGCGTCCACGAAATACTCGAAGGGACCAACGAAATCATGCGAATGATCGTCTCTCGCGCGCTTCTATCGGAGCGCAACACATGAGCCTTATCAATGCCCGCGTCGAAGGGAAAATCGGCCACGTCACGCTCACTCGCCCCAAGGCAATGAACGCGCTCTCCGAGGCAATGTTGGCAGAGCTCGCCCCCGTGTTGCGTGCATGGGCCACGGACGATGCCATCGCGCTTGTGGTCTTGGACGCCGAGGGCGAAAAAGCATTTTGCGCAGGCGGCGACATCGCCGAACTACACGGCTGGGGCACCTCAGGGAACGTCGACGCTGCGCGCGAATTCTGGCGAGATGAATACCGACTGAATGCCGACCTATTTGAGTACCCGAAACCACTGATAAGCCTGATGCATGGCTTCGTTATGGGCGGCGGCGTTGGTCTCGGCTGCCACGCCTCGCACCGCGTTGTTTGTGAGAGCACCAGCATCGCCATGCCCGAAAGCGTCATCGGCCTAATCCCCGACGTCGGCGGTAGTTGGCTCTTGGGTCAAGCACCGGGTCGTCTCGGAGAATACCTCGGCGCAACGGGTAAGCGCATGAATGCAGGAGACGCAATTTATGCTGGCTTCGCAGATGGTTACATCCCACAAGCAAAGTGGCCCGATCTGATTGAACGGCTTGCAGAAACCGGTGATTACACATTGGTGGAGCAGGCCTTTGAAACGCCACCCGCTGGCAAATACGAAGCAATGGCCTCAGAAATCGACGCGCACTTTGGCGGCGAAACAATGGGCGACATCATCCGCAGCCTCAGACACGAGGACACGGAATTCACCCGAGAAACGCTCGAAATCATTGCGCGTAATTCCCCCATTTCAATGAACGCAACGGTCGAGCTGATCCACCGCCAACGCCGCTCGAACCTGACGATCTGGAGCGTCCTCGAACTGGAATATCGCTTCACCTATCGCGCAATCGACGACACCGATTTCCTCGAAGGCGTTCGCGCTCGTATCATCGACAAGGACAACGCCCCGAAATGGCGCCACGAAAACGCGGAAGCGGTGCCGACGGTCCTCATTTCGCAGCTTCTCATGCCCCTCGGCGCGGCGAAGTTCACCAAAGATTGAAAGGTCACATTATGAAAATCGGCTTTATAGGACTAGGAAACATGGGTGGCCCAATGGCTGCCAATCTCGCGGCCGCTGGACACGATGTGACAGGCTTTGACCTCGTGGCTAACTATCCCGACGGCGTCACCAAGGCCGCATCTGCTAGCGAAACCGCGCGCGGCCAAGATGTAGTGATCACAATGCTCCCAAACGGAGCCATTTTGCGATCAGTGGCCGATGAGATCATCCCAGCAATGTCCGAGAGCGCATGTTTTCTAGATTGCTCTACGGTCGATGTCGAAAGTGCTCGCGCAGTTGCCGAACAAGCACAATCAGCCCAACTCCTAGCCGTTGATGCCCCCGTCAGTGGCGGTATCGGCGGTGCCTCCGCGGGCACGCTTACGTTCATGGCGGGCGGCTCGGATAAGGCTTTCGCCAAAGTCGCGCCTCTGTTTGAGGTTATGGGTCAAAAGGCTGTACACTGCGGCACTTCTGGCGCGGGCCAAGCTGCCAAAATCTGCAACAACATGATACTCGGCGTCACAATGATCGCAACCTGCGAAGCCTTTGCGATGGCGGACAAACTGGGGCTAGATCGGCAAAAAATGTTCGATGTGGTAAGCACTTCATCGGGATACAGCTGGAGCATGAACGCCTATTGCCCCGCACCGGGTGTTGGCCCTCAAAGCCCGGCAGACAACGATTACAAACCAGGTTTTGCGTCAGAGCTAATGCTTAAAGATCTGGGGCTATCCCAGCAGGCAGCCGAAAGTGTTAACGCAGACACCCCAATGGGCGCCCTCGCCCGCGCGCTCTATGCACAATTTGTCGAAAACGAAGACGGCAAAGGACGTGACTTCTCGGCAATGCTGCCTCGCTTTGAGAACCGCGACCGCTCAGACTAAGCACTATAATTGGCGTTAAGGCTTAGCCTCCAATCCTGCGAAATACTTCTATGCCTTCGGCGAGGATATTTTTAGCAAGAGGAAGTAACCAAAAATTAACCTTGCTCTGCAATCTTTTCACTACGGAACAGGCGGGGACGCCGATGGCCGTGCAAGGGGAAGATCATTCTTCTTCGGGGGTGGGTCTTTACGGCCTGCCCCTTCCTCTTGCCCTAAATATCCAATTGCAACGGCAGCAAGAAGAATTGAACTTAACACTTATGAGCAGTCGTAGCCTAATAGCGCCAATTTACTGACGCGACGATATAACCTAGCTATTCAGCCGCAACCTTCCGTCCCGAGAGCATTGGCTTAAGGTACTGCCCTGTATAGCTCTCCTCGACTTTCGCGACCTTTTCGGGCGTGCCTTTGGCCACGATCTTACCGCCTCCGTCACCGCCCTCTGGACCAATGTCGATAATATGGTCCGCCGTCTTCACCACATCGAGGTTGTGTTCGATCACAACGACGGTGTTGCCCTGATCAACGAGCTCATGAAGCACTTCTAAGAGCTTTCGGACATCCTCAAAGTGCAAACCCGTGGTTGGTTCGTCGAGAATATAGAGCGTACGACCTGTTGAGCGTTTGGCGAGCTCTTTGGAGAGTTTAACGCGTTGCGCCTCACCGCCAGAGAGGGTTGTCGCCTGTTGTCCGACCTTGATGTAGCCGAGGCCAACCCTCATTAAGGCGTCCATTTTATCTCGGATGCTGGGAACCGCTTGGAAAAATTCTTGCGCGTCTTCGACGGTCATATCCAACACATCGGCGATGCTTTTGCCCTTGAATTTCACCTCTAGCGTTTCGCGGTTATAGCGCGCACCTTGGCAGGTTTCGCAGGTCACATAGACGTCTGGGAGGAAGTGCATCTCGATCTTGATAACACCATCTCCCTGACAGGCCTCGCACCGTCCGCCTTTCACGTTGAACGAAAAACGACCCGGTTTGTAGCCGCGGGTTTTGGCCTCGGGCATGCCTGCGAACCACTCGCGAATTGGGGTAAACGCCCCTGTATATGTGGCAGGGTTGGAGCGCGGTGTGCGGCCGATTGCGCGTTGGTCGATATCGATGACTTTATCTAGATGTTCCAAACCCTGAATAGTCTCGCAGGGCGCAGGTGTCTGGCGTGCGCCGTTCAATCGCATGCTCGCAGTTTTGAAAAGTGTTTCGATGGTAAGCGTCGATTTTCCGCCGCCCGAAACACCAGTAACGCAAACGAATTGTCCCAGAGGGAACTCTGCTGTCACGTTCTTGAGGTTATTGCCAGTGGCCTTCACCACCTTCACCTTTTTGCCATTCCCTTTGCGGCGCACCGAGGGCACCGTGATTTCACGAGCGCCAGAGAGATACTGCCCCGTGATTGACGCAGGATCAGCGATGATTTCCTCTGGAGTACCTTTGGCAACAACCTGTCCGCCGTGAACGCCAGCACCTGGGCCGATATCGAAGACATAGTCGGCCTCGCGCACGGCCTCCTCGTCGTGCTCAACGACGATCACCGTATTCCCTTGATCTCGAAGGTTTTTCAGCGTGGTCAGCAGGCGTCCATTGTCCCGTTGATGGAGCCCGATTGACGGCTCGTCCAGCACATAGAGAACCCCCGTAAGGCCGCTGCCGATCTGGCTGGCCAGTCGAATACGCTGGCTCTCGCCACCGCTGAGCGTGCCTGAATTTCGGCTAAGAGTTAGGTAGTCCAAGCCAACGTTGTTCAAGAAACCCAGACGTTCGCGGATTTCCTTGAGGATCACACGTGCGATTTCGTTTTTCTGAACCGAAAGCGCTTCTGGCACAGCTTCACACCATGCCAGCGCCTCTCGGATCGACATCTGAACCACTTGGCCGACGTGTATTCCCGCGATCTTAACCGCGAGCGCCTCTTCGCGCAGACGGTATCCTCCGCAGGCACCGCATGGGCGGTTATTTTGATAGCGTTCGAATTCCTCGCGGATCCAGTTGGAGTCGGTCTCGCGGTAGCGCCGCTCCATATTTGGAATGACGCCTTCAAACGCGCGGGTGACTTCGTAGACGCGCCCACCTTCGTCATAACGGAACGGGATTTCTTCGTCGCCAGAACCATAGAGAAACACCTGTTGTACGAACTTGGGCAGGTTTTTCCACGCGGTGTTCTTGTCAAACTCATAATGCTTGGCGATGGATTCAATCGTCTGAAGGAAATACGGCGATTTCCCTTTGCGCCAAGGCGCGAGCGCGCCGTCATAAACCTTCAATGTGCTGTCGGGCACCACGAGTCGTTCGTCAAAGAACAACTCCATCCCGAGGCCATCACAGGTCGGGCACGCCCCAAACGGCGCGTTAAACGAGAACAGACGCGGCTCGATTTCGGGGATCGTAAAGCCGGATACGGGGCACGCGAACTTCTCGCTGAATGTGAACCTTTCGACTTCTTCATCGTCACGGGGAGCGGTTTCGAGAATGGCGATACCATCTGCCAGATCAAGCGCCGTGCGCAAACTGTCCGCAAGCCGTGTTTCCATGCCCTCGCGTACGACAAGCCGATCCACAACAACGTCGATATCGTGGCGGAATTTCTTGTCGAGCGTCGGCGGCGTATCCAGTTCATAGAACTCGCCATCCACCTTTACGCGCTGAAACCCCTGCTTGCGTAAGTCGATGAATTCTTTGCGGTATTCACCTTTTCGATCGCGTACGATCGGCGCAAGGAGATAGCCGCGTGTCCCCTCTTCCATGGTCATGATACGATCGACCATGTCCTGCACTTGCTGGGCTTCGATTGGCAATCCGGTAGCGGGGGAATAAGGCGTCCCTGCCCGCGCGAAAAGCAAACGCAGGTAGTCGTAAATCTCGGTGACGGTACCAACGGTCGAGCGCGGGTTCTTGCTGGTGGTTTTTTGCTCAATCGAGATCGCAGGAGACAGCCCCGAGATATGATCAACGTCGGGCTTCTCCATCATATCGAGGAATTGCCGAGCATAGGCCGACAACGATTCGACATAGCGGCGCTGCCCTTCGGCATAGATGGTATCGAAGGCGAGACTTGACTTACCAGAGCCGGAAAGTCCCGTAATTACAACAAGTTGATCGCGCGGGATATCTACATCAATCGATTTGAGATTGTGCTCTCTCGCACCGCGGACTTCGATGTTTTTAAGCTCGGCCATAATCCACCTCTTAGGAACTTCTTAAGAGATAAGGCATAGGCTATCGCGTGCCAAGTAGATTTAGGAACATAAAGAGAACATTACTGACAAAAAGAAGGCCGGAGTTTATCCCCGGCCTACTGATTAGATATGTATCGCGCGACCGTAAGCGGCGAGCACACTTTCGTGCATCATTTCGCTAAGTGTCGGATGCGGGAACACAGTGTTCATCAGCTCTTCCTCGGTGGTTTCGAGGGTGCGACCGATGACGTAACCCTGAATAAGCTCCGTCACTTCGGCGCCAACCATATGTGCGCCCAGAAGTTCGCCTGTCTTGGCGTCGAATACGGTTTTCACCATACCCTGCGCCTCGCCCAATGCGACGGCCTTGCCATTACCAACAAAGGGGAACTTGCCGACTTTGATCTCATAGCCAAGCTCTTTGGCCTTTTCTTCGGTGTAACCAACACTCGCCACCTGTGGCTGACAGTATGTACAGCCCGCGATTGTCTCTGGCTTAACGGGGTGCGCGTGTTCACCGGCGATCAGTTCCGCAACCATAACGCCTTCGTGGCTGGCCTTGTGCGCCAGCCATGGCGCACCTGCGACGTCACCAATCGCATAGACATTGTCCATACCTGTACGGCAATATTCGTCGGTCACGATATGCGTGCGATCAACCTTGATGCCTGCTTCTTCGAGGCCAAGGTTTTCGACATTACCGACGATACCAACTGCGGAAATCACGGTGTCGAATGTGTGCTTCTCGATCTTGCCACCCACTTCGATATGCGCGGTGACGGAACCTTTGGCGCGGTCGAGTTTCTTGACCATGGCCTTTTCCATGATGTTCATGCCTTGCTTAACGAATTGCTTCTTGGCGAAGGCTGAAATGTCTTTGTCCTCAACCGGAAGCACACGGTCCATCACTTCAACCACAGTCGTTTCGGCGCCTAGTGTGTTGTAGAAGCTGGCAAATTCGATACCGATTGCCCCAGAGCCGATCACCAGAAGCTTTTTGGGCATCCGCACCGGGTCAAGCGCGTGGCGATATGTCCAAACCAGATCACCATCGGCCTCAAGACCCGGCAGTTCGCGTGCGCGCGCGCCCGTTGCGATGATTGTGTTCTTTGCTGTCAGTTCCTCGGTGCCTTTGTCGGTCTTCACGAGGACCTTACCTTTGGCAATCGACGCCTCACCGTTCACGACGGTGATCTTGTTTTTCTTCATCAAACCCTTAACGCCTGTCGCCATCTGACCTGCAACTCCGCGCGAGCGTTTTACGATTTCCTTGAGGTCAAAACCGATTTTATCCGCCGAAAGGCCGTATTCCTTGGCGCGCTCCATCTGGTGATAGATCTCGCTTGAGCGAAGCAATGCCTTCGTCGGAATACATCCCCAGTTGAGGCATATCCCACCCAAATTCTCACGCTCTACGATTGCGGTATTCAGTCCCAATTGGGACGCGCGGATGGCAGCAACATAACCACCCGGACCAGAGCCAATAACAACGACATCAAAAGACTTAGAAGACATTCGGGAGCACTCCGTTTCAAGAATTAGTTCAACACTAAACTATTTCTCTGAGCACATCAACACATCCCTCCCCGCACCGCATAAGCGCAGGAAGGCACCGTTTGATTTCCGTCCCTAGATCAGGCGCTTACGGCCTCAACGGCGACCTTATAGCCACCCTGAGCGAGGAATTGCGCCTCTTGGGCGATTTCTTCGCGATGCAATGCATCATTGCGATAAGGGAATCGGCCAAAGCGGCGAATAACTTCGCGGTGGGCCTTGGCGTGAAGAAGCTGGGTCTCGCCCGCTTCTGGCATCCGGTCTTTCATCAGGCGCACACAGCGATCCTGATCCGCAAGGCATTCAGAATGCATGAGCGGTAGATAAAAGAACTGTCGCGCGGGCTCGTCAATCTTGAGGTCCCATTTGCGATCAATCGCACGTTTGGCCACTGCCAGCGCCCGACTATCGGAGTCAAAGGCCTTGCCCGTACCACGGAACATATTCCGCGAGAACTGATCGGTTACGATGAGATATGCCAGCGCTCCACTTGGGTAGGTAAGCCAGAGCCCAAGACCGCCATCCATCGCGGCCTCCCACGTTTTCTCGGCCATATCGCGAATGCGATCATCGAGGGCCTCATCGGCCACGTACCACCCCTTAGGGCCAACTTCGTCCAGCCAAAAGGCCAGCACTTCATTAGGGTTCAGCATGGTTATCCTCCATTGCCTTGAACGGTCCCCCTAGCTCGAATCGTCGCAAAACGTTTCTGATAACGCAAGGAAAAACTAGCTATCTTGGCGTGCAGCCTCTTCTTCTTCGCGCAATGCTGTCTCAATGAACACTTCTTGGGCCAATTCGACCGCAACCGGACTTGCCGACGGGAAGACCGGCGCATAGGCCCCAGTTCCCTCGACAATCGGCGCAGGACGACGCGACATCCGCCAGAGCGCATAAGCCGCAAGCCCCAGCATAAGAACCGCAGAATAGGCAAAATACCCCGACGGACCGATCACACTCATGAGCCAACCAACAAGTAGCGGCCCCGAAACAGCCCCCACTCCGTTAATAAAGATCAACCCACCTGAGGCGGCAGCCATGTCATCGTGCTCAAGGAAATCGTTAGTATAAGCAATGAGCAGCGCATAGAGCGGGTTCGACGTTCCGCCGATAAGCGCACCCGAAATCGTCAGAAGCAGGAAATCCCCTTCGGCGAAATAGCCACAAAGTGCAGCCGTCCCGCCAAAGGCGGCCACGATCATGATAAGCTGGCGACGGTCCATCATGTCCGAAATCCAACCAATTGGATATTGCAGCACCAGCGCGCCCACATATACCGCGGCAACAAAAACCGAGATTTCCTTAACCGAAAGCCCCGCCTGTGTCCCCCAAACGGCGGACATGCCGAACTGGGCGGCAAACACACCGCCAAGCATAAACATCCCGACACACCCCAACGGCGAGATCCGCCACAACTCAAGCAGCGACATCGGCTTGGTGCGGTCAAACGCGGGTGTCGGGCTGACCGAGAGCAAAATCGGCGCGAACGAAATCGAAACCAGCACAGATGGAATAATAAACAGAATGAACCCCGACGGATCCCCCCAAGCAAGCAACCCTTGCGCCGCAACGATGCCCGACATCTGGACAATCATATAAAGACTGAGCGCCTTGCCACGGTTCTCGTTGTTGGCAGAGTGGTTCAGCCAACTCTCGGCGGTCACATATACGCCCGAGAAGCAAAAGCCGATCACGACACGCCCCAAAGCCCAAGCCACCGGATTCACCAGCGTCGGATAAAGAATAATTACGGCCGAAATAAACGATGCCAGCGCCGCAAACACACGCACGTGCCCGACCCGACGGATCATCGCCGGCGCAAGCCGCGAACCGCCAAGGAAGCCAACAAAATATGCCGACATGATGATGGACATCGAAAGGGTTGAGAAATCTTCGAGGCTGCCGCGCACACCAAGAAGCGTCCCCTGAAGACCGTTCCCGACCATCAAGAGCAACATCCCTAACAATAGCGCCCAGCTGCTACCCAATACCTGAAACACAAACGACTCCTATCATGTCTGAATCGACGGCTATTCTGCGCAGATCGAAAATGCAACACGATCCTTAGGCGACATTCTGAACCTCGTCAGCGACGCTTTATAAAGTAGGCCTATTTCCGCCAAAGCAGCGAAGCATCGCCATAGGAAAAGAACCGATATTTCTCAGCAATTGCATGGGCATAAATTGCCCTGATGGCTGCTGGGCTAAGGAAGGCCGAAACTAGCATCATCAAAGTTGATTTTGGCAGGTGAAAATTCGTCATAAGCCCATCGGCCACCTGAAATTCGAATCCGGGTGTAATGAAAATATCAGTTGGCCCCACCCATGGCTGGATCGTTCCGCCCCGCGCGGCCGTCTCAACCAGCCTGAGCGCGGTGGTTCCAACGGGAATAACGCGCCCGCCTGCCTTTTGGGTCGCGGCGATTTCCTGCGCGGCCTGCTCGGTCACTTCGCCCCATTCCGCGTGCATTTTGTGGTCGGCAATGTCGTCTACCTTTACAGGCAGGAACGTACCCGCACCGACGTGCAGGGTTACATATGTAATTTCCACGCCTTTAGCTTCCAAAGCAGCGAGCATCTCTTCGGTTAAGTGAAGCGAAGCGGTCGGCGCTGCAACAGCCCCCTTATGGCGCGCAAAGACCGTTTGATAATCCGTCCGATCCTGAGCATCCGCAGGACGCTTGGCCGCGATATAGGGCGGCAATGGCATCGCGCCAGCGGCCTCAAGCGCCTTGTCAAAAGCATCCCCCTCAAGGTTGAACCCAAGGATTGCCGCGCCGTCCTCTTTCCCAAGGACCTCCGCCGCGAGCCCCTCGGCGAAATCAATCCGCTCGCCCTCTTTCACTTTCTTTAATGGCTTAACCAGCCCCATCCACGTTCCATCGCCCCGTGGCTCAAGAAGTGTCACATCCATTTTGGCTTGGGTCAGCCCCTGCGCACCGTCACGCGACCGCGTGCCGAACAAGCGCGCTGGAATAACCTTGGTGTCATTCAACACCAACCGATCGCCCGCCTGAAATTGATCAATCAAATCCGCCACATGCAGATCTTTAATCGTATCCCCGCGTGCCATCAGCATCCGCGCGGCCTCACGCGGCAAAACGGGGCGCACAGCAATCAGGTCTTCGGGCAACTCAAAATCAAAATCGGACAGTTTCATAGGTCTCTCACCACTTGGATTGGCGCGGTTTATCGTCCAACGCGCAGCAATGCAAAGCGAAACTAGCCCTTACGCTATTGGGTCTTGGGCGGAGGCGCGCGGAAAATCTCGCGAAACATTCCTGGCGTTAAAATCGAGAAAGGGTTCACGCTAATTTTAGGCGATTTCGCTGTTCCCGTCATTGCAAAGCTAAACCCGAACAGACCTTCGCCCTTGCGGGTGAAAACTGATCCAATTCCATTCAGCAGATAGATCGGGCTAATCACCCCGTTCATCGCCACACGTCCCGAAGCGAAATCATACAAACCATCCAGAGATAGCCCAACCGATGCACCA
The DNA here is from genome assembly GCF_042445055.1 of Falsihalocynthiibacter sp. SS001. GTDB lineage: Bacteria > Pseudomonadota > Alphaproteobacteria > Rhodobacterales > Rhodobacteraceae > Falsihalocynthiibacter. Next base: position 2,005,462 of record NZ_CP170339.1, read on the forward strand.
ACCGCACTGCTTTTCTTAAGGGTCAGTCGTTGAGGTGTCATATGAAAATCTGCTTGCAATTCATTGAAAAGAATACCGGATTCTTGAAGCTGCTCTAACAGGCCAACCACGCTAATCGCCCCCAAGAGCGCCGCCATACCCGGCGCATTCTTGATGCGTACGGTATTGGCCACAAAGCGTCCGTCATATTCGCCGGACGGCCCACGTGGCGCAAGAACAAGGTCCATCTCGCCACCATGCGCATTCGCATAGAGCCCCGCCGCGCGCAAAACCGCACCCGCATCTTTCGAGCGCATCCGAATGGCCGTTCCGTTCTCAGAGGGGGCAACCGTTCCGGTCACGTCTGCTGCTCCGTTCACGCGCCCACTAAAGGTGCCGTTCAAACCCGAGTTGCGCGAAAATTTGCCCGTGAACCCATGCAGCGCCATGCCATCCGACAGCACAAGACGATCAAGATTCAGCCCGAATCCGCCACCCGATCCGCCCCCAGAGCCGGTGGGTAAATCAATACTACGCAAATCCAACTCACCCCTTTGAACCGTGATTGTGGGTGCGGTATTTCGTCCGTTTCCAACAACTTGCAAGCCAATGTTTATTCCACGCCCAACCGTCACACGATCAAATTGCGCCACCTTGAGGCCGCCAGTCTCGCGCATTTCGATGCTGCCGTTTGCGTTCAATCCACTGGCCGAGAGCGCAATCTCGTCTATGCGAACAGGGCGCCCCAGCGTGCCCGCGATCTTGAGCACTCCTGTCGCGTTGCGCGGGCTACTCCAGCCAATTTCCCCCAGCCGAAGCCCCAAATTATTCAGGTCGGACGTCAAAGAGAACGCGGGCGGCTGATCCCGCTCCATGTTGATCTCAATCTGCGCCGTTCCCGCCCCGCTCAGCATATTGTTAGGCAAACCAATGCCGAACGCGTCGGCAAATTCCTGCGAGAGTTCGATATCGCCAGTCACGCGGGATTTGCCCTTGTTTTCAATGCCAAAGGGCTGTTCCCACACGACGTTGAACGGCACCTGTGCCTCTTCGCTACCGACTCGGCCAGCCCCCGCAATTCGCAAACCGGCGCGCGTAACTGTGAGATCAAGCTGTTCCGACGAAAGCTGTTTTGACGGCACGATCAAATCCGACGTCACATCAAGCAAGCGCCCCTGCACGTCAAACGTTACATCCTTGGGGTCGACTTTCTTGACGATATCAAATTGAAAGCGCGCAGTCAGGTCGGCTGTTCCCTGTGCAATTTCAACGGTTTGCCCCGCTTTGCTCACAAATTCAAACGGTTCCATATCCAAGAGCGAGAGCGCCGTCGGGATCGTTCCGCGCACCTTCATCGTGACATCCATCGGACTTGGCCGCAGCGTAACATCAGGCATTGTGATAACCGTGCCCGCTACGTCAAGAACCTTTCCGTTGGGGACATTTACGTGGCCGTTGGCGACCGAGATCGTCATGGTTGTCCCATTCAGCGAGACATATCCCTGCCCTTGGCTCACGGGCGGCAACGTCTTGAGATAGCGCACTTGGGCATCGGTGAAATCATAACCAAGGGACGCGCGCGGTGGTTCTTCTGGTGGTTTGCGGATCGCTGCGACGACATTCGAAATCGCTCCACCAGAAACATTCTCGTTCAGCCATTTTCGTGTGCGCGGCGCGACCTGAACCGGCCATAGAGCAAGCAAACTGTCGTGATCAATCGTGTTCAAACGCGCGTTTACCGCCAAATCCCACCCCTTCGGGTCCACCGAAGCCTCACCGTCAAAATAGAACTTCCGTGCTTCGGTCGTGAGCGAGAGCTGCCCGATTGTGGCGGTGAACGGATCCAGCCTAAGCCGAAAATCCAGCGCTCCTCCGTCAAAAACCGCAGGTTCAAGTAGTAGATTACCGGGGTTGGCAATCACCTTCTGGAATTGAAGCTGCGTGATCATGGTACTTGGGCGCGCGCCATCCCAATCCTGAAGATACGCAAAGCCCTCTGCCTTGACTTCGCCCGCCTCGGATTTGGCCTCGATGAGATCAAAGTTAATCTTTGCTCGCGCCGCGTCATATGAAAAATACGTGCGCGCTTCGCTAAAGGGAACGGGCCGTGCATCGGGCGTAGGTTGAAGCGCCCCCGCTCCTATTTCCAGCGTTCCGTTAAGATCGCCAAGCGTCCCATCGTCCAGCAACTCGGTGCGCAACGCACCCGAGATCGGGGCCTCTAGCACGCCAAGCCATGAAAGCGCGGCTGACTGCACCGCAATATCGCGCGAGCTGACGTTCTCGACATTCATCGTCACCTGACCGGCAAGCCCCGTTTTCGGAGCCGAAAGGGATATCGCAATTTGCGCGGGTTCGCTCTGTTCGCGCGTCAGGGCAAAGCTTGAAATGATATCAATCTGACCACCCGCGAGGTTCATTACGAGAGCGGCATCATTAACTTTCCAAATCTTATCGCTCAATTCGTCATAGAGCTCGAAATCAAATGCGTTGAGTGAGATATCCTCAACTTTCTCCAAGAAAGGCACTTCGAACAACGCCTTAGTTCCAAGGATCACCTCCTTCACACTGGTCATTGAAGCAAAGTAATTTCCGTCCCCCAGCGAGATGTTAAACGCCCCGCTCCGATCCCGCCGCAAGCTGATATCCGCACCGGAAAGCGAAACACGTCGGGGCAGAACCTCTGGCGAAAACAACGGGATAGCGGCGAAAACTGAATGCACCCGATCCACCTGTGCAAGGGGGCGACCGTCTTCGCCAAGGTACACAACATCCGTCAGAACAAGCTCTGGTGACCACCCTTCAAGCAACTCAACCCGCAAGCCGCCAAGAGCCAGAACACCAGAGTCCAAACTTTGGTTCAGGCGGGTCTCGACCTGTTCAATCATCCACGTAGGCGCATTTACTCCCCGCTTGAGCGCCACAAAACCAGCACCCAAAACCGCAGCGATCGCTGCAACAACGATAAGAACAGTCGCCAAGCCGATTTTGTGATGCCGTTTAAGGGGGCGTTTTTTCTGTTGTTCTGTGATTGCGCTGCCCTCTTGTTGGGCCACGATATGTTGGCAGCCCGAATAATACGCGAATTTTACCTTGCGCAAAAACAGGTTACAACAGAAACGATTCCATAGCGCGAGATGATTATGACTTATTCTATCAACCAAGGCGACAATGCCCCCGATTTCAAGCAACCATTTGTTTCTGCAACCGAAAAGGGCGAGATTTCACTTTCGGACCTGAACGGAAAACCCGCTGTATTGTTCTTTTATCCGCGGGACAACACACCGGGTTGCACAACCGAATCCATTGATTTCACGTCCCTTCTGCCCGAATTTGAGGCGCTTGGCGCGGCTGTTTTCGGGGTATCGACGGACAGCTTGAAAAAACACGAAAACTTTATCGGCAAACACGCGCTGGGTATGCCCCTGATCTGTGACGAGGACGCCGAGATGTGCCGCGCCTATGATGTTTGGCGCGAGAAAAAGATGTACGGAAAGTTGTTCCCCGGTATCGAGCGCAGCACTTTCCTGATTTCCGCAGAGGGCAAAATCATTAACGCATGGCGCAAGGTTAAGGTGCCAAACCACGCGCAGGAGGTGCTCGACACACTCCGCGAGGAACTGAACGCATGAGCCAAACACTTGCCGACATGGCGATGGACGTCCTGACCACGGCCGATCCAAGGGAAAAGACCGCCATTTCGCGCCGCCATGCGGCAAGTTGGTTCGCCGCACGCAAGGCTGGCAATGCCCCCGATACGGGTACGGCCACCCCACCGATGCACCCCGCGCGCCCCGAGCATCCAGCCCTTCTGGACCCGCGCGACGTCCCCCGTCGCAAACCGGGTACGCCAGAAGGCCGGATCGCTATTCTGCACGCTGTGGCGCATATCGAACTGAACGCGGTGGACCTTCATTGGGATATTCTGGCACGCTTTGGTGATGTGAAAATGCCGATCGGTTACTATGATGACTGGGTAAAGGCCGCAGACGAAGAATCCAAACATTTCAATATGATGGCGGACTGTCTTGAAGCTCAAGGGAGCCACTATGGTGCCCTTCCTGCGCACGCTGGCATGTGGCGCGCAGCCGAGGATACAGCATATGATTTGTTAGGTCGCCTCGCGGTTGTTCCCATGGTTCTTGAGGCGCGCGGACTTGATGTAACGCCCGGAATGATCAAGATTTTCAAACAGGCCAAAGACACCCAAGCCATCGAAGCGCTTGAGGTCATCTATAGCGAAGAAGTCGGCCACGTTGCCTATGGCAGCAAATGGTTCCATTTCCTTTGTGGTCGCCATGACCTTGATCCCAAAGACGTTTTTCACGAATTGGTGCGCAAATATTTCCACTCAACGCTGCGCCCACCCTTCAACGAAGAAAAGCGCGCCGAAGCGGGCATCCCGCCCGATTTTTATTGGCCGTTGACGGAAATCTAAAGGCGCGAACAAGAAAATTGCCCAAATTTCCTGTAGTTAGCCCAATGAATAGGCAAAAATTCGCCGTTTTGGGTGCATTTATGTCCGCTTAACCTAAAAATTCTTGATCCGAATTAAATGTGCAGATAGTCCCTTCGGGTAACACAGTCTCGGGGAAAGGCTGTGGCACATTGAGGGACAGAAACAGGGTATCGTTTTGCGGGCACGTCTAGCATCAAAAATCAATTCAGCGCTTGAAAAGAAATTGCCGGAACGTCGGCTATTTCTAAAATCCGACACCGAAACACGGTTTGTTCGGCTTTCACCATCAACACAAGCGGTCGCGCTTGTTGGCTCAGTCAGCGTCATAGCTTGGACCATTGTAGCCTCCTCCATTCTCTTCATGGACAGCATCGGATCCGGATCGGTACGAGATCAGGCAAAACGAGAGCAGTACCTCTATGAAGCGCGCCTGAATTCGATTTCCGCAGACCGCGACTATCGCACCCAAGAAGCTCTAAAGGCGCAAGACCGTTTCACCGCCGCGCTTGAGCAAATCTCGAACATGCAGTCCGAACTCCTTGAGTCAGAGGACCGCCGGCTTGAGCTGGAAACGGGGGTTGAGGTTATTCAAGCCACCCTTCGCACAGCGATTAAGGAACGTGACGAAGCCCGCGCCGAGGCAGAAGCCCTTTCGATCCAGATGGCCGAAGGAAAATCAGCAGACGCCCCCGCAGAGGGCAATATCGATGACATCATCGGAACGGTTGATTTCCTCACCGCTGCTCTGAACGGTGCCGCCGAAGAACGTGACCAGATTAGCAAAGCCGCCGTGACCGCGCATGATACGATTGCCGATCTAGAGTTTGAGGCCGAACTTACCCGCCAGCGCAACGACCGTATCTTCAATCAACTCGAAGAAGCTGTGTCGGTTTCTCTCGCGCCGATGGATAAGATGTTCCGCGACGCAGGGTTGTCGCCGGACCGTATGATCAATCAGATTCGCTCTGGATATAACGGACAAGGCGGCCCGCTAACGCCGCTTACTCTATCAACTAAGGGTGAGCGCCCCGATGCAGACAGCCTGCGCGCGAACGCCATCTTGCGCTCGATGGATGACATCAACGTCTATCGCATTGCGGCGACCAAAGCCCCCTTCTCGCTTCCGATCAAATCCGCGTTCCGGTTCACCTCTGGATTTGGCCCACGCTGGGGCCGGATGCATAACGGTACCGACTTTGCAGGCGCACATGGCACGCCCATTCACGCTACGGGTGATGGCGTTGTGATCGACGCGGGATGGCACTCAGGATATGGCCGTCTGGTCAAAGTTCAGCACGAGTTCGGCATCGTCACTTACTATGCCCATATGTCCAAAATCAATGTCTCCAAGGGCCAAAGGGTCTCGCGCGGGGACGTCATTGGTGCTATGGGTAACACTGGGCGTTCCACTGGTACGCACCTTCATTACGAAATTCGCGTTGGCGGCAAGCCCGTTAACCCGATGAAATTTATCAAGGCAGCACGCGATGTTTTCTAAGAGTAAAATCAATGAACCCGGCCCCAAGAAAGTCGGAGAACCTGAAACAACTAAACCGGAGGCCGCAGTGCAAAAGACCACGAGCGAATTCAAGCCGCCCCCCCCAAAGGCAAAACCACCTGCGTCAGTTCTGTCTTCTGATCTGACAATCACTGGCAATCTCAAAACAACCGGTGATATTCAGGTTGAGGGCGTGATCGACGGCGATATTCGCGCGCATCTTCTGACTGTTGGCGAAGGCGCTACAATCCGCGGCGAAGTTGTTGCTGATGATGTTGTTGTAAACGGCCGTGTCATTGGCCGTGTGCGTGGCCTTAAGGTCCGCCTGACATCAACTGCACGTGTTGAGGGTGACATCATCCACAAAACAATCGCAATCGAGAGCGGTGCCCACTTTGAAGGTTCTGTTCAACGTCAGGACGATCCACTGTCCACAGGTATTGCGACAACGTCTTCGGCCCCTACACCGATTACAGCAGCAGTAAAACCTGCCTAAGCATATCTGATTTTTCGACAAAAGGCCGCTCGATCTGGGCGGCCTTTTGCGTTGGTATCTATTTCATGGTTCGACCCCAAGCGTGACCAAACTGGATCGACCAAATTGTTTCGTCTGGGCCGCGCGCAATGTCTATGCCCATGTCGATACCCAGCGCCTTGGCGATCTTGTAGCGAAATCCAACGCCATAAGTTGAAATGCCTCCTGAGTCCTCGAACAATTTCGAATTACCTGCGAAACTTTTGCCGTATCCTGCAAAAGCAACTCCGGCCCAGCGGTCATTGAACTGTTTGCGCAACTGGATTTCGGTGCTGGAAGCTTGGTCGCCCGAATATCGACCATATGAGATGCCTCTCAAATTAACTTGCGGCGCCATAAAGAACGGGGTGTCTCCGCCACTCCAATCATAGCGTGTCATAGCGCCCAAGCTCCAACTGTTGTCGGAGAATTTGTGGAAAGCATGTAAAGCGACGCTGCCGATTTCAAAATCTTTATCACTCCCGATGGCTTCGCTAAACACATTATACTGAATAACCGCATTTGCGCCTTCGAGCGGCGAAACGGAGTTGTCCAAGGTGTCATACACCGCATGGACACCCAGCGCCGCGTAGTGATTGTCGGTTCTGAAACGACTGGTTAGTTCGCCTAGCTTACCATCAGCATTAAGACTTAACTTACTAAAACGATACTGGGCATTCGGACCGAAATACCACGGCGAGTCACCGATCTGAGTGCGCAAATTCGCAAAGATTCCGCCGCTTTGATTGTTATACTCTACCGATTGGCTACTGCCGAACGGGTAAATCGGCAGGTTCATGTTTGCGCCGCCAAGCCCGATTGCATATTTGGTACGCCCACCGTTAAACACACCTGCTTGCATCGCGCCGAGCCCATACGAACCGTTCCCCGTCAGCGCGCCGCCAATGATCGTTCGTCGTAGATTGTCAGTTCGTGGATCGCCATTTACGAACTGGCCAATCGCGCCCAATCCGTTCTCAACGGCTGGCTCGGTGATAATAACAGGAAGCGGTACAAAGCCCCCACGTTGAAGAAACTGCGACAGGTCCAACATATTGTCATCGGGGTCGATGAACTTATCCCAAAACCCTTCTGCCAAAGCAGGAGCTGCCCCAAAAGTAGCTAAACATGCGGTCAAAATGGCCGCTTTGAAGGTAATTTTAAAACCGGATTTAGGTCCAAAATAGGTTGCAGACATCTGAATACCTACACGTTGTTATAAAATATAACGACAATGTTAGCACAGAATGAGCAACAAGATCAGAAAACTTTAAATCTCGGCATTTGCTTCGGAACGAGACTTACCGGCGACATCCATCGCAAGGGTTGCCGCCATGAATCCGTCCAAATCACCGTCAAGCACACCCTTGGTGTCGCTCGTTTCATAGCTGGTCCTAAGGTCCTTAACCATTTGATATGGTTGCAGTACATAGCTGCGGATCTGGTTGCCCCACCCTGCATCGCCCTTATTTTCGTGGGCTTCGTTTATTGCAGCGTTTCGTTTATCCAACTCAAGCTGATAGAGACGTGATTTCAGAGCCTTCATCGCGATATCGCGGTTCTGGTGCTGTGATTTCTCAGAGCTTGTCACCACAATGCCCGTCGGGGCGTGCGTAATCCGAACAGCGGAATCAGTGGTGTTCACGTGCTGCCCACCCGCGCCGGAACTGCGGTATGTATCAACACGAATGTCGGCTGGGTTCACTTCAATTTCGATGTTGTCGTCGACCACGGGATAAACCCAAACCGAACTGAACGAAGTATGCCGCTTGGCCGCACTGTCGAACGGCGAAATACGCACCAAACGATGCACACCGCTTTCGGACTTGAGCCAGCCATAGGCATTCGGGCCACTGATCTTATAGGCGGCAGATTTGATGCCCGCCTCGTCGCCCGCTGTTTCGCTCTGAAGCTCGACCTTGTAGCCTTTCTTCTCGGCCCAACGGACGTACATCCGCGCCAGCATACTGGCCCAGTCGCAACTCTCCGTGCCACCTGCGCCAGAGTTGATCTCAAGGAACGTATCGTTTCCGTCCGCCTCGCCATCCAAGAGCGCCTCAAGCTCCTTCTTGGCAGCTGTATCCTCAAGCGCGAGAATTGCGGCTTCTGCCTCGGAGACGACCTCGGCATCATCTTCCATCTCGCCCATCTCGATAAGCTCAAGACTGTCCGAGAGTTCCTGCTTGATGCCGTTGTAGGTATCGAGCGCATCAATCAAGGACTGGCGCTCGCGCATCAACTTTTGCGCAGCAGCAGGATCGTTCCACAAATCGGGATCTTCTGTGCGGGCGTTGAATTCCTCAAGCCGATGCGATGCTGTCTCCCACCCCAAACGTTGTTTCAGGAGTTCGAGCGACTTTTCAATCGCCGTGACAGAATTTTGCACTTCGGCCCGCATGTTGCATCCTTTGGATGAGAGATTTTAGGCGGTGATAGCAAGCGCAGCGGCCCTAAACAAGGGCCGCCGAGCGCCTGATTAATATTGACCACCGCTGGAAATGGTGCCGAATGTGGCCTTCTCGCCAAAGGTCACAACCTCACCTGTTGATGTGCGCTGGGTGGTCGTTTGCTCAGCACCGCGCGCCTCGTCAAAGAGCGGAAGATCGCTCCCCATTGCAAAGCCACCGTCAAAGGCCACGCCGAACATCGGCTCTTCGCCATTGCGGAAATACTCGGCCACAACGTTTTCGCCAGAGGCTTCGTTCGGCAAACGCGCACCCGAGAAACGGTCGATCTTGATAAAGTGACCGCCGGGGGGAACTGTGAACTTACCGCCACCAAGCTTCTCCGTGGCTTTCTGCATGAACTGGTTAAACACCGGCCCACAGAGCGTCCCGCCATAGCCATTCGGGCTTAGGCTGCGAGGACGGTCATAACCGATGTAACACCCTGCGACGATATTGCTGGTAAAGCCGACGAACCACGCATCCTTAGAGTCGTTTGTTGTACCTGTCTTACCCGCAACCGGCACGTCCAAGGTCACACGACCCGCGGCAGTACCGCGTTGCACAACGCCCTGCATCATCGACGTAAGTTGATACGCGGTGATCGGGTCCATCACCCGTTCGCGGCCCGACAAAATGCGCGGTGCAACGCCAGGTTCCAGGCTTGCAACCTGACAATCTTCACAGTCGCGCTGATCGTGACGATAGATTGTCTTGCCCCAACGGTCCTGAACACGGTCAACCAGCGTTGGCTCCACGCGCTCACCTCCATTGGCGAACATCGCATAGGCCGCGACCATTTTGAACAGCGTCGTTTCCTCGGCCCCAAGAGAGTTCGAGAGGAAAGTATTCATGTTATCATAGACGCCGAAACGCTCGGCATAGGCCGCAACCGTTTCCATCCCGATCTCTTGCGCAAGACGCACAGTCATCAGGTTCCGCGAGCGTTCAATCCCCGTCCGAAGCGGTGTCGGGCCATAGAACTTGTTGCTTGAGTTTTTCGGCCGCCAGACCCCTGCCCCCGTATCAACCTCAATTGGCGCATCGATCACAATCGTCGCGGGAGAATAGCCGCTATCCAGCGCTGCGGCGTATACGAATGGCTTGAACGATGATCCCGGCTGACGTGTGGCCTGCGTTGCGCGGTTGAACACGGAGTACTGATACGAGAACCCGCCCTGCATCGCGATCACACGGCCTGTGTTCACGTCCATCGCCATAAAGCCGCCCTGAACCTCAGGAACCTGACGGAGCGTCCAGCGCAGGAAACTGCCGTCGTTATTGGTCATTTCGCGCACATGCACAACGTCACCGACGCTCACAAGATCAGGCGCAACGCGCGCCTTGGGGCCAAGCTTGCCCTCTTTTAACGGACGCGCCCATGTTACATCCTCGGCAGGAATCCAATGTCCGTCGCTGTCGTTCTCGACACCTTCGATGCCGATCCGTGCGCTGGAATTACCTGTCTCAAGAACAACTGCGGGATACCATCCCTCTACATCACGAGCGACCTTTACATCCGCAAGAGCAGCCCGCCATGAAGCTTCATCGCCAAGCACCTCTGCGGGGAGCGTTTTCCCCGTACCGCGCCAAACACCGCGCGAACGGTCGAAATCCTCAAGACCCTTTTGCAAGGCTTTAGCAGCCTCAATCTGAAGCTCCTCATCGACGGTTGCGCGAACAGTCAGACCGCCAGCAAAGAACTCGTCCTCACCAAAGTCGACGCTCAACTGACGGCGAATTTCGTCCGAGAAATAATCGCGTGGCGGAAGCGTGGATTTGAAGCTGTCGAAATCCCCGCTCTGGACCGTACGCAAAGGTTCGGCGCGCGAAATCTCATAGGTTTCGTCATCCAGATAACCGTTTTCATGCATCTCGCGCAGCACATAATCACGGCGCTCCATAGCGCGGTCCAGCTCGCGAACGGGGTGATAATTAGACGGGGCCTTTGGCAGAACCGCCAGATATGCGGCCTCTTCGGGCTTCAGTTCCGAAAGGTTCTTGTTGAAATAGGTCTGCGCCGCCGCAGCCACACCATAGCTGTTCTGTCCGAGGAAAATCTCGTTCAGGTAGATCTCGAGAATGTGGTCACGGTCCAGCGTTTCGACCATGCGGTTCGCAAGGATGATCTCTTTGATCTTACGCTCGGCACGACGACCGCCGTCAAGGAAGCTGATCTTGGCCACCTGCTGTGGAATCGTCGAAGCACCACGGATATTCGCGCCACGGGATTCGATTGCCTCGACAATAACGGCCGCAATACCGCGGATGTCATACCCACGGTGCGTATAGAAATTCTTGTCCTCTGCGGAGACGAAGGCCTCCTTAACAACGTCGGGAATTTCCTCAATCGGTGCATAGATACGGCGCTCTTTGGCGAACTCATCCATGATGTAGCCCGAGCCCGAGTAAACACGACTAATAGTAGCCGGGCGATAGACGCTCAGGGCCTCGTGGTTAGGCAAGTCGTGTGAAAACAGCAGAAACAATCCGCCGATCAAAGCCGCACCCATAAAGAGCGCGTTCACACCAAAGGCAAAGAGCCCGCCAAATAGGGAAAATATTGCCCTGATCATTCTACGCTACCTTGTTGTTGAGCACTCTCTATATAGGCCACACTACAGGGGGTCAAAAGACTTCGGCAAGTTGTCGCCATGTTTTATTTGATCACAAAATCGCGGATTGCAATCTGTGACGTAGCGCTTCAATTAATGGTTATGAAGCCAGAAGATATCCTCCCGACCTACGAGGCCCATGGGGCCAATTTTGCAGCGACCCGCAGCAGGTCTCTATATGAGCGCCGTTGGCTGGATCGGTTTCTGGGATTTGCACCCGGACGAAACATTCTGGACCTTGGTTGTGGCTCTGGCCTCCCCATCGCGCGATATCTGGGCGAGCGCAACCGCGATATCACTGGTGTCGATGGCGCCAAGAGCATGGTCGAAATTTTCAGAAAAAACCTACCCAATCAAGAAATTATCCATGCGGATATGCGTGGGTTGAAACTTGATCGAACCTTTGACGGCATCCTTGCTTGGAACAGTTTCTTTCATTTGAGTGCCGACGATCAACGCGCGATGTTCCCGATTTTCGCGGCACATAGCAACCCAAAGGCGCCCCTATTAGTAACAACAGGCCCGTCCGAGGGAGAGGCCATCGGCTCAGTTGATGGCGCACCGGTTTATCACGCGAGTCTCTCGCCAGAGGCCTATGCCGCGCTCTTTGACGAGGCGGGCTTTGACGTGATCGACTTTATTCCAGAAGACCCCGACTGCGCGGGGCACTCGGTTTGGCTGGCACGCAAACGCAAGAGTTAACCTTATTGGCGAAGTAACCGCGCCTCGGCGGCATCCTTCACGGCCCATTCTTTGAGTGCGGCAAGGATGCCGATCTGGGCCTGTCTGCGCCAAACGGGGTTCTGTAGCTTTTCAAGATCGTCAGGGTTCGACAGGAACCCAAGCTCCAACAGAACCGACGGAATATCCGCCGCTTTCAGCACTGAAAATCCAGCACGCGCGCGCGGTTTTTTGTACATCGTTCCCAACTCCTCACGGAGGGAGGCTACCAATGTATCCGCGAATTTATCGGCACGAGGTTGGGTTTCAGTTCGTGCTAAGTCCATAAGAATATTGGCGATTTCGTCATCCTGCTCCGACAGGTCAATCCCCGCGAGCAAATCGGCGCGGTCGTGGCGCTCTGCAAGTTTCTGCGAAGCCACATCACTGGCTTTCTCGCTCAGGGTATAGACACGCGATCCCGTCGCACTCCCCAATGAAAGCGCATCCGCGTGAAGCGAAATGAACAGATCGGCACGTGCAGCGCGCGCGAGTGTGACGCGGGTTTCGAGCGGAACAAAACTGTCATCCTCGCGCGTCAGACGAACATCAAAGCCCCCCTCGCGGAGCATCATTTCCTTGAGTTCGACCGCAAAGGTTAACATGATATCGGCCTCGCGAATGTCTCCGCGCTCAGCCCCCGGATCGATCCCGCCATGCCCCGGATCAAGCATCACGATAAGGTCACGGTCGCCCTGTTGGCGTCTGATCGGAGTTGCGAGTTCAGCGGGTTTAGGGCCAGCAAATGCAGCCCCTTCGGGCGCGCCGGATGCTGCCTCGAATGTTTCCTGATCGGTCTGCTTGAGCGTCGCTGTGAATACCGCCTCACTTTCGGATCCAACTTTAAGTCCTGCAAGATCAACGATTTGAGGGCTGGCAAGGTCAACAACCATCCGCGACCATCCAGGAACAAACGGCCCCACATGCACGCCCTGTGCATATCTGCCTGAAATCAGCTCATTCGCTGCAATCCCGCGCCAGTCTACCTCGTTGAAGTCCACAACAAGCCGCGCGGGCTCTGCCAAGGTAAATACACGGTACGGTACGGCCTGACTGAGCGTCAGCACGACCTCTAGGCCCTCGTCCGCATCGCGAATATGTGAGCTTGCTGCATCAACACGCGCCAAGGCGTTGAAATCCTGTGCCAGAGCCGCGCTACTCAAAAGCGCTACACAAATCGCCCCCAATAGACGCATCATATGTGTCCTCGCTCCATCATAAAACGGCGTAAACGAGCCAAGCCCTCGCGAATATCTTCGGTGCAACGCGCATATGAAAACCGAAGCCATTGCGCCCCGCGATGTGGATCAAAATCCAATCCCGGCGTTACAGAAACTCCAGCCTTATCAAGTATTTCCCGCGAGAAGCTCAAGCTATCGTCGGTAAATTCACTCACGTCGGCATAGATGTAAAACGCTCCATCTGGAGGCGCAAATCGGGTAAATCCGGCTTTGGGCAATTCCTCAAGCATCAACGCGCGGTTCTGGGCATATACATCCATATTCCCAGAGAGCTCATCATCGCAATTCAAAGCCGCCAGCGCCGCAACCTGCGCGGCGTGCGGTGCACAGATGAACATATTCTGCGCAAGACGCTCTACCGTGCGGACATGATCTTCGGGAACAACCATCCAGCCGATCCGCCAGCCCGTCATCGAGAAATACTTGGAGAAGGAGTTGATGACATAGACATCATTGCTCAATTCAAGCGCCGATACAGCGCGCTCGCCATAATGCAGGCCGTGGTAAATCTCGTCCGAAATGAACGCGACATCTTTGTCGCGACAACTTTCAATGAGCTTTTCCAGTGCATCGCGCGACAGGATCGTGCCACTCGGGTTGGCGGGGCTTGCAACGATCAATCCCTTTAGGTCCAGATCGGCAATATCCTCTGGTACGGGTTGAAAACGGTTTGCAGCTGTGGTCTCGAAGCCGACGTCCTGAAGGCTCAGGGCCCGCAAAATCTGGCGATATGACGGATACCCCGGCAGGCCAAGCCCCACGCGATCCCCCGCATCAAACAACGCCGTAAATGCCAAGAGAAAACCCGCCGACGAACCAGAAGTCACGATAATGCGTTCCGGTGAAATCGTGACGCCGTACCACTTTTCATAGAGCGCGGCGATTCCCGCCCGAAGTTCTGGCAACCCGCGCGCCGTGGTGTATCCAAGCGCCCCCTCTTCCATCGCCGAAGCAAGCGCCGCACGCGCGCCTTTGGGTGCGGGCGTTCCGGGTTGGCCGACCTCCATATGTATAATATGACGCCCCTCGGCCTCGGCCTGCGCCGCTGCTTCCATCACATCCATAACAATAAAGGGATCAACCTGTGAACGCCTTGAAACCTGCATCGAATTGTCCTTATGCTCGCCTAGGTCTTTGTCACAATGAAAGCTCAAAAGGTCAATGCAAGCTGCTCTCAGATTCCCGATTTTTCGCCTGTTATTGATCCTTGCGTTAGCGATTGCGCCGCTCTCGGCGCGTGCGCAATCTTTGATCCGTGATCCTGACATCGAACACGCGCTTCACCGCCTTGCGTCGCCCATTCTGAATGCGGCAGGCCTTAGCCCAGCTCGCGTGCGCATCATGTTGATTAACGACAGTTCAATGAACGCCTTTGTGGTGGATACGAACCATATTTTCATCCATACGGGCCTTCTTCTCAGGCTACAGTCCGCCGCCGAGGTCCAAGGCATCATCGCCCACGAAGCCGCGCATATTGCCAACGGCCACCTGACGCAACGTATTGCAAACGCAGGGGGATTTTCATCCTTTGCGAACATCGGCGTGCTGCTTGGTATCGCAATTGCCGCGAGTTCGGGCCGTCCGGATGTGGGCGCGGCAGTTGCGGTGGGTGTTGCCTCCTCATCTCATCGCACGTTCCTTACCCACACGCGCGCCGAAGAAGCCAGCGCAGATCAGGCGAGCTTTCGGTACATGGCGCGCGCTGGGGTGGATGCCGCCGCTATGATCCGCGTTTTGACTATGTTCAAAGACCAAGAAACCCTCGGCGCTTCCCGCCGCGATGCCTATGCGCGAAGCCACCCCCTTAGCCGCGAACGCCTCCGCGCCGCCCAAGGGTTCGCGACTGCATATCAAGCAAACGTCAAAGACAGCACAGAAGCGGATTACTGGTTCGCTCGCGCCAAAGGGAAGCTAGCGGCATTCATGCGCGACCCCGCCTCCGAACGCGCTAAGCTCAAAGCCGCTGACACGGGCGAAATCGCCCAAATGATCCGCGCTATCACATATCACCGCCAAGCCAACGAACCCAAAGCCATTGCCGCGATGAATTCGGTAATGGCCGCCAAGCCGGACGATCCTTATTATCGTGAGCTACAGGCGCAAATCCTCATTGAATCCCGTCGCTTTTCCGAGGCATCTATAGCCTATGAACAGGCCCTCGCAGGTGCGCCGAAAAATGCGCTTATTCAGGCGGCCTATGGACGTGCATTGCTTGCCGCAGGAGGTCCGACCAATGAGGCCAAAGCGCTCGAAGTCCTGAGCAAAGCGCGATCACGCGACGGGCAAGATCCGCGGATGCTGCGCGACCTCGCGATTGCATATGCCAAAGCGGGACAGCCCGGTATGGCCTCGCTGGTTACGGCGGAGCGGTCGGCGCTGAACGGGAAATTCAAGGATGCGGCCATTCATGCTCAACGCGCGATTGACCAACTCCCCCACGGAGCCGTGGGCACGCGCAAGGCGCAAGACATCCTGCACACCGCCGAACGCCTGCTGAAGGACAAAAAGCGCTACTAAGCTTGCTCGGTCTCTTTGGCCTTTTCGGCCTCGATTGCGGCGGCTTTGGCTTCTACTTGCTCAACGATTTCATTGATCATATCAGCGTTGCTCATCTTGTGGCTCTGCTTGCCAGCCAGATAGACCATGCCGCTCCCCGCGCCGCCGCCAGTAAAACCAATATCAGTCATCAAGGCTTCGCCCGGTCCGTTCACAACGCACCCGATGATCGAAAGGCTCAAGCTTGTGGAAATATGGGCAAGGCGCTCTTCGAGGGTCTGAACAGTCTTGATGACGTCAAAACCCTGACGCGCACAAGATGGGCATGAAATAATCGTAACGCCGCGATGCCGTAGACCCAGAGATTTAAGCATTTCGTAACCGACTTTCACCTCCTCTACCGGATCGGCAGAGAGGCTGACGCGGATCGTGTCGCCAATACCGTTCCAGAGCAGATTCCCCATGCCGACCGCACTCTTGATCGTGCCGGACATCAGCCCGCCTGCCTCGGTAATCCCCAAGTGGATAGGCGCGTCGGTTTCTTCGGCGAGGGCCTGATATGCGGCGGCAGCGAGGAAAACGTCACTCGCTTTCACCGAAATCTTGAACTCGTGAAAGTCATTATCCTGAAGGATTTTGATGTGGTCCATGCCGCTCTCAACCATCGCTTCGGGGCAAGGTTCGGCGTATTTCTCAAGAAGGTGGCGCTCAAGGCTCCCTGCATTCACACCGATCCGAATAGAGCAGCCATGATCGCGCGCAGCCTTGATGACTTCGCGCACGCGCTCTTGAGAACCGATATTACCGGGGTTGATCCGAAGGCAAGCTGCACCCGCCTCGGCAGCTTCGATCGCACGTTTGTAATGAAAGTGGATATCCGCAACGATCGGTACCGGACTTTGCGCACAGATTTCCCTGAGTGCTGCGGTGCTCTCTTGGTCGGGCGTGGAAACGCGCACAATATCTGCGCCCGCATCGGCCGCGGCACGGATTTGGGCGAGCGTTGCATTGACGTCGGGCGTTAACGTGTTGGTCATTGTTTGAACCGAAATCGGTGCATCGCCCCCGACTGGAACGTTGCCCACCATGATCTGACGCGATTTCCGGCGGTAAATATTACGCCATGGTCGAACGGTATTCAGCGACATTTCGTCTCTCCGGTTGGGGCAAACTCTTGGGCGATAGATATGCTTTTGGGGCGCTGCTGACAACTGTCCGCGCGCCTGTTATTGCCGTTAACGCAATTTGTGGGGTTAATCCGTGGGGGGAACTGCTTCTTCTTCGGGTTCCGCAGCGGCCATCGCAACATACTGCGCCAAGTCTTGATCCGCTGTCAGATCAGCAACCGTATATGTTTCGCTGAGCAAATCAGAAGCCAAAGCAACCTTGGATACGACCGACCCTGCCTTACCGGCTGGACCGAATGTCTCTCCGTTTACGCCAAAGTAAACCGAGCCAGAGTTCCCTGCCCTAAGCATCGGAGGCTCCTCAGTGGGCGGAATAATGAATTCCTCACCCGCATCCAGAATCTTCTCAAACAAAACAGTACCATCAGCCGCAGAGACACGCACCCAAGCAGGACGCACAGCAAAGATCTTTAGCTCTGACGCCGCTTCTTCGACAACCTGAATTTCATTTTCTTCGATCTCAAGCAGAGCGGCTTCGACACTTGCCAAAAGGACAGAGGCATCTTCGCCCTTAATGTCAGGCTTGATTGTCGAGATAGGTCCGTCTCGCGCAACAAGCACGGGTAGCTCAAGTGCTGGCGGGCGATACAAGCGGTTCAGCGCGTCGGAGGACGCGTCGCTACCGATTGATGCCATCTCCACAGGAAGCACATCTTCCGAAAAGTCGGTTTGCCCGCTGCGCAATGGATCAAGCGCCGTTCCAACGCCCGATGCTTCGGTCACGGGGGCAAATTGGACCCGCTGAATTTCCTGCAAAACAGAATAGCCGCCATATCCCAGCCCCGCGATCAGTGCGATCAGCACCGCAACAGAGCCAATGGCACCTGGTTCAACATTGGCAAGCATCGCCTCTCCACGCGGCACGAATGTGGCGTTGGGATTGGCCAAGGGATCAATACCCTCGTATTTGCGTGCTTTGCGTTCGGCTTTGGTCGAGGCAGAGGAAGCCTGCTCGGACATGCCGTGCGCGGTTTCAAAGTTCGATTCCCGACAGAATGTGGCATAGGCCCACTCGGGATCCATGCCCAAATAGCGCGCATAGGAACGCACGTATCCTGCGATAAATCCGGGAGTGTCAAATGCAAGGGGATCTGCGTTTTCAATGGCCGCGATGTAGGTGGCTTTCACCTTTAATTCGCGCTGAACATCCAGCAAAGATTTGCCCAGTGTTGCACGTTCTCCGCGCATTAAATCGCCCAGTTTCAACTCAAAGGAGTCAAAACCCGCGATTTTTTCCTCTTCAGAGGACTTTGGCGTGCGAATTCGCCTAATCATAGCCCTGCCTAACGTTCAGTATGCCCCAATTATGCTGGTCTCGATATGTTCCTGATTCGCCTGAAAACCAGTGCCCTGCCAACATCTTAGGATTCAGTATATCACAGAAATTATGATTCTGCACGTTTCCGTGATCTAGGCCGTAAGATCGGCGCGATTTAGCGCACATTGGCGCCATAAATCATCGAGTCCCGTAACCAGTGCTTCAATTTCACGCGGACCGTGTACGGGGGACGGTGTGAACCGCAACCTTTCGGTGCCACGAGGGACCGTCGGGAAGTTGATTGGCTGAACGTAAATGCCATGATCTTCGAGCAAGCGATCCGAGATCATTTTGCACATGACAGGGTTGCCGACGTGCACGGGCACGATGTGGCTTCCGTGGTCGATAATTGGCAATCCGAGCCCCTTGAGGCGCAGCTTGAGAATAGACGCTTGTGTTTGGTGCCGCTCCCGCAGGGCCTGATCTGTTTTCAGGTGCTTAACCGAGGCCGCCGCCCCCGCTGCAACTGCTGGTGCAAGTGACGTTGTAAAGATGAATCCCGGCGCATAAGACCTTATCGCATCACACATTTTATCCGATGCTGCGATGTAGCCTCCCATCACGCCGTAGGCCTTCGCGAGGGTCCCGTTGATCACGTCGATGCGCCCCATAAGACCATCGCGTTCCGCAACGCCGGCGCCGCGCGGGCCATACATTCCAACGGCGTGAACTTCGTCGATATAAGTGAGCGCGTTGAACTCGTCGGCAAGGTCCAGAATCTCTTCGATTGGGCCGAAATCGCCGTCCATCGAATAGATCGATTCAAAGGCAATCAGCTTAGGCGCAGCAGGGTCATCTGCTTCGAGAAGCTCCCGAAGATGCGCAACGTCGTTATGACGGAAAATACGCTTGGCGCCACCGTTCCGGCGCACGCCTTCGATCATGCTCGCGTGGTTCAAAGCATCCGAATAGATGATCAAACCAGGGAAGATTTTGGGCATCGTCGAGAGCGTCGCGTCATTTGCGATATAGGCCGATGTAAACAGCAGCGCGGCTTCTTTGTGATGCAGGTCTGCGAGTTCTGCTTCTAGGCGCTTGTGGTAAACCGTTGTGCCGGAAATGTTCCGTGTACCGCCAGAACCGGCGCCCGTAGCTTCGATTGCCTCGTGCATTGCTTCAAGCACTACAGGATGTTGCCCCATACCGAGATAGTCGTTGCCACACCAAACGGTAATGTTCTGCTCAACCCCGTCGGGGCGCGTCCATACAGCGTGAGGAAAGGATCCGTTCTTGCGTTCGATGTCGATAAAGGTGCGATAACGCCCCTCTTCGTGCAGACGTTCCAATGCGGCTTCGATATGATCAGTATAGTTCAAGGCGCTCTCCAAGATGCCTATTGAGCAGGTGCTCTTCGGTTTCGCCGGACCATAATTCATGAGCCGCACTCCGCCTAGGTTACAAAATGCCGCGTCACGTTTCAATCGTCGGAGGTCAAAATTTCAATTTATTTCGGCTCATTTATGCGGTTCCGTTGTGTCACCTATGCGTCAGTTCGTCCCTTTGGACGGTTAAGGCTTCTGCTTGCCCCTGCGCTTGGGCCTGTTAGGTTCGCCTCAAACGTCTGACCAGAGAGGATATGACATGACCCTTGATCCCGTACTCGCCCGCATTGACGACGACCTCCCGCAAGCGACCGAACGCCTGTTTGATTTGCTGCGAATTCCGTCCATTTCAACCGATCCTGCCTACAAAGAGCACTGCGACGCGGCCGCCGATTGGCTCGTTGCCGACCTCGCTTCCATTGGTGTGGATGCCTCTAAACGCCCGACGAACGGACACCCGATGGTTGTTGGCCACGTGGACGGCCCCGAGGGCGCACCGCATATCCTTTTCTATGGCCACTATGACGTTCAGCCCGTCGATCCGCTGGAACTATGGGACAACCCGCCATTTGAGCCGCAAATTGAGGATACCCCCAAGGGTAAAGTCATTCGCGGGCGTGGCTCGTCCGATGACAAAGGTCAGTTGATGACCTTCGTAGAGGCTTGCCGCGCTTGGAAAGCCGTCCACGGCAGTTTCCCTGTTAAGATCACCTTCTTCTTTGAAGGCGAAGAAGAAAGCGGCTCACCGTCGCTTATTCCGTTCCTCAAGGACAACGGCGAAGAGTTGCAAAGCGACGTGGCGCTGATTTGCGACACAGGTATGTACGGCGAGGAAACGCCCGCCATCGTTACCCGCCTGCGCGGATTGTTGGGCCAAGAGATCACGATCACAGGGCCCAACAAGGACCTTCACTCAGGCATGTATGGCGGGATCTCCATGAACCCCGCGCGCGTCCTTGCCAAGATCATCGCAGGTCTGCATGACGATAATGGTCGCGTAACGGTTCCCGGTTTCTATGACGGTGTCGCAGAACTCCCCGAAGATATCGCCGCACAGTGGAAGGGGTTGAACTTCGACGCCAAACATTTCCTTGGCGAAGTCGGTCTCTCACACCCTGCGGGAGAGAATGACCGCTCGGCACTCGAAATGATCTGGTCGCGTCCCACATGTGAAGTGAATGGTATGAAGAGTGGCTATACAGGGGATGGCTTCAAAACCGTTCTGCCCTCCGTTGCCTCGGCCAAGATCAGCTTCCGTCTGGTGAGCAAGCAAGACCCAATCAAAATTCGCGAAAGCTTCCAGAACTATGTTCAAAGCATGCTTCCGCCAGATTGCAGTGTCGAGTTCAAGAATCACGGCGCTTCAGCCGCGGGCGAAATGTCCACGGACAATCCCGCATTTCACGCCGCCAAAAGCGCCCTCACCGACGAATGGCCGCAACCTGCGGTGTTCACAGGCTGTGGTGGCTCGATCCCGATTGCGGCGCATTTCAAAACCTACCTCGGGACAGACGCGCTTCTGACAGGATTCGGCAAGGACGATGACCAGCTCCACTCTCCCAACGAGAAATACGACATGGAGAGCTTCCACAAAGGTATCCGTAGCTGGGCCCGCATCCTGAACGAACTCGGCGCCTAAATATCCAACGGAGTGGCCGCATCCAAACGCGGCCACTCCGAAACCAAGTTGCGCCCCTTTGGGCCGCGCGCCCGCAAGCGGAGGCATCCCGAGCGAAGCGAGGCCACGCCCAACCATTGGCGTGGCATCTATGATGCAGCGGCCATGGGCGGGAGCCGCACTTCATTTTTCAACGCGCAACTCAAACCGCTTCTTTTTCCTACACCTCAGTTATGATACACCTATGACGAATTGAATATCCTCAGGAGCAATCCGTGACCGTTTTCACGACTTATTCACCATGCAGCATAGCCGCACATCCGAACGCGTGGGGGATGCCATGAACACATGGATTGCCTTCTTGCGTGGTGTGAATGTGGGCGGTCATGCCAAATTACCAATGAAGCCCCTCTGCTCTACGATGGACCTCAACGGGTTTGAAGAAACGCGGAGCTATATCCAGAGCGGCAACCTTGTATTCTCACACCCTGCCGCGAGCGCCAATGATGTGAGCCGAGCGGTAAGATCGCTGCTTGAGGTCTATGTGGATATGTCGCCCGAAGTCGTGGCGCTCCGCCCCGATACGCTCGACAAAATCATAACCCGATGCCCGTTCGAAGCGGACGATCCGAAATCGCTTCACTATATCCTATTCAAACAGCCCCCCGCCAACGCGAACCACGAACAAATCGACGCCCTGCGCGCCGAAGACGAAGCCTTCGAGATTGGATCGCGAGCGGCTTACCTTTATGCGCCTTCGGGCATCGGACGTTCGCGACTTGCCGCCTCTCAGGAGCGATTGCTTGGCGTGCCAACGACGGTGCGTAACAAACGCACACTTGAAGCCGTTCGCAAGCTCGCGCAGGGATAAGTTCTGGAAAACGCGCGACGACTCTTCTATGAAACGTGCACGATCGATACAAGGACGGCACGAACATGAGCGACACAATCATTTCCCGCTGCGAAGCCCAAGGGCTGCGCCTCACCGAACAACGTCGCGTGATTGCGGGTGTCCTCGAAGAAGCGCACGACCATCCTGATGTCGAAGAACTCTATGCACGCGCCGTCAAGCTGGATCCCAAAATCTCGATCGCGACGGTTTATCGGACAGTGAAACTGTTTGAAGAAAGCGGAATCCTCGCCAAGCACGAATTCGGCGACGGGCGCGCGCGCTATGAAACCGCCGACCGTGACCATCACGACCATCTCATTGATATGAACTCGGGCCGTGTTATCGAATTCGTCGATGATGAAATCGAAGCGCTACAAGAGAAAATCGCCGAGAAGCTGGGATATGAGTTACGCGGCCATCGGCTTGAGCTTTATGGCGTACCACTCAAGAAGAAAAATGGCGCATAGTGCTGCGTCACGCCTGTGTCACACCGTTGATATATTCAGCATCTGTTTGACCTGAGGGCTGCCCCTGCGTAAAAGGCCCTTGGCCCGCCTATGATTTGTTTCAAAAGGACACCTAAATGACCACGATCATCGATATCTTTGCCCGCGAAATTCTCGACAGCCGGGGCAACCCGACAATCGAAGTGGACGTCACTCTTGAGGACGGCACAATGGGCCGCGCGGCGGTACCTTCGGGCGCTTCAACGGGTGCATATGAAGCAGTTGAAATGCGCGACGGCGACAAAGATCGTTACCTCGGCAAGGGTGTTCTGAACGCCGTTGCAGCCGTAAACGGCGAAATCGCCGAAGCACTTGTTGGCTTTGACGCGACTGAGCAAGAAGCCATCGACGCGACGATGATCGAACTTGACGGCACACCAAACAAAGCACGCCTTGGCGCGAACGCGATCCTTGGTGTTTCGCTTGCGGTGGCCAAGGCCGCTGCGGATGCCTCGGGTCAGCCATTGTTCCGCTATGTTGGCGGCACAGCGGCGCGTGTATTGCCCGTTCCGATGATGAACATCGTCAACGGCGGTGAGCATGCGGACAACCCGATCGACATTCAAGAATTCATGATCATGCCTGTTTCTGCAGCCAACATCCGCGAAGCAATCCGCATGGGCGCAGAAGTATTCCACACCCTCAAGAAAGAGCTTTCTGCCGCTGGCCACAACACAGGTATCGGTGATGAGGGCGGATTTGCCCCCGCCCTTTCGTCCACACGTGACGCGCTCGATTTCGTGCTGAAAGCCATTGAAAAAGCAGGCTATAAACCGGGTGAGGATATCTACCTCGCGCTCGATTGCGCCGCGTCCGAATACTACAAAGACGGCAAATACGAGATGAAAGGCGAAGGAATTTCGCTCACATCCGCTGAGAATGTTGACTACCTCGCCAAGCTTGTGGCCGACTATCCGATCATCTCGATTGAGGACGGTTGTGATGAGGACGACTGGGACGGCTGGAAACTTTTGAACGACACCATCGGTGATAAGGTTCAGCTCGTGGGGGATGATCTTTTCGTGACGAACCCCGCACGCCTTGCGACAGGTATCGAAAAAGGTTCTGCGAACGCAATGCTGGTCAAGGTAAACCAAATCGGCACGCTTTCCGAAACATTGAAAGCCGTCGACATGGCGCACCGCGCCCGCATGACCAACGTGATGTCGCACCGCTCTGGCGAAACCGAGGACGCAACGATCGCGGACCTCGCCGTGGCAACAAACTGTGGCCAAATAAAAACTGGTTCGCTCTCTCGTTCTGATCGCTTGGCCAAGTACAACCAGCTGATCCGCATCGAAGAAGCGCTCGGCGAAACAGCGGTTTATGCAGGAAAATCCATCCTGAAATAAGCCACCGCCTACTACCTAAGAAAGCCCTCGCACTTGTGGGGGCTTTTTGCTTTAGTGACCGCATGAGCCAAGCAGAAGACATCATCGCGCACCTTGATCTGAAACCGCACCCAGAGGGCGGCCATTACCGACAAACATGGCAAGCAGATAATGAGGGCCGCGCGGTCGGGACATGCATCTATTTTCTACTGAAGAACGGGGAATCAAGCCATTGGCACCGCGTCGATGCGACGGAAATCTGGCACTATTACGCGGGCGCGCCGCTGGTCCTAAGCATGAGCGAAACAGATGAGGGCCCTGCACAGGATTACCTGCTCGGTCCCGATTTTTCACAGGGCCATGAACCACAGCGCATCGTTCCGCCCAACCACTGGCAAGCCGCCCGCACAACGGGCGACTATACTTTGGTCGGATGTACTGTATCCCCTGGGTTTGAATTCGAACGCTTTATGCTCGCGCCTCAAGGGTTTGATATCCCTCGCGAAATCTAGCGATCAAGCGCACCCGACGGTTCGCTCAAGACGCCTCCACCGACAGCTGCACGCACACCCGTCGTTGCTGCGCAGGATGTGGTCAGGCCGCGCGCAACCCGAACGGCCAGATAACCGAACGCCTGTGCCTCAAGCATATCACCATCCAGCCCCGCGTTTTCAATCGGAGCAACGGGGCAATCCATCAAAACCGAGAGCATGGACATGAGCGTTTCGTTCTTGCGTCCGCCCCCTGTAACCAACACGCCTTGCGGTGGGCTTGGACAATGCTCAAGCCCCTTCGCCGCCGAGGCTGCAACCATCGCCGTCACCGTTGCAAGCGCGTCGGCATCATCCAAGTGCCCAACCCAATCGGCAATGTCCGGAAAACTATCGCGATCCAATGACTTGGGCGGCATCCGATAGAAATATCCATCCTCAAGGAACTGCTCAACAAGCGCCTCGTCAACTTCGCCATCCGCGGCCAAAGCACCGTCTTTGTCAAAGGTTTCTCCGCGGCGCTCGGCCATCAGATCATTGATTGGGGCATTTGCCGGACCCGTATCAAACGCAATCAGCGCGCCATCCTCGTCAGGGCGGCTCGCGCTTGGATCAACCCACGTCAGATTGCCGACTCCGCCAAGATTTAGGAACACAATCGGCCCCTGCGCCTTGATGAACTTTGCGCAGGCAAAATGGAAAAACGGCGCAAGGGGTGCACCCTCGCCGCCCATTTCCACATCACTTGAACGAAAGTCCCACACGACGGGGCAATCCAGAACCTCTGCCAATACGCGCCCGTTTCCTGCCTGATGTGTTCCGCGTCCGCGCGGATCATGCGCCAAAGTCTGGCCGTGAAATCCGATAAGCTGGGGCCGCTCAAACTGACTCAAGAGCGTCGCGTGCACCGTCTCGATAACTTCGGCGGCTTCCTCTACACCCGGATCACCTGGCCAAAGTCCGAGCGCCGCAGAGATCGGCCCGCTTTCTTCTGAAGAATAGGGATGATAGGCGCTCTCGCCAAATTCGAGTATGCGCTCGCCATCCGTTAGAATCGCCGCAGCATCCACACCATCTAACGAGGTGCCAGACATCGTTCCAATTGCCCAAATCGGCCCAGCTTCCAACATGCACTTTCCCTTTTTGCACAGCCCCTTTATACCCAGAGGCATTAACACATAGAATGGACCAAAGAACGATGACCTACCACCCAAAATCAGAGTTTATGCGTGTGATGATCGAGCGCGGCTTTCTGGCCGACTGTACCGATTATCAGGCGCTCGACGAGGCCCTGATCGAAGGCATCGTTCCAACCTATATCGGCTATGACGCAACGGCGAAATCGCTGCATGTCGGGCATTTGCTCAATATCATGATGCTGCGCTGGCTTCAGAAAACGGGCCACAAGCCGATCACCCTTATGGGCGGCGGCACGACCAAAGTGGGCGACCCCTCGTTCCGCTCCGATGAACGCCCGCTTTTGGGACCAGAGCAGATCGAAGAAAACATCTCGGGTATGCAGCGCGTATTCGCCAAATACCTCGACTATGGCGATGCCCCGAATGGCGCGCTGATGCTGAATAACGCCGAGTGGCTGGATGAGTTGAACTACCTCGATTTCCTGCGCGATATCGGGCGGCATTTTTCGGTCAACCGGATGCTTTCATTTGAGAGCGTAAAGTCGCGGCTGGATCGTGAACAGTCATTGAGCTTCCTTGAGTTCAACTACATGATACTACAAGCCTATGATTTCCTTGAGCTAAACCGCCGCTATGGCTGTCTCCTCCAGATGGGCGGCAGTGATCAGTGGGGCAATATCGTGAACGGGATCGACCTTACCCGCCGCGTGCTCGACCATGAAATCTATGGCCTGACCTCTCCGCTTCTGACGACCAGCGACGGGCGCAAGATGGGCAAATCCCAAGGCGGTGCGATCTGGCTGAACGCGGATATGCTCTCGCCCTACGAGTTCTGGCAGTTCTGGCGCAACACAACGGATGCCGATGTTGGACGCTTCCTCAAGCTCTACACCGAGTTGCCGATTGAGGAATGCGAACGTCTGGGCGCCCTCGAAGGGTCCGAGATCAACGCAGCCAAGATTCGACTCGCCAATGAGGTCACGACCCTCGCACATGGAGCCGAAGCCGCAGCCGCAGCAGAAGCAACCGCACGCGAAGTGTTTGAAAAAGGCGGCATCGGAGACGACCTTCCGACGTTTACTTTCTCGGCAGGCGACATCGGGGACGGTATTTCGATTATACAGCTTTTCGTGAAATCGGGCCTCGTGAAATCCGGCAAAGAAGCCAAACGCCTGATCTCGGAAAACGGTGCCAAGATGAACGACGATCCCGTCACGGACGCGGGCACGATGATTGACACCGCCGCACTCGCCGAGCCGCTCAAGCTGAGCGCGGGCAAGAAACGCCACGTCTTGGTTGTCTTGGAAAACTAAACCAGAGAGCGCGCCCCACAGCGGGCGCGCTTTTACTGCAGCATCCAGTTCCCATCCGGCCAGAATGCGTGAAATGCGAAGGCAAACATCACGTCATGTGCCACATCCGCACCCGTCGTGACATCGCGCACACGAATGGACCCTACATCACGGCTTTGGGCGATATTCGCTTGATCCAAAGCACTCGCCTGTCCCGCGCTCCATGATATTTTCACACCGTTTTCAACGACTTCCCCTTCTTCGGCCAGTCGACTGAGGGGCCAAGCGCTATCACCCACGCGAACAACCCGCACCAGCGGCGGAATGCCATGGGGCGGGTTTTCACCGCGATAAAGAAACGGGCTACCAGAGCTGTCATATCCCCGATACGGATTCTGCCCATAAGCGCGCGGCCAATTGGGCTCGGCCATGACCAAGCCCTCCGGATTACGCTCGCGGAACTGTTCAAACCCTTCCATCCACGCGGGAATTTGCGTCAACTCTTGACCAGTGTAATCCCCCACGATGCCGGTTCCGATGGCCTGCTGCCACCAGCTCTCGGTCTCGCGATCATACATTACCATATCGGAATGGCGCAGCTTGCCCGACACACCGAACGTCAGAACATCGCCATTTACGCGCCGATCAAATACCACCGCTGAATTGCACAGGGGACAAAAAGTCACCGCCACGGGAACCGACCCGATTTTGTCGTTCACGATCTCATGCCACATTAAATAGCGGATCGGAAAGGCGCGCGGCGTTTCACCGTCTAATTCCAATGCGATAACAGGCTCTTTGCCTCCGATACGGGTTTCATCCGAGGCCAGAATATAACTCGGATCAGATAGCGCAGGTATCCCGTCCTTAGGCGGCCCGCCCGACAGAATTTCTTGCCAATCAGTGATTGTTGTCTTGGAGAAATCCGTATCTGGCCACTCGCGCTCCCAATCCGAAGGCTCCGCCACCACCGCGCCCGCCACAAATACAACGCTTATCCATAAAGCTCGAAACATCATGCCACCCTCCCGCAACAGAAGTGTGCCAACATTCCCAGCCCCTGCCCACCCCGCATCACAGCGTTTTGAGAGTTGGTTAGCGGGGAGAGTGGCTTTGCGCGCGACGCCCAGTTTTCGATGTAACCATGAGCCGATAGATTAGCAGTGATCACTGCTTGGACAGAGCGTGCCAACACAGCAATGCGCTTGACCGTGGGTAGGCGTGATGGCAGCTTGCGACCAACTGTGACCTTACCTGATCACCAATTTAAACAAACACATACCCAAGGCAACCTGATGACAGTAATTAACGAAAAAGACAGGATTGCGTATTTCAGTATACCCAAAGTGGCATGTAGCAGTCAGAAGCGACTACATCACGAGATTATTCATGGTGCCCCGTTTGAAGCAACGAGATCCAACGAAAACGACAGGCTTCACGCTGTATATAAAAGCGAAAAATTTGACCGAAAGGCGTTCACAAAGCTCAACGATTACTGGACCTACACGATGGTCCGCGATCCGGTTAAGCGAATTTTGTCTGCGTACTCCCAGAAGATCGTACAGAAGAATGAACAACTCGCCGAAACTGGCACCGTCCTACGCCCTATAGAAAAATTGATTGAGGCTGGGCTCAATCCATACCCATCTATCAATGAGTTCTGCGAAGACCTGAGCCTTTACTTTAAGAAATCGTTCATGATTAAGCACCATGTTCGGCACTATAAGTTCTATATCGGCAATCAACTCGAACGATTTAATCGTGTGTATAAGATCGAGGAAACCGCGCAACTCGAAGCCGATCTCACCGAGCGTCTTGGGCGCAAAGTACAACTTCCTTATGCCAACCAAAGCTCGAACAAACAGTTCATGGATGATCTGACTCAAAAATCATTGGATCTGCTTATTGAGTTTGCGCAGCCGGATTATGAGTTACTCGACGGGCTCTACACGCCGCCCTCTCTTGCATCTTTTCAAAAGAAAAAATCGGTGGTGGCTTAGCCAACACGTTTTCTGCACAGCAATGCAATTGAATGGAAAACGCCCACTGACATTGCCAGCGGGCGGTTTTGTTATTCTTCGACTGTGACCGAAACCATATAGTCAGGGTCTTGGACAGAACCGCCGGGGCCTGTGCCGCGTTTGATGCCATCAACGACATCCATGCCTTCGATGACGTGCCCAACCACCGTGTATTCACCGTTCAGGTGCGGTGCGGGGGCGAACATAATGAAGAACTGGCTATTGGCTGAATCCGGGCTGGCCGAACGGGCCATGCCTACGACACCGCGCGCGAACGAGGTATCAGTAAACTCGGCTTCTAGGTCAGGATAGGAGGAAGCTCCCGTCCCTGCCCGCACCAGATCGCCATCCATTTTCGCGTGCTGGACATCGCCGGTCTGTGCCATGAAGCCTTCGATCACGCGGTGGAATGCGACGTTGTTATACGCGCCTTCGTTCGCCAATGTTACAAAACGCTCGACATGTTTCGGCGCGAGGTCCTCAGCAAGGTCAATTACGACGCGGCCCTCGTTTTGGCCGCCAACCTCAATCACGAGGTTCGGACCTGGGCCGTCTTCGACCGGACCGGACTGCGCGTTGGCCGTGTTCTGCATAACAAACCATGCGCCGAAGACTGCGACGCCAAGGGCGCCCAGTCCAAGTGCAATCATGTCATTGCTACGCATCTGCGGCGACCTTTACCGAAATCATGCGGTCTGGATTCGCAGGAGGCTCACCCGTTTGGATGGCATCTACGTGCTCCATTCCCGATGTAACCTGACCGTAAACGGTGTACTGGCCGTTCAGGAAGTTGTTGTCGGTGAAGTTAATGAAGAACTGCGAGTTCGCGGAATTCGGGTTTGCCGAACGCGCCGCGCCAAGCGATCCGCGTGCGTGCGGGATCTTGGAGAACTCGGCTGGAAGGTCTGGAAGCTCGGAGCCGCCTGTGCCTGCACGGCCCAAGTTGAAATCATTTTCCATGTTGCCGTGAGCAACATCACCTGTTTGCGCCATGAATCCGGGAATAACACGGTGGAACGCTACGTTGTCGTAGGCGCCGGAACGTGCGAGTTCCTTCATACGGGCAACGTGTGCGGGTGCTACGTCTGGTAGCAATTCGATAACCACAGTTCCGCCCTTGAGTTCGAGCAAGATAGTGTTTTCGGGATCTTTGTAATCTGCCATTATTTCGTCCTTTAACGTCTTTCGCGTCAACTTAAGCGCGATCAGGCCAAAGGAAAAGGGGCAATTGCTTGACCTTGGGCGCTGGATGCTGTGTGAAAGAGCCAACCACACTCAACACAGGAACCAAAGATGCCTTGGAAAACCCTCGACGACATGGATCTAGCACAGAAACGCGTTTTGGTACGTGTGGATATAAATGTACCGGTCGCGGATGGCGCCGTCACCGATGACACCCGCATTCAACGCATTCTACCCACGGTGCGCGATATTCTCGCAAAAGGCGGCAAGCCGATCCTGTTGGCGCACTTTGGCCGCCCCAAGGGGCAAGTCGTTCCAGAAATGAGCCTGCGAGTTGTTTTGCCGGCGCTCTCTGCGGCGCTTGGCCAAGAAGTTAAGTTCGCCGATGGGAACTATGGCGCGACGGTGGATGCAATGGAAGACGGTGATGTGCTGCTGCTAGAGAACCTGCGCTTTGCTCCCGGAGAGGAAAAGAACGATCCAGCATTCGCCGCACGTTTGGCAGGGCTTGGCGATGTATATTGCAATGATGCCTTTTCTGCGGCCCACCGCGCGCATGCCTCAACCACAGGTATCGCGGAATTGCTCCCCTCCTGCGCGGGTCGCTTGATGGAGGCCGAACTTTCCGCACTCGAAGGGGCGCTAACAACACCGAAACGTCCTGTTATGGCGGTTGTTGGTGGTGCAAAAGTGTCTACCAAGCTGGAATTGCTCGGAAATCTAGTCGCAAAGGTCGATAACCTAGTGATTGGCGGCGGGATGGCGAACACCTTCCTTGCGGCACAGGGGATCGCGATTGGCCGCTCCTTGGCAGAGCACGACATGACAACAACCGCCCTCGAAATTCTTGAGAAAGCCGAGGCGGCAGGCTGTAACGTGATCCTTCCCGTTGATGTCGTTGTTGCGTGGGAATTCAACGCAAATGCCAAGAACGAAGTCGTTGCGGCGGACGCCTGCCCATCTGATGCGATGATCTTGGATGCGGGCCCAGAAACAGTTAAGGTCATCGCCAAAGCCCTTAGCGACAGCGCGACACTGATCTGGAACGGCCCCCTCGGCGCGTTCGAGATTGCGCCCTTTGATGCCGCCACAAACGCAGCGGCCAAGCAGGCCGCAGAAATGTCGGCGGCAGGTACACTGATCTCGGTGGCAGGTGGCGGCGATACGGTTGCCGCTCTGAACAAGGCGAATGCAGCGGATGATTTCAGCTATATCTCGACGGCTGGTGGTGCGTTCCTTGAATGGATGGAAGGCAAAACGCTTCCGGGCGTAGCAGCACTTCAGCGCTAGAATCTCTTAGTATCCGTATGAATGGGCGCACCTAAACGGGTGCGCCTTTTTTGTGCGTATATTGTTCCAATATCTGGACATCGCGCTGTTAAATCAAACCGTTAGCGCAATCATCGGGTGTGTTAACGCTATCAACCTTGAAACCCTCTTCGCGCTCTGTATGACCTGCCCCCATGGCCCACAAATAACAATTGCCCAAGAGGATATCCCATGAGAGCCACCCGCGTCGTCCAAAAAATTCTAGCTAACTACGAAGGGGAAACACCCGGCGTCAAAGCAAACCTTTGCCGCATCCTGATGAACGGAAAACTCGGCGGAACAGGCAAGCTGATTATTCTGCCTGTGGACCAAGGATTTGAGCACGGCGCGGCGCGTAGCTTTGCGCCCAACCCAGCGGCGTATGACCCGCACTATCACTATCAATTGGCGATCGACGCAGGTCTAAGCGCCTTCGCCGCACCGCTCGGCCTTCTCGAAGCGGGTGCCGATACATTCGCGGGGCAAATCCCGACAATCCTCAAGGCGAACTCTGCCAACTCTCTCATTCCTGGCGCAGCACCCAAGGATCAGGCGATCACCGCGAGCGTTGATGATGCGCTGCGGATCGGAGCTTCGGCAATCGGGTTCACGATCTACCCAGGCTCCTCCGCGGGTCTTGATATGTTTGAAGAAATCAGCGCCATGCGCGAAGAGGCTGCCGCCAAAGGTATTGCGACCGTTATCTGGTCCTACCCACGCGGAGAAGCCCTTGATAAAAATGGCGAAACTGCGATTGATATCGCTGCCTATGCCGCTCAGATTGCTGCACTTCTTGGGGCGCATATCATCAAGATCAAACTCTCGACTGATCACCTCTCACTTCCTGAGGCCAAGAAGGTCTATGAAGACGAGAAGATCGACATCTCCACCCAAGCGGCACGCGTAAAGCACTGTATGGACGCAAGCTTTGCGGGCCGTCGCCTTGTTGTATTCTCGGGCGGTGCCAAGAAAGGGGCAGACAGCGTCTATGACGATGCGCGCGCCATTCGTGACGGCGGCGGGAACGGCTCTATCATTGGGCGCAACAGCTTCCAGCGTGATCGTGACGACGCGCTTGCGATGCTCTCCAAGCTGGTGAACATCTACAAAGGCAAAGAGTAAATCCACTCTTGTGAAACCCGAGGCGCACGTCTCGGGTTTTATTCTTTCGAAACAAAGCCATAAAAACATGACATTTCTGCAATCAAGGGATTCACAGAGCGAATCACTTGTGTCATAATACTTTTGTGACCACCCATAGAAGGTGGCGCGAAGAGGCAGTTATGAGTTATTTGAAAAAACGCCCCTCCTATGGGATCTGGCTTTACAGCATGGGCATATTTGCGTCTGCTGCGTATTTCACCTTTGCCGCTGTGCAAGGGGACTATGGCGTGTTCCACCGCATCCAGATCGAAGCAGAAGCAGAAATCCTCCGTGAGGAGCTGGCTGTTATTTCTGCCGAGGTTCGCGAGATGGAAAACAAGACCCATCGCCTCTCTGATGAGTACCTTGATCTTGATCTTCTGGATGAGCAATCGCGCTCGGTTCTTGGTCTGGTGCGCAGTGACGAGATCGTCATCCGCTAATCCCTAACCTACTGAAACAAGCTTGAATTTAACGTGGGGGAAATTGACTCTCGCTTTTCGGGCTCATTTCCAATATATATAGTTTAACATTAAACTATCACCAATTTCGCCCGTGTTCAGCGATAGAGGAGAATCTCATGGCCGCCCGGAAAACGTCAAAGAAACCAAACGTTTCGGCAGACGAACTGCTTAAATATTACCGTGAAATGCTTTTGATCCGTCGATTCGAGGAAAAGGCTGGTCAACTCTATGGGATGGGTCTCATTGGGGGGTTCTGTCACCTTTATATCGGCCAAGAGGCTGTTGTTGTCGGAATCGAAGCTGCCGCCGAAGAAGGCGACAAGCGCGTCACATCCTATCGCGACCACGGGCATATGCTCGCTTGTGGAATGGACCCAAAGGGCGTGATGGCCGAGCTTACCGGTCGCGAGGGCGGCTACTCCAAGGGTAAGGGTGGCTCGATGCACATGTTCAGCAAAGAAAAGAACTTCTATGGCGGCCACGGCATTGTGGGCGCACAGGTTCCAATCGGTGCCGGCCTTGCATTTGCGGACAAATACCTTGGCAACGACCGCGTTTCCTTCGCCTATTTCGGAGACGGTGCTGCGAACCAAGGTCAGGTCTATGAGACATTCAACATGGCATCACTCTGGAAGCTTCCAGTTGTGTTCGTGATTGAGAACAACCAATACGCCATGGGCACCAGCCTTCAACGGGCGTCTTCCTCTCCTGAGCTTTATACACGCGGCGAAGGTTTCGCGATCCCTGGTGAAGCCGTGGACGGCATGGACGTTCTGGCCGTGAAAGCCGCCGCCGAGAAAGCCGTCGCGCATTGTCGTTCTGGCGAAGGTCCTTATATTCTAGAGGTCAAAACATACCGCTATCGCGGCCACTCGATGTCCGACCCGGCCAAGTATCGCACCCGCGAAGAAGTACAGAAAATGCGCGAAGAGCGTGACTGTATCGAACAGGTGCGAGAGATGCTGTTGACTGGCAAGCACGCCACCGAAGATGACCTCAAGGCCATCGACAAAGAAATCAAAGCCACCGTTAACGAAGCTGCCGAGTTCTCAAAAGAGAGCCCCGAGCCTTCGACAGACGAGCTTTACACAGACATCTACGCCTAAGCGGACAGAGGAGACACACACAATGGCTACAGAAATTCTTATGCCCGCGCTTTCGCCTACAATGGAAGAAGGCACATTGGCCAAATGGCTGGTCAAAGAGGGTGACACAATCGAGTCCGGCATGATTATGGCCGAGATCGAAACCGACAAGGCAACGATGGAATTCGAAGCTGTCGACGAAGGTATCATGGGCAAGATTCTTGTCGAAGAAGGCACAGAGGGTGTGGCTGTAAACACAGCAATCGCCGTCCTTCTCGAAGAGGGCGACGACGCCGATGCGATGCCCACAGAAGCAAACTCATCCGATGCGGCCCCTGCGGCAGCAAAAGAAGAGGCCCCCTCCTCTGCGCCTGCGAAAGCAGCAAGCCCCGTCGAAGTTGTCGTTCCCGAAGAGACCGAAATCCCCGAGGGCACAGAGATGCGTCCGACCACGGTTCGCGAAGCGCTCCGTGACGCGATGGCCGAAGAAATGCGCCGCGATGACACTGTGTTCCTGATGGGCGAAGAAGTCGCCGAATATCAGGGTGCCTATAAAGTGTCGCAAGGGCTTCTTGATGAGTTCGGCTCCAAGCGGATTATTGACACTCCGATCACCGAGCACGGATTTGCAGGGATTGCGACCGGCGCGTCCTTTGGTGGTCTGCGTCCGATTGTGGAATTCATGACATTCAACTTCGCCATGCAGGCGATCGACCAGATCCTCAACTCTGCGGCCAAGACACTCTATATGTCTGGTGGTCAGATGGGTGCGCCGATGGTGTTCCGTGGACCAAACGGCGCTGCTGCTCGTGTTGGTGCACAACACAGCCAATGCTACGCTGCATGGTACGCGCAAATTCCGGGCCTCAAGGTCGTCATGCCCTACTCCGCCGCAGACGCGAAAGGTTTGATGAAAACCGCGATCCGCGACAACAACCCTGTGATCTTCCTCGAGAATGAAATCCTCTATGGCAAGACATTCGACGTGCCTGTGATGGACGATTTCACCGTACCATTCGGCAAGGCGAAAATCTGGCGCGAAGGTTCGGACGTAACAATCGTATCCTTCGGGATCGGCATGACCTATGCGCTTGAAGCTGCCGACAAATTGGCCGAAGACGGCATTTCCGCCGAGGTTGTCGACCTGCGCACGCTGCGTCCGATTGATTACGATACTGTTCTGAAATCTGTCATGAAAACAAACCGTTGCGTGACAGTCGAAGAAGGTTTCCCTGTTGGCGCAATCGGCAACCACCTCTCTGCGACGATCATGGAGCGTGCATTTGATTATCTGGATGCGCCCGTCATCAACTGCACAGGCAAAGACGTTCCAATGCCTTATGCCGCCAACCTCGAAAAACTCGCGCTCATCACAACCGACGAAGTTATCGCCGCTGTGAAGCAAGTCACATATCGCTAAGGAGACTTCGGATGCCAATTGAAATTCTCATGCCCGCGCTTTCCCCAACGATGGAAGAAGGCACGCTCGCAAAATGGCTCGTCAAAGAGGGCGACACTGTAAGCTCTGGTGACCTGATCGCCGAAATCGAAACCGACAAAGCTACGATGGAATTTGAAGCTGTCGAAGAAGGCGTTGTCGGAAAAATCCTCATCGAAGAAGGCACCGAAGGCGTTGCAGTAAACTCGCCTATCGCTGTTCTTCTTGAGGAAGGCGAAAGCGCTGATGACATCGGTTCTACTGCGTCAAAACCCAAAGAAGCAGCGGCCCCCAAAGAAGAGAAATCCGCAGAGGCCTCTCCTGCCGCTGCCGAGAAACCTGCGCCCGCAGCACCCGAGAGTGCATCTGGCGAGCGTATCTTTGCTTCTCCTCTTGCGCGGCGCATTGCTGCGGATAAGGGCTTGGACCTGACAGAAATCAAAGGTTCCGGTCCCAAGGGCCGCATCGTAAAAGCAGACGTCGAAAACGCGCAAGCTGCACCAAAAGCAGAAGCGAAAGCGGAGGCTCCTGCCAAAGCTGCGGCACCAGCCGTAGACGCCAGCGCAGTTGCCAAAATGTACGAAGGCCGCGAATTCGAAGAGGTCAAACTCGACGGAATGCGCAAAACAATCGCGGCGCGCCTCTCTGAGGCCAAGCAAACCGTACCGCATTTCTATCTGCGCCGTGACATCAAGCTCGATGCCCTGCTCAAGTTCCGCAGCCAACTGAACAAGCAGCTCGAAGCGCGTGGCGTCAAACTCTCGGTGAACGACTTTATCATCAAAGCCGTCGCTAATGCGCTACAACAGGTGCCAGAGGCCAACGCTGTTTGGGCGGGCGACAAGGTGCTTCAAATGAGGGCGTCTGACGTCGCGGTTGCCGTTGCGATTGAAGGTGGTCTGTTTACGCCTGTGCTTCAGGACTCGGATATGAAGTCGCTTTCTGCGCTCTCTTCCGAAATGAAAGACCTCGCTGCGCGCGCCCGTGATCGCAAACTTGCACCACATGAATACCAAGGTGGCTCTTTTGCAATCTCGAACCTCGGGATGTTTGGTATCGACAACTTTGATGCCATCGTAAACCCACCGCACGCAGGTATCCTAGCGGTCGGTGCGGGCAAGAAACAACCCGTTGTTGGCGATGACGGTGAGTTGACAGTTGCGATGATTATGTCGGTCACCATGTCTGTGGATCACCGCGTTATCGACGGTGCGGTCGGTGCAAATCTACTGAATGCGATTGTGGGCAATCTAGAAAACCCAGTCGCAATGCTTGCCTAAGACAAACAAAAAACGCCAGAGTTAAAGCTCTGGCGTTTTTCTTTTGTGATTACTTCTCAAGAACTTGGTTCATGGAAAGGGCTGGCTGATCACATCCGGCCTCTCCCACAACGCGCGCGGGAACACCAGCGACTGTCTTGCAAGGCGGAACCTCCTGAAGCACGACTGACCCAGCCGCGATCCTGCTACAATGACCCACTTTGATATTCCCAAGGATCTTGGCCCCCGCGCCGATCAGAACACCGTCGCCGATCTTGGGGTGACGATCTCCGCTTTCTTTGCCCGTCCCGCCAAGGGTTACGGACTGCAAGATCGAAACATTATCGCCAACGACCGCTGTGCCACCGATAACGATAGAGTGCGCGTGATCCATCATGATTCCCTTACCGACTCGTGCGGCGGGGTGGATATCAATGCCGAACACCTCGGAAATCCGCATCTGGAAGAAGAATGCCATATCATGACGCTCCTGCCGCCAGAGCCAGTGCCCCACACGATAGGCCTGCATGGCCTGAAAACCCTTGAAGTACAAAATCGGCTGGATATAGCGGTTGCACGCTGGGTCACGATCATTGACCGCCACCAGATCGGCACGTGCAGCTTCGACAAGGGATGGATCGTCGTCATATGCTTCATCCGCAATTTCACGCAGAATCTGCTCGGACATTTCGGGCGACGCAAGCTTGAGCGAGAGCCGATATGCCAGCGCCCGCTGCAATGAGGGATGATGCAGAAGTGACCCATGCAGCATTCCCCCCATCAGGGGCTCTTCGCGCACGGCCTCTTCTGCTTCACGGCAAATCCGCGACCAAACTGGATCGAGCTCGCTAATCTTTTTCTGAGTATTTGCCATATCGCGCCCTTTCGATTTGCACCCATTGTACAATAGATAGGCACTAAGCAACAATCGCAAAGACGTGAACCCAACTATCTCAAATCTTGATATGCCCTCCCCGCGCCCGTTGTGCAATCCGCCACTCCAATAGCCGTTCAAAGATCATGGCTAGAATCGCACAATATTCGAGATGGTCGAGAAACGGTTCGCGCGCAATGGGATGGGTGCGCGCCACCGCCATAAGGCTTCCATTGCCCCAGCGCGGATGCGCACGCCCCGTCACTTTGCGATATTTATCTGCGGCCTCGGCCTGCATAAGCATCTCGTCAAAGGCACCTGCTCGCGCCTCTTCGGGTAACTTCAATAGTGCACAAGCAGCAGAAGACATATCCCCGTGCAGGACCCTCCTCATGAAATATTCGGGATCGTCAAATGGAAATAGTGCACAGCCAATCGTACTGAACCACCGCTAAAACTCCCGCCATTCGCCGTCAATAAAAGCTCGGTAGGCGCGTATTCTGTGCTTGGATAAGACAGAGTTCCGCGCACATAGGACTCTGACGCAAGCCCCAATCCGCTTCCAAATTGCGTCGGCGCGCCTGCTTTGCCAAGGCTCCAGTCGGTTAACGACCCCGTAATGGATTCAATCACCCGCCCCGTTACACCAAACACCATCGCATAGGGTGGAATCGCTGGGATTGTGGTGTCTGTGCTGCCTGCGCTAATCGTGTGGTCGAACTCAAACACCGAAAACCCAGACGCAGCGCCATTTGCACTTTGCGAGACAACGCCGCCAACCCAATCCATCCCGTTAAACCGAACGGCTTGTGATTGATCAGCGATCCATCCTTGCCAGCCGACCTGCGGCGTAACAAAGACCCAGCCACCATTCGACTGAATTGCCACCTTCCCTTCGTGGCCAGCCCACGCGTTCACCGCTCCGATCGGCACGGCATAACAAGTTCCCTCTTCCGCCGCGAGCGGCGGCGTAACCGTATTCACCGATTCCAGAACCAGTTGCGTAAGCCCATCCAGCCGCACAAGGCTTTCGTTCACCGTAACATGCTTCTGCGCTTGGCTTGGCTGCACCAAAGGAAGCCCGAGATTTGCTGTATTAGTCA
Organism: Falsihalocynthiibacter sp. SS001; assembly: GCF_042445055.1. Lineage (GTDB taxonomy): Bacteria > Pseudomonadota > Alphaproteobacteria > Rhodobacterales > Rhodobacteraceae > Falsihalocynthiibacter. The sequence goes on from NZ_CP170339.1 coordinate 2,044,401, forward strand.
TTGATATCAATCCTTCTGAAAGGGCCAGCGCCGAAACGCTGCGAAACTTGTGCTACTTCGATTGCATAGGGAGCGCTCACCGCATCTTGAGCGATTTGCGTGGCGGAATAGGTGTACTGTGGCTCTGAAGTTATGACCTCTCGCAAGACAGAACCGCCCCGCATAACCCGTACAACATACCGCTCGCTTTCCTCGTTCAGCGGCACGTCAAAGCCGTCCCAACTGTCGCCGTCATACCGCGTACGCCTGATCCACGAGAGTTCGATATCGCCGTCCATCTCCTGCGCCCGCAAATGCACCGGAGCATAAGGACGCAGACCAACGCCCTGAAATGCCTGCGCTTTATGAACATAACTCGGATCATCATACGGGCGCTTTGAGGGGCCGATCCGAAAATGACGCACCAATCCACGCGACGCACTCGTGAGGTCGATTTGCTCCGGATTGCCATCAAGCATCACTACATAGCTTCCAGATGGCCACTCTGCTGGCATCGTACCGTCTGTCCCAAGCTGGCCGCGAAGCCGCAAACTCAGTTCGTAAACGCCCTTTTCAACAAGGCTTGCCTCGGCGAATTGGAACACCTCCCAGACATCGTTCTCTGGATCCCCAATCGCCGCAAGGTTCTTGCCGCTCAAAAGGCCCTCCCAAGAAGTCGAAGACAAATCACCGCCATAAATCTGAACGCGCAGCCCATCGCCACGATCAGGCACACCCGACAGCGCCGCTCGAAGCGCGTTCTGGGTTTTGCCAATAATCGACGACCGACCAACAAGAGTATTCAGCGCATACCCTGCGTCCTCTGATGCGCCATATACCGCCAGCGACCCAGGCCAAGGCCTTGCCGTCACGGCCACATAAGGCGCGTGCGCAACCTCATCTCCGGTCAATAGCGGCAGGTCCATGAACAGCGGGAACACGGGCACAGGCGCTGTAAACTCACGCACTCCGACGGATTCCTCTGTTGCATCACTCGGCGTATAAATCTCATGCTCCACCCGAACGGCATCCATAAGCTGAGCACCGCTTTGCTCTACGTTATCAATGCGGTACAGGGTTTCACCGCCCTCATCATTCGCGAATTTCAGCACGTCTCCGGCACCGATTTTCATATCGGACATCGGCATTGCAACCCGCACGGTATCGCGCGCAACGCGGCTTTCTGCCAGCCAACGCTCGACAATCGCGCGCGCCTCGGCCTGCGTCAGCGCCAGCGGAATCTCGGACTGAGATACCGTGAAACTTGCCTCATCCGGATGGATCGCTTCTGTCGCACGAACTTCGAAAGCGCCGTCATTCTCAACATACGTCAGGCGAATTCGACCCGCGACTTCGGCGCTTGGCGCGCGACTTGATTGTATCAACGCCTCTTGATCGGGCAGCATCGCAAGCTTTTCCGTATCAACGGTCATATCCGCAAGCCCAGACCGGGATTTGAAGACAAGCGTTCCATCGCGCTCAATCGCTTCAAACCCATACGCAAGCATTAGAGGTTGCAACGCCGCCCGCGCGCCAGCGATATCCGCAACCTGATAACCGCGCACATATCCAAACAACGCCGATGTATCATAGTCCACCACGCCCGAGCGTTCGCATATCTCTCCAACCACCGACGAAAGCGAACGCGCGCCAGTTCGTCCGTTTATCCAATGACCACGGCCATAGTTTTCGCCATCGCTCCAAATCCCGCGTGCGTTGGGGAAATACGGGTACGGCCGCGCATCCCACGCCCAAACATGCGTGCGCTTCATATCGATCATCTGCACGCCGGTTTCATCACTAACGGGGTTATTTTCAGACGAATTCCAATAGGAATACATCGCCCGCAGGTACTGCATCTGAATCAGATCGTCGCGCGTTCCATCTGAATGGTTCGGCAGGCTACTCTCGCTTGATTTCACATCAACGAACTTGTTTGGCTGGTTCGTCGCCTTGTCCACCGCCGCACAACCGATCTCGGTAAACCAAATCGGCTTGCTCGCGGGCTGCCACGCTGTTGGTTGAGCCTGCCGGACTCCACCTAAGCGGTTGTGGTGTGGGTTTGACCACCAGTTTCGAATATCCTTGTACCGCCACACCCAAGGCTCGTCATGCGCACCATCGGAAATCGAAGTGCGTATCTGTGCGGCACGGGCCTCGCGCGAGTGATAGTACCAATCATACCCCTCTCCTCCTTCGATGTTGGATTTCAGGTAATCGAGATTATAGATACTGCCCCAATCGGCATCCAAATGATCCTGCCCATCGCGCCAATCCGAAAGCGGCATATAGTTATCGATTCCGATGAAATCGATGTCGTCGCTCGCCCAAAGTGGATCAAGATGAAACAGCAAATCTCCAGAACCGTCCTGCGGATGATACCCGAAATATTCGCTCCAATCCGCCGCGTAGCCGATCTTGGTAACAGGCCCAAGAATGCTCCGCACTTCGGCAGCGAGCGAAATCAGTTGCTCAACCGCAGGAAAACTCCCTCCCGCGCCTCGAATTTGCGTTAAGCCCCGCATCTCCGACCCGACACAAAATCCGGATACACCGCCAGCCACGGCACATAAATGCGCGTAATGCAGGATAAAGCGTCGATACCCCCAATCATCTGCGCCCGTATAAACGACACCGGTTGCAGACTGCTGAAAATCAGACGCCATCGCGTCACCAAAGAACTGCGCAACCTCTGCTTCTGCAGCGGCAGTCTTGTCAGGACTTCCACTCTTTGTTGGAGCAACCGATGTTGTAATCCGTCCACGCCACGGCAAAGCGGGTTGCTCCGAGTTCGGCGCATATGGGTTAGGAAGGCCATTCCCCGCGATCTGATCCATCAAGATAAATGGATAAAAAACAACAGATTGCCCCGCTTCGTTAATATCCCCAATCGCCTCAATCACCGATTGATCCGTAGGCGTTCCACCATAAATCGTGCGATCATCAACCTTGGCAATCTCATCGGCTTGGGCACGCACCACCCCCGAGACTTTCCACGGCATACCAACGCCGTCGACCTCTCTCTGTTCAACCTTGGGCTTTAGCTGGCAAGCATTTGAGCGCAGATCATCGCCAAACCAACTCACCACCATAGACACCGATTTGCACAACGGTAACTCATCGCGCATGGCTTCCATTGAGGTCACAAAATCCGTGCGTCCCGATGGCGAATTTACATTCACAGAAACGTTCTGCCCTAACCCGTGCTCAAAGTGCACAGGGGTCGTCGCCAATGAATACTCTCCCGTTCCCGGAATGAGCGCGACACCTTCGATCGCGTTCACAGGATCATCTACTGCGTTCACCGCACCCTCTTGCGCAGGTCGCACAACTTCAAAAGTGAACTGTGGAAATCGATTGCCGAAACCCGCAAGCGGGAGATCCTCAAACACGACATATGCGATTCCGCGATAGGCAGGCACATTTCCAGCGCCCTCAACCGCCTCCATTTTCGGGTCAGGCATTTGGTCTGCATGCCCCTTATAGACACGCATATTGAGGCTCTCGGTCGATTGTTCCACACCGTCCGCCCAAACGCGCCCTATGCGTGTAATCTCGCCCTCACAGACCGCGACCGCCGCGCTCACCGTATAGGAATAGCTGGTCACCGACGGCCCTTTAGGCGCGCCCTTGCCGCCGCTGCGTGTGGTGGTTTTGTCTTCTTTGAAGCGGCTAGACCAAATCACCTGCCCTGGAACGCGCATCCGCCCATAGACCTGAGTGATCGGCGTACCCTCGCTAGCCCCCATAATCCTGAAACGATCCACGCGGCCGGTTTCCACCGCTTGCGACCCAGCCCCCATCAGGCGCTGATCAATGGCACGTCCAAGCGTCGCACCGACCGCGCGGCCAATGATTGCAGATGAAATGCCAAGCACCGCTCCGCCAAAGGACGCACCTAAGCTATAGCCAACCGCCGAAAGTACAATCGTCGCCATTAGGACCCCTCCTCGGGAAATTCAAAACGCGCCACCAATCGGCGCTTCCACGGGTCACTGAGCGGGCTTTCAACCACTTCATGTCCCGAATATGCATGGATAAAGCTCGGCGCGTCGCCAACATTCCCCTGTATTCCGAGGTGCTTGGCAACAGCGCCAGAACGCATCCGAAACAGAATGACGTCACCCGTTTCTGCGCATTCCAGTGGTTTCTCACGCAGGGTTTCGCGCGCGGCGTACAAAAGCGCCTCGTCGCCCTGCGGCTCATTCCAATCAGCCGTGTACGCGGGCACGGGCATTGGCTCCGCCCCCAGTAATTCACGCCAAACACCCCGCAATAGCCCAAGGCAATCCGTCCCCGCCCCTTTGACCGAAGCCTGATGGCAATACGGCGTTCCAATCCACCCGCGTGCTGCGCCAGCAACCTCATCGCGCCGCATCAGTTCACGTCTCCAGTGTCTGAAAGACTGATCCGTTTTCCACCGTCATTCACGTCCTGACTAGATGGATAGCTAATGAGCCAATCCTCCCCTGGAATATCCGGAAATCCTTGATAGTTCAGAAAGTTAAGGAACTTTAGCTTACAAGTCTCTGCACGTTTATCGCACCCTGCTTCAAAGCGAACCCGATCCCCACGCTTCACCGGAAGCCGCAGCGCCTCCCAAAGCTCGATCATTCGCCCATCATCAGAAAGTCGGTCGTTCTTTATGAATCCGACAAGCCCTTTAGCCGCGCCGCTCAAAACCTCAAAGCGCCCGCGCTCGAACCAACGATCATCAAACCCGAGAAAATCGTCAAATTTCAAAACCCGCGCGTCCTCAACAACTTCAACTTCGCGCTCCTCAAAGTACCCGAGTGTCGTCATATCAAATCGACAGCTCGTATCCCCCAGCACAGCCGCGCACGGCTTTTGGTAACTCCGCCCCTGAGGTTGGTTGAGCACCTCCGTCAGTCCGCGCAATTCTGCCTGAAACGCGCCATCTGCGCGACTTAGCTCACCAATTGAACCGCGAAACTGCAAATGCCGCTCTTCAGGGTTGGCCCAGTTCACCAACCACGCCAGAACTTCTGCGCCATCATAACGACCTGCGGCGATATCCTCTTCGCGAATGGTCGCGCTGTTGAGTGCGCCTAGTGCCTCACTGTTATCCACCGCAAGGCCGGTCGTTTGTTGCAAAGCACGCGCGCTCAGACCCGTGTTCGCAAGGAACTCGATATCTTCAAATCTCAGGTCTTCGTCATGATCCGTAAACCCAAGCGTCACGCCATCCACGCGTTTCACCGCCCAACAACGGCTTACGCTCGTGACACCTGTCTTCAGATGCGCTTCAAATTCAGGTGAAATAGCCATCAAACACGCACCTCCACAATCGGTACATTCGGGACATCACCCGCTTGAAAACTCGCAACGGATGTATGGATGCGATCGGCATCAAATCGAACAGGTACGTCGAATTCAAACCCAGCCGTAATCGCAACTCCCTGCGCTGGTGGATGGGCAAAAGTGACTATGCCACTTGCGTAATCGACATCAAAATCAATGGTCTCCTGTAACGGATCACCCTGAATACCAACGCGAACCGTACCCTCCACGGGCTTCGATATCGGGCGCTGATAGGTGTGCGATCCCGATTCATATGTCTTGCTAAGTGACCTAGTTTTCGTCACCCCATCGCCATGCCCGATGATCTGATCTTCGAAATCGACCTCGGCAGAAGGGCGCGCGGATTTAAAGTCTGACCAGTCTTTCCAACGGAACCCATAGAGCTGCCCACGGCGCGCCTCAAAAAACGCAATAAGCACCTCGACGTCATCCAATGAACGCATCCCGACACCCGCGTCATAGCGCCGACGCGAATGTGCCCAAGGCGTATTTCGTTCCTCAAAACCGTTTGCAAGCGTCACGACGTCCGTTTTGCGCTCGGGACCGCCAACTGACCCGAAACTCAGGGTCGCAGGAAATCTAACCTCATGAAAATTCATCTTTATTCCTCCCTATGCGTTGCGCTGGCCGCGACCGATTGCACGGCTCAACTGCGCCGCGATCTGTCCCTGACTTCGCTGAAAACCCTGCACATCGGGCGTCGTAATATTCATCGTCACACTAATGGGCCGCCCGCCGCCCTGCGTGCGCACACCGAGGCTTCCGTCCGCGCCACGCGCCAAGGGCATGATCGCCTCAGGGCCCGCTTCCCCCATAAGGCCAAATCCGCCACGCATCGGGAAGTTAGTGGGGCCAGAAATCACACCGCCCTTGGCAAACGGCATAACCTTGCCCTGCGTGAACGCCCCGCCGCTTTCAAACGGCATGACACCTGACATGGCCCGATCAACCGTACTCGCCAAAATCCCGCCAAGCTGATTGGTCACAGGCTTCATCGCCGCAGCATAGGCCGTGTCGATCATCGACTGCGCCACCGTATTCAACGCATCCGAGAGCTTCATCCCGTCAAACACCAACCCGTCGAACGCACGCCGCAATCCGCGACCAATTCCTTTGGAAAGCGTATCGACTTCTGATCCTGTCGCACTCAGGGTTTCGCGCATCTTCACAAGTTCCGCATCGAATGCCGCCGCCATCACAACGGCACCGCTCATACTGCCCTCCAAGGCATCAACCTTGTCGTCAAACTGGCCAATGCCATCCACATCTCTGGTCATCACACACCCTTTTTTCTCGGTGGTTAGTCTGTTTTGTCGGGATAAAGCTGCGAGAGCGCCTCAAGACGATCGCGGTTCAGCGGCGCGGTTCTCTCGTCGCTGCCAAGCATCAACAACAACTCCGCGGGGGTTAACCGCCAGAACTCCTCTGGCCTAAGCCCAAGCCCCCGAAGCCCGGCCCGCATAAGTGCGGCCCAATCCATTCCGCCCGAACCCGCCGCCATTATGGCGCGCTCTCTTGGGGACGCTCAGGCACGGTAAACGCAACGGCGAGGAGTTGCGCGGCAACCTGCGCCGCCACAATCGGCCCACCCTTTATCTCCGCTCGCAAAAGGTCCTCCGCGACACCGGTCCACCCGCCACCACGCAACCCAGCTACGATTAGCTGAAGCACATCACGCGTTGCGTATTTCCCCGCCTCAAACCGCGCCACAAGATCAATCAACGTCCCCGTTTCTAGGTTCGCTTCCAGCTCCGCCAACGCTCCAAGCGTCAGCTTCAAAACGCGCTCTTCGCCATCCAGCGTCAACGCGACTTCGCCCGCCCACGGATTCGCCATCACAGCGCCGTGAACGCCAACGCACCCGCCGACGCCATCGACAACTCATACGTGGCCTCGCCATTGTGGCTGCCCGAATACTCGATCGAACTCACCTGAAAGGCACCTTCCACCACGCCAAAATCGGGAATAATCACCTGAAAATTGGGCGTCTCACCATCAAAGAAAATCTGGCGCGCACGCTCGTCCGTGCCTTCATCCTTAAAAATCCCTGAGCCGCTGATCGAAGCGGTTTTCACACCCGCCCCCGCCAACAGTTCACGCCACCCGCCTTGGCTCTCAAGGCTAGTGACATCAACGCTCTCTGCGTTGAAACTAATGCGTGTGGCACGCAGGCCCGCTATCGTTTCAAACAAGCCACCGCCTGTCATGTCGAGCTTGATAAGAAGGTCTTTGCCGTTTTGGGCTACCATGGCCAATTCTCCGTTTTTTGGATTAGTTGTCTTCCACGCGGGCGTGAAATCTCAGATCAATACGGCGGGTCCCGCCATCTCCTACGCGTCGCGCTGTGGCTCGTTCAAAGTTCAGGTAAATTAGCGTCCCGCGGCTCAGCAAAAGTTCCGCCTCCGCAACGCAATCCGATACCGCCGCCGCAACCTGCTTGGCAGTCTGAAAACCGGCCGCATCAGTCACGATACTGATCGTAAACATATGAAGTGCCCCACGCGCAGAACCATCGGACCTGTCCCGCACATCTTCGGGGCCTAAGCTCACATAAGTCGCGGGCAACGTCCCCGTCGGGGGATTGTCATAAATCGCCCCACCAACCAGCGCCGACAACGCATTATCTGCTGCTAGTTTCTGGTAAACCGCCGACTGCAACGCGGCCGAAACACCATAACTCATGACACCACCTCTTCTTGCGCAAGACAGATCAAATACCGTGCCGAACTATCGGCCTCTCGCACCGCTTGAATGCGGTAAACGCGCGCTCCATCCACAAATCGCTGATCGGGCTTTGGTCGACTTGCCGCACCAAACGGCGCTGCCCGAACGGTAATCTTTAGCGTCGTCGCCGATACTGTCAGGAAATTTCCCGCTTTCTCACGCGATGACCCCGCCTTGATCGCCGCCCAGAGTGTGCCCTGCGGCTCCCATGTCTCGACGTATCCGCCAGCGCCATCGGCAACACGCTTCGGCGCCTCTAGAATCAAGCGTTTATTCAGGTTGGGAACGCTCATGCCACGCGCCCCCCGAGGATACGAACGGTGCGGTATGGCTCAAGGAGTGCCGCCACCCCGAACGGCATATCCGCCCTATTCATCTCAGCTTCGGTGCGATGCTCGTAATAATGCGCAGCCAGCAATAACATCGCACGCCCAAGGTCCGCCGGAACAGCCTCCCAGCTCTCGCCAAAGCCCGCGCGAAACGCGACTTCTGCAAAACCTCCAAGCGGAATTGACGCAAGACAACCACCCGTGGCCAATATCTTGGGCCTATGCGTGTCGCGCTGAAGCACATAACGCGCGGGATCAATCAGCATCTCATCGCCCACACGATCCACCGTCCGCAGGCTCAGAATCTCGGAAACAGGTGCCACAGGCATTGCCTGCTCGCCCAAATTCCGCCACCGCGAGAGTTGCCAGCTAAACACCCGCTCAATAATAACCTTACCGGTGCGCGCCTCAATCGCCGCCATCGCAGAGCGAAGAGCCGCCTCTAAAACCGTGTCCTGATACCCGTCATCGGCAAACCCGGTTCCCAAACGCAAGTGATCCTTGAACGCCTGAAGGGGCAATGCCTCGGTCGGAACTGTTGTCTGCTCGATCGTCATCATGGAAAACTCCAAACTTCTGTTTCTGTCTGATTGTCGGGGGGCCACATCGGCCCCCCAATCCCCTCAAATGGGCGTGCACCGATCACATCGCTCGGACGGAGGGGAGCAGCTAGACGACGCAACTAAAGATGCACGCCCGCTTGCCCCTCCCAACCAAGGGAGGGACCATTCACCAAGACCTAAGTTTCGGAGAATTTCAGAAGCTTGATCGCCGCAAAGTCGCTCACATCGCCGCCAACACGTTTCGTCGCATAGAAAAGCACGTTCGGCTTGGCCGAGAACGGATCGCGCAACACACGAAGATCTGGGCGCTCTGCAATGGTGTAACCGTTCGAGAAATCACCAAACGCAATCGCATTCGCGCCGGACGCAATGTCGGGCATATCCTCGGCAATCATGACCGGATAGCCCATCAAACGCGCAGGTTCACCAGCCTGAAGCCCATCGCTCCAAAGGAAACGACCATCCGCATCCTTCATCTTGCGCACAGCACCTGCGGTCTTGGAGTTCATGACAAACGTCGCATTCGCGCGGTACTCGGCACCCAGTGCATAGACCAGATCAACAATCGCATCCGAAGCATTCACCGAGGCAAAATCCGCATCCTGCCCGCTGGCAACATACCCAAGGTTACCCCAAGACCAGGAAGAGTTCGGAACCACAGATTTCGTCAAGAAACCCGTGGGCTTATCAATGCCATCACCGTTGATAAAAGCCGCAGCCTCAGCACGTGCAAACTTGTCCGCAATGCGCCCCGCAAGCCAGCCCTCAATATCAAAAGCCGCATCATCCAACAGACGCTGAGAGGCCTTTGGCAACGCCGAAAGCTCATGCAGCGGAATTGCAATACGATCAAACGTCGGCGAAGTCGTCTCGGTAACGGCACCCACTTCGCTCGCCCAACCAGTGCCAACCTCTGTGTGGTCCACAATCACGTCATAGGACGTCGCCTCTACCTCAACGACCGTCGCAATAGAACGGATCGAAGCTGTGGCATAAAGCACGCCCTTGATCGTGTCGGACGTCTTTGGATCCACCAGATAGCCACCCTCCGCAGAGACCGCCGTATTCATCGACTTACCCGCAAGCTCAAGGCCGCGCAGCGCATCGTCGTCCCCCACGCGCAAATAGGCGTCAAATGCCTTCTGATGTGGCGCATCCGCATCGGCAGCCGCCGACAAAACAGGGCGTTGGGCAGTCATGTGTTTACGTTCCAGCATAGTAAGTCGCTCTTCCTGTGATTGAAGTTGGGATTTCGTTTCGTTCGTTAAGTTTCTGATATCGCTCACGAAGCCGGTCAGCGCGGTCTTTACCTCCGCGGCCGGCGACAGGCCGTCAGACACAGCTGTCCCGGCCCGAGCCCTTGTCTCGATTTTGCTCATTCAACAATCCTGTTTGAGAGAGGTTAGATCGCTGGCCTAGTTACCCGCAGCCAGCATATGGCGAGCATCCCGAAGCACTCCCGCCAAATCACGCATGAGATCAGCTTCCAGAGGATCATCCCCCTTCGCCCCAACACGCGCGTCTGGAAGCATAGGAAATGTCACAAGCGACACCTCCCACAATTCCAATTCCGTCAGGACCCTCTGGCCCTGTTTGTTCTTTGTCGCCTTCTTGGTACGATACCCGATAGAGAGGCCGTCAATTGCTCCGGCCTGAATAAGCGCCATCGCCTCACGCCCCTTCTCGACATCACTCAAGAGCCGCCCTTTTACATAAAGACCCTGCTCATCTTCACGCACCTCGTCCCAAATACCGATCGGCTGGGATGGATCATGCTGCCAGAGCATCTTAACGCTGCGCTTTTTCTTGCTCAGATGCGCAAGCGAACCCGCATATGCGCCCTTGGCGACAACATCTCCGCCCTGATCGCACTTACCAAACAGGCTCGCATAGCCCTCAATGATGGTGCCATCCGTCACCGTCACACCTTCGTCCAAGCGACAGAATTTACGCTCAAGACCTGTATCGCAAAGCATTGAATTCATGTTGTTTCCTTATGTTGGTGCAATATCCATCAGCGACGCAATCCCCTGCGCAAGGATCACCCCCACCACACCGTAAACCGCCAGCCACAGCCGCTTTTCCAAACGCTCAATCGCCTGTTCGATGCGGCCAAGTCGTTGCTCAAGGGCCTCGAACTGTAACTTAGTTACGCGCTCGTTCGCCTCAATTCGGGCGGCTGCCGCGTCAAACCCCTCATAGAGGTATCGCGACCCACCCCGCGTTGGCACATGCTCACTCATTCCGCTTCCGCCATCTTGGGAAGGCCAAGTATCGCGCGCTTCTCCGCATCCGTAAGGAACAGCGCCTCACTCACGCGGCGCCACTGTTGATCCCGCTCGGACGACAACGCCGACACCTGATCCAGATCAGGCTTAAGCTCCAATCGTTCACCGCCAAACTGGCCCAACCAATCCGCAATGCTCGCCGCCACCCGCGTCGCCAAGGGAACCACCGTTAAACGGTAAAACGCGCGGTTGGCCTCTTGATAATTCGCATATGTCGCGTCACCGGGAATACCGAGCAGCATTGGCGGAACCCCAAACGCAATCGAGATTTCACGCGCTGCGGCCTCTTTGGTCTTCTGGAATTCCATATCCGAAGGCGAAAACCCCATCGGTTTCCAATCCAATCCACCCTCAAGCAACATCGGCCGCCCCGCATTCGCCGCACCCTGATGATAGCTCGCCATTTCATCCTGAAGCCGCTCGTATTGCTCGTTCGTCATGCTCGCACCATCCGCGCCACGATACACAATCGCACCCGATGGACGCGCCGCATTATCGAGCAGCCCCTTACTCCAACGGCTGGCCGCATTATGCACGTCAATCGCACTCGCCGCTGCCTGAAGCGGACTAAGCCCGTAATGATCGTCCTGCGGGTGGAAACTCTTGATATGACAGATCGGGCTCACTTGCCCCACAATGTCAAACCGATGCTTGCGTCCACCAACGGCATATTCATATGCCACCGGCCAACCGTCCCCACCTGGTACAAGGCTCATGCGATCACTGCGAAGAACGTGCATCTCAAGCGGCAACCCCGTTTCGCCGACGACGGCCTCCAAGTACCCATTGCCCGTCAACAAAATCTGCCCGAACAAACTCTCAAGTAGCTCCGCACGCCCCTGCGCGCCATTCGGCGACGCCAATAGCGACAAGATCGGGTGTGTCTCATAACGGCACCCGCTGTCCTGCAAAACGAGCGGCAGCGCCGCCGCAGCTTCGGCAATCAACTTCACACTCCGAAAGCCAACGGGATTGTTCACAAAACCCGTCTTGGTAAGCGAAACAACATCCCGTGGGCTCCACGCTACACGGCCGCTCCCATGATACGCCACAACCTTCCCCGCCGCCGAGGCCTTGGTCGCCGTAGGGCCCGCTTGCGGGGCCGTATCGCTGCGTTTTAGAAAATCAAATACCATCCAAAGAGGCTCCTGTTTCTTCGCCAGCGGCACCCACAATCAGGTAACACATTGACTTATTTGAATAAGAAAGAACGCTTGCGCTTCCATTCCCGTTGAAAGCAGTTTCGCACAAATCCCTAAAGAACTCTTAAAGGGTGCGTACGCGGGGGCGTTGCGCCACCTTGTTTGGTGCAATCAGGAGGTCCGTAATCGCCCACACCAACGCGTCCACGCGATCCGGGCTTCCTTTGCCTTCATACCCCTGCTGGGTCATACGGCACATCTGATCCTCAAGCGCTGTGAACGCCCCAAGGTGTTGCACGCGTCCCTGCGCATAAAGCGCGGCTACGGGCTCTGCGCGCGCGGATTTACCCTTGCTGGCACGGACAGGCTTGTAACTCACCATCGGATCAAGCTGCCGAATAACCGACTCAACCAAATCGCCGCCCTGATTCACTTCCGCCACAAGGCAATCCGCTCCGTGTCGCTCCATCGCGTCCAGCGCCGCCTGCGCCCACTCATTCGGTGCCGCACCGCTCACGCTCGCATCTTCCAGAACCACAGCGTGCCAGTCCTTCGGCTCGCCATCGGTACACGCGCCCACTACGAGAATCCCGCATTCGTCCGACCCCTTGTGTCCCGTAACAGGCGGATCAACTGCAACAACGATCCGCGTCAAACCATCTGGCGCATCAACGCGCGCCTGATCCAACATCCCAAGCGTCCACATCGCGCCCTGCGTATCCTCCAACAAGACCCCGTCCAGCTCCTGCCGTCCAAGCCGCGTCCCCGCATAGCGCGTCCGCACTTCCTCAAGGAAACTCGCCGCCAGATAGGCCTTATTTGCCTCTGTCGGCGCTTGCGTAACGACCGTCGATTTATTGGCAAGGATAGCCTTAAGCACCGCAACATTGCGCGGTGTCGTCGTCACGCATTGCCGTGGCATCTCGCCCAATCTCAATCCGAACTGAAGCATATCCCACGCTTCCTCGGCACGCTTCCATTTCGCTAGCTCATCCACCCACGCCGCATCAAACTGCGGCCCCCGCAAGCTCTCCGGATCATGCGCCGAGAATATCTGCGCTGTGGCTCCATTCGGCCAAACCAGCCGCTTGCGCCCCGCCTGCCACTCGGGACGACGATCTGGCGGAGAACAGGCCAAAATCCCGCTCTCGCCAAAAACCATCACCTCGCGGACCTGATCAATCGTCTCGCCCACCAACGCCACACGCTTGGAGCGCCCCGGATCAAGCGGGCACGCCCCCTCAACCTCTGACCGCACCCATTCAGACCCCGCACGGGTTTTTCCCGCGCCACGGCCTCCCATAATGACCCACGTGCGCCAATCCCCTTCCGGCGGCAACTGATGCGGCAAGGCCCAAAACTCGAACAACCAAGGCAGCGCCAAGAGCGACTCCTCCCCTAGTTCATTCAGAAACTCCTCCTGAATTATGGGCGGCGCGCAAGCGAGCCAAGCGGCCCCCGATGTCACGTCGCGCTCGATCGAAGTCGAGTGCAAAGTCGTGGACGACTCCAGAACTCTGTTTGCGAAGTTTTTCAACACGCGCCCTTTCCTCAAATAATGTCTGCAAGGCCTTGGACAATTCTCGCGAAAGCCCCGTGGCCTCGCGGGCATTTACGTCCTCGCCTACTTCCAGTGTCTGAATGGCGCCCTCGACCGCGCCAATCAATCGCTTAACCTGCTTTTCAGCAATCAGAAGCAACTCTTCCGAAGTGCCGTTTTCCTCAATCGGTGTATCTAGTGTCATGTAGATTAACGCCCGCCTCTCATGCTTTGCCCGCACGAGAGAAACACAACAAGCCCGCCCATCCTCTGGATGATTGGAACACATCGCATTCCTTCTAGCTCGATGGAAAAATTGCCACAAAATGAACTAAAAATCAATGTTATCATAGTGTTGCACAGCAACACCCACCGAACGCACATCGCATTTTTGCGTTTAATTTCAACGTACCCACCAAAAATCAGACACAAAAAAAGGCACCCCGAAACGGGATGCCTCTTTCATTTCTGTGATGGGATCAGACCCTAATTATCGGTTCTTTCGGCCTCGATCTTGCGCCACTCCGCCACGTTTTCGTTGTGCTCACGAAGAGTCTCGGCAAATGCGTGCCCCCCTGTTCCATCTGCAACAAAGTAGAAGTACTTGGTACTGTCCGGATTCAACGCTGCCTCAATGGCCGCTTTACCGGGGTTCGCAATCGGCGTTGGCGGCAATCCCGCGTGGACATATGTGTTCCAAGGCGTATCACGGCGCAATTCACTCTGACGCAAACCACGTCCCAACGCACCCTTACCGCCCGTCACACCATAGACAACCGTCGGGTCTGTCTGAAGCATCATGCCTTCATTCAAGCGGTTCACGAACACGCTCGCCACCTGACGGCGCTCATCCGCAAGGCCGGTTTCCTTCTCGACAATAGATGCCAAAATCAACGCCTCTTCGACGCTTTCCAGTGGCAATCCTTCATCGCGATTGGCCCACGCTGCACCCAATACAGAGTTCTGGCGGCGCGTCATTTCCGCAAGCACATCAGCGCGCGCAGTCCCCGAAGTCACCTCATAGCTATCAGGCGCAAGCGTACCTTCCGCAGGTGTATCTTCGATCTCGCCTGTCAAGAAATCCGCAGCCTTGAGCGCCTCGGCAATCTGCCAGCTTGTTGCACCTTCCGCGAGCGCAATCCGATACCGCAGATCCGCGTCCTGACGTGCAGCATCAAAGCCTACAGGGACATCATCGACACCCGGCTCAAATGCGAACTTCTCCACAAAACGGTTGCTCTCGGGGTCAAGCTCACGCAGTTGAACTTCGTTGCGTAACACCCCGATACGATAGAGAATTTCCGAACCACAGGTCGAACGTCCATCTCCCGTAACAAGGTCCACAATCTCGCGCATGGACGTACCCGCCGGGATCAAAAAGCTCCCCGCTTTCAGGTCCTGCGCCTTTTCCGAATAGTTCACACCAACACTGAAAATATACCCGTTGGAAATCGCGCCCTGCTCATTCAAGCTCGTCGCAACCCTGCTCATATTCGATCCGGAATCAACCTTAAGACAGATCGCCGTTTCCAGCGGCCCCTCGGCGTCATACTCATTGGTTGCCCACATCGCCAAACCGCCCAAACAGAACAGTATCACGACCAGAAATGTCAGGGCACTCGAAGCAAAATTGCGCCACATCAGCTTGCCACCTTACCGAATACAACACTCGCATTTGTGCCGCCAAATCCAAACGAGTTGGACAGGGCAATGTTGATTTCGCGCTTCACCGCCTTAAGCGGCGCAAGGTCCAATCGTGGGGTCACATCGGGGTTCTCAAGGTTAAGCGTCGGCGGCGCCACCTGATCGCGGATTGCAAGGATACAGAATATCCCCTCAATCGCACCAGCAGCCCCAAGAAGGTGCCCAGTGGCCGATTTGGTCGAAGACATCGTCGCTTTGTCCGCAGCATCCCCCATCAAGCGCTCAACCGCGCCCAATTCAATGGTATCCGCCATTGTCGATGTTCCGTGCGCGTTGATGTAATCAATATCCGCAGGCGTAATACCCGCCCGCTTGATTGCCGCTTCCATTGAACGATACCCGCCATCACCATCGCTCGCAGGAGCCGTGATGTGATACGCATCTCCTGACAGTCCATAGCCCAGAACCTCGGCGTAGATCTTCGCACCGCGCGCCTTGGCGTGCTCGTATTCTTCAAGCACCACAACGCCTGCGCCCTCGCCCATCACGAATCCATCGCGATCTGCGTCATAGGGGCGGCTCGCCGCTTTTGGGTCATCCGCACGAGAGGTCGAAAGCGCCTTGCACGCGTTAAAACCAGCGATGCCGATTTCCGAAATCGGGCTTTCTGCACCACCCGCAATCATAACGTCTGCATCGTCCAGCATGATCAAACGTGCGGCATCGCCAATCGCGTGCGCGCCAGTCGAACAGGCCGTAACAACCGCGTGGTTTGGCCCTTTGAAGCCGAATTTGATACTTACCTGACCGGAGACAAGGTTAATCAACGCGCCGGGGATAAAGAACGGCGACACACGGCGCGGTCCTTTTTCGGCCAACAGAACGGCCGTATCCGCAATCGATGACAAGCCACCAATACCCGAACCGATCATCACACCTGTACGGCATTTGCTCTCTTCATCCTCGGGCATCCAGCCAGAGTCCTCAACAGCCTGCGTAGCAGCCGCCATACCATAGAGGATAAAGTCATCCACCTTACGGCGGTCCTTTGCATCCATATACTTATCAGGATTAAAGGTTCCGTTCGAACCATCCCCCAACGGGATTTCGCAGGCATATTTTGTCGCGACACGCTCGGGATCGAACCGCGTGATCGTTCCCGCGCCGGATTCTCCGGCAATCAGCCGATCCCACGTTTCATCAACCCCGTCGGCCAATGGCGTAACCATTCCAAGACCTGTGACAACCACTCGCCGCATAACGTTTCTCCGCGTTTTTATTGTGTTAGCCCTTGATATAATGTTTCACGACCTCTGGGCAAGCCTAGAGCGCACAGCACGCCGCCAACCTCGGAATCGTGCCTACTCCGCCGTAAAAACAATACCGCGCCATAAAAAAACGGCGCCCCGAGGAGCGCCGTTCCTTAAAATTCGTCTTAAAGCTTAAGAAGCTTCTTTGATGAACTTAGTCGCATCGCCGAAAGTCTGAATTGTTTCAGCAGCGTCGTCAGGAATTTCGATTCCGAATTCTTCTTCGAACGCCATGACCAATTCAACTGTATCAAGGCTGTCTGCGCCCAAATCGTCGATGAAGGAAGCGTTTTCAACAACTTTCTCTTCTTCTACACCAAGGTGCTCTACGACGATCTTTTTTACGCGGTCTGCGATGTCGCTCATGTTATTTCCTCATTCTACTGTCTGGGTGTTACCACCCGTTTCTTTCCTGCCCACAGTGGGCGACTTAAGCCCTGCTAACGCAGGAAATCCGGCAAACGTTCAATGCGCTGTCGGCTCTTTCTGCGCACCCTTTAGCACATCAATGCGACAAGGCAAACGCTTTCCAGAAGATAGGTGTTCAATCGTTGAAATCAAGTGAGTACCTGCCTCACCCTATCCAATCCCCGATACCTTACTCTTTCGTATATCGCGCGTCCATACTCTTTGAAATGCCCAGAAAGATATTCGCCGCCCGCGTTTCTGCGGGCGACAGAACTTCTCTGCCCTAGAGCATCGCCATCCCACCGTTCACGTGCAGGGTCGAGCCCGTCACATAACCAGCCTCAGGACTCGCCAAGTAAAGCACCGCAGCCGCGATCTCGGCGGGTGTGCCCATACGCGCGGCTGGGATTTGCACGTTGATCTTGTCTTTTTGATCATCGGTAAGCTTATCCGTCATCGCTGTTGCGATAAATCCGGGCGCAACAGCGTTCGCTGTAATGCCACGGCTCGCAACCTCATAGGCAATGGACTTGGTCATACCGACCATACCCGCCTTTGACGCGGCATAGTTCGCCTGCCCCGGATTTCCGGTTGCGCCAACAATGCTAGAGATATTGATGATCCGGCCCCAGCGCGACTTCATCATCGGACGCATAACACCCCGACAAAGGCGCATTGTAGATGTCAGGTTCACATCCAGAACCTGCTGCCATTCCTCATCGGACATCCGCATAAAGATCTGATCGCGCGTGATGCCAGCGTTATTCACAAGGATATCAACGCTGCCCATTGCCTCAATTGCGGCCTTAGGAAGGGCATCAACTGCCTCTGCATCCCCAAGGTTACACGGCAGGACATGAGTGCGGTCTCCGAGTTCTGCGGCCAACGCCTCAAGTGGCTCCACCCGCGTCCCCGAAAGGCCAACAGTCGCACCAGCCGCATGAAGCACCCGTGCAATCTCTCCGCCGATTCCGCCAGACGCGCCAGTGATCAGCGCGCATTTTCCAGTTAGATCAAACATTTGCATTCCTTACTTTGTGCTTTCAACGGCCGCAACGACCTCTTCGGGGGTGCCAACCGCACGACACTCAACGGATTTTTCGATGCGGCGGATCATTCCCGCCAGCGCCTTGCCCGCTCCGATTTCCCACGCTTCGCTCACACCCTGCGCCGACATATAGGCAACCGACTCACGCCAGCGCACCGATCCGGTGACCTGCTCAACGAGGAGTGCACGAATAACATTCGGATCATTCACGGCCTCTGCACGAACGTTCGCCACAACAGGCACCGCAGGCGCCACGATTTGCACATCCGCAAGGGCCTCTGCCATGGTTTGTGCTGCGGGTTCCATCAATGCACAATGAAACGGCGCACTCACAGGCAACAAAAGCGCCCGACGCGCACCGCGCTCTTTGGCAATCTCGATCGCGCGCTCAACGGCTTCCTTATGACCAGAAACCACAACCTGACCGGGATCGTTGTCATTCGCTGCTTGGCAAATCTGGCCTTGTGCCGCTTCTGCTGCAACTTCGCTGGCTGTTGCGAAATCCAACCCCAACAGGGCCGCCATCGCACCAACACCAACAGGAACAGCCTTCTGCATCGCCTCGCCGCGAATACGCAACAAACGTGCTGTATCGGCCAGCGTAAGCGCACCGGACGCCGCCAATGCCGAGTACTCGCCAAGGCTATGCCCCGCTACATAAGCCGCGTCCTTGATCGAAGCACCCTCAGCCTCCAGCGCACGCATCGCAGCGATGGATGTCGCCATCAATGCTGGCTGCGCGTTTTGTGTGAGCGTCAACTCTTCGATGTCGCCGTCCCAGATCAAACTGCTCAGCTTTTCGTTAAGCGCGTTGTCCACTTCGTCGAATACTGCCTTCGCAGCGGGATATGCCTCAGCAAGCGCCTTGCCCATACCGATTGTTTGGGCGCCCTGCCCGGGAAATACAAATGCGCGCGTCATACGGCCTCCGTTATTGTTTTCCCTCAAATACAGTGCTGCCCCTGTTTACGCAATGTCAGCTTCCCACAAAAAAGGCCCCGCAAATCTGCGAGGCCCAATTGGTTTTCTGATTTGGCTTACTCACCTGCGACGGCAAGCCCTTCCTCACGGGAAGCAGAACGCGTACGCACATGGCGACGCGGGGCAACCTTGGCGCCAGCTGTTTCCGACAGAATATCTTCTGCGAGAACATTGCGCAGCGCCTCCAAGCGCTCCTGTTTATCATGCACCAGATCAATGCTGTGCGTCTGTGTCGTATGGCGCAGCATCAAACTTGCATATCCGCTGCGGCTCTTCTTGGGGTCGCGTGCAAAAACAACGCTGCTGATGTCGCTGAAGTCATAACGACGCATGACGAAGAGCTGCGAACGTTTATTGCGAAGTACCTCGCGAACTTCGCGACGACCACGATCTACCTGCAACTCATATGTCGTCCCCAACGACGCAAACCAAAGCGCAAGAATACCCACCAGCATGAGTACCCCCGTAAAGGCAAGCTTGAAAATTGCCATATCTTCGCTCGTCGCCGACCCCGGCAGCACCCACATCCCAACGGCAAGACCAACACAGACAAGCGCCGTTCCCCCCGCCAACGCCTGTGCCAGCCGCGCCCCAAAGCCGACCTGCTCACGCATCCGCACGCCGTATCCCCATGGCGCCGTATAGATCGAAAACTTGTTGGACTTTGCATCCGCCTCGATCAATCGCGTGTTTTCTGACTGTTGATCCGTCATTTTGTATCCTATTGGTTCCTTACCCATGGGACATACTAATCTCAATGTGGGCGAAAGTGTGTCTGGAACTGGATAATACCGCGAAGGTTGTAGTAACCTGCCCCCTCCACACGCTCATGCTTCTGCCCTTGCATCCTACCCCGACCCTGTTATAACGCGGCCTTCTTCTGCAGCACTTTTAACAGCGCAGCCTCTCGTGATCGGATGCAGAAGTTCCCGCCGATCTTTGAAGTGCGCCATATATGAACGGAGATCGCATGCCTTTATACGAGCATGTCTTTATCGCGCGTCAGGACTTGTCCAACGCCCAGGCCGAAGGCCTCATCGAACATTTCAGCACCGTCCTCGCGGACAACGGCGGCAAAGTCGTTGATCACGAGTACTGGGGTGTGAAAACCATGGCATACAAAGTGAACAAGAACCGCAAAGGCCACTATGCCTTCTTGCGCTCTGATGCTCCCTCTTCTGCCGTCCAAGAAATGGAACGCCTGATGCGTCTGCACGATGACGTTATGCGCGTTTTGACCATCAAGGTCGACGAGCACGCCGAAGGTCCTTCGGTGCAAATGCAAAAACGTGAAGAGCGCAGCGACCGTCGTCGCGAGCGTGCATAAGAGAGGGCTAAACCATGGCTACTAAACCATTTTTCCGCCGTCGCAAAGTCTGCCCATTCTCTGGCGACAACGCACCCGCGATCGACTACAAAGACACACGTCTTCTGCAACGCTACATCTCTGAGCGTGGCAAAATCGTACCGTCCCGCATCACCGCCGTATCGGCAAAGAAACAGCGTGAACTGGCTCGTGCAATCAAACGCGCGCGCTTCCTCGCTCTGCTTCCCTACGCCGTTAAGTAAGGAGCGCACATCATGAAAGTTATCCTTCTTGAACGCGTCGCAAAACTCGGCCAAATGGGCGATGTTGTTGACGTAAAGCCCGGCTACGCACGCAACTTCCTGCTTCCACAAAGCAAAGCGCTTTCTGCTTCGGCTGCGAACATCGCATCCTTCGAAGCACGCAAAGCACAGCTCGAAGCAAACAACCTTGAAACCAAAGCAGAAGCAGAAGCTCTCGGCGCAAAACTCGACGGACAACAGTTCGTTGTGATTCGCTCCGCGTCCGACTCTGGTTCGCTCTACGGTTCCGTTACACCTCGTGACGCTGCCGAAGTTGCAACTGCTGAAGGTTTCACAGTGGACCGCAAGCAAGTTTCCGTTGTTGCACCGATCAAAGAACTCGGTCTGCACACAATGGAAGTGAAACTGCACCCTGAAGTTGTTGTTTCAATCGAACTGAACGTTGCACGTTCCACAGAAGAAGCAGAGCTTCAAGCTTCTGGTAAGTCCATCCAAGAGTTGGCCGCCGAAGCAGAAGCAGAAGCAGAATTCGAAATCGCTGAACTCTTCGACGATATCGGCTCTGCTGCTCTTGACGACATCGAAGAAGAAGTCGCTTCCGAAGAGCCTGCTGAAGAAGAAAAAGACGAAGCTTAATCAATCGCTTCTGAAATTTGAAAGGCCGCGCAGAGAAATCCGCGCGGCCTTTTCTATGCGCTCTACCCTACTCTGCCGCAGAATTTCGCAGAACGCTCCACGCGAACATCAACGCTGAAATCAGCACCAGAACCGATCCCAGCTTGGCATATACATCGCTGATTTCCAGATTAGCGAGCGCGATCCCCGGAACGAAAACGATCAGCGCGACGATGGACACCCAAAGATGTATCCGCGCAAGACGTGTTGCCCCCGCCATCGGCCAGAGCTTGTAATATGTTCCGAAAATCGTAAGCGCGACAAAGCCGAACAACATCAGATGCCCATGCGCCGGCGCGATCGCGAAATTCCCGCTCGCCGACATATAGATCCCCATTAGCATCCCTAAAATAATCAATAGCGATGCAGTGACAAAAAACGAATGTGCCGTAGTCTTCATAAATCCTCCATTGAAATGTAGGTCGATGACGGGCAGCGCAGAGCTATCCGCTAAGCGAATACTACACAAAATCAAGATTCTACGCAATTTTATGTCACAACGAAAAAGGGCCGCCAAACGGCAGCCCTAATCGCGTTAAACCTGTGACGGTTTTACATTTCTTCGAGAGCCTCAACAGCTTTTTCAAGATCTTCTTTGCTGATCTCTTTCTCGTCGACTTTGGCCAATTCGAACACGTAATCAACAACCTTGTCTTCGAACAACGGAGCGCGAAGCTGTTGTTGCATTTGCTGGTTTTGTTGAACGAATTCAAAGAACTGACGCTCTTGACCTGGGTACTGGCGCGCTTGGTTCATGATCGCTTGTGTCATCTCGGCGTCAGTAACTTCAACCTCTGCCTTCTGACCGATGTCAGCAAGCAACAGACCCAAACGTACGCGACGCTCAGCAAGTTTCTTGTGCTCGTCAGTTGTCTCGATCTCAGGGTGGTCGTGACCTTCAACTTCTGGGTTCTCTTCGTGCCATAGTTGGTGCGCGATTTGACCTGCTTCGGCTTCCAAGAGCGAAGGAGGAAGATCAAACGATACCAAACCGTCAAGCGCATCCAAAAGCGCGCGTTTTTGAACCGCACGAGCAGCGCCGGCATATTCAGCTTCAAGACGCTCGGCTACCTGACCTTTCAGCGCCTCGAGATCCTCGGCACCGAATTTCTTGGCCAGCTCGTCGTTCAGCTCTGCTTTTGCAGGAGCTTTAACGGCTTTCACAGTACAATCGAACACGGCTTCTTTGCCCGCAAGGTTCGCTGCTTGGTACTCTTCTGGGAAAGTTACAGTTACCGCAACTTCGTCACCAGCTTTGGCACCGATCAACTGGTCCTCAAAGCCCGGAATGAAGGAACCTGAGCCAAGAACGAGTGGGAAATCTTCAGCTGAACCGCCTTCGAACAACTCGCCGTCAACTTTACCTGCAAAGTCGATCACAACCTGATCGTCTTTTTTGGCTTTGCTGCCTTTTTTGCGGTCTTCGAAGTTCTGTGCTGTCTCGGCAAGGTTCTCAAGCGCTTCGTTGATCGCTGCGTCGTCTGCTTTCGCAACGAGCTTCTCGAGGCTCAGACCTTTGAGGTCAACTTCTGGGATTTCTGGAAGCGCTTCATAAGCAACGGTGATTTCAACGTCATCACCCTCTTTCCAGTCTTCGTTTGTCATTTTGATGTCTGGCTGAAGCGCAGGACGGTCACCGGACTCTTCGAAATGCTTACCAAGCGCACCGTCGATTGTCTCTTGGATAGCTTCGCCGATAACACGTTGGCCGAATTGCTTCTTGAGCAACGCCATTGGCACTTTACCTTTGCGGAAGCCTTTCATTTCGACTTCTGGCTGTGCTTCTTTGAGCTTATCGTTAACTTTAGAGTCCAGATCGGCTGCGGGAATAACAAGCGTGTATCCGCGCTTTAGGCCTTCGTTCAGGGTCTCAGTAACCTGCATGGGGGATCCTCATAGCAAAGAGGCCGCGCGGGCGCGGCAATGGATTAAATCTCGGCTCTTCTATGGCTCCCAGCGCCCCGATGCAAGGAGAAAGGCGGCATTTCCAGCGAGAGTTTGCCGGAATCCGAAACTAAGAGGTTTCACGCAGCAGATTCTGTTCTAAAACCTCGTTTTCCTCAGTTTTTCAGCAAAAACCCTGCTGGCGGGCGCACCACCAGCAGGGTCAGGTTTGTTTTTCGAATTTGCTAAAACCGCCCCTAGAGACCGTTGAGCGTCAGCATTGCATTGATCACTAGCGAGTCCTGATTGGACAAGGCATCAAGCAGCGGGAAAGCCGCCGAAATCTCGAAACGTCCGGTTTCATTGATGTCATAGGCCATGCCCACACCCGCAGAAAACAGGGTGGTCCGATCTGGGAAGGTCGAGAACACCTCGCCAAAATCGGTAAAGACATAACCGTCCAAGCCGCTCTTGTTCAAGAAATTCCCCTGATGCAACTCAAGGCTACCGTAATACCCGCTATCCCCCGCAATACCGGTTGAGGGATACCCGCGAATGGTCGTCGGTCCACCAATCTGGAACAATAGATCGCCAGGGAGGAGTTGCTCGTCGGTATGCTGGAACGCCCCCACTGCGATGATCGACTGACCGCGATCTAGGTTATAGCGCCCTGAGATCGATCCCGTCAGCAAACGGATGTCGCGTTCGAACCCGAAGATATTGTTGGTGCTGGTGGCATAAACGGCTTGCACCTGCCCGCGCGTCACACCGCGATCCCCAGTGTACGCCACCGTAATGCCCGGCGCGAACTTGACCGTGTCGTTATTCACCAACGGAACATCTGCTGACCATGAGCGGCTATGCCCCATGTACCCCGAGAGGTCCGCAAAAACGCTCCACCGCTCGGTCACAGCAAGTGGCTGTGTCAGGGTGATATTCGCAGAGCTGGATTTACCCGTGATATCAAGGATCGTCGCAGGGCCATTCACGAATGAAACGCTAGACGCAGTCGCACTTAGCGCGATGCGTGTGCCCGAGCTATGGACTGGAAGCTCGTAACGCGCGGTCCCCGCGAGACTGCCTTCTGCGACACTCCCGAAGGCCATAAACGTATCGTCACGTCCTGCCATTCCATAGTTGCGATAAACGAAAGAGCCCTGCAATTCGCCTGTGGAATACACACCCTTATTGTCAAAGAAGAACTGAAGCTCATGCGCTGGAGGCTCGGTAATTCCGAGCAAGAGGTCCGTATAACCAAATGATGCGCCGGGCTGTAAAAGCATCCTAAGCTGCGCACGGTTGGTTTCGTTGAAATAGCGGATATCCTTGGCCGCGGTTGGCACATCAACGATATCACCATTCGCAACAGTCACCCGATCAAAGATAAACTCGTTCGTGTTCCGACGCTCCCCCACGATCGCGGCGGCGCCCAAGCGTCCCTCGATCAGCTGGATTTGAAGGTTCCCGGTCGCAAGCTGTTGTGGCGGTAGAATTGCCGCTGCGGTTACCACGCCCTTCTCGGCATAGAGATCGTTCACATCACGCACCAGTTCCGAAATCTTGCGGAAGTCCACCCGCTCGCCACGGTACTTTGCCGCGATCACCGCAAGCTCTTGCTCGCTGAGGAAAACGGAGCTTGGCGAGAACGTAACAGACTGCAAAAGAACCGTCGCGCCACCGGCTGGTGGCAACTCGCGGCGCTTTAGCGGATCAGCAACAACGGCGTCGCCCTCCTGTCGTATGCGCGATTCCTCGTCAAGTTGGTTGAGACGACGGATGTTATCTTCGGCGGCACGTGCGCCCACATCAAGTCGCTGGGCAGTCGCCTGCCCTGTTGTAAGTGCTGTTGCCGCCGTCCCTATCAGGAGTAACAAGGCGCCTGCTCGTGTTGCGCGTGGTTTCATTCCATGCTCCATTTTTGTCATTTCGCCGCTACTTGTTGACCCCCGAATGGGGCCGCCTGTTTGTTACTCGCACTTATCTCAATCGTACCATCGGACCAAATCCAGAGGTATAGACCGACTGGTTTACGCCCCCAACCTTAACAAATGGTCCATCTCCAAGATCATCATCTTCCTCTTCTCCGTCATCGCTTTCGCTCACTGGAATTGCCTCATCCGCATTTGGCATCAAGCGCACCGTGTCACGGATCAGACTGATCCCCCAGTACGCCAATGGGTTCTCACTGGTTGAGTCTGGAGCGACGTTATACAGAACCACGATGCCCGTTGTGTCCGCCTCAAAGCCGTCCACATCAAACTTGAAGGCAAAGTCCTGTTCGTGGATCTGTACATTCACATCTTCCACCGGAGCAGGCGTACGGTTGTTGACCAGAACCTTGAGGTCTGGAGTGGTCAGCACCGCCGTTCCAGGAATATACGCATCGCGCACATCCACCATCGTTGCGGTCGTATCCACAGTGGAGTCCACCACACGATAGCTCGGAACGATGATCCCTGCCGGCGCGTCGACATCAAGCGTTGCACGTGTGGCCACGCCACCTCCGTGTCCCTCAATCGTCATGCGAAGTGGGTTTGGACCGTTCGGATCCTGAGTGATATTGGCCTCGATGATATCCGCCCGCAGACGGATGAACTCTGCAACACGCACATCCGGCAGAACCAGTTTATGCGTCGCTTCCAACAGCATATTGCGCGCCTTCATCAGACCGATGCGGATAGATCCTTTGTTGCCGCCTACACCTGCGCTATCGTCAATGGTTTCGCCCGCAATTTGAACGTCACCGATGATATCCAGCGTCGAACGGATCTTGGAGTTGATCCCCGCAATAATGGTCCCGAAGGTCACCCCATTACCCTGCAAGAAGTGCGAGCCGTTGGCATCAATGTCGCCACCGATAACCGCGCCATTCACAGAACGGACATTCACATCACCCGCATCCCGGCGCAGACCTGTTGTGGTGAGCTGCGCGAAGGTTACGTCGTCTTGGCCAACGAAGGTCTGCGTTCCACCGCTCAGCGCGTTGTTCACGTCAATCGTTGTACCCGCCGTTGCATCAATCGTGCCTGCAACTTCAAGCGTATCACCAACAATCTCCAGCGAGGAGTCGATGGCTGCGTTCAGGCCAGCGATCAGCGCGCCGAAGGTCACGCCGTTACCATTCAGGTTCACGTTGCCGTTGGCATCAATATCGCCACCGATCACCGCGCCGTTGACCGAAGTCACATTCACATCACCCGCATCGGCTGGCAGCCCTGTTGTGGTGAGTTGTGCGAAGGTTACGTCGCCCTGACCAACGAAAGTCTGCGTTCCACCGCTCAGCGCGCTGTTCACATCAACCGTTGTACCCGCCGTTGCGTCGATGGTGCCCGCCACTTCAAGCGTATCACCAACAATCTCCAGCGAGGAGTCGATGGCTGCGTTCAGGCCAGCGATCAGCGCGCCGAAGGTCACGCCGTTGCCGCTCAGGTTCACGTTGCCGTTAGCATCAATATCGCCACCGATCACCGCGCCGTTGACCGAAGTCACGTTCACATCACCCGCGTCGGCTGGCAGACCTGTCGTGGTGAGTTGTGCGAAGGTTACGTCGCCCTGACCAACGAAAGTCTGCGTTCCACCGCTCAGCGCGCTGTTCACACCAATCGTTGTACCTGCAGTCGCATCAATCGTGCCCGCCACTTCAAGCGTATCACCGACGATCTCCAACGAAGAGTCGATGGCCGCGTTCAGGCCGGCGATCAGCGCGCCGAAGGTTACGCCGTTACCATTCAGGTTCACGTTGCCGTTGGCATCAATGTTGCCACCGATAACCGCGCCATTCACAGAACGGACATTCACATCACCCGCATCCCGGCGCAGACCTGTTGTGGTGAGCTGCGCGAAGGTTACGTCGTCTTGGCCAACGAAGGTCTGCGTTCCACCGCTCAGCGCGTTGTTCACGTCAATCGTTGTACCCGCCGTTGCATCAATCGTGCCCGCCACTTCAAGCGTGTCACCGACGATCTCAAGCGAGGAGTCGATGGCTGCGTTCAGGCCAGCGATCAGCGCGCCGAAGGTCACGCCGTTGCCGCTCAGGTTCACGTTGCCGTTGGCATCAATGTCGCCACCGACAACCGCACCGTTGACCGAAGTCACGTTCACATCGCCCGCATCCGCTGGCAGACCTGTTGTGGTGAGTTGAGCGAAGGTTACGTCATCTTGGCCAACGAAAGTCTGTGTGCCACCGCTCAGCGCGCTGTTCACATCAATCGTTGTGCCCGCTGTTGCGTCGATGGTGCCTGCAACTTCAAGCGTGTCACCGACGATCTCCAACGAGGAGTCGATGGCTGCGTTCAGGCCAGCGATCAGCGCGCCGAAGGTCACGCCGTTACCATTCAGGTTCACGTTGCCGTTGGCATCAATATCGCCACCGATCACCGCGCCGTTGACCGAAGTCACATTCACATCACCCGCATCGGCTGGCAGCCCTGTCGTGGTGAGTTGTGCGAAGGTTACGTCGCCCTGACCAACGAAAGTCTGTGTGCCACCGCTCAGCGCGCTGTTCACATCAATCGTTGTACCCGCCGTTGCGTCGATGGTGCCCGCCACTTCAAGCGTGTCACCGACGATCTCCAACGAGGAGTCGATGGCTGCGTTCAGGCCGGCGATCAGCGCGCCGAAGGTCACGCCGTTGCCGCTCAGGTTCACGTTGCCGTTGGCATCAATGTCGCCACCGACAACCGCACCGTTGACCGAAGTCACGTTCACGTCACCTGCATCCGCTGGAAGACCTGTTGTGGTGAGTTGTGCGAAGGTTACGTCGTCTTGGCCAACGAAAGTCTGCGTTCCACCGCTGAGGGCAGATGTGACCGTAAGGGCGGCGTCGCCTTCGACGTTGATGGTCCCGAACTCGGACTTCACGCTTGTGAGCGTTGTGTCGCTGAGGGCACGTAGATACATGTCGCCGTTTTTCGCTTCGGCATCAATGTTGTGCGTCATGATGCGTAGCGGGTTCGGAACGTCTGTTACCGCATTCGCAGTGCCTGCTTCGTCGCCAACGCCATCCCATGCTTTTGTGTTTGCTTGGGTTTTGTCACCGATGCCTAGCTCCGCAACAAGTTTCACACCTGCGCCTGCGGTCATCGCTTTGATGTCGATGCGAGGATCAAGCGTTCCTGCGAAAATGCGCCCTGCGGCTTGGATCGAAACGGCATTTGCCGCGGCCGACCCTGCGGTGATCGCGGTTACAAGCGCATCACCTACCGTGGTTACAATATCCACAGCACCCGCATCCGCGGTGGTGCTGCTGCCGTTCAACATCTTGAGCGAACCCGCGTTGACGGTGATGTCGCCTGCTGCTGTGTGGACTTCGGCGTTCTCGGTCAGAACCTGACGGGAACCTGCAATGAGGGCAATATCGCCAGCCGTTTCGACTGTGCCGTCGATTTCGCTCTCTTCAGCGCCGGTCAGAGTGATCGTTCCGCCACCTGTGGAAGTTGCGTTTTGAATGACAAACCGGAAGCTTGATGGGCCATAAAGGTTGATCCCGTTGCCCGCAGTCGCATCAATGCCGCCGCCAAGGTTTACACCAACATTTAGCGCCTGTGTAGGCTCTCCGATGGATCCGTTCACAGCCACCAACTCAACTTGTGAGCCAAGAATGTTGATCAGGTTGTCGCCATTCGCGTTGATGAGCGATCCGTTGGCAGAAAGCTTGATATTCTCTGGCGAGTAAATCGTGTCGATCAAACCATCGTTATCGAACGCAATGTTAACGCCGTTCTGTGCGCGCGCCGTTGTGGTTGCGCCTGTCACGAGGTCCAGACGCAGCGGGTTGATGTTGCCGATACCGCCTTGCGAAGCCTCAAGAATGAGGTTTCCGGTCGAGACAGAATCCGCGCCAGTAGCGTTGTTGATGTCGCCGCGCACCTTGATGCGGGTTTCACCGTATGTGTCTACAGTTCCGAGCTTAACCGAACCTTCGGAAGCAAGGTATGTCGCGCCCAAATCACGATCAGATACGCTGCTTACGTTTGCGACCGAAACATCAAGACGATCTGCCGCCGCAAAGTTAAGTGGGCGCTTGCTCAGTGCAGTCAGAAGCGTATCATCCGCAGAGACCAAGCCAAGAGCCGCCGCATTTAGCGCGGCTTTCTGAATTTCGGAAAGGTCTTCGAACTTGTCGCCAAGCTGAATGTCGATTTTTGGTGCACCCGTTGTCAGCCCAAGCGCCTCTGCAGCTTGGAACGCCTCGAGTTGCTCAGCGAGACGTGCGAGTTCTTCTGGCGTTTCGTTACCTGTGCGATCATAGAAACCATCGGGAAGCGCGACCACACCGAGGGTCAGAAGCAAGTCTGAACGCTCTGCGGATGCCAAGGCAACTTTCTGGTCATTAGTCAGATCACGAGGATCAAGCGACGAGCGGATTTCGATACCCGGATCGCCCGAGAGTTGCCCCTTGGTTTCGCCGATACCTTTGCCCGCATCGAGCGAAACAACAAGACCCGACACGTTCGGATCTTTCGAGATCGGGTTCGTGCCCGTTACGGTTTTCAGCGCACCGGGAGCGATAGAGAACGCAAGTTCCCGCTCGGTCCAAATCGAACCGTCAAGCAGCTCGCTCGCTTCTTCGGTTGAAACCACATAGCTGAAGTTCTCATCGTAAGATGCTGTCAAACCACCAACTGTTTCGTTCAGCGCATGGTATTCGGCAGTCTGCTGAGCTTCGTATTCGTCGATTTTTGCGGCAACGGCTGTGTTAACCTGATCTGTTGTGTAGGTTGGGTTCTCCGCAAGAATTTGATCGCTATAATAAGATGTTAGCGCCGCATGTTGAGGTGATCCATCAACTACCACAACTTGGAAGGACGGATCATAAACCGATGGATCGGATTGTTGATCGCGAAGGTTCCAATATTGGTTGTACGCGTGCTCCTTGGATTGCTTATAGGCAAGAACCGCTTGGTCGCGTTTTTCGGCATTGTTGGTGCCGTCTACGCCACGGGCCGCATCCTCGGCAAGCAAGCCAAGCTCTTCCCAATAACCGAGCAACTCATCATATGTGCGAGTGTCGATGACCTCGATCGGATTGTTATCAAGGATAAACCCGCTCGATTTCAGACGGACATCGCCACCAATCGAGAGAACCTGATCCACAAGGATCGAGCCATCTTCGTTCTTGCTGGCCTCGCCGTTTTGCGGGTTCCAACCTGCGGAGCGGATACCGATGTCCCCGCTTGCTGTGGCGCTCAGGCCATAGCGTGCGTTTGTCGGGATGGATGGATCAAGCGCCGGATCGCCGAACGGACGTTCCGCAGGGTTAGTGGTGAAGCCCGTGTTGACCATCAACATCTGATCGTCCGCAGTGCCACCAATATCGCCACTGATGGCAACAAGATCGACGCGCGCGCCCTGAACAAAGGCGTCTGTGTCTTTGGCGAGCATATCGCGATAGGCCACGAGCGAAACGTTGCCCTTACCTTCGTTAGGAGAGCCAGAGGCCGTGATCTGATCAACCACCAGATTGCTACGGCTCAGAAGTGATACGTTGCCATTGCGTGCGTTGGCGCTTACGCCACCGTCTCCTGCATTGGCACCGTTGAGGCGTACAATGATTGCCGCGTCTGCTGGTGCCTGACTAAAGGCTGTACCCGCATCCTGAGCATTGATCACCGAGGCAGGAACACCGCCCACGTAGTCACCCGCGTCCAGATTAATGCTTGTGGCCGAGATAAGCGCATCGTTGTTGCCCTGAACAATTGAAGAGCCCGCCTGAGTTGCGGTGATCGTTGTGTTACCCGCAACGTTGTCGAGTGTCCCTGTCAGGATCACACTGCCGCCGTTGTTGGAATTGACGGTGATTTGGCCTTGGTCCTGACCGATGAAATTCACGTTGATCGTGTTATTCGCCTTAAGCGATTTGGTTTTGATCGTCGTGTATTCCTGAGTGAGCTTGTAGTAATCCGTTTTCTTGGAGTCGATACAGAGCGTCCACCAGTTACAGTCGCGTGAAGAGCCAGTGTGCTCCAAGTCGCTCTTCGTGACATAGGAAATCTCGGCTTCGGTATACTGAGTATCGTTGAGAGACTGGTTAGTACCGGTTGTTGGGGCCACCGATAGGATCGCACCATTCACAGAGTTCCGCGCTGTTGCGCCGCCGTACTGAGTGCTTTCAGTTGTGATGTAGGTGCCCTCGGGCAATCGATACAGGCTCTCAAGTTGTGGTGTGCCGAGGGACGTCAGCTTTTCAACGCTGTCATATGTGAACGCATCTGCGCCAAAGATCTGGCTGCGAATGTTGGAATAGCGTGAGACTGCCTTGAAGTCCTCGCCCGTTGTCCAGACGTAACGGGCATACCCTTCTGGCGTATAGCTAGAAGTACGGTTTCCGTCGAATGACGTGTTCAATGCCCCATCCAAGATGATATCGCCGTCGGAATTGATATACCCCTTCTGCTCCGCAATCCGGATTTGGGCATTCGCAGGATCAGAAGGATCATAATCACGAGTGTAGATCGTCTTGGTGACTTTAACATCGGGGTTCTGAACATTAGACGTGTCCACCGAGGTAACGTTGGTAATCTCGATACGACCTTGAGTTCCGCGCAGCGTCCCTGTGTCGTCCTTACCCGTGCTAAGCGATTGCAGAACGACAGGAATATTGCTGGCGTTGTTAATGTCGATACGGCCAAAGCCATCTAGAACGTTCAACTCGGCACCAGAAGAGGCAGTGTTCAGGATTTGCCCGAAAAGCTGAATGTATCCACCGCTTACCGTGGCTCCATCAACGACATACTGCTTGTTCGCTGTATCATAGGCCGCGCCCAATTCATTCGCACGATTTGGCTGTGGGTCAAGAACAGCATAGGTGTTCGAGCCGCCAAAGTTATCGGCATCGTCTACTGTAAACTCAAGACGCCCTTTGATATCGCCCGAGATCAAGTCTTTGATATTAAAGCTTGTATCAACGCCGTTAACTTTCAGCGTAACGACAGGGCTTGTGGTGTTGTCGTCGCTGTAACGTGTTTGGTAATCAGCGATTGCGTCCGCAAGCTCGGTTGGGTCAACCCCCGCAGGAGCCATGTTGATCGTAATCGTACGCCCATTAGAGTTGGTGATCGACAAGATCGGCGAAACTGGCGACGCACCCTCTAGATCGAGGATATACTGCGCGACTTTCGCGTCGATTGCCGCTTGTGTCAGACCAATTTCCGTTGGCTTGTCTGTGGTCAACAACTGGTTGTCGGCAATGTTCAGCGTAAAGTTCGCGATACCGCTCTGAATACGGCTGTTGATGTTCAGGAAGCGTGCAGAGATCGAGATCGAGCCATTGGCCGTGATCCCTGAGCCCTTTTCGCTCGCACGGGTTGGTGAGTTAAACGCAGCCGGGTCACCACCGATATGGTCAAATCCGTTCACATAGCTGGAAACGAAATCACCGTTCTTGGCCACAATATCCAGCGAACCGGCATTAATGGAGCCATTCACATAGATGTTGCCCGAAGCACTGGTGATCTTGACCGAACCATTGGAGTTCTCAATGGTTGTTCCGGATTTTGTAATGATATCAGGTGCTACGCGCTGTGTGTTAACCTGCGTCAGCGGCGAGGACGGGTTATAATACGTCAGGCTCTGAGCATTATAGTTCGACGTCAACTCGACGATACCACGGCTGGAGCCTGCGGTTTCCTGAGTGTTGATATTGGCAAAGTTCGCCGCCGCACCTGTTGTGTTTAGCGATGTGATATCGGCGTTCTCACTGATCAGCACACCGTTAAAGCGAAGGTGCCCAGCATCATATTGCGGGATGATCAGGTTTCCGACTTTGAGCTGGTTAGACGTGTTATTTGTGATGACGATCTTCGCATCGGTTGGCGCATTCAACAGGCCCGTACCTGTGAGCTGATCGGCATTGATCGAAATGTTGCCAAGGCGCGCAACGGTATCGTCCACCTCAATCACATATGTTGTTGGCGACCCGCTTGAGGAAGAAGCCGTAGCCGCAGTATTGCGGTTGTCAACCAATTGCGTTGTGAGCGTCGACAACAGGTCGACATATTGCGTTAGCGAGTTGCTGCCACCAATCGTCCCTGCTGAGGTTGTCGATTGCTGAAGCGTATTTACAGCGCTCTGGATATTGTTGGCTTCGGTTGTCGCATTGGTATTTTCCGTTGCCAAACGCGTAGCAGATTCCGAGATAAACGTCAGGCTACCGCCACCTGTAACCTCACCAGCGCTATTTGTCGTGATTGCCTGATTAAGTTGAGTAATAATCGCCGCATCAGCTAACCGCTTGCTTGTTTGATCCGCAATCGCATTGGCCTTAGTCGCAGCGTCATCGCTGGTCGTATTCGGGTTAGTATACTCTGGCGCCGAAGCAATCAGATTGTCGAGTGCGGTGTGCAAATCTGTCGCGCTGCTGTGTGCCAAGGCTGTCTTGGTTTTCAGCGTCGCAGTATAGGTTTCGATCTTGCCGAGTTCTGTTTCAATCGCCGCTTTGGCATTTGCAATGTTGTTTTGCTCGGTCGTTGCATCCGCTGTCCGCCCCGCAAGCAACGCAGCTTCGAGACTTGCAGTCGCGCTGTTAATCAAAGCTGTGTTCTGGGTAATGATATCGCGGCTGGCAATAATATTGTTCTTGGCTGTCTGTGCCGCCGTAGCCGCCGCCGCACCCGCATCCCGCGCCGCAATCGCAGCATCATAATAGGTGCTATCAGCAGAAGCATATGTGCTTAGATTTTGAATAGATGCAATTGCAGAATCTGCTGTCGCAACAACGCCGTATGTGCCGCCGTCATAGTAGTTCTTGATCAGTTCCGCAGCGTCCGTAAGCGTACCCGTAACACTAACCAAGCCCGCCTGGGTAAAGTCGGACTTAACTGTCGAAAGGTCCGAAATACTTTGATCAACGACCGCAAGGGCGGCGTCTTTGGGTGAAGGACCGGCATATGCACCCGGTACGAATTCTCCAGAGGCGTTATACTCACCCAACCCAAGTGCTACGAGTTTGTTCTCAAGGAAATCAATCTCGTTCTTATAAGCTGCTTTGGCGATAACATCGTCGTCATATTTTTCCAGAAGCGCTCTGAGTTCACGCAGACGTTCGAGAATTTGCGTGCCCACCTCTTCTGGTCCGGAAACGGTGTAGGTGATGTTATCGGCATCTGTCGGCGCGGCGATACAGGCCTGCGTCGTGATATCGCAGCTTTCGGAGACATAGTTGATCGTCAGGATCTTGTGGCGCTGAATACCTGTCTGGATTTTGCCATCCGCCAGAACCGAGGCCAATCCGCCATTCGTGTTGGTCGAACCACCGTGATAGTCAAAGGTCACATCCCCGCCGCCGAATGCGTTCGAGACCGCGCTCGCTGCTTTGGCCAAGGCTTCGCGATAGATGTCTTTGCCCGTACCTTTTGCTGTCGCGTCGATGTTGCCACGGCTTGCGCTAATGGTGATATCACCCGCCGCGCGCAATTCACTATCGGCGGCAAGGGTTACCGTCGAATTCACAACCGCAGTAACCGTTGGATTTGGCCCTGTTGGGATTGGGATCGCAGTTTTGTTATAGAGGTCAACAATCGCGTTAAAGATCAGCTTTCCAGCATTACCCGCCAGATCAACGCCCGAGTTGATATCGATTTCGGCATAGCTTGGAAGCGAACCATCAAGCGGCGTATAGCCAGTAGACGCTTGAATTGTAGAGTTGGTTCCGACATAGGCGGAATTGTTACCCGTATATGTGATCTTGGCGTCGCCACTTGGTGCGCCCGCAAGACCATAGGTCGTGGCATTTGCCCGCAGATCAATATCCGCGTTGCTCCACGCAGCCATTTTCGCGTCGCCCTTATCAACAAGGACCGTAGAGTTATCGCCAACTCCAACCGTTGCGTCGATATTGAATGTACCCTCAGCCTCGGCAAAGGCGAGCGCAATGGCGCCACCTGAGTCGAGCTTGGCTTTCTGGTTGACGGTGACATCATTTGACGCTGCCAACTGGAACAACGAGTAGCCAGAAGAAGGCGACAGAAGATGCACATAAGTGTTGTCATCAAGACCCGCATTCGTGGTGTGCGTGACATTAACTGTCGAGCCACCCGCAGGAACATTTGCCAACCCGCCAGAGATTGAGTTTACGTTGTAACCATCTGAATTATTTATTGTTTTATTAGTCGCGGTCATGATGAGATCGCGGCCATAGATATTCATGGCACCAACGATCCAAGCATCAACGTCCGAGTTCACAGTATGATAAATATTCGCGCCGCTCGCTCCGACGACAGAAGCTTGTCTGCTGTCCACAGAACCTGCAAATGTTGTGGTCTGGTTGGCTTCGAGCGTGATCGCGTCTGATGGAATATTGAGATCATAGGTCACGCCACTGTTGTTGATGATGCGTGCCTTGGTGGAGCTTGTGCTCTTGGTGGTTGCCACAGCAGCAGAGCCTGCAATGACGCCACCGCTACCAGCAATGGTTTCGGCAGTGTTTACCGTCGTGCCATCCGCGGTCACCGTGAGGCCACCGACCCGAAGTTGGTTTACTTCGGTCAATGTTGCGTGCGTTGTGACATTCGAAGAGGCCAAAGTGGTGTTCGACCCCGCAGCCACGATCCCTGCGGCGATACCTGTTGCATAGGCATCCTGATCGCCGATGCTGTTGGCTGTGACACTCATCGTGCCGCTGGCCGTCAGATTGCCACCACTGACCGAAGCAATAGAGGACGACGTATTCGTTGACTCTGCATTGGTTGCGCTGACGCCTACAAGCGCGCCCGCCGCGCCGAGCGCGTAGGATTTCGCCTTGGCGGTATCCAGATCAGAGGAGACCATAATAGAGCCCGCGTTCAGAGTTGTATTGTTTTGAATTTTCGCGCTGACGATTGCGCCAACGTGCGATTCCGCATCCGATGCACCAACCGCAAGCCCGCCCGATACGGACACACCATAGGACGAAGTCTCGACCTCGGCGTCTGCATCTGCTTCGGCCTTGATCTCGCCAGTGGACCACAGGTTCGAACTGTCGATCAATGCTGAAACTGTTGGCGTCACATCGGAAATCGTGAACGCACCCTGAATAGACAGGCCAACGCCGCCGCCCGCGGCCACAGTGATGGA
The DNA here is from genome assembly GCF_042445055.1 of Falsihalocynthiibacter sp. SS001. GTDB lineage: Bacteria > Pseudomonadota > Alphaproteobacteria > Rhodobacterales > Rhodobacteraceae > Falsihalocynthiibacter. The sequence continues at coordinate 2,080,857 of NZ_CP170339.1, forward strand.
TTTAGCTTTGTCATCCGAAAGTGCCACAACCGCGATGGAGCCGGAATCCGTGATATCGGTTCCGGTAATATGAGCATTGACCGCACCGCCGATTTTCGACGTTGCAACCGAGGCGCCCACCCCAGCAATACCGGCAATCGTTACGCCATAACCTTCGACATCAATCCAGCGGCGAGCATCGGCCATAACCGACACAGCATTTGTCACTTCGAGATTACCGTTATTGATATAGGCGTTGGTTGACGATGTATCCTCAAACACGCTGACGTCCGCACCAAGTGCGATCGAACCTGCCGCCGCACCAACATAGCTGTCGCCCTCTAGATCGTGATCCGTCTTGGCCTTAACCTCAACAGAGCCAACCGTCATCTTGCGGCTACCGCCGTCAATTTTCGCAGTGCTGGTTGTCTCAACGGTAAGCACACCGATACCTGCACCGATGGCACCACCGCCAACTGCAAACGCACCCGTGGTGATATCAACTACAAGGTCGTCAGAACTGTTCACTTTCAACGCACCACCTGCGTTAATCTCGGCGTCGCCTACGCTCGCCGATGTACCCGCAGGAACCGAAAGCGTCGAAGCGGCGCTTGCAATATCAATCGTGCCGCGCGTTGCTTGTGCGCTCGCCGAAATTGCTTTTACGTGGTCGTTGTCGGACTCTTTCAAGAGATCATCAACTTGGCTGTTGCCCGCTTGTGCTTGTGCATCGGATTGGATTCCATCCATATCCGCTGCGCCATCACTGGACTCGCCGAGTTGCTTATCAGCTTCGCCGTTTGGTGCAACGCCGTCGCCGTAGTTGTAGATCGCAATACCCGCCGCGAGCGCAATTGCTCCGCCGGATCCACTCGCAACCTCTGCGGCGCCTGCCTTGTTCGCAAGGCCACTGACCATCACGTTCCGCGTGGCGTTGATTTCTGCGCCGCTCTTAATGTAGGCGGCCGTTGTGTTCTTGAAGATGCCAACATCGACGGCACCCGCGAGACCCACCAATCCAGCAGAAACCGCACCAGCACCAACCGAAGTTACAGTTGTATCCCGTGCAGAGACCACAACATCCTGAGTGGAACCTGCGGAGCCAATAGACGTTTGGTTGATCTTGGTATTCGCGCCGATAAAGGCCGAAGTTGTGACATCCATCAAATCAAGCGCAACCACGCCGCTGATGCCCGCATAGAGACCGCCAGCGCCCGATACCGCGAGGGTAAAGACGGACTGACCAGAGTTCGCAGCGACATTCACACCACGACCATTTGTAGTCCCGGAGTATGAAGAGCCATCGTACAACTGATGGTCTTCAACAAGGCCAAGTGCCGTTACATCCGCATTATCTGCGATAGAAGAGGTCACTGTTTTATCTAGCAAAATAACGCTAACCGCCGCACCGACACCCGCTGTGCCGCCAATCGCAACAGAGCCAGCCAGCATCGCGGAACGCGTCACATCATCTGCCAGCACATCCACGTTGTTCTGTGCCACAACAGTACCGCCAAGCTCAGCAGTTGTATTGCTTGTTATGTCAAAGGTCGTCGCACTTCCTGCGAGCCCCGCAGTGCCACCAACGGCACCCGCAGCAGCCATAGTTGCAAGGTCTTGTTTGGCCTGCGCCGAAACGAGCACATCGCGTGCGGCTGCAACTTCTGCGCCTGTTCCGATGCGCGCCGTTGTTGTCGCATCGACAACGGCAACACTTACACCCGCGCCGCCACCAACTGCACCGCCGCCTGCAACAGCACCCGAGAACGCCATGGTATACACATCGCTCGCCGCCGCGACAGAAACGCTCTGAAGCGCATTTGCGGAGCCTGATGTTTTGTTAATGAGGGCATTCTCACCAATAGAAGCTTCGGTATTGTTGGTAATAACAGGCACACTCGCCGAGATCGAAATAGCAACGGAGCCCGCCGCTGCACCACCGGCCGAAAGCGACCGAACCGAAGTTGTCCCAACCGAATTAACGATCACGCCGCGCATGGATTTCACAGTCGAGAGCGTAACCGTATCATCCAGTACCCGCTTCTTGAGGAGCAGATCCAGCCCCTGTGTCCGCGCATCCGCAGAGGTCAGCAGAGTATCTTCGGATCCTGCTGTGCCTTCGTACTCGCTACGATCGACATCTGCCGCAGCAAACCCTTCGTCAGCGCCATAGTCGATGAATTTCGCCTTGTGGTCGATGACGACATCCTGATCCGCAAGATTGCCGAGCGCTGTCACATCGGCTTCATCGTCAATCAGAGCATTCGTGTCGGTGTTCACAACCGTTACCCCAACCGAGGCCCCGACCCCAGCCGATCCACCAATTGCAAGAGAGCCATCTAGCATGTCGATGTTTGTCGCGTTGTCGGCCATAACGGCAACGTTGCCGTTGGCAAAGAGGTTCGCATTCTCACCGACGCGCGCTGTTGTTGTTGTGTTAACCGCGTCCACTGCAACCGCGCCCGCAAGCCCGGCAGAGCCGCCAATCCCGACACCAAAAGTGATCATTGAGATATCTTCGCTGCTCTTGGCGTTTACGATGATATTTCCGCTATCGACATCAGCATTATCGTCGATTTCCGCTTTGGTCGACTTGGTGATCACACCAACTGTAACACCCGCACCCGCACCGGCATTACCGCCACCAGAGGCCGCGCCCGAGATGCTCAGAAGGTTGGTCGTATCCGTGGCTGAAACAATGGTGGAACCCGCGCTGAACGAGCGACCCAAGCTGGCAAAACGGCCAACAAGCGCCTCTGTCGTTGTGTTCAGAACATATACGCCAACACCCGCGCCGACTGCGTTGCTGCCAGCAGCAGCACCCGCCGCAGCGACTGTTTTTCCTGTCTCTGTTGCAGATGCCGAAACTTCAATTGCGCCGTTTGCGTCGATATCTGCGCCGTTCGCGGTGGAATCCGCATCCTCGATTTCGGCACGCGTGATGTTGTTTACCGTAACGACCGAGGCCGCCGCGCCAACACCGTTGCTACCACCACCAGCCGCGCCGCCAGCGAGGCTGAAGTTATCGAAATCGTTCTGTGCCTTGATCGTCGCGTCGCCATTGATGGTGAGGCTTGATTTATTACCGACGAGCGCTTCAACGGTGTTTTCTGCCGTCAGAACCGTAGCAATTCCATTCACCGCATTCGATGCGGCGGCGGCGACGGACACACCGAACACCTGAATATCTTGCGAAGCGAGCGCCTGATTGGTGAGGCCGCCTGCGCTTGTGATTGTTGTGCCGGACGCCAGCGCGCTGCGCACTGTTCCGCTGCTCACAAGAACCGAGCTTGCAAGGCCAGCCCCTGTTCCGCCACTCAGCGAAATCGCACCCGAGAGCGCCTTCGCGGTGATGTCGTTCTGGGCCTCAATGAGTGCTTCGCCCGTTCCAAGGTTCAGCGTCGCCCCCGTGATCAAAGCGCCGGATTGGCTCTCGCCTACGGTGGCAAGCACCTCATCATCGAAGGTCATTACGGCGAATGAGCCCTGAACGGATGTCTTGCTACCCGCCGCGCCACCGATGGCCTCGACATAGTAGTTATTATCGCCAAGAAGCTGCCCTGATGTGATTTTGGAACGCAGATCATCGAGATCGGTGAAATCGAACTTCGTTGTGCCGGAAATCTTGTGGTTCTGAGCATGCACGCGCAGGGACTCTGCGGCAATATTCGCGCCCGCGCCCACGGTCGCTTTGTAGGATTTTTCGGATACGGCAACTGCGATTGATGCGCCGATCCCTGTTCCAGCAGTGGCAACCGATCCCGCCGCAGCCTTCGCCGCAAGGTGGCTTGTGTTATCCGCATCAACGGTCACCGCTCCGGTGCTCGTGATGGTCGTATTGTCGCCAATCAACGCCTGTGTATCGCCCGTGGAAATACCCACCGCCAAAGCACCCGCGACGCTTACTTTCTTGCCGCCAGCACCCGCGATACCAAGGGCCGAGAGCTTGGATTCATAGCCATCCTGCGCGTTCTCTTTGGAGGTTGCCGAAACAGCCACACCGTCCGATGTGATCGACGCACCATCCGCAATCGACGCCTCGGTCTTGTTATTCAGGATCGCAAGGCCAACGCCGACGCCGACGCTGATTTGGCTCTTGGCGTTCACCGCCGAACCATCGCCCGACACGGCCAATCCAACCGTATTGGCCGCATCAACTGAAACTGGTCCGCCCACATTGACCGTCACATCGCCAAGGCTGGCGGTGACTTTGTCCTGCGCGGCAGCGATACCTGCTGCGGCTGCAACTGTGACCTTGGAGCCGTTTTTCTTGCCCTGCCCGTCACGCTGCGAACCTTGGGTCTTGTCCATCGTGTTGGCGCTTGTCGAAGAGCCACCAGTTGTGTCGTTTTTCTTCTGATCGCCAGATTGGCTGAATTTGCCACCCTCGGCCGTTGCCGTTGCATGGGCGTCATATGTACGAGAAGATGTTGCCGAAATCGCAAGGCTCCCCGCCGTCAGATCCCGCTCAAGGCTTGCCGTCGTTACAGATGTATTTTCAAGCGCGCCATCCGCATCCCCGTTGCCGAGAATAAGCGCAGCAGAAGCCCCAACACCCGCTTTTCCGGACTTGGTGTTCCCATCGGACTTCGCACTATGTGTGCCCGCGTTCGACGCCGAAATTGTAACCGCGCCCGTCCCCATCGAGAGCGCATTGCCCGTACCGATACGCGCAACTGTGTTTTGGTTCAGCATTGCCAATGCGACCGACGCATCAACGGCGATCCCGCCAGCCGACCCTGCCGAAGCCTCTGTTTCGGTTGAAACATCGGTGCTCGCAGAGACATTGAAACCGTTGCCATTCGTAAACGTCGCGCCGTCTTCCAGCTCGGCGTAAGTATCTGTATTGATGAAGTTAAGCGCAACCGAAGCACCCACCCCAACTTGAGTACCAGTTGCACCACCAGAGGACGGAAGCGCCTTGGACACCGCGTTCATTTTCTGCTCGGCAATGATCGAAGAGGTACCCGTACCCGCATTCACAATCGCAGACTCTCCAATCGTGGCGGAGGTATCTGCATTCACCGTGTTAATTGCGAGCGACCCCGCGATGCCAACCTTGGACGCACCCGCGCCAGACGTTGCCTGCGCGTTGATTTCATCGGTGACATCACTGCCATCTAGCGACTGAACCGCCGCTACATTCACGCCATTCCCGCTATGGGTTGCGTTGCCCAAACGGGCGGTATTTGTCTCTTCGACAACGTTCACGGAAACTGCGACGCCAACGCCGATCTGCGTCGCCGCGCCGCCCTCGGCCTTAACGGCGGATCCGTCGGACGTGGCGGAACCGTTGGTGTTATTGGCAGATTTAATGCTAATCGCGCCACCGGAAACGATGCTGACTGAGTCCGGAACAACGGCTTGGGTCGTGGATTTCTGATCGTTGATCGCAACGGCCGCCGCGACCGCAACCTTACCCTCTGAAGTTTTGGCTGAACGCTTGCTGCTGTTGCCCGCTTGCGAAGAGGTCGAGGATTGCTGCGAACTATCGCCAACACCCGAGGCCTGCTGTTTATCCGCGCCGTCATTCATCTGCGCGGTCGTTGTGTCATCAACGCTCTCGCCCGAACTGGTTGGCGCGGCATCCGCATCGCTACCCGCTTTCGTACCCGCGGCACTCGCCGTCGAAGACAGCGTAGAACTTGAAACTCCACCCGCCGAGAAGGACACGGCCCCCGTTGCGTTGATGTTGCGTTCGGTGGTGGCGAGGGATTGATCGTCGATCAGCGCAAGTGCGAGCGAGGCACCGATGGCGGCCTTGCTGCCTGCGGCCTTGCCGGAAGCCGTTGTAATTGTTGATGAACTCTGCGCCGCAGAGATCGAGACATCGCCGCTTGCAGCCTGGGTTGCACCGCTGCCAAGACGCGCGGTCGTGGTGTTGTTGATGATCGAAAGCGCCAGCGCAGGGGTCACCGCAATGCCGCCCGCAGCCCCCGCTTCGGCAACCGTTTCCGCCTCATAGGTGCCGCTCGCCGCAAGCGTCATCGCGCCCGCGCCCGTCACCGTCGCGCTGTCCGCGATTTCGGCTGTCGAGCGGTTCGCCAGAATGTTCAGCGCAACCGACGCGCCAACCCCAACCTGATCACCAGACGCACCGCCCCCAACCGGAAGCGCCTCCGCCTTGCTCGACCCTTGATTATCCGCCGTCAAATTCACCGCACCAGACGCCGCAACCGTCGCACCAGACGCAACTTGCGCAACGCTCTGCGTGTCGATCAGGTTGATGGCAACCGAGCCCGCGATGCCCACTTTGCTGCCGCCCGCACCCGAGGTCGCAGAGGCAATATAGCTGTCGGATTTCGTGTCTGTGTTGGTCGAATCCGCCATGGATTTCGCAACATCCAGCTTCAGTGCCGCGATATTCAGCCCACCGGTATCATGAGTTGCAACGCCCAGAATCGCGTCGTTCTTTGATTTCACAACGTTCACGGAAACCGCTGCGCCGATGCCGATCTGCGCCGGATCAGGCGTGTTGCCCGCTTCGTCTTCAACGCCAACCGCCGCCCCTGTCGAGGTCGCTTCGCCCGTTGTATTGTTTGCCGTTTCGATGCTCAGTACACCGCCGGAGGTGATCTCGACACCATTCGGAACCACCGCCTGAACGGTGTTGTTTTGATCATTGATCGCAACCGCCGCCGCGACCGACACTTTGCTGCCGCCGCTGGAGGCAGAGCGCCCCTCTTCGTCATTCGCCGCCGTTTCGGTGGAGGCTTGCTGGCTGCTGTCGCCAACGCCCGAAGCCTTCTGCTTGTCCGAGCCCGCGCCCATTTGTTTGGTGACGGTGGAATCCACATCAGATTCTTCGCCCGAAGATGCGGAGCCGTCGTCCTCAGCTGCCGCGCCGCCAGAAGCGCTTGCGGTGGAGGTCAGAACAGAGCTCGACGCACCCATGGCCGAGAAGGACACGCTTCCCGTTGCGTTGATGTTGCGTTCGGTGGTGGCGAGGGATTGATCGTCGATCAGCGCAAGTGCGAGCGAGGCACCGATGGCGGCCTTGCTGCCTGCGGCCTTGCCGGAAGCCGTTGTAATTGTTGAGGAACTCTGCGCCGCAGAGATCGAGACATCGCCGCTTGCAGCCTGGGTTGCACCGCTGCCAAGACGCGCGGTCGTGGTGTTGTTGATGATCGAAAGCGCCAGCGCAGGGGTCACCGCAATGCCGCCCGCAGCCCCCGCTTCGGCAACCGTTTCCGCCTCATAGGTGCCGCTCGCCGCAAGCGTCATCGCGCCCGCGCCCGTCACCGTCGCGCTGTCCGCGATTTCGGCTGTCGAGCGGTTCGCCAGAATGTTCAGCGCAACCGACGCGCCAACCCCAACCTGATCACCAGACGCACCGCCCCCAACCGGAAGCGCCTCCGCCTTGCTCGACCCTTGATTATCCGCCGTCAAATTCACCGCACCAGACGCCGCAACCGTCGCACCAGACGCAACTTGCGCAACGCTCTGCGTGTCGATCAGGTTGATGGCAACCGAGCCCGCGATGCCCACTTTGCTGCCGCCCGCACCCGAGGTCGCAGAGGCAATATAGCTGTCGGATTTCGTGTCTGTGTTGGTCGAATCCGCCATGGATTTCGCAACATCCAGCTTCAGTGCCGCGATATTCAGCCCACCGGTATCATGAGTTGCAACGCCCAGAATCGCGTCGTTCTTTGATTTCACAACGTTCACGGAAACCGCTGCGCCGATGCCGATCTGCGCCGGATCAGGCGTGTTGCCCGCTTCGTCTTCAACGCCAACCGCCGCCCCTGTCGAGGTCGCTTCGCCCGTTGTATTGTTTGCCGTTTCGATGCTCAGTACACCGCCGGAGGTGATCTCGACACCATTCGGAACCACCGCCTGAACGGTGTTGTTTTGATCATTGATCGCAACCGCCGCCGCGACCGACACTTTGCTGCCGCCGCTGGAGGCAGAGCGCCCCTCTTCGTCATTCGCCGCCGTTTCGGTGGAGGCTTGCTGGCTGCTGTCGCCAACGCCCGAAGCCTTCTGCTTGTCCGAGCCCGCGCCCATTTGTTTGGTGACGGTGGAATCCACATCAGATTCTTCGCCCGAAGATGCGGAGCCGTCGTCCTCAGCTGCCGCGCCGCCAGAAGCGCTTGCGGTGGAGGTCAGAACAGAGCTCGACGCACCCATGGCCGAGAAGGACACGCTTCCCGTTGCGTTGATGTTGCGTTCGGTGGTGGCGAGGGATTGATCGTCGATCAGCGCAAGTGCGAGCGAGGCACCGATGGCGGCCTTGCTGCCTGCGGCCTTGCCGGAAGCCGTTGTAATTGTTGAGGAACTCTGCGCCGCAGAGATCGAGACATCGCCGCTTGCAGCCTGGGTTGCACCGCTGCCAAGACGCGCGGTCGTGGTGTTGTTGATGATCGAAAGCGCCAGCGCAGGGGTCACCGCAATGCCGCCCGCAGCCCCCGCTTCGGCAACCGTTTCCGCCTCATAGGTGCCGCTCGCCGCAAGCGTCATCGCGCCCGCGCCCGTCACCGTCGCGCTGTCCGCGATTTCGGCTGTCGAGCGGTTCGCCAGAATGTTCAGCGCAACCGACGCGCCAACCCCAACCTGATCACCAGACGCACCGCCCCCAACCGGAAGCGCCTCCGCCTTGCTCGACCCTTGATTATCCGCCGTCAAATTCACCGCACCAGACGCCGCAACCGTCGCACCAGACGCAACTTGCGCAACGCTCTGCGTGTCGATCAGGTTGATGGCGACCGAGCCGGCCACACCGACATTCGATGCACCCGCTCCAGAAGTGGATTCGGTCGAGAAGCTGTTCCCGTCGCCCGTAGTCAGCGCGGATAGATCTAGGCTTCCTGCGGTGATGTCGGTCTCGATCACTGCGTCATTCTTGACTTTGGCGAGGTTAATCCCAACCGCAACGCCAACGCCCGTTGTAGAGTCCACCGCAGAGCCATCAGCGATGACATTTGCTGTGTTTTCAGTTGACGATTTGACCGTTACGGCACCAGAAATTCCTGCTGCAATAGAGGAAGATATCGTTGCGGATGTGTCTGATGTGAGATCAGAAACGGCGAGGCCGCCAACGACGGAAACCGATCCATCGGCTGTGCTTGCTTCTTCTTCATAATTGGTAAGTTGCTCGTCCGCTTCCGAGCCTGCTTTATTGCCCGTTGAGCCGCCTTCTGCCGCTTTGGCAGTGACGGAAATATCCGTAACGGTCGAGGCCTCAAGCGTCAGAGAGTCTGCATTTAGTGTAGCATTTTCAGACAGTTCCACGGATGTGTTAACATCAACAACGCTAACACCAACGCTTGCGCCGAAGGCGGCTGTTTGTGGGGTTGCGTCCGCCACTGATGTGACTGCATTGCGTGCTAGAAGGTCGATTGCGCCAGTTGCGTTAACGTTGCTGTTGCCACCAATCTTAACGCGTGAGGTGCTGTTGATTGTCGATACCGCGACGGCCCCGTCGGCCTTGGCGTTCGCAGGGGCGAGGGACTCTGTAAGGATGTTGGATTCAACCGTTGCATCCGCCGTAAGGGCTATGCTTCCTGCGCTCAAATCTGTCGTGCCCAGCACGTCAACCGCTGAGGTTACATCCGTCACGACCACGCCGATTGGCAACATGCCGACGCCACCGTTCGAGGCGGCGGTCGCCGTAGCGCTAAAGATGTCGCTTGCGTCGATGTTCGCCGAGTTCAGCGTGATGATCGCTTCTGCTTTGGGAAGGGCGAGCAACAGGCTCGATTGATCCAAAGTAGAGGTGGCGGAGAGATAGATATTCGCACCAGACAAGATCGGGGCGACGCCCGCGCCCTGCCCGATTTCAATCGAGGCGGTTCCACCGCTTGTGCGCGCAGCGGTGAGGTAGACATTACCCGTCGTACCTGCGGTAATAGTTGAACCATCCTCTAGGATGATTTCAGGTGCTTCGAGGGTGATATCCCCTGCTGGGTCCGCGCCGTTTGTTGAGTCGATAACACCGCCAGCGACGATGGTAATCGAATTATCGGCCTCAAGAACGACGTTTGCGCCCACCGAGTAAATGCTTGGCGCTGCGCTATAATCATCATCGGTGCCGCTGTCTGTGACCGAACCACCGATGTATAGGTTATAGGGGTCAAACAGAAGCGTCCCAGCTTTGCCTTCGTCGGCTGTCAGGTTCACGTTTACCGCGCCGATCAGCGCGTTTTTCCCGCTCAGTTCAACAAAACCTGCATTTCCTGTGCCTGTACCTATGGCGGAAAGATAGGCGAAATCGTGTGCGTAAAGGTCTCCGTCCGCTTTGACGATGACCGTGCCGCCTTTGCCGCGTGCTCCGGCACCATCGGCGCTTAGCTCTGCGGTTCCTTCAAGGGTAATATTCCCGCGCGATGTCACGCTGATATCGCCGCCATTTCCAGATTCGCTCGCACTTGCATCAAGGCGCCCGCCAACGCGCACTTCGTTCTGTGCGACAATCGCCAACGAACCACCGCGCGCAACAAGTGCCGCCCCTTCAACAAGGCCGGTTTGGTTAACGGTTGCGTTGAATTTTGTACGCTGACCGAGGTCTTCGCCCGTAAGGGGGCCTGTGTTCGCGTTGATGTTAACTGTATGACCTTGAAGGGTAATTCCGCCCTTGGCCGTCACTTTACCCGCGATAGAGATGACGCCGTTTGAGGACATCGGAATCTCGCCACGCATGAGCTGCTGCGCCACGGCGTTGTTGACGGTGCCATCTGCGCGCACAACCTTATCAAGGAACGCGCCCGTTGGCGTGTTCACCGTTAAAGAGCCGACGTTGATTGTGCCCGATTTCCCGAGCACAAAACCGTCAGGGCTTGAGAAAAAGACGTTACCGCCGATTTTGCCGTCTTTGTAGGCGTTCAACTCGCCATTCACGATCACAGAACCATTGCGAACCACGTTCACAAGGCTACCTGCGCGGTCTGGAACGAAGAGGTCTACGCGCTGGCCAGAGGCCTGCTGGAAGTCCTTAAACGAGTTAAAACCGACACCGTTTGAAACCGTGCCGGTTGTGATCTTTGTGCGGTTCCCAGAGACCGTGACATTGGTATTGGTGCGCCCATCTGGGGTGATCTTATTTGCGCTCGGGCCACCTAGGTTAAGCGCCTGCGCGTTTGCTTGTGTGCCCCCTCCGGCGGCGACCACCATCGCTAGAACAAAAGGGCTTGCGCTCGCCTTAAGAACCGAAGTTCGTGTCGCTTTGCGCTTGGTCATCATGGCCATCGGGGCGACGGGTTGAGAAATGAAATCTTTCATTAGAAACTCCCACTCTCAACTTTGAATACATCGGGATTATCCGGATTGAGCGAATACAAAAGCGCCAAGCTCTGGGGGAGCAACGTTTTCTGACCTTCGCCGCTGTCCTCAAAGCTACCTTGAAGCAAGAGGATCGACGAACGCCCTTCGGAGTCCGAACCGCGGAACAATAAAATACCAGTATCTAGGGGGGTGTTGACTGAAATGGTTTCGGGGTCATAGCCCTGCGCGATGAAATGGCTGCGGAGTACGTCGCCATTTGCCACAAGCAGCGCGTCTGTCATGTTGGGATCTGTGTCCGCCCCCCATGAGATGCCGACCTGAATAAGGCCCTTACTCTTGTACCCGAAGATATACGAAACCTTCGCAGTACCGCCACCCTCAAGCACATCAGGGATACTAACCGTCAGAACCCGCGTGCGCTCGACGTTGTTCTCGCCAGAAAGTACCGAGTCTGCCTCAATCCCGAAGTCGGATTTGATCGCCGCGAGCACGCTCTCTTCGTCCATTCCGAATTCCGCAGACCGAAACCCAGTTACCTCTGCATTGGCGCTGGTATCGGCCAGAATGGTATCTGTGTCGGCGGTGTCGGTGGTTGCTTGGGCAAGACTTGGCCCACATAGTGCAAATACAATGCCAGCGGACATCGCCACGGGCGTAATAAATTTGCTCAGTATCGCATTACTCATCATACATACTTCCCCAGAACCAAACGTTCCCCGAGGTCGCAGCAGCCTGTAATTTGCCGCGCGACCTCAATTACTCTTCAAGTTTACAAAGGCTCTATTTAGCGGCCTTCTTGGTCTTCTTTTCTTTTGTATCTTCAACAGCGTCCGCTACGGGTGCTGCTGCTTCACCGAGCGATTCCCCAAGACGGGAAATTGCTTTCAGGCTTTGAAGGTGATTGAAAATAGCCCGAAGGAAGCCTGCTTGGTGCAGTTTTTCCAACTGTTCGCCGTTGAGCTTATCAAACGCTTCTTCGTCCAGAACCAACAGCCCGTGAACGCTGAGCGTTTCACCGCTGGCGGTTTTGCCATCCAACGACACCGCGCGCAGAAGGCCCATTTCCTGAAGCATGCTTGCAAACGCATCAGTGCGCTCGGCGGCTTCACGGTAGCTTTGGGCAATTGTCAGCGCGTTTTGTAGTGGCTCTTCGGATTCGCCAGTCTTGGTGAAAAAGCGCACACCCTCGTCTGTACCGAACCCCTCATAGGTTTCATCCATACACAAAAGCGGATCGCCCTCGGCGACATCGCCAACGATGAACGGATAGCGGCGCAGGTAAGCGGGCGCGTATTGCCCATCCCAAAGCCCCTCCTCCGAGATGAACACATTTGTTCCGGGCTTAAGGCCGGTCACAAAAACTGCGGCGGGATGTTTCGAACCTGGCAAAAATGCAATCGGCAGATCGTCCATAGCGTGTGCGAACTCATCAACCAGCGCGGGAATCAGATTCGCCTCGCGCGCAAATTCAAGCGGCTTTGCCGGAACCGCAAACCGCAAATCGCGGTGAATTTCACTGTTGATTGGAACGACGTTTTTATAGAATAGCGGGTTCGCCATGGTACTCGGTAATCCTTAGTTGTTTTTCTCATCAATCGCAGAGATTTACCAAGCGTTAACATAGTTGTGAAATTTCACTAAGGATTTTTTGTAAAATTTTTCAGAATTTTTATTTCAGTCACCAAGCCGCAATTGGCCAATAAAAACAGCGGTATTAGAGTAGCGCGACGGTGGTAAAATAGGGTGTGATTTGAGCTATCTTCACGTCCCGAGCACCACAATTTTGGTAAATATTTTCCAGAGTAGTTGCATAATGAGACATTTAGCAAAGCAAACAAATTCACTTGGCAACGGTGCGCCAATTGAAGCTCTAATACTGAATGAAATCAAAGTGGTGCGGGTGAAGGGACTTGAACCCCCACGCCTCGCGGCGCCAGAACCTAAATCTGGTGCGTCTACCAATTCCGCCACACCCGCACGTTGAGGCCGAGCCTCTTGCGCGCCCTTCTAGCGTAGAGATTTTTGGGATGCGAGTGGAAAATGCACTTTGGCGGAATTTTTTCTCATATCCCGCCCCAAACGACAGAGTCTTATGCGCAACATTTCCTCCAAATTCGCGATATTGTTGCCAAATTCCATACGGGCAACCCAATTCTGCCATATTGTGATGCAACGTCTTGGACATGTTAACGAGTGAGAAACGCATGAAACTCCGCCCTGAATGGCAGCACGCATGACCCCGTTCGAGATGCTCGCCCAAAAAATCGTCACTGACGAGCGCGCGCCCACAGGCGTCGCGGGGGAAAGCATGATCCTGACAGCTAGAGGCGAAGTGCGCGCCAGCGACCTACGCATCGGCGACCGTGTTGTTACGCGTGATGCTGGAATGCGACTACTGCGCTCGATCAAGACCTTTCGATCTACAAATGCCTACCGGATACGCGCGGGCGTTGTGGGCGTTGACCGCCCAACTTGTGATCTGCTTGTGACGGCAGGCCAGCGTATCCTTATCCGCGACTGGCGCGCAAAGGCTCTCTTTGGTGTTGCACAGGCGTTGGTACCAGCATCTCGCCTTGCGGACGGTCACTTCATCGCGCGAGAAGCAGACGCCGACCAGACGTTCTTTGCCCTTCGGTTTGACGCGCCGCACATCCTCTACATAGACGGCCTCGAAGCTGCGAGCGCATCCTCCGCAAAAGTAACCGCCTAAGCCCTGATCCGCGGCCAGCGCACAATAATCAGGCATTTCTTTCGCAAAAATCGGCCCGAAAAGTTTTCTAACTGAACAAATATTGTGCAGATCGCACAAAAAGTGCACCCTACGGCAGGAATCCCTCTCTCTGCAACGGGCCTCTCCGCCTACCCGATTGTCCCTCCTTAGGGAAAGTGTTCTGAACACTTCGACAGCGGAGAATCCCCGACTATTTCAAAGGAGTCGCGTAATGAAAAAGATTGAAGCCATTATCAAGCCATTCAAACTGGATGAGGTAAAAGAGGCGCTTCAGGAAGTCGGTGTGCAGGGTCTCTCTGTGATCGAAGTAAAAGGATTTGGCCGTCAGAAAGGCCATACCGAACTGTACCGCGGCGCGGAATACGTTGTTGATTTCCTACCCAAAGTCAAAATCGAAGTTGTCCTTGCAAGCGATCAAGTTGACGACGCCATCGAAGCCATCATTAATGCCGCAAAAACCGACAAGATCGGCGACGGCAAGATCTTTGTTTCGTCCATCGAGCAAGCCATCCGTATCCGGACCGGCGAAAGCGGCGACGACGCACTGTAACACAAACAACCCCGCGCAAGCGGTTCTAATCTAACACTAAATAAAGGGAAGAGACACAGATGAGCAAAGCTGCCGTTCTCAAACTTATTGCAGACGAAAACGTAGAGTATGTGGACATCCGCTTCACAGACCCTCGCGGCAAGCTGCAACACGTAACTGTCATCGCAGACGAAGTTGACGAGGATTTCCTCGAAGAAGGCTTTATGTTTGACGGTTCATCCATCGCAGGCTGGAAGTCGATCAACGAATCCGACATGAAGCTTATCCCTGACACAAACTCTGTGTACTTGGACCCCTTCTATGCTGAGAAAACTCTCTGCGTTCACTGTTCTATTGTAGAGCCGGACACAGGCGAAGCCTACTCACGCGACCCACGCGGCACAGCCGAAAAGGCCGAAGCATACCTCAAGTCTACAGGCATTGGTGATGTTTCCTACTTTGGTCCAGAAGCGGAATTCTTCCTCTTTGACAACGTGCGTTACTCGACTTCTATGAACAAAGTAGCGTTCGAAGTAGACGCGCTTGACGCGGCTTGGAACACAGACGCAGAAGTTGAAATGGGCAACATGGGCCACCGCCCTGGCGTTAAAGGCGGTTACTTCCCAGTAAACCCAATCGACGACGCTCAGGACATCCGCTCCGAAATGCTCTCGACTATGAAGCGCATGGGCATGAAAGTTGACAAGCACCACCACGAGGTTGCGTCTTGTCAGCACGAGCTTGGCCTGATCTTTGGCACACTCACAGAGCAAGCAGACCACCTTCAGAAGTACAAATACGTTGTTCACAACGTAGCGCACGCATACGGCAAATCCGCGACATTCATGCCAAAGCCAATCGCTGGCGACAACGGCACAGGTATGCACGTGAACATGTCGATCTGGAAAGACGGCAAGCCACTGTTTGCTGGTGACAAGTACGCAGATCTTTCGCAAGAAGCTCTGTACTTCATCGGTGGTATCCTCAAGCACGCGAAAGCTCTGAACGCCTTCACAAACCCGTCGACAAACTCCTACAAGCGTTTGATCCCTGGTTTCGAAGCTCCCGTTCTTCGTGCTTACTCCGCGTCTAACCGCTCTGGTTGTGTACGTATTCCTTTCGCAGAATCCCCCAAAGCGAAGCGCGTTGAAGCTCGCTTCCCTGATCCTGCGGCGAACCCGTACCTCTGCTTTGCAGCTCTGCTTATGGCTGGCCTTGACGGTATCAAGAACAAGATTGATCCCGGCGCAGCGTCTGACAAAGACCTTTATGACCTTCCAGCAGAAGAGCTCGCAGGCATCCCAACTGTTTGTGCGTCGCTTCGTGAAGCGCTTGACTCATTGGCAGAAGATCACGAGTTCCTCCTTGCTGGCGATGTGTTCACAAAAGACCAGATCGAAGGTTACTCGCAGCTTAAGTGGGAAGAAGTTTACCAATACGAGCACACTCCACACCCAGTGGAATACGCTCTGTACTACAGCGTATAATTTCTAGATCACACTATCTTAAAGGGCACCTTCGGGTGCCCTTTTTCATTTGTGCCGCGCTTCTAGTTGCTGGATTACGTTCGGATCGACGGCTTCGCGCGCAAGGATATAAGTGTGGATCGAGAACGCGACTGCTCCGGTTTTAGGGAGGCGCACAAGCGTCTGCCGCTCACTGCGCAAGTATGGCGCATGTAGATTTTCCTGAACGCGTGGCGCGGCCTCTGATGCTGGATGGAATAGCCACGGATCATCGTAAAACAACGCATTCGCACGCCAAAGCGGTGCCTCAGGGCGGATCGCATCAAACAGCCGCTGAACCCGTTTCGCTAGATCGTCGGTATAGGCCGCAACGGGCTCGTGTATCCCAAGAAGTGGGCGACTGAGTTTCTCAGCCAAGGTCCAGCTTGCGGGAAAGCAAAGCACCGCCGCGCGCATAATGTAAGCCCCCTTTTCCGGCATAAGCAGACAGAAATCCTCCTGAACGACCTGCGCGAGTGTCTCCAATGGCTCCCCAATCCGAACTTCATGCCCATCGGGGCAACGGATGCTGTGATCGCTCACCTCAAAATCAGGCCGCAAGCGCAACTGCGCCACCACCGTTTCAAAGAGTTCCTTCGCCGCTTCTGGATATTGCTCCGCAAGTACGCGCTCTCTTTGGCTGTTGATTAACCGACGTCTCAGGGCCATTTGCGGTGCGTAAGTATCTGAAACCACAATCCAATCCGCAAGCTGTGTCGGTGCTATTCCGGGCATTCGTGGCGCAAGGGCACGCGTTGCTTGTTCGGCTGGTAATCGGGTATTCAATGTCGGTGTCATGCTGCGACATTATCCTCAGTTTGTGCCACGTCCAGCGAAATAGCCGCCAGCGGACTGTCACCAACGCGTGATTTGACCTCTATGCCACAGCGCTTCATCTTGTAGCTCTGAAAGCAGAGGAAGCCTGATGCCCCCCGAGAAACTTACATTCGCAGGCCACAGTGGCGACACCCTCGCCGCTCGTTTCGACCGACCTGATGGCCCGCATTTGGCGACCGCAATTTTTGCTCATTGCTTCACCTGCGGCAAAGACATCCCAGCGGCCCGTCGGATTGCGGCGCGGCTTGCGTCCATGGGGATCGGGGTTCTGCGGTTTGATTTTACGGGGTTGGGTCACTCGGACGGCGAATTCAGCAACACCGATTTCAGCAGCAACGCCGAGGACCTCCTCGCGGCTGCCCGCCATCTAGAGGATATGGGCCACCCCGCCACGCTTTTGGTCGGGCATTCATTGGGTGGTGCAGCGGTCCTTAGGGCGGCGCTTTCGCTTTCTGACATCCGTGCAATCGCAACCATCGGAGCGCCTGCGGACCCTGCGCATCTGGAACATTTGTTCGAAGACCAACGCGCCGCGATCCAATCCGAGGGGGCCGCACAGGTTGACCTTGGAGGACGCAGTATCACTATCGGCAAGGCGCTTTTGGATGATATCGCGGATGCCACGCTCACACCCGAATTAGACAAACTCAAGGCCGCGCTGTTGGTGCTCCATGCTCCGCGCGACGAGATTGTCGGGGTTGAAAATGCGGCCGAGATTTTTACCGCAGCAAAACACCCCAAGAGTTTTGTTTCGCTTGATGATGCCGACCACCTCTTGACCGATGCCGAGGACGCGGAATATGCCGCCGAGGTCATTGCTTCTTGGGCATCTCGCTATCTCAGGCTCTTGCCGCCTGCCCCTCCGATTGGCGCGCCAGAAGGGATCGTGCGCGTGACAGAGGCCGATCCAAAAGGCTTCCTTCAGGACATAAACTCTGGCCCATTTCATCATACGCTGGCGGATGAGCCGCGCGCCTATGGCGGCACCAATCAAGGGATGACGCCCTATGGGTTTCTGGCGGCTGGGCTTGGGGCCTGTACGTCTATGACCATCCGCATGTACGCCCGCCGCAAGAATTTCCCGCTTGAGAGCGTCTACGTCGATGTCACGCACAACAAGGTCCACGCCCAAGATGCGAGCCAGACAAACCCGCCCAAGATTGATACCTTTCACCGCGAAATACATCTTTGCGGCGATCTAACCACCGCGCAGAGCGAAAAACTTCTGGAGATCGCCGACCGCTGCCCTGTTCACAAAACGCTCGAGCAAACCGCGCAAATCACGACGGAACTGGGGCATAAGCGCTCGTCATGACATAGTCCTTGCGCGGCCCCGTAACACGCCAAGCCGACGTCCAGCGTGGCCATTCAGTGAAATCATAGGTCACGCGATATATGTCAGGATCACAGTAATGCGTCGCGGAATTGTCGCCGAATTTGTGAAACGCGCGGCCATCCTCAAACAACACCTCGATTTGCCCATTCACCTCGCGCCAGAGGTATCTACGCTCTGCCTGTAGGGTTCCGCCCCCAGCCATGCGCAGCTTGCCTGCCTCGTGATATGCAAGCCCGTCGGGATGCGGCGCGAAAATAGCGCGCCCCTCAAATTCACCGGACTGCCCCGCGATATCACTCGTTATCTGGCGATTAAGGATCCATTCGCCACGGAAATCTGCCAATTCTGGAGAAAATACCACTATCTCGCGCCCCTTTTTCCCGCAACGGCTTGCCGCTCGCCCCCCCGCAGTCTAAGAGAAGCCGCGCGCCTCTGCCATGTCTGATTATCTAAAAAAGGCTACCCCATGATCCCTCGTTATTCCCGCCCCGAAATGGTTGCCATCTGGTCACCTGAAACCAAATTCAAAATCTGGTATGAAATCGAGGCGCACGCCTGCGAAGCCATGGCCAACCTTGGTGTTATCCCTCGTGAAAACGCTGACGCCGTGTGGAAAGCCAAAGATGTCGAATTCGACGTTGCGCGGATTGACGAAATCGAAGCCGAAACCAAACACGACGTTATCGCCTTTCTTACGCACCTCGCCGAGCATGTCGGTTCCGAAGAAGCACGTTTCGTGCATCAAGGTATGACCAGCTCTGACGTATTGGACACCTGTTTCAACGTCCAACTCGTTCGTGCCGCCGACATCCTGATCGAAGACGCCAAGGGCCTCTTGGCCGCGCTCAAGAAACGCGCATTCGAGCATAAAAACACCGTTCGCATCGGCCGCTCGCACGGTATCCACGCCGAGCCGACAACAATGGGCCTAACCTTTGCACGCTTCTATGCCGAAATGGACCGCAACCTCCGCCGCCTGAAGACCGCGCGCGAAGAAGTTGCGACAGGCGCTATTTCCGGCGCTGTAGGCACATTCGCCAATATCGATCCCGCAATCGAAGAGCACGTCTGTGAGCAACTCGGCCTTGAGCCAGAGCCGATCTCGACACAGGTAATCCCGCGCGATCGCCACGCAGCGTTCTTTGCTGCACTTGGTGTGGTTTCCTCGACCGTTGAAAACATCGCAACCGAAATTCGCCACATGCAGCGCACCGAAGTGCTTGAAGCGGCAGAGTTTTTCTCGATGGGTCAAAAGGGTTCTTCGGCGATGCCACACAAGAAAAACCCCGTTCTGACCGAAAACCTTACAGGCCTTGCGCGTCTTGTTCGCATGACTGTGATCCCAGCACTCGAAAATGTCGCCCTCTGGCACGAGCGTGATATTTCGCACTCTTCGGTTGAACGCAACATCGGCCCAGACGCCACGATCACCCTCGATTTCGCGCTCGCGCGTTTGACTGGTGTGATTGATAAGCTGTTGGTTTATCCCGAAAATATGATGGCAAACATGAACAAGTTCCCAGGTCTTGTGATGTCGCAACGCGTATTGCTCGCCCTGACCCAAGCGGGTGTTTCGCGCGAGGATTCCTATAAAATGGTACAGCGGAACGCGCTGAAAGTGTGGGAAACCGGATGTGATTTCAAGGCCGAACTTCTTGCGGACGAAGATGTCGTAAAAGCCCTTGGCGTTGAGGAAATCGAAGAGAAATTCGATCTTGGCTATCACACAAAACACGTTGATACGATCTTCAAGCGCGTGTTCGGCGAAAGCTGAGACCATTTCAATACGATCAAGAAGCCCCGCCAGCACGTCGCTCGCGGGGCTTTTTTGTTGGAATGCGCGTGGCTGTAAGGAGTCTATTAACGACTCTTGGTTAGGAGTGTGGAAGCGAAAGGAATCCAACGTGAGCACCGCCCTTGCCCCCATTGGGGACTTCCCTGAACCCATGCAAACGCCAAGCGCGATGCCATCGGCAGCGCCGCAAATGTCGCCACAGCCCACGCTTACACGTGCGCAGAAGGCGGCAATCATTGTACGCCTGCTTTTGGCTGAGGGTGCGGACCTCCCGATTTCGGATTTCCCCGAGGAATTACAACACTCTTTGACCCGTTCAATGGGCAGCATGAAGAGCATATCGCGTGAAACGATGGAAGAAGTCGTAGAGGAGTTCCTCTCCGAGATTGAGAATGTCGGTATGTTCTTCCCTGGTGGTCTGGACGGCGCGCTCAAGCTGCTCGAGGGGGCGCTTTCCCCTTCTATGGTTACGCGTCTACGGCGCGAAGCCGGCGGCGTCTTTTATGGCGATCCGTGGGAGAAAGTCGTCAACCTGCCCGTCGAAGTTCTGCTCGTGGCCATGAAATCCGAAGCGATCGAAGTCTGTGCGGTTATGTTGTCCAAGCTTCCGGTTGCTCGTGCCGCTGAACTCTTGGGAATGATCGACGGAGAGCGCGCACGGCGCATCGCATATGCGATCTCGCTCACCAAATCCGTAACGCCCGAGGCGGTACGGCGGATCGGTATTTCCATCGCGAACCAGCTTAACAACCGCCCCCCTGTCGCGTTCAAAGACGACCCCGTTGATCGCGTGGGCGCAATCCTGAATTTCGCGGCGGCCCAACGGCGGGATGAAGTTCTGGACGGCCTTGACGAACAGGACGAAGAATTCGGCCGCCTCGTACGGAACGCCATCTTTACCTTCGCGAACATCCCGCAGCGCATACACAAACAAGACATGCCCAAGCTCATTCGAAGCGTCGATCAAGCGGATCTTGTTGCGGCACTCGTTGCGGCGCAAAATGCTGGCGACATGGGGACAGTGAACTTTGTGCTCGAAAATATGTCCAAACGCCTTTCGGCCGCGATCACGGACGAAATCGAAGAGGCCGGCACGATCAGCCAATCAGACGGAGAACGTGCACAAGCGAAGATTGTTGAGGAAGTACGACGCCTAGAGAGTAACGGAGAAATTTTTCTGAGGATGGATGACGCGGACGCCTAGCGAACAACGCGTTTTAATCCAAACGGGCAGCCGCAAGGATGCGTCCTTTATTTTTGGCCTGAACAATTACTGCATAAGGAAGCTGCGCGTTTTTCACGGTAAACTTTGCTGGCCCGTCACCGTCCCACTTCTTGATCTCTCGCCAATCCGAAACAACATTCGCGTAATTGATCTGGCGCCCCGCATTTTCGCCGCGTTTGATCTTTACATGCTGGCTCGGAGTGAACTGAACCAACTGAATAACCATTTCAGCACGTTGCGATGAGCGCGCCTCTACCGCAAACCCACCGCCGGATTTCGTTACAGAAATAGAAACGGGCGAAGCTGCGGCGGCGTGCTTGGCGATTGCGGACTCAACATCCGCTGGTTTATTGCCGACAACGTGATCCTCGCCACCGATAATCATTTGCGGCGTGTAAACCATGCGTTTGCCGATTGCGCGTGCGTAATCTCTTTGCCGCTCGGAAAAGGACGGATCTGCGAATGCATCTTTCCATCCTATATAATCCCAATAATCCACGTGAAGCCCGAGCGCGATCACATCCGAACGATCCGCGAGTTGCTCAAGCAATGCATCCGCCGGAGGGCAAGACGAACACCCTTGAGAAGTATAAAGCTCTACAACCACAGGTCCCGAATCCGCATGAGCCGCCGAAGCAAACACCGAGATTCCAAGAGAAAACATGAGCGCGCGGGCGACTTGGGTTAAATGTGGTTTCATTCCTACTTTTCCGTGAGTGCGGTTTAATCTCTTTTAGTCAATCCGCTGCCTCCGCGCCAATCAACCATTTGCGAGCGTCTTGTGTGGTGAAAATCCGTTTCTCAAATGCCACGCTATGCACAGGACTGCTTGCCCTAACCGATGATTTAGCGAAACATCATTCTATGTCTAAAGACACACTGCAAATACGCGCCGCGACATCGGCCGACGTGAATTTCACCCGCGTATGCGCCGAGCAGGCCTACGCGCCTTACATCGCGAGTATCGGCAAGCGCCCTGCGCCATTGGATGCGGACTACGCGGCGCTTATCTCTCGCGGCACCGTGTATATCGCACAAACTGCAAGCGGTGCTCCGCTTGGCTTCATCGTTTGCTTTCCCCGCGACGGTCAAATGCACGTTGAAAACATAGCTGTTCTACCCGCCGCGGCCGGTCAAGGCGTTGGGCGTCAGCTATTTTCATTCTGTGAACGCGCGGCGCGCAAATATGGGCTTTCAACGCTGGACCTCTATACCAACGTCAAAATGACGGACAATCTTTCGCTCTATCCTTATCTTGGTTTTCACGAGGTTGGTCGCCGCACCGAAGACGGTTTTGAGCGCGTATATTTTGAGAAGCACCTTCCCCAAACGTCCGAATAACCGCACGATGCGGTAATTATCTCGGCGAAGAGCAAAAATCTGTGTACAATGGCATACAATAGTGCCCCTCCCCCCTTGATTATCACGTCAAACTGGTTCACAAGCGCCTCAGCGATACCCTATTTTCTGTCAAAAGGGAGGCCAACATGCCCATCACCGTCGGACACGATACCTCAAAAACCCGCAAAACGCTTACTGTGGGTAACCAAAAGATTTCCTATTATTCCATCCCCGCCGCCCAAGAGGCCGGCCTTGGTGATTTCTCGAAATTGCCTGCTGCGTTGAAAGTTGTTCTCGAGAACATGCTGCGCTTTGAAGATGGCAAAACGGTTTCGGTCGACGACATTAAGGCCTTCGCTGAATGGGGCGCAAAAGGCGGCAAAAACCCGCGCGAGATTGCGTACCGCCCTGCCCGCGTTCTGATGCAGGATTTCACAGGTGTGCCTGCTGTGGTTGACCTTGCGGCGATGCGTGACGGGATTGTTGCTCTTGGTGGCGACGCCGAGAAAATCAACCCGCTGAACCCTGTAGACCTTGTGATTGACCACTCGGTTATGATCGACGAATTCGGCAATCCACGCGCGTTCCAAATGAACGTTGACCGTGAATACGAACGCAACATGGAGCGTTACCAGTTCCTAAAATGGGGCCAAGGTGCGTTTAACAACTTCCGTGTTGTGCCTCCGGGAACGGGTATCTGTCACCAAGTGAACCTTGAGTATCTGGCCCAAACAGTTTGGACAGATAAGGACCAAAACGGCGAAGAAGTCGCTTACCCTGATACGCTTGTTGGTACGGACTCCCACACAACCATGGTGAACGGTCTGGCCGTTCTCGGATGGGGTGTTGGCGGTATCGAGGCCGAAGCGGCGATGCTTGGTCAGCCGATCTCTATGCTCATTCCTGAGGTTGTTGGCTTCGAACTGACTGGCGCGATGGTTGAAGGTACAACCGGTACTGACCTTGTGCTTAAAGTCGTTGAAATGCTGCGCGAAAAAGGCGTTGTCGGCAAATTTGTCGAATTCTATGGCGAAGGTCTTGACCGTCTGCCACTCGCGGACCGTGCGACAATCGCAAACATGGCGCCAGAATACGGCGCGACTTGTGGCTTCTTCCCAATCGATAACGAGACACTTCGTTACCTGCGCACTTCTGGCCGTGACGAAGACCGCATTGCTCTCGTCGAAGCTTATGCCAAAGAGAACGGTTTCTGGCGTGATGCGGACTATGCGCCGATCTACACAGACACACTGACGCTCGACATGGGCACGATCGTTCCTGCGATCTCCGGCCCCAAGCGCCCACAAGATTTTGTGGCACTGTCCGACGGCCAAACAGCGTTCCGCAAGGAAATGGAAGAGACATTCAAGCGCCCAATGGGCAAAGAAGTCGTTGTCGAAGGCGAAGATTACACAATGGAATCTGGCAAGGTTGTGATCGCGTCGATCACGTCTTGTACGAACACCTCCAACCCATACGTGATGATCGGCGCGGGCCTCGTTGCACGCAAAGCGCGTGCGCTGGGTCTGAACCGCAAGCCTTGGGTAAAAACATCGCTCGCACCTGGTTCGCAGGTTGTTTCCGCCTACCTTGAGGCAGCAGACCTTCAAGAAGATCTGGATGCGATCGGGTTTAACCTTGTCGGTTACGGCTGTACGACCTGTATCGGTAACTCTGGCCCGATCCAAAAAGAACTCTCTGACGCGATTGCAGAGGGCGATTTGGTTGCGACTTCGGTGCTCTCGGGTAACCGTAACTTTGAGGGTCGTATCTCGCCGGATGTTCGCGCGAACTATCTCGCGTCGCCTCCCCTTGTTGTGGCTTACGCACTTGCGGGTACCCTTGACATCAACCTTTCAGAAGACGCAATCGGCCAAGATCGCGACGGCAACGATGTTTACCTAAAAGACATATGGCCCACTACTGAAGAAGTTGCCCAATTGGTTGAGCAAACCGTTACGCGTGAAGCATTCCAAAGCAAATACGCCGACGTGTTCAAAGGCGACGAGAAATGGCAATCCGTCGAGACAACAGACAGCCAAACATACGATTGGCCCGCTGCTTCGACATATGTTCAGAACCCACCTTACTTCCAAGGCATGAGCAAAGAGCCAGGCGTTATCACCAACCTGAAAGATGCCAAAGTATTGGCTGTTTTGGGCGATATGATCACGACCGACCACATTTCTCCTGCGGGTAGTTTCGCAACGACAAGTCCAGCTGGTCAGTACCTGACCGAGCGTCAGGTCGCGCCACGCGAATTCAACTCCTACGGTTCGCGCCGTGGTAACCACGAGATCATGATGCGCGGCACATTCGCCAACATCCGCATCAAGAACGAGATGCTTCACGGTGTCGAAGGTGGTTACACCAACGGGCCAGATGGCAAACAAACCTCGATCTATGACGCGTCGATGGCGTACCAAGAGCAAGGCACACCGCTTGTTGTATTTGGTGGTGAACAGTATGGCGCGGGTTCTTCGCGTGACTGGGCTGCCAAAGGCACCGCACTCTTGGGTGTAAAGGCCGTTATCGCCGAGAGCTTTGAGCGTATTCACCGCTCCAACCTCGTTGGTTTTGGTGTGATCCCGTTTGAATTCACAGACGGTGACACTCGCAAATCTCTTGGCCTGACTGGCGAGGAAACTGTGTCAATCTCCGGTTTGGACACCGTACAACCATTGCAAGATGTGCCATGTACAATCACACGTCCTGATGGAACAACGCTCGAAATCAAACTGAAATGTCGTATCGATACTGCGATCGAAGTTGAATACATCGAGCACGGTGGCGTTCTGCACTATGTGCTGCGCAACCTTGCGAAGTCATAAGTTTCAATAACTTAGAAACAGATAGAGCGCCCTGCGGTATCCGCGGGGCGCTTTTGCGTTGAGCAGTCATCGCTTTGACGCATGACAGCTTCGTTCAATTTACAGAGAGAATTGCCCGCCGTTGTGGGCTTGTTAACCATTTAATGCGACATTGGGGTATGACCCTACTTCAGCACATAATGATTCCCGTCCGCCTCCCCATTTCAATCCCTTGGCTTGAAACCGGCGCGTTCGTTTTGCTAATTTTACTGTCGCAGTGAATGCGCCTGAGCTTAGGGCTGATCTAAGAGGGGCTGAATAGTTTCAGACATAACGCGCGCGCTAATCGGCCCTGCGTGGCGATAGAGCACTTTGCCCTCACCATCCACAACAAACGTCTCTGGCACGCCGTAAACGCCCCAGTCCCGCCCAGTGCGGCCCGTATCATCAGCACCCATCGTCAGGAACGGATTGCCCAGTTCATCTAGGAAGGCAGCGGAATCTGCGGGCTGATCGCGATAGTTCACGCCATGGATCGCGACACCATCTTGCGCCATTTTCTCAAGCTGTGGATGTTCGGCGCGGCACGGAACGCACCAGCTTGCCCAGAAATTCACAAGCTTCACGCCCTCCCCCTCAAGCACTTCCTTCGTGAGCATTTCACTCTCGGGGATTTCAGTAAGCGTAAGCGCGGGCGCTTCCTTGCCGATCAAAACGCTCGGCAGGCCCTTGGGGTCTTCGCGATACATCCCGACATAGAGCACCCCTGCGAGTCCCGCAAAAAGGAGTGGCGGAATAATTGCCCAACGAGATACTTTAGCCATTCTGATCGGTTCCGTTCTTGGTGCGACGCTCCTCGGCGTCGCGTAATTCAGCAGCAACTTTGCGCCCCTTCAGGACCGTCGCCACAATTATCGCGGCCAGCAATACAGCAGTAACCGCGTAGGAGGTGTAAACTTCGCTCGCGTACTTCCCAAGGTCCGGCATCATTTCGCGTGCTCCCGTGCCAAAAGCGCGTTCAAGCGACGCGACCGAATTTCTGTGCGCGTGCGCATCAAAACGAGCGCGACAAACAACAACGCAAACGCCGCCATACAAGCATAGAGCGGGAATGCAAATACATCCGCGACGTTTTCTTCTTTATCCAACGACAGGCTCGCCCCTTGGTGCAGGCCCTGATTCCAGAACAGCACCGCATAGCGCGACAAGAGAGCAAAAACAGATCCAACCAGACACAACACAGACGTCAAATCCGCCGCGGTATCTGCGTCGTCAATCGCTTCCCAAAGGGCGACATATCCAAAGTAAAACAACAGCAATATCAGGAAGGACGTAAGGCGCGGATCCCATTCCCACGCGGTATTCCACATAGGCTGCCCCCAAATCGCGCCCGTTATCAACGCAATCAGCGTCATAACAATGCCCACGGGGGCTGCGGCCTTGGCCGCGAGGGCGCTGACGTGATGGCGCCGAATGAGCCAGATGAGGCTCGCGACCAACATCATGAGCCACGCGTTAATCGCCATCAATGCGGCGGGAACGTGTAGGAACATGATCTTTACGGTTGAGCCTTGGCGATAATCCTCGGGCGTAAAGAAAAACGCCCACGTGATACCAACCACGAGCGTAGCAACAGCCAGCCCGACCACCCAAGGCAGAATCGTGCCCGAGGTTTGCATGAATTTTCGCGGATTTGCGTATTCCCAAAGTGACATGGTCGGACCCTAATTCGGCTTTAACATTTGCGCAATCACCCTACACGGCTTTGTGTCAGCGCAGGTTGATACGGATTGCCGCAGCCGCCGCAAAAGGCAGGATCGCAAGCGAAGCAAGTGAGATAGCCGCGAGCAGAAACAGAGGCGTTTGCGCGGACATCCCCTCGCCCCCACGACGCAGAGCCTCGGCCCCGAAAATCAGCGTCGGCATATACATTGGCAACACGAGGATCGACAATAGAAGCCCCCCACGTTTAAGCCCTACAGTCACCGCCGCCCCGAAAGTGCCGATAATTGAGAGCGCAGGCGTACCAACGATCAGCGTCCCAACCAGCCATACAAACGACTCGCTCGGCATATTCAACAGCACTGCCAATACGGGTGCGGCCAATGTGAGTGGCACGCCGGTTGTCGCCCAATGCGCCATAGCCTTGATCGCCACCACGCCTTCGAGCGGCAAGGGAGAGGTCGCCATCAGATCCAGCGATCCATCCTCATAATCCAGCGCAAAGATACGATCGAGCGAGAGTAGGCACGCAAGAAGCGCTCCAACCCACAGGATTCCGGGCGCAATGATGCGAAGCATATCGGTCTGCGGCCCCACACCCAGCGGCACCAGCGTGACAACAATCAAAAAGAACGCCAGGCCAAGCCCAAAGCCCCCGCCCGCGCGCAACGAAAGTCGAATATCTCGCCAGAAAAGCGCTCTCATATGAACGCCTCGTCAAAGGCTTCGTCGCTCGTTTGCGGCGCTTTGTAAGGCCCAAGCTCCAGCACATCCGCGCCAAAGCCCAAATCGATATGCGTGGCGATTACGGCGACGCCTCCTTTGGCCAGATGGGACTGAACCGCAGACGCAAAAAGCGCGGTACTGTCGCGATCAAGCGAGATTGTCGGCTCGTCCATCACCCAGATCGGGCGCTCCGTCACCAACATCCGCGCCAGCCCAAGGCGGCGTTTTTGTCCCGCCGAAAGCGTCTGTGCGGGGCGATTTGCCAGCGATGTAAGGTTCATTTTCTCAAGCGCTGCGTCAAAAGAGTTGGTACCGAACACCTGCGCCCAGAACCCGAGATTTTCGGCGACAGTCAGCGTTGGTTTTACCCCATCAGCGTGAGAGGCATAGGCAATGCTATCGGGGCCCGCAGTGCATTCGATACTGCCTGAAACGGCTGGTTGAAGGCCCGCCAATGTACGCAGGAGCGTTGTCTTACCGATACCGTTCGGACCGCGCAGAAAGAGAGCTTGTCCCTCGTCCAGCGCAAATGAAACATCCGCCAAGATCGCGACGCCGCCGCGCTGTACCGAGAGATTTTCGACCCGTAAAATCATGTGAAAATGGGTAGCCTATCCTGCACAAAAGAAAAAGAAATTTCCACGTGCCTGGATCAGGAGCTTATACAGGAAGAACCGCAAGCCCGATGCGCCGCCCTTCGGACAAGAGCACGTTATAGGTGCGGCAGGCGGTGGGCGTGGCCATCAACTCGACGCCGATATTCTCGGCCTCAAGCGCCTCTCGCACACCTTCGGGCAGTGCTGCGATATCCTGACCGACTCCAACAAAGAGTACGTCAATATCCCCCGCCGCAGTGATCAGCGGGGCGAGGTCATCGAACCCTTTCCATGTGATCCGACCACTTGGCAAAAGCGCAAGCGGGCCTTCGTGGACTTCGCCCTCGACACGGAAAAATCCGGGGCCATAGCCGTCAACGGGCACGACATCGCCATATGTAACTTCGTTAAATTTCATGGGGTCGTTGTAACCTTTTGCGAAGGGAGCAGCAAGACATCCCAAAAACAAAGCGCGGCGCAAACTCAATGTTGCGCCGCGCCGAACTAGGTTATTTGTAGGCGTTTACGCCTGTGCTTCTTGGGTGGTTGGCGCGTCCGGATTGTTGCCCTCTTTGGACCAATCCCGCTTTACACCCAACTTTAATAGAACCGCCGAAGCAACAAACACCGAGCTATATGTACCGACAATGACGCCCCAGATCATGGCAAACACAAAGCCACGGATCACATCGCCACCCAGAATAAACAGTGAGATTAGCGCGATGAGTGTAGTCACCGATGTCATCATTGTACGGCTGAGCGTTTCGTTGATGGACTGGTTCAAAACATCCCGAAGCGGCTTTTTCTTGTAGCGGCGCAGGTTTTCACGAACGCGGTCAAACACCACCACGGTATCGTTCAACGAGTAACCGACAATCGTCAGAAGTGCCGCGATGATCGCGAGGTCAAACTTGATTTGAAGTACGCTGAACACCCCAATCGTAAGCAGAACGTCATGCACAAGTGCCGTGACCGCTCCGACAGAGAACTGCCACTCAAACCGAAGCCAGATATAGAACAGAACCGCCGCAATCGCCACGACAACCGCAAGTATGGCCGTCTGAACCAGCTCTCCCGACACCTTCGGCCCGACTGAGGTTACCTCTGGGAAAGTCAGTGAACTGTCCGTGGCAAGGAGCGCCTCCTTAACGCTTGTGATCATTTCAATCGATACGCTCTCCGCGCCCTCTTGGGCTTGAATTCGGATTTGCGCGGCGTGTTGATCTGGGTTGGTCGGATCGAAAATCTCGGTGATCGAAACATCGCCAAGATTTAGCGGCGTTAGTGCATCGCGGTACGCGCCGACATCCACAGCGACTTCGGAGTCGGTGCGGATGGTTGTGCCGCCCTTAAAGTCGATCCCGAAATTCAGCCCCATCACAAAGAACAAGATAACCGAAGCCACAACCGCAAGCGATGACATGCCGAGAGTTATCTTGGTTGTCGAAAAGAAGTCCCAGTGACTATCTTTGGGTACAAGTTTCAAACGCATGATTATACCTCAATCGCTTTGGGACGTTTGCGCTCAAACCATGTGACAATGATCAGGCGTGTGACAAAAATTGCGGTAAAGACGGATGTCATAATCCCGATACCCAACGTAATGGCGAACCCTTTGACAGGGCCAGAACCCATCGCAAACAGGATAACCGCTGTCAGAAGTGTGGTGATGTTGGCATCCACAATAGCGCTCAGAGCTTTTTCATAGCCAAGCTCAATAGCGCGAACGGGGCCACGTTTGGCCTTTAATTCCTCACGGATACGCTCGAACACAAGCACGTTGGCATCCACTGCCATACCGATGGTCAGAACTATCCCCGCAATACCCGGAAGCGTTAGCGTGGCACCCAAGAGGCTCAGGATACCGAAGATCAGGCCGACGTTGATGATAAGCGCGATATTCGCGAAGAAACCAAACAGGCCATAGGATAGAACCATAAAGATCAGCACACCCGCGAACGCGATGATACACGCGATGCGCCCCGCGTCGATGCTGTCTTGGCCCAACTCTGGCCCGACGGTGCGTTCTTCAAGGAAGGTCATCTTGGCTGGCAACGCCCCTGCGCGCAGCAAGATCGCCATGCGAGTGGTTTCGGCAATGTCGAAGTTGCCGGTGATAATGCCAGAACCACCTGGAATGTGGCTTTGGATTGTTGGCGCTGAAATCACTTCGTCGTCCAGTACAATCGCAAATGGGGAACCGATATTGTCGCGTGTGTAGTCACCGAATGCCCGCGAACCGTGCCCGTTGAACGTAAAGCTCACGGCGGGGCGGCCGTTCTGATCAAAGCTTGGCTGCGCATTTGTCAGCTCTTCGCCTGTCACCACGGGGCGTGTTTCGACGATATAGTAAACACCCTCTTCATCAACAGAGGGCAGAACCTCGGTGCGCGAGTCTGTCCGCTCATCAGGGCCACTTGCGCGCCCCACGACGGGGCGGAACTCTAGTTTCGCTGTTGAGCCGATAAGCTCTTTCAACTCTTCTGCCGAGCCAATTCCCGGCACCTGAATGAGGATACGGTCGTCGCCCGAACGTTGAATTGTAGGTTCGCGTGTACCAGCGGCATCAACGCGGTTGCGCACGATTTCAAGCGATGTCGCCATCGTGCGTTGATCTGTGGCAATCCGCTCTGCTTCGGACAGGGCAACGATAACGGTGTCCCCCTCGCCGCGCACTTCCAGATCGCTATGACCCAAATTCGTAAGACTAACAACGGGTTGCGCCAATTCCTTCACAACATCGACAGCCGTCTGAAGGCCCTCTGGCTTGTTGATCTGGACGTGCAATTCACCTGCGGGCGCATCTTTTACCTGACGCACACCGCCAATGACATCGCTTTCGACACGCAAGGCATCGCGCACGTCGGGCCACATGCCCTCCATCCGCGATTCATATACTTCTGCAAGGTTTACCTGCGCCAGCAAGTGCGCCCCGCCCCGAAGGTCGAGGCCAAGATTGACCAGATGTGACGGAAGGAAGTCGGGCCAAAGTCCGACATCCTCTTGATTTTCAGGGGTGTTGAACCCTGCTTCAATCGCCGAAACGGCATCATTATGTCGTTCCACCCGTGGATAAAACCCGTTGGGAAGCGCAAGGACCAATCCGAGGATACACAACCCCCAGATTACGATCCGCTTCCATAAAGCGATAGTCAGCATCATTTCCGCCTGTTTTTAGTCAATCGTATTATCGGCCTGCTTGTTCTTATTTTGCAGGTTCAGTCTTGTTCAGAACTTGAGCGATTGTCGATTGAACAACGCGCACTTTAACGCCCTCAGCCAATTCAACTTCGATTTCGTTGTTGTCTTTGACTTTGGTTACTTTGCCGATCAACCCGCCTTGTGTGACCACTTGGTCACCACGGTGAAGCGCTTCGACCATAGCTTTGTGCTCTTTGATCTTCTTTTGCTGTGGGCGGATCATGAGGAAATACATAATCGCAAAAATCGCGATAAGTGGCAAAAATTGCAGTACAGCGCCAGAAGAAGATCCAGCGGCTTGGGCGTAGGCAGGCGTTACGAACATTGTGTCGTCCTTTTCGTTAATTATACGGCGCTATTGCACCAAATAGCTTGGCGGGCACACTAATGCGCACCCACCATCCCCGCAAGGCGCAAATCCCGCGTTCCAACAACATAGGAAGTAGAAATGCAAACTTGGAGGGGCTATTGGCAAAACAATTAGGATACAGCCGCCAAGGCACGCTGCCTCCCCCCTTTCCCGAGCAGGCCAAAATGGTCTAAACCCCTTGGGAATCCCGAATAACCGGTGATTCACCAAACAAAGGAACGATGAAATGCACGACATTCGCCAGATACGCGAAAACCCCGCCGCTTTTGACGCCGCTATGGCGCGCCGTGGATTGTCGTCTTTGTCCGAAGAAATTCTGGCGATCGATACAGCCCGCCGCGAGAAAATCGCCGCTGCCGAGGATGCATTGGCCGCCCGCAATAAAGCCAGCAAAGAAGTTGGTGCGGCCAAAGGTCGTGGCGACGAGGCAGAGTTCGACCGCCTGCGCGCGCTGGTTGCCGAGAAAAAGGCCGAAATCGCAACTCTCGAAGAGGAAGCCAAGGCCGAGGATGCGCGCCTGCGTGATCTGCTAATGGGTTTGCCGAACGTAATTTACGATGACGTTCCAGAAGGCGCCGACGAAAACGACAACGAAGAGATTCGCAAATGGGGCACGCCGCGCGCGTTTACGTTTAAGCCCCTAGAGCACTTCGAGCTTACTGGCACCGCGGGCTCGCTGGATTTTGACACGGCGGCCAAGATCTCGGGTGCGCGTTTTGTGATGATGAAAGGCGCGGTCGCCCGCGTCCATCGTGCATTGGCACAATTCATGATCGACACCCACGTGGATGAAAATGAATTGGCCGAGGTAAACCCGCCCGTCCTTGTGCGTGATGATGCAATGACCGGAACAGACAAATTGCCGAAGTTCGGCGATGATTCCTACCAGACGACAAACGGCTGGTGGCTCGTTCCTACGGCCGAAGTACCGCTGACCTATAGCGTTGCGGAACAAACCGTTGCCGAGGCCGAATTGCCACGCCGTATGGTTGCGCACACCCTGTGTTTCCGCTCTGAGGCGGGTTCGGCGGGGCGCGATACATCTGGTATGTTGCGTCAGCACCAATTCGAAAAAGTCGAGATGGTATCGATCGTTCACCCCGACGAATCCGACGCAGAGCTTGAGCGCATGACAAAATGCGCCGAAGGTATCCTTGAAAAACTCGGCCTGCCCTATCGCACAGTCAAACTTTGCACCGGCGACATCGGGTTTGGCGCAAAACGGACCTACGATATCGAAGTTTGGCTTCCCGGTCAGGATACCTATCGCGAGATCAGCTCGTGCTCGACAACGGGCGATTTCCAAGCTCGTCGCATGAACGCGCGCTTCAAACCAACAGAGGGCGGCAAGCCATCGTTTGTTCACACTCTGAACGGCTCTGGCCTTGCGGTTGGTCGTACTCTAATCGCGGTGCTTGAAAACGGGCAGGAAGAAGACGGTTCTGTCACTTTGCCTGCGGCGCTGCATGGGTACCTTGGTGGTAAAACACGTATCACTGCCGAAGGTAAACTGGCGTAAAAGCTACGCGACCGTTTGAAAAGTAAAGCTCAAAGCCGCACTCCACGGCTTTGAGCTTTTTCTTTGGGGGCTACTTGTCTGCCGCCCCTTTGCCCAAGTGCTTGCGCAGGCGTGAAGGTGTGGATTTTTTCTTGTCTTTGTATGGGTTCTGCGCCGCTTGGCTTCGCATATGAAGACGAATTGGCGTACCGGGCATATCAAAGTCGATCCGTAACCCGTTGACAAGATAGCGAGAATAACTTTCAGGCAACTTCTCTGGCAAGCTACACATCACCACAAAACCCGGCGGGCGGGTTTTCACTTGCGTCATGTAACGCAGCTTGATCCGCCGTCCTGATGGTGCGGGCGGTGGGTGTGCTTCGACCATTGCCATAAGCCAACGATTGAGCTGACTTGTGGTAACACGGCGGTTCCAGACCTCGTGGGCCTCCATGACGGCCTTGTGAAGCCGATCCATGCCCTTGCCCGTTTTCGCGGAAATGGTCACCAACGGCGCACCACGAAGTTGCGGCAACAGACGTTCACAATCGGCACGGAGTTGTTTGAGCTTGTCTTGCTTGTCTTCTTCGGCGTCCCACTTGTTCACCGCAATCACAACGGCGCGTCCCTCGCGCTCGACAAGATCGGCAAGCTTGAGGTCCTGCGTTTCGAACGGGATCGCGGCGTCAAGCAACACGATGACCACCTCAGCAAATTTCACCGCGCGGATGCCGTCGGAAACTGAGAGTTTCTCAAGCTTTTCCTGAACTTTCGCACGTTTACGCATTCCCGCCGTATCAAAGAGGCGCACAGGAACGCCGTCCCAATCCGTCTGAACCGAGATCGCATCGCGCGTGATACCTGCTTCGGGACCTGTGAGCATACGCTCTTCGCCCAAGAGCTGATTCACCAGCGTAGATTTGCCCGCATTCGGGCGACCACAGATGGCGATTTGCAGAGGCTTGGTCTTCGTTGGGATACGTGGACCGTCGTCGCTTTCATCATCGACATCAACGTCAACTTCGGGAGCATCAGATAGGTTCTTGGCTTCCAACTCATCCGCAATCGGAAGAAGCATTTGATAAAGGTCGGGTATCCCCTCGCCGTGTTCCGCAGAAAGGCGCAGCGGCTCCCCAAGACCCAAGGAATAGGCCTCAAGCGCGCCCGACTCGCCCGCGTGTCCCTCGGCTTTGTTCGCCGCCAGAATCACATGGGCGTTTTTCTTGCGCAGGATTTCGGCAAACACGCGGTCGGTCGCCGTGACGCCAACACGCGCGTCAATCATAAACAGACAGATATCCGCCATCCCAACCGCACGTTCGGTCAGCGCACGCATCCGCCCCTGAAGGCTTTCGTCGGTTGCCTCTTCAAGGCCAGCGGTATCAATGACCGTAAAGTGTAGATCACCGATGCGCCCCGCTCCCTCGCGGAGGTCGCGCGTAACGCCTGGTTGGTCGTCAACCAAAGCCAGCCGTTTGCCAACCAAACGGTTAAACAGGGTCGACTTACCGACGTTCGGACGGCCCACAATGGCGAGGGTAAAGCTCATTTCATGCTCCAATGCACAGATCAGACGGGTCCGTAACACGTTTTGCGCAGAAACGAAAAGCCCCTGCGTGAAGTTAACTTGCGATAGCGGGTCTGCGCGGTACGCAATTCAGGTTATCTGAACGCGCGCAGCGACCCGTCTTTGGTTACTATATAGAGCGTTTGCCCTACAACAATCGGAGCACTGGTGGCCCCACCCGGCAACTCAACCGTTGAAAGAAGCGCGCCCGTGGTCGGGTTAAACGAACGCA
Source organism: Falsihalocynthiibacter sp. SS001 (assembly GCF_042445055.1). Taxonomy (GTDB): domain Bacteria; phylum Pseudomonadota; class Alphaproteobacteria; order Rhodobacterales; family Rhodobacteraceae; genus Falsihalocynthiibacter. Next base: position 2,116,077 of record NZ_CP170339.1, read on the forward strand.
GTGCACCGTCGCTCGAGCCGACCCAAAGCCGCCCACCCGCAAGGACAGGTCCGTAATGCGCATAGATCGATTTGCGCTTCTTGATCTTTTCCTCAGTAAAATAAGGGAGATCAACCTTCCACAAGGTCTGACCGGTCGAGGAATTCAGCCTTACAAGCGCCGCTTGGTCGTTGATAAGGAAAACAGAGTTCCCCTCGGGCCAAACCGGTCCATAGGCGCCTTCTGTTGCTGTCCAAATGACTTCGCCGTTGTTGCGATCCACCTTGATGGTGCGCCCTGCGGCGTTTCCGGCATAGACCGAACCGCCAACAATAACAGGATCACTCGTTATGTCGTTAAAGCCCGCATAGGCCGCACCTGCGCGTCGACCCGCGAGGGACGCACTCCAAACACGAAGGCCACCTTTGGGGAAAGTCGCGATAATTTCACCCGAGCTAAACGGGAAAAGCGCGATATTGCTGTTCACAGAGGGCGACGCCGCGCCCAAAATACCAGAATCACTTGGCGCCGCAGCGAGTTGCCACTGAATACGGCCATCATTGAGGTTCAGCGCCCACGCAACATTGTCGCGCGTCACTGCGTAGACCAAACCATTATAGATCGTGGGCGGACCGGAAAGAACCGCATCCAGACGCTGTGTCCAGATAGTTCCGCCAGTGGCCGCGCTCATCGCGACCAATTCGCCAAACCCTGTCGAAGCAATCAGAATATCGCCGGAAATCGCAAGGCCACCGCCCGCAGTATCATCGCGCGATTCTGTCGGAGGCGTCAGGTTCCTGCTCCAGACTTTGCCGCCATTCGTGGCGTGCGCCATCACCTGTGAGCGGCTGTCCATCGTATAGATTCGCCCACCACTCGCGACGGGGTTCGTCGAGATACGATAGCGCGCGCTATCGCCTTCTCCGATATCAACGCTCCAGAGTGGACGAAGATTCGTCCCCAATGCAGGATGCGAAATCAAATGTTGCGGAGAACCGTTGGTATGGGTCCATGAACCGTTAACGGAAGCGCGACGCGCCGCAAACGAAGGGGCCGTAGCAACCGCTCCGCTCGCGTTCTCGGGGTTGGCCGTTGCCGACATTGGCGCGCGAATATCCAGCCGCTCGCCTTGAAGTATCTCTTCTTTGTTGCCGCATGCAGCCAAGAGCGCCGCAACAACAAAGCCCGCAATCAGACTTTTGCTCTTGCGGGGGATAACGGCGACATCGCGCGCTGTGATCGAATTATGCACCACTCAAATACCTCGAAACTCTTGGACGACCGAAACCGACCCCTTCACTGCCCCGAAAATGGGCGAGGCAATACGTTATTAACTTGCCTCTGTTTCAGCACCAAGCGCCAACTTCCACTGATTCACGCGTTGACGCAAACTCACTGTAAGTTCAGCATCTTGAGAAATGGCGTTCAAGCGCGCAATCGCGGCATCCGTGTCACCCATTTCGGCCTCAATCAGCGCAACCTGCTCTTCTGCTAACAAGCGGAACGTCCCGCCAGCAACGATCAGTGCTTCAAACGCGGCTTTGCGTTCGGATGCGTCTGTGGATTGTGGCAACAAGAGCGCGGCTTTGAATGCCGCCAGCTCTTTGTAAATCTGTGCCGCTTCGGGGTTTTGCTCGATCGCTTCAAGCTCTGCCACGGCCTGTGCAGCGGTATCGCCCTCTTCAACAAGCTCCCCACTCCGAAGGAATGAGAGCACAACATCGGACTGCTGCGATGGGGCCTCGATCTCAGAAAGGGCCGAGACGCGATCCGCGGTGGCGTCATTCATAAGAGCGGTAATAATCTGATCGCCGAAATCCTCGGCCGCCGCGATTTTTGAGGCGCGCTGTGTTTCAACTACAGCCGTCCCGCCCACAAGCGCCACAACCAACAGGCCACCAATCCAGCCGTATTTGCGTAGATATCCAAAGAGCCGATCCTGACGGACCTCTTCATTCACTTCATCGATAAAACTGTCAGTATCGCTCACATCTTCCTCCTGCCCGCACGTACCGAGCGCATACCATCGCGCCCAGATTCATCGGGGAATGCCCCCTCATACCCCGAAGGAGAACGCCTTGCCAAGGGTCGCGGCGCCTAAGCATGAATTTCCTCATAAGATAAGGCGCTTGAGCGCGGCCTAATTCTCCCATTCATGCCACGATCTCGCCGCAAAATGGCCCGTTGCAAATTCAAACGGCAAAAAATAAACTAAACCAGACAGTTTAGGGCCGGAAAAAATGTTTGAAATTTCCGGAAATAAAACTATGTGAAGGTAATTAACATCCCAGCCATTTGGCAAGATTTAAGAAATTCGGAGAAATCATGCGTTTGCTTCCCATTTTAACCGCTATCCTTGTAAGCGCATTTTTGTTCTTCCTTGTGTTTCAGCGTGACAACCTTGTCGACTTTGCGCGGGAAACGGACGCACCTCCTTCGGAAGCAGAAACAGCGGCGGCTCCCGAACCTGACAATACGACGCCATCCAAACCTCTCGTTTCGGTCGTTGCTTTGCGCTCTGTTGCGCAACCGATTGAAAACGCAGTTCTATTGCGCGGCGAAACAGAAGCCGCTCGCGAAGTTGAAGTCCGCTCCGAAGTGAGCGGACTTATTATTTCCGAGCCCCTTCGCAAAGGAAGCCAAGTCGAAAAGGATCAGCTTCTCTGCGAAGTCGAGATCGGCACGCGCGCCAGCGACCTTGAAGACGCACAGGGCGTTTTGATCCGCGCCCAAGCCGCCGTTCCAGAAGCAAACGCCCGCCTCGCAGAGGCCAACGCGCGCCTCGCCGAAGCACAAATCAACGATAACGCCGCCAAGCGTTTATCCGAAGGTGGCTTTGCCTCGGATACGCGCGTCGCCTCTGCTGCAGCATCAGTCGAGAGCGCCCTTGCAGCGGTTGAGGCCGCCAAGGCCGCCGCCTCTGCTGCCACGTCGGGAATCAAATCTGCCGAGGCACGTGTGGCTGCGGCACAGCGTGAAATTGACCGCCTCAAGATCAACGCGCCCTTTGCGGGAATGCTTGAAACAGATACCGCCGAACTTGGCACCTTGATGCAACCCGGCGCGCTTTGCGGGACGGTGGTATTGCTGAATCCGATCAAGCTCGTCGGCTTTGTTCCGGAAACAGATGTCGAGCGTATCAAGGTTGGCGCCATGGCCGGTGCGCGGCTTGCTTCTGGTCGTGAAGCGCGGGGAAGCGTTTCGTTCCTCTCCCGCACCGCGGATGTCACAACACGCACATTTCGTGTGGAGGTGATCGTTCCAAATGAGGACCTTGCGATCCGCGACGGACAAACCGTCGAGATTATCGTCTCGGCCGCAGGGACAGAGGCACACCTTGTTCCGGCCTCCGCATTGACGCTGGATGACGACGGCGAACTGGGTGTTCGTACGGTCGATGAAAACAAAACCGTCCAGTTTGCGCCCGTGTCGATTTTGCGCGACGAGATCGGCGGCGTATGGCTTGACGGGCTTCCCGATGAGGTCAGCATCATCACATCCGGCCAGGAATATGTTACAGATGGTGTGACAGTGGCGGTTACCTACAAGGAGCCAAGCTAATGACGGGCATCGTTGACTGGGCCTCTGAACGGGCCCGGATGGTCATTGCATTTATTGTGATTTCCTTGGTCGCAGGGGCCGCCGCCTATGTGAACCTCCCCAAAGAGGGTGAGCCCGACATTGAAATTCCCGCTCTATTTGTTTCGGTCCCCTTCCCCGGAATTTCCGCCGAGGATAGCGAGGCTCTGTTGGTTAAGCCGATGGAGACGGAACTCTCGGATCTGGATGGCCTCAAGACAATGACCTCTACCGCCTCCGAAGGGTATGGCGGCATCGCGCTAGAGTTCGAATTTGGCTGGGACAAGACAAAAATCATCGCCGACGTGCGCGACAAGATGAACACCGTTGAAGGGAATTTCCCTGCGGGTGCCGATAAATATTCAATCAACGAAATCAACTTCTCCGAGTTTCCGATTATCATCGTGAACCTGTCTGGCGATCTGCCGGAACGGACCTTGGTTCGTGTCGGCAAACAGCTTCAGGACAAGCTTGAAGGGTTGGAACCCGTTCTTGAGGCCGCCCTCGCAGGGCATCGCGACGAGATGGTCGAGGTCACAATCGACCCGCTGCGCCTTGAGGCATATAACGTCACCGCGCCAGAACTCATCAATGTGGTCGTAAACAACAACCAGTTGATCGCCGCTGGTGAAATCGAAACGCCGAACGGCGCGTTCTCGGTAAAAATCCCGTCAAGTTTCGGCGAGCCGCAAGATATCTTTGACCTTCCCGTCAAGACTAACGGTGACCGCGTTGTAACGCTGGGCGATCTGGCGGATATCCGTCTGACATTCGAAGACCGCGTGGGCACCGCACGCTACAATGGCGAAACGACCGTCGCGTTGCAGGTCGTGAAGCGCAAAGGCTTTAACATCATCGACACCGCCGCACAGGTCCGCGCCGCAGTCGAAGAATCCCGCGCAGGATGGCCAGAGCAACTGCGCGCAGCGGTAGAAGTCGGCGCAAGCAACGATCAGTCGCGCACGGTTGGCTCTATGGTCAGCCAGCTTGAAGGCTCGGTTCTAACGGCGATTGCCCTTGTTATGATCGTGGTTCTGGGAACGCTTGGAACGCGCTCGGCCCTTCTGGTTGGGTTTTCTATCCCGACTTCGTTCCTGTTGTGCTTTGTGCTCTTGGGCGCGATGGGAATTACGATTTCCAACATCGTGATGTTCGGCCTGATCCTTGCGGTTGGTATGCTTGTGGACGGCGCGATCGTCGTGGTGGAATATGCAGACCGCCGCATCAAAGAGGGTGTTGGCCCGATGCACGCCTTTACCGAGGCCGCAAAGCGTATGTTCTGGCCCATCGTAAGCTCGACTGCGACGACGCTTTGCGCGTTCCTTCCGATGCTCTTCTGGCCCGGTGTCGCAGGGCAATTCATGGGTATGCTGCCGGTTACGTTGATCTTCGTTCTCTCTGCGTCGCTGGTTGTGGCGCTGGTTTACCTTCCGGTCCTTGGCGGCGTTTTCGGGCGTGGTTCGCGGATCATCGAGAATGCGTCGGCATTCCTGAAACGCAAGCTTCCTTGGTTTGTGCGTGCAGCGCTTATTCCTGTCGCGTTCTACGGGCTATTCCTCGGAATTATGCAGATGCTCAATCCGGGTTACCTCTTTGGGGGCACACCCATCGCGACGGGCGTCGTAGGCATCATTCCCGGTGCGCTGCTCTTTATGATTTCAGCCTTTGCAAGCTCTGCGTTTTTGGGGGCGGCATCCCTTCCCAAGCGCGAAAAAAAGGTGCGCGCAGGTGTCCGCCGCTCTCCCTTCGGGATTTTCATCAAGTTCATCGTCGGCAATCCGATCATGCCACTTGTGGCCGTCGGGAGCGTTATTTTCGTCGTTCTGACGACCTTCTCGATCTTCGGAGAAAACAACAAGGGCGTCGAGTTCTTTGTCGATAGCGAACCCGAGCAGGCGATCATCTATGTGCGCCAGCGCGGGAACCTCTCGCTTGAGGAAAAAGACGACGCGCTACGTTTGGCCGAGGATATCGTGCTGAAGGAAAAAGGTATCCAGAGCACCTTTGCCTTTGCGGGTGACGGTGGGCTTACGCAATTTGACGGCGGTGCTGGCGCGCCACGCGATTCCATTGGCCAAATTCAAATCGAGTTGATGCCATGGGAAGAACGCCCAACCATCAAAGAGCCGTGGTTCTGGGGATTGAAGCGCAACGCAGTTGATCCAGAATATGACGGCAACGCGGTTCTGGAACGTCTAGAAGAGAAGCTTGCCCAAATTCCGGGAACACGGAGCGAAATCCTCAACCTTTCACGCGGTCCCGCTTCGGCCAAGCCTGTGCATCTTCGGCTGAAATCCGACAACTGGGAAAGCCTTCGCGCCGCCACTGAAATCGCGCGCGCGCAATTTGATGTAACGCCGGGGCTCGCAGATATCGACGATACGCTCCCCCTGCCCGGTATCGACTGGCAAATTGATGTGGACGTGCAAAAAGCAGGTCGATACGGCGCAGATGTTGCGACGGTCGGCGGTATGGTTCAATTGGTGACGCGCGGCATATTGCTCGACACCATGCGGGTCGATTCAAGTGACGAGGAGATCGAAATTCGCGTGCGCCTTCCCGAGGAGGACCGCGTTCTGTCCACACTCGACAGCCTGCGCATCCGTACCACCGAGGGGCTTGTGCCACTTTCGAATTTCATCACACGCCAACCTGTCGAGAAACTCGCGCAGATCGATCGAGTGGATCAACAACGCTATTTTGATGTGAAAGCGGGGATTGCCTCCAACCTTCTAAAGCTCACACCAACGGACCCTGACGACGAGGCGTATTTCATCGCCGAGAAGGACCTTGGGAAGGTTGCAAACGATGGCGAAACCTATCAATCCAAGATCGACGCGCACGCCTATCAGGCCGCACCAGTAAACGCCAATGAGCGTATCGAGGCGCTCACCGAATGGCTGAACACCCAAGAGGTTCTGCCAGATGATGTGACGTGGGAATGGACAGGCGACCAAGAGGACCAAGCCGAGTCCGGTGCCTTCTTAATGCGCGCGTTTGCGGGTGCTTTGGCGCTGATGTTTGTGATCCTGTTGGCGCAGTTCAACAGCTTCTATAACTCGCTTCTGGTGCTGGTTGCGGTTGTGCTCTCGACGACGGGTGTATTGATCGGGATGTTGGTGATGAATCAAGCCTTCTCGATCATTATGACGGGTACGGGGATTGTTGCGCTGGCGGGGATCGTGGTGAACAACAACATTGTTCTGATCGACACCTATCAGGAATACGCGAAATACATGCCTCGCATCGAGGCCATTGTGCGCACCGCGCAAAACCGCATTCGCCCTGTTTTGCTTACAACGATCACAACGATGGCGGGCCTTGCGCCGATGATGTTCGGATTGTCGCTCGACTTTATCAACGGCGGCTATTCCATCGACAGCCCCACCGCACTTTGGTGGAAGCAACTTGCGACTGCGGTTGTGTTCGGGTTGGGTATTGCGACGGTTTTGACGCTGGTGTTTACGCCTTCGATGCTGGCGATCCCCGTATGGTTCAAGACCTACGTTTCGTGGATTGCGCGCCTTCTGGCGAAACTCTCGATGGGACGCAGCAGTCAGGCCGCTCATGACTGGGCGCTACAATCCGCCGCCAAGAAACTTAAGGCACCAGAGCTTGACTGGACAAAGCTCCTAGAGAACGACGTGAAGCACGAAAGTAGCGACACGGATGAGGCCACGGACACTCCTAAATCCGACGGTCCTCCGCTCAAGGCCGCAGAATAAGAAAAGCCCCGCTCACCATTTCGGTCAGCGGGGCTTTTTATTTCTAGGCGGCGTCTTCTTCGGACTGCTGGCGGCGCCACATATTTGCGTAACGTCCGCTGTGCGCGAGGAGTTCGTCGTGCGTGCCCTCCTCTACGATCTCTCCGGCCTCTAGCACCACAATCCGGTCGGCATCGACCACCGTCGAGAGCCTATGCGCAATGGTGATCACCGTGCGCCCCTTACCCATCGCCTTGAGGCTATCTTGAATGTCGCGCTCCGTTTCGCTGTCGAGCGCGCTTGTCGCCTCATCCAGCAACAGGATCGGCGGGTTCTTGAGCAACGTACGCGCGATGCCGACGCGCTGTTTCTCACCGCCCGAAAGCTTTAGGCCGCGCTCACCGACCGCTGTGTCGTATCCGTTGGGAAGCGACATAATAAAGTCGTGGATTTTCGCAGCGCGCGCGGCTTCGCGCACTTCTTCTCGACTAGCGTCCGCACGACCATAGGCAATGTTGTAGTAAATCGTGTCGTTAAACAGAACGGTATCCTGTGGCACCACGCCGATTTGCTCGTGCAGGCTCTCTTGGGTCACGTCGCGCACGTCCTGACCATCAATACGAAGCGCGCCGGCGTTCACATCATAAAAACGGAAAAGGATGCGCCCGATGGTGGACTTACCACTCCCCGATGGGCCCACAATCGCAACGGTTTCGCCTGCACCAACAGTCAGGCTCACGCCTTTGAGGATTGGGCGCTCGGGCTCATAGCCGAACTCGATATTATCAAGCTCAATCTCACCGCCGTCGACCTTGAGTTTCTTGGCGTTTGGTTTGTCGGTCACTTCCGCAGGTTGTCCCAGAAGCTCAAACATCTCGCCCATATCCACCAGCGCCTGACGGATTTCACGATAGACCGAACCAAGGAAGTTTAGCGGCATTGTGATCTGGATCATATAGGCGTTCACCATGACGAAATCGCCCACGGTCAAGTCGCCGCTTTGCACACCAACGGCAGCCATAACCATCACGGCGACAAGCCCAGACGTAATCAAGAGCGACTGACCAAAGTTCAGGAACGCCAGCGAATAACTCGTTTTGAGTGCCGCCTTCTCATAGAGCGCCATCGAGCTATCGTAACGATAGGCCTCGCGCCCCTCTGCGCCGAAGTACTTCACCGTTTCAAAATTCAGCAGACTGTCGATGGCTTTCTGATTGGCCTCGGTGTCCTGCTCGTTCATCTCCTTGCGGATACGCACGCGCCATTCGGTCACCGCGAAGGTAAACCAGACATAGGCCGCAATCGTCGCAACGACGACCGCCAAATACCAGACATCAAACACAAAAAACAGAATGACTGCGACCATCAAAAGCTCAAGAACGAGCGGCCCGATCGAAAACAAAAGAAAACGCAGAAGGAAATCTACGCCCTTCACACCACGCTCGATGATCCGCGAGAGACCACCCGTTTTGCGCGCGATATGATAGCGCATCGAAAGGCGGTGAATATGGGTAAATGTCTCAAGCGCAAGTTGCCGCAGCGCCCGCTGTCCCACCCGCGCAAAAATAACATCGCGAAGTTGGTTCATCCCAACCGTCAGCGCCCGCGCCAAGCCATAGGCAACGGTTATTCCAACCGCACCAATCCCCAGCATCCAAGCAGAGGGCTCCCCCTCACCTGCAAGCAGATCCACCGCCTCTTTGTAGAGGAACGGCGAAACAACGGCCACGAGTTTGGACATCAGCAGCATAATCATTGCCGCCACAACGCGCCGCTTGATCCAAGGCTGGTCTTTGGGCCAGACATAAGGGATCACGCGGCGGATCACATTCCAGCCGCCCCCTTTGGGTCCTGACTTCAAAGCGGCATCTGTGGGGGTCAATCGGCGCATGGCATTCTCCAGCTTGCTGAGCGGCACAGATTAGCGGCGCAGAACAAGGATTGCCAGAGGTACGGCGCCAATTCGTTTGCTTTATTCGTTGGTTGGCACCGTAAAGAGCTGGCCGGGATAAATCAGGTTGGGGTCACGAATGCTGTCGCGATTGGCTTCAAACACCCGCACATAAAGCACGCCGTCCCCGTAGGTATCTTTGGCGATCCCCCAAAGCGTGTTGCCCGGTTGTACGGTCACGGCCTTTACAACAACATTGCCATCCTCGGAAACCGGAGCGACCTTTTCCAGCGCCTCGGGCGTTTCGCGCTTGAACGGTGTTTCGACGCGCGAAACCACCTTGCCCTCGGTATCCACCAGATCGGCCCGCAAGGTATAAATACCCGCTTCAACTTCGGTCAATGCGGCGGCCCAATTGCCCTCGGCGTTGATCTCGTGGGTTTCTACGGGTTCGTTATCCAGATAAAGACGAATGAAATCTCCGGGGTTGCCGCGCCCTGCAATCTGGACGTTGCCCTCGGCGCCATAGGTGATCGCATTGATCGCCAAGTCGCTGGAAGGTTCGCCGGATTGTAAAACCTCCACGCCTTCATCGGTCGCCAACAAGACGGCGGGCGCTTGCGGCGCGGTATCATCGACCGAAGGTTCCGCGGAGGCGACTTCAATCGGTTCTTCAACGGTTTCGGGCGCGGGCTCTGTCGCAGCTTCGGCTGTTACGTTTTCCACGGTTTCTTCTGGTGCATCTTGCGGCTGATCTGGCGTAACCGTCGCAACCTGAGCGTCACTTGGTTCGGCCTCTACTTCGGCAACGTCTGCGGTCTCTGGCTCGGCCAATGGCGCAAGTGTCGCGCTCGGCGCAAGAATAACGGTTTCAGCGGACGCAACCGTCGAAGCGCCGCTCCCTGTTTCCAAGGACATCACGCGCGCGGCGTCTGCGACCTCAACGCTAAACAGGCTTACGAAATTGCCGCTGGCGTCTGCTTCGGTGCGCGAAACCTCTTCGCCATCCAACGAGATAACAACCTCGGTGCCCGCTTCGGCACGGCCAGCAACCAGCGCGCCACCATCGGCGTCCACACGCACAACATCAAAGCTGGGTGCCATCGTCGGTATGGCCTCTTCTGCGGGAGGCTCGGAAACTTCGGTTGCAACTTCCTCGACTGGCGCATCAGGTGTAGCTTCTACGGCTGCCTCACCCACCTGCGCGTTGTCCTCTGGCGTGACTTCGGGGGCCGAAACTTCCTGCGTCCTAGGGAGCGAATACATCACGTAGCCCCCCATCGCCACCGCCAATGCCGTTGCTCCCCCAAGCGCGACACCCGTGAACCCTAAGTTACTCTTCACAGCCATAAATTCCATTCCCCAATGGTCTTGCACCTACCCAGTGAACAGGCGATTGTAAGGGCATTCCGCCCACGTTGGCGCTCAAGAAACCCTAACCAAAGGCCAATGTCCATGATTTCCCCTTTTTCCGCTTCGATTTGTGTCTACTGTGGCTCGCGTACGGGGGATGACCCCGCATTTTTGGAAGCCGCCCAAGAGACAGGAACCATGATCGCCGAGGAAAACTGGCGGCTGGTTTATGGCGCGGGTGACGTTGGCCTCATGGGGGCCGTTGCGAATGCCGCGCAAGAAGCGGGTGCGCAGACCTTTGGCGTTATTCCGACGCACCTCATGTCCCGTGAAGTGGGCAAGCGCGATCTTACGAATTTCATTGTGACCGAAAACATGCACGAACGCAAAAAGGTCATGTATATGAACGCCGACGCGATTGTTGTGATGCCTGGTGGTGCGGGTTCGATGGACGAGTTCTTTGAGGTTCTGACATGGCGCCAGCTTGGGCTTCACGCCAAACCGATCTATCTGCTTTCTCCGAACGGCTATTGGGAGCCGCTGGTAAAGCTTGTCGATCACATCATTGATCAGGGCTTCGCAGACGCATCCCTGCGCGATTTCATTCAGATCGTCGGAACCGCAGCAGAATTGCGCGAAGCTTTGCGCGCGGATCTTTCCTCGGCGAAACTCACCGCAGAATAAAGCGCAAGCGCCACCCATATAATCGGGAAAGCGACCATATGGGCTGGTGTTATGACCTCACCAAAGAGCGCTACCGCGACAACAAACTGTAGCGTCGGATTCACGTAAGTAAGCAAACCAAGTGTCGCGAGCGAAATCCGTTTGCTCGCGTAGGACATCAGGATAAGCGGCCCACCGGTTAGTACGCCCGAAAACATCAGAAGCAGGCTATCACTCCAGCTATTGCCGAATGCGCCCGCCTCCTGATCGCCAAACGCGGTCCAGCCCTGCGTTTCCGCCCCCCAGATCCAAAAAAGAACCAGCGGCGAGATCAGTAAGACTTCAAGCGTTACCGAAACAACGGGACCAGCGTCGATCTGTTTTTTGAGCAAACCATAAAATGCGAAAGTGACCGCCAAGGTCAGCGAAATCCAAGGTGCCGCGCCAAGTGCAACGGTTAGCCCCGTAACCGCCAGCGCCGCGAGCCCGACCGCAACCCATTTTAGGGTGCCAAGCCGCTCGCCCAAAACAAACGCGCCAAGCAGAACCGCCAGCAGCGGGAAAATGAAATAGCCCAGCGAACTATCGACGGTGCGGCCCGTCTGTACAGCAAAGATAAACAGAAACCAGTTCGTTGAGATCATCAACGCCGCCACCCCAATCCAGCAGAGCGCTCGCGGGTTACCCAACATATCGCGCAACATCCCCAGCCGCCCCTGAACGGCTAGCACCATAAGCAGAAACACAAGCGACCAGAGGCTGCGATGGCAGAGAACCTCAAGCGGTGGGACGTGATCGATGGATTTGTAATATACCGCCGAAAACCCCCAAACCACGCAGGCAAAGAGCATCGCAAGACTTCCTTTAACGCTCTCGGACATAGGGAAAACCTCAATTCATGGGGAACGCGGCGCGGCGTTATCGGCAACGTTTCACATGACCTGCGCAACGTAAAGAGCAAAAAACCCGCCGAATTCCTTCGACGGGTTTGATATGGCGAACGCCGCACTGGGCGCTCGTTATTTCGGGGTACTTACGCCAGACGCGACGCAACATTTTCCCAGTTTACAAGCTTCTCAAGGAAGTTTGTAAGGTAAACAGGGCGCTTGTTGCGGAAGTCGATGTAATAGGAGTGCTCCCAAACATCACAGCCAAGAAGGGCTGTTTGACCAAAGCAAAGCGGGTTCACACCGTTTTCTGTTTTTGTGACCTTCAGCGAGCCGTCAGACTCTTGAACAAGCCAGCACCAGCCAGAGCCGAATTGACCCGCACCAGCGGCCGAGAAGTCGGATTTGAACGCATCAACAGAACCGAAGTTATCGATAAGTGCTTTTTCAAGCTCGCCCGGAATCGCTGTTGTGCCTGGCGACATCATTTCCCAGAACTGGTTGTGGTTCCAGAGTTGGCTGATGTTGTTGAAGATACCGTTCTGCGCCACAGCAGAGGAATCATATGTGCCTTTGATGATCTCTTCGAGGCTCTTGCCCTCCCACTCTGTGCCTTCGATCGCTTTGTTACCGTTGGTCACATAAGCGTTGTGGTGCAGGTCGTGGTGGAATTCGAGCGTCTCTGCGGACATGCCATTCTCGGCAAGCGCGTCATGGGCGTAAGGAAGATCGGGAAGCGTAAAAGCCATGGGAAACCTCATTGTTTGGCACCGAAAGGCGCGGGTTAATTGCATTCCCTCGACAAATGGCCCCCCAGCCATGCGAACGTCAAGGGCGATTTGAAAATTTAGCGGCTATAATAGCAAAATCCGCGTGTTACGGGAAGAAATCCAGCGAAGGACCGCTGATGCTTTCGCGGGATTAGCGCCCTGAATAATACTCCACCGCCCCCGATTTGGCGGCATGCGCAAGCAGGTCAAACGCATAGCGCGCGACGCTTCGGAATACGATAATCGTGATCTTGTTGTAGGGCGCCTTGGCCGTGCCGGACATCCAGAACGCTGCCGACGTCTGGGCAATTCGTGTGCGCCGCACCTCGTCTTTGGCAAAACTGGCCGTCGAGAGATCAACGGGCGCCAGTTTCCCCAACACATCCCGCGCCTCGGCCCCACTCAGGGTAAAGACCGCCCGCGCGTCCGAAACATTGGCCACAAGCGCGTGTTCCTTCTCCAGATCTTGCGATAGTTTCGCCGCCGCCTTGGCCGCTTGGGAGTACGGTAGGATAATAAGAACCTCGTCGGGCGACATCCACGCGATGCCCTTGCCGCGTTTTATGGCAATGCGCCGAGGCTGTGGCATTTCCACCCCCACAAGTGCTTCGACAGCACTGCGTACCTTTTTATTCGCAAGGTCGGCGCGCAGGGTTATCATGCCTTGCAGACCCATTTCGCGGACTTCGACGCGACCTTCGGCGACTTGCTCCTCTAGGGGGCTCTGGGGGGCGTGCTTACTAGACATCCTGTTTTGCTCCGTCCTTGTCGTAAAATACCGGATCAACCACCCGTGCGGCGATGAGTTCCTTGCCCAAGTTACCCACCTGAACAACCTCGCCACGCTGGGACATCCCCCCCTCCAGAAGCGCCATAGCAATGCCATAACCAAGGTTCGGGGAATGATACGTCGAGGTCACACGTCCACGCATGACGGACTGTCCGTTCGCGTTCTGGCCATCGCCCAGAATATAAGCTGACTCAGGAAGGACAGACCCATCAAGAGACTGTAATCCAACGAGTTTCCAACGATCTTCGCGCTGCATATCCTTGCGCATATGAGCGCGTTTACCGATAAAGTCCTCCTTCTTCTTGGAGACAGCCCAGCTCATGTTCAAGTCCTGCGGAATGACGGTTCCGTCGCTCTCGTCACCAACAATAATAAAGCCCTTCTCGGCCCGAAGAATGTGCAGCGCCTCTGTGCCATATGGCATCAGGCCAAATTCCTGCCCCGCTTCGTGAAGCAACTCCCAGAGTGCCAGACCATAGCTTGCGGGTACGGCAATCTCGTAGGATAGTTCGCCCGAGAAGCTGATCCGGAAAATACGGGCGTCGATATCTGCGAGTTTTCCTTCGGTCCAAGTCATGAACGGAAGCGCCTCTTTCGAGACATCCATGCCGCCGAGTTTGTCGAGCAAGTCGCGCGCCTTGGGGCCGACGACGGCGATCTGCGCGTATTGCTCGGTTATGTTGGCGGTATAGACTTTCATGTCCCACCACTCGCACTGCAACCACTCCTCAAAATGGCCGTGAATATGCTCCGCGCCACCCGTCGTCGTATGACACAGGAAGGTTTCCTCATCCAAGCGCGCAACGACACCGTCATCCATCAGGAACCCGTTATCATTACACATCAGCCCATAGCGGCATTTTCCGACCGCCAGCGTGGACATCATATTGGTGTACATGAGATCAAGGAATTTTCCCGCGTCCGGCCCCTTCACAAGGATTTTGCCGAGCGTGCTTGCATCCAAAAGGCCGATGTTGTTGCGGGCGTTTTTGGTCTCGCGCATAACCGCTTGCTCAGTGGTTTCGCCGTCGCGCAAATAGGCATAGGGGCGACGCCACATGCCAACCGGTTCCCACTCTGCGTTCTGGGCTTGGTGCCAGCGGTGCATCGGTGTTTCGCGCACGGGTTGGAACAGTTCACCACGCGCTTCTCCCGCAATCGCGCCCATTGAAATCGGCGTAAATGGCGGGCGGAAAGTGGTGGTTCCGACCTTGGGAATCTCTTGATCCAGAGCATTAGAAAGAACCGCCAAGCCGTTAATATTGCTCAACTTACCCTGATCGGTTGCCATTCCCAATGTGGTGTATCGCTTAGTATGCTCAACGCTCTCGTACCCCTCGCGAGCGGCCAGTTGAACGTCGGAGACCTTCACATCATTCTGGAAATCCAGCCAAGATTTGGCCCGCAGCGCGTCGGGTGCATTTTCAGGGAGTATCCACGATGCCTGTGGCGGGAACGGTGGGTGCTCTTCAACAGAAGGAGCCGCCGCATCAGTGGGGGTAAACCCCGCTTCTTTGGCGGCGCGTTTGCCTGCGGCATCCGCATCGGCAAGTGCATCGGCCGCATTCAGTTTTCCAGAAGCCGTGCCAGCGGTCACAACAAATCCTGCGCCATCCGCTCCAGTTGGTGGTCGCGTTTGATCGGGCGCGAAATGCGCCTGTGCGTCGTCCCACACAAGCTTGCCTCCGCAATGGGACCAGAGATGCACGACAGGCGACCACCCACCCGACATGGCAACTCCGTCGCAGATGATTTCCTCGGTTTCACTTCCATCTGAATCCGCATCGCAGACCAATACACCCGTAACGCATTTGCTGCCGTTCACCTTCGCAATGGCGGTCCCAAAGCGTATCGGTATCCCGAGCCCCTCGGCCCGCTCGATGAGCGCGCTCTTGGGATTAGGGCGCACATCGAGAATGGCCGCAACCGTCTGCCCCGCTTCTGCCCACGCAATTGCCGTGCGATACGCGTCATCATTATTGGTCAGAACAACAGGGAGATGCGCCGGAACGACGCCGCAATTCGTAAGGTAATCCCGCATCGCGCTTGCAAGCATGACGCCAGGAATGTCGTTCCCCGCAAAGCTCAGCGGGCGCTCAAGCGCACCAGTGGCCGAAACAATACGCGTTGCACGGATCCGCCAGAGGCGGTGGCGCGCGCCCGATTTATCCGCGCTGTGATCGCTCAGACGCTCATACCCGAGGGCATACCCATGATCATAGACGCCGGACCCTTGGGTGCGCAGGCGCAGCGTGACATTATCGAGCGCCTCAAGCTTCTTAACCGTTTGCGCAATCCAAGCTTCGGTGGCTATCCCGTCAATCTGATCTATATCAACAGGCGCGCGACCGCCCCAATGTGCCGTTTGCTCAAGCAATAGCACCTGCGCGCCCGCCTCAGCCGCCGCAAGAGCAGCCTGAAGACCCGCGATGCCACCACCGACGACAAGCACATCCGCAAAGGCGTAGAAATGCTCATATGTATCCGCATCCCGCTCCTTGGGTGCGGGGCCAAGACCGGCAGATTTGCGGATGATCGGCTCAAACAAATGCTTCCACGCAGGGCGCGGGGAAATGAACGTCTTGTAGTAGAAACCAGCAGGCAGAAAGCGCGCCACCGCATTGTTAATCGCACCAACGTCGAACTCAAGGCTGGGCCAATGGTTCTGACTGGTCGCTTCCAGCCCCTCGAAGATCTCGGTTGTTGTGGCACGCTGGTTCGGTTCCGAGCGTCCATCACGCCCAAGGTTCACAAGCGCATTCGGCTCTTCGCTCCCTGATGCAACAGGGCCGCGTGGGCGATGATACTTAAAGCTGCGACCCATCATCAACTGACCGTTTGCAAGCAAAGCCGATGCGAGTGTGTCGCCCTCGTATCCGATCATAGCCTGACCGTTGAACGTAAAGGAGACAAGAGCGTTTCGATCAATCAAACGACCGCTATTCTTAATTCGGGTGCTCATTTCGCCTCCGCTTCTGGTGTCCAATCGGGGTGGCGCTCTTGGATACGTGCGATAATTTCTTCTTTGGGACCAAAAACTTGCGCGGAATAGGTGCCATAGACCTCAAGCGTCATGGTGTTGCGCGCGGCGTGGAACCACTTGCCACAGCCGTTACTATGGCGCCAACGTTCAAAATGAACGCCGCGCGGGTTCTCACGGTAGAACAGATAGTTCGCGAGCGTGCTGTCGTCGCTGTCGGGCAACGCACGAGAAACATGGGCCTCGCCCCCTGCCGAGAGTTCGGTTTCGTCGGCCTGTACGCCGCAGTATGGGCATTTCAAGGTCAGCATCGCATGTCTTTCCGGTCATTTAGTGTCATCAGTGGGCAACCCCCGCCGCGACGCTTTCATCAATGAAGCGCCCCTCGGCAAAACGTTCGAGCCCGAACTCTGCCGCCAATGGCCCCGGAGCGCCGCGCGCCACAAGGTCCGCCATCGCCCAGCCAGAACCCGGGATCGACTTGAAGCCACCCGTTCCCCAGCCACAGTTCAGGAAACATCCGCCCAGCGGTGTCGTCGAGATAATGGGCGAGCGATCCCCCGTCATATCAACGATCCCACCCCATTGGCGCAGCATCTTGAGCCTTGAGATCGCGGGGAACATCTCGATCAACGAGCGAACGGTTTCCTCGATATGATGGAACGAGCCACGCTGCGTATAGTTATTGTAACCATCCGCGCCGCCACCGATCACCATTTCGCCCTTGTCAGATTGACTCATATATCCATGAACCGTGTTCGCCATCACAACCACATCCATGCACGGTTTAATCGGCTCGCTCACCAAGGCCTGAAGGGCGACGCTCTCAAGCGGAAGACGAAACCCTGCCATCTCGGCGAGGTGTCCAGAGTGGCCCGCAACCGCAATACCGAGTTTGCCACAGGCAATATCCCCACGCGTCGTCGAAACGCCTGTTACCTGTCCTTGGGATTGCGAAATTCCCGTGACTTCGCACTTCTGGATGATGTCCATTCCCATCGCGGAGCACGCCCGCGCATACCCCCACGCAACCGCATCGTGGCGTGCCGTTCCGCCGCGCGGCTGCCACAAAGCGCCAAGGATCGGATAGCGCGGCCCCGTGATGTCAATCATCGGGCAGAGTTCCTGAACCCGTTCCGCAGAAACATATTCGGTATCGACACCCTGATAAGCATTCGCCTGCGCGGTTCGCTTGTATCCGCGCACCTCGTGTTGGGTCTGCGCAAGCATCAGGACACCACGAGGGCTGAACATCACGTTCATGTTCAAGTCCTGACTCATGGTTTCGTAGAGACTGCGCGCCTTTTCATAAATCGCGGCAGACGAATCCTGAAGGTAGTTCGAGCGAATAACCGTCGTATTGCGGCCCGTGTTTCCGCCGCCCAGCCAACCTTTTTCAAGGATCGCAACATTGGTAATGCCATGATTCTTGCCAAGGTAGTAGGCCGTCGCCAGCCCGTGTCCCCCTGCCCCTACGATCACAACATCATAGCGTTTCTTGGGTTCGGGGCTTTTCCACGCACGTTCCCAGCCCGTATGATATCGAAAGGCTTCACGCGCGATGGCAAAGGCAGAATAGCGTTTCATAAGTAACGTCCGTAATTTGGGCGGTGGAGAAATCCCCGAAAACATTGAATATCGTATCCTTGCCTTTTCTGCCGATGATTCCAAGCCATTGAGGCACGACGTGCGGCAGTTTTCTTCACATCTACGACATCTGGCCCGATTTTCGGCCTCGGATGGGGGCGTGCGGCTACTTGTACCTTTTGCAGCACCGCAAACGCCGTTAGACATAAGCCAACAAAAGGAGCGGCCAATGTGGTTCTATTTGACGATTGCAGTGATTACAGGCCTTTGCGCGGTCTATGTAATCCAGAACCTGCTACAGCGTGACACCCCCAAAGACGGAGACGCGCCGACTTCGCGCGATGTCGCATTCTATCAGCGCCAGTTGGCCGAAATTGATCGCGATGTAGCGCAAGGGACGCTCTCGGCGGATGAGGCCGCACGCACCAAGGTTGAGGTTTCTCGCCGCTTGCTTGAGGCAGACAAGCGCGCACAAGAGAAAGTGGCGTCCAAGCCTGCTCCCAAATATGCCACCTATGGCGCGGCTGGTGCGCTTGTTGTGCTCTTGTTCGTGGTTGGTGGCGCGCTCTATGCTGATCTGGGCGCCAATGCGCGCGAAGATGCACCGCTCGCGCAGCGCTATGCAAACGCCAAGGCGCTCTATGATAACCGCCGCCCACAAGAAGAGCTGGAACACGCCGCTCCTGATCGCACCGCCGATGTGAGCGAGGCAGACAACCAACTTATCAACGAGCTTCGCACTGCCCTCGAGAGCCGCCCTGACGATGCGGTTGGATTTCGGCTTTTGGCGAAACAAGAGGCCAACCTTGGCAACTTCGCCGCGGCACGTCGCGCACAAACGCGGGTTGTGGAACTTGCGGGGCCAGAGAAAGCAGAGACTGACGATCTGATCCTGCTTGCGCGTATCATGGTATATGGCGCAAACGGTGAAATCTCTCCCGAGGCAGAAGCCCTGTGGAACGAGGTTCTACGCCGCGATCCCCACATCGCCGAGGCGCGGTACTACATGGGCCTGATGTTTGCCCAGACCCGCCGCCCGGACGTGACCTACGAGCTTTGGGCGCCGCTGATGGAGATGGACAACATTAACACACCGTGGATGCAGGACGTCCGCCGCAACTTTGGCGATATCGCTTATTTTGCGGGGCAATCATTTAGCGCCGAACAACCTCAACAGGCCGCCGCTCCTATGGATGGAAGCACAGCTGGCCCAACTGCCGAGCAAGTCGCCGATGCACAAGCCATGACACCAGAGGAACGTCAGGAAATGATCCTCGGGATGGTTGCAAGCCTTGGTGAGAAACTTGAAACGGGCGAAGCAAGTGCCGCAGAATGGGCGCAGTATATCCGCGCCAATAGCGTGCTTGGGAACGACGAAGTGGTTCGTGAGACCTATGCCACGGCCAAAGAGCGCTTTGCCGACAGTGAACGCGACAGTCAGCTCATCTACCAATCGGGCGTCGAGGCGGGCCTCGAAGAAAGAGTCACAGAATGATTATTGACGACATCGAGGGATACGCCGCCGAAGTGCCGCGCATGGCCCCTCTTGCAGGGTTGGATTTCGGTGACAAAACAATCGGCGTGGCGCTCTCGGATCGGATGCAGAGCATCGCAACCCCACTGGAAACCATCCGCCGCAAGAAGTTCACCCAAGACGCCGAGGCGCTTTTGGCGCTACTTACCAAGAACGAAGTGGGCGGCATTGTGCTTGGGCTGCCGCGCAATATGGACGGGAGCGAAGGTCCGCGTTGTCAGAAAACCCGCGCCTTTGCCCGTAATCTTGAGCGGCTGACGCCATTGCCGATCACGTTCTGGGACGAGCGTCTCTCGACCGTTGCGGCCGAGCGTGCGCTGCTTATGGCGGATGTATCGCGTGCAAAACGTGCTGATGTGATTGACCATGTGGCCGCTGGGTTCATCCTTCAGGGGGTGCTGGACCGACTTCAGAATGTGAAACGCCCATGAATGCCGACTGGAAACGCGACGAGCCGGAATCGCCATGCATCAAGATATGCGTGGTGCATCCAACAGCCAAAATATGCACTGGGTGCCTTAGGTCGCTGGATGAAATCGCTCAGTGGGGCACAATGAGCGCCGAGGAGCGTCAGGCCGTCCTAGACGCCCTGCCTCCACGCGCGTCACTCCTCAAGAAGCGCCGCGGTGGGCGCGCAGGACGCATGAGCCGAGGTTAATAGCCCAGCGCCTTGCGCAACATATTCATCGCAACCACGATCAGAAATACCGAGAAAATCCGTTTCAACATCTTGGCGTCCAACCGATGCGCGAGCTGTGCGCCGAGCGGTGCCGTAATGAGCGTCATTGAGATCACCACAAGAAACGCAGGAATATTCACAGCCCCAAGCGTAAACGGCGGTGCGCTATCGGCGGCAATGTCCACGAATAGAAACCCGATCACGGACGGCAACGCGATTATCACGCCAAAGCCAGCAGCCGTCGCAACCGCGCGGTGAATGGCAATCCCATGCAAACTCATAAGCGGCACGCCAAAGCTCCCGCCACCAATTCCCATAAGAACGCTCAAAAAGCCAACAATCGGCGAAAGCACCATGCGTTTGATGCCACGGGGCATCTCATCCCCCAAGCGCCAAGTTGTCTTGCCGAACGCCATATACAGGCCGATAAATATCCCGAGAACGCCGAATATCCCCTGCAGCACGGTTGAGCGCAGCGAAGAAACCGTCAGCATCCCCAAGATCGCACCAATCGCGATGCCCAGCGCCCATTTCTTGAGGATATCCCATTCAACTGCGCCTTTCTTGTTGTGGCTTGCAACCGAACGCATCGATGTCACGATGATGGTCGCAAGAGACGTGGCAAGGCAAACCTGCATCAGTTGATCGCCACCATAGCCCAGCGCATCGAACGCATAAAAGAACGCTGGCACAAGGATGATCCCTCCGCCTACGCCAAGTAACCCCGCCATAACACCAGCAAAGCCACCAATCACAAGCAAAAGCGCCAATACAGGCAGGTACTGGAGGAGATCGTTCATATTCTGTCCTTTTATGGAATAATCAGAGCGGGTTACGCGCTGGTATGGGCACCCACAGCAATATCGCCTCCTGTGACGCGGTCAAGCGCCTCGAGCAATAATTCTGGTCCTGCCCCATCCTTTGGTGCCCCCTCAGAGAGCACACGCCGCCATCCGCGCGCACCGGGACGGCCCGTAAACAGCCCAAGCATATGGCGCGTGACCTGTCCCAAACGTCCGCCCTCTGCGATATGACGTTCGATATAGGGGATCATTTGGTGTACGGCCTCTATGGGGTCACTTGTACTACCTGTTCCGTAAATCCGCCCATCCGCAGCACAGAGGATATCCGCAGGCGAGTGATATGCAGACCGCCCGATCATCACACCATCAAGCCCCTGAGTAAGGAATGTCTCGACCTGATCAAGCGAGGTGATCCCGCCGTTGATCGAGATGTGCAATTCGGGGAACTGCTGTTTCATCGCAAGCACAAGGTCATAATCCAGCGGAGGGATATCGCGGTTCTCCTTGGGCGAGAGCCCCTGAAGCCACGCCTTGCGCGCATGAATCTGAAAACGGGTTACTCCCGCCGACGAAACCTGTGTCAGAAAGTCTGGCAAAACCTCGGTTGGCTCTTGGTCATCCACTCCGATGCGGCACTTTACTGTAATCTCGACATTACACGCGTCCCGCATTGCCGCCACACATTCGGCCACAAGCTTCGGGTTCTCCATCAGGATGGCACCGAAACAACCAGACTGCACGCGATCACTGGGGCAACCGACGTTCAGGTTGATCTCATCGTAGCCGTGATCCTCTGCCATAACGCAAGCCTGCGCCAGTTCCGCAGGGTCCGAGCCGCCAAGCTGTAACGCTACGGGATGCTCATTCGCGTCATAGCGCAACAAATGCAACGCATTCCCCCGCACTAACGCAGGCGAAGTCACCATTTCCGTATAAAGCAGCGTATGTCGGGACAATAGCCGATGTAGATACCGACAATGCCGATCCGTCCAATCCATCATGGGAGCCACGGATAGGCGCGCGGCTCTCCGCACTTCAGAAAACCCTGATGTTTCTTGGTTTTTCGAATTCGCCGTCGTCATGATTTTCCTCGTCTCGACCCGATTTAGCGCCGTTATTAGATGCAGTGCTCCAGATTGTAGCACCGACGGCGCCGTGTAGCACTTTTCTCCCCTCAAGTTCCAGAGCGCTAATTCAAGCACGGTCGAACTGGCCCTCGGCCATATAGTTTGAGTTCGCACGCCAATCGCTACTCTTTGTCCTAATTGTCGCCCTGTGGACATGGCGGCATAGCTCTACTGCATCCCCGATGACACGCGGGCAATTGCGCAGTAGGCTAAGCGGAACAGTATCGCCTTCACTGCCCCTTAACTGGAGTGATCAAATGACAAAAAAGCACATCGTTTACCACATCCCCGTCTGCCCTTTTTCACAACGTCTGGAGATTATGTTGGCCCTGCGGGGAAAACAGGATGCAGTCGAATTTCGAGTCGTGGACATTACCAAGCCACGCGACCCTGAGCTCTTGGCCAAAACCCGTGGCACGACCGCGCTGCCAGTTCTTGAAACCAGCGATGGACGCATTTTGAAAGAGAGCCTTGTGATCCTACGGTATCTCGATGAGGCTGTGGACGGCCCCATGCTGCGCCGAAGCGATCCAGTGGAGCACGCGATTGAATCGATGCTGATCGCCCGTGAGGGCCCCTTTACGATGGCAGGGTATCTCTTTGTCATGAACCAAGACCGCGCGCGTCGGGAAGAGCGTTTGGACAAGCTGCTGGCACTTTATCGGGACATCAATGATTTCCTTGTCGATCAGAACCCGCAAGGCCCGTACCTGTTCGAGGATTTCGGTTTGGCAGAGGCTGTCTTTACTCCAATGTTCAAACGGTTTTGGTTCCTTGATTACTATGAGGACTTCGAGCTGCCGTCAGGCAATGACTACGACCGTGTTCGGGCGTGGCGCGAAGCGTGCATGGCCCACCCTGCCACAACTCAGGTGACCGAAGAAGAGATCGTAAAGCTCTACTACGACTACGCGCTTGGCGCAGGAAATGGCGCGCTACCTGAAGGGCGTAGCGTCTCAAGCTTTGTTTTCGAGCCCCATTGGCAATCAAGACCGATGCCGCCAAAGGACAAATATGCCGGAACAGCCACCGATAGCGAACTCGGCCTGATCGCCTGAGCCGTCGGCGGTGCTTGTTTCTAAAATAGTTGTTTGTCGCGCATGAGCCTTGGTCTAACCTAACGTCACGCGGGGAGAATTACCCCTGCCTCGCAACTCGAACAGGTCTTTGGCACTAGTTTAGCTGCCCCTAATTGCGAGTCTGCGAAAAACGAGAATGCCTTACCGATGACCGGGGTCTCGGCGCATTTATGGCGACGGCGCCGCGCACGTATTTTGAACACCACAATACCAAGTGTCGATTTTACGACGGATCAATATGGAGAAAGACCGATGATCAAGAGAACTACGACTTGGCTATGCTTGGGCGCGGCTACGCTCATCACGACGGGCGCTGCGGTGGTGCAAGAATCTCTGCCCTTCCCGCCCAAACCATCCGGTAGCACGGCGGGTCCGACCATTGCGGAGTCTACCTACAGCCCGCTGTCCGCGAAATCGCATCTACCCGAAGACGCACCCAATATCGTCATTATCATGCTTGACGATGTCGGGCCTGCTCTACCCCATACTTTGGGCGGACCGATCACGACTCCTACTTTCGATGAATTGGCACAAGAAGGCATCGCCTATAGCCGCTTCCATAATGCTGCTATGTTCTCTCCTACCCGTGCGGCACTTCTGACGGGGCGCAATCACCATCGTGTCGGCAATGGGCAAATCGCCGAGCTTGCAAATGATTGGGACGGATACACTGGGCGCATTCCTCGTACCTCTGCCACTGTCGCTAAGGTCCTAAGTGATTATGGCTATGCCACGGCTGCCTTTGGTAAATGGCACAATACGCCTGCGAACGAAACAACGGCCGTGGGCCCTTACACCAATTGGCCCACCGGTGAAGCCATCGGGTTCGACTATTTCTATGGGTTTCTAGCGGGGGAATCCTCGCAATGGGAACCGGCGGTCGTCGAGAACACCAATCGGCTTGACCCCTCGCTTGGCAAAGAAGGCTATCACTTCACCGAAGACATCGCCGACAAAGCGGTGTTCTGGATGAAGCAGGTTCACGCACTGACGCCTGACCGTCCTTTCATGGTCTACTGGGCGCCAGGTGCCTCTCACGGGCCTCACCACATCTTCAAGGAATGGGCCGACAAATACAAAGGAAGGTTCGGCGATGGCTGGGACGAGCTGCGCGAGGAAATCTTTGCCAATCAGCAAGAACTCGGCTGGATCCCCGAGAACACAGACCTGACCGCACGTCCCGATAGCCTTGCCGCTTGGGATGACATTCCCGAAGACGAACGCGCTTTCCAACTGCGTCTGATGGAGGTTTTCGCAGGTTATACCGAACACGCCGATACACAGGCAGGACGATTGCTGGATGCCCTCGACGAAATGGGCGTTCGTGACAATACGCTGATCTTCTATGTCTGGAGCGATAACGGCTCTAGCGCCGAAGGGCAAAACGGGACGATCAGTGAGCTTCTCTCCCAGAATGGGATCAGCACAGAAATCAAGGATCACATCAAGGCGATGAACGAACTTGGCGGTCTAGATGTGCTGGGATCGAACAAGGCGGATAACATGTACCACGCTGGCTAGGCTTGGGCAGGGTCAACGCCCTATCGCTCGACCAAGCTCGTTGCTGCGCATTTTGGAGGGACCAGAACGCCGCTCATCGTTTCCTGGCCCAAGCGGATCACCCCTGACACCACGCCACGGCCGCAGTTTCATCACGTAAACGATATCGTTCCCACGATCTATGACGTGCTGGATATCACTCCGCCCGAAACCGTGGACGGCATCAGCCAAGACCCTCTGGATGGCGTCAGCTTGACGTATACCTTCGACGCGCCCGATGCCGAAGGACAGAAGCCAAGCCAGTATTTCGAGGTCATGGGCAGCCGCAGCTACTATGAAAACGAATGGATCGCCTCGGTCTTTGGTCCGCGCACCCCTTGGACGCCCGGTGTGGACCCCGCCATCTTTCAATGGTCACCCGATAACGACACATGGGAACTCCATGACCTGACCACAGATCATTCGCAGGCGCACAACCTTGCTGATGAACATGCGGACAAAACCGAAGCCCTAAAAGAGGCATTCCGAGCCACGGCGAAGGAAAACAAGGTTTTCCCGATCGGTGGTGGGCTGTGGTCGATCGTGTTCCATCCCGAAGACGCGCCATCCAATCCCGCAACCGAGTTCACCTATACGCAAGAGGTCGTTGGCGTTCCTGAGTTCACCGCGCCCAAGGTCGGCGCGCGTAGCAACCTAGTGACCATCGAAGCGGAACTGTCAGAGGATTCCGAGGGCGTACTTTATGCGCTGGGCGCGTTTTCTGGCGGCCTCTCGCTTTGGGTCGATCAGGGCAAGCTGACCTATGAATACAACCTGTTCGAGATAGAGCGCACCCAGATCGCCACCACCGATCCACTTCCAACCGGAAAGGTCACAATTGAGGTGGAAACGACCAAGACCAGCGATGATCATGCTGCACCGCTAGACGTGGTCATCCGCATCAACGGCGCGGAGGTGGCCAATGGAACGGTCCCCCGCTCTGCCCCGCTGGCCTTTACGGCGAACGATGCCTTCGACGTAGGTCGGGATAGCTATTCCCCTGTGTCCGAAGCCTATTTCGATCGTAAACCGTTCGCGTTCAACGGAAAAATCGACCAATTCAGGGTCGCGTATAAGTAAGACGGCAGGCTACATTCGGACGGCAATCTGGTTGCCGTCCGAACGATGATCACATTGGCGATGGGCTGTTCTGCGCTCTATGTGCCCGTCCTAGGTTTCACCGATGATATGAGGCGCATCAAATACTGTTGGTTCATTCGGGGTACCGTCATTTTCGGTCGCGTGTTGATCAAAGGTGTTGAAATGCGGCGGGATTACCGTGCCCTTCTGCGCCACTCCCAAGAAGATATGCTTGGAGTTCTCTGGCGTAATATTGAGCCAGTTAGGGTCATCAAATGTCCCGCCATAGATACCGACGGCGCCTTCGAAACGTTCAAAAGTCAGGTACAGCTTCGTCCCGCAGGTGTCGCAAAAATGAATATGCACTTGCTTACCACTTCCCTCGGAAACGTGCGTATAGCGCTTGGGCGTGCCACGAATTACCGCAAAGTCTGCGCTATTGAATACAGGCTCAACCAAGTACGCTCCGCCCGTCGCACGCTGGCAAAATTTACAATGACACATTGTCGTTCGTAAAGGTTGACGACTGACCGCATACCTCACATCTCCACAAAGGCATCCACCTTGAGCAAGCGTCATTTTAGCACCCTTTCCCCCTCAGATTTCTGACCATAGCACAAAGTCGCGGGACGGTATCAACTTCAGGTAACGCCTATTGGTTCCGTTCCTGCATTCGAAACTTTGTTTGTACGAATAGCGGCCCTTGTTTGCGCACCATTATTCATCATCACAATTGATGATATTTACCTAATTATGACCCGTACTTTATCATATATGATAAATTTTTTATACAAGCGCTTGCGTTCCGCATCCGCATCTATTATTTATCATTAGTGATATAAATTGCGCCAATTATACTAAAATCTTATCAGGAGTGACAAATTGAAGGTAGACAGTTTAACGCCAACTCCAATCATCTTAGAGGAACTGGGGCGCCGCCTGCGCAGCATTCGCGAGCAAAAAGGTCTCTCACGGGACGAGTTGGCGAAGCAATCGGGGATCGGGTCAGCCACCCTCGAACGCATGGAGTCCGGCTCTGCCGGTCAATTGACAAGCTGGATTCGCGTCCTGATGACTTTGAACATGGATGCAGGCGTGGATGGGCTGCTACCCGAGAATTACTCATCTCCGCTGCAGGAGGTCAAAGGCAGCAGAAAACGGAAGCCGAAAACCCTGCCCAACAATGGAAAGAGGCGTTGGGGAGATGAGCAATGACGACGGCAACCGTAGAGTTGTGGGGAACCACTGTAGGCTATGTCTCTATGGACGCAGGAGAAAAATTCGCGCGCTTCGAATATGAACCTTCATTTGTCCAGATGGGCGTTGAACTGGCACCAATTCACATGCCCGCCATCGCGCGCAACATTTATCAGTTTCGCGGATTGGATACGCGTGCGTTCCACGGAATGCCGGGGCTGTTGGCAGATAGCCTGCCGGATAAGTTCGGCAATAGCCTAATCAACGTTTGGCTGGCCTCCAGAGGACGGTCGGCAGACGATTTTAATGCCGTTGATCGTCTTTGCTATACAGGTCAGCGCGGAATGGGCGCGCTGGAGTTCAAACCCGCGAACCACATCACAAACGAACGCGATGAAGACCTTCAGGTCGCGGAGCTAACCGAACTGGCGTCCATGGCTTTTGCTCGATCTGAGAACATGGACGCAAAGCTGTCTAATAACGTGGACGACAAGGGGCTGTTAGATATTCTTGCCGTGGGAACCTCCGCGGGCGGAGCCAGAGCCAAGGCCGTGATTGCGTATAATCCTGACACCAAGCAAGTACGCTCGGGGCAGTTGAACCTGAAGGAAGGCTTTGAGCACTGGCTGATCAAATTTGATGGTGTCCAATTCAACGGAGATTGGGGCGTGGCCGACCCTGCGGGCTATGGGCTGTTGGAATATAGCTACTACGAAATGGCGAAGGCCTGCGGCATTGAGATGATGGAATGTCGTTTGTTTAAGGAAAATGGTCGGAACCACTTCATGACGCGGCGCTTTGACCGAGACGAAAAAGGTGGCAAGAAGTTTGTGCAAACCTTTGGCGCGCTTGCACATTACGACTATTACAACAGCGGGCAATACTCCTATGAACAGCTATTCCTCCTTATGAAAAAACTGGCGATGACTGCTGAGTTGATGGAGGAGCAATTTCGTCGTGTCGTATTCAATTTGGTGGGCTGCAATCAGGATGACCACGTCAAAAACTTCGGTTTCATGATGGATCGTGATGGACAATGGTCACTTAGTCCAGCCTATGATCTTTGTCACTCCGAAGGCAGTGATTTCACGCGCAATCATCAGCTTCGACTCTCGAACAAGGTAAATGATTTCACTCTAGACGACCTCAAGAACCTTGCGGATTATGCTGGTATTAAGCGGGGCGCTTATAAGCAGATTTTGGAGCAAACCGTCGACGCATTTACAGGATGGAAAGCGAAGGCGGAAGAGTTAGGAGTGCCCTCCGGAATTCAGGACCACGTTTTGAGAACATTGCGACTAAATTGGTGATCAGTCCCATTAGCGCGGATCGCGGTAATGTTCTCGGCAACAGACGGCCGTTTCCGCGCGCTCCTTCCCTTGCATACTCAGCCCAAAGACACAGCCATTGCGCTAACTAGTCGTCTTGGCCGTAGATGCTAATGAGCTGTCCGTTTGCCTTGGCCGCGTACATCGCGCGGTCAGCGAAGGAGGATAGCAGCGTTATGTCTGTCGTATCGCTTGGATAAACGGCAACTCCGGCAGAGAAGCTCAGGTATAGCTGGTGGGTGCGCCCCGTGGTTGGCTCGTCATATGTGATCGGATTCTCCATCGACACATTCAGCCGCTTCACAAATCCGTCTATCTGATCGCTAGTTTTCGCGTCATTCAGCACGATCGCGAACTCATCGCCCCCAAGGCGCGCAGCGAGGTCGGTTTTGCGTAGATTGTCACGTATGATCTGCCCGACAGCCGCGATGGCCTTATCCCCTGCTCCATGGCCATATTGATCGTTGATCTGTTTGAAGTTGTTGATATCGAGATAGATCATCGCCACCGGCATATTCGGCGCGGCATTGGCCCGCTCTTGGAGCGCTAGATTAAGCCCCTCCTGCGTCAACAGAGAGGTTTTGAAATCGCGCTGCACTTCCTCGGTGAGGTTGGCATTTGCAATCTCGAGCGCGCGGCGCTTCTGGCGCTCGGCATCAACGCTGTGGTTAAGCTGCTCTAGCTCAAGCGCCATCTTGTTGAAGGTCTCGACAAAGTCGCGGGGCAGCTCACACCGCACAAGGGTCAGCCCCTCTTCGGTCTGGGAGTTTACGCGGCTGACGATCAGCGCCATATCCTCGTTTCCCGCAAGGCGTAGTGACAAGAGGCGCAGACCTGTCGCGGGCGCTATATCAGAAATCTGATGTTGTGCTGCCTCGGGATCCTGACACTGCGCAGCAAAGGATGCTCCAACCCCTAAATCAAGCGCCTTAGCGGAGGCATTCGCAGCGACGATATCACCGGAATCATTTATGAGGATGGCGGCACCTGCATGGGCCTGAAGCGTGGTCTCTAGATGCACAGCGTCAGCGTTCATTCTCATCTCCTCATAAACTACGTCTGGGACTGAGAACCTCCCATCGTATAACACTCAACAAATTTACCTACATTCGCAGACCAAGAATCCGAGAACCCGCATAGGTTAGCATACTTATATCATTATCCAATTCGATTGATTGTTTCCTTAGCGTAAAGAGCACACTCGCGCATAGATTGCACATCAATTTATTCATCACGCCAAAATTGTCACCATCAACTACTCCACTTGACTTTCCATCAGCGATACACCAAGTACCCCCTACACCAGCGTTCTGCCGCGTGAGCAGAGAGTCGAAAACCGACACACGCGGTGTAAGCAAAAAGTTTCCCACATCACGCGGGGGGGCCGCCGTTTGAACAGGGGCCGATATTCGGTCTGGCTTTTGATTTCAAACGCAACCCTAACGCCGCCGCTGGTCCCATTGGCCCAGCGCATATGTATTTTGAGCACGCCTGCGGGCGGTGCTTTGTTTGCGGATATGTTCCGCGAAAGGACAATCTAATGGATTTCGACATGCTGGGGCTTGCGCCTCGCCTTGTTAAGAAGCTCGACGAATTGGGCATCAAGACACCAACACCTATTCAAACCCAAGCCATTCCCCACGCGATGAATGGTCGCGATGTTATGGGCCTTGCCCAAACGGGTACGGGTAAAACGGCGGCCTTTGGCTTGCCACTAATCCACGCGCTCACCAAAACTGGCGTAAAGCCTGCGCCAAAACACGCGGCTGGGCTTATCCTTGCGCCGACACGCGAGTTGGCCAAGCAAATCTCGGACAACCTAAGCGCCTTCACCAAAGGGAGCCATATCAAGGTTGGCCTCGTGGTGGGTGGTGTTTCCATCAATCGCCAAATCGAGATGATGTCGCGCGGGTTGGATTTGCTTATTGCCACACCGGGCCGTTTGATCGACTTGATTGATCGCCGCGCGGTAAACCTAAGCAAAACGCACTATCTTGTGCTGGACGAAGCCGACCAAATGCTCGACCTCGGGTTCATTCACGCGCTGCGCCGCATCGCGCCCCTCTTGCCCAAAGAGCGTCAGACAATGCTGTTCTCGGCGACGATGCCCAAGCAGATGAACGAGCTTTCGCGCGCGTATCTGAACGATCCTGTTCGCGTTGAGGTCGCCCGTCCGGGCAAAACTGCTGACAAAGTTACGCAATCTGTGCACTACGTCGCTCAGAATGCGAAGCAAAGCCTGTTGGTTGAACTCCTTGGAGAGCATAAGGGCGAGCTTTCACTTGTTTTCATGCGCACCAAACATGGCGCCGAGAAGCTGATGAAAAGTTTGCGTGCCGCAGGTTTTGACGCGGGCTCCATTCACGGCAACAAGAGCCAAGGCCAACGTGACCGCGCGATCAAGGCATTCAAAGCCGGTGAAATCAGCGTTCTGGTGGCGACCGATGTTGCGGCTCGTGGTATCGACATTCAGGGCGTTGCCTATGTTTACAACTATGATCTGCCCAATGTGGCCGAGAACTATGTTCACCGTATTGGTCGTACCGCGCGTGCTGGTGCATCAGGACAGGCCGTTGCATTCTGTTCATCCGCAGAGATGGGCGAGTTGCGTGGCATCGAGAAAGTGATCGGCAGTGCACTTCCGATCGCAAGTGGTCGTGCATGGGAAAACGAAACCCCTGCCAAGAAACCCGGCGGTGGTCGCGGCTTTGGCGGTGGTCGTCGTGCTGGTGGCGGTGGCGGCGGACAACGTCGCGGCAATAGCGCCAAACCAAACAGCGCAGGCGGCAAGCCATCCTTTGGTGGTGGCGGCAAAGCGCGTCGGTCCGGTGCAAAGCGCAAAGCCGCAGCGCACTAGTCAAAAAAGCGCCCCGTGAGAATATCACGGGGCGTTTTCATTTCAGTAAACGAAGTCTATGTGCCTTTGCAGCGGCATCTCGCGAATGCGCTGTCCAGTTGCCGCAAAAATGGCATTGGCCAAAGCAGGCGCCGCAGGTGGAACCGCGGGTTCGCCGATGCCGCGGATTTTACTGGCATTTTCCAGACCGCGCACGAAGACCTCGGGCGCTTGGAACATGCGCATACTTTCAAAACCATCAAAGTTATTCTGCTCTGGCTGCCCGTCTGAGTAGGTTAGTTCGGACATCACCGCGTGGCTTAACCCCCATATGACGCCGCCCTGAACTTGGTTCTCGAAGTTAATCGGATCAAGGATGCGCCCCACGTCCGCCGCAACGAAAACCTTGTCGATCTGAATGCCATCATCGGTATTCGTTACTTCGACGACTTCGGCAACAGGAACGCCAAACGAAAGCGTAAACGCCAGCCCCCGCCCGCGCCCTTCGGCCATTGGGCTTCCCCAATCGGACATTTCGCCTACGGCCTCCAGAACCTTGCGAGAGACGTCATGCGAACAAAGGCGCAGACGCTCCTCTAGTGGATCCGCCCCTGCGGCGTGGATTAATTCGTCGAGAAAGCCCTCATGCAGGAACGCGTTGCCCGACGCCCCGACAGAACGCCACGAACTGATCGGAACCATCTCTGGCACCCGATATCCCGTCACTCGATAGTTCGGAATATCGAACGGTTGGTCCCATGCCCCTGCCACAATCATCAGATCAGGCCCCATCACAGGCATCCCGAGGCGCGACATCTGGGACGATGTAACCGAAGGTGCCGCAATCCCGAGGTCAAAGCCCGTAACCGCGCCATTCTCTACACGACCGCGCGCCTTGGACATTGCAAGCGGACGCGGGAAATCATGCGTCATGTCTTCTTCGCGGGACCATGTCATTTTGATCGGCACGCCTTGGTGTGCCATTGCCAGTTCAACGGCTTGGTGAACGTATTGATCCTCAAGCCGACGGCCAAAACTCCCGCCCGAATAGAGGTTATGGATTTGGATGTTCTCGGCGGTAAGCCCATATTCTCGATCAATATTTGCGATCATGAACAACGGGATTTGCGTACCCGTCCAGACATCCAGCCGCCCGTCCTCATAGAGAACCGTGGCGTTCATGGGCTCTAGCGGAGCGTGCGCGAGGAACGGAATACGATAACTGGCCTCTAGCGTATCGCCCTTGGTGAATTCGGCTTCAACGTCGCCCTCATCCTTTAGCTGGCTGTCCTCTCGGTCGGCAATAAACGATGCCTCGACCTCCGCCCAAATCTCGTCTTGTTCGGCGGGGTGGCTTGCTGGGCCCCAGTCAAACTCAATAAGATCCGCAGCAGCAAAGGCCCGCCACGTATTATCGGCGATCACACCCGCGCCGCCACGAACAGGCACCACCTTGAGCACCCCGCGTGCGGCTTCAGCCGCCGTCGCGTCATAACTGTTCAACACGCCCCCACGGCGGGGATTGGTGCGCACGGTGGCATAGACCATTCCCTCCATCTCGAGATCAATGCCATAGGGCAGCGTGCCGGTGCTCTTGGCGACAACATCAAGGCGCGGCATTTCTTTGCCCAAGTATTTCCATTCGGTTTCTGGACGCAGCGTGACTTCTTTGACGGGTTCAATCGTTGCGGCAATCGGTGCAAGCTCGGTATAAGCAAGCTCTCTCCCGTCAGGAAGAATAACCGCGCCGTCTTGGGTTTTGAGGTCGGCAAGAGCAACGCCCGTTTGCTGAACAGCGGCGGCCTTAAGGGTTTCGCGCGCGACCGCTCCCGCAACACGCATTTTCTCATAGGCATCCGGAACTGTCGATGAACCGCCCGTAATCTGCACGCCCATGATTTTGCCAACGGCACCCGCAACTGCACGCGCATTGACCGCAACAAATCCATCATCCGTCGCCGCAAAGGGCAATCCTTCACCCAGAACTGCACTGTTGAAATAGGCGGGACTTGGCGGGCCTGGATCAACCTTTATGTCCTGCCATGCGACATCTAACTCTTCGGCAACCAACGCCGCCTGAATTGAATAGGCTCCCTGCCCCAAATCCGCGCGCGGCGTAATAATCGTTACGCCATCCGCATCAATGCGCACATAGGGCGTGAGCGCGGCGGCCCCATCAGGCAGATCATCGAGCAACGGATTCTCAACCGGTTTCTTGTACTGATAATAGCCAAACGCCACGCCCCCGACGATGGCGGCGGATCCGATCAAAAACGTACGACGTGCGATTTTTCCAAGGCGGCTCATACTAGGCACCTTTCATCTGTTTGGCAGCGGCTTTGACAGCGGCGCGAATACGCGGGTAAGTGCCACAACGGCAAAGATTGGCGTTCATTGCGTCATCGATTTCCTGATCTGTCGGCTCGGTGTTTTCGGACAATAGCGCGGCGGCGGCCATGATCTGTCCTGATTGGCAGTATCCGCATTGCGCAACCTGATGATCAATCCACGCTTGCTGTACGGTATGAAGCGCGTCGGGCGTGCCTAGCCCCTCAATCGTGGTGACTTCGCCCTCGACATCCATCGCGGCAATTGAGCAGGACCGCACCAACTCGCCATCAATATGCACCGAACAAGCTCCACATTGAGAGATTCCGCAGCCATATTTCGGCCCCTTGATCCCCAATTCATCCCGTAAAACCCACAGGAGCGGCATGTCCTCTTCGACATTCACCTCATGTGGTGTTCCGTTCACAACAAGTCTCATACCTGTTTCTCCCGCGATCTCAGGTTGTTAGAATTCGCAACGCGTGCTAATAGTAATCACATGTTTACTTAGCATCAATCACAAGTCAACACCTGTTTACAAAGCTACTGACCTGCATGAACGTTTCCCCGCCTTCCAAAAAGCGTAACGCTTCCACCACCAAAGAGGCAATCTTGGTCGCTGCGCGGCGCGTTTTCACCGACAGCGGCTATGACGGCGCTGGCCTGCGAGAGATCGCGGCACTGGCCGGCGTGAACGTGGCGCTTATCAATCGGTATTTCGGTTCCAAAGACGGGTTGTTCAAGGCTGCGATTGTCGATCACTTGGATCTGGAACAGATATTCGCAGGCGACATGGCCGATTTTGGCAATCGGATGAGCGATTATTTCCTGTCTCATCCCGTCAAGAAAGAGGGCTATGATCCGACTCTGGCGATCCTGCGCTCAACCTCAAGCGAAACATCGGTGAAAGTCATCGCCGAGGCGCTGGAAACGGGGTTTTGTGACCTCTTGCAAGCCAAGCTCCCCGATCTGGACCCTGACATCTGTGCTACCAAGGCGGGATTGCTGACCGCTATGCTAATGGGGTTCGACATGATGCGCCGCGTATTTCAGCTCCGTGCATTGGACGCCAACGAACATACGCACAAGCTTTTGGCCAATTCCCTTCAGGCGATCATCAACGCCTAGGCCGTCGCGCGGGCGTTACGGATTTGCGTGGCGATGAAAGCCGCAATGAATATCACCGTTAGAACGAGCACAATTGTCGGTGCAGGCGCGCTATCGAGGAACACGCTGATATAGACGCCGAAGCACATCGAAAAGGCCGTCACAGCCACCGAGATCAGCATCATATATTCAAAGCGTTTCGTTAGTAGAAACGCAATCGCGCCCGGTGAGATCAACAGCGCAATCGCGAGAATTATCCCTGCTGCCTTGAGCGTCGCAACAATCGTGAGCGACAAGAGCGCAAGCATCCCATAGTGCAGGAACCCAACGGGCAACCCCGAAGCGCGGGCCTGTGCGGGATCAAACGAATGAAGCAGAAAATCGCGCCATTTCATCAACAGGATCGACGACACCAGCAACGACACAATCCCAGCGGTCCAGAGGTCTTCTGGCCCTACGCCCAGCACGTTGCCGAAAAGGATGTGGTCCAGATGCACTTCGCTTTGCACTTTGGTGTAAAGCACGACGCCAAAGCCGAACATCCCCGAGAACACAACACCCATCACGGTGTCCTGCTTAACGCGGCTGTTATCTTTGAGGTAGCCCGTCGCCAAAGCACAGGTCATCCCCGCCGCGAACGCCCCGATCATCAACGGTATGCCCGCGATATACGCAAGCACCACACCCGGCAGAACCGCATGACTGACGGCATCCCCCATGAGCGACCACCCCTTGAGGACCAAGAAGCAAGACAGGATCGCCGTCGGCACCGAAACGATCAGCACGATGTAGAATGCGTTCTGAAGGAATGGGAATTGAAACGGTAGAAGCAACTCTTGCATCATGGTGCCTCTCCAATCGCCGCCGCGGCCCGCCTCCGCGCCGCGCGCATTCCGTGCTTGGGTGCGAAATAGAATGTAAAGAGGAACACAAGCGCCTGTAGTGAAACGATAATCCCTCCCGTCGCGCCATCAAGAAAGAACGAGATGTACGCCCCGACGAACGCGCAAGCCACGCCAATTGCCACCGAAATCACCAACAAAACGCCAAAGCGATCTGTCAGCAAGTATGCCGTCGCGCCCGGTGTCACGACCATCGAGATAACCAGAAACGCACCAACGGTTTGGAGGGCCGCAACGCAGGACGCCGACAAGAGCGTAAAGAACAAGACTTTGAGAGCACCCGTATTCAACCCGATCGAACGCGCATGGTTTTCGTCAAAGAACGTAACCAGCAGGTCTTTCCACTTGGCCAAGAGAATAAGCAGCGAGATGCCCCCGATCAAGGCAAGCTGAAGCGTGTCCGCGGGTGTAATGGCGAGGATATTGCCCATAGTAATCGTCTGGATGTCGACCGATGTGGGTGAGAGCGACACCATAAACAGCCCAAGCCCAAAGAAGGACGTAAAAATAATTCCGATGATCGCGTCTTCTTTTAACCCTGTGCGATTATTGAGGAAAAGCATCGCGCCCGCCGCCAATCCACCAGACAGAAACGCGCCAAAGGCAAAGGGCAAACCAATCATATAGGCCGCCGCCACACCCGGAACGATAGAATGGCTGAGCGCATCGCCAATAAGCGACCACCCCTTGAGCATCAGAAACGCAGAAAGAAACGCGCACACGCCGCCGACGAGGGCGCTCACCCACATCGCGTTGGTCATGTATCCATAGGAAAATGGAAGGAGCAGCGTCTCGATCACTCGGTCTCCTCCTTGGCATCCGCAGCAAGCTGTGCGCGGTCGTCGTAGGTGACGAATGGGCGCTCGTCGTCGGTTAAAATGGTGAGCGAGCGTTCATCATCATCGTCGTGCAAGTCTTTGCCCTCCAACACAAAATGCCGCAGTACCCCGCCAAATGCGTCTTGGAGGTTATCCTTGGTAAATGTCTCTTCGGTCAGGCCGTAAGCAAGCACTGTGCCCTTCACCAAAACGGTACGATCACAGAATTCCGGAACCGAGCCTAAGTTGTGGGTCGAAACGAGCATAACGCGCCCCTCTGCCCGCAACTCTCGCAAAAGTTCAATAATCGCGTCCTCGGTTTGAACATCCACGCCGGTAAACGGCTCATCAAGCAAGATGACTCGGCCATCCTGCGCCAATGCGCGCGCAAGGAATACGCGTTTGCGTTGGCCACCCGAAAGCTCGCCGATCTGACGGTGGCGATATTTTTCCATGCCAACCCGCACAAGAGCCTCAGTCACGGCACGCCGATCCTCGGCAGAGGCCCTCCGAAAGAACCCCATCTTGCCATAGCGGCCCATCATTACGACATCCTCAACCAGAACCGGAAAGGACCAATCGACCTCTTCCGCCTGCGGGACATAGGCAACTGTATTTTGCTTGAGAGCTTCTTTAACCGATTGACCTAGAATGGTTATTTCGCCCTTCGCCGCAGGAAGAAAGCCCATGATCGCCTTGAACAAGGTCGATTTCCCAGCGCCGTTTACGCCGACCAATGCGGCAATGGTGCCTGTTGGGATTTCAAAGCTCGCATCGCGCAGTGCCGTGGTGCCATTGCGATAAGTTACCGTTACATTCCGCGCGCAGATTCCCGAATTCGGAGCGTTACTCATCCTGCGTCCCCGCAAGACCAAGCGCGATGGTTTCGGAAGTCACGCGCAGCAGGTCGATATACGTTGGGACCGCGCCATCCTGCTCGGTCAGACTGTCGACATAGAGCACGCCGCCAAAGGCCGCCCCCGTCTCACGGGCGACTTGCTTGGCGGGATCGGAACTAACGGTGCTTTCGCAGAAAACGACCTTCACGTCATTCGCGCGCACTTGGTCAATCACGCTGCGCACTTGTTGCGGAGTTCCTGTTTGATCCGCGTTGATCGGCCAGAGGTAAAGCTCCTTCATGCCGTAATCACGCGCCAGATAGCTAAACGCCCCCTCGCAACTCGTGAGCCAACGCTCCTCTTCTGGGATTGCTTGAATTGCGCTCCGCAAGGGAGTGATTTCTGCGGCCAGTTGTTCTTTGTAAGCGGCGGCGTTGGCCGCATAAGTTTCGGCATTTTCGGAGTCATGTTCCGCAAAGGCCGCAGCAATATTATCCACATAAATCATTGCGTTATCGAGCGACATCCATGCGTGCGGGTTGGGACGCCCCTTATAATCACCCTCACGGATATCAATGGGGTCGATGCCTTCGGTCAGTACCGCCTCTGGAATTCCGCTGAGGTTGCCAAAGAACTGTTCAAACCACACCTCAAGGTTCATGCCATTCCACAACACCAGATCCGCATCCTGCGCATTGATCAGGTCACGCGGCGTCGGCTGATAGCCGTGGATCTCGGCACCGGGCTTGGTGATCGAGACAACCTCTGCGGTGTCCCCTGCTACGTTCTTGGCCATATCCGCAATGACCGTAAAAGTTGTCACCGCCTTGAACTTATCCGCCGCCCAAACGGGCGCACCAAGGCCTAGCGTCGCCAGTGCCGTTGCTGTCACGAAAACCGTTCGAATGTGCATAATTTACCTCAGAATCCAAATTACTTACGATCTGCTTATGAGAACCATTCGCAACTGTCAATGTAATTGCGAAACATTCGCAACTTTAGCAATCATCGACTTTGACATTGAAGGAATCCTACGCAAGACTGCAGCTAACTTAGCACGAAGGATGGGCTGTGGCGCTCAATTTAAAACAGCTCGAAGCCTTTATCTGGGTTGCAGACCTCGGCAGTTTTCGCCGCGCAGCGGAGCGGCTGAACACGACCCAGCCCAACATTTCCACACGCATCGCGGGGCTTGAGGCTGCGCTGATGACAACGCTGATGGAGCGCGACGCGGGCTCTGTTCGGTTGACGGCCAAGGGGCGCGAGATACTGGAACATGCACGACAAGTGCTGCGTGCAAACGAAGCCCTTATTGAGGCCGCTCAGCGCAACATCCTTATCGAGGGCACGCTGCGCCTTGGGGTGACAGAGCTTATCGTACACACATGGCTGCGCGATTTTCTCAAAGAATTGCGAGAGGAATTGCCAAGTCTGCACGTCGAGTTGACGGTCGATCTCTCGGTGCAGCTTGAACAGGCGCTGGCGGCGGGAACGCTTGATCTTGCGTTACAGAATGCACCGTTCAGCATCCCGATGGCCGGAGAGATCGAACTTGCGCAATATCCATCGATCTGGGTGGCGTCACCATCGCTCGGGCTTGCGGCAAAGGATGACATTACCGCTGCGGATATCTGTGCGCATCCGCTTCTGACGCACGCGCGCAATACGCGTCTGTTCGATGAGATCAACACGCATTTTTCGTCCCTTCCTGACGTTCGGCCCCGCCTTGTGCCATCCAGCAATCTCGCGGCCTGTGCGCATATGGCGATTGAGGGGATGGGTATCGCCGCCCTACCCCAAGCAATGATCACAAAGGAACTCGAAGGCGGCGATCTGGTTCCGCTCCCCTATCACTGGCATCCGCAGAACCTTGTATTTATGGCGCGATACGATGCGCACCGCGTGCCCAGGTATGTGACGACAGCGTCGGAAATTGCGGCCAAGGTCGCCGCCAGAGGATAAAATTATTTTATCCTATCTATCCAATCAAATAATTGGATCACATGATGCCTGCACCCTAAACTAATGCTGAAAACGCATTTATGAGGCATGAAAATGGATCGAACGGATATTCGACTGGGCGTGGATATTGGAGGAACCTTTACCGATGTGGTTCTGGAGGTTGGCGCGACGCCCTACTCCACCAAGGTACTCACCACCTATGCCGCACCAGAAGACGCGATCATGGAAGGGCTTCATAAAGTCTGCGCGCAGGCTGGCATTGCACCCTCTGAAATCACCCAGATCATCCACGGCACGACACTTGCGACCAATGCGCTTATTGAACGCTCTGGCGCGAAAACTGCGCTGATTACAACCGAGGGTTTCCGCGATGTCATTGAAATGCGGACGGAATCACGGTTTGAGCAATATGACCTGAACCTGTCCCTTCCCGAACCACTGCTTGCACGCAACCACCGCTATACTGTGCGTGAACGCGTTGATGCGCGGGGCGAGGTGCTGATCTCGATTGACCGCGCAGAGGTCGAGGCCCTCGTGGATCAAATCGGCAATGCAGGATACGAGAGCGTCGCGGTCGGGTTGATCCATTCATACCTCAATGATGCGCACGAAACTCTGATCCGCGATGTCATAGCCGAGCGTTTCCCCGACATCATGGTTTCGCTGTCCTGCGAAGTTTCACCGCAAATGCGCGAATACGAACGGTTCAATACGACGGCGGCGAACGCCTATATCAAACCTCTGATGAAGAGTTACCTCGGACGTCTTAAGGGGCGGCTCGCCCAGGAAGGTGTGCAATGCAACGTCTTTCTGATGCACTCGGGCGGTGGGATTATCGCGCTTGAGAGTGCCGCAGAGTTCCCCGTGCGTCTGGTTGAGTCCGGCCCGGCGGGCGGTGCGGTTTTCGCGGCGGACATTGCCGCGCGCTATGGTTTGGAAAAGGTGCTTTCGTTCGATATGGGCGGGACAACGGCCAAGATTTGCCTGATCAAAAACCAAACGCCAAAAACCAGCCGCGTATTCGAAGTGGCGCGCACCTATCGGTTCAAGAAGGGATCGGGGATGCCCATCTCGATTCCGGTTATTGACATGGTCGAAATCGGCGCAGGTGGCGGCTCGTTGGCGCATGTGGATGCGATGCATCAAATTCGCGTCGGACCCGAAAGTGCTGGCTCGGAACCTGGCCCAGCGTGCTACGACAGAGGTGGTAAGCGCCCCGCGGTGACGGATGCCGATCTGGTGCTGGGCAAGCTTGATCCGGAGAACTTTGCAGGAGGTTCCTTTAACCTGAGCCGCATCAACGCGGAGGCCGCGCTGCACGAACACCTTGGTGTAACGCTCGACATGGACACGCAAACCGCCGCCTTTGGTCTTGCCGAAGTGGTTGACGAAAATATGGCAAACGCCGCGCGCGTTCATGCGGTTGAAAATGGCGAGGACCTTGCGGAATATACCATGATCGCATTTGGCGGCGCTGCCCCACTCCATGCCGGACGCCTCTGCGAGAAGCTGGGCGTTGAGCGGCTCTTGGTACCAAAAGGCGCAGGCGTCGGTAGTGCGATTGGTTTCTTGCGCGCGCCCTTCAGCTTTGAGGCAAACCGCTCTGTCTATATGCGCCTGTCCGATTTTGACGCGCCAAGCATCCGCGAACTATTGAACGATCTCGCCCAAGAAGCGCGAGTTTTTGTGCGGACCTGCGACGCAGACGCCGAGATTTTGACCGAATACAAAGTTTACATGCGGTATTCTGGGCAGGGTTGGGAAATCCCTATTCAGCTCACTTCTGAACAAGCTGAAAATCCAGATGCCGAAACATTCCTGAAGCTGTTTGAGGCCGATTATACCGCCCTGTTCGGTCGTGTAGTTGAAGGTATGGATGTTGAGATTACGGTCTGGTCGGCCAACGCTACGACCCCTCCGCAAAAGCCCGAGAACATCAACCAGTCGCAGGCAAAACAACAAGCCACCACGCAAAACAACCGAGAGATATTTGACGCGGCCCTCGGTACATCCGTCGAGGCCGAAGTGCATCTACGCGACGAACTTGCGCCTCTTGCGCGCGTTAGCGGACCTGCAATCATTACCGAGAACGAAACGACGATCATCGTCCCTTCCTCTCGCCAAGCACATGCGCAACCTGATGGCACGATTGACATCACTCTCAAGAAGGAGGCTTTGCAATGAGCACCTCTGTTGCCCACCAAGTAATGTGGAACCGTCTGATCTCGGTGGTTGAAGAACAAGCCCAAGCCCTTGTTCGCACGGCCTTTTCCACTTCGGTTCGCGAGGCAGGCGACCTCTCGGCGGGGGTTTATGATGCTGCGGGGCAAATGCTTGCGCAGGCCGTAACCGGAACGCCGGGGCACGTGAATGCAATGGCGGATGCGGTCGGGCATTTCATTCGGCGCATCGGCAGGCAGAACATCTTCGAAGGTGACGTCTATATCACGAATGATCCGTGGGAGGGCACTGGGCATTTGCACGACATTACCGTTGTGACGCC
The DNA here is from genome assembly GCF_042445055.1 of Falsihalocynthiibacter sp. SS001. Classification (GTDB taxonomy): domain Bacteria; phylum Pseudomonadota; class Alphaproteobacteria; order Rhodobacterales; family Rhodobacteraceae; genus Falsihalocynthiibacter. The sequence goes on from NZ_CP170339.1 coordinate 2,157,921, forward strand.
CACGTTCCATAATGACGTACTTGTGGGCTTTTTCGCCTGTACTGCGCATGTCGTCGACATCGGCGGGCGCGGTTTTGGTGCCGATGCGGCGAGTGTATACGAAGAAGGTCTGTACCTCCCCATCATGAAATTCGCAGAGCGCGGAACGGTGGATAAAACCCTCATCCAGATCGTGCGCGGGAATGTGCGCGAACCCGACCAACTCGTCGGAGATATCTATGCCCTCGCGACCTGTAACGAAATTGGCCAGCGTCGCCTGCTTGAGATGATGAAGGAGTTCGCCCTTACCGACCTCGAAGGCATCGGCGGCTTTATCCTCGAAAATTCCCGTCGCGCCACGCTTGAGCGTATCAACGCCCTTCCTCGCCAATCCGCAACGGGCGAGATGCAGATCGACGGATATTCCACGCCCATCGAACTGAAGGTGCGTCTGGATATCCAAGAGGATAGCATCCTTTGCGATTTTGAGGGCACCTCCGGCCTTGATAAAAAGGGGATTAACGTCCCGCTGGTCTATACAAAGGCCTACGCCTGTTACGCGCTGAAGTGTGCTATTGCGCCCGAGATTCCGAATAACGCGGCATCCCTTGCGCCGTTCAAGGTGGTCGCTCCCAAGGACTCAATCGTGAACGCGGTACACCCTGCGCCCGTGGCCCTTAGGCACGTGATCGGGCACATGATCCCCGACACGGTTTATGGCGCATTGGATAAGATCCTCCCCGAAACAGTTCCCGCCGAGGGCGCTGGTTGCCTCTGTAACTTTCAGGTTTCGCTGCGCCCTCGTACGGATGCCCCTGCCCCCAATGATGCAAGACGTGCAGAGGTTCTGACGTTCAACTCGGGCGGCGCAGGAGCGCGTCCGACACTGGACGGATTGAACGCAACAGCCTTCCCTTCGGGCGTTATGACCATGCCAATCGAAGCAACCGAACACGTGGGGCCCGTCATTATTTGGCGCAAGGAATTGCGCCCCGACAGTGGCGGAGCGGGTAAGTACCGTGGCGGTTTGGGACAACATATGGAGGTCGGCGCGCGCGAAGGCCATGAGTTTGATTTCCAAGCCATGTTTGATCGCGTGGACCACCCCGCGCGCGGTCGCCAAGGCGGCGCAAACGGCGCCCCCACAACCATTGCCCAAGATGACGGCACAGCCATGCAGGGCAAGGGAAAACAGTTCGTTCCGCACGGTCGGCGCGTTGTTCTGGCGCTCCCTGGTGGTGCGGGATATGGCGATGCCGCTGAGCGCGCGCCCGACGATGTGCGCCGTGATCTCGCACGCGGATATATTACCGAAGAGGCCGCAATGAATCTCTATGGACTCTCCGAAGATGATGTGGCCGATATCCGAGGTCTGATCACGAACGGAGAAACGATTCCATGACGCGGCCCACCACGCCCCCCAATAAGCGCAGCTATGATGTGGTCATAATCGGCGGAGCAATGATCGGCTCGTCGGTTGCGTGGTTCCTAGCGGATAATCTGGATTTTGATGGAACCGTTTTGGTCGTTGAGCGCGACCAGAGCTATGAGTTTGCCTCCACCTCGCACACGAATAGCTGTATTCGCCAGCAGTTCTCCAATGAAATTAATATCCGCGTAAGCCAGTTTGGCGTTGATTTCATTAAAAACTTTCGCCGCTATATGGGGGATGATCCGCGCGTCCCCGAAATTCCGCTTCATAGCTTTGGCTATCTCTATCTTGCGGATAACGACGCGTTTGATCAGACATTGCGCAGCAACCAAAAGCTGCAACAGTCCCTCGGGGCTGGCACGAAATACATGACGCGCGATGAAATTCAGGCGGCTTATCCGTTCTATCAACTCGACGATGTTATTGGCGGCACCCACAACCTGATCGACGAAGGTTATTTTGACGGGAATACCATGTTTGACTGGTGGAAACGTCGTGCTCGCGAAGGCGGGGTTGAGTATATCCAGAACGAAGTTGTCGCCATCGACCGAACCGACAATCGCATACAAAGCGTCAGGCTGGCGTCTGGTGAAATCGTCACTTGCGGCACGGTTGTAAACGCCACTGGTCCTCGTGCCGCCGCAACTGCGCGCATGGTCGGGATCGACATCCCTGTTGAGCCGCGCAAGCGCTTTACGTTTATCTTTGCGGCTGAAAATCCACTTGATCGCGATCTGCCCCTAACGATTGATCCATCTGGCGTGCATATGCGGACCGATGGAAAATACTATATGGCTGGCTGTCCGCCCGATTTCGATCCAGCGGTTGAGTTCGATGATTTCGCGATGGATCACGACATCTGGGAGGACAAAGTCTGGCCCATCATTGCCACCCGCATCCCACAGTTTGAGGCAATTAAGCTGATCAATTCATGGGCTGGGCATTATGCTTATAACACCTTGGATCAAAACGCGATTTTGGGGCGCCATAATGAGGTTGAGAACTTCATCTTTGCGAATGGATTCTCGGGGCACGGTTTTCAGCAATCCCCCGCGATGGGACGTGGCGTTGGGGAACTGATAACCTATGGTGGGTTCCGCACGCTTGATCTGTCGCCGTTTGGATATGAGCGCGTCTTGAAGGGTGAGCGTTTCATGGAGCGGGCCGTCATCTAACGGCGCCTCAATAATCACGCTCCATCCGACGCGCCAGACGGTCGACCGCGAGGTGCAATAATACGGTCAGTACCGCCAGCACGATAAGCGCGGCAAAGAGCAGGTCCGTCTTTACCCGCCCATTAGCCAAAAGCATCAGGTATCCCAACCCTTTGGATGCGCCGACCCATTCGCCGATCACCGCACCAATCGGCGCATAGACCGCTGCGAGGCGCAAACCGGACGCCAGCGAAGGCACCGCAGCGCGCATCCGGACCTCCACAAGCATTCGCCCCTTACCCGCCCCCATAGTTTGGGCAAGATCAAGATACCCCTGAGGCGTTTTCATGAGGCCGTCGAAATATGCAGATGCGACGGGAAAATAGATGATCATCACCGTCATCACGATTTTCGATCCGATCCCGAACCCGAACCAAAGCGTCAGAAGCGGCGCAAGGGCGAACACGGGAATGGCCTGCGAGAACACGAGGATCGGTCGCAATATCGCGCGCGCTGTGGGCGACACACAGAGATGAAGTGCCGTCATAACACCAAGGGCTGTGCCAATAACCATCCCCAACAGGACTTCGCCAATTGTGACCCAAGCGTGCTCGGCAATCAGCGCGCGATTGACCCAAAGTGACTCGGCCACCTTCAGGGGCGGCGGCAGAATAAAGGACGCAACCCCCGTCAGGATAATCGCCAACTGCCACACCGCGATAAGAACCGCAGCCGAAATAACGCCATTTCGCATGTTCATGAGAATAGCTCCGCACGAATTTTTGCCTGACAGGCAAGGACCTCAGCATTATCAAATGCACGTGGCGCGAGGGATGATGGCGCGGCAACCTTTACGGATCCTTCACGCAGCATAACGTGGATATTATCGCCTAATCGCGCGGCCTCTGCGGGGTCATGCGTGACTAGGAGCACTGTCTTTCCAGCGAGCATCTCGGCGGCGATATCCTGCATTTCTGTGCGTGTCTGGGCGTCAAGCGCGCTAAATGGCTCGTCCAACAGCACGATCTCGCGCCCTTCCATCAAGGTCCGCGCAAGGGCCACTCGCTGGCGCTGTCCACCCGAGAGCGCGGCGGGTTTCTTGCTCGTATGCGCACCCAGCCCGACACGTTCAAGCAACGCAAGGGCGCAGCGCTCGTCCTTGCTCTCGCCGCGCAAGCGCACGCCGAGCATCGTATTTTCAAGTACCGTAAGCCACGGGAACAACAGATCGCTCTGGGCCATAAACGCGACCTGCCCCTCCAATTTTGGACTGTCTCCATGAAACACAAGAGGGGTTTCCAGCCCAGCCAGCAGCCGAAGCACACTGGATTTCCCCACCCCCGACGGACCAAGCAGGCACGTCCACTCACCGCGCGGCAGTGCAACGTCAAGACCTGAAAACAGGGACTTACCTTCTAGTACGCCTGAGCCTTGGATATTCAGCGTCATTACGCCCCCGCAAGCCCCATATCCCAGAATCCAACCTCAAGCCGCGTTGCGGTCGTGAAGCGGCCTGACAGTTGCTGCCAAATCGGAAGTGTCTCAAATCGCTCACCAAAGCGCGACGTTAGGGCGTTATCAATCAATGCGCCGACCTCGTGGCAACCCTCCTGATAATCGCTCCCTGCATAGGTCGCGATCCAGTCTGCATAGGTGCCCGAAGTTGCAGTTCGCGCAAGGCGCGCTCCGATTTCGCCATAGCCCAGCACACATGGCGCCAAGGCCGCGAGCAAATCTGTAAAATCGCCCGAGTACCCCGCATCCAGCACAAAGCGCGTGTAAGCAAGGTTTGCCGGTGCTTCTTCGGCGATGGCGAGCTGCTCTGTTATTCCTTCTGCGGCGCAGATCCCTTCGTGAAGCTGCATCTCTTGGTTAAGCAACAAGTTTACCGTCGTCGCACATGCGGACATTTCGGCAAGACTATCTGCCTTGGCAATCGCAAGCCCCCATGCTCGGGAAAAATGCTTGAGAAAGATATAATCCTGAACCAGATAGTGCAAAAACGCCCGTCGCGGGAGGGTGCCGTCACCTAGGGATGTGACGAACTGATGACCACAATACGCCTCCCAATCGGCATGACAGCTACTCCGCCACAGGGAAAAAGCGCGGCCGTATTCTTGGGTGGCGCTCATTCGGCTTGTCCCAAGTCAATCGCCAAATCAGACACAGGCGTGATCTCGGACACAAGGCCAGCCTTATGCAGGAACGCCTCAAACTGCGCATAACGCGCGTGATCCAGCGCTGCGGGACGCAAGGCAAAGCGGGGCAATGTATCCACCCATGCCGCGGCGTTCAGCGCATCGTTCAACTCTGGTGCGGTGGCGGCGAAAATCTCCCAGCTCTCTTGCGGATGGTTCACAATGTATTGTGTGGCCAGCGCGGTTGCGTCCAGAAAACGCGTGATCTTGTCGGCATCCATGACATCGGGGTTGGCGACATAGATCAACTCGTCATAGCTCGGTAGCCCCTCTTCCTCGACATAGAAGCACTTGCCGGGCACCTCTTCGATCTCCATCTGGTTCAGCTCGAAATTGCGGAACGCACCGATCACCGCATCCACTTGTCCCGACATCAACGAAGGCGAGAGCGACCAGTTCACATTCACCATCTCGACGTCCGCCAATGCAACGCCGTGGCTGCCCAAAACCGCGCCCAGAACGGCTTCCTCAACGCCAGCAACCGAAAAACCAATCTTGCGTCCCGCAAGGTCCGCGATTTCTTGGATGGGGCCATCCTCTAGCACCAGAAGGCAATTCAGCGGCGTCGCAACCAGCGTTCCTACGCGTTTGAGGGGCAAACCTTCCTGCACTTGCAGGTGCAACGATGGCTGGTAGGAAATCGCCAGATCACCCTTGCCCGCAGCCACCAATTTCGGCGGATCGGCAGGGTCTGCGGGCGCGATGATCTCGACGGAAAGCCCCGCATCCTCAAAATATCCCAGCTCCTGCGCAACGATAATTGGCCCGTGGTCGGGATTCACAAACCAGTCGAGCAGGACTGTAAACTCGTCGTTCGCCGCAACAGGGGTCGCAATACAGGCCGCGAGGGCGAAGGGAAGAAAACGCATAATATGAACCTTTTATTCAGGGTTGTGTGCGAGCAATACAATCTCGCCAGACCAGTTTTCAGAAAGGATTTGAGCCGCACGCCACGCACGCAAGCCCGATTTACAGCAGAACACCGCGCGCTGGTTTTCCGACGGACGCAGCCCTGATTTGCCGAACGCATCCACACTCAAGCGCTGCGCATGTGGCACCACTGTGGTCGGCGCCTCTTCACTGCTGCGCACGTCGACGACGAAATCCGTTGGTGTGATGTCTTCTTTGGAAATAAAGCGCAGCGCGTGTTGCGGCTCTTGTGCGGTATCAAACCGAAAGGAAGATGGGCGCCATGTTTTAGTGTCTAATTGCACGAATTGTCCCAAAGGACGGGGAGAGAATTCAAGCAAAACCCCAAGCGCCATTTGCGCCTGAACGCTCCCAATCATTCCCACCACAGGGCCGAGGATGCCCGCCGTAGCACAGGTCGCCGTGCGGCTTGGCAAGTCCGGGAATACCGCTCGTAAGCTAGGCGCACCGCCGCAAAAACCGCCGACATACCCCGTAAGGCCAAGTGCCGAGGCCGAGATCAGCGGAGTATCAGCCGCAAAGCAGGCATCGGAAAGCGTATAAGAAGCCGCGAAACTGTCCGCGCAATCCAGCACGAGGTCGGAATTCTTCACGTGCCGCTCAACATTCGAAGGATCGAGCCGCGCCTGAATCGCCGAAATATCGCTGGACGCATTCAGGTTGGCCATCACGTCCGCAGCGGCGGAAACCTTGGGGCGGCCAATATCCGATTCACCGAAGATCACCTGTCGGTGGAGGTTCGACTCTTCCACGGTATCGGGGTCAAGTATCGTGATTTTCCCGACACCTGCCCCCACAAGGTACTGGAGCACAGGGCCGCCAAGCCCTCCGGCACCTACCACCAGAACGCGGGCGCCAGAGATGCGCGATTGTCCGACCTCGCCAACTTCGGAAAGCACTATCTGACGGGCATAGCGGCTCATTGAACGGCCTCGATCCATTCCCTGACCCGCGCTTCGGGATCATCGTTCAGGGTTATGTCGGTCACTGCAGCCACGCTGTCCGCCCCCGCGCGCAGAACATCTAAGCCTCGCTCAACCGTCAGGCCACCAATCCCCACAAGCGGCGTTGGGCCGACACGTTTTTTCCATTCCGTGACACGCTCCAGCCCCTGAGGGTTCCACTTCATTTTCTTAAGGATGGTCGGAAAGACGGGGCCGAGCGCTACGTATTCGGGCTTCATCGCAAGCGCTCGTTCAAGCTCTTTGCCATCATGCGTGCTCAACCCGAACTTAAGTCCCGCCGCACGGATAGCATCCCAATCTGCGGCATCCATATCTTCTTGACCCAAGTGGATAAAACCGCACCCTTCTTCGGCGGCAATTTCCCAATAGTCGTTAATAATCAAAATGGTATCATGTGCATCGCAAACCCTTTTGGCGCGCCGCACCTCTTGGCGGATGTGACTGTCTGGCTTGTCCTTTATGCGTAATTGAACGAGCTTCACTCCAAGCGGCACCATGCGCTCGATCCAGTCAGCCGAGTCAAAAATCGGGTAGAATCTGGGAAGTATCATTGCAAAAACGCCTTCCCGATAACAGGTGTTGAAGGTGCCGCCATATCGCGTGGCTCCATTGGGTCGGCCTGTTTTCCCAACATGCCCGCACGCACGGCGGCGGCCATTGCTTCGGCCATCGTTGCCGGATCTCCCGCATTGGCGACGGCAGTGTTCAGAAGCACCGCGTCAAAACCCATCTCCATCGCCAGTGCCGCATGTGAAGGACGGCCGATCCCTGCATCAATGACCATCGGAACATCGGGGAAATGCGCACGCAGACTGCGCAAGCCTGACGGGTTATTCAGCCCCTGGCCTGATCCGATCGGCGCGCCCCACGGCATCAGAACCTCACATCCCGCATTCAGTAATCGATCAGCCACAACAAGGTCTTCGGTTGTATATGGGAACACCTGAAAACCATCATGCGTCAGAATTTCTGCGGCTTCGACAAGGGCGAAGACATCTGGTTGCAGGGTGTCGGAATGGCCGATGACCTCGAGCTTTATCCATTTTGTCCCGAACACTTCGCGCGCCATATGGGCGGTGGTCACGGCCTCTTTGACGGTATGACATCCGGCAGTATTCGGAAGAACTTTGACACCTAAATCCTTAATCATACGCCAGAAATCCTGCCCCCCGCCTGCTGTTTCACGGCGCAAAGACACGGTGGCAACAGAAGCCTGCGAGCGGCGGAAGGCTTCGGCCAGTATTTTGGGCGAAGGGTATTGTGCCGTCCCAAGCATGAGCGGCAAGGCCAACTCGGTATCATAAAATCGGCGCATCTAGCCCCCCTGCATCGGTGCAACAATTTCCAAGCGGTCATTGTTAGATATTGGTTGCGTTTCACGCGCAGTAGCGGCGACGAACTCCTCATTAAGTGCGGTTGCGACCGCGTCGCCGACGTAGCCAAGCTCACCCAGCACCTCATGCAAGGTGGTGGCTTTGACGTCCGCCGCCTCGCCGTTAACGAAAATACGCATCCATCACCTCCGGTTTTTGTCCATCAATTAAATACTCGGCCGTCATCCGCGCGATTGCAGGCGCGAGCAGGAACCCGTGCCGATAGAGCCCGTTCGCAAAAAGCGTTGTGCCGTCATCGCGAAGTCGCGGCAGGTTATCGGGGAACGCAGGGCGCGCATCGACGCCGATCTCCAAAATCTCGGCCTCTCCAAATGCGGGGTGCAGTGCATAGGCCGCGCTGAGTAACTCAAGCATTGAGCGCGCGGTAATTCGGGTTCTGTCGCTTGCCTCGATCATGGTAGCGCCAAGCATGAAAACACCATCGCAACGCGGCACGATATAGAGCGGAATACGTGGGTGAAGCAGCCGCACAGGCCGCGCAAGAGAGATTTCAGGACAGCGGATCACGAGCATCTCTCCCTTCACACCGCGCAGGTCGTGCAGAGCTGATTTTGCGGAAAGCCCCGTGCAATCAACACGTTGAAGAGAGTTATTGGGATCAACCTCGGTCTTGACACCCGATGATATAAGCGACGTGCGAAGCTGTTCTAATGCCGCGCGCGGAGCCAAATGCCCTTCGCTGCCAAAGAAAAGCCCGCGTGAAAATCGGCCCGCGAGGTCGGGTTCTAATGCTCCGATTTCTTCACCGTTAACTTCGATGAAATCTGTTGTGCGCCGCGCGAATTGCGTCAAATCGGCGTGGTCGCGGCCAAGCGCAAGTACAAGCGTTCCGTTTTCCTGAACACCCGTTGTGTGGTGTTTCCACCATGGGGCGGCTTCTTGGCCAAGGCGCACAACGGCCTCCTCAGCGTTGGCCCCCTCGCAATACGGCGCCAGCATTCCGCCCGCCCACCAAGAGCACGCATGGCCGCCAAGTTCTGCTTCAAGATCAAACAAGCGCACAGATACGCCACGCGCCACAAGTTCCGTCGCGATGCAGAGGCCCAAAACACCCGCGCCTTTTATGGTCACATCGCTCATTTCGACCAATACTCGTGAAAATGGTGAACCGGTCCATGACCGTGCCCAACGCCCAATGTATCTGCCGCCGCAATCGCGCCCTGAAGGTAACGATGTGCAGTTTCAACGGCCTTTTCTAGCGCTGCGCCCTTCGCAAGTTCCGCCGCAATCGCCGCCGAAAGCGTACACCCCGTTCCGTGCGTGTTTTTTGTCGAGAGCCGAGGTGCTGTGAAAACCCAGTGTTCATGCGCGGTCACGAGATAGTCCGAGCAGGTGTCCTCGCTCGCGTGTCCGCCCTTCATCAGCACCGCTTTCGGTCCCAACTCCAAGAGCGCGCGCCCCTGCTCTAGCATCTCTTGCGTGGACGTTGCGGGCGTGGTTTGAAGAATACGCGCTGCCTCTGGCAGGTTCGGGCTTAAGATATCTGCGAGCGGCAGCAATCGCTCACACAGTGTTCCGATTGCATGATCCTCAAGCAGCGCGTCGCCAGATTTTGCGATCATCACAGGGTCCACAACGATTGGGCCGTTGTACCCGTCCAAGGCCGTGGCGACCGTTTCGATAATCTCGGAATTGGCGAGCATTCCGATTTTGATCGCGTCGGTCTTGATGTCAGAGAGGACTGCCGAAATCTGCGCGGATATCACGTTCGGGCTTATGAGTTGGACCGCAGTTACCGCCTTGGTATTCTGAGCCGTGACCGCGGTAACAACGCTTGCGCCGTATACGCCGCGCGCCGAAAATGCCTTGAGGTCCGCTTGAATCCCCGCGCCGCCGCCGCTGTCGGAGCCTGCAATTGTAAGGGCAATCTTCGCCATTCTTCGCCGCCTTCGCATTGGGATTGCGCACGAAAGAAGGACAATGGCGAGGGAATTTCACCCACCAAAAACCGTTCCCTACGCCGCTTATCCGGATCAGGTTCGATGGGTTTATGCTCTCGCAAATCTCAGCCTGACGGGCAGGCTCCCCAACGGTATGCGCCAATGGGTAGAGACATTTCCAGAAGGGATCAAGGAGAAAGTTTTGACGCACAAATGGCGTTCGCGGCTTAACTAAACAGATCAATTATGTGGCTTATCATATTGAAATAATTAACTTAAAGCAGAAGCGACAGAAGCACCGCGCCATCTCATCGTAGTTGCGAAGATACCGCGCAGAATTGATGAATTGCGCAGCAAGCGCCGCTTTAGATTGACGCCAAGCGCTGGAATGCCGCAACTGTAGCAATGATTCATACGTCGCCAAAAGACCCCGCAAAGCCATCCCGAGAATCGCTAACCAAAAGCGTAAAACTTGCCCTGATGGTGAGCGCCATCGGCTTGGCCGCCAGCTGCACCTATGTGCCCTATGACACCAATCGCAGCTACTCTGCGGCGACTGATGTGCCGGCCAAAGGTTCGATCGCCACTACGGTAAATGAGATCACACGTGCGAACGGCGGTAGGTCCACGTTTATCCCGCTGGTGTCAGGCACCGATGCCCTGAGCGCGCGCTTGCGTCTGATTGAACAGGCAGAGCGCACGCTGGATATTCAGTACTTCCTCATCAAACCTGACCTCGCGGGCGGCCTCTTTTCTCGTGCACTTATTCAAGCCGCCGAGCGCGGTGTGCGGGTGCGGTTCCTGTTGGATGACGTCTTCACAACCGCCACGGATCGTCAGATCGCATTGCTGAACAGCCACGAAAACATCGAGATTCGCCTCTTTAATCCGCTGTCGCGCGGGTCGACGAAGGCAATGAACTTCTTCCTTGATTTCAATCGCGTAAACCGACGGATGCACAACAAGTCGCTGACCGTCGACAACAGCGCGACGATTTTTGGCGGCCGCAACATTGCCGACGAATATTTCCAGATCAACACACAAGCTGAATTCGCCGACCTTGATTTCTTTGCCGCAGGGCCAGTCGCCAAGGATATCGCGGCAAGCTTTGATATGTTCTGGAATGACTCGCGCGCTGTTTCCATGTCCGGAATCGTAAAAGATGCGCCTGACGTCGATTTTTCCGCTGCCCGCCGTGAGCTTGAGATACGAGCGGAAGAGGCCGCAAAGGACGTTTATAGCACAGCTTCCACCTCTCTATTTTTGCAGAGCATACGCAACGGCGACATCCCGACGACACATGGCCATGCGCGTGTCGTTTCTGATCGCCCAATCAAGCTTAAGATGGCGCCCAACGATGGGCCGCAGGACCTCGCCGACGCTCTCAAGAAGGCAATGTGGAACGTCGAGCGCGACTTTATCCTCATGACACCGTATTTCGTACCCCGCCCCGACGATGTTGCGATGCTCAAACAGATCCGCGCGCGTGGGAAACGTGTTCGTATCTTGACCAACTCGCTTGCGTCGACCAATCACGCGACTGTTCACGGTGGTTATGCGCCCGCACGCAAAGAGCTGCTCCGCGCTGGGGTTGAGCTTTACGAAATTCGTGCTGATGCGCTTCAGGCCGTTGGGGAACTGCCCAAGGATAGCGATATTGTCCTAACGCTTCATACCAAGGCCGCCGTTTTTGATGGCGAGCAGATGTTCGTAGGCTCTTTGAATTATGACCCCCGCTCAATTGAGATCAACACTGAGTTGGGCGTGTTTATGGATGCCCCGGAACTCGCCGCGAACTTTAAGACGGGTGTAGAGAACTACATCCGACAACACGCCTATCGCCTGTCACTCGATGAGAACGGCGAGATAATCTGGACCTTCGAAGCCGGTAACGTCAAAGAAATCCGCAGGAACGATCCCGGCGCGACATTCGGCAAGCGTTTGGTCTCGGGTATTACGCGTATCTTGCCATTCAAAGGGCAGCTTTAGGCGATTTTATCGAGCGATGGCGTCTCGGCCAGAAGATGGCGGCTATATTCGGCCTGTGGTCCCGCAAAGAACGCTTCGGCGGGGCCATTTTCCACCAATACTCCGTTCTTGAGCACCGCAATCTCGTCCGCCATTTGCCGCACAACAGCAAGGTTGTGGCTGATAAAGAGTATCGACAGGCCAAACTGCGACTGTAGGTCCTTAAACAGGTTCAATATTTGAGCCTGAATGGAAACATCCAGCGCAGAAGTTGGTTCATCACAGATCAGAAACTCGGGACGGGCAACAAGTGCACGTGCGACGGCAATTCGCTGCCGCTGGCCGCCGGAAAACTGATGCGGGTATTTAAGCATCGCGCGTTGCGGCATTTCTACCAGTTCAAGCACCGATGCGACGATCTTGCGCCGCTCCGCTTTGGATTTGGCGAGGCCAAAGAACCGAATTGGCTCGCCAATGATATCCTCGATCCGTTGGCGGTTGTTTAGCGAAGAATAAGGATCCTGAAACACCATCTGAATCTTGCGCCGCGCAGCATGATGACGGCCACGATCGCGCCCGAGGGCAAGCTCGGCACCTTCAAATTCGATTGAGCCGCTAGACGGTCGAAGCAGGCCGACAATAGACTTCGCGAGTGTCGATTTCCCCGAGCCACTCTCACCGATGATGCCAAGTGTTTGCCCCGCGGTAACGTCCAAGGAAACATCGCTAAGCGCCTTAAAACCCTCGGATTTTTTGAGGCCAAGAAATGAGGACTGCCCGAAAGTTACGTCGATATTCTTGAGCGCAAGGATCGTATCTCCCTTGCTCTTTTCCTTTGGGCCACCAAGCAACCAGCCCGAGGCGAACTCGGCACTTGCGCCGCTTACTTTCCACTGCAACTCGGGCGATGATAGGTTTGTCTTCTCGGCGATGATATTGGCAAAACGCTCCTGCTTTTTACCCAAACGCGGAACGGCGGCCATAAGGGCCTTGGTGTATTCCGCCTTGGGTGCTCCGAGGATTTGGGCGGTCTCGCCTTCTTCGATCAAACGCCCATTGCGAAGAACGGACACCGTGTCGGTGATCTCGGCAATCACGCCGATATCGTGCGTAATCAGAATAAATCCAACGCCACGCTCATCGGCTAGCCGTCGCAAGAGTTCAAGGATTTGCTTCTGAATTGCCACATCAAGGGCAGTCGTTGGCTCGTCCGCAATAATCAGGTCGGGGTCGGTACAAAGCGCAAGCGCGATCACCACGCGTTGACGCATACCGCCGGAAAACTGGTGCGGATAGTCGCCCATGCGTTCTTCGGCCTGCTCAATGCCCGTTTCATGCAAGAGATCAATGGCCTGAGCGCGTGCTGTCGCATAGTTAATATCCGCATGCTGGCGGATGGTTTCCACGAGTTGATCCTCGATTGTCAGCAGCGGATTAAGCGATGTTTGCGGGTCCTGAAAGATCATTGAAATCTTGGCGCCGCGCAACTTGTGATAGGCCGCATTGGACAACCCGCGCAGGCTCTCGCCGTGCAGTCTTACATCTCCTTCGGCGATATATCCGGGCGATGGGATAAGGCCGATGATCGCCGAACCAATGGTCGATTTCCCCGCGCCGGATTCCCCGACCAGCCCGTGGATTTCACCTTTGGATAGCGAGAGGTTCACGCCTTCGATCGCGGTGAAATCCCCGAACCGCGTGGGATATTTTACCGTCAGATTGGTGACGCTCAGAAGTTCGGTCATTAACGCAACCTCGGGTTCAAAACACGGCGCAGGAAGTCGCCGAGAATGTTGATCGAAACGATCATGATGATCAGGGTTAAGGATGGGAAAATCACGATCCACCACTCGCCCGAGAAGATGTACTCTGTCCCGATCCGAATGAGTGTCCCCAATGAGGGCTGGTTTGGCGGCACGCCTACCCCGAGGAAGCTCAGCGTAGCCTCAAGAAGGATAGCAACCGCAAGGTCAACGGTGCCGATCACAAGCAATGGCCCCATGATATTCGGAAGGATCGCGACGATCATAATGCGAAGCGGATGCAACCCCATGATTTCAGCGGCTTGCACGTACTCTTTGTTGCGCTCCACAAATGTTGAAGCGCGCGCGGTCCGTGCGAAATTTACCCAAAGCGAGAGGCCAATCGCAACGGTCAGAACCACAAGGAGCAAATCTTCATGCTGCTCGCGCGGTAGAATGCCCCGCGCAACGCCGTCGACAAGCAAGGCGGTCAGGATTGCCGGAAGTGAAAGCTGTACGTCCGCAATCCGCATCACCACCGCATCAAAACGCCCCCCGAAATACCCCGCAGCAAGCCCAAGCCCAGTGCCGAGGATCGCAGCGAACGCCACCGACGAAAGCCCGACAAGCAACGACAACCGCGTGCCGTAAAGGATTGATGACAACAGATCGCGTCCCTGATCATCCGTCCCGATGAAGTACCGCGGATCGCCCCCATCGGCCCACATCGGCGGCAAGAAACTATCCAGAAGATCAAAGCTCGCGAGGTCATAAGGATTGCTCGGCGCGATCCACGGCGCGAGCAATGCGCCAAAAACCGAGACAAACGCAATAATCGCGGCGATTTGGGTGATGGGGCTGCGCAGGAACAGGTAGATAACTTCGTTTTCGATGCGCACGCGACGCCAATATTCCAACATCAGTTTGCCTCCGATTTCAAACGAACACGGGGGTCAATCACGAAATACAGCAAATCCACCACAAGGTTGATAACCACAAAAATCAACGCGATAACAACGAGGTATACGGACATCACGGGGATATCGACATAGCGAATGCTCTCTAGGAACAAAAGCCCCATCCCTGGCCATTGAAAGACACTCTCGGTTACAATCGAGAAGGCGATGATGCCGCCAAACTGCAATCCGATGATCGTAATGACCGGCACCATAGAATTCCGAAGCGCATGGCGATAGTGCACCGTCCGATAGTCGATCCCGCGCGAAATCGCGAACTTAACAAAGTCGGTTTGCATGACGTCTTGCATCTCGGAACGCACAAGACGCATGGTGAGCGTCAACTGATAAATCCCGAGCGTGACAGCAGGCAGGATGAGTGCCTTGAGGCCGCTTACGCTCAAGAAGTTGGTTTTCCACCAACCAATCTCGACGACATCGCCCCGCCCGAAGGTCGGCAACCAACCAAGCTGTACCCCGAAGATATAAATGAGGAATATGCCGATAACGAATGTCGGAATCGACACTCCAATCAGCGTCACAATCAGGATTGCGTTCGACGCCGCTCCGTCTTTGTGAAGGGCGGTATAAATTCCTGCAGGGATGCCAACAGCCAGCGAAATCAGCAGCGAGACAAAGCCCAACTCCACCGTCGCGGGCATACGATCAAGCAACATCTCTCCGATTGGTTGGCGCGTGCGATAGGAATATCCGAACTCCCCCTGCAACAGATTGCCTACAAAACGGGCATATTGCGTAATGACAGGATCGTTCAAACCAAGCTGCTCGCGCAGGCGCTCTTGATCCTCAATTGAGGTCTCCTGCCCTACCATTACGGCAACCGGATCACCCACGAATCGAAAGAGTGCAAATGCAAGCAAACTCACGGCCAGCATAACAAATATTGACTGAACCAGCCGTCTAAGAACAAAAAGTGCCACGTACGCCCCCAAAGCTTCGTGTAAATTTGGCAGGCATGACGCAGGAGTTCCAGCACAAAAATTTCGCAGCTAAAAAAATCACATCTTTGTGAAATTGTGACCACTTAGGGGGTTGGACACTGGCCGCGCTTGCCCCTAGGTTCATGCGGTAAACAACCGCACCAAGGGTGCCCATGCGCCCGATCATGGGGAGACAACACATGAATTTCTTATCAAAACCGATTGCCAGAACAATGGCGGCGAGCCTTGCGCTAAGCATGGCCGCAGGCGTTGCTTCGGCGGAAACGTTCAAATGGGCAGGCTCGACCGACCCGCAAACGATGGACCCCCATGCCGTAAACGCGGCGCCGGTTCTTGGCTTTCTGAACAACGTTTATGAAGGCCTCGTCCGCCGCAACAAAGAGATGAAGATCGAAGGCGCACTCGCCGAGAGCTGGGAGCCACTCGGTGGTGACGGCTGGCGTTTTCACCTTCGCAAAGACGTGAAATTCCACGACGGTTCGGACTTCACCGCCGAGGACGTGATGGCCTCCTATGAGCGCGCGAGCTCTGAAGAAGCAGATGTACGCTCGTGGTTTGCGCCAGTTGAAAGCGTTGTTGTCCAAGACGAATACACAATCGACTTTATGACCAAGTCTCCGAACCCGTTATTTCCTGACTCAATCGCGAACTTCATGATCATGGATTCCGGTTGGCTTGAAGCAAACGGCGCCGAGCGCCCAGCCAAAGACGCCGAGAACTTTGCCACGCGCAATGCCAACGGAACGGGTGCGTTTGTCCTGACATCGCGCGATCCTGGGGTCCGTACCACGCTTGCGCCGTTTGATGGCTGGTGGGACGAGCTTGAAAGCAACGTGACCGAAGCGATCTTTACGCCGATTGGCGAGGCATCCACTGGTATGGCCGCGCTCCTGTCTGGCGAGATCGACTTTATCGCGCCGATCCCGCTTCAGGACGTGCCACGCATGAAGGAAACGCCCGGTTTCACCGTGCACGAAGGTGTTGAGGCCCGCGTAATGATGCTTGGTTTTGGCCACGGCGCGCCGACCCTCAAGTATTCCGACGAAACAACCGACAAGAACCCGTTTCAGGACCCACGCGTTCGCAAAGCGGTTTACCAAGCGATTGACGTTGATGCGCTGACGCAAAAGATCATGCGCGACACAGCAGAGCCTGTTTCGCAGCTTGTTTCCAAGGAAATGAAGGGCTTCTCAACTGATTTGACCGAGCGCTTCCCCTATGATCCAGAAGCTGCGAAAGCGCTCTTGGCCGAAGCAGGATATGCTGATGGGTTCTCGTTTGGTCTGATGTGCCCGAATGATCGCTATATCAACGATGAGGCGATCTGTCGTGCGACGGCGTCCATGCTTGCGAAAATTGGTATCACGGCAAAACTCTCCTCGATGCCAGTTCGGAACTACTGGCCAGAACTTCGCGAAGACAACTTTGATATGTACTTCCTAGGCTGGTCCCCAGGCACATTTGACGCAGAGCACCCGCTCCGTTTCCTCGCCGTTACACCGAACGAAGAGAAAAAGATCGGTTCGTGGAACTTTGGTGACTACTCGAATGAGCGCGTAGATGAGTTGCTTCCGATGATCCAAACAGAGATCGACCCAGACAAACGTCAGGCGTTGATCGACGAGGCGCATGCGATCCTTCAGGAAGAGGTCGCATATATTCCGCTGTATGTTCAGCCGCTTATCTGGGCGACCAAAGACAACATCGACCTGACACAACGCACGGATAACTTCTTTATTCTGCGCTGGGTTACGGTAAACTAAGACGACCAGAGGGGGCCCTTGGCCCCCTCCCTTATTTCGGGGACACCATGCCACACGACCACGACGACCACCCGCACAGTCACCTCCCGACCGACCCCGAGCTACGGGTCCGCGCGCTTGAGAGCCTCTTGGTCGAAAAGGGCTTGGTCGACAGTGCCACGCTCGACGCCATCATCGACACCTATGAAAACAAAATCGGCCCTCGCAATGGCGCGCGGGTCGTCGCGCGTTCGTGGTGTGATCCGGCATTTAGAGAGCGCCTGCTCGCGGATGCGACTTCCGCGATTGCCGAGCTAGGGTTTGCTGGCCGTCAAGGCGAGCATATGGTCGCCGTCGAGAACACCCCGGCGCGTCATAACCTCGTCGTTTGCACCCTGTGCAGTTGTTACCCTTGGCCCGTTTTGGGCATCCCACCTGCGTGGTATAAATCCGATGCCTATCGCAGCCGCGCCATCCGTGAAGCGCGCAAAGTACTGGCAGAGTTTGGCGTTGAACTCCTCCCCGAGCAGTCCGTTCGCGTTTGGGATTCCACCGCCGAGGTCCGTTATCTGGTCATTCCGCAGCGCCCAGAAGGTACAGAGAACCTAAGCGAAGACGCACTCGCCGAACTGGTTACGCGCAATAGCATGATTGGCACCGACATTCCCAAAGGCCCCGCATCATGAGCCGTATCCACGACATGGGCGGGCGCTTTGGCGATGGTCCGATCCCTGAGAAAGACGATAACGAAGTCTTTCATTCCGAATGGGAGGCCCGCGCGCTGGCGCTCAATCTAGCTTGTGGTGCCCTTGGCGCATGGAATATCGACGCAAGCCGCCACGCGCGCGAGTGCCTTGCACCCAAGGATTATTCCGCCTTCACCTACTACGAAAAATGGCTCGCTGGCCTGACGGATATTCTCGTCGAGCGAGAGGTCATTAGTCGCGACGATTTGGATCGCGCCTCTGCGTCCATTGCCAGCGATCAACCGCCTTCTCCCGCCCAAGAGCAACATCCCCGCATTTTCCGCGCAGAGAATGTGCTCAAGGGAGTCACGACGCGCGTCCCCTATTCGCGCGACATTGCGGGTGCGCCACGCTTTGTGGTTGGCGCGCGGGTGCGCGCGGTTCCCCACGCGCGCAACAAATCGGTTGAGGGAGGTCACACGCGCCTGCCCCGTTATGCGGCTGGTCGCGTGGGAACGATTGAACTTATCCACGGCGCGCATGTTTTTCCGGATTCGAACGCACATTTTCAAGGAGAGGCGCCAGAGCCGCTTTATGCGGTTCGCTTTACTGCGCAAGAACTGTGGGGAACGGATACCAACGACGAGATGGTTCTTGACCTCTGGGAGAGTTATCTGGAGCCGATTGAATGACCACACCCGAAAAACCATTCGAAGCGCCTTGGCACGGACAGGCCTTCGCGCTCGCGGTTGCGTTGAACGAAACGGGGCATTTTGAATGGTCAGAATGGGCCGAGATGTTCGGCGCGGAACTGGCGAAAAGTGACGCGGAGCTTGACGGAAGCGACGATTACTATCGGGCTTGGGTCACAACGCTTGAACGTCTGCTGGTGTCCAAAGGGACGCTTGCACCAGACGCGCTCGCGCTCATGAAATCCCTTTGGACTGACGCGTTCCTAACCACCCCGCATGGACAGCCCGTCCACCCCAAGAGGCCACCTAAACCGTAGGTGGCGCTTCCTTCTCGGTAAGACGCGTGCCGTAAATCCGACGCATATCAGGCCCTTCGGTGCAATACATATGCACCCAGATATATGCGTGCTGGAACAGGGCAACAACAAGTGCGTTCCACGAACCATACAAAAGTGCAATCCCAGAAAGCCCTAAGAATACAACACCATACATGCCATTATCGGTATATTTATATATCCCCTGATTTACCAATGGCATCTGCGCATATTCATCGCGAAAGTGATCTCCGCCCAGTGCGCGCGGCAGTGTGAAATACTCCAGCACCGAATAAAGCCCGTAACCCGCAACCCCGATCAACGCGAGGCCGAGGATAATCTCGGCAGGACGAATACCCGTGATCGGCGTTGTGTCACTCCAGCCCGTAAGCATGATCAAGAGCGGGCGCGCAATGAGAAGCGGCATGAATATCGCGGCCCATACCTGCATATCCCGGTCGCCAAACCTCTTGCTCATCCAATTCTTGTAGAGTTGAAGCCGGAAAACAGCCGCAACCACGAACTGATGCACAATCGCGAGAATGATTGCGAATTTGGCCCAAGTCACCGTGTTGAGCATCAAATACCACGGCCCGTCATCGACCCGAACCAGAAGCGAGCACGCGCCAATTCCC
This sequence comes from Falsihalocynthiibacter sp. SS001, assembly GCF_042445055.1. Classification (GTDB taxonomy): domain Bacteria; phylum Pseudomonadota; class Alphaproteobacteria; order Rhodobacterales; family Rhodobacteraceae; genus Falsihalocynthiibacter. The sequence goes on from NZ_CP170339.1 coordinate 2,177,550, forward strand.
ATGAACACGGCAATTCCCAAGTGCTGTAGCTGCCCCTCGATCAAATCGCGGTTGGTTGCGTTTGCACGGATATTTTCCAAATGTGACATGGCGTATTCCTTTCTTGTGCTGGTTCCTGTCGGGCAACGATCAGATTTCGGACGATGTCGGCATTACACAGCCCGCAAGGTCCGCCGCCCCCGTAACGAGCTCCTGAACCCCCTTCTCGATCGTGTAATCCACAAGCATCTTCGGATCTTGAAGCACCTCGCCCACTTGCGCCCGAATGCCCGAAATCCTTGTGTTCAACGTGTCCACCTGCGCGCTAATTGCCGCGAGCCGCTCAGAGCGCTCCGCCCCCAATTCTAGCGGTGCTTCGCGGAATGCGGCCAACTCGGCCTGCAAATTAGCGACCTGATCGGTCAGCCCGTCAACCGAGTCCTTGAGTGGCTCAACCTGAATGAGGTTCTGTGCGAAAGTCGCCGTCAGCCCGTCGATTTTCTGAAGAACCCGCAATTCAAGGAACAAGCACACCGCAATCAAGATCAGTGTCGCATTCAACATGGCGAGCAACAAGTTCAGAACTGTCTTGCCGAGGCGCGAAGAGAAAGTGTTCATAAAAGTATCCTAAGTATGGCGAAATGCTGTTTCTGTAATCAATGCGGCTTCCCCAACAGTGTGCGCTCTACAACGTCTTGATGCAATTCAGAAATCCAAGCGCACTCTCGCTTGTCCTCCTCAACTTTTCGCGACCTCGATAGTATTAGACAAAAGTCTATGGCAAAGTTTCCGAGAATTGGCTCGGGCCAGTTCCTGAATGAACGCAAGTATTTCCACCATGGGGCGGCCAATTATCGTCCCAGATTCTAATCAATTATAGCAGAACCGGAGAGACAAATGTTTTCACGACGTCATTTCTTAAAAACAAGCGCAGCCACAGCAGGTGCGATCACGGTACTCCCTGCATTTGCCACAGCCGAGGAGCATATGATGGAGTTTGCAGACGGAACGGTAAAGATAACGCCAATCTCGCACGCCTCGTTTATCCTCGAAACGCCCTCTGCGGTTATCTATGTTGATCCAGTCGGTGACCCCTCGCAATATGAAGGGAAGCCACCAGCGGATCTTGCGCTCATCACGCACCAGCACGGCGACCACCTTAACAACGAAACCCTCGCCGCCATCATAGGGGATGACACAAAGCTCATCTCCAACCAAGGAGCGCAGGCCGAAATGACGCCTGAGCTTGCCGAAAAAGCTCAAGTGATCGGCAATGGAGAAACAACCGATTTCGGTGACATCAAGATCGAAGCCATTCCCGCCTATAACACAACCGAGGGCCGCCTCGACTTCCACCCCCGAGGGCGCGACAACGGCTATGTTCTGAATATCGGTGATGCTCGCGTGTACGTTTCTGGCGATACAGAGGACATCCCGGAAATGCGTGCGCTTGAGAATATCGACGTTGCATTCCTGTGTATGAACCTACCTTTCACAATGGACATCGAGGCCGCCGCAAGCGCAGTCGCGGAATTCAAGCCAGCGGTGGTGATCCCCTACCACTATCGCGGTCGCGATGATGGCTCGCAGGACCCCAAAGAGTTCGCCAAGCTTCTAGACGACGCGGTTCAAGTCGAGTTGGCCGACTGGTATGGCGCAGGCGCAGGCAACCATTAAAATATTGGGCGCATCCCAATCGCGGGGTGCGCCCATTTCGTTAGCCATCACTTGGCGCATTGGCACGATAATACTCCCACGCATCCACAGTTTCTCCTGAGGCAAGCATGCAATATCCTGTTTGCCCACCTTCCTCATCGCGGATTTCATAGGTTCCGCCGCTTTCGACACAGAAATCAGCGGCGGGATTACTAACCTCTGTGTTTTGCTTGGACATCGCCGCCACCGCGCCAACAGCGCCCGCAGATACAACGGCAGCGCAGGAAATCATCCCCATAAACTTCATAAAATTCTCCAACAATCAAAATACTCTCACGAGTCTAGCGCCGTTATCAGAACAGTAAATAGTGTAGGCTTGGTAAATCCCAGTGGGTGGCACTAAATTGCCTTAGAAGACCATAAATCGCGGCGACACTAACGAGCCTAATTCGTAAAAATCGATCGAATCTATCGCAATACAACAATTGAGCAGAGTGGGGCTGCCCAGTTGAGCCCTATCAAATGGATGGATGCATGCAATTACCGTTTACAACGATGCTCATGCCCAAAGTGTCTATTTTTTTGGATCAATCTATATAGAATGGGTTGAGGGACAAATCATGGTGTAAACAGTGTCTACTAAATTGCCAAATGGATGGTTTAATATTAGTCCCGAGAGGTATGCAGATCTCGGAGCAATGCTCTACTTATCTTCCCTTACAAAGACGCACAATCAGCGCTCTTTAACGCAAGCCATATATGCCTTCGAAACGCCATGGAGACTCAAACAATATCACATCTTCCGAGAAAACGGCTTTCCGCGTGGTTTTGCAACGTTTGCCGGATTAAGCCCTCAAGCGGAGCATAAGTATGCCGTAAAGGGCGAGGCTCTCACTGATAAAGATTTTGCCTCCGGGCCTTCATTTTGGATCGTTGATGTAGTCGCACCATTTGGACAAATTCGCCAAATTGTTAACATATTGAAGCGAGAAATTCCTCACAAACGCGTACGTACAAATCGCATGGATAGCGATTTGTCCCAACAACGAATTGTGGAATGGACCAAGGATGACACAGGCAAGATACATATGCGCCTCTTCAAGAAGCCGGACTTCGAGCGTCTGCTTTCTGAGGAAGTTTGAGCAATGGTATCGATAGCCCCAATTGGTACCGTACTAATTGAGATCAGTGGAGACACCACTGGCTTCGTGACCGGCGACCCTCCAGATGATGCAACAGGTGACCTCGACGCGACAGTTACCCTACCTAACCCGGGCTGGACATACCTAGCAACAACTTGGGAAATTTCGGGTGATCCTGGGATTGGGACCGCAACAATCAATGCTGGAGGAGAATGGAACTACGTTGTTGACCCAGACGAATACGCTGACTTGGATGATGGAGAAATTGTATTTGATACATTTCAAGTCACGGCAACGGCTTACGCTCTCAATCCAGGCGGCGGCATTCAGTTTGAAACGCAAACACAGAATATCAGGATTGCAATTGAGGCCGTTTGCTTCGTATCTGGCACGCTCATTGACACTATGCATGGCCCTGTACCCGTAGAGGATTTGAGAGTTAATGACATGTTGGTCACTCGAGATAATGGTTTACAACCAATCCGTTGGGTGGAAAGCAATGAAGTGAGCGCGGAGCGCACAAACATTGTTCCCAGCCTTCGACCCGTGCGAATAAAGCCTGGAGCACTTGGGAATGGGCTGCCTCGTCGGGACTTATACGTGTCACAGCAACACAGAATTATGGTTTCTGGAGCTGCCGTTCAGCTTTTTTTCGGCGAAAGTGATGTGCTCGTGGAGGCCAAGGCATTGTGTGGCTGGCCAGGTATTGAAATTGTTAGTGTAACGAAGTCAGTAGAGTATTTTCATATTCTCTTAGATCATCATGAAATACTTAACGCTGAGGGTGCTCCCGCAGAGAGCCTATTTCTTGGCGAGGAAACACTCCATACACTGAGCTCCGCGGGTCTTCAAGAATTGGCTGAGATATTCCAAGGAGTAGAGGCATGCCTTCCCAACGGTTTTGGAAAGGCTGCCCGCCGAATTGCTCGTAACTATGAGGCCATAGTGTTGGACACTGTCAAGTTTTTGTAAGTTGCCTTGATGGTCACAAAAGGCATTGTGTTTTTTTAGAAGCAGTGGCCAGAAATTCTGGATGCAGGTCTTAGGACAGACCACGGCAAACGGCGCCTAGAGGCTCAGGAAAAATTTTCTGTTCTCAAGCCCATTGATCGAGATATGGCTGCCCCGCAAGGTTTTCTTGCAGAGCTTGAGGGGGTGATACGAGTTCACATGTCTGAACCTGAGTTTGGCGTGAGTGAACTAGCAAATCTATGCGGAACTCATCGGGAAACGCAGAACAACAGACTAAAAACCTATGGCCTGACGGGTTCGACTTTGGTCGCGCAACTCAAACTAGTGGAGGCAGAGAAACTGCTGGCAAAGGACAAGAGGTCCGTAGGCGAAACAGCACTGAAGCTCGGATATTCCGATCCTACTGCTTTCTCACGGGGTTTTTCGCAAATGGACCGGCATGTCGCTGATCAGCCCCACCTAAGTAGTCCAGTTTGAATGTTAGTGCATGATCGGCCTTAGTTCCATCGGGACGATGGTTTCCGGAGCCGGCGGGCGGTAGCCCAGAGCACTGTGTGGTCGTTTGGTATTGTAGTGTTTCCTCCAGCTTTCGATGATAATCTGTGCTTCGCGTAGAGTGTAAAAGCTCTCCCCGTTCAGCAACTCGTCGCGGAACCGGGCATTGAAACTTTCGCAATACCCATTCTCCCACGGCGAGCCAGGCTCAATGTAAGCCGTTTTGGCTCCAACCGCCTCAATCCAGTCTCGAACAGCCCGAGCTATGAACTCCGGGCCGTTGTCCGACCTGATGTAGGCCGGAACGCCGCGCAAGATGAACAGATCCGTGAGTGCGTCGATGACTTCTGTCGAGTTCAACTTCCGCTTCACCCGGATCGCCAGGCATTCCCGGCTGTATTCGTCCAAGATGTTCAGGGTCCGGAACGCTTTCCCGTCATCAGTTCGATGATGAACGAAGTCATACGACCAGACGTGGTTGCGATACTCTGGCCGCAGCCGGACACATGAGCCATCATTTAGCCAGAGCCGCCCCTTCTTGGGTTGTTTCATGGGTACTTTGAGCCCCTCACGCCGCCACAACCGTTCAACCCGCTTGTCGTTCACCTGCCAGCCCGCATCCCTGAGCAGAGCCGCAATCCGGCGATACCCGTACCGGCCATACTGACGTGCCAGTTCGATCATATCAGCAACCAGCCGTTCTTCGTCACTTCGGTCAACAGGCAACCGCCTCTGGGTGGATCGGTTCTGCCCCAAAACACGACAGATCCGCCGCTCAGACACCCGCACCTCATTGCGAATGTGATCGATGCAGGCGCGGCGGCGCGAGGGGCTCAGAAGTTTCCCCGTGCGGCTTCCGACAGGATCAACTTGTCCAGGGTCAGATCAGATACGGCTCGCCGCAGTCGATCATTCTCCTTCTGAAGCCGCTTTAGTTCCCTCAGTTGGTCGGTTCCCATTCCGCCATATTGTTTGCGCCAACGATAAAACGTCTGTTCAGTTATCTGCACTTGCCGGATTGCATCAACACGCGGCATGCCTTGACCGCAAAGCACCTCAACCTGCCGCAACTTCGTGACAATCTCTTCTGGCTTGTGTCGCTTAATTCCCATTTTCAATCCTCCGATTCCTAACTATAGGGGCGGACCACTTCAAAGGGGGAGGACCAATAGGTTGGGTCCGTTTCGGCAATTCCACTTGCAACCACATACCGAAATACAGAGCCAATCCGTGCTCGAAGTCTGTGTGCGGTCTAATAATTTCCTTCGGCCTCGACGTTCCGGAGTGTTTTGAAGATCAAAGGGGCCTTGATTTCAGTAATCGGCCTGCGACCAAAATCCCGATTGGCGAGCTTGAGATGATAAGAAGTTCTATCTAGAGCTGCTTTCGGTTTACCCTCTTTTCGTTGCTTCTCCAAAAATGCTTCACCAAGTTTTTCAAAGGTTTCCCCTTTAGCCGCTTCTCGAGCACGCCTTTCATCTTTTTTGGCTTCATTAGGATCGATGTTTTGTGAGAGTAAAGCTTTGGCCGCTTCTCGAGATTGCCTAGCCTGAACCAAACTTATTGCCGGATAATCCCCTTTTACAAATAACTTCTCCTAACCATCAATTCAGTATTTAAGCCGCCAAGGCTTAGAACCGCTGACTTTGACCAATAGGAATAAGCCCGCGAAGTCACTTACATTGTAGCGCTTCTCTCGAGATTTCAAGTTTTGAATCTGTATGTCAATTAAGGGCATCTGGGGGACGCACTTTCCGCTTGAAAAATCGCACCCCCAAATTTTACCCCCAATCGGGGAGAGTACATCGCTGGATCAAAAAGAACAGCATCGGACAAACGATATAATGCGAACCTTTATAAACAAGGCCCTACCAGATGTCACTGGACGAATTTGTACGCTGAAATGGTGCCCCCACACGGACTCGAACCGCGGACCTACTGATTACAAATCAGTTGCTCTACCAGCTGAGCTATAGGGGCACTGGATGGCGGTTATTTAGCGAGCGGGGATGGGGGATGCAAGACGGTTTATGAGGTTTTTGCAGAAAAAATTTGCGCTGGCTGATTTCCTTAGAAAATTCGCCTGTTTCGCTTTGGAATTAGCCCTTTCGATGGGTGCGCGCGAGCAGAAGAACGGCGGATAGTCCGACGAGGATCACAAGAATCGCCGCGGGGGATGCGTCTGGGAGATTCTCAAGGCTGGCTTGTTCATAAACACGAGTGGCCAAGGTGTTAAAATTGAACGGTCGCAACAGCAGCGTCGCGGGGAGTTCTTTGACGCAATCGACGAACACCAAGAGGAGTGCCGTTCCGATTGAGCCGCGAATGAGTGGGAAATACACGCGCTTGAGCGTCCCGCCAGCGGTTTGCCCAAGGGAGCGTGCCGCGAGCGGAAGGCTGGGCGCTACACGCCCGATAGCGGCGTCTAGCGCTCCCTGCGCAATTGCGAAGAAACGCACGGAATAGGCGAAGACGATCGCAAAACCTGTCCCTGTCATGAGAAGGCCGATGTTGCGGTCAAATACGTTCTCGATCCAGTCTGCGATCGCATGATCCATGGCGGCCATCGGAATCAACACGCCGACGCCAAGCACCGCACCGGGTGCGGCATATCCAAGTGTGGTCACGGGCAGCACCAATCGCGGCAATCCGCGGCCTGACAAACGCACACCGTAAACAAGGAACGTGGCGGCGATCACTGTTACAAGCGCTGCGGACCCCGCAACGACCAGAGTATTCACCAAGGCCGAAACCAGTCCGCGATTCTGCCATGCATCCAAATTCGTGAACGCGTGATAAGAAAGCACCCCCGCCGGCAGCAGAAAGCCAATCGCAAAAGGCACGAAACAAAGGAAGGTCGCCACCCATGCCATCACCCCGCGCAAGGGAATTGGCACTACCGCGCGGGTCTGACGAGCCGCATTGTGAAAGCGGCTGTTGCGGCGCCCTACCCGCTCGAGGGCCATAAGGACAAAGATCACCAAGAGCACGACACCCGCAAGCTGCGCGGCGCCCCCTGCGTTATTACTCTCGAGCCAAGTGTTGAAAATACCCGTCGTCAGAGTTTGAACAGCGAAAAAATCTACAGTGCCAAAATCGCTCGCGGTTTCCATCATTACGACAGCGACACCGGCGGCGATTGCAGGGCGCGCCAAGGGCACACCAACACGCCAGAACCGCTTGAACGGCCCCGCTCCGAGGGCGCGGGCAACTTCGTAGCTTCCGCCTGAATGCTCCCGCAAAGCGGCGCGCGCCAGCAAGAAGACATAGGGGCATAGCGCCGCCGTCAAAACCACGACCGCCATAAAGAGCGAGCGAATTTCGGGGAACCAATAGTCCTGCCGATTCTGATACCCCATCAGCTCTCGCAAGGTCGTCTGAACGGGGCCCGCGTACTCAAGGAAGTCAACGATGCCATAGGCCCCCAAGTACGCTGGAATCGCGAGTGGCAGAAGCAAGAGCCACTGAAACCACCGCACCCCTGGAAAGACATACATCGTGGTCAGCCAGGCCGCCCCCATGCCGACCGCTGCGCTTAGTGTGCCGACAGAGACCATCAAGATCAAAGTGTTGCTCAGATATCGCGGCAAGACCGTCGCCATCAAATGCGGCCAGATATTCTCGATGGGATGAAACGCAATCCAAATAACCGAAACGACGGGCGCAAGGACGAGCGCCGCAATCAATACTGCCCCCACAGACCAAACGTCCGGAAGGAATCGGGCGAATAACCGCTTAAGAACGGAGTGATTTTGGCGAGGTGATACGTTTTCAACTGTCATCGCGAAAGTGCTATCGGAAAGCGGTTTCACTGTCCAGAAAACCGCGTATATTATCGCAAACAAGAGCCGAGCCACGCGGCCAAAGCAGACTGAGGTATCGACCAATGCAAATCGCATTCCATTTGGGCGCGCATTCGACGGACAACGATAAGCTGCTTAAGACGCTGCTGAAAAACTCGGGACAGCTTCATGCGCGCGGTACGGTTGTGCCCGGCCCCGGCCGTTATCGCGACCTTATTCGCAAGACGATCGTTGCCCTTAAGGGGGATCGTGCGACCGTCGAAAGCCAAGAAGCGCTGTTTGATGCGATCATTGAGGAAAGCGAAGCAGAGCGGCTTATCCTGTCGAACGAGAATTTCATCTGTATTACGCGCACAGCCTTTGACGGCACGGGTTTCTATCCGCAAACTTCAGAGAAAATCGTCAGCTATAGCAATCTCTTTCACGGATATGATTTGGAGTTTCATCTGGCGATATCCAACCCTGCGATCCTGATTCCGGAATTGTTTGCGCGCAGCCCCCAACCCACGCTTGCGGATTACCTTGATGGCAGCGATCCGATGGATCTGCGATGGTCCACGATTATCAAGGCGATTCACGAAGCCAACCCTGACGCATCAATCACCATTTGGTGTAACGAAGATTCGCCGCTGATCTGGACAGATATCCTCGGCGCCCTCGCGGATGTTGATGAAACCTTCAAATTCGAAGGAGAGTTCGACTTTATCCAAGAGATCATGTCGAAAGAAGGTATGCGCCGCCTCCAGAGCTACTTGCGCACGCACCCTCCGAAAAACGCGCGCCAAAAACGCCGTATTATCGCGGCTTTCCTAGATAAATTCGCAACCTCAGCCGCCATCGAGATGGAAATCAACCTTGAGGGATGGGATGACACCTATATTGAAAGGCTCACAGCCCTCTACGAAGAGGACGTTCAGCACATAGCACAATTGCCCTATGTGCGTTTTCTTTCGCCATAGACGCGCGAATTACGCCATTCCAAGCGCTTCTTTGTACATTTCCATCACGGCCTCTTCTTCGGCCAGATCGTTAGCATCGCGTTTACGGATTGCAATGAGCTTGCGAATGACTTTGGTGTCGTAGCCACGCCCCTTTGCTTCGGACATCACCTCTTTTTGCTGCTCTGCGAGGTCTTTTTTCTCGGCGTCCAGACGCTCGATACGCTCGATAAACTGGCGCAACTCGTCAGCGGTAACACGGTAGGTCGCATCACTGGAAAAATCATTCATCAAAAAGCCCTCATCATTTGCTTTGCTCGTGTTTTGCCCTTGCTACTCAAGGGGGGCGTGCGCCGCAAGGGGCTTGCTCTGAATGGCGACATCCTTTAGGCGGCAATTCACCTAGTGTTGGAGAAGAAAATGGACATCCTCATTTACCTTGGCGCCGCGGTATCCTTGATCGGTTTGATTGGACTGATTTATTGTATCGTTTCGGCCATGAACGCGCGCAAAGCGGGACTGGACGACGACGCGATGCGTGAACGCCTCAAGGGGTTGGTCGCTTGGAATATGGGTGCGCTCTTTACATCCATCTTGGGATTGATGCTCGTCGTCCTCGGTATTTTCCTCGGTTAAGAACGCTTATCCTGAAGTTTATTAAAGTAATCTTCGGCATTCTCGTTCTCAAGCGCGCGCTCTAACGCCACCAGATCCTCTGGGACAGGCAGGCCAAGCGTGCGCATTTCAGATAGCTTCTCGCGTAGGTTTTCCTGAAGGATATGTACATCCTCGGGCGATTTCTCGATTTCGTCCAATAGCAACAAAATTGAGGTCTTGAGTGCTTCAAAAGCCATGTGTGTTCCCTTCTTTACCCTTTGATAATACCACATTAATCCCACCGCACAAAGCACAGAACCCGACAATATCGTGTGACGGCATGATGCCACTCTCGTTTTTCCCTTGATGTATATTTAAGTTTGCTTATATACAATCCTGACAAACAAGAGGACGGATTCTATGGAGCAAAGCTGGATACTCGGGCTGTTGGGCGGACTGCTCATCGGGAGCGCTGGGGCGCTTTATCTATTAATGAATGGGCGCATTATGGGTGCCAGTGGCATTCTTGGTGGCGTCATCGACGGATCGGGGCGCAATCGTGAACGCATTGCATTTCTTATCGGACTGCTCGCATTTCCCGCCCTAATCCAAGCAACCGTTTACCCCTCCCAAACCTTTGTAACGTCCAATCTGCTGATCGTCGCAGTGGCGGGCATTTTGGTCGGAGTTGGTACGCGCATCGCAAATGGCTGCACCTCTGGGCACGGCGTCTGTGGAATATCGCGGCTCTCGTTGCGCGGGATTGTTGCTACTGTCTTTTACATCGGCGCAGGGGGACTAACCGTTGTTCTCTTCCGCCACATCTTGGGAGTCATCTGATGCGCCCCTTATTTGCTTTCCTCTCCGGTAGCCTGTTTGGCCTTGGCTTGCTGATCTCTGGTATGACCAACACGCAAAAGGTTATCGGCTGGCTCGATATCTTTGGCGACTGGGATCCGACGCTGGCCTTTGTCATGGGTGGAGCGATCCTACCAATGGCGGCCGCATGGGCCTATGCCAAGGGGCGCACGCCAAAACTCGGCGGCACATTTCCCGCACCACCTGAGCCGCGCGTTGGACGCAGCTTGATTGTTGGGTCGTTGCTTTTCGGAGCTGGCTGGGGTTTAGCAGGCTTCTGCCCCGGTCCAGCAATCGCATCGCTAAGCTTTGGCGGCGTGGGTGGCGTAACATTTGTGGCCTTCATGACGCTTGGGATGTTTTTTGCACCACGGCTTAAGTCTCGACTGGAGTCGGTCTAATCCACATGCTAAGGAACGCGCATGGAAATTAAAACGATCACAGACAATTACGCGGTCTCTGCACAAATTCTACCCGAGGATGTTCAGACCATCGCGGATGCAGGCTTTACCACCGTTATTTGCAATCGTCCCGATGCCGAAATTCCGCCAGAGCTACATGCTGCGGAAATGAAAAAGGTTGTCGAGGCTGCGGGCCTTAAGTTCGTGGTCAATCCAGTGGTTCACGGTCAGTTGACGCAGGAAATCCTCGACATCCAAGCGCAGGAAATCGAAGCCGCGGAGGGAAAATGCTTTGCCTACTGCGCTTCGGGCAATCGCTCGACAGTTGTCTGGGCGCTTGGCAGCGCGGGCAAAATCCCTACGGGCCAGATCATCGCAGCAGGCGAAGCTGCGGGTTATCAACTCGAAGGTATGCGCGCGCAACTTGAGATGCTCGCCGAAAAGTAAACCTACTCCACCGGATCAAAATTCAGATCAGGCAGATCGCCAAGCGGGGCAGAGAAATCAGCCTTGCCAATTGGCATATCCAAGTCGTCCCCATCATCAGGCGGCGCAAAGTCCTCTGGCAATGAAATATCCACGGGCAGGACGGCATCCGTCGCCGTAACGGGCGTCGGCCCCGCCCCGCTCCCCATCAGTTCCAGCGGATGCGGTGCCTCCGCTACAACATCCAGTGTCATATCTTCTCCCGCCAGCCCCATGAAACGCACCGCACGGCGCCCGTTCGCTTGGCCCAAGCGACCAGTCGCGACGATATCGCCCCCGCCCCCTTTGACCTTTAGCCGCCCAATTGCCTCGCGCGGAATATCGACGTGATCCCCGACTTGAAGCTTCGCCAATTGATCCAGCGGCAGGTCAAAGCTGTGCAACTCGGCATCAATTTGCACACTCGCCTCCATCACATTCGCTTCGAGTGTCGCAGACCAAGAGTGTTCGCTCTCTGCGGTGTCTTCTTGAGGAACCTCTGGAGGAAGAGTCGGAAAACACAAGAGCAGCCGCCCCCGTTTGGCAACGCGGCCCAGATCAGCTTGGATATCAAAGCACCAATACTCGTCCTGCTCCAGAACCAACGCAAGGTGGCGGTGCTCCTCAATCAACCTCCCGAAGGAGAAACCGGCAAGGCGGGCGAGCTCCTCTTGGCCCGTATCAGATAACTCTGAAAGCGTCGCTGCAATGAGGGGCTCTATCATTGATGCATCTGTGCGCGTTGGTTTACGTTCTGTCGGTCCAAATGACGTGACCTCGCCCATCGTCTGAATCTCGATCACAGCCGCCAAGAGTGCTGAGTCAGGCACGGCAAGCCCCATCCGTCCATCCGCCGCCTGCACCAGAATATAAAGGCGTCCCTGCTCTATCACTTCGATCAACATGTCCCGTGGCCGTTCCGCCACGTCGATACGCGCGACCACCAAGGGTAACTCAAGAGAATGATCCGCAGCTTTGGGCAATGCATCCTGCAAGACCTTCATCGGCCGCGCGGCGCTATCCACCTCGGGCTCAACATTCTTGGCAATAAGCCGCTGCAAGGCTGACTTGAGGGTATCCGAACTCATATTCCATATTTCCCAGACGCATTTCTGTTCTGGAACAACATGGTTTAGATTTCGTTACTTCCTCAAAAGTTTTCGATCAAATCCCCATCACTTCGGGCTGAGATGGCGATGGTTCCGCCAATCGGAGCGGGAATTCCACCCGAAACGCCGCGCCACCTTGCCCTGGGAGGTAAGAAATCTCGCCTTGCAGGTTAATCATGATTTCACGACATATCGCCAGCCCTAGCCCCGCACCGCCAGCCGCGGTCTGATCCCCCAAGCGCGAGAATTTTTCAAATATAACCGATTGGTTTTTAACCGTAATACCAGAGCCATTATCGCCGAAAATAATCTCTATGCGGCCATCTTTGCTTGGTGTGCGCACATGAATGCGTAGGACGGGACGCGCAGCATCACAGTATTTCTGTGCGTTGGAAATCAGGTTGATGAACACCTGCGTTAACCTATCGGCGTCGGTCCAGAGATTGACATCCTCGCGCTCTGGGTCGCGCATGATTTCGATGGGCGCGTCGTCTTTGGAAATGCTGGAGGAGACGGCATGATCAAGCAGAACCCGCAGATTGACGTCTTGTGCGTTCAGGCTCACCTGCCCGTTCTCAAGCACCGAAATATCCAGAAGATCATCCAGAAGCCGCGTCAGGCGCTGGGTCTCGTCATGGATAATGCCCGAGTATTTCTGCCGCTCTTCATCCGTTATTTTTCGGTCTTCGCGTAGGATTTCGGAGAACGCACGAATGCTCGTCATTGGGGTCCGAAGCTCGTGGCTGATCTGGCTGAGGAAGGCATCTTTTTGAACGGATAGTTCGGTGAGTTTTTCGTTCACATCCCGTAGTTGGCGCGCCGTGCGGCCAAGCTCTGCGGTCTTGAGTTCAAGCTGGTTTGAGTACTCCAGCATCTGCGCGGTTTCGCCCGCAACCGCCATCAAATCCTCGACGGATACCGCCGCACCACCCACGATCTGCCCGACCATCGCGTGCGCTGTTGCCGCGCCCACGGACCCCGCAAGCTCGCGCTCTAGCCGCTCAAGAAAATCGGGTGAAGTATCAGGTAGATACCCTTGTTTTCCTTGACTTTTTGCGGTTTGCTGAAATACCTTCTGTGCCTGATCTGCACCCAGTATCCGTTGCGACATAACCAAGAGGTCTTCGGCCTCGCCACCTTGGCCTTTCCAGCCGCGCGCCGTCGGGGAATGCTCAAACACATTCACAATCTGCGCGCCCTGCAACCGCTCCATCGGTGAAGGAAAGCTCATGAGCGACCCAACGCAAAACGCAAAGGTATTCAGCGCCGTCGACCAGAAAATAGCATGCACAACGGGATCAAGCCCCTCTACGCCAAACAGCGCCTGTGGCTTTAGCCACGCAATCGCAAATGGACCTTGCTCAAGGAACTCAGTTGTCATCAACCCGTTGACGCCCAAACTAGGCAAAAACAGCGTATACGCCCAAACAGAGAAGCCCGTCACAAGCCCCGCGACCGCGCCAGTTCGGGTCGAGCCCCGCCAAAACAAACCGCCAATCAACGCCGGTAGAATTTGCGCAACACCGGCAAAGCTGATCAAGCCAATGGCCGCAAGGGCCTCCCCTCCGCCCGAGAAGCGGTAATAAGCGTATCCGAGCGCCAAGACCCCAGCGATCGATGTGCGGCGCGCCATAAGAATGACCCGACGCACATCGCCCGACACCATCGCTCCGCTCTTATTTTTCGACAGCCAGATGGGCATAACGATGTGGTTCGATACCATCGTGGAAAGCGCGATTGCCGCGACGATCACCATCGACGTCGCCGAGGAAAAACCACCGAGGAACGAGAGCATCGCCAACCCGTTTTGGTTCATCGCGAGCGGCAAACTAAGAACAAATGTATCCGGATTGGCGTTCGGTAGAAGTTCCAAACCAACCACCGCGATCGGCAAAACAAACAGTGACATAAGGAATAGATAAAGCGGAAACGCCCAGCTTGCGGCGACCAAATGGCGCTCATCTGCGTTCTCGACGACCATGACTTGAAACATGCGCGGCAGGCAAACGAACGCAGCCGCCGACAGGAATGTCAGACTAATCCAACGGCTGGTATCCGCAGGGATCGCGGACATGGGCGACGCGTCAATCCGCGCGAGCGTGTCGCCCATCCCGTCCGCCACGCCCCACACGACGAAAACTCCAACAGAAACGAGCGCTACAAGCTTGACCACGGCCTCAACGGCAATCGCGGTGACAACGCCGTGATGACGCTCGTTCGCATCAAGATTGCGCGTGCCGAATAGGATTGTAAAAACGGTCAATCCCGCAGCAACCCAGAGTGCGGTCGCCTTAAGGTCCATTTCATTCTGTTGGCCACTGTGTTCCGCAAAGACGGCAAACGAAAGTGTAACCGATTGAAGTTGAAGGGCAATATAGGGTGTCGAGCCAACAACCGCCATGAGTGTTACGATCACCCCAAGCGAAGGCGATTTCCCGAACCGCGACGATATCAAATCCGCAATCGACGTGATGCGCTGCATCTTTCCGACGCGCACAAGTTTGCGGATGAACCACCACCAACCAACCATCACAAGTGTCGGGCCGATATAGATCGTTACGAATTCAAGCCCAGAACGCGCCGCATATCCAACCGCGCCATAAAAGGTCCAAGCGGTGCAATACACCGAAAGCGAGAGCGTATATACCAACGGCGAGCGCAGCCAGCCGAACTTTCCCATCTGCGCGCGGCGCTCAGCGATAAAGGCGATTGCGAACAACGCAATGACATATGCCACGCAAACCGCAATGAGCGCGTTGAACGATACCACTGCTATTCCTCCTGAGCGGGCTTGGTATCGGTTCGATCTATCCTGCCAAGTGGTCCAGAAAGATACGCGGCGAGCGCGATCAGAATAACCCACACCCCAAAGAGAAACAGTACAGTGCCAGAGGAAGTGCCCAGTGGCTCGCCAGTTTCGCTGCGCGTGCGCACAAGCGGCAACAACCCAAGCAATAGGAACGCCCCCGTCAGAGGCAATAGCCGTGCGGCATCCGTGGTGCGACGCGCCCGATAGGTGCTTCGCTCAAGGAAAACCGGACGGATAGGCTCCTTCACGCGGGCCCCAATTCACGCATAATTTCAAGAACTTCGCTATTTGAGAATGGTTTCGTCATAAAGTGGCTCACACCATAGCGTTCGGCCAACTCGCGGTCCTTGGTTTGGCCGCGCGCAGTCAGCATCAAGACGGGCAAGGCTTCTGTTTCTTTATGGCTTCTGAGTTCTTGCAGAATATCAAAACCACTGCGATTGGGCAGCATCACATCCAGAATCACTACGTCTGGCGTGGCTCTTTGGATTGCTTCTATCGCCGAGCGTCCGTCGGCGTGGGTATCCACCCGCCACCCGTCGCGCGCCAGAATAAATCGTATAGCCTCAACAATATTTGGTTCGTCTTCTATAAGCAGGACATGCTTGCCCATCTGTCACTCCCCATCTGACATCAGGTTATTCGTGCGCGCCAAGGCTCCCCCCTCAACGCACTAGCGTAACTATTGCGAAACAAGCGCAGCATGTCAAAAACTAGATTTACAGGTTGACGCTAGGCCTCTCCGAAATGCGTGCCGGAGAATACCAAATCAGGAGCTCCAGCAAGTGCTTCGGGCGCGAGCGTCGCAGGCAGAATGAGCATCGTGGCCTCAAGGCGTGGTGCCGTGTCAAATGAGAGCGGCGAAGTTGTCTCGCAAATTGCATAGACCATGAAGCGGCGCGCTGAACTCCCCTGCCCCTGTTGAACACAACGACGGATTGGAACGCTGGGCGCGCGCAACGCTTGATAGAGCGGCCAGTCCTGATGCGCGCCCGTAAATCTTGGAAGCGGGAATCCATCAATCGGCTGGCGCATGGTCATCGTCCCTGCTCCGTCACATATTGCCAACCCAATTGCGGCATTCTCTCCTTGTGACGGAAGCACCAAAAGGCGGCGCATGGCGGATGAGATGCTTGTCGAGAAACGTAATGCGAGGCGTGCGGGGTCGTATTTCTCTTGCTGCGCCGCTTCCTGAAATGCCGCGCGGGGCATATCCATGGCATCCTGAACATAGCGTTCGAAATATTTGCGTGCCGCGTCATTTGCAGCCTCGCCCTGAAGGTTCGCAGCCTTTATTTGATCCGAGATATTGGCGCCCACGTTCTCTAGCTTGGGCAGGTAAAAGCTTTGGCTTCTCAGGTAAGTTTCGAGCACCTCAATCGGAGTTCCGGCACGCGTTATCGCCTGATCGTCACGATCCAGATATGCCACCAGCGCTTGCGATGACTCGGCTAGGCGCACGGAATCTTCGTATAGGTTTCGCTGGAAACGGTCGCGCCACGCCTGCTCCATCTCCTGCGGATCGGCGAGGATCGCGGCGGTTGATCGAATGGCCGTCACCGTCGAAAGCACCTCATGCATCGCGCCCGACAAAATCGGGTCATGCGCCAAACGGTCGGTCAATGTTTCGACTTGTCGCTCGAGGCCCGAGACGCGTTTCGTTTGCCCCGCCAAGAGTGCAGCCCACCCCGGAAAGCGGGCGGTGAATGCTTCGATCTCATCAACTTCCGGGCGTTCGCCCATTTGGTTTGCCGCCGCACTTAGCAGCCGCGCAAGCAATGTAGCTTCGGTTCCTTCGGAGAGCGTCGAGGGGTCAACATCAAGTGCACGCGCGATATCAACCAGCAGCTTACCACCGATTCTGCGACGATTATGCTCGATCAAGTTTAGATACGAGGGAGAAATCCCGACCTTCTGCGCAAGGTCGGCTTGCTTTACGCCGATCGCCACTCGGCGATCCCGAATGCGCCGCCCCGTTAACTCCCGCGCGGCCATGGATATTCCCTTTGTTTTCATCTGATCCCAATGTCGTTTCTGCACCTGCGCGTGAATTAATTTACAACAATCACGCCACTCCTGTCGATAAGTTTACAAAAATATTATTGATTGAAAAGGAGTTGTTGCGAAATTTTCAATCGGCGCCTGATAATAAAGCAGCTCTGTAAAAGAGCGAGCGTCATGTGCGGAGGAGGTATATGGCGCATAATTCAATCGGGAGGATATGAATGTCCAATTCTAAATTTACTCGTCGAGGATTGCTCAGAACCAGTGCCGTAGCCGGTGCTGGTCTTGCCGTGCCTACAATATTTGGTGCGTCTTCAGCGTCTGCTTATGTGAATGAGCCAGACGGCAGCGGCGTGACGCTTGGCTTTAACGTTCCACAAAGCGGCCCGTATGCCGATGAGGGTGCGGACGAGCTTCGTGCCTATGAGCTTGCTGTCGAGCACCTGAATGGCGGCGGCGACGGCGGTATGATCAATACCTTTAGCTCCAAGACATTGGATGGCACAGGTATCTTGGGGAACAAAGTCAACTTCGTGACTGGTGATACCCAAACCAAATCAGACGCAGCGCGGGCTTCTGCGAAGTCGATGATCGAAAAAGACGGCGCCGTGATGATCACAGGCGGCTCTTCTTCTGGGGTTGCGATTGCGGTGCAGGATCTCTGCCAATCGGCCGGTGTTATCTTTATGGCGGGCTTGACCCACTCTAACGACACCACTGGTAAAGACAAAAAAGCCAACGGTTTCCGCCACTTCTTTAACGCATATATGTCCGCAGCGGCGCTGGCGCCTGTGCTCGAGAAAATGTACGGCAAAGATCGCGTAGCGTATCACCTGACGGCGGATTACTCATGGGGCTGGACCCAAGAGGAATCGATCGCGGCAGCAACCGAAGCAATGGGCTGGCAAACAGTGAACAAGGTGCGCACACCGCTCGCCTCTACTGACTTTAGCTCCTACATCGCTCCGGTTCTGAACTCTGGTGCAGACGTTCTTGTTCTGAACCACTATGGCGGTAACATGGTGAACTCGCTTACAAACGCGGTTCAGTTTGGTCTGCGCGAGAAGCAAGTCAACGGCAAGAACTTCGAAATCGTTGTTCCGCTTTACTCTCGCCTCATGGCGCGTGGTGCGGGTGAAAACGTTAAAGGTATCTTTGGTTCGACAAACTGGCACTGGTCGCTTCAAGACGAAGGATCACAAGCATTTGTTCGTTCCTTTGGTGCGAAATACGGCTTCCCGCCCAGCCAGGCAGCGCACACTGTTTACTGTCAGACGCTTCTTTATGCGGATGCAGCGCAGCGCGCGGGTACATTCAACCCATGTGGCATTGTTGAAGCTCTTGAAGGGTTTGAATTCGACGGTTTGGGCAACGGCAAAACACTTTATCGTGCCGAAGACCACCAGTGCTTCAAAGACGTGCTGGTTGTGAAGGGTAAAGAGAACCCAGAAAACGAGTTCGACCTTCTCGAAATCGTTGAGGTTACCCCTGTTGAGCAAGTTACCTATGCGCCAGATCACCCAATGTTTGCGGGTGGTGCGCTAGGCGCATGTAATCCGGGCGCGTAATCGCGACCATTGGTTGGGCGTTCCTGCGCCCAACCCACTTGGCCTGCGTGTAAGCAGCGCCCCATATCATAAAATAATCGGGTGAGGATAATGGACACGCTCCTTCTTCAAATTTTGAATGGGTTGGACAAAGGGTCGGCGTATGCGCTGATTGCCTTGGGTCTAACCCTTATCTTTGGCACGCTGGGGGTGGTTAACTTCGCCCACGGGGCGCTGTTCATGCTTGGCGCTTTTTGTGCGGTAACCTTTAGCCGCCTTCTGAGCTTATCCTTTGTAACTATTGACGAGACCAAGAAAGACTTTCTCGGCAACCCCGCCGAAATCAAAACGCCCTATGTCGAGGCATGGTTCGGCCCCGAAACGGGCGCAGCGATCATCGACTGGGCCGTGCCGCTTTCGCTGTTGTTTGCTATTCCTGTGATGATCGGCATTGGTTTCATTATGGAACGCGGCCTGATCAAGCACTTCTACAAACGCCCTCACGCGGATCAGATCCTTGTGACCTTCGGCCTTGCCATTGTTCTGCAAGAGATCATCAAAGCGATCTACGGCGCGAACCCGATCCCGACCCCTGCCCCTTCGGCATTCAAAGGGTCGTTTGACTTCGGGCTTATGCTTGGAATGGACGCGAACAAGATCATCTATCCCTACTGGCGCATGGTTTACTTTGCCTTCTCGGTGGTCGTGATCGCCGCTGTCTTTAGCTTCCTTCAGTTCACAACATTCGGCATGGTGGTTCGCGCTGGCATGGCTGATCGTGAAACCGTTGGCCTGCTGGGTATCGATATCGACAAACGCTTTACCTTCATGTTTGGCATCGCCGCTGCAGTGGCAGGTGTCGCGGGGGTAATGTACACGCCGATCAACTCTCCGAATTATCACATGGGCATGGACTTCTTGGTTCTGAGCTTTGTTGTGGTGGTTGTCGGCGGCATGGGTAGCCTTCCGGGCGCTGTGCTTGCGGGCTTTATGCTTGGCATCCTCGAGAGCTTTGCATCCATGAACTGGATCAAAGAAATCATCCCTGGAATTGACCAGATCATCATCTATCTGGTTGCGATTATCATTCTGCTCACCCGTCCTCGCGGGCTCATGGGCCGCAAAGGTGTGATGGAGGAATAATCATGCTAGGTCTCGACAAAAAAGACACCAAATTTCTGCTGATCGTGATCGCTCTGACCATGCTGACGCCGTTTCTCACACAGCCATTCGCCGAGAACTCGGGCCTGTCCCAGTTCAACGCGGGCTATCCCGACCTCATGCAACGCTTTGCGATCTATGGAATTTTTGCGATCGGGTTCAACATTCTGTTTGGTCTTACGGGGTATCTTTCGTTTGGTCACGCGGCCTTCTTGGGTGTGGGGTCCTACTCCGCAGTCTGGATGATGAAGCTTCTGACAATGAATGTCATTCCGGGCATCATTCTGGCGATGATTGTATCAGGTCTGTTTGCGCTTCTTATCGGCTATGTGTCGCTGCGCCGCTCGGGGATTTACTTCTCGATCCTGACGCTCGCGCTTGCGCAAATGAGCTTCAACCTTGCCTATTCGGTACTTACACCGATCACCAATGGTGAAACCGGCCTGCAACTGTCGCTCGACGATCCGCGCATCCTCGGCGTTTCGGCCACTGCCGAAGGCTCGATCCCGCCAACCAACCTGTTTGGCATTGCAATGAACAGCTCTGCGAAATGGGAAGTCTGGGGCCACGTGTTTACGTTTAACGTGGGCTACTACTTCTGCGCAGTTATCGCGGTCATCGCGTTCTATATCAGCCTGCGCATCTTCCGTTCGCCATTTGGCCTCATGCTTCGCGCGGTAAAAACCAACCAGACCCGCATGAGCTATACAGGTCTGAACTCCCGCCCCTACACACTCGCGGCCTTTGTTATCTCTGGCATGTACGCGGGCCTTGCTGGCGGACTTCTGGCGGCGATGGACCCACTTGCAGGTGCCGAGCGGATGCAATGGACGGCCTCGGGTGAGGTTGTGATCATGACCATTCTTGGCGGCGCAGGTACACTTATGGGTCCGGTGCTCGGCGCAGGCTTTATCAAGTACTTCGAGAACATCTTCTCCAAGATCAACGATGGCGTCCTTCATGGCTGGTTCGGGTTCCTACCTGATGGACTTGAGAACTTCGTTGTCGCCATCATCCACCCCTTCGTGGGCAAGGGCTGGCACCTCACACTTGGCGCATTGTTCATGCTCGTCGTGATCTTCTTGCCAGGTGGTCTGATGGAAGGTGGCCGTCGTATTGGCCAGTGGTTCAAAAACAAACGTGGCGGTGGGGATCCGAACTCCGATGAGCCCCACGCACCGAAACGCGCCCCGCACGTGGCCGAATAAGGAAGGATACAAAAATGGGTATTCTCGAAGTAAAAAATGTCGGCAAACGGTTTGGCGGGCTTCAGGCGCTCGGTGATGTGAACCTGAGCGTTGCGGAAAACTCCGTACACGCCATTATCGGCCCCAACGGCGCAGGTAAATCAACCCTGCTCAATGTCTTGGTGGGGAAACTCATCCCTGACACGGGATCGGTGATGTTTGATGGCCAATCTGTTCTGGGACGCAAACCGCACGAGATCAACCAAATGGGCATCTCGAGGGTGTTTCAAACGCCCGAGATTTTCTCTGATCTTACGGTTCTCGAAAACGTCCTGATCCCCTGCTTTGCCAGACGCGACGGCGCATATCGCTTGCATGCCTTTGAAACGGTGGCGGATGAGGTCGACATCAATGAGCAGGCCGAAAAAATGCTGTTGGATGTGAATATGCAGGACAAGCTGCACATGACCGCCAGCTCGCTTTCGCGGGGGGACAAACGTCGCCTTGAGATGGCAATGTGCCTTGTTCAGGAGCCGCGTCTGTTGCTCTTGGACGAACCAACAGCCGGCATGGCGCGCGCGGACACCAATAATACCATTGATTTGCTTAAGGAAATCAAAGAGTCCCGCGATATCACAATGGCGATCATCGAGCACGATATGCACGTTGTATTCTCGCTCGCAGAGCGGATCACTGTACTTGCCCAAGGCACTCCCTTGGTCGAAGACACCCCTGAAAACATCAAAGGCCATCCCAAGGTGCGTGAAGCATACCTTGGCGAAGCGCACGAATAGGAGGCCCCATGGCACTCGCGAAAAACGCTAATCATGCGGCCACAGCGCCCGCCTATTTCTCGGTTTGGGATCTCCATGCTTACTATGGCGAAAGCTATATCGTGCAGGGAGTAAGCTTAAACGTTCACGAGGGCGAAATCCTTGCGCTCTTGGGGCGTAACGGCGCCGGCAAAACATCCACCCTACGTGCAATTGCGCGCCTTGATGAGCCTATGCTGACGCATGGCGAAGTTTGGCTGGACCATCAGGCGCTTCATGACAAGAAATCTCACGAAGCCTCCAAGGCTGGCATCGGACTCGTTCCGGAGGATCGCCGCATCATCCCCGGATTGACCGTAGAAGAGAACCTACAACTCGCCCAGATCGCTGAACCCATTGGCTGGTCACTTGAGCGGATTTACGATCTGTTCCCGCGCCTCCGTGAGCGTCGCAAACAAGAGGGCGTAACGCTTTCAGGCGGCGAGCAGCAAATGCTTGCGATTGCGCGCGCCCTCGCCCGCGACATCAAAGTGCTACTGCTTGATGAACCATATGAGGGCCTTGCGCCCGTCATCGTGGACGAAATCGAGAAGACGCTGAACATCATCAAGGAACAAGGCATCACAACAGTCATCGTCGAGCAAAACGCCGTTCGCGCGCTTGAACTGGCGGATCGCGCCGTCATCCTTGATACAGGCACCGTGGTGTTTGACGGACTTGCGGACGAAGTCCTCAATAACGCAGAACTTCGCGCGGAATATTTGGCGATCTAAGCCAGAAATAGGAGCGGCCCCGTTTGAATAAATGCGGGCCGCCCCCTCGCACTCGAACCAATGAGCGGTTACAAATCGACCAAGGAATTCGTGCCCGCCAAATCGCGGCGCACATTGGGAGGAAAGACATCAATATGAGCGATCAAACTTACGCACCCAGCGCCGCATTTTCGGCAGCCTCACACGCAGACAAAGCGACCTACGAGAAAATGTACGCGGAATCCATCGCGGATCCGAACGCATTCTGGGGCGAGCATGGTAAGCGCATCGACTGGATCAAGCCCTACACGCAAGTTTCAAACTCAAACTTCGATCTAGGCAATGTCGACATCAACTGGTTCGCCGATGGAACGCTTAATGTTGCGGCCAACTGTATCGACCGTCACCTTGAAACCCGTGGCGATCAAACTGCGATTATTTTTGAGCCCGACAGCCCCGATGCCGAGGCCCAGCACATAACCTACAAACAGCTCCACGAAAACGTCTGCCGCTTGGCCAATGTGTATAAATCATACGGCGTAGGCAAAGGCGACCGTGTCGTCCTTTACATGCCCATGATCCCAGAGGCCGCCTATGCAATGCTGGCCTGCGCACGGATCGGCGCGGTTCACTCTGTTGTTTTCGCTGGCTTCTCTCCTGATGCGCTGGCAAATCGGATCAACGATAGCGAGGCCAAAATCGTCATTACCGCAGACGAAGCACCACGCGGTGGACGGGCAACCGCGCTCAAATCCAACACCGACGCCGCACTCCTGCATTGCAGCGACCGCGTAAAATGTCTCGTTGTAAAACACACCGGCGGCCAAACAACTTGGATCGAAGATCGTGATGTCGACGTAAAGGCCGATATGGCGGCTGCCAGCACCGACTGCCCTGCCGAAGAGATGAACGCCGAAGACCCGCTGTTCATCCTCTATACTTCCGGCTCAACCGGCCGTCCGAAAGGCGTGGTCCACTCCTCTGGCGGGTATCTCGTTTATGCATCGATGACGCATAAATACACATTCGATTATCATGACGGCGATATCTTCTGGTGCACCGCTGACGTCGGTTGGGTCACGGGGCACAGCTATATTATCTACGGCCCGCTCGCGAACGGCGCGACAACATTGATGTTTGAAGGCGTGCCCACCTATCCGGATGCAGGACGTTTCTGGGCTGTTTGTGAAAAGCACAAGGTAAATCAATTCTATACCGCCCCTACGGCGATCCGCGCCCTGATGGCGCATGGCAATGAACCCGTCGAGAAATACGACCTCTCGTCGCTAAAGTTGCTCGGAACAGTTGGCGAGCCGATCAATCCAGAAGCTTGGAATTGGTACAACGACGTCGTCGGCAAAGGAAATTGTCCGATCGTAGACACATGGTGGCAAACCGAAACAGGTGGGCACCTCTTGACACCCCTCCCAGGCGCGACGGCCACAAAACCGGGATCTGCGACCCTGCCGTTCTTTGGGATTGCACCAGTCGTTCTCGACGCGACAAGCGGTGAAGAAATCACAGAGACAGAGGCCGAGGGCGTGCTTTGCTTCAAGACCAGCTGGCCAGGCCAAATGCGAACAGTTTTCGGCGACCATGAACGTTTTGAGAAAACATATTTCGCTGATTACAAAGGCTACTACTTCGCGGGCGACGGCTGTCGTCGGGACGCGGATGGCTATTACTGGATCACGGGGCGCGTCGATGACGTAATCAACGTATCGGGCCACCGCATGGGCACAGCCGAAGTCGAGAGCGCCCTCGTGGCCCACTCAAAGGTCGCCGAAGCCGCAGTTGTCGGTTATCCGCACGATATCAAGGGCCAAGGGATCTACGCCTATGTGACCTTGATGAATGGTCAAGAACCTTCGGACGAATTGCGCACAGAGCTTGAAAAATGGGTCCGCACCGAAATCGGCCCGATTGCCAAGCCAGACGTTATCCAATGGGCGCCGGGCCTTCCCAAAACACGCTCGGGTAAAATCATGCGCCGCATTCTTCGTAAGATTGCCGAGAACGACTATGGGTCTCTGGGCGACACATCCACGCTTGCAGACCCAAGCGTTGTTGATGAATTGATCGAGAACAGAGCGAAGTAAACGAATAAGCCGCACCCATTGGATGCGGCTTATCTAACTATGAGAAGAGGGCGCGGAGTATCAAGCTTCGCGCCCTTTGATCATTATTTAAGAGCAGCGTCAGTGACGACTGTTGTATAGGCGCCTTCTGGTTCTTTGCTGATAACAGGGTCCGAACCACCACCTAGCAATGTCGCAACGGTACGTTTGTAATCGTCCATGTCGAGCGTGCCGTCAGTGCCCGCTGTCAATTTGGCGATTTCACCCATCATACGCACCTGATGCTTCTCGGTTTGCGCACCAGTTTCGTCATTCTCAAGAACGATGCTCGCGGCTTCTTCTGGGTTCTCTTCTGCCCACTTCCAGCCCTTCATCGACGCGCGTACGAACCGCGCAAGTTTGTCGACTTCAGCTTCGTCAGCGAGTTTGTCTTCGAGAACATAGAGACCATCTTCGAGCGTTGATACACCCTCTTCTTCATACTTGAAGAGCACGAGATCGTCCGGTGTCAGACCAGCATCAATAACCTGCCAGTATTCGTTGTATGTCATTGTCGACACACAGTCAGCCTGTCCTTGGAGCAAAGGATCAACGTTGAAGCCCTGCTTGAGAACAGTCACGCCATCGTCGCCACCGCTTGTTGAATAGCCAAGCGTACTCATCCAGCTAAGAAACGGGTATTCGTTGCCGTAGAACCATACGCCGAGTGTTTTGCCGGGGAAATCAGCGGGTGACGTAATTCCTGTGTCCTTACGACAAGTCAGCATCATACCAGAGCTTTTGAACGGCTGCGCGATATTCACCAAAGGCAAACCAGCTTCGCGCGCCGCAAGCGCGGAGGGCATCCAATCAACGACGACATCAGCGCCGCCACCAGCGATGACCTGCGCAGGCGCCACATCGGGACCACCAGGTTTGATTGTTACATTCAGGTCTTCTTCTTCGTAAAAGCCGTTCTCCAGCGCAACGTAGTATCCTGCAAACTGTGCTTGCGTGACCCACTTGAGTTGTAGCGTTAGATCATCAGCCGAATGAGCCATTCCCGAAGTCAGGCTCAGGGCAAAGACGCTGGTTAATAGTTTTTTCATTTATAGTCTCCCTTATTGGTTTCTTATTTATTCTATCGGCGGCGCTGCGACGGGTGCCAGAATGTCACCCCCTTTTCGACAAGCGCGACGATTCCGTAAAACAAAGATCCAGCGATCGCAGCGACCGTGATTTCCGCCCAGACCATATCAAGCCCAAGGCGTCCGACCTCTGTTGAAATGCGAAAACCCATGCCGCGTGTCGGAGAACCGAAGAATTCGGCAACGATTGCCCCAATAAGCGCCAGTGTTGTCGCAATTTTAAGCCCGTTAAAAACGAAGGGCATTGCTGCGGGCAAGCGTAGTTTAAACAAGCTTTGCCAATAGGTTGCGGCATAACTCCGCATTAAATCCCGCTGCATCGCGTCCGTCTCCTTGAGGCCTTGAACAGTATTAACCAACATCGGGAAAAATACCATGGCCACGACAACCGCCGCTTTGGACTGCCAGTCGAATCCAAACCACATCACAAGGATCGGTGCGGTGCCGATAATCGGTAGCGCGGCAATGAAATTCCCGACGGGCAGTAGGCCCCGCTGAAGGAACGGCGAGCGATCAATCAGGATGGCGGTCAAGAAGGCAGCGCCGCACCCGATAATGTAGCCGGACATCGCGCCTTTGATGAAGGTTTGCACAAAATCCGTCCAAAGGATCGGCAAACTATCCGCAAAACGCGCAGCAATCGCCGAAGGCGGCGGCAAGATCACCGAGGGTACTTCAAGCCCACGTACGAGCCCCTCCCAAACCACCAGAATTGTTACGCCAAACAACGCAGGAACGAACAGTTTACCCGCGCGCGTTTTCGCCCATTTGCTATTGGCAATGCGAATATTCACAAACATCGCAACAAGCCAGAAAACGATAACAGAAACGACCCAAATCATTGCGACATCCCCATTTTCTTGAGGGTGACACGCTGTAGATACCCGATAAACCCGACCAAACAGGCCGCCATAATCGCCGCAGCAAAGAGCGCGCTCCAAATCTGGATGGTTTGCCCGTAATAGCTTCCCGTCAGCATTCGTCCGCCAAAACCGCGCAGAGGGCTAGAGGAAAGCTCCGCAACAATCGCACCGACCAACGCGGCCGCGATACCGATTTTCAGGCTCGTAAAAAGGTAGGGCATCGAACTTGGAAGCCGCAACTTCCAAAACGTTTCCTGACCGCTCGCGTTATAGGTCTTCATCAAGTCGAGTTCGCTAGTGGTCGGAGCTCGAAGGCCTTTGACCATACCAACCACAACAGGGAAGAACGAGAGATAGGCCGCGATAACCGCTTTGGGCAACAGCCCCTGAACCCCTATTGAATTCATAACTACGACGATCATCGGCGCAATGGCGAGGATCGGGATCGTTTGGCTCGCGATTGCCCAAGGCATCACGCTCATGTCCATCGCTTTGTTATGAACAATACCAACAGCCAATAGGATTCCGGCAATCGTGCCAAGCGCAAATCCGACCAAGGTCGAACTCAATGTAATCCAGCCATGATAGATCAGGCTTCGCTTTGACATGGCCTTGCCGTCTAACGCCATTTCACCGGTCGTTTTCCACAACTCTCCGGTTACCTGATGCGGCGCGGGGAGAACGGGGCGTTCCTGCTCCATTGTGTCAGTCAAAACTTCGTTAAATGACAACTCAACTTGTGCGCGCTCGGCCTGTTCTAGCGTCCATTTCTTGTTCATCTGGTACGTTCCCACATACCAAATCAAAGCAATCGCCGCGACAACGGTTAAAATCGGGAGAATGTTACGCATTGGTGCGCCCTCCCCTCATTGAGATTAATCTAGGCATCGCCATGCCCCGCTCGCAGCCCTTCGCGGACACGGTGCGCGATGTCGATAAACTCCTTGCTATCGCGAATTTCCAGCGGCCTTTCCTTGGGGAGCGTGCTTTCGATCACATCGGTAATGCGGCCAGGGCGCGGGCTCATCACAACGATCTTGGTGCTTAGATATACGGCCTCTGGGATGGAGTGTGTCACAAAACCGATGGTCTTGTTCGTGCGCGCCCAAAGCTGCAAGAGTTGTTCGTTCAGGTGGTCCCGCACGATCTCATCAAGGGCGCCGAAGGGCTCATCCATCAAGAGGATATCGGCATCAAAAGCAAGCGCGCGCGCGATGCTGGCGCGTTGCTGCATACCGCCTGAAAGCTGCCACGGATATTTGTTGCCAAAGCCGCCAAGCTCAACCAGCTCAAGAACCTTTTGCACTTTCTCTTTTTGCTCGGCCTTCGAGAACCCCATAATCTCTAGAGGAAGTTTGATATTGCCCGCAATCGTGCGCCACGGATACAAACCCGCGGCCTGAAAAACAAAGCCATACGCGCGGTTTTGGCGTGCTTCCTCGGCGGACATTCCCTTTACGGTTAATGTCCCACCTGTTGGCTTTTCAAGCGCGGCGATCGTGCGCAGAAACGTTGTTTTGCCACAGCCGGACGGCCCGATAAAACTAACAAAGTCTCCTTCATTTATTTCGAGATTTACGTCCTTCAGAGCGTGGACAGGACCATCATTCGTTTGGAAAGTCAGGTCCAGATTTTTAGCTTCAATAATCGTAGCTTGGCTCACGCCGTCCCCCTAGATACTGCTGGATTCTCCAGTCGTTATCGCATGCGCCGCATAATGCGACGCATGTTCTTAATTTTAGATTTATATCCCTGCGGGAATGTTCAGCGGATCACGATTAATGACACGCGGAGAGTTCAAATCTTTCCATTTGCTGAGCGCCTTGGACGCGCTTGAGAAAGCAGGACGCGGAACAAATCGACCACGTCCCGGTTGTGGCTGGCTATTTTGCCCCCACGCCCAAATGACCTCTCCGCGGCTCAATGTGTAACGGCTTTGGGCTTTGACTTCGAACCCCTCAAACACATTGTAATCCAACACAGAATGATGATTTGCCTGACTGATCGTCTTGGAGATTTTGGGATCCCAAACAACGATATCCGCGTCAGCGCCTTCCATAATCGCACCCTTCTTTGGGTAGATGTTTAGAATTTTCGCAACATTCGTCGATGTCGCCGCAACAAACTCGTTCGGCGTCAAACGACCGGTTTCAACACCCTCGGTCCAGAGCACGGCGAGGCGCTCTTCCAATCCGTTCGAACCGTTGGGAATAAGGCAGAAATTATCCTTACCCATCAACTTCTGCTCGGACGTAAAGGCCGCGTGGTCGGTTGCAACGACCTGCAACGAGCCACTTTGCAGACCCGCCCAAAGGCTCTTTTGGTGCTCTTTGTTGCGGAATGGCGGGCTCATGACGCGACGTGCGGAATGCATCCAATCGCCCTTGAAATACTCGCTTTCGTCCAAAGTCAGGAACTGAATCAACGGCTCGCCATAGATACGCATCCCCTTTTGACGCGCGCGGCGAATGGCCTCGTGCGCCTGCTCGCAAGACACGTGGACGATATAAAGCGGCGTTCCCGCAGCATCGGCAATTGTGATCGCGCGATTAGCGGCCTCCCCCTCAACCTCAGGCGGACGTGAATAGGCATGCCCCTCAGGGCCAGTGATCCCTTCGGCGAGGTATTTTTTCTGAAGAATATCAACAATATCGCCATTCTCGGCATGTACCATTGGAAGCGCGCCAAGCTCCTTGCAACGCATAAAGGACGCGAACATTTCATCGTCCTCCACCATCAAAGCGCCCTTATACGCCATGAAGTGCTTGAACGAGTTCACGCCCATATCCACGGCGTCTTTCATTTCGGCGTGGATTTGTTCATTCCAGCCCGTAATCGCCATGTGATACCCGATATCGGCACAAATTTGCGGAGCGGATTTGCGGTGCCATTCATTGATCGCATTCTTGATCGAACCATCCTCACCGGGAAGGCAGAAATCGACCAACATCGTCGTTCCGCCCGCGGCGGCGGCCCATGTGCCGCTTTCGAAGGTTTCGGCCGCAGTTGTGCCCATAAATGGCATCTCAAGGTGGGTATGCGGATCAATTCCGCCAGGGATCACATAGGCGCCTTCGGCGTCGATATACTCGTCGCCTTTAAGGTCCTCACCGATCTGCTTGATGATCTCTCCCTCGATCAAAACATCGGCTTTCCAAGTGCGATCCGCCGTGCAAACCGTACCGTTTTTAATGACTTTACTCATTGAATTCGCTCCCTATTCCACGATTTCGGCAGTTTCCAGAACGGCATGCAAAAGCACATCAGCGCCCGCAGCGGCCCATTCCTTGGAAATTTCCTCCGCCTCATTATGCGACAGCCCGTCCACGCAAGGGCACATGACCATTGCCGTCGGTGCTACACGATTGATCCAGCAGGCATCATGACCCGCGCCAGAGATCAAATCCCGATGCGAATATCCAAGCCGTTCCGCAGCACTACGAATTGCGGTGACGCAAGTTTCGTCAAATTCCACAGGATCAAATCCACCTGTTTTCTCAAACGAAATCTCGAGCCCCATCTCATCGCAAATTGCTTTGCCGCCCTCGCGAAGACGTGCCTCCATATCCTTAATCACTTCGATTTCAGGAGAACGGAAATCAACGGTGAACACGACCTTACCCGGAATCACATTGCGTGAGTTCGGATAGACATCAATATGACCTGCTGCACCAACCGCGTGGGGTGCATGCGACAGCGCAATTTGATTAACCAGTTCGAGCACATGCGCCATTCCGAGTCCTGCGTCTTTGCGCATTGGCATCGGAGTCGAACCAGTATGGGCATCCTTGCCGGTGATTGTCACTTCCGTCCACGAAAGCCCTTGGCCATGCGTAACAACACCGATTTCCTTGCCCTCTGCCTCGAGGATCGGACCCTGTTCAATGTGCAACTCAAAGAAGGCATGCATCTTGCGATCACCAACCTTCTCTTCTCCGCGCCAGCCGATACGCGCAAGTTCGTCGCCGAACTTCTTACCCTCTGCATCTTCGCGGTCATAGGCCCAGTCCTGTGTGTGGACACCGGCAAAAACGCCGCTCGCCAACATTGCAGGTGCAAATCTGGTCCCTTCTTCGTTGGTCCAGTTTGTCACAACAATGGGGTGTTTTGTCTTGATGCCCAGATCGTTCATCGTGCGCAGCAACTCAAGCCCGCCGAGAACACCCAGAACACCATCATATTTACCGCCTGTCGGCTGTGTATCCAAATGGCTTCCGACATAGACTGGAAGCGCATCTGGATCGGTCCCTTCGCGATGGGCAAACATGTTACCCATCTGGTCGAGGCCCATGGTACAGCCCGCATCCTCGCACCATTTCTGGAACAAAGCGCGGCCTTCGCCATCTTCATCTGTTACCGTTTGGCGGTTGTTACCGCCGGCAACTCCGGGTCCGATTTTGGCCATATCCATGAGACTTTCCCAAAGACGTTCGCCGTTAATTTTCAGGTTTTCACCCGGAGCTGCCATAGTATTTCCCCTAGTCTAGTGATTTAAGAACGTCGCCTAACGTCCCGATTAGTTTATCAATATGCTCTTTCTCGATGATGAGAGGCGGACTCATCGCAATGATATCTCCGGTTGTACGCACAAGAATGCCCTTCTCATACGCAGCAAGGAATGCATTGAACGCACGCTTGGTTGGCTCGCCCGCAATAGGCTCCAACTCGATCGCGCCAATAAGGCCCATGTTGCGGATATCAATGACATGCGGAAGCCCCTTCAGGCTGTGCAGAGCTTCTTGCCAATATGGCGCCATGTCGGCGGCACGCTTGAACAACTCTTCCTCGCGGTAGGTCTCCAGCGTCGCGAGCCCAGCAGCCGAAGCCACGGGATTCCCCGAGTATGTATAGCCGTGGAACAGCTCAATCATATGCTCAGGGCCAGTCATGAACGCATCATGAATTTCGCTGGACGCAAGAACGGCACCCATAGGAATGACGCCGTTTGTGAGCCCCTTGGCAGTCGTAATAAGGTCCGGCGTAACGCCGAAATGTTCGGCACCGAAGCTGGAACCAAGACGACCGAAGCCAGTGATAACTTCGTCAAAAATCAGCAGGATACCGTATTTCTTGGTCAAGGCGCGCAGGCGCTCAAGATAACCCTTCGGCGGCATGATAACCCCTGCCGAACCTGCCATTGGCTCAACGATCACGGCCGCGATGGTTTCTTCGCCGTGAAGCGCAACCATACGCTCAAGATCATCCGCAAGGTCCGCGCCATGCTCTGGCTGACCCTTGGTATACGCATTTTTATCAATCAAATGCGTGTGCGGAAGATGAAGGACACCGTTCAGGTGCGTTCCGAACATGCGGCGGTTATTCACCAGTCCGCCAACGGAGATTCCGCCAAAGTTTACGCCGTGATACCCCTTTTCACGACCAACAAGACGTGTGCGCGTGCCCTGCCCGATGGCGCGCTGGTATGCCAATGCAATCTTCAGTGCAGTCTCGACGGATTCAGAACCAGAGTTCGTAAAGAACACATGATCCAATCCTTTCGGCGCCATATCCCGAAGCGAACTCGCAAGTTCGAATGCCTTGGGGTGCCCCATTTGGAAGGGCGGCGCATAGTCTAGTTCTGCAACCTGTTTTTGCACTGCTTCGGTAATCTTGGGCCGTGCATGCCCCGCATTACAGCACCAAAGACCCGCGGTTCCATCCAGAACCTGACGGCCATCTGCCGTGGTGTAATACATTCCTTCGGCACCCACGAACATACGTGGATTTTTTTTAAACTGCCGATTGGCCGTAAAAGGCATCCAAAACGCTGATAGATCGTTTGGCATATTTGAGTGATCGTTTGCCATCATGGCCTCCCTAAAGTGAGCAATGGTGTTATATTGCTCGCTTCCAAAACAGTTTGACCATTTGGTCAAACTCACGCTAACAGAGGAAGAAAGTCAGTCAAGTTTTTCGACCTGAATCCCCCTCGAAAAATTACAGTAGCAGAGCATTCCTGCCTAAAGAAACGATTAAAATGGCACAAAATTGAGCAGCGCGTTAAAAGGCATATTAACTTACACATTTAAGGGGCGGAAGTTCCACTCAAAGAGGCCGAAATGAACCCAAAACGTCCCAAAACCCGAATCCAGCAAAAGAATACTTCGACGATTCTCGAGGCGGCTCTGGAGGTGTTCTCGAAATACGGGTATCGCGGCTCTACTCTCGACCAAATTGCCAAGACTTCTGGCCTGAGCAAGCCTAATTTGCTCTATTATTTTCCGTCCAAGGAGGCCATCCACACCACGCTCCTTGAGGGGCTCTTGGACACTTGGCTCGATCCGCTTCACAAACTCGATGCCTCTGGTGATCCGCGCGAGGAAATCATCGCCTATGTGAACCGCAAACTGCAAATGAGCCGTGATTTTCCGCGTGAAAGTCGCCTCTTTGCGAACGAAATCCTTCAGGGAGCACCGCGCATCGGCGGCGCAATTGAAGGTGAACTCAAGGACCTGGTCGACGAAAAATCACTCGTTATCGAACGCTGGATCGACGAAGGCAAAATCGCCAAAGTCGACCCGCGGCACCTGCTTTTCTCGATCTGGTCGCTAACACAACATTACGCCGATTTTGATGTGCAGGTCCGAATGATCCTAGGTGACGAACATCCCGACCCCTTCCCCGATGCCGAGGAATTTCTGGACACGATGTTCACTCGACTTCTTCGCGCAGACCCAAAATAAAAAAGGCCCCGCAAACGCAGGGCCTTGATCAGGTATTTTTGCTGGATTACTCCGCAGCAACCGAAGGGTTGTTTGGATGCTCGGTCCAGTTTGCATAACCGCCGGCTTTCTCGCCAGTACGCTCGTCAATTGCTCCATCGTCGAGAGTCTTCATCGTGATGCAATTCTCAACAGGGCAAACATTGACACAAAGGTTACAGGCGACGCATTCGCTGTCATCGACCGTAAACACACGATCGTCAGACATCAAAATCGCCTGATGGCTTGTGTCTTCACAAGCGGCGTAACAGCGACCGCATTTGATGCAATCGTCTTGGTTGATAACCGCTTTCGTGACGTGATTGAGATTCAAGTACTGCCAGTCCGTTACGTTCGGAGTTGCCTGACCGATGAAATCAGCCGTGCTGGTGTGGCCTTTTTCGTCCATCCATTGGCTTAGGCCCGAGATCATCTCTTGTACAACTTTGAAACCATAGGTCATCGCGGCGGTACAAACCTGCACGTTCCCTGCCCCAAGCGCCATAAATTCCGCAGCATCGCGCCACGTTGTAACGCCACCGATACCAGAGATCGGCAGGCCCGCAGTTTCGGGGTTGCGCGCGATTTCAGCAACCATGTTCAACGCGATTGGTTTCACCGCAGGGCCACAATAGCCGCCATGCGTACCCTTGCCATCGATCATTGGCTCTGGGCTCATCGCATCCAAATTGACGCTGGTGATCGAGTTGATTGTATTAATCAAGCTTACCGCGTCTGCGCCACCGCGCTTGGCGGCCTCGGCCGGTTTGCGCACGTCGGTGATGTTGGGTGTCAGCTTTACGATCACCGGCATCCGCGTGTTTTGCTTACACCAGCGCGTCACCATTTCGATGTATTCGGGCACCTGACCAACGGCGGATCCCATGCCGCGCTCGGCCATTCCGTGCGGACAACCGAAGTTCAACTCAACACCATCTGCGCCAGTTTCTTCGACAACAGGTAGGATCGCCTTCCATGCTTCCTCTTCGCACGGAACCATAAGCGAGACCACAACCGCACGATCAGGATAATCCCGCTTTACGGCCTTGATTTCACGAAGGTTTGTTTGCAGCGGGCGATCGGTGATCAACTCGATGTTGTTCAACCCCAGCAACCGTCGGTCTGCGCCAAAGATCGCGCCATAGCGTGGGCCGTTTACGTTCACAACAGGCGGCCCTTCGGCACCTAGAGTTTTCCAGACGACACCACCCCAGCCTGCTTCGAAAGCGCGGCGAACGTTATATTCTTTGTCCGTCGGAGGCGCAGACGCCAGCCAGAACGGGTTCGGAGATTTGATGCCAACGAATGTGCTTGTTAGATCGGCCATGTTTAGGCACCTCCCATCAAAAATGAATGTATATCCTCTGCGGCATCGCGCCCTTCTGCAACGCCCGTTACTGTCAGGTCATCGCCACCAGTGGCGCAATCACCGCCGGCCCAAACGCCATTCAGGCTCGTTGCGCCAGTTTCAGACACTTCGATTTTGCCGCCTGCAATCTTCAGACCTTCGGGCGCGCCAATCAATGTCTGACCGATGGCCTTGAACACCTGATCCGCCGCAATAGTAAAGACTTCGCCAGTCCCCTGAAGCGCGCCATTTTCGCTCTTGGTGTATTCAAACTCAACACCCGAAGCGGCGCCTTCTCCAAGAACAACACGAGGCTGCGCGTTATAGATGATCCGCACGCCTTTGGCGGTGGCAAGCTCTTGTTCGTATAGGCTCGCGCTCATCGCTTCTTTACCACGACGATACACCATTGTGACGTTATCTGCACCCAGAAGTTTGCTCTGCACCGCCGCATCGACGGCGGTCATCCCGCCGCCGATCACGACAACATTGCGCCCGACAGGAAGGGCAGAAAGAGTATCCGTCTGACGCAAATCTGCAATAAAATCAACGGCATCAATAACACCGTCGTTGTTCTCACCCGGAGCACGCAGCGCGTTCACACCACCAAGTCCGATCCCGAGGAACACAGCGTCATAGTCATCTTGCAAACGTGCCAACTCGAGGTCCTTGCCGAGCGCTTTGTCCGCATGAAGCGTAATGCCGCCAATCTCCATGAGCCAGTCGACCTCGCGTGCCGCGAACCCGTCGACCGATTTATAGGCGGCGATCCCGAATTCGTTCAGGCCACCCGCCTTGGCACGCGCATCGAATAGATCAACGTCGTGCCCCTTCATCGCCAAACGATGCGCCGCCGAAAGACCCGCAGGCCCAGCCCCCACAACAGCGACCTTTTTTCCTGTTGCCTTAGCGCGGGTATAGGGATGAACGCCCTTCTCCATCAGGGTGTCCGTCGCATAACGCTGCAAACGGCCAATCTCGACAGGTTTGCCCTCGGCCACCTCCCGTACGCAAACTTCTTCGCAGAGTGTCTCTGTGGGGCATACGCGCGCGCACATCCCGCCAAGGATATTCTGATCAAAGATGGTTTTCGCCGCAGCTTCTGGCGTGCCAGTGGCGATTTGACGAATGAAGAGTGGAATGTCGATGCTCGTCGGGCACGCCGTCATGCACGGCGCATCGTGACAGAAATAGCAACGATCCGCGGCGACCGTAGCTTCGTGCCCGTCAAGGGGCGCATGTAGGTCAGAAAAATTCTCGGCGTATTCATTTTCAGACAACCGACCCGAGACAATTCCGGGTGTATACTGGCTGTTCGGCATAGTGGCCTCCCTGCTGGCGTTATTTGTTGTATTGAGCGTTGCATAGGTCAAAAATTTTATCAAATGGTAAATTTTTGAATCTTCATTTTTGCCGCGCAAACGCCAAAAGCGCCTCAAATTGCAGCAAATGAGGGCTTAATTTTTGCAACAATGTACAGGAAACGGGCAAAAAGCGTCAAAATCGGACGTCAACTATGGGCCGCAAGCTAAACGCGGCCCATTTTGTGATTGGTTATTGCTTGGCAAGGATCAGGTCGAAGTCCACGCGGGAATAGGCGTCGTTTACCTTTCCGGACAATTTGTAACCATCGGGAAAACTTCCCGCAGGTTGTGGCACGTAGGTCATCACCAAGTCATCCCGAACACCAAAAACCGTGTCTTGGTCCAGATACGGATCATCCGACGGGAATACCTCTGTCACCAGCGTGCGATAGCCTGGGGCGGAGACAATGTAGTGTAGGTGCGAGGGGCGCCAAGGGTGCCGTCCGGCGGCATTCAAAATCTCGCCTACGGGTCCATCGCTGGGCACTGTATAGCACACCGGACGAATAGTCGTGAACGTATACCGTCCTTCTTCATCTGCGGTCATCAACCCGTGGAAGGAGTGGATGTCCTGATCTGGGTCTTGGCTGGAATAGAGGCCGTTCGGCGCGGTCTGCCAAATATCGATGGTCGCGTTCGGGATTGGATCGCCATTGGTGTCGCGGACATAACCATGCACCAAGAGCACTTCGCCCTCAAAATCACGCTTCATATCCCCCCCAACCTCAAGCGCTGGCGGATTAGAAACGTGGAATGGCCCAAGTACCGAAGAGCTTGTGGCCTCTGGGTTGGAGTTCTGCATATCGACGAGTGAAGAAAGCCCAAGGACATCGCTCAAGAGCACAAATTCATTGCGTTCGGGGTCTGTGATCCGCCCTGCCCATTCAAGGAACTCAAGACCTTTGCGCCACTCATCGTGTGTTAGCTTTGTCTCGCGTGTGAAGTCATGAATGTGGCGCGCAAGTGCGACGAGCACCTCTTTTACGCGCGGGTCGGTGTCATCGCCGAAATAGCTGCTGAATACATCGGTGATGTTGTCTTTGGTTACGTTGCGCATGTGGGCGCCTCCTAATTCAATATTGCCAAGCTGAGCGCAGGAAAGCGGATCAACAAGATGAGAACGATCAACATGACACCCGCGAACGGGAGCGCGCCCAAGAACACATCCTTGAGAGAGATGCGGTCATCGTTAAGGGTGGCTTTGATCACAAAACACGATATTCCGAGCGGCGGCGTCAGCAAGCCGATCTCGGCGCCAACGACCGTAATGATTCCGAACCAAACGAGGCTAAGGCCCATTGGCTCAACTAGCGGGAGGAACAACGGAACAACGATCAAAATGATCGACGAAGTATCCAGAAGTGTCCCCAGGAACAGCATCATGATCACATAGAGCACCATGATGGTGAAGAATCCCGCGTTGCTACTCGCAAGAAGATCGCCAAGCTCGTTTGGAAGTCCGGCAAGGCCCAACATACGGCTGTAAATAGAGGCGGCAGTAATCAGGAATAGGATAGATGCCGTGATGTGCCCCGTCTCAAGGAGTGCTTCCCAGAACCCGCGAAGCGAAATTTGGCGGCGGACCAATGCAATGATCAAAGCAACAAGGGATCCAGTCGCGCCAGCCTCAACCGGCGTGAGCCAGCCCGTATAAATGCCACCAAGCACAACAGTAATCAGCGACAGAATAGGTAGAGTTTTGCTGGCGATCTCTTTCCACGACATACGCTCATATTCGTCGGCTGGTCGCCCACCGATAAAACCGGGCGTCAGGCGGCCCATCACCCAGATTGCCACGACGTATGCGAATGCAAGCATGATACCCGGAACAACACCCGCAAGGAACATATCGCCAACGGATTGCTCGGCAACAAAGCTATAGATAATGAGCATCGCCGAAGGCGGAATGATCATCCCCAACACCGACGAACCCGCGACGACGCCAACCGCAAAGCGCGGGTTGTAACCATTGCGCATCATCTGGGGAACGGACACCTTGGAGAACACAGAGGCCGACGCAATTGAAGAGCCTGTAACCGCAGCAAACACAGCGTTCGCACCAACGGTGGCCATACCTATACCGCCCTTCACACGGCGGAATCCCGTGCTCATGACCTCATAGACATCACTGCCTAATCCCGCTTTGGATACCACTAACCCCATAAAGGTAAACAAGGGCACCGTGGCGAAGGTGTATTCCATAACGCTATCACTGACAGCGACCTTCAGCAGGTTCATCGAGAGTTCAAAATTGTCGCGCATTAACCAGATCGATACGAACGACACCACTCCAAGCGCAATTGGAATGTAGACCCCCATGTAAATCAAAAAGATAATCGCGACGACCGAATAGGTCCCAAGTTCGATAGGGCTCATTTGTCGTCCTCATGTTCTGACATCCGGATAAGCTCCGGCTTGGCTGCGGGGGAGATTACTTTGAGAGCGAATATGATCGTGCAAAGCCCCGCACTCAGACACGTCACCAGTTTGATTGGCCACCACGGTGCTGTGAACACACCAGGCACGCCGAAATAGTCCTGACTCTCCCACATCTTCGCAAATTCCGGCCAGATCGCGACGGCGATTAGGGCCATGAAAACTGCCGATACTGTTTCAATTATATGACGGATGGTGCCTGCGGTCTGTGGATACCGCATCCCAAGCACCGTCAAGAACCCGTCCGAACGGGTCAAACGGTTTACGCGAATAACATCTGGCAATTGCAAAAACACGATGAGGACCATTGAGAATTGAACAACCTCTACCGCGCCTAAGAACGGTTTATGGAAAACACCGCGCGCCACGACGTCGTAGTTCACGACAACAACAAGTGCCAACACAACCGCAGTTCCGATTGCGTTGGCTCCCATTGCTATACTGTTAGTTATACGGGAAAGGGCCCGCACAGAGTTATTAAAAGCTTCAGCCATGCTGGCAGGCCCCTTCCTTAGTCTTAGTTTTCGGACCAGTCGCGTAGACCGTCATAGCCTGCATCGTGCAGTTTACCGAGGTAGGCGCGCAACATCTCTTTGCCCGGCTCGCCGCTCGCCTCGAGCGTTTCTGCCCATTCCTGTGCGATGTTTGGCATTGCCGCCGCCCATGCTGCACGATCCTCTGGCGTGGCATCGATGATTGTCCCGCCAGCAGCAACATACTCTTCGCGGCTCGTCGCAGCGATATCCATGGCAATATTCGCAAGGTGATCGCGATACATGACCGAGACTTCTTCGATCGCGGTTTTCACTTCGTCAGGAAGCGTTTCCCAATAGTCCGCGTTTGCTGTCAGGGTCTTGGAGTTAACCGCACCGAAATCAACGTTGTACATATACGGTCCAACTTCGGCGATCTTGAACGTCGCAGCGGCTTCTGGCCACAGCATCGCCTGATCCACCAAGCCAGTATCCATCATGTTGTAGAAATCCGTAAGACCACCGCGCACACCAGCAGCATTCTCGATCCCTTCAAGATAGCGCAGATTCATACCCGCACCCGCGATCTTTTTGCCCTTGATGTCCTCAAGAGTGTTAACCGGTTCTTTGGAGAAAAGTTGGTACGTATCAAGCACAACGCCAGTCGCTAGGTAGACTTGATTCTGCTCGGCGAACTCTTTTGAAACAGAAGGAAACTCGCGAGCGATTTCATCAACCGCCTTAGCAACTGCACGCGCATCGCCCGAAACAAATGGGGTCACCGCAGCAAGCGCTTGGCTTGGCAATTTGGACGAGTGGAAAATCGTTGTAACCACACCGATATCCCCGAGGCCAAGCTCAATCCCCTCAAGCACGCCACGCGGCTTAACGATAGAGCCGCCATAGCTTTCCTGCCATTCGATCTTGTAATTGCCGGTTTCCGCGAGCTTCTTGTCCACTTCGGGGATAAAGAAATTCGTGAGTTCTTGAACCCACATCGCACGAGCCGGATATCCGTCGATCAAAACCGTCTTAATCGTCTCAGTTGCGAACGCAGGTAGCGCCATCGCACTCGTCATCAGCGCCGCAAGTGCTGCACCCTTATTAACTACACCCATTGTTTCCTCCCTAATGGTTGATTTCGTTATTATTTCTGGATCAATCGATCCTCGTTAAGCGGCTCTCTCCTCTTGGCCGCATTTCCTCATAAAACGGTACAAACCTTGTCAAACTCGAAGCGTGGAAGCTTCTGGAAAAGCGCGCTTTCATCGGCATAACCAAGGTTGCAAAGAAAGTTTGATTTCAGAGTTGTGCCCGCAAAGAATTCTTCGTCGACGATTTCATTCGAGAAACCGGACATTGCGCCGATATCGAGCCCCAAAGCACGCGCCGCGATCATAAAGTAGGCGCCCTGCAACGTGCCGTTCCGAAAGGCCGTAACCTCGGAATGCTCAGGCTTTCCCTCAAAATGCGGGCGGCGATCTTCATGCGGAAAAAGAAACGGCAGTTCGCGCCAGAAATCCAAGTCATACGCAATGATCGCCGTGACCGGAGCATCCATCATTTTGTCGATGTTTTTGGCCTTTAGTGACTTTGCCAGACGCTCTTTCCCTTCTGGCGAGCGCACAAAGACATAACGGGCCGGACAGGTGTTCATGCTTGTTGGGCCCTGCGCAGTCAGTTCGTAAAGCTGGTGCAGCATTTCGTCGGATACCGGCGTATCTTTCCACGCATAATGTGAGCGCGCATTTCCCAGAATCACATCGATCGAGGCCTCATCCAGCGCGGGCTTTGTTTTCTTGAGCTCTCTAAACGTGCTCTGCGCTTCTTCGCGCGCAGCATTTAAGGCTTCTCCGACTAGTGCAGGCATTTCTCTTCCCATCGTAGCGCTGCAGTTAGCGCAGCAAATTTCAACTTAGACCCAAAACAAATCAGCAAAACCTCCCGAAAAGTTTTTTCGATCTATTGTCGATTTTTGACTACGTTTTTACTCCTTGTCAAATAAAATCGATTTTTTTATGGTTTAGCCAAACAGGGAGGAATGAACATGGTAGCATGGAACGAGTATAAGAAGGTCGCAAAGGAAAGAGGCGCGCTTGCGCTGGAGCTTTATGTCGTTGAATCGACACCAGAAAAGCCGCCTGAGGAGGTAAAGTCGAACCTACCTGCCCACCTAGACTATCAGCGCGATCTGGAAGAACGCGGTGTACTCGTTCTGGCTGGTCCGCTTTCCGATGCCACAGGCAACGAGATGATGGGTGCGGGTATGATTATCTATCGCGCCGCATCTATGGATGAAGCCCGCGCGCTTACCGAAAATGACCCGATGCACCAAAGCGGCGCGCGCAGCTTTAAGCTGCGTAAGTGGCTGATTAACGAAGGAAACCTTACCATCAATGTCGGCTTGTCGACTGGTAAAACTTCTCTAACCTAAGGTGATAAAATGAACGCGAAATCCCCACTTAGCGATCTTCTGACGACCCTGCTCGCGCGACGTCCGTTTACGCGAAAAGTAGAGGATTCGCGTTCGATCATTACCCTTTGCGAAGCTCTTCTGAGCGAGCGCACAGAAAACTCTGGCCTACAACAGGCTGCTGCAACCCTTGCCCACTATCAGGCATTGGAACCTGACGAAAAACTGAACTTTTTCAAATACCTGAACGAGGAATTGGACGTAGATCCAATAGCCATCTCCGACGCCGCAAAAGCCTATGCGGAGGATAGGAGCGTCGATAACTACCGTATGCTTGGGCGCGCAGCCGAAGCCAGAAGACAAAACCTCTTTCGCCGCTTGAACCAAGCACCCGGTGCCACTTCGGAACTCGTTCAAATGCGCAGCGATCTACTTCGTTGCGCCAAATCGGACCCTGAGCTTAAGCGGCTGGACCTAGATTTGAGCCAACTCCTGAAGAGCTGGTTCAACCGAGGTTTTCTGGTGCTACGGCAAATCACATGGGACAGCCCCGCATCGATTCTCGAGAAAATTATCGAGTACGAAGCCGTACATGAAATTCACAATTGGGACGACCTTCGCCGCCGTTTGGCCCCCGAAGATCGACGCTGTTTTGCGTTCTTCCACCCCTCGATGCCCGACGATCCCCTTATTTTTGTTGAGGTTGCGCTAACCAAAGGCATTCCGGGGTCAATTCAGTCCGTTCTATCCGAAGAGCGCGACGAGCTATCCGAGGATGAAGCAGATACCGCCGTTTTCTATTCGATTTCGAACTGTCAAACTGGGCTTGCGGGGATTTCATTTGGGAATTCACTGATCAAACAGGTCGTTCAAGATCTGTCGCGAGATGTGCCCAACTTAAAAACCTTCGTCACCTTATCGCCTATCCCCGGCTTGCGAAAATGGGCAGAAGCCGAAGGGCACGCATTAGATACGGACGACGCCGAAACGCTCACACGCCACGCGGCGACATACCTTCTGGACGCCAAAGCACCCAACGGCAAACCGCTTGATCCCGTTGCGCGCTTTCATCTGGGGAACGGGGCAATCGTCCATAAGCCTCACCCAAACGCGGACACATCGGATAACGGCGCAAAGCAATCCTATGGCGCAATGGTTAACTATCTGTATGATCTAGGAAAAATCGCGCAAAACTCCGCAACGATGGAAGCTGGTGGGGCCGTACCTGCGACGACGGCTGTGCGGTCACTCGCGAAACAAGCGAAAGCCCTCACAAACTAGCTAAATTTTTGGATTAGCTAATTAATTCCGAAAGGAAGGCCCCAGTGCTGCGATAATGCGAAAGTAGCAGGCTGGAGGCCAACTCGGCATCGCGATCGATGGCGGCATCAAGGATTGCTTGGTGCTCCGCCGCGACATCACGGCGGCCGTAATCCTGCGACCGCCCCGCCAAATAGCGATAACGGACGTTAAGATCATATAGCTGCGAGCAAAAGCGAAGCAAAATCGGCGATACGCCACAAGAGATGAGTTCCATATGAAATTTCTTGTGCAGTTCCTCAAACACGCCCGAAACCGAGCGGTCCGCCCTACTCATGTAATGGTGGACCAGAACCAAGCTCTCTTCCCACTCTTTATCGCCATTCGCAATACTCTGGCGAAGCGCCATATCCTCAAGATTACAACGTAAATCAAGTATTTCAGTGAACTGGATCTTGCTGGTCGGAGCCACGCGAAAACCGCGCTGGTCAATTCTTTCGACAAGTTGATCTGACGTCAGCAAGCTCAACGCTTCTCGTACCGGAGAGGCGCCAGTACCGTAATTTTCCTTTAAGGTATCGACCTTTAACCGATCGCCAGGTGCAAGTTTTCCCAGAATGATCTCTTCTCGAAGAGTCATATAGGTGCGTTGCGTCGACGATTGACTACTAGTGAGCGGCTCTACTTGCTTATCCATTCCAAACAATAATCAAATTATTCGGGGATACGCAATA
Organism: Falsihalocynthiibacter sp. SS001; assembly: GCF_042445055.1. Lineage (GTDB taxonomy): Bacteria > Pseudomonadota > Alphaproteobacteria > Rhodobacterales > Rhodobacteraceae > Falsihalocynthiibacter. Next base: position 2,220,995 of record NZ_CP170339.1, read on the forward strand.
AATAACGATTTTTTGGGTCTCAAAATCTGTCGGCAATAGCAAATACCATAGTTTATTGGGTTTCCTCGCCGCTTTCAGATGCGGAAATCATGCGAATCCCCGCCAAAATCCATTCCTAACACCTAAGAAGCAGGGCAAGACAACATCCACAATAATCGCCTTAAATTTAAAATATCGTTTTTTTATTGCACGAGGCCATAATAACGTTAAAACAATAAGTGGATCGAGATTAGCTTGGAGCACAAGATGCGTGAAACTCATTTCAAAGACGGACAATGGTGGGTCAGCCCCTATAACTTCATTCCAGAAGTAAGAGAGAAACTGCTTCTCCCCCCCAAAGTACAAATTCATGACGCAACGCTGCGCGACGGAGAGCAAACTCCCGGCGTTGTTTTCTCAATCGACGACAAGATCGCGATTGCCCAAAAAATGGATGAGATCGGCGTCGACCGGATCGAAGCAGGCATGCCCGCGGTTTCGCCGCAAGATGCGCAAGCCATTAAAGAAATCTCGAAGTTGGGCCTGAAGTCCAAGATCTTCACATTCGCGCGCGCGCTGAAACAAGACATCGACATGGCTCTGGAGTGCGGCGCCGATGGCGTGATCATCGAAGTGCCAATCGGGTACCCCAAGCTTGTGACTCAGTTCGGCTGGACTTGGGAAACCGTATTTGAAAAGAGCCGCGACGTGATCAACTATGCACGTGAGCAAGGGCTTTACGCGGTGTTCTTTCCATATGACACCACCCGAGCGCGGGCATCGGACCTTGAAAACCTCTGCAAAGGCATCATGAATGAATCGCCGCCGGATTCCATCGGCATCGTTGACACCATGGGATGCGCGACGCCCGAGGCGATCAAATACATGGTCGGTTGGGTCAAGGAAATGACAGGCCTTCCTATTGAAATCCACACGCACAACGATTTCGGGATGGGCGTCGCAACGGAACTTGCCGCGGTAACCGCTGGTGCCGAGGTTGTTCACAGTTGTGGTAACGGCCTAGGTGAGCGCACGGGCAACGCAGCACTTGAGGAACTCGTTCTAGGGCTGGAGCTGCTCTATGGCTATGAGATGGGCTATAAGCTCGACAAATTGCCGGAACTCGGTGATCTACTCGCAGAGCGGTCAAACATTCCAATCGCGCGTAACAAACCCATTCTCGGCTCGGGTAACTTTATCCGTGAATCCGGCATCGGCATTCAATACGTCATGCATGACCCAATGGTCATGTTCGGCACCCACCCCGCCCTAACAGGGCGTCAGGGAGAAGTGGTTTTGGGCAAGAAGAGCGGCAAAGCTTCGATCAACTACAAACTCGAAGAGCTAAATCTTGATGCTGTAAACGACGATCAGAATGCCGAAATCCTCTCCCGTGTTAAGCAAGCTGGCATCAAGAAACGAGGCCTTGTGAACGACGAGGAATTCATTGCCATCGTAAACGCTGTACGCGGCTAATCGGTCTCACATGTAAAATCAAGAGAAGGCGGGGCTCCCTCGCCTTTTTCTACTCTTAAGTGTCGACCAGTGACGCCCAAACTGATTCACTGAATTTTTTCTTAATTTTCACTCCATTATTGGCTAGAATAGCTTGGCTCCGAACTTTTTGTGCGCTTATGCGCCCAGTGATGAGGTGTTGATGCTGTATTTTACCAAGCGGATCAGAAACGAATTTCTCGATACTTGTGCCCGCATTCGTGAAGGCAGTTTGCGCCTGCGAACGCCCGAAGGGGATATACACAATTTTGGCCACGGAGCGCCCGAAGCGGAAATTCATATTTACGATTGGTCGGTTATTACGGCTATCGCCGCGCGCGGGGATATCGGCCTTGGCGAAACATATGTCGCGGGGCTTTGGGATACGCCATCCATCGAAAACCTTGTCGCGGTGGCCCTGAAAAACCTCGAAAACTTTCAGTCCTTTGCCTATCCGAGCCGCTGGAGCACCTTCAAGTTTCGTATTCTCAATCAAATCCTTCGCGCAAATTCTGTTGCAGGGGCGGCGCGCAATATTCAGGCGCATTACGACGTGGGGAATGAGTTCTACTCTCTCTGGCTTGATGAGAGCATGACTTATTCATCAGCGTTATTCTCAAACGAGGACTCCGACCTTTTCCATGCCCAGAACCGCAAATACGACCGTATCCTTGGCCATTTGGGTGAAGGGGAGCGGATATTGGAAATCGGTTGCGGATGGGGCGGATTTGCCGAGCGCGCAGCAGATGCGGGGCGATATGTGACGGGGCTTACGATTTCGCCGAGCCAACTAAGCTATGCTACTCAACGCCTAAACGGGCGCGCGGATATTCGGCTTCAGGACTATCGCACGACATCTGGGACTTTTAATAACATCGTCTCTATTGAAATGATCGAGGCCGTTGGCCAAGCCTATTGGCCGACCTATTTCAAAGCATTGAAGACCCACCTTTCCGAAGGGGGCCGCGCGATGATTCAGGCGATCACCGTACCGGATAGCTATTTCGATATTTACCGCCGAGGATCGGATTTTATTCGCCATTACACCTTTCCGGGCGGGATGCTTGTCTCGGATAACGTGATCGCGGAACAAGCCAAACGAGCCGGCCTCGTGGTTCTTAACAGCTTCGAATTTGGCAAGGATTATGCCCGCACCTGCTCGATCTGGGACGAGAGACTCGTGGCCAAATCCGATCGTATTCGCGCGTTGGGATATGATGAAAAGTTCCTGAGAAACTGGCGCTTTTATCTTGGAATTTGCGCTGCTTCCTTCTCGGTTAATCATACGAATGTGGTCCAGGTAGAGCTGGCACATCAGTAGAGCGCTATTTTCCCCTCTCGAAATTCGCAGAAATCCTGACAGGAATGCTTTTCTATCACGTTTCAACTGTCTATAAGCGATGAAAACGCCTTTTGGTATATTGCGGCCAAAGAAGCGGCAACGAAACAGATCGAGGACGGCATGACAAAAAATCACGATTCAGATGTGGCCTTCATTAAGGCACTTGCGGAACTTCTTAACGAAAATGATCTCACCGAGCTTCAAGTTAAGCGCGAGTACGGCGAAGACGACAGCCTTAACGTACGCGTAAGCAAGAAAACGAATGTTGTAGCAGCAACAACAGTTGCAGCCCCCGCTCCGGCACCTGTCGCAGCCGCGCCTGCCGCTGCTCCTTCGGCGGCACCTGCCGTGGACAACGACGATCCTTCCAACCACCCGGGCGCGGTTCCGTCCCCCGTGGTAGGCACCGCATACATGGCAGCAGAACCGGGCGCTGCGGCATTCGTAACGGTCGGAAGTCAGGTTTCCGAAGGCGACACGCTGATGATCGTAGAAGCCATGAAAACAATGAACCACATCCCCTCGCCTTCATCTGGTACGGTCAAACGCATTCTTGTCGCCGATGGCGATGCGGTCGAGTATGGCCAACCGTTGATGATCATCGAGTAGGGTTTCTTGATGTTTGAAAAAATTCTAATCGCAAACCGTGGAGAGATCGCATTGCGCGTCATCCGCGCGTGTCGTGAGATGGGGATTAAGTCCGTCGCCGTTCACTCGACGGCGGATTCTGATGCGATGCACGTTCGTATGGCTGATGAGGCCATCTGTATCGGCCCCCCGTCGAGCACCGATAGTTATCTGAACGTTGCCGCCATCATCGCGGCCTGTGAGGTTACCGGAGCGCAAGCGATCCATCCTGGGTATGGCTTCCTGTCCGAGAACGCGAGCTTTGTTCAAGCTCTCGAAGATCACGACATCGCCTTCATCGGCCCCACATCCGAGCATATTCGCATGATGGGTGACAAGATCACCGCGAAAGACACGATGATCAAGCTCGGCGTTCCTTGTGTTCCCGGCTCCGACGGCGGCGTTCCTGACTATGAGACCGCTCGCGAAGTTGCCGACAAAGTTGGCTACCCCGTTATCATCAAGGCGACCGCCGGTGGTGGTGGACGCGGCATGAAGCTTGCCAATAGCCCTGACGAACTCGAAGTGGCTTTCCGCACCGCCCGTTCCGAGGGCAAATCGGTATTCGGCAACTCTGAAGTCTATATCGAGAAATACCTCGGCACTCCGCGTCACATCGAAATTCAGGTGTTTGGCGACGGTAAAGGTGGCGCAGTGCACCTCGGAGAGCGTGATTGTTCGCTTCAACGTCGTCACCAAAAGGTATTCGAGGAGGCCCCCGGCCCCTGCATCACGCAAGAGTTGCGGGACAAGATTGGTAAGGTCTGTGCGGATGCTTGCGCCAAGATCAACTATGTCGGCGCGGGAACGATCGAGTTCCTCTATGAAAACGGCGAGTTCTATTTCATCGAGATGAACACCCGTCTTCAAGTTGAGCATCCGGTTACCGAAGCCATCTTTGGCGTTGATCTTGTACGCGAGCAAATTCGCGTCGCAGCGGGCGAAGGTATGTCGTTCGGGCAGTCGGACCTTACGATCAACGGGCATTCTATCGAAGTACGGATCAACGCAGAACGTCTTCCGAACTTCTCGCCCTGCCCCGGAAAAATCACGCAATATCATGCCCCTGGCGGTCTGGGTGTTAGGATGGATAGCGCTCTTTATGATGGCTATACGATCCCGCCCTACTACGACAGCTTGATCGGCAAGCTGATCGTACACGGCCGCGATCGACCAGAGGCCATCGCGCGCTTGCACCGTGCACTGGGCGAACTGATTGTGGATGGTGTAGCGACAACCCTCCCATTGTTTGACATGCTGCTCGCAGAGGAAGACATCCTCACCGGGAATTATGACATTCACTGGCTTGAGAAATGGCTCGCTAGAAACCTTTCCGAATAAACAAATGCCCGCCCCGAATACGGGCGGGCATTTTGCATAACGGGGCTAAATGTCTGAGGCACTGACACCGGAGATTCTTTTGAACGGCTATGCCTCCGGTATTTTTCCGATGGCCGAAAGCCGCGAGAATCCCGAAATATTCTGGGTTGATCCGCAGCGTCGCGGTGTCATCCCACTGAACGGTTTTCACATATCACGAAGCCTAAGACGCACCCTCCTTCGTACGCCATTTGATATTCGCATGAACAGTGATTTCGAAGCTGTCGTCCAAGGCTGCGCAGACCGTTCAGAAACATGGATCAACAGCGAGATTTCATTCCTATATCAAGAACTTCACAACCTAGGTTTTGCGCATTCTCTTGAGGTTTGGGACGGTGAAACTCTCGTTGGTGGGGTGTTCGGCATCGCATTGGGCGGTGCGTTCTTCGGAGAGAGTATGTTCTCGCGCAGGCGCGACGCATCCAAAATCGCGCTTGCGTATCTTGTGGATCGCCTTCGCCGCTGTGGCTTTGCGCTTTTCGATACACAATTTGTGACAGATCACCTGACATCTCTCGGCGCTCTGGAGATTCCGCGCTCTGAATATCGGCGACAGCTATTCTCGGCAATCCGGATAGACGCCAATATCTATTCTGCTGGAGCGCTCGCGTCGGCGGAGGCTGTCTTGCAGCTCAATACCCAGACATCATAGCGCGAGTGATCCAACGCATTCAGCGCCGGAGCCGATTCGATCATCCAACCTTCGAACACGATTTTACCGACCAAGCGATCCTCAACCGTGAGGTAGGCATATGCCTCCCCCGATGGGTTGTCGGGCGGATAGCGACACTCTTTTAGCGAGATAAGTAACGGCCCGAACATGGCTTCTTCTCCGGCCGCCAGCTCAATATCCGTAAGATCCGTGCTTACACGATCCAAGCCGCGCAAAACGACCCCAAGCCCCTCTACAACCTTATCCGCCTGCTCTTCGGTTTCGATATCACCAAAAAATTGCGTATCAGGAAGCGGGTTTCCTTCTGGGTCAACGAAGCCTATCTCGTTGTTTTCAGTCAGCAATCCTTCAATCTGCAACCCCTGCTCTAGTGACGGCAAGGGTTGTTCTTGAATGTCCTGCGCCATCAATGGCGTGGCGCTCAAGGCAAGGATGAAGGAAAGGCGGAGCATTACTCCTCGCTCCCTGAAACGAATTTCATCAAGAGGGAAATCAAGCTCACGGCGCCCTGCGTATCTTCGATCTCGGCGCCTGGTTGATAGTTGTCAAACGAACCACCGGGGCTGATTTCGACGAAGTTACCGCCCAACAATCCTTCGGAAGCGATGGATACGGCGCTATCGTCGGGAATTTCGATACCGTTGAAGAGCGTGATGGTCGTATCCGCGCGGAATGTCTCGATATTGAGGTCCATATCCGTAACCGAGCCGATTTTGACGCCGGCCAAGCGCACGTCAGTTCCGACGGTTATCCCCTCCGCGGAGCGAAAGCTCGCCGAAAGGTCATACCCTGAACTGCTGTTGCCAAAGCCCGTTGCCTTACCCGCAAAGATGAGGAAACCCGCGGCAACCGCCAAAACGGCCCCGCCCACGAAGATCTGGGTTGGGGAATCGCTCATGATTATTCAGGCTGCCAAGCTTCGTAATCGCTGCGGCTCGCAGGAGTTGCCTGACGCAAAGATCCCGCAGGAGCATATGCATTAAGCGTACCTGTTGGGTTCACCTCATGCGGTTTTTCCCATGTTTTATGGGGCAGAGGCGCATCCTCGGGCGTTTCATTCCATGTAAAATGCAGCCAGCCGTGCCAGTCTGGTGATACACGGCTTGCTTCAACGTCACCGTTGTAGATCACCCAGCGGCGCGTACCGTCTTTGTTTTGAAAGAACTGGTTACCGTCAGCATCCTCGCCAACCTTGGTGCCTTTGCGCCAAGTAAACCAGCGCATCCCCAAAGTTTCGCGGTTCCACCACGTGATCAAGCTAAGAATAGAACGCATAGGAGTCTCCGAAAATCATTGAGTTAGATATGCCGCAAGAGCGTTGCGAGGTCTAGCCCATACATAAAAAACGAAAGCAAAATGCCGCCGATTGCACATAGGGAAACCCGATACTAGCAAAAGGGCGGCCTGTGTGGCCGCCCGAATGAACTATCCCGCGCTTACTGGCTCTTCGGCGCTGGCATCGCCATGCACGAGGAGTGGAGCAGCATCGCTTGTGACGGCCTCTTCGTTCACCACAACTTCGTTCACCGAATCCAAGCTTGGCAAATCAAACATCGTGTCCAGAAGGATTTCTTCCAGAATAGAACGAAGTCCGCGTGCACCTGTCTTACGCTCAATTGCGCGATCAGCGATTGCCTTAAGTGCATCATCGGTGAATTTCAGCTCGGCGTTCTCAAGCTCGAACAACAGTTGGTACTGTTTCACCAATGCATTTTTAGGCTTGGTCAGGATTGTTACCAGCGCATCCGCGTCGAGATCCTCAAGCGTTGCAATCACTGGCAAGCGACCAACAAACTCAGGAATCAGGCCAAACTTCAGAAGGTCTTCAGGCTCGAGGTCTTGGAAGATTTCACCAACGCCGCGGTTATCATTGTTTTTGACGTCCGCACCGAATCCCATCGCGCTTCCTTTGCCACGGCTTGCGATAATCTTATCCAAGCCAGCAAAGGCGCCGCCACAGATGAACAGGATGTTCGTTGTGTCAACTTGAAGGAATTCCTGCTGCGGATGCTTGCGCCCACCTTGCGGCGGTACAGATGCAACCGTGCCTTCCATGATCTTTAGGAGCGCTTGCTGCACGCCCTCACCCGACACGTCACGCGTGATGGATGGGTTGTCGGATTTGCGCGTAATCTTATCGACCTCGTCGATATAAACGATACCGCGTTGCGCACGCTCGACGTTGTATTCACTCGCCTGAAGAAGCTTCAGGATGATGTTCTCAACGTCTTCGCCGACATAACCGGCCTCGGTCAACGTGGTAGCATCCGCCATTGTAAACGGTACGTCCAAAATCCGTGCAAGTGTTTGTGCAAGAAGCGTTTTACCGCAACCTGTTGGGCCGATCAGCATGATATTGGACTTTGCCAGCTCAATATCACCATTGCTGCTCGAATGGTTCAGGCGTTTGTAGTGGTTATGCACCGCAACCGCGAGAACACGTTTCGCATGGGCCTGACCGATCACATAATCGTCCAGCACTTCGCAAATATCCATTGGCGTTGGCACACCGTCCGTCGCCTTGAGACCACTGGATTTGGTCTCTTCGCGAATGATGTCCATGCAAAGTTCAACACACTCGTCGCAAATGAATACGGTTGGCCCCGCAATAAGTTTACGAACCTCATGCTGGCTCTTTCCGCAGAAAGAACAGTAGAGGGTGTTTTTGCTGTCGCCGCTCGTCGTTTTCGCCATGTTGATCCTCTGTTTGATCGCTGGTGGCCGCTCTGTGCCCGATCAAACTATAGTATGCGTGATTGGGCAGCCTTGAGTTCTAACTTAGGACAGCCAATTTTCATGTACAATGCCAAAATCATTGCACCGTCAAAGCGCCCCTTCAACCACCTTTGTTCTAGTCGTCTTTGCTACGGTTCTCGACGATTTCGTCGATCAAACCCCAGTCTTTCGCCTCTTCTGCGGACATAAAGTTGTCACGCTCAAGACTATCGACGACTGTTTTAAGCTTCTGCCCAGTGTGCTTCACGTAGATGCCATTCAGGCGATCTTTGAGCTTCTGGGTTTCCTGCGCGTGGATGAGAATATCCGTCGCTTGCCCCTGATAACCGCCAGAAGGCTGGTGTACCATGATGCGGCTATTGGGCAGGGAATAACGCATTCCCTTCGCGCCAGCCGCAAGCAAGAGCGACCCCATGGATGCCGCCTGCCCAATGCAGAGCGTGCTCACCTTGGGTTTGATGTATTGCATCGTGTCGTAGATCGACAAGCCGGATGTCACAACGCCGCCAGGGCTGTTGATATACATCGAGATTTCTTTATCCGGGTTCTCGGCCTCAAGGTGCAGCAACTGCGCAACTACTAGTTGGCTCATTCCGTCATGCACCGGACCGTTTACAAAAATAATCCGCTCTTTGAGCAATCGCGAAAAAATATCGTAGGCACGTTCGCCACGGCTCGTCTGCTCCACCACCATGGGCACGAGGTTCATATACGTCTCAACTGGGTCGTTCATATTTGCCTGCCTACTTTTTTGCGTCATTCGTATCCATGCGGATCACTTCTAAGAAGTAGTAATAGTCCCCAACCGGACCTGCAAGGGCTGCCCTGCGACTTTCCCACGCCAATCCGCTAAATGCCCTGATAAACCGTAATTCTTATCAAATTGGAAACATATCCCGATTATCCGCAAACAGGTGCGTATTGCGCTTATTCGGCGACTGGGGCATCTAAGGGCATGACTTTGATCTTGTTCAATAAGCCTTTCAATGTGCTCTCGCAGTTCACCGACGCGGGAACCGAGGGGAGCAAGCGCCAAACGCTTTCGGACTTCATTGATATCCCAAAGGTCTATGCGGCTGGACGGCTGGATAAAGACAGCGAGGGGCTTTTGCTTCTTACGGATGACGGCAAGCTGCAAAACCGCATTGCCAGCCCGAAATTCAAGATGGAAAAGACATATTGGGTTCAGGTCGAAGGCACCCCAAGCGACGATGCGCTTTCGCAGTTACGACAAGGCGTTACACTCAAAGACGGAAAAACGCGTCCCGCAAAGGTAGAACATATCGATGAGCCAGACGATCTATGGCCTCGAACACCACCCGTTCGTTTTCGCAAAACCGTTCCCGATAGTTGGCTTTCGATTACGATATCAGAGGGCCGCAACCGTCAGGTGCGCCGCATGACAGCGCATGTCGGAGCGCCAACACTACGACTTATCCGCTATAGCATTGGCGATTGGACCATCGACGGCATAGAGACAGGAACTTGGCGGCACGCCTAAACGGCGCGCCCCTCGGCATCGAAGAAATGTAAACGATCCGGATCCAGAATCAGCCCGACGCGATCCTCTGGGCGTAGCGAGCTGTCGCCTTCTACGCGTACCGTAATGCGCCCAAGTGGCCCCGCATCCACGATCACAAACGTATCTGCGCCAAGGTACTCGAGCACATCAACTATCGCATCAAGCGCGCCCTCTCCTGCTGCGCCAAGCTTGATATGCTCGGGCCGACACCCCACACTTACCGCATTTTCGTGCCCCTCGATTGCTCCGCCGCGCCCTCCTTCAAGGGCAAACGCGCCGCCAGAAACCGCGCAGCGCATCACATTCATTTTCGGAGAGCCAATAAATTGCGCCACAAACAGGTTGGCGGGCTTTTCATAGAGTTCGCGCGGCGTGCCGACCTGCGCGATATACCCGCCCTCTAGCACGACGATGCGATCTGCGAGGGTCATGGCCTCGGTCTGGTCGTGAGTCACATAGATCATCGTAGATTTAAGGCTTTGGTGTAGCTTTGCTATTTCGTAGCGCATCTCCACACGAAGGCTGGCATCCAAGTTCGACAGCGGTTCATCAAACAAGAACGCCGTGGGGTCGCGCACAATCGAGCGCCCGATTGCCACCCGCTGGCGCTGACCGCCGGACATATCCTTGGGGCGCCGTTCCAGCAATGGTTCGAGCTTCAGGATACGGGCGGCCTCATCGACCTTGGCGCGGATTTCATCCTTGGGCGCTCCTGCAGTTTTCAACGAGAACCCCATATTATCGCGCACCGACATATGCGGGTATAGCGCGTAGGATTGAAACACCATGGACAGGCCGCGCTTGCTAGGCGGGTCGGCAGTCACGTCTTTGCCATCAATGAGAATCGCACCGCGGCTGGTTTCTTCAAGACCGCCGATCATCCGCAGAAGCGTAGATTTACCGCACCCCGAAGGGCCAACGAAGATGACGAACTCGCCCTCGTTAATCTCAAGATCCACGCCCTTGATAACCTGAAGATCACCATACCATTTCTCGGCTGCTTTAAGCGTAATGGCCCCCATCAGAATCTCCCCTTCGCGTGCTGCCCAGCCCATGTCAGCCAAATTGCCGCTGTCCACGAGAACACATTCCCGCCCTCTGGTGCGCCGTCTTCTGGGCTGAAATACTCATAGAAACCGTGCTCGGCGATCAACTTCTGTGTCCCTTTGCGAAGGGTCTCGGCCTCTTTGGCATAGCCCGCCTCGGTAAGCCCGATCCCGATAAGCGAATTGAGCATCCCCCATACAGGTCCGCGCCAATATCGTTTCGGATTGAACTTCTCGCTGTCGGGATCATTTGAAGGGATGCCGAACTCAACCTTCGACATAATGCGATTGAAATGGTCGATCATGCGCCCGTCATGCTGGCCCGCATAGGCATCCAAGAACGAAGCAGAGCTGAGGGAGTTTGCAAATTCTCCTGTCTTTAGATCAATCGAGTCGTAATACCCCGCAGGGTTCCAATGATTCTTGCAGCCTTCCTCCAACTGCTCGATCCACCCCTCAATCTCCGAGGTCTCGTGATCCAGTTCAATGGCAATGGCCAACAAATCGCGGCAAGCCCGCAGGAGGATAAAGGTCATGCCCACGTCGGCCACGCGAAAGGGGCCGCTCTTGGCGATCTCGTCTTCGTTCCACCCTGTTTCACGGCCGTGATAAACAATCTTGAGATAGCGATCATAGTCGATTTTCTTGGGCCGCATTTCGGGGTCTACATGGTCGGTATCGCGCCGATGGTACTCCCCGACCCCGCTTGGGTCGATATTTGCCATCGCTCCATCCCAATCACAGGCATTGTCGCGCCCGCTTTCCCAAGGATGAACAATCGCGACCATTCCGCGTGTTAGCCTGTTCTTGATGAACCAGCGGTGCCACGACACCAACCGCCCATAGATAAGCTCCATGTGAATACGGCCATAATGCTTGTCGCTTTCATAAATCGAGCGGACCATCGTTGCCGCAACTGGCGGCTGGGTAATGCCCGAGGTATGCGGCACGCGCTCCACCGCCCAAACGTCAGGTCCGGGGAAATAGCCATCCGCGCGCTTGTGGAAAATAATATGCGGAACCATGCCGTTGTCCCACTGTCCTGTGAACAACGTATGAATTTCAAACCACGCGCGTTTCACATCGAACGAAGCAATTCCCCAAGCGGTAAAGCAGCTATCCCAGTTCCACTGATACGGGTACAGCCCCGAGGTCGGCACCGTGTATCCGCCACGGTCATTATTGCGCAGAATGCGCCGCGCCACTCGATCAATTTTCGCGAGATCCATCGTCTTATCCTTTAACAGAGCCCGCTGTGAGGCCCTTCGCTATGAAACGTTCAAGCCCAAGAAACAGTGCCATAATCGGTACGGTCGCGATCACCGCGCCCGCCATCAGGTGCTGTCTGGGAATTTCGGAAGAGTTGAGCATGGCCACGCCACGCGTCAGGGTGAATTTTGACGGGTCGTCCAGCAACATGAACGCCAAAAGGAACTCGTTCCACGCGATCATAAAGACATAGAGCGACACCGACGCGAGCGCAGGTAGGCTCAGCGGAAGTGTAATTTTCCAGATGACCTGCAGGCGGGACAAACCGTCCATCAGGCCCGCCTCTTCAACCTCGCTCGGAAGGCCGCGGAAATACCCCTGAAGCATATAAAGCGCGACGGGAATGGTCGTTACGGGGTAAATCAGCAGCAAACCAAAGATCGAATTCCGCAGACCAAGCATCGAGAACACAATGTAAATCGGCAACGCCAGAACGATCAGCGGCACCATATAAATAAGTAGGATTGAGCGCGAGAACGCCTTTTGTCCCTGAAACCTAAGCCGCGCCACCGCATAGGCCCCCGGCACCGAAAACGCGAGCGTAATCAAAACTGTGGCAACCGAGACGAACAATGACACCATGATGAAACGGTCGAAATTGAAGTCGCGGAAAAGTTCCACATAGCTTCGGAAGAGGCCCAAGCCCTTCTCTAAATCTAGCGAGAAATCGAGTGGGTTCTGCAAGAGGGCCTGCTGGCTCTTCATGCTTGTCATCACCATCACGTAGAAAGGGATCAGCACAATCGCGGTAAAGAAGGTGTAACCAAACCCTGTTAGAAAGCGGATCACGGACTCTTCGAATTCGTGCCGCGTTAGGGCCCCCACGGACAACCCCGCAAGCATTCTTTGCAGCGGGTAAGCCAAACAGGCACCAAACAACGCGCCCACTAAGGCAGTCAACAAGGACGACACGCCCTCCCCGACAATCACTGGCCCGACATCAATGAATGGCAAGGCCGCAAACAGCACAACCATCCCCCCGACCGCAAGAGCACGCGGGAACCTAAGCAAAACCCATCCGACAATCGCCCCCGAAATCAACGACATAGTGACCGATGGTTTAAGTGGTTCACCCGTGGCAAAGCTCATTGCAACGGTCACGACCACCGCCATAACAACCGCCCAAAGCGCACCGATGAGCGGCGCCGCCACATATCCAAAACGTAAATATTTCACTCTGCGCCCTCAGGTAGTTGCGCCAGAGGAATGCGAAAACCAAAGCACGTCATACGCCTTCCTCCTGACTGATGTAACGGAAGAAAAAGATCGAGAACGCGAGCAGAATGAGGAACACGACAACGGCAACCGCCGCACCCGCGCCGATATTGCCGACGGCGAAGGCTTGCTCATACACGTTCACGGTCAAGGTGCGCGTCCCTGCGTTCCCGCCTGTCAGCAAGAAAATGTCGTCGAATTTGTTGAACGTCCAAATAAACCGCAGCAAAAACAAAACCGAGAGGATGCCCAAGAGCTGTGGCAAGCTGAGGAACCAGAACTTCTGGAACGGACTCGCGCCATCCATATCCGCGGCCTCATAGATGCCCTCGTCAATGGATTGCATCCGCGCAAGGATAAACAGAAACGAGAGCGGGAAATAGCGCCAGATTTCAAAGATCGTCACCATGATCAGCGCGAGTGGCTTTTGCCCGAAAAAGTTGATCGGTCCTTCGCTCACGCCCATCTGCATCAACAAGGCATTTGCCGACCCCGAGAACGGATCGAACAGCGTGATCCACGTAAACGCCACCGCAATCACGGGCGACACATACGGAAAGAGATACAGACCCCGCAACACACCCTGACCGCTAAAGCTCTTGTTCAAAAGCATCGCAGCAAAGAGTCCAAACACCAGCGCACCGATGGTCCCGAAAACGGTGTAGAACATTGTCGCGCCGAACACGGCCCAGAACTCTGATCCGTCAAATACGACCCTGAAATTATCCAGCGTAAAGTCCAGATTGGTCAGGATGTTATCGGCATCACCTAATGCAACGACTTCGCTATCGCCGATGTCGGTATCTGCATCGATAAACTCCTGTGAAACCGTAACTTCGAGTAGGATATCATCGCGATATCCGCCCTCGATTTCGCCGATTTCACACTTCAATTCACGTCCGCTCAAGCTACAGCGCGGATCGACCTCTTGCACAGTTAACCCTTCGGTTAGCACATCCTGAAACACGACATTGCTAATCGGTGTATCTTGGCTGGAGTTGCGTAGACGATACCGTATCGTTGCCTCGTCCCCGCCAACCGCAGGCCGCCCGCGCAAGCTTTCCCTTACAATCGGAGTCGGTGCGCGCAGATCGGCCAGCTCGACTGGCTTAAAGCTGATCCAAAAGATCGAAAGAAGCGGCAAGATCACAACAAGCGCTACGCTGATAATTGTGGGCGCAAGTAGCCCCCACGCCAGCCTCGCCTCGCGTTTTTCCAACGCGCCCTTCCCTGTGGGGGGCATGTTTGGGGCATTGCTTGTTGTCATCTTGATACTCCGATAGGCCGAAGCGGCGCACATAGTCGCGCGCCGCTTCAATCCGCATTCTTAGTTGATTTTTGCAAGTTCTTCGTTCAGTGCGGCAACCGTCGCAGCGGCATCGCGCTGATCGTCGATATACTCACGAACCAGACGGTTGATGACCTGACTGTTGATCATTTTCGACGCAAGCCCGAGCTGCCCTTCGGCAACGCCCCAGCGCTGTGCAACGTCCAATCCACCAACGATTTCCTCAATCATTTCAGGCGCGTAAAGCTCGCTCAGAGGCGCCTTGCGATCAACTCCAACGTCCAGCTTGGACCAACCATCAACAAACGTCGTCGCGTTATCAGCCGTTCCGCGACGAACCGGGAATTTGCCCTCTGGTGCAATCGAAAGCGTAGACATATAGCCTTCGTCCATTGAGAACTTCACAAAATCCATCGCCGCATCTGTGTCCGCGTCCGAGGTGATCCCGAAGTAACGAACGTCGCCCCAAGCGGCACCATCGGGATTGGATGGGCCCGCGAAGTTGGTAACGATGCCAGTCGCAGCCGCCAAATCCTTGGACGTCGGATCATCGTTAATCGTGGGCGGAGCGGAGTCCCGCAGGCCAGCCAGCTCGTCAAGAATGAACGGCGACCAGATAATCATCGCCGCCTGTCCCGCGAAATAGAGCTCGCGCGACTGCTTCCAGTACAGCTCACCCGGAGGGGATGCCTTGGCGATGGCTTTATAGAAATCAAGCACTTCTATGGTTTTTGCTTCGTCCAGCGCCTCAAACCCTTCGGCACCAACGGGCGATACTCCATTGGCAAGGAAGACATGCTCAAGAACCTGACTCATGAAGCCTTCGTCAACCTTCGTCGCGGCGACAAAACCATACATCTCTGGCGGATTGTGCAGTGCCTCAACTGCGGCAAGCACCGCATCATAAGTGGTCGGAGCCTCTAGGCCCTTCTCGTCAAACAGATCCTTGCGATAGACAACCATCTGCGTCCAACCGTCAACAGGAACCGAAGCGGTGCCATCTTCGACCGCCGCGAGAGCAAGTGGACCAGGCGCGAATGTGTCTGCTCCAAGTTCTTCGATAACATCGGTCGCTGCATCTACATCGAGGATACCCGCATCAACCCACGGCAGTGCATATGAAAGCGGATGGTAAATCACATCGGGCAAATCACCCGCCGCGAACGCCGCCGTTGCACGTGTGCCAAGGTCGGTTTCTTCGACGGGAATGACCTCTACTGCGGTGCCTGTCTCCGCTTCGAACTGACTCGCCATTTCCTCTTGCTTCTCAAGGCGTTCGGGCTGGGTTTCTGTCGTCCAGAAACGGATCGTGTCGGCCGAAACCGCCCCCGCTCCAAGCACCAATCCCATTGAGGCGCCAAGCATGAGTTGCGCTGTTTTGCTTCTTAGTATCATTAACTTCTCCCTTATTGATTATTTCGTACTTACTATTTTCGCCAAGTCCCGAGCCGACATCATCGGCGGTCCATCGGAGGCGCGATTCACTAGAATCGCGTGATCCGTTTCCCGTAATTTCTGTGGTGGGGCCCCGCGCACTCGCTCAATCAACAAACGCGCCAATTGCGCCCCTGCCTGACGATTATCCACGGCATAGGTTGTGAGTGGCGGCTGCGCATATGCACCTTCGGGGATGCCGTCGTATCCGACAATCGACACCTCGCGCCCTGCTTGGAAATTGTACTTGGCCAAAGTGCGATAAGCACCCAGCGCCGCACGATCCAACGCACAGATAATCGCCGTGGGCGGCACAGGCAGGCGCATCAATCGCTCTGTAGCCTCTGCGCCAAGATCCTCGGTCACTGCGCCCGATTGAATATAGTCACGCTCCACGGTCAGGCCCGCTTTCGACATCCCCTCTTGATACCCAGCGCACCTCAGCCGGCTATAGTTATAGACATCGCCGCCGTTGATGAACGCGATCTGCTGATGCCCAAGCTGTGCCAAGTTTGCGACCGCGGCGCGCATCGCTGCACCACCCTGAATGTCATACCAAGCGCAATCCTCGTCGTCCTCTGTCCGCCCGAATAGCACGAACGGCACATTCAACGATCGCAGCAAATCAATCCGCCCATCCCGAATCCGTGTGCGTGGGAGGATAAACCCGTCAACTTTTCGCTCTTCGCTTAGCGACTTAAGCGCGGTGAGCATTGTTTCGGCTCCGGTTGCGGCACTCACGGTGAGTGTCCACCCTTGGGCCCCTACCTCTTGAGTGATCCCCTGTAGGAAATTCGAGAGGAACGGCGATTGCCCGTCGTACTCGTCCTCTTGCAACACAAGGCCCAAACTACGGACACGCCCTGTTCGAATTGCTTGGGCATGCGCGAGCGGGCGATAATCCATCTTGGCCGCCATTTTCTGGATGCGGGTGCGTGTTGCCTCACTAATGTCTGGATACCCGTTCAATGCGCGCGAAACCGTTCCCTTGGAAATGCCCAGCGCCTCGGCCACGTCCGAAATCGTCGCGCGCTTGTGCGAAACCCCACGGGCGACACCTTCAGGGATACTCGCCTGTGATGGCGTTGCGGCCAAGTTATATTGAGTAAAATCCCCCATTAACCTCAAACTCTTCACCGAAACCGGTTTCGGCAAGGCCTAATTTGACTTTAACTGCCTCAATTCATGCAAATGCCGAAATAACGGGCAGAGAGCGCCGCATATAAAGGCACAATTTTGTTACAGCTTACCCTTGCGTCGCCGCACCGCTCGTTGGGGACTTTCGCAATGCTACTCGCCGCCCTATAAGGTCAAAAAACCTTAGGAGACCTGCAATGCGGACCGCAAAAATCACGCGCAAGACAGCAGAGACGGATATCACCGTCGAGATCAATCTCGATGGAACGGGCAAGTACGACAACCAAACAGGCGTCGGCTTTTTCGATCATATGCTAGATCAACTCGGACGCCACGCGCTGATTGATCTTACGGTGCGCGCGTCGGGCGATCTCCATATTGATGACCACCACACCGTTGAGGATGTAGGTATCGCGATTGGTCAGGCCCTTACCAAGGCACTCGACGACAAGCGCGGCATCCGTCGCTATGGCTCTTTCTTGCTGGCCATGGATGATGCGCAAGTTCGCACCGCGCTCGACCTTTCGGCACGTCCATATTTCATCTGGAACGTCGATATGCCCACGCCCAAGATCGGCACATTCGACACCGAATTGGTTCGTGAGTTCTTTCAGGCGCTTAGCACCCACGGAGGCATCACTCTACACATCGACAAATTGCACGGCTTCAATAGCCACCACATCGCAGAAGCGACATTCAAGTCCGTTGCCCG
Organism: Falsihalocynthiibacter sp. SS001; assembly: GCF_042445055.1. Taxonomy (GTDB): domain Bacteria; phylum Pseudomonadota; class Alphaproteobacteria; order Rhodobacterales; family Rhodobacteraceae; genus Falsihalocynthiibacter. The sequence continues at coordinate 2,238,849 of NZ_CP170339.1, forward strand.
CGCGCTGCGCGAAGCAATTGAGATCGACCCGCGCAAAGCGGATGCGATTCCCTCGACCAAAGGTGCGCTCTAGATGCTCACTGCGATCATTGATTACGATAGCGGTAATCTGCACTCGGCCGAGAAAGCGTTTCAGCGCATGGCGAATGAGACGAACGCAGGAAAGGTGATTGTCACCTCGGACCCTGCGGACGTTCTTAAGGCCGATCGCGTTGTCCTTCCGGGGGACGGCGCTTTCCCGGCGTGTAAAACGGAACTTTTTGAGCATACGGGACTGTTTGAGGCCTGCGAAGAAGTCGTGCGCAACAAGGGGCGCCCGTTCATGGGGATTTGTATCGGGATGCAGATGCTCTCGACCACGGGGCACGAGTATGAAGACACTGCGGGCTTTGACTGGATCGCAGGAGATGTCGTCAAGATCGAACCATCCGATCCCGCGCTCAAAGTACCGCATATGGGGTGGAATGACCTCATCATCAACGCCCCGCACGCGGTGCTGGAAGGTATCAAGACAGGCGATCACGCCTATTTTGTCCACTCCTACCATTTCCGCGTCAAAAACGCGGCTGATCGCTTGGCGCATGTCGATTACGCCGAAGAAATCACCGCCATCGTCGGGCGCGATAATATGATCGGGATGCAGTTTCATCCGGAGAAGTCCCAGCAAACGGGCCTGCGGATGATTGCGAATTTCCTTAGCTGGAAACCCTAACGGAATGCCCCGCACATCGCGGGGCACGCCATTGTGTTATTTTACACGCGCCCAAGTTTGCTTTTTGCAAATCGGCCCAATACAGCCCGAAACATTCAGACGGTCCCCATTGAGCGACATCTTGGATTTATAGACCTTGTCCTTGGACGGCTGCCAGATTTTGCCGTCACCGTAATCCCCGTTACCCTTGGCAGTCATATCCCAAACGAGATTCTTGCCGATGTTTCCGGACTTCCATTCGCCATCGGAATTAAAGGTCCGCGAGATGGTGCCACAAAATTTGTCGCCACATGGTTTGATCTCAACAAAGGCGAAGTTTCCCTCGTCCACTTGTGTCTGCCATGTCCCTTCAACGGGATCGGCGAGTGCGGCTCCTGCGGTCACGATAAGTGCGACGGCGGCTGTCAGTAGTCGTTTCATTCTGGTTCCTCCTATGAGCCGAACATTGGAGCGCGATCCCCTTGCCATGCAAGACTAACGTAAGGTCGCAAAAATCATGCGGAGGTTTTGCATTTAGGGAAAAACCGTGCCACAAGCGCGCAACACAGTACAACACAGGCCATTTCCATGATCCTCTACCCCGCGATTGATCTCAAAGACGGCAATGCCGTGCGTCTCTTTAAGGGAGACATGGACCAAACCACCGTCTTTAACGAAAACCCTGCCGCACAGGCGCTGGAGTTTGTCGAAGCAGGCTGTGAGTGGCTTCATCTGGTTGATCTGAATGGCGCCTTTGCAGGAGAGCCGGTAAACGCCGCCCCTGTCGAAGCGATTCTAGAGCAATGCAACGTCCCCGCACAATTGGGCGGCGGCATTCGCGACATGGCAACGATTGAACGCTGGATCAACAAAGGTCTTGCACGCGTAATCCTCGGCACGGTCGCGGTCGAAAATCCGGACCTCGTACGCGAAGCGGCGCGCGAATTCCCTGGTAAGGTCGCTGTGGGCATCGACGCGCGCAACGGTCGTGTTGCCACTAAGGGTTGGGCCGAAGAAACCGACGTTATGGTCACTGATCTTGCGCGTTCGTTCGAGGATGCCGGTGTCTGCGCCATTATCTACACAGACATCAACCGCGATGGCGCAATGCAGGGTCCGAATATCGAAGCGACTGCGGCGCTTGGCAATGCTGTTTCCATTCCAGTGATTGCCTCTGGCGGTGTGAGTTCACTTGCGGATCTGCGCGGCCTTCGCGACTGTGGTGCCCCGCTTAACGGTGCGATTTCGGGTCGCGCACTCTATGACGGTGCGATCAACCTCCCCGAAGCCCTCGCGATTCTCAAAGGTGAAACAGCCTAGAACGGCAACGGGGATTGCTCTATGAGGGAGCAACCGTTGATCAAGGACATAGAACATGCTGAAAACACGCATTATCCCCTGTCTCGATGTCGCCGAAGGGCGCGTGGTAAAGGGTGTGAACTTCGTTGATTTGATCGACGCGGGCGATCCTGTGGAAAGCGCCAAAGCGTATGATGCCGCCGGCGCGGACGAGTTGTGCTTCCTTGATATCAAAGCAACTCACGAGAACCGCGGCACCATGTACGATCTGGCCCGCCGCACCGCCGAGCACTGCTTTATGCCGCTGACCATTGGCGGCGGCGTGCGTACGCGCGAGGACGTACGCAAGCTGCTCCTCTCTGGTGCCGACAAAGTGAGCTTCAACTCCGCCGCTGTTGCCAACCCCGATGTGATCGCAGACGCCGCAAACCACTTTGGCAGCCAATGCATAGTTGTGGCAATTGACGCCAAAACCGTTTCTCCCGGCAAATGGGAGATTTTCACACACGGCGGACGCAAGGCCACGGGCATTGACGCTGTGGAATTTGCCAAGAACGTAGTTTCCAAGGGCGCAGGCGAAATTCTCCTGACCTCAATGGATCGCGATGGAACACGCGCTGGATTTAACCTTCCGCTTACCCGAGCCATATCGGACGCCGTATCCGTGCCCGTCATCGCATCGGGCGGCGTGGGCAATTTGGATCACCTTGTCGAAGGTGTAACCAAGGGCGGCGCATCTGCGGTGCTCGCGGCTTCTATCTTCCACTTTGGCGACTACACGATCCGCGAAGCCAAGGAACACATGGCCGCTAACGGCATCGACGTGAGGTTGAACGCATGAGCCAGATTACCAAACTCTCGGAAACAATTGCCTCTCGCGCTGCTGCGGACCCCGACAGTAGCTGGACGGCCAAACTCTTGGCCAAAGGCCCAGAAAAATGCGCCGAGAAATTCGGCGAAGAAGCGGTCGAAGCTATCATCGCCGCCGTGAAGGACGACAAGGACGAACTGGTGAAGGAAAGCGCTGATGTGCTTTTTCACCTGCTGGTGATGCTACAATCGCGCGGCGTTACCCTCGCCGAGGTCGAGGCCGAGCTTGCCCGACGCGAAGGCACATCAGGCATCGCAGAAAAAGCCGCGCGCTAGGCTCCGATCAAACGGGGATACTCGATTTTCGGGCAACGGTTCTGAATAACTGTAATGCCCTTCTGTTCGGCCAACGCCGCAGCTTCTGCGTTCTCAATCCCGAGCTGCATCCAGATAACCTTGAGGCAGGGCAGGCAATCGAGCGCCTCTTGCACCACGGGCAATACGTCTTCGCTCTTGCGGAAAATATCGACCATATCCACCGCCCCTTTGTCATCAATTGAACGCAGGTTCGGGCGCACGGTTTCGCCTAGCAATCTTTGCCCTTCATAAACGGGATTTACAGGAATTACCCGAAAGCCACGTTGAGTGAGAAACTCGGACACGTAATAGCTCGGCCTTGCTTGATTGCGAGACATCCCAACACAGGCGATGGTTTTCGTTTCGGTGAGAATTCGGCGCAGCAGCGCATCATCATAGGTCATAGCTCACGTTTATCCTCACAAATGCGCAAACAAAGAACGCCCGAGTTTGGGGAAAAACTCGGGCGCAGGTTGGAACGAGGGACAGTAGAGTATCGGGTGTTCCGGACCCGATTAGTAAACACTTGGGAACGATAGGAAAAAATTGAAGGTATCCTCAAGTTTTTGTGAAGGCTAAGCTAAAACCTTAGGCCAGTTCCCATCAGCCAGCGTGACATTTCCAGGAATATCCTGACGCCAAAGATCACGCACCGAAGTGTTGTAATTCAGATAAAGCCGCCCGTCGTGGACCGTCCACGCTTCTGGATCGGTTGGGGCAACGGCGCCCTGCGATACGGCATAGGCGCAATACCCGCCATATTTCGGCGCGTATTTATGTGGATTGGACATAAAGGTCTCTTGGTTCGCCATCGAGGCAAAAACCCACATCGCACCTTCCCACTTCAGAGCGTTTTCCATTGCGCCCTGCACGGGCTTGCCCTCTGTGAAATAGGCCACCGGGTCATAGCCGCTAATAGCGACGCCACCGTTGTTATAGACATAATCGGTGCCTGCGCGCGCAGCTGTTGCGACCCACGGCAAAGCAGCACCGTATGCGAGAATCTTTCGACGAGAAAACATGGGTTACCTTTCCTTTGGTACAAAGTTGACCAAAAACGATCGATAACCCAAGCCCCCTAACGCAACCGTGACCGATTGCGAGGGCCTTATGACACTACGTTAGGGCCGCACAGCGTATAGCGCGACCGCCGCAGCATTCGAAACATTCAACGATCCGAAATCTGCCGCAAACGGGATTTTTACTAGTTTATCAACAGTTTGCTTGGTCTTATCGCGCAATCCCGGCCCCTCGGCACCAAATACCAAGGCAATCGGGCGATCCCTCATACCCTCTACGGCTTCTTCAACGGTCATCTCCGCTTCACCATCCAACCCGAGCACCAAATACCCCATTTGTTGCAGTTTCTCGATGGAATCAGCCAGATTACGTACGCGAAGATACGGTTGACGCTCTAACGCGCCGGACGCCGTTTTCGCCAGCGCCCCTGTTTCCGGAGCAGAGTTACGCGCGGGCGCAATTACCGCACGCGCACCAAATACCTCAGCAGAGCGCAGAATAGCTCCTACGTTATGCGGATCCGTAACACGATCAAGCAGCAAGACACGCGGCACCTGACCATCGGCGGCCATACACGCGTCCTCAATTGCGCCCCAATCGAGCGGTTTCACCTCAAGCGCGGCACCTTGGTGCACGGACTGCGGATCAATCGGCGCATCAAACTTACGAGTCGAAACGATTTCAGGCTCCATCCCGCTCGCAATGATATCCTGCTCAAGTCGGTCATAGGCGTTTTTGGTCACAATGAGTCGCTTGCGCTCGCGGTTGGGGTTCCGCAACGCATCCCGCACAGCATGAATCCCGAACATCCAAACCGTCGCGGCCTTCGCCAGACGCTTTTCCTGCTCTTTTTCGATCACCCATTTAGGTTTTTCCATGGTCCAAAGCCCTCTATATCTTGCGCCGCGGACAATGCGCAGACAGCTTGTGCAGATGCAAGGTATTTTCCTGTTGACGCCCCATTCAAGGGCAGGTATCCCCTCCCTCGTTGGGCGACAGGCCGCAAGGTGTGGCAGGGGACTGTAACTCCCTCGAGGCGACTCACGCCTGGTTCGATTCCAGGGTCGCCCACCATTTCAACGCTGTGCGTTGTGAGATTGGCTTAGGAAATGTTCACGCATTTTCTAAGCCAATTTTCGTTGAAGCCACCTATTTCCATGCTCGCAACCGCGTTGATCTACTAACGCGCGAAATGATTTTAAGTCGTATTTGGCGCCAAACCAAAATCAATAGATTCGAATGAGAGACCCAAGATGTCGCCACTTTCCCTACTCGCCATGGCTCTGTTGCTCCCTTTCTCCGCATCAGCAGCGTCTGCGGATGACCTAAACCTAGAGGGCCTGACATGGACCGAGCAAAAATGCGTCCTCTATCAAAGCGCATGGGACTGGGCGCTCGCGAACTTGGGCACTGAAGATATTCGCCCGCAGTTTATTCAGCAGAACGACGCCTTCGTCGCCACGGGCTGCATTGAGCAACGCGAAGTATGCCCCCAGAGCGAAAAAGAGATCGAACTGGCAAATATGCTCACTGTGATGACAATGAACGAAGGAATGGCCAGCACCTTTGTCCCGTTCAATTGCCCTACTGTGTCGCAATAACACACGAAAAAGGGAGCCCCGAAAGGCTCCCTCCATTCCCGTCTTCACAGTCTGATCTTGGGAGGATCTAGAAGGGAGAGTCGGGGAAATAGAAGTCCGCAGCGTTTTCCTGAGTGATCAAAGTCGCACCAAGGATATAACGACCAGCAACCGGACCGTTCGATTTGAACGCGTTTACAGTTACGTCCATCGCAGTCGCGATCATTGAAGGTGGATACAGCACGTCGACTGGAACGAGCTCATCGCCATCCATGATACCTTTGATGGTTTCTTTCATACCTGCACCACCAACAACGAACATACCGTCGCCATCGCGCCCTGCTTGCTTAAGCGCAGCTACAACACCGATTGCGATGTCATCATCCTGAGCCCATACAGCGTCGATATCGGGGAAGCGGCTAAGGAAGTCCTGCATCACTTCAAAGCCATCGTCACGGTTCCAGTTGGCGTGCTTGTGGTCGAGAACGTTAACGCCAGAACCTTCCATTTCGGCCATGAACGCATCAAAACGCTCATTGTCGATCAGAGTTGGGATACCGCGAAGAACAACGATGTTGTCGCCATCTTTGAGGCGGGTCTTCATGTACTGAGCCGAAACGCGGCCAAGCTCGGGGTTGTTACCCGCAACATAGATGTCCTCGATACCCGGCAAGCTCAAACCACGGTCAACAACAGTGATCAACGCGCCAGTTTTCTTGACGTTCAGAACCGGATCAGTCAGCGGCTCACTCTCGAACGGCAGCACGACAAGCGCGTCGATTTGGTTAACCGATACAAGGTCCTCAATCGCAGAAGCCTGCGCACCTGGATCGGGCGAGTTCACCAAAATCAGATCAACGTCTGGATATAGCTCCTCAAGACGTTTTTCCGCCTGCTCTGCGTGCCAGTTCATACCAGCCGCCCAAGCATGTGTCGGTGTTGGATAAGAAACGCCGATCTTGATTGTGTCTTGTGCGAACGCAGACCCAGCGAGCATCATTGCCCCTGTCGCTGCGGCCACGAAAGTAGATTTAGTTAGTTTCATAGTCTTCCTCCCTGAGTTTGAAAGTTCACCCTAAGTGGTTGAACTCCCTTCTGTTGTGCGCCCTAAGCGTGGCGCACGGTGTTTAGCGCTAGGATTTCGGGGTCGTTTTCTTGCCCCAGTCTGCGCGCTGCAACCAAACAGCAACGATGATGATCAAGCCTTGCATCGTGCCATTCAGGTAATTCGAAATCATGTCGGTAAAGTTCAGGATATTGCCAATTGTCGTAAGAATAAGCGCCCCAAGGATCGTCCCACCGATGCGGCCATAACCACCCTTTAGAACCGTTCCGCCAATGATCACCGCGGCAATGGCCTCTAGCTCCCACAGAACACCAGTGGATGAGGACGCCGAACCAAGACGCGGCACATAGATGATCGTCGCAAGCGCCACACAGAGGCCCTGAATGACATATGTCCATGTTTTGATGCGGTCGACTTTGATCGCGGAATAACGCGCCACGCCCTCGGATGAACCGATCGCTGTGCAATAGCGGCCAAACGCGGTGCGATTAAGCAAGATCCAGCCAGCAATCGAAACAATGATGAACACCCAAACCGGAATCGGCAGCCCAAAGAACGCCTCATAGTAAACGGGTCGGTATGTCTCGCGGATACCATAGTCCAGCGAGAGCGTGCCGCCATCCGCGAAATACGTCACGAGCGAGCGGAAAATGCCCATTGTTCCGAGGGTTACGATAAAGGCTTCAATCTTCCCTTTGGTCGTAAGAAGACCATTCACCCAGCCAGCGCCTATACCAAGGATAATACTACACCCACAGCCAAGCAGCACCGTTGGCACGCCCGTCCCGAGTGTCTCGACCGCGCTGTTCATCACGATGATCATGACGCCCGCAATGACCGCCGCCATCGACCCAACCGAGAGGTCAATGCCGCCCGCCGTAATCACAAACGTCGCCCCCACCGCAATAATCCCGATGAACGCAGAACGTGTCAGAAGGTTGGTGATGTTCCCTTCGCTCAAAAACGCCGAATTGAGCGAGAACCCAATGATACAGAGCAAAATCAGCGCAATCGCCGGCCCTAGCGTTTTAAAATCTATATTCGATAGCCAACTCTTGGAGCCTTCTGTTGTCACTGCCTCAGACATCCCGCACTTCCTCCTTCAGACCAGCGGCATAGCGCACGATCTCTGTTTCATTGATGGCATCACCCGTCACGGCACCCATGATGCGCCCCTCACGCATCACGAATACACGATGACATATGCCAATAATTTCTGGCATCTCGGACGAAATCACGACGACCGACATGCCTTCTGCCGCCAAAGCAGCGATAAAATGGTAAATTTGCTGTTTGGTACCCACGTCGATACCGCGGGTCGGCTCGTCGATAATCACAACGCGCGGATCGCACTCCATGATTTTCGCAAGCAACAGCTTCTGCTGGTTCCCGCCCGACATATCGCCGGCCTTTACGTTTGGATCACGAGCGCGGATATCAAAGCGGCGAATTCCACGCGCGAGCGCCTTGGCCTCTGCCTTCTTGTCCAACAGCATGTTCTTCACAAACTTCGGAAGCGCCAAGAGCGTCAGGTTGCTCTGCATCCCCTGCTCAAGCAACAGCCCTTTTTCTTTGCGATCCTTCGTTAGATACACGATGCCCGCATCGCGCGCCTGTGCGACCGAACTAAAGCGAACCGGATCGCCGTCAAGCTTCACAGTACCGCCCAGAATTTCTGTCAAACCACAGATCGATTCAAATACTTCGGTCCGCCCAGATCCGATCAGCCCCGAGAAGCCCAGCACCTCACCCTTGCGCAGATCAAAACTAACGTCGCGAATATGCGCGGTTGTTAATCCCTCGACCTCAAGCACGCGGTCCGCATCAACATCGGCCTCATGCATCGGCGGGTACAAATCGGACAACTCGCGCCCAACCATCATCTGCGCCATTGCATCCAACGTGAATTCATGCGCGGGCTTCGTCGCAATCCACTGACCATCCCGAAGGATCGTCACGCGGTCCGAAATCGCCATAACCTCTTGCAGCTTATGCGACACAAACATGATCGCCGTCCCGCGTTCCTTCAGCAACGCAACCTGCTTAAAAAACACATCCGTTTCAGCCTCGGTCAAAACCGCTGTCGGCTCGTCCATGATCAAAACACGCGCATTGCGGCTGGTGGCTTTGACGATCTCCACCATTTGCTTTTGCGCAATCGACAGGCTGGAAATGCGCGACTTGGGTGAGATATCAAGCCCGACATCCGCAAACATCTTGGCCACTTGCGACGTCATCTCTGCGCGATCAAGGAACCCATTCTTGGTGATTTCACGGCCAAGGAAGATATTCTCCTCAACGGTCATTTGCTCAGCGAGGTTCAATTCCTGATGGATCAGCACGATCCCCAGATCCTCTGCCTGCCCGTTGGGTGGCAAAATGATCTCTTCGCCATCCACCCGCAACGTTCCAGACGTCGCCGGATGAAACCCCGAGAGAACCTTCATCAATGTTGATTTGCCGGCACCATTCTCACCGATCAGCGCATGGACTTCTCCGGCGCGCAGGTCAAAATTGATGCTAAACAAGACGGGAATCGTACCAAACGATTTACTTACCCGCTCTGCTGACAACACAGGCAACTCGTGCATAGCACCATCGGCCATGTATTTTCCTCCCCCAGACAATCCCTGCCCCTCCGCAAAAATCGTCGCCCTATGAAAACCTTTTCACAAATAATGTAAACCTTTTCAAATATTCCTGTAAACCTTTTCATTGGAATTTGTATCAACACGGATTAATATGTGGGAACCACAACGTATCCCACCGATAAATAACAGTTTTTATATATCGACGCGCAGAAAAGGCCCGCCTTCAAGTGGAGCAATCATCACAAAAACCAGCCACGATCGAAGATGTCGCCAAGCTCGCGGGTGTGTCCATCGCAACCGTCAGTCGGGCGATTCGCACCCCGTCCAAAGTCGCTGACAGCACCCGCAAGAAGGTCACCGCCGCAATTGCGCGTACGGGCTATACCGCCAATGCCATGGCCCAGAACCTTAGGATGCAGCGTTCGCAAATGGTGATGGTTCTGGCCCAGTCGATTTCCGATCCAAACTTCCCCGGCATCCTCACCGGTCTTGAGAAAGTCGCCAAAGCTCGCGGCTATGGTGTTCTCATCGGCAACACCGAAGCCGACGTATTACTCGAGGAAAAACACCTACGATTTCTTTCGACGGGAATGGCAGACGGGCTCATTCTCTTGACGGGGCACCTTCCCGTCGCTGGCTGGCTTCAACACCCGACAACGACGATCCCGCCCATGGTTGCCGCCGCCCGTCCGATCAATCGCCCAGACGTCAGCTATGTGGGCATAAATGATGCCGCTGCCGCCAAGGTCGCAACGGACTACCTTATTTCTTTGGGCCATGAGCGCATCATCTATGTCTCTGGCCCTCCGGGAGATGCCCTGTCCGAACAACGCCACCGCGGCTATTGCGAAGCCCTTACTGAGGCCTACGATCAGAGTTCCGTCTGGCGCATCCAAGGCGATGGCACCACAGAGGGCGGGCGCAGCGTGATTGAACGCCTCTTTATCCGCGACACGCTCCCAACGGCGTTTTTCTGTTACAACGACAACACTGCAATCGGTGTGATTTCGGCCCTACAATCACGCGGTTGCCATGTGCCCGATGACTTCTCGGTGGTCGGTTTTGACGACATCCCATTCGCCAATAACATCACCCCATCCCTGACCACCATTCGCCAACCCCGTAGCCAAATCGGCGAAATCGCCATGACGCATTTGCTGGATTTCCTCCCGACGCGCAGTATCCCACAAGAAACGTCCCTCCTACACGGAGATCTCATCGTGCGCGGCTCCTGCTCTGCTCCGCGCACCACTTCGCTGGATGAGGTTTCGAAGATTTTTAAACGATAGGATTAACCATGATCGAACTCCTGATGTCTCCCCAAGCATGGGCCGCATTCCTTGCGCTCGTCACGCTGGAAATCGTTCTGGGAATCGACAATCTCGTGTTTATCTCCATCGTTTCCAACAAGCTCCCCGAAAAACAGCAGCGCACCGCACAGCGTTTGGGCATCTCGCTCGCGCTCATTTTGCGGCTCGCGCTTTTGTCGATCATTGCGTGGATTGCTGGCCTGACGGAACCAGTGTTCGACCTCGGCGTGACGGGTCCGATTGATTCCCACGGCGTACCTGCATTCGAAACGGCATTCTCTTGGCGCGACATAATCCTAATCTGCGGCGGGGTTTTCCTTGTCTGGAAGTCCACGACCGAAATTCAACACAAGGTTCAACCCGCCCCCGCCGACACCATGTTCAAAGAGAAAATCGCACCCAGCTTTACTGCCGTCGTCATCCAAATCCTACTTCTGGACGCAGTGTTTTCTTTCGATAGCATCCTTACGGCGATCGGGATGACGAACCACTTGCCGATTATGGTTGCCGCCGTTGTCGTCGCGGTTGCCGTAATGTTTTTTGCCGCCAACCCCGTGTCCAAATTCATTAACTCCAACCCAACGGTTGTCATGCTGGCTTTGGCGTTTCTGCTTATGATCGGAATGGTTTTGATTGCCGATGGTTTCGGACACCACTTCCCCAAAGGATATATTTACACCGCGATGGCGTTCGCCGGGTTCGTTGAATTCCTGAACATGCTGGCACGGAACAGGCGGGACAAAGCCGCCTGATCAATAATTCGTATCAAAGAAAATCCCGATTGAAGAATTGCCGTCGTCGGTGGTTGTCCCTTTGACTGTAAACTTGGAGGTCAGATCCAAGTTCAGCGAGATCTCGGTCTCGCCCTCGGAATTCACCGCAATATCAGAATAGACGTTATCTGAAATCCGCTTGCCGACACGCAGAGTGGCATTACCATCTTCATCGGAGTCAATCTCCAGATCATCTACCGGAATCGCATTCCGCAAATCAGACAGAACGCCGCTTCCTTTCCCCGCCAAGGTCGCAATCGCGGACGCAAGCTGAAGCGCTTGGAAGCCGGATATATCCTCGATGCTCTCACCAAAGAAGATCAACGCAAGAACCTCGTCTTCTGGTGCCGCTGGCGTAGACGTGAAAGTAATCTCAGGGTCAGACAACTGCCCACCCACCTCAATTGCGGCAGAGCCCTGTGGAATCGGAGTGGTGGCGATCAGGCTTAGGCGCGGATCGAGGTTTCCTTCGAAACGGATTTCCCCGTCGCTGAGCTCGAACCGTTTCTCAAGCACAAGAATCCGACCACGACGAAGCTCAAAAGCGCCAATCGAAACGATGTTCTTGATGGTTCCGGTAATGGTTAATTCGCCACCAAGTTCCGCATCAATACCCCGCCCGCGAATGAAAATCCGATCTGGAGCCGAAACTCTAATGTTCAACGGATACTCCGGCCCCGCGTTCGCGCGCTGTGTGGCCTCCTGTACCGATTGTGCCAAGCCTGCCCGCTCAAGAGTTACTTGAACCGCGGGCGAAGCCCCTATGTGATCCATCGGTGGAATGTCGGTTACCGACGCCACACCGCCCGACGGCACGGATACAAGCGTCTCTCCGATATTGATATCGCCCGATATCGTTGCTCCACCCTTCAACGGGCCATCGACGGTAATGTCGCCATTCACGACAGTTGAAAAGAGGTCCGCACGCTCAAGCCGAACCGACTGAATCAGCACTTCAAGATTGCCGTTGAAATCAGAAACAAGCGAAACGCCACCCTGCACGCCAATCGTCCCGCCAGAGGAAACCTGCGCGTTGATGTCGATATTCGCAAAGGAGCTGCTAAGGTTGATATTCCCCGCTATGTCACGCAGCCCCGCCTCAAGGCTCGGCGTATTAAACTCGCCGCTCGAAATATTGACCTGCCCCGAAACCGCATCAAGCGCAGGAGGGCCGTTAATCGCAAGGTCAAACTCGGCGTTCCCGCGGATGGTCTGAGGTTCAATGAATGGATTGGCAACGGCAAGCGGCGCCCGTCCGTTTACGGCCATATCCAGTTCGGTATTCTCATCAACTTTCCCGTTGAAGGCCGCCGAAATCCCCATTGATCCTTCAAGCGTACCATCGACGAGCCAGTCCGTGCCTTGCCGCTCAACTGTTCCCGCAAGGTCCGCGCTTCCGGGCAATTCAGAAACGATTGCCCCGAAGTTGTCCAAATGCGCCGCCACATCGAGCTTCACATCCTCTCCGGAAACAAGCCCATCGACATTCGCGGTCGTCCCCAATGGGCCTTCTAGGTTTGCTGATACCTGAAGCCCTTCCTCTGTTTGCGTACCGTTACCCCGCATTGCCAGCGGACCGGGATAGGCGGGCAAAATAACTCCAACATCACGCAGGTTCGCATCGTAATTGAACGCAATCGCGTCTGACGAAACCGTTGCATCCGCGCTCGCGGTTACCTCTGGCGTCGAGAGATTAAACTGCCGAAGCGCTGCCCCCTCGCTGTCACGCATCGCATCAATAAAGAGCGTACCTTGCCCCGCGATAAGCGCATCTACTTGTTCAATTCCAACCGTCAAGTCATTGGTTTCGCCTTGAACTTTCAGATCAAAGGTCCCTGCCAAGGGCGCAACATCCCCTGTTAGAGAAACGTTTGCCAAACCGGATATCGGCCGCCCAGCAAGACGCGAGAACCGCGCGATATCATCCGCGAGTAAATTCGCCTGAATTTCCGTCGGCAGACCATCGGCCAGCGCACCAATACTCAGATCGCCAGTCAAGGTCGCCCCCAGAGCGTTCAGATTCACGCCGCTCACGATCAGCGGTTGTAGCGGACGATACTCAACCCGCGCGCGGCCCTTAAGCTCTGAACCGAGCGCCGTGTCCAAATCTGGATCGTTCAGCGTTAATCCCTTCGTATTAAAAGAGATATTTGCATCAACTGCCCTTACACTTGTGCCTTCTGATTCAAATTGCCCCGCAACACCAAGGCGCGCCGCATCAATTTCGATATCTCCCTGTTCAAAGCCAACAATGTCCAGATTCCCTTGCCAACGATCCCCTTTATGGGCGTCGTAGGTCAATTTTAGGTTAACATCGTCAACAAAGGTTTCCGCCCCCGGAATAGGGAGCAAAACGGGCGTACCATCGGCGGATTTAATTTCCCCTGCTACGTCAATCAGCACTGGCCAAGAATCTGCCGTTAGCCGTACCCTACCCGCCAAATCCAAGGTTTTCGCGTTAAGCGCAAATTCCTCAATGTCCAGCGCACCGCTTGGTTCAAGATAGCCATCGAGCTTCACCTTCAAATCAGGACCGAAAAAGTCATGATAGTCTGGCGCCAGAAGTGCAGTAACATCCCCCCCGAGGTCCAGAACAAAATGCTGTGATACTTCAACAGGTTCCGCGCCACCGCTCGCGTCATCCTGCCCGTCTTCGAACACTTCTTGATAGAGCCGGCCAGTCCCTTCAATGCGGTTCACACCGTCACTCGCAAGGAAGAAATCCGCCTGAAAATCAGACAGATCCCCCTGCCCCGTGATCGACGCCTCTAGCGCCGGCGCATTCGGGATTTTTGCAAGCGTAGCAACGATCCCGTCTTTGTCTTCCTGAAAATCGAAATCGACATTGAGCGACTGTGATTCAGAGGTATAGGTGGTGTCCAATGCGAAGGTGCCGATCTCTCCATCCGTGCGCAGCGCAATCACTTTGGCGTGGCCAGAACCGTCCTCAAGCGATGCCGACGCAACCAAACTCAGCGCAAGCGGCATCCCCAGAATATCGTCGCCCAGCACCACTTCCGGCGAACTGACGTTGTCGATATTGATCGAAACAGGCAACTCGGGGAGCGCGAAACCACTTGCTTCGGGAGTCGGCGCTTCTGACGGTGGGGCGATTGGCTTGCGCAGTACTTCGATGCGCGCCGCGGTCAGTTCCTTAACTTCGAACCGCCCCCGCAACAGCGCCGCGCGCTGCCAGTTCAGGCTTGCGTCTTCAATAGAGAGCCAGATCCCCTCACTATCGGCCACAGTCAATTTGGCCATAGTGGCCGTAGAACTTAGCGCGCCTCTGAAACCTGAAATCTTAACAGTACGACCTTCCGCACTCAGCGTTTCCTCAATCTTGTTCGAAAGGAATCCGCCCTCGTCTTCATCCTGCGAAAAGGCGGGCGTTGTCAGGCCAAGGCATACTGCACCAACGAGAATGTAATGTCTCAAAACGCTTCTCCAATTCCGATGTAGATTTGGATGTCGCCACCGCTGCTCTCGCCATAAATCGGCGTCGCGATGTCAAACCGAAGCGGGCCAAGCCCAGTGTTGTAGCGCGCGCCAACACCGGCGCCGCTGTGCCACTCGCCACTTGAGCCATCGGGGAACTCCTCGGCCCCGATGTACCCCGCATCAACAAATCCGACCAGCCCAAGACCGCTTTCACGCGTGTACCGGAACTCTGCCGACGCGCCAAGGAAGCTGCGCCCACCAACGACCGTAACGCCATTTTGCTGAAGCCCGATAGACTGATAGGGGAAGCCGCGCACCGTATCACTACCACCTGAATAGAACAGCATCCCTGCGGGTGTGTCCTCAATGGATGATCCGTAAATCGAGCCAATCTGTCCGCGAAACGCCATGACCATGCTCTCGCCAAGCGAATAATACGTCCGCGCATCCACGAACGACCGCAGGCCACTCCGCTCGCCATCCGCGCCAATAAACGGCAAGAGCGACGGCGCTACGTAATATCCGCTCGTTGGACGAAGCGGATCGTCCCGCTTATCGAGCGTTCCCTGATAAATACCTGAGAACAGCGTGTACTCATCTTCGCCAAAGAAATCCTTTTCGCGCTGATGACTTGCTGCAAGCACGAACTCATACTCATATGTGTCCGATACGTACCGTTTGATACCGACTGCGAGGCCAATACGGTCAAGATCGTATGTTTCTTCACTTTTCGAGAGCGCCTGCCCCTGAACAACAAAGTCTGTATCTCTTGAGAATGTCGCCGGACGCTCAAAACGCGCAGTCAGGTTATATTCCTCTCGCTCGGTCACACTTCCGATTCCGTTGATCTCTCCCGAAAGCTTGAGGCGCTCCGCCCCGCCCATAAGGTTCCGGTGCACCCAGTAGGTCGAAAGCGACGCACCATCTTCGTTCGACAGTTCCGCGCCAAATCCGAACCTGCGTGGCAGTTGCTCCTCGACGACAGCATCAAAATCCAGATTACCGTTCGCGTCGATCGTTTCACCTTCTTCCAAGATCACCGAGCTAAAGGCATCCGTTCGGCGCAAGCGATTCTCAGCGTCTTTGATGTCTTCGGGGGAATAGACTTTCCCCTGCTCCAGCCCCATGATCTCAATGATGCGCTGGCTGCGCACATCCTGATTGCCCGAAACGGTAATGTTCCCGATCCGCGCCTGCCGCCCTGTGGCCAAACTCACCTCGGCGTTGAAAATGTTGCTGTTATGATTAACGGTGTACTTCTGTTCGTTGGGTTCAACCTTGGGGTAACCCTCGTCCTTCCAATCGGAAACGGCGACTTTCACGGTATCCTCAAGGACCTTCGTGCTGGCGGTCTGTCCCGTCGCGAACTCTGTCGGGAGAACAGTTTTACGCGCAAGCGGAGCAATCTGCGTGCGCCCGAACTTGAACTCGCTCCCCGTCTGAACCGTCACAACCGCCCGCGCGATGCTCTTGGGAGGCGTAACAGTCGAAATGTCACTCGCTTCGCGTCCATCCAGCTTGATTGACACGACCGAGCTAAAATACCCGTCCTCATACAAGGCGGCGAGAATACGTTGATAATCGGAATGCGCCGACGACAGAATTTCGAGCGGCTTGGGTGCTTCGTTTTCGGCAAGTTGTGAAAGCAGCGTCTGCTCGGTTACGCGCTCCTGCAATTCCTCCGATGCCGGAGACAAACTGAGCGTAAACTCCAGCGCCAAGGCTTGTGATGCAAATGAAGCTAAGACTGCACTTGCTGCAATGCTACGCCAATTCAAAAATGATAGGGAAAATTCGCGAAAGTCGTGCTGATCATTAGTGTTCACAGAGCAATCCAAATGGGTATTGGCAACGCTCAGCAGTGAAGAGTTAACGCAAGCGCCGCTGTTAATTTACCCCAGAGTAGCACAATTCAAAAACTTGAACAGACAGCAATGCAAACAAGCAAAAACTGTTGCAGAGGATGGTTTCCACGCAACGTTTACAGCAATGATCAGGATGAAATGGTGCGGATGAGAAGACTCGAACTTCCACGGGTGTTACCCCACAGCGACCTCAACGCTGCGCGTCTACCATTCCGCCACATCCGCACGTGATCAGGTAGTCTGCGCGGTGTATAGCTATGGGTTTCGGGGATGTGAAGAGGGAAAACGCCAGAAAAGTGAGAAATCTTTGCCAAGGGTATTTACATCTTTGAAACAACGCAAATTCCGCCATTTCACCCCCATCGCAGGCAATCAATCCGCGTCAGGCATTGCCTTTTTACCCAAAAAAGTGGAACACCAGCGCTCAGGCTAAACGTAATGAATTGGGCTTCTGTATGGTTGAGTGGATCATCTCTGAAGGGCTAACCGACTATGACACCGCCGTTACCTTTATGGAGCAGCGCGCCGATGCCATTGCGCGCGGTGAAGCTGATGAAGCTGTCTGGCTCGTCGAGCACCCGCCCCTTTATACCGCAGGCACAAGCGCCAAGCCCCAAGACCTGACTGACCCCGACCGCTTCCCTGTTTATGAGAGCAAACGCGGCGGACAATATACGTATCACGGCCCGGGGCAACGCGTGGCCTATGCGATGCTGGACGTTGGTAAACGCGGCCATGACGTGCGTCGCTTTGTGAACGAGCTAGAAGAATGGGTCATCGCCACCCTCGCCGAATTCAACGTTACCGGTGAGCGACGCGAAGGCCGCGTTGGCGTGTGGGTGACTCGACCTGAAAAACCTCTCACCGCAAATGGCATGCCCCCAGAAGACAAAATCGCTGCGATCGGCGTGCGGCTGCGCAAATGGGTAAGCTTCCACGGAATTTCGATCAACGTAGAGCCCGACCTCTCGCATTTCGACGGCATCGTGCCCTGCGGAATCACCGAACACGGGGTCACGAGCCTCGTTGATTTGGGGTTACCCGTCACAATGGCCGACGTCGATGTGGCGCTGCGCAAGTGCTTTGACCGCTGCCTGACACCATACAGCGCCGAATAGCCCCCACTTTGCTGCGACATCATTACTCTTTAATTCAGCGTCGATTCCCTGTGTTATAGTTGCAATCAATCGTTCAACCATAATGAGGACACTATGACCAAACTATATACCGCCGCTCTCTTCGCAGCACTCTGCGTCACGTCCCCAGCATTGGCCGAAGGCGACATAGAAGCGGGCGAACAAGCCTTCAAGAAATGCAAAGCCTGCCACATGATCGCATCCGAGGATGAGGTTCTGTTCAAAGGCGGCAAAACCGGACCCAACCTTTATGGCATTATTGGCCGTGTGATGGGCTCACAAGAAGGGTTCCGCTATGGCTCGGGACTTGAAGCTGCAAACGAAGCTGGCCTGACGTGGGATGAAGAAGGCCTCGCACAATACGTCGCCGACCCCCGGGCCTATGTCCAAGAGGTTACCGGCGATTCGGGCGCAAAATCGAAAATGACATTTAAGCTCAAAAAGGGTGGCGAAGACGTCGCAGCCTTCCTCGCATCTGTGGGGCCAGAGTCCTAATAGTTCCAAAAAGCGCGCTTTTGGATAAAAAAATACGCGTCGAGGCGTCTTGAAAGATTGCCCGTCACACAGAACCGCTCTAAGACATGGGCGAAACGCGTCGCGCGGGGCCTGCCTCTGCGCGGCAAACAATTTACAGAACTAGGAGGCAGGACATGGCCGACGCAGCTATGACTAGCGACGAACACCACGACGAGCGGAGTTTCTTTACCCGCTGGTTTATGTCTACAAACCACAAAGACATCGGCATACTTTATCTTTTCGTCGCTGCGGCGGTCGGGTTCATTTCGGTGTCCTTCACCGTTTATATGCGCCTCGAGCTTATGGACCCGGGCGTACAGTATATGTGCCTCGAAGGGGCACGCCTGATTGCGGATGCCGCAGCAGAATGTACACCCAACGGACACCTCTGGAACGTCATGATCACCTATCACGGTGTCTTGATGATGTTCTTTGTTGTTATTCCAGCGCTCTTTGGTGGCTTTGGTAACTACTTCATGCCGCTTCAGATCGGTGCACCGGACATGGCATTCCCACGTCTGAACAACCTTTCTTTCTGGCTCTATGTTGCTGGTGTTAGCCTCGGCGTTGCATCGCTCTTTGCTCCTGGTGGTAACGGTCAGGCTGGTTCAGGTGTTGGCTGGGTTCTTTACCCGCCCCTCTCCACAACCGAAGGCGGCTTCTCCATGGACCTCGCGATCTTCGCGGTTCACGTATCCGGTGCAAGCTCAATCCTCGGCGCGATCAACATGATCACGACCTTCCTCAACATGCGCACACCCGGCATGACAATGCACAAGGTGCCATTGTTCTCTTGGTCGATCTTCGTGACCGCATGGTTGATCCTTCTCGCCCTGCCTGTTCTTGCTGGCGCGATCACAATGCTTCTTACTGACCGGAACTTCGGCACGACATTCTTTGACCCTGCTGGCGGTGGTGACCCTGTTCTTTACCAACATATCCTTTGGTTCTTTGGTCACCCGGAAGTTTACATCATCATCGTTCCCGGCTTTGGTATCGTGTCCCACGTTATCGCGACATTCTCCAAAAAGCCTGTGTTCGGCTATCTTCCGATGGTTTACGCGATGGTTGGTATTGGTGTTCTCGGCTTCGTTGTGTGGGCGCACCACATGTACACCGTGGGCATGTCCCTCACTCAGCAAAGCTACTTCATGATGGCCACAATGGTTATCGCGGTGCCAACAGGGATCAAAATCTTCTCTTGGATCGCAACCATGTGGGGCGGCTCGATTGAGTTCAAAACGCCTATGCTCTGGGCGCTCGGCTTCCTGTTCCTCTTCACCGTTGGTGGTGTGACAGGTATCGTTCTCTCGCAAGCTGGCGTAGACCGCGCTTACCACGACACATACTACGTTGTTGCGCACTTCCACTACGTGATGAGCCTTGGTGCGGTGTTCTGTATCTTTGCGGGTATCTACTTCTACTTCGGTAAAATGTCTGGCCGCCACTATCCAGAATGGGCTGGTAAGCTCCACTTCTGGATGATGTTCATCGGCGCAAACCTTACCTTCTTCCCACAGCACTTCTTGGGTCGCCAAGGTATGCCACGCCGCTACATCGACTACCCGGAAGCATTCGCATACTGGAACAAAATCAGCTCCTACGGCGCGTTCCTCTCATTCGCTTCTTTCGTGTTCTTCATCGGCGTTGTGTTCTACTCCCTACGCTGGGGCAAGAAAGTAACAGAGAACAACTACTGGAACGAGTACGCGGATACTCTGGAATGGACACTCCCATGCCCACCACCAGAGCACACATTCGAACAGCTCGTTGACCAAAAAGTTTGGGACAAGCCCCACGCTCACTAAGGTCAGAAAATAATCAAAACAAAGCCCCGTCAGTTCTCTGGCGGGGCTTTTTTTGAGCCAGCATGAAAGCTAACATATTAATTAAAGCTTATGCTAGGAGACCTCATGCTCGCAGATTTCAAGATGATTAGACCGCAAGAGTCCGAAACATTTCTGACCAGCCCAAACTTCTATTATCTTTGAACAGGACTATTGGTGGGGTTTATTCTCACTCTCTTGATACGCAAGAAAAACCGCAACGAGCGCCCGTCATACGAGGAACTCAGCGACGTTCCACAACCATGTAACTGGCGCCAATCTCGTCGGCGCGGTGATATGCGTTGCTGGTCGTGTAAAACCTGCGGAGCAGAAGCGTTCACACACGATAGTAATCACCCCCACGGATGTAAAAAGGGGCTGATGCCGCGCACATTGTAATTCAGTGGAGCGAGTAGCCTAAACGAAAAACGGCGACCATTTGGCCGCCGTTAAATTCGCATACAGAAATCATATGCAAAACATATGGGAAACTTATCCCAGTTTATTCTTCACCAGCGGCCCTACTCGGCCGAAATCCATCTGGCCGGTGTACTTCGCTTTGAGAACGCCCATGACTTTGCCCATGTCACGGATCGACTCTGCGCCGACTTCACTAATCGCATCAGAAACCGCGGCTTCTGCCTCGGCTTCGTTAAGCTGACGCGGCAGGAATTCTTCGATAATCTTGATCTCTTGGCGCTCTTTCTCCGCCAATTCAAGCCGCCCACCCTCTTCATAGGCGCGCGCACTTTCCTGACGTTGCTTTACCATCTTGCCCAAAATGGCGAGGATCTCATCCCCTTCGACGCCGCCATCATCGCCCTCACCGCGCATCGCAATGTCGCGGTCTTTGATCGCTGCGTTAATAAGGCGCAACGTAGAAAGCCGAGCAGCCTCCTTCGCCTTCATCGCCTCTTTCATGGCGGTCGTAATCTGTAGTCTCAGGTCCATCGGTATCCCATCCCCTGGTTGCCGAAAAGTTAAGACCTCGGACAATACTCTGACCGCTCAAAGCTTTCAACCTCCGTCTATTTTGACAAGATATTGATATTTATGGATAATCTATTTTTTGTCTGCCCCCTTGACCCTAACAGCGCTGACCACTAATTTCCGACAAGTTTGCGTCCCAAGAGCCGAAGGAGTCGCCCATGTCTGCCGCTGCCGCCCCGCTTCAACCCATTCCATCGAAACCCACAGCTTGTTTGGCATTGGCCGACGGGACCCTATTTTACGGGTACGGTTTTGGTGCCGAAGGTACTGCAGTCGCCGAGCTATGCTTTAACACAGCGATGACCGGCTATCAGGAAATCATGACTGATCCCTCCTACGCAGGGCAAATCGTGACCTTCACTTTCCCTCATATCGGCAACACGGGCGTCACTCCAGAGGACGACGAAACCGCCGATCCCGTTGCCTCAGGAATGGTGGTCAAATGGGACCCGACCCAATCGAGCAACTGGCGCGCGACCGAAGAATTGTCCGTATGGCTTAAGAAGCGCGGCCGCATCGGTATTGGCGGTCTGGACACGCGCCGCCTCACCCGCGCCATCCGGCAACAAGGCGCCCCACACGTTGCGCTCTCCTACTCGCCCGATGGCAACTTCGATCTAGAAAGCCTCGTGGAAAAAGCGCGTGCATTCAAGGGCCTAGAGAACTTGGACCTCGCCAAAGAAGTTACCTGTGCGCAGTCGTATTCGTGGAACGAAACACGCTGGGCGTGGCCTGACGGCTTTGGCAAACGTACCGAAGCTGGTCACAAAGTCGTGGCGATTGATTTCGGTGCAAAACGCAATATTCTGCGGTGCCTTTCCTCGGCGGGTTGCGACGTAACTGTCCTTCCGGCCACTGCAACCGCTGAAGAAGTGCTCGCGCATAATCCAGATGGCGTGTTCCTTTCCAACGGTCCCGGCGACCCAGCCGCAACTGGCGAATATGCCGTTCCGATGATCCAAGAGGTTCTAAAGGCCGACATCCCTGTATTCGGAATCTGCCTCGGCCACCAGATGCTCGCCCTCGCGCTTGGCGCGAAGACGATCAAAATGAGCCACGGTCACCACGGCGCAAACCACCCTGTCAAAGATCATGACACCGGAAAGGTTGAGATTACGTCAATGAACCACGGTTTTGCCGTTGACGCACAAACCCTTCCCGAGGGCGTGATTGAAACCCATGTTTCGCTCTTTGACGGATCGAATTGTGGTATTCGTGTCGAAGGAAAACCAGTGTTTTCCGTGCAATACCACCCAGAGGCCTCCCCTGGACCACAAGATAGCTACTATCTGTTCGAACGCTTTGCAAAAGCGATGGAAAAATAGAATCACAACGATTCGGTTAATTTTTCATTAACCATTCGCAGCAATACTTGGCGGGCAATTAGGATCTCGCTTTTCAATGCTGCAACAACATCTCAAGACACTGCCCCCCTTCGAGGGGCGCACCACCCATGTGCCCAAGGCCGTTCCCGGACGCGTGCCGATCGGCCAGATTCTTGAGCGTAGCGGCACCGTTTCCTCTGGCGATATCCTTAAGGCACTGGCGCTTCAGGCGCGCCAAGATGTACCGCTTGGTGACATTCTGCTGGCGCACGGTATGGTGTCCGTGCAGAACCTCTATCAGGCTCTATCAGAACAGTGGCATGCGCAAATCGTTGATCTTAGTAGAGAATTTCCAGATGCGAGACTCGTAGACGAAATTGGCGTTCATGCATGTTTGAAAGCGCGGATCATACCGTGGAAACGTATCGGCGGGGTAACCGTCGTTTGCACCGCTCGCCCCGCTGATTTTGAGGCCTTCCAGCGCGAACTCCCAGAAGAATTTGGTTCTGTGCGTATGACGATCTCTGCGGAGAAGCAGATACTTGAGGCGCTACAGAGAATCCGCCAGAAGTCATTGATCCAGAACGCCGAAACATGTGTAAAGGATGAGGAAAGCTGTCGAAACTGGCTCTCTCCTCGCAAGCAAAGATACGCTGTCGCAGCGATTCTTAGTGTGCTTACCCTCACGCTTCTCCTTCCCAAACTGGCTATTGGCTTGTTCTTCGGCTGGGCGGTTATCACCCTTATTTTCAACACGTTACTGAAGGTCACGGCCGCCGCAACTCAGGTGTCAAAGTTCAGGCGCAATCGCCCCCAGCCGCTAAGACGCGAACCTCCGACACTAATCGCGAAACTACCGGTGGTTTCAATTATGGTGCCGCTCTTTAAGGAGCGCAAAATCGCGTCGCACCTAATTACGCGCCTCACGCGCTTGTCATACCCAAAAGAGCTGCTGGATATCTGCCTGGTTGTTGAAGCGGATGATCACACGACCACCCAAGCAATTGAAAACGTAGAGCTTCCATCTTGGTTACGCGTTATTAATGTGCCCGCAGGCGCCGTACGAACCAAGCCGCGCGCGCTCAACTACGCGCTCGATTTCTGCAAAGGATCGATTATTGGCGTCTATGATGCCGAAGATGCGCCTGAACCGAGCCAAATCCATAAAGTTGTACAGACATTTCATCAACGCGGCCAAGAAGTTGCCTGCCTACAGGGTGTTTTGGATTTCTACAACGCGCGCACAAACTGGCTAGCACGATGTTTCTCTGTCGAATACGCGACTTGGTTCAGAGTGATCCTCCCCGGATTGCAGCGTATTGGCTTCGCGATTCCGTTGGGCGGTACGACCCTGTTTTTCCGACGAAATATCCTTGAGAAATTGGGCGGTTGGGATGCGCATAACGTGACCGAGGACGCAGATCTTGGAATGCGACTCGCACGTCACGGCTATCGCACCGAGATCATCCCAACTGTGACCTATGAAGAAGCAAACTGTCGCGTGTGGCCATGGATCAAACAACGCTCGCGCTGGCTCAAGGGGTATGCGATCACTTGGGCCGTACACATGCGCAACCCTTTGAAACTGCTTCAGGAACTTGGGGCGTGGCGGTTCTTTGGCTTTCAACTCCTCTTTCTCGGAGCGCTTAGCCAATATGTACTTGCACCTCTATTGTGGTCGTTCTGGCTTGTGCCTTTCTGGGACGGGCACCCCATACATCTGATCCTTGATCACAACCCAATCGTGGCGCTCGGCATACTCTTCTTTACCTCAGAAATTCTCGCAATATCGGTCGGAATGATGGCGGTATCGGGACTGCGCCATAAACACTTGCTTTGGTGGGTGCCGACACTGCACTTCTATTTCCCACTCGGTGCGCTCGCCTCTTATAAGGGGCTATATGAACTGCTCGTTCGCCCTTTCTATTGGGACAAAACCGAACACGGAATTTTTGAGGAAAAGCGCATTAAGTTTGCACGACCCACCGAGCCTAGTCGTAGTTGACCTTCAGCGCGTCGAGCTTCAAACGGGTCTCGAACGCCTTAGAAATATGGTCTTTCAAGGCTGAACGCGCCGCCTCTCCGTCACGTTTTTCCAATGCTTCGACAATAGCTTCGTGTTCGTTAAGCGCGGTTTCTCCTCGTCCTTCAACAGCAAGAGAAGTCGTCGCCAAAAGCGCCATTGTGCGATGAACAAGATCGAGTTGCTGGACCAAGTAGCGGTTGTGGGAAGCGAGGTGAATTTGCTTGTGAAATCTTCGGTTCGCCAGCGACAGCGCCTCGGGATCGTTGATAAACCCGCGGTCTTCCTCAACCATATCACGAAGCACACGGATTTCCTCTGGCGCGGCATGTCGGGCAGCGAGCCTTGCGGCCAAACCCTCAAGCTCCGTGCGAACAACATATAATTCTGCGAGTTGGTTGTGATCGAGCGACGCGACAATCAAACTGCGCCCATCTCTCGTCAGGAGTGTCTGTGTCTCAAGCCGTTGTAATGCCTCACGAATAGGCGTTCGTGAAACACCGAACTTCTCGGCCAACTCGCTTTCAACAAGCCGGTCCCCCGGACGATAAATTCCGACATCAATCGCCCCGAGTATCAGGTCATAGGCGTCTTTGTGGCCGCTTTTTTGCTCGCTCATAAATGTCCCCTCCGCGTTTTTGCACCCTACCCCCCCGCGAGGTTTTCTATCAACCCCGTTGCTGTCACAATCGCAATTCCATACAAGGTCGGCATGACCAAAAATGCAAAAAACGACTTCTCCCATGTGCGGCACTGGGTGTTTGATCTCGACAATACGCTTTACCCGCCATCGGACCGCTTGTTCGATCAAATAGAAGTGCGCATGACAGAGTACGTGATGACCGCTCTCAATGTTGAGTTGGAGCATGCAAACTACCTTCGCAAGCATTATTGGCAGAAATACGGGACGACATTGACGGGCTTAATGTCCGAGCACGACGTAGATCCGACACCTTATCTGACGCATGTTCACGAAATCTCAATGTCTCATATGACACATGCGCCCGATCTTGCGATGAATATCAAGGCCTTACCAGGCCGCAAAATTGTGTACACCAACGGCACCGGCCCCTACGCCGAACGTGTCCTAGAGGCACGTGGGTTGAATGGGGTGTTTGATGCGATCTATGGCGTGGAGCACGCGAACTTTCGTCCGAAACCAGAGCGCTCCGCATATGAAACGATTTTCGCGCTGGATGGAACGACACCCGACACCGCCGCGATGTTTGAGGATGATCCGCGCAACCTTATCGCTCCGCATCAACTGGGGATGAAAACCGTCCACGTTGCCGCTGAAGGAATCGCAGAGGACCACATCCATTACCACACCACCGACCTTACGGATTTTCTGTCGCAGTTGGTTTAGCAGGGGTTTCGGCCATCGGAAACTCGGCCTAGATTAACTCCATGAGCAGAGCCAAAACAGATATTCTCATTTCAGGCGGCGGAATCGCCGGACTTACGGCCGCGGCAGCGTTTGGCGAGGCTGGGTTTTCGGTTATTTGCGTCGATCCGCAACCGCCGGTCACAGAAGAAGCGAACTCCAAAGCCGATTTGCGAACGACGGCTTTTCTGCAACCTTCGCGCGAGACATTGCAACGCGCGGGCCTTTGGGATCGGCTGGAACCATACGCGGCGCCACTTGCGACTATGCGCATTGTTGATGCGGGCGGTGAAACGCCCGAACCTCGTATTATTAAAGATTTCAACGCTGACGAGATTAGCGAATTGCCCTTTGGGTGGAATCTGCCGAACTGGTTGCTGCGACGTGAAATTATCGCCAAAATTCAAGAACTTGAGGATGTCACATTCCTCTCGGGTGTCAAAACCGAGCGTGTCTTGACGCGAGTGTCAGAAGCAATCGTCAGCTTGAGCAACGGGCAGTCTGTTTCTGCGAGACTTCTTATTGCCGCAGACGGACGCAACTCGTCGGTGCGCGAAGCGCTTGAAATACCCGTAAAAACATATCGTTACGGCCAAAAGGCGCTCGTTTTTACGGTAACGCACAACATTCCGCACGAAAATATTTCAACAGAAGTCCATCGAAGCGGCGGCCCCTTCACGCTTGTCCCCCTGCCCGATACCGACGGAATACATATGTCGGCGGTTGTTTGGATGGAGAAAGCTGCGGAAGTTGAGCGTTTGTTAACGCTAGACGAAGAGCTGTTTAACCAAGAAATAACAACTCGTTCAGCCCAAGTGCTTGGCCCACTAACCCTCAAGGGGCGCAGAACCGCTTGGCCAATCATCGGACAGCTCGCATCGCGAATGCATGGAGAACGTACGGCCCTGATGGCGGAGGCCGCGCATGTGGTGCCGCCAATCGGCGCACAGGGTTTGAACATGAGTTTGGGGGATTTGCGGGCCTTGCTTGATCTCGCGATTGCGAACCCGTCCGAGCTCGGCGCGGCAACTATGCTCCAAGAATACGATCGAGTTCGGCATCGAGAGGTAAAGATTCGCGTCTTGGGCGTCGATATGCTGAACAGGGCATCAATGTTTGGCGCACAGGGTCTGCGGGATCTTCGCGCAGGTGCGTTGAATACCCTTTATTCCGTGCGACCAATCCGAAAAACGCTCATGCGCGCGGGGCTCGGCGCGGATTAACCAATCGGACCAGGTCTGCGTTCTTCGCTCAACAGGACGTTCGCTTCGACGTCCCCAATTCCGGGCAATGTCATCACACGTCGGCGCAAAACACGCTCAAAATCCGCAAGATCCCGCGCAACAACACGCAGGCGATAGTCATATAACCCAAGAACGTGGTGCACAGTCTGAACCTCTGGAATCGCCGTTACCGCGCGCTCAAAATCCTCCAGACTTACGCGCCCCTTGGTTGCCAACTTCACACCAAGAAACACTGTCACACCAAAGCCAAGCGCCTCGCGGTTTAGCACAAGTCGTTTACCTATAATGATTTTTGCGTCCTCTAGCCGCTTAATCCGACGCCACATCGCGGGCTGAGAGAGGCCGAATCTCTTGCCTAATGCACCAGCCGACTGTTGCGCATCCCGCGCCAGCGTACGCAGAATCTCTCGGTCGATTTCATCTAGGTCGATCAAAGCGGCAACTCCTCGGATGATTTGATCGCGGATACCTGCATCAGCGCCTCAATGTCTGCGATATGCGGCAGGGTCAGAATACGGGTCTTATAGATTTCCTGATAATGCGCCATATCTCTGGCCAAAATCGCCAACCGTACATCAACACGGCCAAGAAACGTATGTATTTCAGATATTTCCGGAATTTTACGCGCTTCTTCTATGAACTCGTCGAATGCACGGGATTGGGTTTTATCCAGTGTAACGCGCAGCGAAACCTCGACGGTATATCCCAACGCTGCCCAGTTAATGACCGCCTGCACACCTTGATAAATGTCCGCCTCTCTTAGTTTCTCAAGGCGACGCGCGCATGTTCCCGCCGTCAGGCCGGATTTCTCCGCCAGTTCGGCCATGGATAGGTTCGGGTCTGCTTGGAACTGTCGCAGAATCCTGCGTGCATCCTCATCGATTAGCATAAAATCACCACTATCTTACCAAAACGCGAATAGTTTTAGCGAATATTTCTCAAAATATACGAAATTTAAAAAGTGTATCCAACCTATTCACGCTATTTTCGCCGAGAAAGTTTAACAAACCAGAAGGAGCGCCAACATGCGCGTTTACTATGATCGCGATTGCGACATTAACCTGATCAAAGACAAAAAAGTAGCCATCCTCGGATATGGCTCGCAAGGTCACGCGCACGCGCTCAACCTGCGCGACTCTGGCGCCAAAAACCTTGTTGTTGCCCTTCGTGAAGGCTCCGCTTCGCAGAAAAAAGCTGAAGCAGAAGGCCTCAAAGTTATGGGCATTGCAGAGGCGGCTGCGTGGTGTGACGTTATTATGTTCACAATGCCCGATGAACTTCAGGCAGAGACATACAAAAAATACGTTCACGACAACATCAAACCTGGTTCTGCCATCGCGTTTGCACACGGCTTGAACGTTCACTTTGGTCTGATCGAGCCTAAAGAAGGTGTCGACGTGATCATGATGGCTCCAAAAGGTCCGGGTCACACTGTTCGCGGCGAATACGTAAAAGGCGGCGGCGTTCCTTGCCTTGTTGCTGTTGACAATGACGCTACTGGCAAAGCTCTTGAAATCGGCCTCTCCTACTGCTCGGCAATTGGTGGCGGTCGCTCTGGCATCATCGAAACCAACTTCCGCGAAGAGTGCGAAACCGACCTCTTTGGTGAGCAAGCAGTTCTCTGCGGCGGTATCGTTGAGCTTATCCGCATGGGCTTTGAAACACTTGTTGAAGCTGGTTACGCACCTGAAATGGCTTACTTTGAGTGCTTGCACGAGACAAAACTCATTGTTGACCTGATCTATGAAGGCGGCATCGCAAACATGAACTACTCGATCTCCAACACTGCGGAGTACGGCGAGTATGTGTCCGGCCCACGCGTTCTTCCTTACGAAGAAACAAAAGCGGCAATGAAAGGTGTTCTAACAGACATCCAAACTGGTAAATTCGTGCGCGACTTTATGCTCGAAAACGCGGTTGGCCAGCCGTTCTTCAAAGGCACACGTCGCCTGAACGACGAGCACCAAATCGAAGAAGTAGGCGCAAAACTTCGCGGCATGATGCCTTGGATTTCTGCAGGCAAACTTGTGGACCAAGAAAAGAACTGATCTACAATTGATCGTCGGGAAAGGGCGCCCACTGAGGCGCCCTTTTTTGTTTCGGGAGGACATATGCTTGCACAGGCTGGCGCCAAAAACTGGATAAGAATTGCGCTCTTGGGCGTAATCTGGGGCGCGTCCTTCATGGTGATCGAAATCGCGATCACAGGTTTCTCTGCACTCTGGGTCGGCGCAATCCGCGTGACCGTTGCGGCGATTGTATTGATGATCGTCACCCTGATTTCTGGCAGCGGCCTTCCCTCACTCGAAGGCCCAAGAGCAGGAGCAATTTGGCTCTGCGCGTTCTGTTTTGGCATACTTTCCAACGCCTTACCCTTCACGTTACTTGCATGGGGGCAAGCCTATGTGACATCGGGATTCGCAGGTGTATCAATGGCAGCGGTACCGCTCATGGTGCTTCCGCTTGCCCATTTCTTCGTCGAGGGAGACCGCCTTACGCCGCGCAAGGCAACAGGATTCGCGATTGGATTTGCAGGTGTATTTCTATTGGTTGGGCAAAATGCCTTCGTTTCATCTGGCAATTCGCTTGAGACGTGGGGCCGACTCGCGTGCCTCCTCACCGCCGTTTCTTATGCGTGCGGTTCAATTGTGACGCGTGTTTGCCCGCCCGTGCCCTACAAAAGCTTTAGCGCCGCGGCGATGCTCATGGCGTCTGTCACTGCCCTAATCGTCGCCCTCTGGTTCGACGGCGTCCCCCAAAAGTTTCCGACAATCCCACTTCTGAGTGTCGTGTACTTGGGCGTCGTACCAACGGCACTCACAACACTCCTTTTGGTGGCAGTAGCACGTGAAGCTGGCCCGAGCTTTCTCGGGCTGTCCAATTATATGGTTCCCGTGTGGTCGGTTATTTTCGGCGTCACACTGCTTAATGAAACGATGCCGCCGATGTTGCTTCCCGCGCTTGCGCTAATTCTGATTGGCGTCGCAATCAGCCAGAAGTGGCGCGCCTAAGTTACATCTTTGATGGCGCCGACAATGTCATCGACAACATTGCGTAGACGTGCCTCGTCTTCATCCTCGCCCATCACGCGAATAAGCGGTTCTGTACCCGATTTTCGTATTACCAATCGCCCGGTATTTGCCAAGGCTTCCTCACCGCCAGCTATCGCATTTGCGACTTTATCTGTGGATAGGGGATCAATTTCGCCCGAAAACTTTACGTTCTTCAACAATTGCGGCACCGGCTCGAAGTTTTGGGTAAGCGTGCTGGCCTTCTCTTCGGTTTGCGCCATTTCAGCGAGGAATTGTAACCCAGCGATAAGACCGTCACCAGTTGTAGCATAGTCCGTCATGACGATATGCCCCGATTGCTCACCGCCCAGATTAAACCCACCAGCGCGCATCGCTTCGACGACATAGCGGTCACCAACGGCAGTGCGGAGAAGTTCAATACCTCGCGCTTTTAGGAAATGCTCAAGGCCAAGGTTCGACATAACGGTCGATACAAGCGTAGATCCGACAAGTCGCCCTTCAATAGCCCAACGTGCGGCGAGCAAGGCCATAATCTGATCACCATCGGCGACCACGCCCTTCTCGTCTATAATCATCACGCGGTCTGCGTCCCCATCCAGACAGATACCCAGATCGGCACCGTGCTCCACCACAGCCTTGGCCGCAGCTTCGGGATGGGTTGAGCCGCAATTCTCGTTGATATTAAAACCGTTCGGATCAACCCCAATCGGTATCACTTCTGCACCCAACTCCCAGAGCACCTCTGGCGCAGCGCGATATGCCGCCCCGTTCGCACAGTCCACAACGACCTTAAGGCCCGAAAGTTTGCCACGCGCGGGGAACGTCGTTTTGGCATACTCCACATAGCGCCCGCGCCCATCGTCGATACGCTTTGCGCGGCCGATATTATCGGGCTGGGCGGGCAGGATTTCGCTCTGGAGGATTTCCTCAATCTGATCTTGAGCCTCATCCGAAAGCTTGAACCCGTCTGGCCCAAAAAACTTGATGCCGTTATCGTGGTGCGGATTGTGGCTCGCCGAAATCATGATCCCAAGATCCGCACGCATCGAGCGCGTCAGATATCCCACGGCAGGCGTCGGTACCGGCCCAAGAAGCAACACATTCATTCCAGTGCTCGTAAGGCCCGCCGTCAGCGCATTCTCCAGCATATAGCCCGAGAGCCGCGTATCCTTGCCGATCACAACGCGATGGCGGTTTTGGCCATCGGTTCGGAAATAACGCCCCGCGGCGGCGCCAAGCTTCAATGCGACTTCGGCTGTCATGGGATAGGAGTTCGCCCGACCACGCACACCGTCTGTGCCAAATAGTTTACCCATTTCTCTGCCTTTACTTATAATTCTTGAGCAAGCCGCAGGGCCTGTGTTGTTTCTTTTGTATCATGGACCCGCAGAATCTGAACCCCCTGAGCATAGGCGTTCAGCGCAATAGCCAAAGATCCGCCGACGCGCTCTTTTGCATACGGTTCGCCGGATATTGTGCCCACGAATTTCTTCCGTGAAGCACCTAGGAGGATCGGGCAACCAAGGGAATGGAAAATGCTTATTCGGTGCAAGAGCGCCAAATTATGCTCCGCTGTTTTTCCGAAACCTATACCAGGATCAACAACGATTTTTTCTTTTGAAATACCTGCTTGTGCGGCGAACTTAATTCGGTCCAGCAGATAATCATACACATCAAGCACCACGTTATCGTACTGTGGGTTAGCCTGCATAGTTTGGGGATTCCCCTGCGCGTGCATCAGGCAAACAGGTGCACCACTATCCGCGACCGCACCCGCCAAGGCGGGGTCATAGCTCAACGCAGACACATCATTTACCAGATTGGCCCCTGCGTTCAGTGCGGCTTTGGCAACGGCGGCTTTACGCGTATCGATCGAAATCGGCACATCGCTCTGGACGCGCACAGCATGAATCGCGGGAACGACACGTTCGATTTCCTGATCGGCCTTGACCTCCTGAGCACCGGGGCGCGTTGACTCTCCGCCGATATCGACGATTTGAACGCCATGGGCAATCATCTCTTTGGCTTGTTTGGCGGCCGATGGGGTCGTGTCAAAAAGCCCGCCGTCCGAGAAGCTGTCTGGCGTAACATTAAGTATGCCCATTGTATTTGGTTCGGACATGCTCATGCCAGCAACGCGGGGACGTTTACCCGTTAGCTCTTTTAGTACTTCTTCGGGCGCTTCTTTGGCGGCGATGATTTCGGATCGGCCGCTGCGATCCAGAACCTCCAACCGATCAAACCAGCACCAGCCCCCCGCGAGCTGATATGCGCCTTCGGGGATGGGCCGAGCAACCTGCGGAAGTGCGCGAAAATACGTCATCAGGCAATTTCCAGAAACTGAGCATACCCATTCGAAGCAATTTCTTGCCCCACTTTACACCCAATACCAACAACGCCCTCGCCATTCCCACGCGCCATCCATTCCGCGAGTGATTGCGCATCGTGACTTTGTGGCGGCGTCGGGCTATCGAGCACCTGTTTCATCGGCGCCCATACATTGACACGCCCTTGACCAAAGCCCCACTCCATTTCGGTCCGGCTCCCGACTACGCCAATCTCCGCGTTTTGCGCCGCAAGCGACCACGCTGCCGCATCATACGCCAAGAGCGCTAGACGCACATTTGAGGTCTGGTCGGCAGTTTTCGTGAACTCGAGCGGTGCGGCGGGTAACAGCAAGACAGGCCGCGCATGTTGTTGGAAGGTCGGCAGCCATCCCGCGAGGTCCAAAGTGGGCGTAGCAACCACGATCAATGGCGCTAGACCGATCCAATCCGAGTGCTGTTCGGCTTTGCCCTGAGTTTCGCGGACAACCTCAACCCCCAGATTGCCCGCTCCGCGATCGAGCTTCTCAATCCGTACAAAAACGCGCAGCGCCTGAGGAGCCGCAAGAACACGCTCCGCGATATCCTGAGCCAAGGTTTCCAATAGGTTAACCCTAGCATGATCCAGCGCCTGCGTGATTGCGTCTGTCACCCGATCGTAGGAAAGGATTTTATCCACGTCATCATCAAGCGGCATATCCACATCCGCGACCTCGACGACCACGTTAAACGACAAGCGTTGCGTCACCGAACGCTCGACCTCAAACGCGCCAATCTCAACCTCGACGATGTGATCGCGCACAGATATGCGGTCTCGAATCCCATCAGGTCTGAGAGCAATAGAACGCCGAAGCGGATGTTGAAAATCTGTGCTGGCTGTAACGCTCATTGGCCGCCCCTCGCTAGTTGCTCGCTGTTTATATCGCAACTCTCGGGCAAACCAGCATTTTTCCGACTTTTCGGAATAGGCGTTAACTATTGGTGCCGCTGCCGGGCTGGCGATAGAAATGGTGAACCCCAATCGTCACCACCTTAAAGAAGCGACGCGACCATGACGGGCTAACAGCTTTGGTGTGATAATGTGTTGCCCCTTCAGTCAACGCGCGCGGTGCATCACCGGCGATCAGGGCGGCGGCGATTTTCTGAGTGCTCTTTTGCGCCTTCTTTTCTTTGTAGATCTCTTTTTTGCCGTCACAGGTGTATGTGAACTGACACTGGTATTTGCGGCCGGTCCCTTGATTTACAACTTTGCAAATCGAATCTGGGTAAAGCGGGCTCTCGACGCGGTTCAGGATAACTTCGGCGACGGCAAACTGCCCTTTTACGCTTTCGCCGCGTGCCTCAAAATACAGCGCCTCGCTCAAACATTCCCATTGTTCATCACCCGAAGCCTCTTCTTGGCGGGCTAACCAGTCCTTGCTGTATTCAAAATCTTCGTCAGGAAGCGTTACCAGCTCGCCAATTGAAAAATTATTGGACCAACGCTTCATTTCGTCTTGCATAGAAGCCGCTGGTGCTGTTTTAGTACCTGTATAGCTATCAAGCGCTATACTTGGTGTTGCCACCAATATTGACAAGATAGCACCCGATAGTTTGGGTTTAAGATTAGCAGTGGTCGAAGCGAGTAGCCTCGACAAAGTCAGTCTTCGAACAAACATTCAGACACCTTTTTTCAACCCACGGACATGGGCCAGCAGCCCCCACGGCTCTGACGGGGCGCTGAATTAGGCCATCTGGCTCAAGTTGTCCACCCCCCTGCAATTTTCACGGAGTTTTGTGCCGATACACGCCCAAGTTCGGGCGCGGCGGGAGATTTTTCACGCCCACTCATGCATTAAAAATAAATATTTAGTTTCAGCTACTTAGATCCAGTTATCGTTCTCAACTTGAGGCCGTCTGCAACCGCCAATTGTGCCGCAGCGAGGCGCGCCACCGGAACGCGATACGGCGAACACGAGACATAATCGAATCCCGCCTGGCGGCAAAATGCGATTGATTCTGGGTTGCCCCCATGCTCGCCACAAATGCTCAAAACAACCTGTGGGCGAGCCGCGCGTCCACGCTCAGCGCCAATCATCAAAAGCTCGCCTACACCATCTGTATCCAACACATGGAACGGATCTTCGGCAAAAACGCCCTGTTTCACGTATTCCGACATGAATCGCGCCGCATCGTCGCGCGAAAGTCCATACGTCATCTGGGTGAGGTCATTGGTCCCAAAGCTTAGGAAATCGGAATTCAATGCAATGTCCCCCGCCCGAAGCGCCGCACGCGGGGTCTCAACCATCACGCCCAGACGATAGGTGAAATCGACGCCCTCAACATACCGTACAGCAGCAGCAACCGCATCAATCCGCGAGCGGACGAGCTCAGCTTCCTTTTGCGCCGAAACGAGCGGGATCATGATTTCGGGAACGACGATGTCGCCACGCTTTGTCACTTCGACGGCCGCTTCGAAGATCGCGCGCGCTTGCATATCGTAAATCTCGGGGATCGTAATCCCAAGCCGCACGCCGCGCATTCCGAGCATCGGGTTAAACTCGGTCAACGCCGCTATACGCGCAGTTACCGTTGAAACAGGAAGGTCCAAACCTTCGGCCAATTCCAACGTGCCCTCGCGCGTTGAGGGCAAAAACTCGTGCAACGGGGGATCGAACAGACGGATACAGACCGACTGCCCCTTCATTATCTCGAACAACTCCTGAAAATCGGCGCGCTGCATGGGCATCAACCGATCCAATGCGGTGCGCCTGTCCTCTGCCCCATCGGCAAAGATCATCTCGCGCATCACCGTCAGGCGATCATCCTCAAAAAACATATGCTCGGTGCGGCAAAGCCCGATGCCCTGCGCGGCAAAACGGCGCGCGGTCAGAGCATCGGACGGCGTGTCGGCATTGGCGCGCACATCAATGTCACGCACATCATCCGCCCAATCCAACAAGGTTGTAAACGCATCATCGAGCGCCGCGTCCAACAATTTCGCAGGCCCTGCAAGGACTTCGCCCAAAGAGCCATCAACCGTCAGCTCATCCCCTTCGGAGAAATGACGTTTATCGTCAGTAACTAACGTTTTCTTGCGCGTGTTGATCTTGAGCCCATGCGCCCCGACAATACAGGGCAAGCCAAGCCCGCGCGCGATCACCGCCGCATGGCTCGTCATTCCGCCTTTTTCCGTCACGACGGCGACCGACGCGTGCATGCCGCGAATATCCTCTGGCGAGGTCTCACGCCGCAAAAGTATGACCGACTCGCCCTTAGCCGCCGCGTGCTGCGCCGCAGTTGCCGAGAACACGATCTTACCAATCGCCGCACCTGGACTGGCGCCGATACCTCTTGCGATGGTGTCACGCTTCACACTCGGATCGACTTGTGGATGAAGCAGTTCGGTAAGGGAATGCGGATTCAGACGCGTTAAGGCTTCTTCTCGCGAAATAACCCCATCACGCGCCAAATCCACCACGATCCGCAATGCAGCGCGCGCACTACGTTGAACACGCACGGCATCCAGTATCGAGAGCACGCCCTCTTCGATGGTGAACTCGATCTGCATTTCCTCACGCAGGCGCCGCCGCATGAGTTCGCCGTCCTTCAAGAGTTGATCGAACTGATCCGGCAAAAGGGATTGCAGCGACGTTCCGCGCGGATCCTTGTTCAAAAACATGACGTTATCTTTGCCTGCCAGCGCATCCCGCCCTTGGCTTTGGCTCTTGTAGCGTCCAGTGACTTGCGGCAGACCCGTCTGAGAATCCACAAACTGGATGACACCCGAGCCACTCACGCCGCCGCTAATTCCGAGGGCCATTTCTTGCACGACAAGCCCTAGCCCCGCATTCTCAGGGGCGCCTTTTGCGCTCCGCAGCAATCGAGCGGTTGTCCCCGTCCAAACACGTGCCATAGACCGCAAAACTTCTCCGAGTTGCCGCGCCGGATCCTGAGGGAATACTTCGTCTGTTTCGTCTTCGTATGCCTGCAACGCATCCTTTAGCGCCTTATCCCCATCGGGATCGCCGGCATGGATCGAGATATCCTCAAACATATCGGGATCGAGACGGGCAACGTAAATCGCATAGGCATGAATAAAGCGTAAATACAGCGCATTAGCGCTTGCGCGGCCTTCCTGCTCAACGAACTGCGCGTGGCGTTCGTCATTCATCCCGATATTCAGAACCGCACGAGGACCACCCCAATCGGGGTCTTCTGAACTCGGCCTTACCGAGATAAGCGCTCCCTCGGCAAACTCCCGCATGATCGCGGAAGTGTCCGGCATTGCGCCCGCGGCAATCCCCGCAACAACATCAAACGAGAGCGCAAGCGTGCGCGGCACGGGCATATCCAAACGCACCAACCGCTGCAAACATTTCGCACGTCCACCATGCGCATCAACGGAAATGCCCGCGGTCGGCGTGATAAGCGTGTACTCTGATAACCCAGCCATTTTCTGCACCGCAGCACTCCCTCTTTCCAAGAGAATAGCGCCTCATGGAAGGCTGACAAGCATAGAGGCGTGAATTACCCTTCGATTTTGCGCAAATCAGCGACAGAAAGACACAAATTGCGAATACGGCTCAACAAATTGAGACGATTGCGGCGTGTCACCTGACTTTCGGTGTTAATTTGCACAGCTTCAAAGAATGCATCAATCGGTGCCCGAAGCGCGGCCATGGCGCTCATTGCGCCCGCAAAATCTTCGGCTTCAATGGCCGGAGAGATTGCAGCCTCGCCCGCATCCAACGCGGCAAACAGTGCTTTCTCTTCTGCTTCCTGTGCGAATTTCACATCCGCGCCATAGGAATACTCTACGCCATCAGCTTCCTCTGCTTGCGAAAGGATGTTGTTCGCGCGCTTAAAGCCGAGCAAGAGGTTCTCGCCGTCATCGGTTTTCAGGAAGTCGGCCAGTGCCTCTGCACGCTTCACAAGCAGATTGATGTCGTCGTTGCCATCCATTGCAAGGCAAGCGTCAATCACATCGTGGCGGATACCTTTATCCTTGAGGTAGGTTTTCAAGCGATCGTGGAAGAACGAAAGCAGGTCCGCCGACGTCGCAGGCAGTTGTTTTTCAACCTCTTTGATGTGCTCTTTTGCGTCCCCACCGGCGCTCGCGAGCACGGTGCTAATCGCCGCACCAAATACACCGTGTGCCGCGATTTCGTTCAGCATATCTGTAAGCAGCTCGGCGCATTTCGCGTCTTCGCCATTTTGCGCAATCTCATGACGCAGCAATTGTGCGTCAATATAGCGTGATAGCCCCAAGCGAACGTCATTTTCCAAGACCAAACGAATAATGCCCAAAGCTGCGCGGCGCAGCGCAAACGGATCCTTGGAGCCTGTTGGCTTTTCGTCTACAGCCCAAAAACCAGTGAGCTTGTCCAGCTTATCCGCCAGCGCAACGGCCACAGATACCGGTTCACTCGGAACGTCATCGCTTGGTCCGAGAGGGGCATAATGCGCCTCACAGGCGTTCGCCACTTCTTGCGGAAGGCCCGCTTCATGGGCGTAATACCGCCCCATAAGCCCTTGAAGTTCCGGGAATTCATAGACCATTTCGCTCGACAAGTCCGCCTTGGCAACCTTCGCCGCTTGAACCGCAAGTTTAGGGTCTGCCTGAACCACAGCGGCCAAATCCTCGGAGAGAGCGCAGATGCGTTCGATCCGCTCTGCTTCGGTGCCGAGCTTGTTATGGAAGGTCACATTTGCCAACGCATCCGTCCATTGCGCCATATCGGATTTGGCAATACGAAGATCATTCTCCCAAAAGAATTTCGCATCCGACAAACGCGCGAACAGAACCTTCTGGTTCCCCGCGAGGATTGTTGCGCCATTGTCGGTTGTTTCACGGTTGGCCACGGTTACGAACTTCTCAATTCGGCCTGTTTTCGGGTTGCGCACAGAGAAAAACTTCTGGTGCTCTTTCATGCTGGTTTGCAGCACCTCAGCAGGCAGACCAAGGAAGTCTTCTGCGATATCACCCATTAAAACGACAGGCCATTCAACCAATCCCGACACCTCGGCCAGAAGGCCGTTATCCTCAACAACTTCAAGGCCTTGCGCGAAGGCTTGGTTGGTCGCGTCATTCCAGATATGGTCCGCGCGCTCTTCTGAAGAGAGCACAACATGTGCGGCCTTTAGCTTGGTTTGGTAATCCTCGAAATGGGCCACCTTGATCACATCCGGCGCCATGAACCTGTGCCCGCGCGTTGTGTCAGACGCAGAAATACCATCAACCTCCAGCGGAACAATATTTGCGCCTGCGTCATCGCTGATAATGCAAAGGATACTGTGCAACGGGCGCACCCACTTCAGGCTACCAGTTCCCCAGCGCATGGATTTGGGCCATGGGAAATTACGGATGGTCGCCTCAAGGGTTTCGGCCACGATTTCCGCGGCGGGTCGTCCTGATTTCTTGATGACGGCATAGTAGACTTGGCCTTTTTTGTCATCGCGAACTTGCAGATCCTCTTTGGCGACGCCAGCGCCACGCAGGAATCCCTCAATTGCTTTGTCTGGCGCGCCGACCTTTGGGCCTTTGCGCTCTTCGACGGTATCTGGGCTTTCGCTCAGCACCCCTTCAACCGACAGCGCAAGGCGGCGTGGCGTCGCGAATGCTCCGGCGGATGCATATGTCAGCCCTGCCTCGACCAATCCGTCGGTCATCATTTTTTTGAGATCCGCAGCGGCACGTGCTTGCATACGTGCGGGGATTTCTTCGGAGAAGAGTTCGATCAGAAGGTCAGCCATGATTTAGTCTTTCACAGAAGGGACAGGTGGGCAGGAAGCAGGAACGGGATCGCCGTTAAAGTGATGCTCGCCACATGTGTTGATTTGATGCCATGCATAGGCACGGCCGTCGTCATAAACCGCGAGAACGCGATCAATGCCGTAATGAATATTTTCTTCGCTCAGATAAGCGGTAGCATTTCCGGCCTCAAGGTCCGCGCCCAAGGCACGTGCATCAAAACACGAGAACCAATCAGGCGCGACCAGTGGTTCGGCGCTTGCGTAGGTCTTGAAGGTTTCGGTCATCATTGCGTTGGACATCGGCGTCGTAAAGCACGCGCGATACCGAATAGGAGAGCTATCGGAATCGATCCCCTCAAATCCAGCGATCAGCATGGGTTCGGGTGTGCCTGTCACCAAGTTGGTGATTTGGATTTCGGCGTCTGGCGAACTCGCATTCACGCGATCATAGAAGCCGTAGACCTGAAAATAATACATCGCGCCGCCCGCGACCAATGCTGTAAGCACAATAATACCCGCTATTATTTTACCGATCATGCCTCAGCAGCCCAGCCACCGGCCTCTGTCTGAACGAACGCATCGGCACAGGCCTTAGAGAGCGCACGCACACGCCCGATATATGCCTGCCGCTCGGTCACGGAGATAACGCCGCGTGCATCAAGGAGGTTGAACAGGTGGCTCGCTTTGATCGCCTGATCATACGCAGGGTGCGCCATGATGATGCGTTTGCCTGTCTTGGGGTCGTCTACGGGCTGCTCCAGAATGGATTTGCACTCAGCCTCTGCATCAAGAAAATGCTGAAGCAGCGACTCTGTATTGGCGACGTCAAAGTTCCAACGGCTGTATTCCTGCTCGGTTTGGCGGAAGACATCCCCATAAGTCAGCGCGATTGGTGCATTCGGATCGTTGTACGGCATATCCATAACGTGATCGACACCAAGGATATACATCGCCAAACGCTCAAGCCCATAGGTCAGCTCTCCCGAAACGGGGTGGCAATCATGGCCGCCGACCTGTTGGAAGTAAGTGAACTGGCTCACTTCCATACCGTCACACCAAACTTCCCAGCCAAGTCCCCAAGCGCCCAATGTTGGGCTTTCCCAGTCGTCCTCGACGAAACGGATATCGTGGATATCCATATCAACGCCGATCGCGGCCAATGATCCAAGGTACAATTCCTGCAACTCGGGCGGGCTTGGTTTGATCAGAACCTGATACTGATAGTAATGCTGAAGACGGTTCGGGTTTTCGCCATAACGCCCATCCGTCGGACGGCGCGAAGGCTGAACATATGCCGCCGCCCATGCATTCGTTCCGAGCGAGCGAAGCGTTGTCGCGGGGTGGAATGTCCCCGCACCTACTTCCATGTCATAGGGTTGAAGCACCGCACATCCCTTTTGCGCCCAATAATTTTGCAGACGCAGAATAATCTCTTGGAAGCTCGTGGGCTTGGTGTTTTGTTCAGTTGCAGCGGCAGACATGACGGACCCTTCTTAAAATTCATGTCCCAAATACGCATCCCTGCGGGCACGGTCAATCGGTTGGTCTTGCATTATTGGCCTGCAATGCGCAAAACGAATGCAAACGCGTGAACAGACAACCAACATAGGAAACACAACCGTCATGCTCCAAGCCCGACATTCGGTTCCAGCCACATTATTAACCCTTATTTTATCTCTCAGTTTTTTCTTCTCTTCCCCCGCAATTGCGCAAACTCCACAAGACACTTGGATTCAAATCGAGGCACACCCCTCGTTGAACGAAGCCCAGACGCGTTCGCGGGCCTATTCCGGAGCATTTGACAATGTTGGCGGGTTTCGGAGTAATTCCGGTTGGTATGTAATCGCACTTGGCCCATACACAGAGGCCCAGGCAACACGCGAGCTAAACCGCCTTCTGAGCGAGAACCTCATTCCGCGCGACAGCTATCTGGCACAATCACGCGTCTATACCCAACAATTCTGGCCCTTCGGCGGCACTTCGTTGACCGATCCAACACCAACGGTGCAGGACGACTCGTCTCCGCTTCAACCCACAGAGCCGGTTGGTGAACTCATCAACATTCCGGACGAGACACCCGCGCAGGCCCGCGCCAGCGAACGCGCGCTTTCGCGCACCGAGAAGATGGCACTTCAGGAAGCACTCAAGTGGGAGGGCTTTTACAGCAGCGCAATCGACGGCGCATTCGGGCGCGGCACACGTTCGGCAATGGGTGAATATCAGGCGGCCAAAGGCTATGACGTAACAGGTATCCTAACAACCAAGCAGCGCACTGAATTGATCAACAAATTCAACGAGGTATTCACAAAAGCGGGCATGGCGCCCTATAACGACAGCAAAGCGGGCATCGCGATCCGCCTGCCGCTCGATTTGGTGGAGTTTGACAAGTATGACGCGCCCTTCGTTCATTTCAAACCCCAAGGCGACAGCAAAGTTTCCGTTTCTCTGATTTCGCAAAAAGGCGATCAGGCGACACTCTTTGGCCTCTACGAGATCATGCAAACACTGGAAATCGTGCCGCTCAACGGTCAACGCGAGCGCAAGGAAAACAGCTTTGAGCTGCGTGGAAATAACGACGAGATAAACTCCTACACCTTCGCGCAACTCACCGATGGCGCGATCAAAGGGTTTACGCTGGTCTGGCCCGCAGGCGATCGCGGCAACATGAACCGCATCGTTGACGCCATGAAATCAAGCTTCACCTCCCTTGGCACTGTGGCGCTGGACGATCTTGCAGGCGCTGACCAAGGCGAGCAACGGATTGATCTGCTCTCGGGTCTTGAAATTCGCAAGCCGGAAATCTCGCGCTCGGGTTTCTATCTTGATGGCAACGGAACTGTTTTGACCACAAGCGAAGTTGTTGGCTCTTGTGATAAACTGACGCTC
The DNA here is from genome assembly GCF_042445055.1 of Falsihalocynthiibacter sp. SS001. Classification (GTDB taxonomy): domain Bacteria; phylum Pseudomonadota; class Alphaproteobacteria; order Rhodobacterales; family Rhodobacteraceae; genus Falsihalocynthiibacter. The sequence goes on from NZ_CP170339.1 coordinate 2,281,070, forward strand.
GACAACACCTACCCCGCAGAGCTCGTTTTCGCGGACAAAGACCTTGGCCTCGCGGTTCTGCGACCCACCGAGAAGCTTGCACCACTTGGTTATGCAAATTTCGTAGCGTCCGAGCCTCGCCTAAACTCTGAGGTCGCGGTTGCGGGTTACTCATATGAGGGCGCGCTGGACGCACCGACACTGACATTCGGAACACTTGCCGATGTACGTGGCCTTGGAGGTGAGCAGAACATGCAGCGTCTTGAGCTTACGACACTTGCTGGCGACGCTGGCGGTCCGGTTGTGAACTCGGGCGGTGCCGTTATTGGTATGCTTCGCACTCCCGAAGGTAACGGAGATCGCAAACTTCCTGAAAACGTAAGCTTTGCATCCTCTGCAAGCGCAATCACCGCGGCCCTCAATGCCAACGGCGTCACGCTGAGCACCTCGGACGCAACCGAAGCCTTACACCCCGTCGATCTAAGCGCACGGGCGTCGGACATGACGGTTCTGGTGAGTTGCTGGAAATAGAAACAGATCAGGGCGTCCTAAGCGGGCGCCCTTTTTATTAGCCGACGTGGAAAAGTGTCGAGAACAACTTGGGATCAAAGCTCTGCGCGGCGAATGTTTCCCCTTCGGTGAGGACACTCACCGCATCATGGCTGTGCAGGCTTTCTTGATGGCTCGCCACGATCCGATAATCCAAAATGCGGTCGTCATTCTGTAACTGCTCACTAAACAGCCGCGCAGCATCCTCAACAAAAATCGGATTGGCCGCATTCAGTTCGGCAAAGGCTTGTTCGTCCTCGCGCTTCACCATCACTTGTGTTTCTGTCGGAACACTTTGACGGCAAAGGTCAATCAAGTCCTCAAACCAAAGGCGCGGCTTCGCGGGATCCAATAGAACCGAAATCCGCGCTACAGAGCGCTGAGAATGTGGCGTCGCCAATTGGTTGCGCGTCTGGCGTGCGTGCTCGGACAATTCAAGCGAACAAGGACAGGTCGAGGAATAAACGTAATCCAAGTGAATGATTTTCATCACCTTGCCCGCAGTTTCTACCAACTCCAGCGCGATATTATAGTACTGATACCCCGCCAATCCCGACCGAAGACTCTTGAGCTTCATCGGAAACGAAAACGCCATCTGGATGCGTGCGTCGAAACTGTCCAGATCGGTCTTGTAGTCGGCCAGCGCGGCCTCAATCACATCAAAGCTAAACACCCGCTCCGCATGTTTATAGAACGTGCGCATGATGCGGGACATGTTGATGCCCTTTTTGCCAGCCTCAAGACTGACAGTGCCCGTAACCGAAGTTTCAAGCGCAAGGTCGCCGCCTGCGCGCGCCTGAAAACGGATCGGCAAGCGAAAGTTCGAAATGCCCACGTGTTGAATTTGGCGACGCGCACCACGGATCAGGCTCTCCGGCCCGTTCTGTAGGTCAGGGAGACTCGAGCGATAGGCTTCGTCGGCGGTAAATTCTTCGGGGTAGGCCCGCGCAAGGGCAGGATAATTTTCGATTTCGCGATGCGGTAGCAAACGCGCGATCGCAGGGTCCAGCTCGGCGATTTCAGTAGGCGTAGCATGCGCCGCCCACTCTTTGAGGAGATCCAAAGCTGCCTGCGCATTTGCGCGCGACGCAGCCGATTTCGGCAAAGTGGTACTCATCCTAAATCCCCCAGCAGGCAGGCTATTCTAGGCAGTATTGCCCACGAAATCCAAACGCGGGCAATACATTTCATATATCAAACAGCGTCAAGCGCCCCAAGGATGTCCTGCAAAAGATCATCGGAACACTCGATCCCAACGCTGATGCGTACAAGGCCGGGCGAGATGCCCAAAAGCGTTTTCTGGTCCTCTGGTAGGCGCTGGTGCGTTGTTGTGGCCGGATGGGTTACGATGCTTTTGGCATCACCGAGGTTGTTGGAAATGATGCAGATTTCCAAAGCGTTCAGGAATTTGAACGCCGCCTCTTGGCCGCCCTTCAGATCAATCGAGAGAACTGTTCCGCATTTTTCGAACTGCGCCTTGGCAATCTCGTTTTGCGGATGGCTCTTAAGGAATGGGAACAATACCCGCTCAAGCTTCTCGTGCCCCTCAAGCGCATTTGCAATCTTCTCGGCGGATTCCGCTTGTGCGCGGACCCGTAGATCGAGCGTCTCAAGACCCTTGAGCATAACCCACGCGTTGAATGGGCTCATCGCGCCACCGGTATGCTTGAGGTATGTCTCGAACGGACCGCGGATGAACTCCTTGGTGCCAAGGACCACTCCACCGAGGCAGCGCCCCTGCCCGTCGATGTGCTTGGTCGCCGAATACACGACGACATCCGCGCCAAATTCGATTGCGCGCGAGAAGACGGGCGTGGCGAACACGTTATCCACAATCACAGTTGCTTCAACCGCATGCGCGATTTCAGAGATCGCTTTCAAATCAACGACTTCGAGCGTTGGATTGCTGACTGTCTCCAGGAAAACAGCTGCGGTATCAGCGCGAACGGCCTTGCGCCACTGGTCCAGATCAGCACCGTCCACAAAGGTAATCTCAACACCAAAGCGCGCCAGCACCTCTTCCAGAATGTACAAGCAAGAGCCGAACAACGCGCGCGAACTTACGACGTGATCGCCAGCCTTGAGGATAGACATCAGCGCGCCGTTCACGGCCGCCATACCGCTCGCCGTGGCAAACGCATCCTCGGCACCTTCGATGGCGGCGATGCGATCTTCGAACATCCGAACCGTCGGATTGCCATAGCGGGCGTAAATAAACTCGTCATCACCCAGCTCCACAAACCGCGCTTCGGCGGCTTCGGCGGTTTCATAGACAAAACCTTGGGTCATGAAGATTGACTCGGAAACCTCACCATATTGGCTACGGCGACTCCCTCCGTGGACCATTTTCGTACGCGCGTTCCAGTCTTTGCTCATCATCTCATCCTTTGTAACTGTGCCCAGGATGCGGACACAAAAAAAGCCCTCCGCAACAAGAAGCGAGGGGCAATGTCCCAGACCTCTTTAGCGGCATATTTTACGTGGCCCGCAAGCAGGAGAACAAATCGCCACATCCTCTGAATACGAAGCGCCTGTCCAAAGGTCAAGCGAGAGTTCGTGCGTGCCGGCTGATCACAATTCGTTTACCCCCCTCTTGCTCTCGGGGGTAAAACCGTCATCATCGGCGCGAAACATCAGGAGCATTTATGACCAAACCAATCGATCTATACTATTGGCCCACTCCCAATGGCTGGAAAATCTCAATCGCCCTAGAAGAGATGGGGCTTCCGTATAACGTCAATCTCATAAACATCGGAGCAGGCGATCAGTTTGCGCCCGAGTTCCTCAAGATTGCTCCGAACAACCGGATGCCCGCAATTGTCGATCCTGATGGTCCTGACGGCGCGCCCGTGTCGATTTTCGAGAGCGGCGCAATTCTTCAGTATCTTGCTCAGAAAACCGGCAAGTTCGGCGGCGAAACTGCGCGCGATAAAATCGCCGTCACCGAATGGCTGATGTGGCAGATGGGTGGCCTTGGTCCGATGGCAGGTCAGGCGCACCATTTCCTGAAATATGCGCCCGCAATGGATCCACCCAACGACCTGCCATATGCCAAGGATCGCTATCGCAATGAAACGGGCCGCCTCTATGGTGTGCTGGACCGTCGCCTTGCGGAAAACGAGTATGTCGCGGGCGATTTCTATTCCATCGCGGATATGGCGATTTGGGGCTGGGCCAGCCTGTGGGAAGGACAGCAGCAGACTCTCGACGATAAGCCAAATCTTGCGCGCTGGCTTGATCTGGTCGGCAATCGCCCAGCGGTCATCAAAGGGCGCGCCGTTGCCGCAGATGAGCGCTCAAACTTGCAAGATGATAAGAAAGCGCAAGACCTTCTGTTTAAGAAACAGCACTAAATCAAAACGCCCCGACCAACAGATCGGGGCGTTTTCTTAGGCTTCGTCCTTTTCGGTGGAATAGGTCTGCATCAATTTGTTTTGCATCATAAAGAACACAAACAGTGCTGCCGTAAGCCCGAAGGTTTTGAAGTTCACCCAAGCATCGGTGCTCATGGTGCGCCAAACGATTTCGTTTGCCAGTGCCAGCCCAAGGAAAAATGCGGTCAGACGCTTGGTAAGGATCATCCAGCCTTCTTCCTGCATCGGGAGCGCCTCTTCCATCACCATACGCAGATAGCTCTTGCCGCGCAAAAGGCCAAACCCAAGCAGCCCGCCAAATAATAGATAGATGATCGTCGGCTTCATTTTGAAGAACCGATCGTCATTCATATAGACCGACAGCCCGCCAAAGATCACAACCAGAATAGCCGTCATGATCTGCATTTTTGATAGCTTCCCCGTAAGCCACCAGAGCAGCCCCGTAGAGGCAAGGATCAGCGGAATAAAGAGCGCCGTCGCAACGATAAAGCCCTGATACTCGACGCCTGCGATTGTGAACATCTCGTCTTTGATACGTCCGTAGAACACAAAGAAAAGGATGATTGGCCCCAATTCCAATCCAAGTTTTACAAATGGGTTTACTGATTTCTCAGATTTCTCAGACATCTCGAATTCCTAACCGTTCATTTCCACCATAACCGCGCCCAACGCGATCAAAGCCATAAGAAAGAGCCGCCGCGGCCCCACCTTTTCCCCGAGTACAAGCCAGCCGATAAGTGCGGCAAAGACTGTCGATGTTTCGCGTAATACCGCAGCCTCTCCGACGCTATCAAGCCGTGTGGCCATCATGATCGAACCAAAGCTGAAATACGCCACAAACGCCCCCAGCAATCCACGCCGCATAAGCGGCCTAAGCGCGGGTTTATTCTCCATACGGGAGTAGCGCCACGCGGCATAGGGCGGCATTGCCAACCCGTCGATAAAGAAGAACCAAGCCAGAAACGTAAACGGATTGGCCGTCGCCCGAATGCCATAGGCATCATATGTCGTATAAAGCGCGACGAAAAAACCTGTTCCGGCTGCCATGAGAAGTGCGGGCTTGAGAGTCTCACGGTTGGTCTCCAGAAAAATGAGGTTGTACACCCCCAACCCGAAAATCCCCATCAGCAATACCGCAACGCCAAGCCACTGCCCCGCGCTGAAATGCTCATTGAACACAATGCCCGCGCCAATCACCGCAAAAAGCGGCCCTGTCCCGCGCACCACAGGATATACAACTGTGTAGTCGCCCAAAACATAGGTTTGGGCCTGCATGATTTTATACCCGATATGGATCAGAAAAGCGCCAGCGAATATCGGCCACATATGGGGTTCTGGCCACGGCACAACAAAGAGCGCAAAGGGCGCCGCGATCAAACCATAATGAAAATCAATCGCGCCACGCGATAACCACGGATCATGCTTTCCCTTTTGAAGGGCACCGAATATCGCATGGAGCAGCGCCGCCAAGAGTGCCAATCCCAGAGCAAGCTGATGGCCAGCCTCGGTTCCTTCCAAAGAGAGCAGCCATTCCGTCAATTAGATATCCGATCCCGTGAGCGCATTCGCAAATTCCTGTGGATCGAATGCGTCGAGATCATCTATTTGCTCGCCAACGCCAATGGCGTGGATCGGCAGGCCGAATTTGTCGGCCAGTGCGACGAGCACGCCACCCTTGGCAGTACCGTCAAGTTTGGTCATCACAAGCCCCGAAACATCTGCCAATTTCTGGAAGGTTTCGACCTGATTGAGCGCGTTCTGACCCGTTGTCGCGTCCAAAACCAAGAGCGTATTATGCGGCGCAGATGGGTCTTTCTTTTGGATAACCCGCACGATTTTGGCCAGCTCTTCCATCAGGTCCGCACGGTTCTGCAATCGGCCAGCCGTGTCGATCATCAACAGGTCCGCGCCATCTTGCTCGGCTTTGGTCATGGCATCAAACGCAAGGCTTGCGGGGTCGCTTCCCTCTGGGGCGGTCAAAACGGGGACGTTTGCGCGCTCTCCCCAGACTTGTAGCTGCTCCACGGCCGCCGCGCGGAAGGTATCGCCCGCCGCAATCACGACATTCTTGCCCGCTGCCTTAAACTGGCTCGCAAGCTTACCGATGGTTGTGGTCTTGCCAGAGCCATTCACGCCCACAACCAAGACAACCTGTGGCTTTTTCGGGTAGATCGGCAAAGGCTTGGCCACGGGCTCCATAACCCGCGCGATTTCCGTTGCCAGCAGGGATTTGATTTCAGAGCTTGAAAGCTTCTTGCCAAAACGCCCTTCTGCGAGGTTTGCCGTTACGCGCAGTGCGGTATCAACTCCCATATCCGCAGAAATGAGCAGCTCCTCAAGGCGCTCAAGCATTTCATCGTCAAGCTCGCGACGCGGCTCGGCCTTTTCGCTGTCACGCCCCAAAATCCGCCCAAGCAAACCAGGCTTGGCCGTTTCCGGTACGATGGTATCCGTATCGATCGGCTTTAACGCCTCTTCGACGGGGGCAGCAACGGGCTCTGGAAAGCTCTCCTGAGGCGTCGTTTCCGCAGCGGAGGGTTCCTCTACGCTTTCGGCGGTCGTTCCTTCAGTGATGATTTCGTCCAACCCCTCGTCGATTTTGGAGGAGGATTTGGCAAGACGGTTCTTGAGCTTCTTGAAAAACGACATTCTACGGCCTCTTGGTGATCCTTCTCACCTAATCCATAGCCCACCCATATGAAAGGGGGCAGCGCTCAAAACAGGCTAAATTTCGTCAGCAAAGTGCTTCATAACCAATCGAATAGGGTTTGGCGCGGCCTGACCCAAGCCACAAATCGACGCATCGCCCATAACCTCGCAGAGTTCCTCAAGCAGAGGTTGGTCCCATTTATCGGCCTGCATCAACTTCACCGCCTTTTCACATCCCACACGACACGGGGTGCATTGGCCACAGCTTTCATCCTCAAAGAAGCGCAGCATATTGAGCGCGGCATCCCGCGCGCGATCTTGATCCGAGAGCACAACAACTGCCGCCGACCCGATGAATGTTCCGTGTGGCTGAAGCGTATCAAAGTCCAGCGGTACATTATTCAACGTTGCAGGTAACAGCCCCGAGGACGGCCCGCCCGGCTGGTAGGCATAGAACCTGTGGCCCTCAGCCATTCCGCCTGCGGCCTCGATAACGTCAGTAATCGTCGATCCCGCAGGCAACAGATACACGCCAGCCTTGGCAACGCGTCCAGACACGGAATAGCTCCGCAAACCTTGGCGGCCATTATGCAAGACATCGGACATGATCTCTGGCCCCTCGCGCATAATGCGCGCAATCCAGTAAAGCGTTTCGATATTGTGAACCAAGGTCGGTCGATTGAATATCCCGACCTGCGCGACATAGGGCGGACGATGCCTCGGAAGGCCGCGTTTGCCCTCGATACTTTCAATCATGGCGCTCTCTTCGCCACAGATATACGCCCCTGCACCGCGTCGCAGATCAATGTAACCTGCTGGGATAATTCCGCTTTGTTCAATCTTTGCAATCTCTTGCTTGAGTATTTTACGCGCTGCGGGGTACTCATCCCGAAGGTAGATAAACGCTTTCTCGGCATCGATGGCCCATGCCGCCATCAAGACGCCTTCAAGGAAAACATGCGGCTCGGTTTCAAGCAAAACGCGGTCCTTAAACGTACCTGGTTCGCCCTCATCCCCATTGACGGCCACATACTTCGGTCCCTTACCCGCGCGCACGAACTCCCATTTCTTACCAGACGGAAACCCTGCCCCGCCAAGTCCGCGCAGCCCTGACGAAAGCACGATTTCCGCGCAAGTATCCGGATCGCCGCTCTCACGAAGTTCTCTCAGGCGTGTGTATCCGCCACCTTCGACATAAGCCTCATACGCCTCATATGGTGGAATCGTGGGCTCAATTTCGCCGCTCGTCGTAGCACTCAGAACTTTCTCGGGAGTTGCGTGGTCGATATGGTTGTGGCCGACTTCGGCGATAGGCGCCATATCGCAACGTCCCATACAGGGCGCCCGTAATATGCGCACATCCGCGGGATTAACACCCGCCCGTAAATGCTCCGCAAGTTGCTCAGAACCAGCCAATTCACACGACAATGAATCACACACCCGAATGGTTAACGCAGGCGGCGGCGTTTCGCCTTCTCTGACGACATCAAAATGGGCATAGAAGCTGGAAACTTCCTGAACCTCGGCCATGGACAGTCGCATTTCTTCGGCCAAGGCCCGCAAGTGGGCCGCTGATAGATGTCCGTAGGAATCTTGGATCAAATGCAAGAATTCCAACAATAAATCACGGCGGCGCGGACGTTCGCCCAAAAGTGCGCGCACCTCTGCAAGTGCCGCATCCGAAAGTTGCCGCCCCTTTGGGGTTCTGCGCCCCTTGCCTTTGCCAGATTTCCAAACGCCTGCTTGCTGTGCCAAATCCCGTTCCTCCGAGTTGACGCCATTCTAGCCACCCCAACTGCACTTACCACGCAAAAAGCGACCTTTTATCCACAAGAAACGTTTCATCCGTTTCGCATAGGGTCCAAGCCGCGCCGATGGGGAAATTCAAATCCTCTGGGAAATAAGTCTGGAAATGAGCGATATTTTGGAACAGAATAACGCAGTACCTTGCCGGATTGCCCATGCGACATCTAATTTTTGCCTGTCTTATATCTCTGCCGACTCTTGTCGCAGCCGATCACGATTTTTCGCCGATCGGAGCGGCGGAATTCGACAGTTATGTTACCGGAAAAACCCTGACCTACGCGCAGAACGGCGAGAAATACGGCAGCGAAGAATACATGAGCGGCAATCGAGTTCGCTGGTCGTTTCATGACGGCAATTGCCACGAAGGCATCTGGTTTCCCAAGGGAGAGAACATCTGCTTTCTCTATGAGGGCGAGGAAAATGCGCAATGCTGGGTCTTTTCCATGGCGGAGGATGGCTTGGTCGCGCGCGTGGTCAATTTCCCTCCAGCCTCTTCGTTATACGAGACATCCAAGAGCAACGCCCCGCTGTATTGCAAAGGGCCAGAGGTGGGCGTTTAGCTAGAACAACGTGCCTTGATCGTCGGCAGGCGGAGTCTTGCGAGGCTTTGAAGGCTTCGGCGTTGGTTTCGCTTGCGCTGTTGCCTCATCAGTATGCGTGGAAACACGACCGTCCTTGAATTGAATTTCCAGCGTTTGCGATGATTGAGCAGCCGCCAGCGTTGTCACCAGCGCACCATCGTCGCCCCGCACAACGGCATATCCGCGCTTCAGGGTCTCTGTATATCCCAAGGTCTGACGCATCCGCTCAAGCGCGCGTAGCGATGCCCGACGCGATTGGGTTTGGGTTTCGGCCAGTGCGGCAAACCGTTTGGAAAGCGTCGACAATCGATCAGACTGACGATGAATGTCGCGCGTAATGCTGTCAGGTTTCAGTCGCTTGGAAAGGTTATCATAGTGACGCCGCTTCTCCTGCGTCCCGCGCGTAAGACTTGGCGCGAGGCTATCGCTCCAGCGTGCCAAGTTCGCACGTGCGCTTGTCACCTGTGCGCGCAATATCGCGGGCTGAAGTGGCGCTGAGGTTTCCTGTAATTTCAGGCGCTTCCCCTGCACCGCTTGCATCAAGTTCGGCCCCAATTGCAGGCTCGCCCGATCCAGACGTTGGCTGGCATTCTCAAGCAATGTCTCTGGTCGCGGCAATGCACGGGATAGATCCGAGAGACGTTGCCGCCGCTGTGAAACACCTTGCGTAATTGCACGCAACAGCCGCCCGCCCTGCGCATCATTATGCGCCAGAAGCTCCATCCGAACAGGAACCGCATGTTCCGCTGCCGCCGTCGGCGTCGGTGCACGGCGATCAGCAACATAGTCTATGAGTGTTGTGTCGGTCTCGTGGCCAACGGCAGAGATAAGTGGAATCTCACTCGCGGCCGCGGCGCGTGCAACGGCTTCTTCGTTAAAACCCCAAAGATCCTCAATTGAGCCACCACCGCGCGCCACGATCAACAGATCAGGGCGCGGCAATGCTCCACCCACTGTCATGGCATTAAACCCCTCGATGGCCGCAACAACTTCGGGTGCACATTTCGCCCCTTGCACTGCCACAGGCCAAATCAGAACCTTGCGCGGGAAGCGATCCCGCAGGCGGTGCAAAATATCGCGGATAACTGCGCCCGAAGGTGATGTGATCACTCCGATAATCTCCGGAAGGTACGGCAGTTCTTTCTTACGCTCAGGCGCAAACAACCCCTCTGCCGCCAGTGCCGCCTTGCGTTTTTCGAGCATCGCCATCAAGGCGCCCATACCAGCGGGCGCGATATCCTCGATAACCATCTGATATTTGGATTGCCCACCGAAAGTCGTCAACTTCCCCGTCGCAACAACCTCCATGCCCTCTTCGGGTTGGGTCACAAGGCGTGAAGAAACACCTTTCCAGATAACTCCCGACAAAACCGAACGATCATCCTTGAGGTCCAGATAAACGTGCCCCGAACGCGGGCGACTCACGCGGCCCACCTCGCCGCGCACCCGAACATGCGAGAACTCGCCCTCAATAGTGCGCTTAACCGCGCCCGATATCTCGGTAACGCTGAATTCTGGGGCGTTCTGGCCGGGTTCGGGATCGTCAATCAGGCTGGACATATCTGCTCGCTTGTTTCTTGGCTAAAGGCACCTTAGAACGCCCCGTAACAAAGGCCAAGCGGGGGACGCAATGAACATTCTGATTTTAGGTAGCGGTGGACGTGAGCACGCGCTGGCATGGGCGATCAAACAAAACCCAAAATGTGACCGCCTCATTGTGGCACCCGGAAACGCTGGAATTGCCCAGATCGCGGAATGCGCCGCGATTGACGTAAATGGCGGCGCAGAAGTTGTTACTTTCGCAGAAGAAAACGCCATTGATTTCGTGGTTATCGGCCCCGAGGCACCGCTCGCGGCGGGAGTTGCGGACGATCTTCGGAATGCGGGTATCTTGTGTTTCGGCCCTTCTGCCAAGGCGGCTCAACTTGAAGCCTCCAAATCCTTCACCAAGGAAATCTGCGATGCTTCCGGTGCGCCAACTGCGGCCTATGCTCATTTCTCAGATGCTGACGCAGCCCGTGACTACATCCGCGAGCAAGGCGCCCCGATCGTCGTCAAAGCCGATGGCCTTGCGGCGGGCAAAGGCGTGATCGTCGCGATGACCGAAGCCGAAGCCCTCGCCGCGATTGACGATATGTTTTCGGGTGAGTTCGGCGATGCCGGCGCAGAAGTCGTGATCGAAGAATTCATGACGGGCGAGGAAGCAAGCTGGTTCGTTCTTTGCGACGGCAAGAATGTTCTGCCCGTTGGCACTGCTCAAGACCACAAGCGCGTCGGCGAAGGCGACACAGGCCCCAACACTGGCGGGATGGGGGCGTACTCTCCTGCGCCTGTGATGACCGATGAAGTCACACAAAAGGCGATGGATGAAATTATCAAGCCAACCGTTGCAGAGATGGCCAAACGCGGCATGCCCTATCAAGGTGTGCTCTATGCCGGCTTTATGATCGAGAATGGTCAGCCACGACTGGTGGAATACAACGCCCGTTTTGGCGATCCGGAATGTCAGGTTTTGATGATGCGCCTCGGTGCGCAAGCGCTAGACCTGCTGCTGTCTTGTGCCAAAGGCGAGTTGGATCAAGCACAGGTCAATTGGGCGGATGATCATGCGATGACGATTGTTCTGGCGGCCAACGGTTACCCCGGCGCGTATGAGAAAGGCTCCGAGATCAAAGGGCTGGACGCGCTTGCAGATGATAGCATGAACGTAACCTTCCATGCAGGCACCAAAGAAGTTAACGGCAAGATAACTGCGAACGGTGGGCGCGTGTTGAACGTCACCGCGCGGGGCGCTTCGCTCAAAGAGGCGCAACAACGTGCCTATGAGATGGTTGATCAGATTGACTGGCCAGAAGGTTTCTGCCGCCGCGACATCGGCCACCGCGCGCTTTAGGGGTTACCTGCAAGCCATTGCATTTTGGAAGGATTTCGTCCCGCTATGCGGGGCGATTATGCGCGTCGTGAGCGTACCATCCTTAAGGCGCGTCGCGGCAATCTGCGACCAATCCGCTGTTGCCGTTATCATTTCGGTGCCATTGCCACAGTTGCGGATACCGCCCGAAATGTAATCCTGCCCGATTTTGTGATTGGTAAGCCCCGATTTGGTCGCAACCGGCTCCAGACGCCCGTTGTTATATCGCCAAACCGTAAGGATACGGGCCAGATGGGGCCGGTCCACATAGGCCAGTTCAACACGTCCATCGCCGTCCAAATCCGCAACACCAATAGGCGCAAGCCAGCGATTACTCTGACCGATATGAGGAGTCTCGGCGAGCTTGCCGCGCTGGTTATAGATCGCCAATGCCGCGCCCTTGGCAGCATCGGTTTCGATCACGATGACCTCTGGAGCGCCATCGCCATCTACGTCCGCCAAACGCGGGGCAATATCCTCAAAGACGTGGTCCTGTGGCAGTGTGAGGCGAAGTTCTCGGCCCGTCGTCAACGTCAGGACGAGCGCGCCGTATTCTACTGCATCCCCCAAGACACCATGCGCATAGCGCTTTGTCGGGGCGTCGTACTCTGCCGCCTTTATTCTCTCGGCCGCCGCAGGAGGCGCCAAGAGCATCAATGACAGAGCCGCACCCCGCAGCATCAGATTTGCTTTTCTGGCATCTGAACGACCAAACCATCGAGCGCATCCGTCACTTTGATTTGGCAAGTCAGGCGGGATGTTTCGGGGTTCGGCTCAAACGCGAAATCAAGCATATCTTCTTCCATAGCGTCCTTGGGCTGAAGCTTTTCAACCCATGCGCCGTCCACGTAGACGTGACAAGTTGAACACGCACAGGCGCCGCCGCAATCGGCCTCAATCCCTGGAATATTGTTGTCGCGTGCGCCTTCCATCACGGAGAGACCGTTGGCGACCTCTACTTCGTGTTTCGTTCCGTTATGCTCAATATAAGTGATCTTGGCCATTTTCATTCCTCTTAAGATGTTGCCCTTTGAATATCCAAGCTCCCAGCAACAAACCAGCCCCTTTTGCAAAAGCGTTCCGCCATACGCCGCGTTAATATGGAAGGGCAAAAGAAAGGGCGCCCGATTATGGACGCCCTAGAATGTTTTCTATCGACGGACCTACGGCAGGTTCACCGCCATATAGCGTGGCTCTCCGTCGCGACGCACCAGAAGCAACAGCGATTTACGCCCCGCATCCTTCGCATCCGCGATCCGCTCTTCAAGGTCCGCAATCGTGTTTACAGGTTGCTGTCCCGCTTCCGAGATCACGTCACTTGCGCGTAGGCCTTTCTCGAATGCCTCGCTTGTTTCGTCGATATTAAGAACAACAAGACCTTCGGCGTTACTTGGCAAGCCCATTTCCTCGCGAAGTGTATCGTCGATTTCCATCAATGTGACCCCAAGGATCTCCTTCTCGGATGGTTCTGGCTCTGTAACGTCAGGCTCTGCCTCTCCGCTACCTTCGGCGGTCTCGCGACGGCCAAGAGTGATTGCAAGTGTTTCTGCTTTACCATCACGGAAGATATTCATTGTAACAGCTTTGCCGACCTCGGTTTCGCCGACCTGACGAACAAGCGCGCGCGTATCTTCGACTTCTACTCCATCAAAGGAAAGGATAACGTCGCCCGCTTTCACACCCGCTTCCATCGCAGGGCCAGTGGGAACATCCGTGACCAAAGCGCCTCTCGCGCTTTCGAGTCCCAAGGCCTCTGCAACATCACTGTCGACATCCTGAATGCGTACACCCAGCCAGCCGCGGCGGGTTTCACCGAACTCCTGAAGTTGATCAACGACCTTGCTAACGACGGCCGAAGACATCGAGAAACCGATTCCGATCGAGCCGCCGTTGGGCGACAGAATGGCGGTATTTACACCGACAACTTCACCGTCAAGGTTGAACAGAGGACCACCAGAGTTGCCACGGTTAATTGCCGCGTCGGTTTGAATATAGTCGTCGTAAGAGCCTGAAAGCGCACGATTACGCGCGGAAATCACCCCCACGGAAACAGAGAAACCCTGCCCCAGTGGATTCCCCATCGCCAATACCCAGTCGCCGACACGTGCTTTATCGCTATCGCCAAAGCTCACGAACGGGAGGGGCGTATCGCTCTCGACCTTCAGGACCGCGATATCAGTGTTTGGATCGCGACCGATCAAGCGCGCGGGCAATTCACCGCCCGAGAAAAACTCGACCATGATCTCATCCGCTCCGTCAATAACGTGGTTGTTCGTAACGATAAAACCGTCAGGGGAAATCACAAAACCAGACCCGAGCGCAGCGCTACGCCGTGGGCGCGCACCTTCGTCACTGCGGCGATCTAGAAAATCACGAAAGAAATCTTCGAACGGAGATCCATCAGGTACCACGGGGCCAGGAGCTGTGCGTTGCTCCACCGTGGTTGAGGTGGTGATGTTCACAACCGAGGGGCTGACTGACTCTGCCAAATCGGCAAAGCTGCTTGGCATACCCTGTGCAACGGCGACCATGCTTTGAAGCAGAAGCAGGAGCGAAGCCAGCGTTCCCATGAACTCCCACCGCAGCGAATTTCGCTTTTGATCCAAGTCGTTTTCAACTGAAATTGCCAAAGTTTTCACTTCTCGCTCCCTTGTTCCCTAATCATCCTCGGACGACTGTTAATTTAGTGTTTAACGCCCATCACGATTATTCAACCGTTTATTGCACATCGGCGACACAAATGCCCGTGAAACCATCGTGACATCAGTAGAGATGAGATGAAAATGGCCGAGATCAAGGGGTAGCACGCCACCCTTTTTGAGAAGAATTCGACAAAACTGCCAGTCCCGCTCTACAATCACCGCAATTTACGAAAACTTAGTTATCCGACTGACTACGCAAACAGATTTATACAAGGAGATTACAATGCCTCGCTTTATGCTCGCTTACCATGGGGGTGCACAGCCCAAGACGCCAGAAGAAGGGGCCGCGCATATGGAGCGCTACAAGAAATGGCTCGCCGATTTGGGCGATGCTGCGCTTGAGCCGGCCAACACGCTTCGCGGTCTACAGACCGTAACGGCGGATGGTGTAAATGACGGTGGGGTCGACAATCAGATGATGGGGTACACCGTCATTGAAGCCGACGATATGGCGGCCGCGATCACAATCGCCAAGGCGTGCCCGTTTGTTGAAATGGACACTGCCAAACTTGTTGTTGCCGAAATCGGCTCAATGTAGTTGCGCCATAGAAAAGGGCCGACGCATCGCTGCACCGGCCCAATCTATTTGCATCAGATAACTGATTATTCCGGCAATGCCGCAGGAGCCTTAGGGGCCTTCACGCCATCGGCGGAGCCGAGATACTTAAAGAAATCTCCATCTGGCGAAAGCACAAACGAAGAGTTTCCTTCTTTGAACGCAAGCTCATATGCCGTAAGTGAGCGGTAGAATTCAAAAAATTCCTCGTCAGAACCATATGCCGAAGCAAAGATCCCGTTCCGTTTCGCGTCCGATTCACCGCGGATAATCTCGGCTTGGCGGTTCGCATCAGAAACAAGCTCAACAACAGTACGATCAGCAAGAGCGCGCACACGTTGCGCCGCCTCGTTACCACGTGCACGCTCGTCGGTCGCTTCACGCTCACGCTCTGCGCGCATACGATCAAAGGTTGCGCCTTGGTTGGCTTGTGGAAGGTCGGTGCGGATCAAACGCACGTCAATCACCTCAAGACCCAAAGTCCGCGCTTCGGTTACGGCACCCGCACGGATTTGCGACATAAGCGCCACACGATCCGCAGAGAGGATATCGTTAGATGTCACACCACCAAGAACTTCGCGGATTTCGGCAACAAGGATCGAGTCCAGACGCGCTTCACCGGCACGCTCACCACCGGAACCAACAGCACGGCGGAAACGCTCTACGTCAGAAATGCGGTAACGCGCAAAGGCGTCAACGATCAAACGACGGTCATCCAGAGGCGTTACCTCAAGCGGCTCAACATCACGGCTAAGGATACGGTCATCATAGTATACGACTTCCTGAATCAGCGGGATTTTGAACGCAAGGCCCGGCTCTTCTTTGACGGCCTTAACCTGACCGAACTGAAGCACGAGTGCTTTCTCTTTTTCGTTCACGATAAAGATCGACGAATACGCCACGATAATCGCGACAAACAAGATTGGCAGAAGAATGGCAGATTTTTTCATTATTCTGTCCCTCCGGATTTACGCAATTCGTTGAGCGGAAGATACGGCACGACGCCCTGCCCGCTTGACTCGCTATCGATGATGACTTTGTCGACACGTCCCAAAACGCGCTCCATTGTTTCAAGATATAGACGCTTGCGTGTAACTTCTGGCGCTTTCTCGAACTCTTCCAAAATCGCGAGGAAGCGGCTGGCTTCACCCTCGGCTTGGTTCACAACCTGCGCACGGTAGGCTTCGGCTTGCTCGAGGACCTGAGCAGCCTCACCACGCGCGCCCGCAAGAACGCGGTTTGCATAGGCGTCGGCTTCTTTTTCAAGCTTGTCACGCTCTTGCGATGCGGCCTGAACGTCGCGGAAAGCGTCGATAACCTCGCTGGGCGGATCGGCTTTCTTGAAGTTCACACGCACCACGTTTAGGCCCGCGTCGTACTGATCCAAAGTGGATTGCACCAAGGCCTTCACGTTGTCGGCAATGACACCACGGTCACGGTTCAGGATCGGTGACAGGTTCGATTGCGCAATAATTTCGCGCATCGCTGATTCCGAAACAGCCGCGATTGTCGGCTCGGGATCACGAAGGTTGAACAGATAGTTCGCAGGATCGTTGATGTTCCAGACGACCTGGAAATCAATATCTACGATATTTTCATCGCCTGTAAGCATCAGACCATCGCGTGCACCATTGCCGATCTCGACAATACGCTCGCGCGAAACGGTCACGATCTCTTTGGTAACAAAAGGCCAAGGCGCAAAGTTCAAGCCAGGCTCGCCCGTTTGGGAATATTTCCCGAGGAACAGCTCAACTGATTGCTCTTCCGGCTTTACGGAATAGAACGATGCAAACGCCCAAAGGCCAACAGCAACAAGCCCGCCAATCGCCAAAGTCGATTTATTGAACTTCGGTCCCTGACCACCGCCAGAACCATTTGTACCACGACCAGTACCGCCGCCCTTGCCGCCCATCAAAACACGAAGCTGCTCTTGGCCCTTTTTGACCAGATCATCGATTTCGGGAATTTGGGGACCGTCTTGTCCGGGTTTGCGGCCACCGCCACCAGTGGGGCGATTGTCTTTGTCGCCACCCTTGTTGCCGCCACCGCCGCCCCAAGGGCCGCCATTGTTACCAGCCATATATAGCTTCCTAACGTCTGAGTTTAACTTTTCTAACTACTTAGATGCGCGTTTTAACGAAAATTGCAAGCCAACGCCACCTATGAGGTGCCCTTAACCACGCGGGTTGGAGATTTCATCGTCACCAATTCCTCGGCCATCACGGGGTGAACGGCGCACGTGCGATCAAAGTCTTCTTTGGTTGCGCCCATTTTCACTGCGATCCCTGCGAGCTGGATCATCTCTCCTGCTCCTGGCGCGACGATGTGACACCCCAAAACCTTACGGGTCTCAACCGAGACAATAAGCTTCATGAAGACTTTATCCTCACGCCCCGCAAAGAGCGTATTCATCGGACGGAAGCTGGTTGTGTAAACCTCGACATCGCCCGTCGTGGCCGCTTCTTCCTCGGTCATGCCGACTGTGCCGAATTCGGGTTGAGTAAAGACGGCGGAAGCCACCAGATCGTGATCGGGTTTGGTTGGGTTGCCGTGGAAGACCGTATCCACAAATGCCGCACCCTCTCGAATGGCAACAGGCGTCAGGTTAATGCGATTGGTTACGTCCCCAACGGCATAGATCGAAGGGATGTTGGTTTGGGAATAGTCGTCAACGACGATTTCACCTTTAGAGCCAACCTCAACGCCAGCCGCCTCAAGTCCCAGTCCGCTCGTGTTGGGCGCGCGGCCCGTGGCGAACATAACTTGGTCAAACAGGGTCACTTCGCCGCTCGTTGCGGTTACCTGAAGGCCTGCTTCTGTCTCTTTGATTTTACTTACGTTTTCGCCAAGCTTGAGGTTTACGCCCTTCTCAACCATCGCAGCGGAAATGAAGTCTGTCGACTCGCGGTCAAACCCGCGCAGGATTTGCTCGCCGCGATAGAATTGCGTGACCTCTACGCCCATTCCTTGAAGGATGCAGGCGAACTCGCAGGCGATGAATCCGCCACCGACAATCAGGATCGACTTAGGCAGTGCGTCCCAGAGGAACACTTCGTTCGACGTAATCGCAAGCTCTGCACCTTCGATATCAGGCACCGAAGGACGTCCGCCAACCGCCACGAGGATATGCTTGGCGGTGAAGGTCTCTCCTGTCGAGAGCTTGACGGTATGTGCATCCACCATCTCGGCGCGGGCATGGAAACGCTCGACGTTATTGTTGTCGAGAATGTTGCCGTATATTCCTTCTAGCCGATCCAGTTCCTGCCGAAGCTTTGGGTGGAACTCCTGCCAGTTGAACGCGCCAATCTTGGCGTCCCAACCATAACTCGCGGCATCCTCTACCTGATCTTTGAACGCGCTCGCGAAAACCATCAGTTTCTTGGGAACACATCCGCGAATAACGCAGGTACCGCCCAGACGATATTCCTCGGCCAACGCAACGCGGGCCTTGCCCTCGGTGGACGCCAATCGCGCCGCGCGTACACCGCCGCTACCGCCACCGATAACGAAAAGGTCATAGTCAAAGGTCATAGATCAGTCCTCTAAATCAGCAAAGAGGTTGTCGCTGTCCACAAAATCGAACTGCGATTCCTCGACAGTTCCGTTATTTATGTCGCGGACCTCGACCTTTCCATCCCCAAAGCCGATCACAACTGTGTCACAAATATCGACGAACAGCCCATTTTCCACCACGCCCGGAATTTGGTTGAGCACATACCCAAGCTGGTGCGGGTCTGCGATCCGCTTGAGATGCAGATCAAGGATATAGTTGCCCTCATCCGTGATGTACGCGGACTCGCCGTTCATTCGCAGGCTTGTTTCACGGCCCAGGACATCCATTCCAACCAACGTTTCTTCGACAAGCGCCTTGCTGGTTTTCCAACCAAACGGGATAACTTCTACGGGTAGAGGAAATGCGCCAAGTGTTTCAACCTGTTTGGAAATATCGGCAATCACAACCATCCGGTCACTAGCTGTTGCGACGATCTTCTCTTGCAGCAATGCGCCACCGCCACCTTTGATCAGGTTCAGATGTGCATCATACTCGTCGGCACCGTCGATAGTGATATCGAGCCATTTTGCTTCGTCCAAGGAAACAACCTTGATACCCTCGTCGCGCGCAAGCTCCGCAGTGCGTGTTGACGTTGGCACGGCCGTGATATTCAGCCCCTCTTCCCGAACCAGTTCCCCCAAACAGCGAACCATCCACGCGGCGGTTGAACCCGTGCCCATCCCAACGCGCATTCCGTCCTCGACGAAATCAACGGCGCGCTTCGCGGCAACGAATTTGGCTTTATCAATCGGGGAAAGTTCTCCGGACATAATACGACTCCTCTTGCGTTGCTGCGGTTATACGCAACCTCAAGCGGCACGGCGAGGGGCAATTATCGAAAAAACGTATAGGTTTCGCCGCGTTTCACGTTCGAGGGGTCGTATGTGGTCTTGCGTGCCACCCTTAGCCGTGTTTCCTATAGGAAACTTTTGCAAGAGGCCCAGATGTTCCTTTCCGTATTCGAGATGTTCAAAATTGGCGTTGGTCCAAGCTCCAGCCACACAATGGGGCCGATGGTGGCAGCAGCGCGCTTCTTGGAGCGTCTGCGCAAATCTCCATTCAACGCGCATGGCTTACGTGCCTCGCTTCATGGATCGCTTGCGTTTACGGGTGTCGGACACGCAACAGATCGGGCGACAATTCTGGGGTTGGCTGGCTTTACGCCAGAAACCTATGACGCAAAGGCGGCCGAAACCACCCTTGCCGATATCGAAAAAGAGGGTGTCGTGCGCCCAGTGGATTTGCCGGTGCTTCAGTTTGCACCCAAGTCCGACCTGAAATTCGACTATGACCACACGCTTTCCGGCCATGCGAACGGAATGATCCTGATGGCGACTGATGCCCAAGGTGATGTGATCCTTCAGGAAACGTACTACTCCATAGGCGGCGGATTTGTGATGACCGAGAGCGAACTTGCCGCAGGCAAGAACACCGATCCGGGCGCCCCGATCCCCTTTCCGTTCCACTCCGCTCAAGAGATGCTAGAGATGTGCAAGAGTTCGGGGAAATCCATTGCCGACCTGAAGCGCGCCAATGAATATGCCCGCGCGACCTCCAAAGACCTAGATCGTGACATCCTAACGATTTGGGAAGTCATGAACGCATGCATCAATCGCGGCCTCGAACATGACGGCACCCTTCCGGGCGGGCTGAACGTTCGTCGTCGCGCCAAGTCAATTCACGATAGCTTAATCGCAGAACGCGGCCTGAACATCACTGCTCCCCATACGATTAACGACTGGATGAGTTGCTATGCGATGGCCGTCAACGAAGAGAACGCAGCGGGCGGACAGGTCGTCACGGCCCCTACCAACGGGGCGGCGGGGGTCTTGCCCGCGACGCTACGCTATTGGCTTGATTTCGTACCGGGCGCCACGGCGGAACGCATTCCCGAATTCCTTCTAACCGCCGCAGCGATTGGCGGATTGGTAAAGCACAATGCCTCGATTTCTGGCGCGGAATGTGGATGTCAGGCCGAAGTCGGATCGGCGGCCGCTATGGCAGCAGCGGGCCTTACGGCCGTGCTTGGTGGCTCGCCCGAGCATATCGAAAATGCCGCCGAAATCGCGCTGGAGCATCACCTAGGGATGACCTGCGATCCCGTTAAGGGGCTCGTGCAAGTCCCCTGCATCGAACGCAATGGGCTTGGCGCGATCAAGGCGGTCTCTGCGGCCTCGCTTGCGTTGCGGGGCGATGGGAAGCACCTTGTTCCGCTCGACTCGGTCATCGAAACGATGCGCCAAACGGGCGAGGATATGCATGAGAAATACAAGGAAACCTCGCTCGGAGGGCTGGCGGTGAACGTACCCAACTGCTGATGCTATAGCTCCGCCCGCAAGACAGGAATTACAGAAAGCAACAACAGCAACGCCATACCGCCGTTAAATATCCGCATACGGGTCGGATTGGTTAACACACGTTGCATCTGAACACCCAAGATCGCCCATAGGCTTACGGACGGAAGGTTAACACAGCCAAACACCAACCCCACCAAAAGCACCGAAGCGACGCTTTGATCGACGGCGTAAAGCGACATTGCCGAGATCGCCATACCGATGGCCTTGGGGTTCACCCATTGAAACAGCACCGCTTGATAAAAACGCATCGGCGTTCCCTTGGCTTGTTGGGCCTTGGGAGGCGCGGCAGTCGCGATTTTGTAAGCGAGGAACGCCATATAGAGTGCTGCGGCGACCTTTAAGATGATCAAAGCGGCGGGAACCAATTCAAACACCTGCATCAATCCAAGGCCCAGCAGGATCGCCATAAACACAAACCCCAGCCCGATGCCCAACATATGTGGCACGGACCGCCAAAGCCCGAAGTTCGCACCAGAAGCCATAAGCATCAGATTGTTCGGCCCCGGAGTAACCGACATAACGAAGGCGAAGACAGCCAGATGTTTCATATTCTCTATATCCATGCGCAACTTATTGCACATCACCAACCGAATATGGTTGCCAATATCGCAAGATTGGCAAATTATTCACAACTTATGAGCATCATTGACCAAACAAACCAAAAAATATTGCGCGAACTATCTATCAACGGACGCATAAGCAACATCGACCTTGCCCAAAAGATCGGTCTTTCGCCCAGTGCCTGCCTGCGCCGCGTACAAGACCTCGAACGGCGCGGCGTCATCACGGGGTATCGCGCCACGATTGACCCGACCGCTATGGGCGCGGGTTTTACGGCCTATATCGGCGTTGGCCTCTCTGATCATTCCAAAGCGAGTCAGGAAGCGTTCGAGCGCGGCATCTCTGCCGTTCCCGAGGTACGCGAATGCCATAACGTAACAGGGACGATCGAGTATCTGCTAAGGGTCGAGACCAAAGACCTAGCGAGCTATAAACAGCTGCATACCGACAAGTTGGGCACCCTACCCCAAGTGCACGCCATTACGACCTATGTTGTCATCGGCTCTCCCAAAGATGACCGCGCATAACGGTTGGGCTGGTATCGGTCCCAGAATCGGATAATAAGCGATGGCATGACACAAGATCGCCCTCTCCTTGGAATAATCCTGATTATCGGCTTTTGCTTCCTTGCACCGCTTGGTGACGCGATGGCAAAGCTCCTCGGAGCTGCAAACGGGTTGGTAGAGCTTGCGGCCTATCGTTTCATTATCCAGACAATCATTGTGATACCGATTATCATTATCGGTGGTCGTTCGCTTCGCACTTCGCCACGTATCATCGGCTTGTCGTTTTTGCGGGCGTTGCTGCATATCTCGGCGACGATCATGCTGTTCCTGACACTGCGCTATATGCCACTTGCGGACACTTTGGCCATTGTCTTTGTGATGCCATTCATCATGATGTTCCTTGGCTGGTATTTCCTAAAGGAAGAAGTCGGCCCCCGCCGTATTATCGCGGCCTGTGTCGGATTTGCGGGAACGCTCCTTGTTATTCAGCCAAGCTTTATGGCGGTCGGGGCTTTTGCATTCGTTCCCATCGGCGTGGCCGTAACCTTTGCATTATTCATGCTCGTCACCCGCTTGATCGCCAAAGAGGTCGGCGCGATGGAGCTTCAGGCGATGAACGGAATTGCGGGTGTCATTATTCTCGTGCCTGTGTGGTTCTTGGGGTCGTGGCTTGGCTGGCCCGAATTCCAGATGACCGGAGCGAGCGACAACAATTGGACAATCATTTTGTTGATGGGCTGTATCGGTACCCTCGCGCACCTGCTGATGACATGGTCGCTTAGGTTTGCGCCATCCTCGACGCTTGCGCCGATGCAGTATCTCGAAATTCCAATCGCGACGGTCTATGGCTACTTTCTGTTTGGTGATCTGCCCAATGGCATCGCGGCGATTGGCATCGCCATCGTCATCGGCGCAGGCCTCTATGTTGTATATAGAGAGAGCCGTCAGGCGCGCATTACCCAGCTTCAGGTCTGAAGCGCCCGCATAACTTCGGGCAACGCCTCTCGCGGCAATATGACAAGCATCTTTAGTGCTTCGAACGTCAGACGCACAGGGCCGTTCACCTCATTTGAGGTTCCCAACCGCCCTTCGGGTGCAAACTCAAGCCCATCAATGGGCCAGCAAAGCCCCTCGGATGTGCCGCGCACGGCGCCCATCGGGAATAGGGAGAAACGCGAACCAATAGGCAGGTTCAACTCCAATTGTTGCGGAGCGAGAAAAACAACGTCGTGTTTACCGATCAGAATAATCCGTTTTGAAGCGAATTTCAGCAGCGCGCCAAAGGCCGCCAACTCGTGATCCAACCGCGTCCCCGTAAAGCCAACCCCGAGGATCACAGGCGCCTCGCAATGCATCAGAGCTTTTTCAAAGTCATTACTCTCTTGCTCGGATATCACGTGCAGCTTGTCCGCTCCAATCGCATCTTTGGTAGCAGAATCAATAGAGTCCATATCGCCGATCACCGCAATTGGTTCGTGGTTTTGGTCCAACGCCGCCTTCGCTCCGCCGTCACAAGCAACGAGAATCGGTGCCAGCGCGAGAGAATCGGTGAGATCGTTTATCGCAATTTCGCCGCCCCCAATGAGCGTAATTGGGTCAAAACTCGATACAATGACATGATTCACGGTATTTTTGCCTTATTTCTGGAAACTCGCCACATTTAGGCCAAAAAATGATACCTTAATAAACGAAGTTCCGAACGTTTCTGCGATCTGTAGCATGGTAGGTGTATAGATGCTGAGTAAGAGAGAAAGCGAGCAGTATCATGGTAGGCGAAAATAAAATCCTGACCGTATCATACGGAACCTTCTCCTGCACACTTGAAGGTTTCGACGATTCATTTTCTACGATGAAAGCCATCGCAGAGTATTTCAAAGGCCTTGCCGCAGAGGACCGTTATTTCGGTGCCGAGCCGCCCGCGCCTGATGCAGAGATGCTCGCTCGGATCGCCGAGAAAGAGATCCGCAGCCGTGTAGAAGCACAAATCGGCGAAAGCGGAATCCTGTTGCGCAAGAGCGAAGAAACTGCCCGCCCGGCAGTTACCAAAGCTGAAACCGCCAAGGCACCAGAAATGGAGCCCGAAGAAGAAGCGCCCGCCCCTGCTCAGCCATTCACGGCGCGTCGCGAAGAGATTGATGGCGGTTCAGTTGCCGCAAAACTCCAGCGCATCCGTGCTGTTGTCTCGCGCGCTCCTGAAAGTATTGCAGAAGAAGTTATTGAAGACGCGAACACCGAATTCGTTTCAATCGAAAGCGCTTTCCAAGATATCGAAGAGCCAGCAGCTCCGGCACAAAGCGCCGTTGAAACAACCGAGGCACCAGACGCATACGAGGCCGAAGAAGCCGTAGCCGATGCGCCGCTTGCCGAGATTGAAGAAGATGAGCAGTTCGAAGAAGAAATCGAACCAGAAGTAGCGACCGAGGAAGCAACACATGATGAAGAGGATGATATCCTTGCCGGTATTGGCGCATCATTGAGCACACCAGAGGTTGCCGCTGATGAAGTTGCAGAAGAAGTTGCGGAATTGGAAGAAGAGGCGGATGATTCCGCTGATATCACATCAATCCTTGGCGCTATCGCAACTCAAGACACTTCGGTTGAGATCACAGTAGACGAAGACGAACTTGCGGTTGAGGAAGAACTCACAGTTGAGGAAGAAGTCGAAGAAGAGCTTCTTCAAGCGGACGAAGCAATCGAAGAAGATGAAATTGTTGCCGAAGAAGCAGCTCCCGTTCAAGAAGAACCAGCTTCAATCGACTTCTCCGTTCTAAACGCGGACGAAGAAGAAGAGACCGCACGAGAGGCAGAAGAAGCTCCTGTTGAAGCTCAGAAAACCGACGTCATGCCACAGCGTGTCGCCAAGCGCGGTGTGTCTGGTGTTGCGGCACGTGCCCGTGCTCGGGTACTCGGCGCGAGCACGACTGATGCGGAGAACACTGAAGTATCCGCAGAAACCGCCTCAAGCCTCTCCGCAGAAGCAGAAGCAGAACTTGCCGCCGATCTCGCAGCCGTTGAGACCGAAGAAGCGCCCAAGTCCGAGCATAAGCCACTGCCTAAGGTGACGCCGCATCGCCCGCTTTCCAAGAAGGCGGATGAGGACAACGTTGAGCGCCTAATGCAAGAGAGTGAAAACAAATTCGCAGAGACCGAAGGCACGCGCCGCCGCTCTGCAATTGCGCACCTCAAAGCGGCTGTTGCGGCAACTGTTGCAGATCGCAAAATCCTTGGTGGTTCCAAGCCAAAGGCCGACGATCAAACCGACACTTATCGCCAAGACCTCGCCGAGTCGGAGCTTCCTAAGCCACTGAACGAAGGCAAAGAAAAGCGCCCTGCTCCGTTGGTTCTGGTTTCCGAGCAGCGCATTGACCTTGGGGATGGCACAGCCCTTCACCCACGTCGCGTTTCAAAATCTGCTCCAGAGCTTCGCGAAGTTAACAAAGAGCTGGCCGAAGAAAACGCCAAGCTTCTTGCAGACAGCAAATCTTTCGCCGAGTTCGCCGAGCGCGTTGGTGCGACAGAGCTTCCTGATCTCCTCGAAGCGGCCGCAGCTTATGCGTCCTATGTTGAGGGACAAGACCACTTCACACGTCCAGACGTGATGCGCCGCGTTCTTCGCTTTGGTGAAGAGCAAGGCCTCACACGCGAAGACGGAATGCGCTCATTCGGGATTTTGCTGCGCGAAGGTAAGATCGAAAAGATCAAACGTGGCCAGTTCCGCATCGCGGAAACAACACGCTTTAACCCACACGCCCGCATCGCTGGCGAATAAGGGTAACGGCATAATCAAAAAGGGCGGCCCGATGTGGCCGCCCTTTTTGTTTCTGCTATGCGTCGGGGTCTTCCTTGCCGACGCCTTTGAATATGGCCTTGAGCGGGAAAGCCCAAATCACACCTAAACCGACATATATCAACAGTTCCAACCAAAATGGCGGGCGATCAAACAGGCCGATCACGCCAACCGCGACGATGATATACGCGGGTAAGCCGATAAGCAGCGCGAACAGCGACCAACGGCGGCGGGCTTTGTAACTTAGCGCCACAACCTAGTCCTCGAACGGATCGGTTACGAGGATAGTGTCGTCGCGCTCAGGGCTAGTAGAGAGAATCGCAACAGGGCATTCAATCAACTCTTCAACGCGACGCACGTATTTGATCGCAGCCGCAGGAAGATCATTCCAGCTTCGCGCGCCTTCGGTGCTTTCGCTCCAACCTGGCATAGTTTCGTAGATCGGCTTCACGCGCGCCTGATGATCGGCAGCGGTCGGAAGGTAATCAATACGTTCGCCGTCCAACTCATAGCCAACACAGATTTTCAGCTCTTCAAATCCATCAAGCACGTCAAGCTTCGTAAACGCGATGCCAGAAACGCCCGAAGTCGCACAAGTCTGACGCACAAGAACCGCATCAAACCAGCCACAACGGCGCTTTCGTCCAGTGACAGTGCCGAACTCATGTCCACGCTCACCAAGACGCTGACCATCGTCATCATTTAGCTCAACAGGGAACGGCCCCTCACCCACACGGGTTGTATATGCTTTAACGATTCCAAGCACATAGTCGATCGCACCAGGGCCAATACCTGTCCCTGTTGCGGCCTGTCCTGCGATCACGTTTGAGGATGTCACGAACGGATATGTGCCGAAATCGATGTCGAGCAACGCACCCTGCGCACCTTCGAAAAGGATCCGCTTACCTGCCTTGCGCTTTTCATTCAGAACCTTCCAGACGGGTGCCGCATAGGGCAACACGATCCCTGCAATTTCTGTGAGTTTGGCAAGAAGTGCCGCGCGATCAACTTCTTCAAGGCCCATTCCACGACGCAGCGCATCGTGGTGCTGCAACAAACGGTCAACGCGCGTATCAAGTGTTGCCTTGTCCGCCAAGTCAGCAACGCGGATCGCACGGCGGCCTACTTTGTCTTCATAAGCAGGCCCAATTCCGCGACCCGTTGTTCCGATTTTGGCAACTGTGTTCTGACCCTCGCGCGCGCGATCAAGCTCGCCGTGAATTGGTAGAATCAGCGGCGTGTTCTCGGCAATCATCAAGTTCTCGGGTGTGATTTCTACGCCTTGCTCGCGAAGTTTCTCGATCTCACCTTCAAGGTGCCAAGGGTCGAGCACAACGCCATTCCCAATCACCGAAAGCTTGCCGCCACGCACAATCCCCGAGGGCAGGAGCGACAACTTATAAACTTTTCCGTCGATCACCAAAGTATGACCGGCATTGTGACCGCCCTGAAAGCGCGCAATCACATCCGCGCGCTCACTTAGCCAGTCAACGATCTTGCCTTTTCCTTCGTCGCCCCACTGAGCGCCTACAACTACGACGTTTGCCATTCTACTATCCCGGTGTTTAGAAAACCCGCGCTCGTATAGCTTGCTACGGCGATACTTGGAACCATTAAATCACAGAATATACCTCCTATACCCCCACAAGTCAGGAATGGGGTTGCGAGCAGGACAAAAGCCGCCTAGATAACTGCAAATCTTAAACTAGGTCGCTTCATGGAAAATATCGTTCTTGTCATCCACCTGATCCTCGCGCTGTCATTGATTGGCATCGTTCTGCTTCAACGCTCCGAAGGGGGTGGCTTGGGAATCGGCGGCGGCAATGGTCCTAATGGTGGTCGCTCTCCTGCGTCTGCTTTGGGCAAGCTAACATGGTATTTGGCTGCGGCCTTTTTCTTCACATCCATCAGCCTGACGGTAATCGCCGCGCAAAAGGCTGGTTCCGGTTCGGTTCTGGATCGTGTTGGTGGCGTTGCACCTACTCCGGTCACGACACCTGATTCTTCGCTTGGCGAGGGAGATGCGCTTCTTCCCCCTGCCGACGGTGACGGATCTCTCACTCCTCCAGCAGCCGACTAAAACACAATAAATTGAGAACGGGCAGAAATGCCTCGCAGCATCTAGTGATTGGGTTGTGGATTCCAAGCGAATCTGTTATGACTTAAATCCCGTGATGCTGCGCTTTTTTTGCGCCGTTTTCAGCACATCTTGAAACTCACGGGAGACGTTCACCACATGGCTCGTTATATCTTTATTACTGGTGGCGTTGTTTCTTCGCTTGGCAAGGGGCTCGCCTCTGCTGCGTTGGGGGCACTGCTTCAGGCGCGCGGTTATTCAGTTCGCCTGCGCAAACTCGATCCATATCTCAACGTCGATCCTGGCACGATGAGCCCGTTTGAACACGGTGAAGTATTTGTGACCGACGATGGCGCAGAAACAGACCTCGACCTTGGGCACTATGAACGCTTCACCGGTGTTGCTGCACGTAACACGGATTCCGTTTCATCTGGCCGTGTATACTCTACCGTTCTCGAGAAAGAGCGCCGTGGCGATTACCTCGGTAAAACGATTCAGGTGATTCCGCATGTCACCAACGAAATCAAAGAGTTTCTTCACATCGGTGATGACGAAGTTGATTTCATGCTCTGCGAAATTGGCGGTACTGTTGGCGATATCGAGGGGCTTCCGTTCTTTGAGGCTATCCGTCAATTTTCACAGGACAAACCGCGCGGCGAGTGTATTTTCATGCACCTGACGTTGCTGCCTTACCTTGCAGCATCGGGAGAGTTGAAAACCAAACCGACCCAGCACAGCGTTAAGGAATTGCGCAGCATCGGCATCGCGCCAGATGTCCTTGTTTGCCGTTCAGAGCAGCCGATCCCAGAAAAAGAGCGCGAGAAAATCGGTCTTTTCTGTAATGTTCGCAAGGACATGGTCATCGCGGCCTATGACCTCAAGTCGATCTACGAAGCCCCCCTCGCCTATCATCGCGAAGGATTGGATCAAGCGGTGCTTGACGCATTCGGCATCGCGCCTGCGCCCAAGCCTGATCTCTCTCGCTGGGAAGATGTTGCGGATCGCGTTTTCCACCCCGAGGGCGAAGTGAAAATCGCGATTGTCGGGAAATACACGCAGCTCGAAGATGCCTATAAATCCATTGCCGAGGCGCTGACGCACGGCGGAATGGCAAATCGGGTCAAGGTTAAGATCGAATGGGTCGACGCCGAGGTCTTTGATAAATCTGACGCTGCGCCGTACCTCGAAGGTTTTCATGCCATTCTCGTTCCTGGCGGCTTTGGTGAGCGCGGAACCGAAGGCAAGATTAAAGCTGCGGAATATGCCCGCACGCACAAGATTCCATATCTTGGGATTTGCTTGGGAATGCAGATGGCAGTTATCGAGGCTGCGCGAAATGTTGCGAATCTTGCCGATGCTGGCTCGGAAGAGTTTGACCACGAGGCCGGCGGTAAGCGTTTTACTCCAGTGGTTTACCACCTAAAGGAATGGGTACAGGGCAACCACAAAGTTGCGCGCAAGGTTACCGATGACAAAGGTGGCACCATGCGCTTGGGCGCCTATACAGCCACACTCGCCGAAGGTTCCAAGGTTGCTGAAATCTATGGCACAACCACAATCGAAGAGCGCCACCGCCACCGCTATGAGGTGGACACAAAGTACCGCGAACAACTTGAAGCGTGTGGGTTGCAGTTCTCTGGCATGAGTCCTGACGGAAAGCTCCCAGAGATCGTAGAGTGGAAAGACCACCCTTGGTTCATTGGGGTACAGTATCACCCAGAGCTAAAATCCAAGCCGTTCGATCCGCACCCGCTCTTTGAAGGGTTTGTAAAGGCGGCCAAGGACAATTCGCGTCTGGTCTAACGCTTCTCGTCCAGCTACGCTTCCTCAAAAATCGGAGGTCATATGACGGACACCCCAAAAGGTTACTGGGTTGCGCATGTGGATGTGCGCGACCCCGATGAATACAAGAAGTATGTCGCCGCCAATGCAACTGCATTCGCAGAGTTTGGTGGCCGATTCCTTATTCGTGGCGCGGAACAAGATGTGGTCGAAGGCCAGCTTCGCTCGCGCACGGTTATTGTTGAGTTCCCCGACCTTGCCGCTGCGAAGGCCTGCTATGAAAGCGAGGCATACCGAGAGGCGAAAGCCCTTCGTGATCCGGTCTCTGATGCCGATTTAACAATAATTGAAGGCTGGGGCGGATAACTGCTCGGCCCTTCCGAAAGGAATGAGAACGCCAATGATGAACAAACTTCTCTCTGTATTTGCACCGAATGCTGCCCCGCAGGCACCAGATGACCGCGTAGCGATCGCGGGGTTGCTTGTACGGGTTGCGCGCACCGACGGGGACTATGCTCCCGAGGAAATTGCACGCATTGATCGCATCCTGAGCAGCCGCTACGGCCTGACACCGCAAGCGACAACCACCCTTCGCCAAGAAGCGGAGCAATACGAAAAAGATGCGCCGGACACGGTGCGCTTTACGCGCGCAATTAAGGATTCTGTACCATTTGAGGAGCGCGAAGCCGTTATCGAGGCACTTTGGCAAGTCGTGCTTGCCGATGGTTCGCGTGATACGCATGAGGATACCCTTATGCGTTTGCTTGCGAACCTGCTTGGCGTGAATGACGTCGATAGCGCACGCTGCCGCCAGAAAGCTCTTTCTGCGCTTGGATAGTGTTCGAAGGTGAACAAATAGTAATCAAGGGCAGATTTTTGACCAGAATGCAAAGTTCCCACGCGTCACTCTTCTTTCGGTTTGCATTTTTTTGGAATATCCTCCCTAATCTAGTACCTAGTCCCTAACGCTCGAGATATCGTGACAACAGAACAAACCGACAGCCAACCGCCCGTCATTGAAATCAGAGATCTCCACAAATCCTATGGACCTCTGGAAGTGCTCAAAGGGGTGGATATCACCGCACGTCGAGGGGATGTTGTTTCGCTCATTGGCTCTTCAGGGTCAGGGAAATCGACGCTCTTGCGCTGCGCGAACCTTCTTGAGGACAGCCAAAGCGGCGACGTCCTGTTTGAGGGCGAACCTATTTCATGGAAAGGCACCGGCCTCGGACGCCACCCCGCCGACAAGGCACAGGTGCGCCGCATTCGGACCAATCTTGCGATGGTGTTTCAGCAGTTCAATCTGTGGGCACACATGAGCATCCTTCAAAACGTGATGGAAGCGCCCGTGACCGTGCTGGGTGAAGACCCCGCAGTGGTTGATAAACGCGCGCGCGCACTTTTGGACAAAGTGGGGATTGGCGACAAATGCGATGCCTACCCCGCACAACTATCGGGCGGGCAACAGCAGCGCGCCGCCATCGCCCGCGCACTTTGTATGCAACCCAAGGCCCTTCTGTTTGATGAACCAACCAGCGCGCTCGACCCCGAGCTTGAGCAGGAAGTCGTCAGAGTGATCAAGGACCTGGCAGAAGAAGGCCGGACGATGATTATCGTGACGCATGACATGCGTCTTGCGAATGATGTTTCCGATCACGTCGTGTTCCTTCACAAGGGAAAAATCGAGGAACAGGGACATCCGTCCACGATATTCTCGAATCCGCAAACAGAACGTCTGCAACAATTTCTTAGCGCCACAGTGAGTGCTTAATATGGAAATTTGGGAACAGTGCAAATTCTGGAAACACGCGAACAGTGATTAATGCGCGTCTAAATCGCGCAATTCATTCGTCAGGGATGCTGGATTGTGCCCTGCTGAACAACCTAACAACCAATCCAACTACGGGAGACTATAAAATGAAAAAACTGATCTTGTCCACCGCTGCGCTAGCGCTCACTGCGGGCGTTGCTATGGCTGACACAATCCGCATGGGAACCGAGGGCGCCTACCCTCCCTACAACTTCATCAACGATGATGGCAAACTTGACGGCTTTGAGATCGAACTCGGCAACGAGCTTTGCGAACGCGCCGAGCTAACTTGTGAGTGGGTCCAGAACGACTGGGACAGCATCATCACAAACCTCAACTCCGGCAACTACGACACAATCATCGCCGGTATGTCGATCACAGACGAGCGTAAGGAAGTTATTGATTTCTCTCAGAACTATACACCTCCTTCCAACTCGTCCTTTCTTGCCATGTCTGCTGACGTAGACCTCGAAAGCGGCGTGATTGCAGCACAAGCAGCAACGATCCAAGCTGGCTACATCGCGGAAAGCGGCGCTACTTTGGTAGAGTTCGCGACACCTGACGAAACAGTAGCAGCCGTTCGCAATGGCGAAGCAGATGCTGTTTTCGCTGACGAAGACTATGTTCTTCCGATCGCAGAGCAAAGCGGTGGTGAAATGCAAATCGTTGGTGAGCCCGTTCCACTCGGCGGTGGTATCGGCATCGGCCTTCGCAAAAGCGACGGCGAGCTGAAAGCTAAGTTCGACGCAGCTATCCAATCCATGAAAGACGACGGAACTCTTAACCCGATGATCGTTAAGTGGTTCGGCGAAGACGCCCAAACTTTCTAATTACTAATCAATTGGCGCGCACCTAACTTGGTGCGCGCCATCTCTTTGTTCTCTAGTACCCGAGGATTGTCCGATCTTCTCTTATTGCTCTGATCCCTCCACCCTCGAAGGTGTTAGATGGCTGTCGTGCTACTTGACGACGGCCAAACACATGACGTTCTACGGCTCGTTCGGCACAGTATTGCTACTGTTGGCCGTAACAGCCCCCGTTGCACTGTTCTTTGGTTTCCTTGGCGCAATGGCCACCCGAAGCCACATTCCGCCGCTTCGCTGGATCGGCGTTGGCTATACTTCGATCGTGCGCGGCGTTCCCGACATTGCGTTTTTCATGTTCTTTGTGATTGCCCTCGACCAAGGAATCGAATGGTTGCGTCACAAGGTGAAATGCCCCGATTGGACAGACCCGATCCGCCAAGGGAGCGACTTCCTCGTCTGCCCCGATGCCAAGATGCCGCTTTCATCCTCCGCTGCGTGGGTTCACGACGCCTATAGCTTCTCCATCGCGGTCTTTACATTCGCTATCGTTTTTGGCGCCTTTGCGGCCAATGTTCTCTTTGGTGCCATGCGCGCTGTGCCTCACGCACAGATCGAAACAGCCGAAGCTTATGGAATGACCCATCGCCAGAGCTTCTGGCGCATTCTCGTCCCGCAAATGTGGGTCTACGCGCTTCCTGGTCTATCGAATCTCTGGCTCATTCTTGTCAAAGCGACACCGCTGCTTTTCCTTCTGGGGATTCAGGACATCGTTTACTGGGCGCGGGAACTTGGTGGTATGAAAACCAACGCTTTTGCCTATCCGCACCCTGATTGGCGGATATGGTATTTCCTTGGGCTGCTGGCGTTTTACTTGCTGCTCACCAAGGTCAGCGAAAAATTCTTTGCCCGCATGATGAAGCGCATGTCGCACGGCCAAGCCACATCCGGCGGCGAGGCACAGCGTCGAGGAGCGACATCATGAGCTGTCTCGAAACCATCCAAAACTACGCCTTCCGTTCCATCGGTTTTGGTGAGCGTTTGCTCCCTAGAACGGATTTCACCCTCTGTGATCAGTTTACGCTGATTGGTTCGGGTATGATCTGGAACTTGTATTTCGGTGTGCTAGCGATTGCCTTTGGCTTCTTTGCCGCAATTGCGATTGCCTTGGCCAAAGATTCCAACCGCTGGATTTTCAGACGCCCTGCGGAGATTTTCATCTTTGTGTTCCGCGGCTCGCCACTGTTTATTCAGTTCTTCCTTGCATACGAAGCTTTCGTGCTACTGCCTAAGCTCGGCTATGATCTGAACCTCGGCTTTGTCCAGATAACGCTTGAGACCCGAATGCTGACCAAAGCATGGCTCGGCGCGCTTTTTGTTTTGTTCCTGAACACCACGGCCTACTCCGCAGAGATCTTCTATGGCGCGCTAACTTCTATTCCCAAAGGGGATATTGAAGCCGCCGAAGCTTATGGTCTGTCTGGATGGAAAAAGTTCAAACGGGTCGTGTATCCGACGATGCTGCGCCTTGCGTGGCCTGCCTATACGAACGAGGCGATATTCTTGTTCCATGCAACGACGCTTGTGTTTTTCTCGGGCTTTCCGGCGTGGCAACAACGTGGTGATGCGCTCTATTACGCAAGCTATTTTGCGGACAAGACGTTCAACCCGTTCATCCCCTACCCGATCTTGGCGTTCTACTACATTATTCTGACGCTCGGGGTGATCGCGGTTTATGGGGCGATTGGCAAACGTTTGAACCAGCACCTACCAAGTGCAGCGCGGCGTAAATTCCGCTTCCGCCCACAAATCATCCGCTAGAGACAACGCTATCGTTGCCTCTAGTGGCTCGGTTTAGCTCATCTTGGAAAGCTTACTCTGAAGCTCGGCGAGTTGCTTTTTGATGTCACTCAAATCGCTCTCGCTATCAGCTTCTTTCTCTTTCTTTTCCGGCTCAGTTGGAGTCCACGCACCGGTCATTGTCTTGAGGAAGGCTTCTTGCTGCGCTTTGAATGCCTCAAACCCCGGAATACCGACCATCGGGTTCACCATTCCACCCATCACGGTATTCTGGCTTTCTCGGAGCATTTCGAAACTAGCCGCGAGGAAATCGGGCACGACGCTGCCAGCTTGGTTGGTATAGCTGCGCACCAGATCCGTAAGCACATTGATGGGTAAAACATTCTCTCCACGGCTCTCGCGCTCGGCAATGATCTGAAGGAGATACTGCCTAGTTAGATCATCACCACTCTTGAGGTCGATAATCTGCACTTCGCGCCCAGCGCGGATGAACTCCGCGATATCGTCAAGCGTAACATAGTCGCTGGTTTCGGTATTATACAGCCGACGGCTGGCGTAGCGCTTAATAAGTAAAGGTTTTTCGGATTCGCTCACAGGTATCCCCTCCTTCTGCGTTGCAGAAGGATTGCGCAAGCGCGAACGGAAAGCAACAAAAGAAAAGGCGAGACCCATTGGATCTCGCCTCGGAGGAGACGCAGGGAGGAGGAGTTCCCTGCGCGAATTTGGTGTCGCTTACTTAGTCGCAGCTTTTGCGGCTTTAGAAACGTCAGCAGTTGCTTTTTTAACTGCCGCAGATGTTTCTTCGGACATTTCTTTGCCTGCAGAGAGCATAAGCTCAACTGTTTCAGCTTGTACTTTTTTTGCTACTTCAGCGAAGGCAGCAAGGTTTTCAGCAGCGAGCTCGGCAGTAGACGAAGCGAAATCCGTCATTGCTTTGCTATAATCAGCTGGCTCTTCTTTAACTGCAGAAACAGCAGAGAGTTTTTCCAGTGTTTCTTTTGTCCATTTTGTGGAAATCTCGTTTGATTTCTCAGCTGCGGCAAGCGCAACTTTGGACATTTTGTCGCCAAGAGCGGCAGAGTTTTTGAATGCGCCTTCGAAGGCAGATGTGTCTACGGGGAATGCGCCAACCATGTCTTGCATGATTTTGGTGAAATCTTGTGCTTTTGTCATGTGCTTGCTCCAAACTACGGGCGGGAGGGCCCGAATGAATTAATCTCGTACAAGCAATATGCATACTGCACCGCAGCATTTCAAGTATTTTATGCTGCATCGCAGCAATATTTATTCAATCCCATATAAATCAATCACTTACAGGAGACAAAACATATGTTCCTGGTGCATCACACAGCACAGGGTGCTTGGAATCGCCCAGTTTTCGCGCAGGAATCTGTGTTCCGGAGTGTTTGGAAAGCCATTCCCCCCACCTTGGCCACCACGATCCCTCGTGAAATTCTGCGCCCTCATGCCACTTGGCGGCACCCTGATCCAGATCGTCATTGGTATAGTGACCGTACTTCTGCTTGCTCGGCGGGTTCACGATCCCTGCGATATGCCCACTTTCCGAAAGGATAAACGTCTTGGATTTGCTCCCGAATTGACGAACCCCGTTATATGAGGATTTCCACGCGGCGATATGGTCGGTTTCACAGGCAATCGCGCAAACGGGCACATCCACATCTTGGATAGAGAGCGTGTCCCCTTCCATCTCATAGATTCCGCGCGCGAAATGGTTTTCCTGACAAAGGTTGCGCAAGTACTCCACGGTCATACGCCCCGGAAGATTGGTGCCATCACCGTTCCAATACAGCAGGTCAAACGCCGGCGGCGCCTCGCCCATCATGTAATTCCGAATGGCAGGTGCATAAATCAGATCATTAGACCGTAAATAAGAGAACGTCCGCGACATAAAGAAGGAATCCAGCAGCCCCTTCTCGGCCACTTCGCGCTCAATACCGCCGACGAACCCTTCGTCAAGGAATACGCCGACCTCTCCCTGATCCGAAAAATCGGTGAGTGTCGTAAAGAATGTCGCGGATTTAACCGACTTATCTCCCAGCTTCTTTAGCTTGGAGAGCGTCAACGCAAGGGTCGTACCTGCAATACAATAGCCGACGACATTAACCTTTTTCTCATTGGTGATCTTTTTGACGACGTTGATCGCTTCAAGATAACCGTCATTAACATAATCGTCCATCCCAACGTCAGCATAGGCGGCATTGGGGTTCACCCATGACACCACGAACAAGGTAAACCCCTGTTCGGTGATCCAATTGATCAGGCTGTTCTTGGTTTTCAGGTCCAGAATATAGAACTTGTTGATCCACGGCGGAAAGATAATCAGCGGTGTTTTATGGACGGTTTCGGTTTGTGGTGAATATTGCACCAGCTCAAACATTCGATTGCGATAGACGACTCCGCCCTTACTTGTCCCGAGATTCTCGCCGACTTGAAACGCTTCTTTATCCGCCAAGGTCACCAGCAATTCGCCGTTATTCGCCTCGATATCACGAACAAGGTTCTCAAGCCCGTCCACGAGCGACTGTCCCTCAGTCTCGGCAGCGCGTGCGAGTGCGGTCGGATTGGTTCCGAGGAAGTTGTTAGGCGAGAACATATCAACGATCTGGCGGCTAAAGTAATCTACGCGCTTGCGATCAGATGCACTTAGCCCGTCCATATCGGCGACGGCCTGAGTGACGGCCTCGCTATTCATCAAATACTGCTGTTTTATATAGTTGAAATAGGGGTGTGTATCCCACATTGGATCAGAAAAACGCCGATCCTCCGGCCCTGTGTCTGCGGGTGTCTCCAGCTTGCCTTCGCTCAAGACTTTCTGCGCTTCGACATAGTGTTTTAGCGACTTCCCCCAATAGGCAACCTGATGTTCAACAATCTTGGAAGGGTTGTTCATCATCTCGGCCATATAGGCCGCGGCGGCCTTCATAAAGAGCTCTCCGCTCGGCCCTTGGAGGTTCGGATCAATCTTGCGTTTGCTGGACATCGCGGCGACCAACCGCGCCGAAAGCTGCTCTAGCTTAAGCAGATTTTCAGTAAGCCGTTCAGACGTTTCATTTGATTTGGCGCTTGAATTATTTTGGCCGCTATCGTTCTGATCTGTTGTCATAATTGAAATTCTACCCTAGTCTTTCTGCAGGTGCAGCATACATAGTAAGCACGTGCAGCACAATTTCAGCTTAGCGCGAGAACCAAGCGCTGTGAAGGAGCGAACATGCGGGATATGACAACCTATGACCTGATGGAGACGGTGCGCAATACCAACCAATGGCTAGGAGCGACTGCTCAGGCCATCGCCGCATACCCCGCAATGGGCCTCGTGCCGAACCCCTTTCTTCAATGGATGGGCGCTTGGGGCGAAGTTACGGAACGCTCGTTCGCGCGCATGGTCGCCAAGCCCGACTGGGGAATTCACTCCATTCCGTCTAATGATGGTCGTGACCACTTAATTCAAATCGAAACAATCGTTTCCCGCCCCTTCGGCGATCTTATCCGCTTTAATGTTCAGGGCCGCGCGGAAATGGCCCGCAAAATTTTGCTCGTTGCACCGATGTCTGGTCACTATGCCACTTTGCTACGCAGCACCGTCGCCAGTCTGCTACCTGATGCGGATGTGTATATTACTGATTGGCACAACGCGCGCGACATTCCAGTTTCAGCGGGCAAGTTCGACATTGAGGATTATACGCTCTACCTCGTTGACTTCATGCGCGAAGTTGGGGCGGACGCGAATGTCATCGCTATTTGCCAGCCTGCGCCTCTCGCCCTTGCCGCAACAGCATACCTCGCCGCACAAGATCCAAGCGCGCAACCCCGCACCCTTACGTTGATTGGTGGCCCGATTGATCCGGATGCCGCAGCAACCGACGTGACTGATTTTGGCCGCCGCGTCACTATGGGCCAACTCGAAGAGACCGCAATCCAGCGTGTTGGCTTCAAGTATAAAGGTGTAGGCCGCCGCGTTTATCCCGGATTGCTGCAACTTGCGTCATTTATGTCGATGAACGGCGAACGCCACAACCAAGCGTTCAGTGACCAAATCTTGCGCGTTTCCAAAGGCGAAGCAGGAGATCACGACAAGCACAATCGTTTCTACGACGAATACCTCGCCGTTATGGATATGACAGCTGAGTTCTATCTCTCGACGGTTGAGCGTATTTTCAAGGCTGGCGAAATCGCCAAGAACCAGTTCACCGTCGATGGAACACCGATAGATATAGGCAAAATTACTTCCGTTGCGGTAAAAACCGTTGAGGGTGCCAATGATGACATTTCCGCCCCGGGCCAATGCGTTGCTGCACTTGACCTACTGACAGGCCTAGACGACAGCAAAAAGGCAAGCCACCTTGAGCCAGACGCGGGGCACTATGGGATTTTTGCGGGGAAAAGTTGGCGCAATAACATCCGCCCGCTTGTTCTTGATTTCATTGACTCAAACGCCCCAACCAAAAAATCGGCGACCGTCACCAAGCTCAAGGCCTAGTGAGGTAAGTCCAAGCAACAAAACTTTGGGAAATCTTGGTATCGGCTTTTGCGTTGGACCAAGGTTTCTTGTGGTTCTTCGCCCTCCCGAAGAAGTACAGAGTTGCCTCCGATCCAACCCCTGATTTCTCTCTTGGGTTGCTCGCTATATGTCAGGTTAAACGCTGCAAGTTTCGGAAAAAACCGTATCTCGGAATAGGGCAAGTAATCGTGCAACCACCACGCAAGATCATGCCAATCCCTACCCTGTTCATATCGGTCCGCAAACCAAGGGATAACAACGCAAACGCACGCGCCTAGCGCGCCCCTACTGTCGAGATGATCCCAGATATGTCCGCCAAAATCGGCTTCGTTGCGAGCGCAGTTTAGACCGTGCGCGTTCCCGAATTGATTAACCTCTGCTGAACGATACCCCGACCGAAGAGCAACCGCCCCGAATGTCTCTTGCAGCGGGTCCAATAGTTCAGAGCAAAGGGCGCGCCCAGCCTTAATCGCAATATCGGGATCATCCGGTATGTTTGAGAAACCATGTACCGCGGCAATCTCTGAAAACAGAAAATCCCGCATATAGAAATACTTGGAGAGCCGTACACGCCCAAGGGCCTCAAGCCTACGCATAGACGTGGGCTTGCGCATCTATTTCACCCCGTTCCACTGGAATTCGCCATTGGGACCAAGTGGTGAAAAAGGGTTATGCGCGATTTCCCAGACGTGCCCGTCGATATCAGCAAAATATCCATGATACCCGCCCCAGAATACGTCTTGCGCAGGTTTGAGAATACGCCCGCCTGCTTTCTCGGCACGCTCTAGCAATGGCGCGACCTCTTCCTTGGTGCGCAAATTATGCGCAAGGGTCACTCCAGAAAAGCCACCGATACTCTCAAGTGGGATGCCCAATTCCTCGGCCATCCCCGCCTTGGTATAAAGGCCCAACGTCTGCCCGATCAAATCAAAGGCGACAACGCCATCCTGACTCTCAACCCGTTTCCACCCCAGCGCTTCATAGAACGCGGCAGAGGCCTCCATGTCATCCACACAAAGTGTTATCAGGCTAACGCGCTGGTCCATATTCCGCTCCTATTTCATGTTGCGCGCGCCAGAACCTTTTCGCATGTCTTGGCGATCAAGTTTAGGCACTCGGGCGTTGAAAACCGATGATCGGCACCTTTGACAAGCGTGAGGCGAATGTCCGCTCCCTCAACATGCTCAAGCAAGCGGTTCGCGACGGACACATCCACATCCTCATCCGCGGTCCCTTGAAGAAAACGTGTTGGGAAGTTGAGACTCAACGGGCTGCGCAGCACCAGATTGCTACGTCCGTCCTCGATCAACTTCTTGGTAATAATGTAGGGGCCATCATCATAGTCGCTCGGCAGGGCAACGCGCCCCGTTTGCTCCAACTCGGCCCTTTGTGCGTCGCCAAACCCGTCCCACATACTGTCTTCGGTAAAGTCGGGCGCCGCCGCAATTCCCACGAGGCCCGCTATTTTCTCGGGCATTGAACGCGCCACCAAAAGCGCGATCCATCCGCCCATTGACGATCCAATCAAGACCTGCGGACCATCCGTCAAAGCGCTGATCGCGGCCTGTGCATCCTGCGCCCATTCACCGATAGAACCATCGGTAAACTCTCCGCCACTGTCGCCGTGCCCTGAGTAATCAAACCGCAGAAATGAGCGGCCGTTTTTGCGCGCCCATTCCTCAAGATATACCGCCTTGGTGCCGCCCATATCGGACATAAAGCCCCCAAGGAACACAACGCCCGGCCCTGTGCCGTCTGTCTTGTGATACGCGATTTCGCGGCCTTGTGGCGTGGTGAAAAATTGTGGTTTTGTCATTGATGCGCTCCGGTTTTATTGCCGTGAGAGTGCCCCTAGCAAGACGTATATTCAACCCCTCTCACCTCCGAAACCTGTGCAAAATCATTATGAAACTTCGTTGACTCTGGGCCCTCAAGGCGGCACAAGACGCGCGAACATGTACCCGCAACCGGGCGTTTTGTAGGCGCCAAACTGACGAGGAGCCCCAGATGGCCCAAATCTCCCTCACCCTTCCCGATGGCAATTCCCGTGAATACGACGCAGGCGTAACGCCCGCCGAAGTTGCCGCGAGCATTTCGAATTCCTTGGCGAAAAAGGCCATCTCTGCAACGGTAGATGGCGCACACTGGGACCTTCAGTGGCCCATCAATAATGACGCCAGCATTGCGATCCACACAATCAAGGACGCAGAACAGGCGAATGAGCTGATCCGTCACGACTGTGCCCACATCATGGCGCGCGCCGTTCAAGAAATCTGGCCCGACGTCAAAGTTACCATCGGCCCTGTTATCAAAAACGGCTGGTACTATGATTTTGACCGCGCCGAGCCCTTCACACCCGAGGACCTCGAAGTCATCGAGAAAAAGATGAAGGAAATCATCAACAAGCGCGAGCCTGTGACCACCGAAATTTGGGACCGTGACCGCGCGATCAAGTTCTATGAGGCCAATAACGAGCCTTATAAAGTAGAGCTGATCAACTCGATCCCCGGCGACGAACCGCTGCGCATGTATTGGCATGGGCATTGGCAGGATCTCTGCCGTGGGCCGCACCTTCAGAACACCGGCCAAGTACCCGGTGATGCATTCAAGCTGATGTCCATCGCGGGCGCCTATTGGCGCGGCGACAGCGACCGCGCGATGCTTCAGCGTATCTATGGCGTTGCGTTTCAGAACAAAGAGGGCCTGAAAAAACACCTCAACATGCTCGAAGAAGCCGCCAAACGCGATCACCGCAAGCTTGGCCGCGAGATGGATTTGTTCCACATGCAAGAAGAAGCACCTGGACAGGTTTTCTGGCACGCGAACGGCTGGAAAGTTTATACCGAGCTTCAGGACTATATGCGCCGTCGTCAGAACGCTGGTGGCTATCAGGAGGTCAACACCCCACAGATTGTGGATCGCAAACTCTGGGAAAAATCCGGACACTGGGAAAAATACCAAGAGAATATGTTCATCGTTGAAGTCGACGAAGAACATGCACGCGAAAAAGCTATCAACGCGATGAAGCCGATGAACTGCCCGTGTCACGTTCAAATCTTTAACCAAGGTATCAAGTCTTATCGCGACCTACCGCTTCGCATGGCAGAATTCGGATCGTGTAACCGTTATGAACCTTCCGGCGCGCTCCACGGCATTATGCGTGTGCGCGGATTCACCCAAGATGACGGGCACATTTTCTGTACCGAGGCGCAAATCGAGTCTGAAACTAAAGAGTTCATCGACTTCTTGTCCCAGACCTACAAAGACCTCGGATTTGATAACTTCCGCATCAAGTTCTCTGACCGTCCCGAAAAACGCGTTGGTTCCGACGAGAGCTGGGATGTGGTCGAGGCTGCGTTGCGCAATGCCTGCGAAGCCGCAGATTGTGATTACGAACTGAACCCCGGCGAAGGCGCATTCTATGGGCCAAAGCTGGAATTCGTGCTCACCGACGCGATTGGCCGTGATTGGCAATGCGGCACACTTCAGGTCGATCCGAACATCCCTGAGCGGCTTGAGGCAACCTACATTGCCGAGGATGGCGCCAAGCACACTCCCTATATGTTACACCGCGCGACCTTGGGAAGCTTTGAGCGCTTTATCGGCATTCTGATTGAGGAACACGCGGGCAAATTCCCGTTCTGGCTTGCTCCGCGTCAGGTCGTCGTTGCTTCGATCGTGTCTGATGCAAATGACTTCGTGCACGAAGTGGTTGCCGAACTTAAGAAGCGTGGCGTCCGCGCCGAGGCCGACATTCGCAACGAAAAAATCAACTATAAGGTCCGCGAGCACAGCCTTGGCAAAGTGCCGGTTATCCTCGCCGTTGGCATGAAAGAAGTCGAAGAGCGCACAGTAACGCTGCGCCGCTTGGGCGAAAAGAAAACGACAGTCGTATCGCTCGATGAGATCGCCGCAGAACTCGCGGTGGATGCGACACCGCCTGATCTGCGGAAGTAATGAAAAACATCTGAATGCCCTGAGACATATGTTTCAGGGCATTCCTTTTTGCCGAACATTTTGAAATATTGCGCAAATCCCGCACCAAAATTCGTCTCAATTATTACAAAATCGGCGCTCTGCCCTGAAACAATTCGTGCATTTCAGCGCCTGACGATTGCTCATCACCCCAAGGTTCCCGCGCTGGAACCTTGAAATAAAGAGCTTTTCCACGTTTTAGCGCTCACCACGAATAACTCGCATAAACTCACGCGCAGGTGAATAACGCCTATGTGAGTGGTTTGTTAGCAATGCAAGCGCCTAATATCTCGTTATCGCTCGACGCGATATCAAACAGTATTTTTCAAAAGGATATCCAGATGTCTAACCAGATGAAATCTCTTGCAGTTGCTGGCGCTGTTGCTGCTGCTCTTACTGCCCACGCCCTTCCTGCTGCCGCAGATGGTGAACAAGAGAAATGCTTCGGTGTAGCACTCGCAGGTGAAAACGACTGCGCCGCTGGCCCTGGCACAACATGCGCTGGCACATCCAAAGTGGATTACCAAGGCAATGCATGGAAACTTGTTGCCGCTGGCACGTGCGAAACGATGGATGTGGGCGAAGGCCGCATGGGTTCTCTCGAAGCCCTTGAGCGCGACATCCCAGCATAATACCTTGGCGCCTTCCCTACGGGGAGGGCGCACCCAATTTGCGGATTCGCGACACTATCTGTTATACTACTGACTTTAAGCACATTTTGGAGGCTCCCATGCTTGACGCAACCCCGCATCAATTTGAGTCTCTCCCCTGTTGCCCGGGCGTGGGTTACAAACCCCAGCATTTTTCTGACATCATGAACGATCCAAAACCTGTTGAGTGGTTGGAAATTCATGCGGAAAACTACATGGGAGATGGCGGACGCCCCATCGCGCAACTGCGCGCCCTT
The DNA here is from genome assembly GCF_042445055.1 of Falsihalocynthiibacter sp. SS001. GTDB lineage: Bacteria > Pseudomonadota > Alphaproteobacteria > Rhodobacterales > Rhodobacteraceae > Falsihalocynthiibacter. The sequence continues at coordinate 2,324,614 of NZ_CP170339.1, forward strand.
TCCGAGAAATTCCCCATTTCCGTGCATGGCGTTGGCCTGTCTATCGGCGGTGAAATGCCCCTTGATCCTGAGCACCTCGCACGCCTCAAGCACCTGATATCATGGTTAAACCCCGCCAGTTTTTCCGAGCATCTCGCTTGGTCTACGCATGATATGGGCTTTATGAACGATCTCCTCCCGCTTCCTTACACCGAAGAAACCCTGTTGCGCATTTGCCGTCATATCGACCAAGTGCAAGAGGTCGTCGGTCGGCGAATGCTGCTTGAAAACCCCTCAAACTATCTGAAATTCGCCGAGAGCCAGATCCCTGAGGCGGAGTTCCTTTCGGAAATTTCGCGGCGCACAGGCTGTGGACTTTTGTTTGATGTGAACAATGTTTTCATTTCTGCAACCAATCAGAAAACCGATCCATATTCCTACATCGACGCGTTCCCGCTAGATCTGGTCGGTGAAATTCACCTCGCTGGACACGAAGAAGACACTGACGACACAGGTGCACCGCTCCTCATCGACAGCCACGGCCGCGAGGTCGCAGAGCCCGTATGGGAAATGTACGCCTATACCCTCCAGAAGGGCGGCGCAAAACCGAGCCTTATTGAATGGGACAACGACATCCCCGAATGGCCGACCCTTGCGGCCGAAGCAAAACGCGCCGCAGACGCGCTCGCAAAGGTCCCAGCCTAATGGTGACCGTTTCTCAATCCGAGTTTATCACCGCCCTGCTTGATCCTGATCAGGCAGTGCCGAGTGGTCTGCGCAGCCCTGATGACTCAACGGCGGGCAAGAGGTTTTCGGTCTATCGCAACAATGTTGCGGTTTCCTTAACCGAAGCGCTCACACAGGCATTCCCCATTCTCACGCGCATTGTTGGCGAAGAATTCTTTAACGCGCTCGCGGGCGTCTTCCTTCGAGAGCACCCGCCGCAATCTCCTCTAATGATGTTTTACGGCTCGCGGATGCCATCGTTTCTAGAGACGTTTGAGCCTGTCGCGCACCTGCCCTATCTTGCGGATGTTGCACGCCTCGAACTCGCTCTGCGCCAATCCTATCATGCGGCCGACACCACCCCGATTGCGCCCGAAACGCTGCAGAATATGCCTCCTGATATGCTGATGAAGTCGCAAGTTTCGTTTGCTCCAACGGTACACATCCTTCAATCGCGCTGGCCGCTGCACGCCATTTATCTCGCCAATACGCGCCCTGATGCCCCCGCCGTCACACCCGGCGCGCAAGACGTTATTGTAACGCGTCCCGACTTTGATCCTCAGGTCTCGCTCCTTCCGCGCGGTGGTGCCGCCTTCATCTCCTCACTCCAAAACGGTGCACGTTTCTCCGAGGCATTCGACACCGCTGGCGCGACACAGGGTTTTGATCTCTCGCAAGTGTTGGGCATCCTCTTCTCTGGCGGCGCGATCACCAAAATCGCGCCTCAATAAGGACAAAACTATGCACACGCTCATTCGCTTTTACGATTTTGTCGTTTCGCTCATCACCTCGATCGCGGGGACGTGGCTGCTTCCGACGCTCGCGCGCTTCACCTTCGCGGCGACTTTGCTGATATATTACTGGAACTCGGCGTGGCTCAAACTAGGGGATGGTATCTTTGGCCTTTTTTCCCCTTCGGTTGGTGCCTATGCCCAGATTTTCCCAAAAGCAATGGAGGCCGTCTCTTATGACATCGGCCAGTTAAGCTGGTTCCATTGGTTGGTGGTCGTTGCTGGAACAACGGCCGAGTTCGTTCTGCCGGCGCTGATTGTACTTGGTCTGTTTACACGGCTCGCAAGTATCGGAATGATCGGCTTCATCACAGTCCAAAGCCTAACTGACCTCTATGGCCACGGCGGCATAGAACAGCCCGAAACCCTCGGCGCATGGTTTGACCGCTTCCCCGATAGCGTCATTTTGGATCAGCGACTGTTCTGGATTTCGATTCTGGTCATTCTGATTATCAAAGGCGCGGGCCCGATCTCGCTTGATCGAATTCTGATTGGAACCACTCGCCAAGACCGCCTCTAGTCCAGAATGGCCGCCTGCACGTCCGCCCCCCATCCCAGGTAAAGCGTGCCCTGATGTTCGATCACGGGCCGTTTCATCAATGTCGGGTGCTCGCGCAACAATTCAATCGGGTCGCCCGCACGCTCATCCTCCGACAATCCCCGCCAAGTGGTCGAGCGCCGATTGACCAATGCCTCACCAAACGCGTCGTAAAATCGGTTCAGATCATCCGTCGCCACACCGTCCGCGCGCACATCAATGCTTTCGAGCTCCACGCCCTGCGCTGCGATTGCCTTGTTCGCCTTACGACAGGTATCACAGGCTTTAAGCCCCCAAATCTTCATCATTTTCCCTCAAATGCTTCGAATTTTTCAAACAATCTGCGGCCAAGTCGTGAAAATACTTGCGTTTTCCTCGATTCGCGCTACCGTTTTCACCGTGTTAGCAGAATTTTTGCTCTTCTGCTCCTGTATCCACAGGACGTTTGACCCAAATTTTCTTAGGCACAGCCCGCCGCAATTCCGCGATGGGTAAGAATTGATTAGGGAGAAAACGGATGGCTACCGGCACCGTTAAATGGTTTAACACTACTAAAGGCTTCGGCTTTATTGCACCTGACGCAGGCGGATCGGACGTATTTGTTCACATTTCCGCAGTTGAAAAAGCAGGTCTAACAGGCTTGGCTGACAACCAGAAAATTGAATACGAATTGATTGCTGGTCGCGATGGACGTGAATCCGCAGGCGAACTGAAAACTATCGGTTAATTTTCTAATATCGTCGAATACAATGGTTTGCGGCCCGGCACTCGGGCCGTTCTTTTTCCTTTTATTATAACGATTTCGCACAAGTTTACGGAAACACTTGCAGTTTCCGCATAAAAGCCCCATATGAGAGCTGTGACGACAGACTCTATCCTCCCGCCTTCCCTCTTCTGAGCAGCCGGTTCGATTAATAACAAGGGCTGATCACCAAACCGCCGCATAATGTGGGCGGCCAATGATAGGAGATACGGGAATGGCTACTGGCACCGTAAAATGGTTTAACACTACTAAAGGCTTCGGCTTTATCGCACCAGACGCTGGTGGATCTGATGTATTCGTACACATTTCTGCAGTTGAGCGCGCAGGCCTTACAGGCTTGGCCGACAACCAGAAAGTGACATATGAGCTTCAAGAAGGTCGCGACGGTCGCGCTTCTGCTGGCGATTTGGCACTAGCTGACTAATAGCTTTAGCTTCTGCTAAACGAGAAACACCCTGCGAATTTCGCAGGGTGTTTTTTTATGTCCCGCTTTAAGTGCGAACCCTAACCATCCACAAGTTCAATGAATTCACGCCATTCGCGCGCGGCCATGCCGGAATTCTCTTGTGTCACGTCTTCCCCTTTCAGGCGGCGACGGACAACATCCAGCGCCTGCGCCGACAGGGTTGCTCCGCCCATGCGGTAGTCTTCGAACGCGCCATAGGCCGCAGGAACCCAATCCGCGACAACCTTCGCAATTGCATCGGCATAAACACGGATTTCATATTGCGCATGACTATCCGCCCGCAAACGCAGGAAGTGGAACAGATTATGCAGGTCAACCTTCCAGTACCACTGTGTGTAAATATTGCTCGGAAGGTTCATCCGCGCCAACTCCCGCGCCAGACCTTGCTGCCCCTCTTCCGAGATCATGCTCTCATAGTTGTCATAGGCGCGGTTTGCATCGGATTTCAGAATCTCCAATACACGCGCCGCTTCCTCACCCGTTAGGTTCTCTCCGCGCCCCTGATTGTTTATCACCGACTGCGCCGCCAAATGCTCAGGCGCAGGAATGTAAAATTCGCGATCAAGAATTGAATACCGCGCGGAATATTCGTTCACATTGGCCGTACGGTGACGGATCCACTGACGCGCAACAAAAATCGGCAACTTCACGTGCAACTTCACTTCGCACATTTCAAACGGAGTCGAATGCCAATGACGCATCAGGTAGCGGATCAGACCCTTGTCGTTCTGAACCGATTTTGTCCCCTTACCATAGGAAACCCGCGCCGCCTGACAGATCGCCGCATCGTCCCCCATGTAATCCACCACACGTACAAAGCCATGATCCAAGACTTCCTGCGCAGTATAGAGATGCTTTTCCATCCCCGGCGCAACAGCCCGAAGGGTTGGTTGAGGGGTGCCGCGAAGGGCTTCGATTTCTGCTAGCTGCTCGGGGCTAAGGGGCATATGGGATCCTCACTGCGCGTATGGTTGGCGTTCTGCGACTCGTTTTCATACCTATATATACGAACGTAATGCGGCTTGGCCACAAAATGCGGGGCTAATATTGGGCTCCCATAAAAACCACACACTTAGAAAAACCTTCCCTAAACGCGCTCGATGATTGACTTTTATTCCGATTGCCTAAACCTTTGCGAAAACTCAGGCAAAAGCAGTGGCCCATCCTATGTATAAAAAATTCCTATTCTGTGCAGCGTTGACCCTTTCGGCATGCGGAGGCGGCGAAGCACCGTTCGGCACGACCACCGGACCAGGATCAGACGGTGAGGATGGCGTTTCCACAGACCCCAAAGAAATCTACACGGCCGAGATGAACAACCTCGTCTATGACGCCAAAAACGACGAGCTGATCATTAACAACCTGCCCTTTGACGGTGTGGACGGCCGTTATGAAAACACAGGTATCAAGACTGTTGAAGGCTTCGAAGTATTCGCCAGCAAGAAAAGTGGTGAGCAAGGCAAAGCCCAATACTACGCTATTTACGCATCCAGTGAAAATGGCCGCGCAGGCGCTGCAGGCACCGCATTCTATGCCGAGTATGGCCACGGCGGCGCGATGATCGGACGCAACACAACAAACGTAAATCTCCCCGTCAAAAAAGGCGAACTCGTCTACCGTGGTGATTACGCTGGTATTATCGTAGGCGACTCTAAATCTGGGCGCTCGGAAGTTTCGCTCGCAAGCGGTGATGCCGTTATTTTCGTCGACCTTCTTGATTTTGATGTCGATGGCGCCGTACTCGGCGGCATCCGTAACCGTGAAGAATTCGATGTCGAGGGCAATAGCTTGGGCAGCCTCTCAAACATTATCCTGAATGAAACTTCTATCAGCGAAGATGGCCGGATCAACAGCGGAACCGCGAACACTTTCCAAGGCAGCGACATAAAGGCGAGCGGTTCATACGAAGGTGTGTTTGCGGGCCGCAATGGCGAGCAAATCGTTGGAACAGTCAAGATCGAAGGTGCGGTTGATAACGAAGATTCTGAGCTCGGACGGGTTCAAGAAACTGGCGTCTTTATCGTAACCGACTAATGCGACTTCTCTGGGCCATATTGCTGATTGGCGGTATGGCATTGCCTGCAGCGGCACAAATCCGTATTTCACCGGACCAAGCGCGCAATGCCGCGCAGCAGTTCCTCCTTGAGGGGCAACCACTTGTTGCGCGCGAACTCGCGAGAGGATTGCTGCTGCGCGACCCAAACGACCTAAGCGCGCATTTATTGCTTTCGATTTCCGAACGGCACCTCGGCAACTATGGTGAAGCGACCAAGTCAGGCAAAAAGGCATGGTCCCTCGCCGAAGATCCAGAGGGAAAATTCAACGCAGCCCTCGTCACCGCACAAGCCCTTTCGTCAAACAAGGCCTACACACGCTCGCAAATCTGGTTGCGCCGCGCTGCGCAGATTGCTCCGACGGAAGCGACCAAAGAGAAAGCGGTCAACGATCTGCGCTATGTCCGCAGCATCAATCCATGGTCGATGGATTACCGCTTTGCTCTGCGCCCATCCTCCAACATCAATAACGGCTCCAACGCCGATGTAATCACGATCGGCGGATTACCTCTCTTGGTGTCAGGGAGGAACAAGCCACTCTCGGGTCTTGGCCTGACACTCGGCGCGGCGGCGGAATACACCAAACCAGTTTCCAGCACCCAAGCTTGGCGGTTTGGCGTGGATATCGAAACACGGCAGTATGCGCTCTCGCAAGAGGCCAAAGAAATCGCGCCCGATGCCAGCGGCAGCGACTTTGCATTCTCCAGCCTCAAACTCCACGCCGCCTATGACTGGAGCGCCCCCTCCTCTCGGCTCGCTCAATCGGTCGAGGCGCAAATCGGGCGGTACCGCTATGGCGGCGAACCACTTAGCAACCTTGTTTGGTTGAAATACGCGGCGGTTTATCGTCAAAAGAACGGTGTTGAGAACAGATTGTCCCTCTTCGCCGAGGGTAATTCTCGCCTTGATAATCACGCGCGCGACACCAGCCAGTATTCCCTCATCTTCCAACAGCGTCGCGCGACGGAATCCGGCGGAATCTTCGCGTGGAATTTCACGGCGAGCACGACAAACTTGACTGGTGACAAAGAGTTTGGCCGCGCCACCGATCTTGCGAATGACGCGATCGGAGGTGGATTTCGCTATACTTGGGCCAAACCATTTTTCAACGCGACCACGAGCTTTGGCGTCCAATACGAGGCCCAACTCTATGACACAACGCGATACGTGCGCGGCGAACAGCGCAAGGACCATCAAACTGTGGCCACCCTGTCGATGTTCTTTGACGAGTTTGAATATTATGGTTTCGCTCCTGTTCTAGACATTCTGTACCAACGCAAAATTTCAAACGCTCCGCTCTTTTCTGTGAATAGTTTCGGCGTCAATCTCGGCATTCGCAGCACTTTCTAGCCAGCCACCAGAAAATTCCGCGTGCCCTCTTGAACCTCTTTGCGGTTTCAGATCACCTTGCCGTCGAACAGCAAAGGATACCGAAATGACGTTAAAATACCTTCACACGATGGTGCGCGTAAAAAATCTCGAAACCTCAATGGCGTTCTATGAACTATTGGGCCTCAAAGAAACCAAGCGTTACGACAATGAATCTGGCCGCTTTTCCCTTATTTTCATGGCGCCAGAGGGGCAAGAAGAATGCCCGGTAGAGCTAACCTACAACTGGGACGGCGATGACGAACTCCCAAGCGATAGCAGACACTTCGGGCATCTGGCCTATGAGGTAGATGATATCTATGCCGTCTGCCAAAAGCTTCAGGACGCAGGTGTCATTATCAACCGCCCGCCCCGCGACGGCCACATGGCTTTTGTCCGCTCACCTGACAACATCTCGATCGAGTTGCTGCAAAAGGGTGAGAGCCTCGCTCCTGCCGAACCTTGGGCGAGCATGGAAAATACTGGCCACTGGTAAGCCCATCGAAGGTCCGCGCAGCTTGTTGTGCGGACCTTTTGCCTAGTAGATATATCTGATCTGATCGGTCCAATACCGTTCCACACGCCGCAGCGCCACATTGATATCTTCAATGCCCTCGGCCCCAAGCACACCTTTTTTCTCAAGCCCGTCTGCGTGACGCAGGAACAACTCGTTCACAACATTCCGAATGTGGCGTCCCTTTTCGGTCAGTCGCACACGCACAGAGCGGCGGTCAATCTCGCAGCGTTGATGGTGCATGTACCCCGTATCCACCAGTTTCTTGAGGTTATAGGACACGTTCGAACCCTGATAATAACCACGAGACTTCAACTCGCCCGCTGTGACTTCGTTTTCGCCGATGTTGAAGAGCAAAAGCGCCTGAACCGCATTAATATCCAGCACACCGACGCGCTCGAACTCGTCCTTAATAACGTCGAGCAATAGCCGATGAAGCCGCTCAACCAAGGCCAAAGCCTCAAGATAGCTCGGCATGAATCCCTGCGCTGACGGCAGTTCAAATTTAGTATGTAAACTCATCAATCTCTCCGCAAATAGCTCTTGAGAGAGACTTTGGCGGCAAAAGCCAAACATTCGGTTAAGCCATAAAAATTGAGAGAAAATTTTTTGGATTATTTCTTTAACGCATGCTGCGAAATCGTTGAAATCAAGTCCAAATACTGCTCAGGCGTCGGTGCTGATCCATTCACCCAAGTATAGAGTTCTTGATCGTTTTCCCACAACAGGGCGTCATAAATATCTAATTCCGCGGCGGTCAGCGTCGTTAATTCGGTGTCAGAGAATGGACCGAGAATCATGTCCATTTCCTTGGTACCTCTGCGCCAACTACGCATCTGCAACCGCTTGATCCGATTTTCGGGCGTTTCGTTCTGGGATTCTACGGTCACGGTTGGCTCCTAAATACTTGTGCGCACGCGCATGTCAGCCTAAGACATGGAACCGGCAGATACAAACCGGAGCCCCTCATGTCCAGCATTTCAGACGATTTTCTCTCAAAGACTCTCGCGCGGGTTAAACCCTCTCCAACCATTGCAGTGTCCAACCTCGCCGCCGAGCTAAAGGCCGCAGGTAAGGATGTCATTGGTCTGGGCGCAGGCGAGCCGGATTTCGACACGCCCCAGCATATCAAAGACGCAGGCATCGCCGCGATCAACGCTGGCAAAACCAAATATACCGCCGTGGATGGCATTCCAGAACTCAAATCCGCGATCTGCGCCAAGTTCAAGCGCGACAATGGCCTTACCTATGAAAACGCACAGGTCACCGTCGGAACCGGCGGCAAGCAGATCCTTTACAATGCGTTAATGGCGACCCTGAACGAAGGCGACGAAGTTATCATCCCCGCGCCCTATTGGGTTTCCTATCCCGATATGGTGCTCCTCGCGGGCGGAACTCCCGTCGCTGTCGAGGCTGGCATCGAGACAGGTTTCAAAATGACGCCTGAGCAACTCGAAGCGGCCATCACCCCCAAAACGAAATGGCTCATCTTTAACTCCCCGTCCAACCCAACGGGCGCGGGCTATTCTGCCGAGGAACTCAAGGGGCTGACGGATGTGCTTTTGCGCCATCCGCATGTCTGGGTGATGACCGATGACATGTACGAGCACCTCGTTTTTGACGACTTCAAATTCGCGACCCCCGCTGAGGTCGAGCCCAAGCTTTATGACCGCACGCTCACGTGCAATGGCGTCTCCAAGGCCTATGCGATGACGGGTTGGCGGATTGGCTACGCGGCGGGGCCAAAACCCCTTATCGCGGCAATGCGCAAAATCCAGAGCCAATCCACCTCTAACCCCTGCTCGGTTTCGCAATGGGCTGCGGTTGAGGCTCTGAATGGCACCCATGATTTCATCCACGAAAACAATGCTGTATTCCTGCGCCGCCGTAACCTTGTGGTTGAAATGCTGAACGCAGCAGAAGGCATCACCTGCCCCACCCCAGATGGCGCGTTCTATGTGTATCCGAACATCGCGGGCTGTATCGGCAAGACTTCCCCAGCGGGCGCGAAAATTACCGACGATCAGGCCTTCGCCACCGCACTCCTCGAGGAAACGGGTGTTGCGGTTGTGTTTGGTGCGGCCTTTGGACTTTCGCCAAACTTCCGCGTCAGTTACGCTACTTCCGACGAAGCCCTCAAAGAGGCCTGCAAACGGATTCAGTCGTTCTGTGCAGACCTGAAATAATAACAAGGACGGCCATGCCCGATCATCTTCCCGAGTACTACTTCAGAGTTCGCGAGAATGGCGCGGCGGTTTTTCGTCTAGACACCGAGAACCGCCAAAGCCGGATCGAGATGGATCAAATTGCGGTCGCCAATGTAAAGAACGGCGAGATTAAAGCGAACGGCGACCGCACACTTTCTGACCAAGATATCGAAACAATCCAGAACTGGATATCAGAGCGCCGTGCCCTTCTGGCGCAGCGCTCCATCGACGATATCCGCCGTTTGGTCGATCAGCTTAATCTCACGGCACAATGGGCCCAAAGCAAAGCAACCGACGCCGAGCTTGTGGAGCTCAACGACGATCTGCTTTTTGCCATGCACGATTTGCGCAGCGTCCTCGTCCGCAAGAAAGCCGACCGCATCCAAAAGGCGCGAGGCTCCTAGGCGGAGGTTTCAGGCGCCGCGGATTTGGCTGCGGCTTCGCTGATCTTGACCGAGCGCATCCAGAACCGCATCGACAGCAAGACAGCCGCCGCCGACAGGCCGATCACCAGCCCCATCCAAACGCCCTCCGCGCCATAGCGCTCCTCGGATCCGAGGTAATAACTCGCGGTCGCTCCCAGCCCCCAATAAGAGATAACAGCAATCCACATCGGCACGCGCGCATCCTGCAGCCCGCGCAGCAATCCAAGCGCCATCGCCTGCAATGCATCCGCAACCTGAAAAATCCCCGCCATAAACAAGAGTGTCGTCCCAATGGCGATAATCTCGGGTCGAAGCGGATCATCGGGCGCTACGAACGCACCTGCCAGCACCTCTGGGATCATCACAAACAACGCCACACCAAACAGCGACAACACAAAGGAAATCAGCGTGGCCACAAGCGCCCCGCGCCGCAAATGTGCCTCGTCGCCCATGCCATAGGCACGCCCCGCGCGCACGGTTGCCGCACTCGACAAACCCAAATGGATCATAAAGACAGCGCCCGACATCTGAAGCGCAATGCCATGCGCCGCCAGCGGTATCGTTCCAAGCCAGCCAATCATAATCGTCGCAAGATTAAACAGCCCGACCTCGGCCAATGCCGTAATCCCGATCGGAAATCCAAGCCGTACAACCTGCCAGAATGCTTCCCAATCCGACCGCCAAAACCGCGAGAAAAGAGCGTGCTCGGGCAAATAGCGCACCGCATAAATACCCATATAAAGCAGCAAGAGCGTGTTCACCCCAAGCGACGCAATCGCCGCCCCGCGGATACCCAATTCAGGCATCCCGAAGTTCCCGAAGATAAACAGATAGTTCAGCACAACGTTAAGAACGACTGCCGCAAGCGAGGCATAGAAAACCGTATTCGCACGCTCAAGCGCCGACAGATACATCCGCAAAACCGTAGACGCGAGCGCCATAAGCATACCGGGCGCTGAAATCCGCAAATAGGACTGCGCCGCCATCGCAAGCTCCGAATCTTGTCCCATCGCAATGAGAATCGGTGCCGAGAAAAACATCGGGATCATCACCGCAAAGGCATAGAACCCAACCGCCCACATTCCCATCCGCGTCACGCGGCGAATTTGTGTCGGATCATCCTGTGCATCCGCGGCCGCCACCAATGGCACCACCGCCGATGCAAAACCAGAACCCAAAATAAACAGAATAAACGCAAACGACGTCCCCAAAACCGATGCCGCCAAGGTCTCGACCGAGTACCACCCAAGCATCAGTGTATCGGTCATATGCACCGCAAATTGCGCCAACTGAGAACCGATTAGAGGAAGCCCCAAAAGGAGCACCGCGCGCGTGTGCCCGCCATATGATAATTCTTTTGCCATAATTCCGATTACGCTGCTTTCTGAGCATTTACAACGCTCATGAACCGCGCATTCCGACGCCCGCGCCTGTCACCCACGCCCGCCGCGCGGCCTCCGATAACCAATGCACCTGAAAACACAGGCCGCTCCTCTATGTGACCTTTTGGTAAACTTGCCCAAAAAAAGTGCAAACAACCTTTTGATAAATCGCCAATCTGGCGCAAACTCCTTCACACACACGAAAAACAGGAGCACGAAATGGAAGAAATTCTAACAGGTGTAAGCTGGCTCGCCGTCATCGTCGGCGCGGTTGTGTCGTTCTTGGTCGGCTGGCTTTGGTACTCTCCCAAGCTCTTCGGCACGAAATGGGCGGAGGGCGTAGGCGTAAATCTGGGTGACGCCAACGAAATGCCCAAGGCCGCAATGATAAGTCAATTCCTTGGCCTTTTCCTCATGAGTTGGTTCGTCAGCGTAACGGCGGCCTCAAACCTGCTGCTGACGGTCATTCTGGCGACAGTTGCATTTACGGTCATGGGCTACGCCGGCAACGCCTTCGCTGGTCACTCAAACTATGCTCGAAACGTAAACGCAGGATACTGGATCGTAGCGCTCGTTATCATGGTCATCTGCAACGGTATTTTCTGAATTAAATCAAAGGGGTTTCCGCCATGAAATCAGCGGGAAAACCAGCCAGACATTTGCTCCTTGTATCACCGTCCCGAACACTTATATTTTTGGGCGAAAGGCGGACCGTGAAATGAGCAATCCCTTTAGTTTCATAATCGATCGCGTGATCAACAAGGCCAAAGCCGAAGGCGAGTTTGATAACCTCCCAGGTGCGGGGAAGCCGCTTGATCTTGAGAAGATGGCCAAAAATCCGCCGATGAACACGATCCTCAAAAACTATAACGTCAAGCCCCCCGCCGTCGTCCTGAACCAACAAATTCAGGCAAGCTATGCTCACCTGAAAACCCTGACTGACCCCGACGAGCGCAAAGCCGAAATGAAGAAACTCGCGGATTTGCAGCTGCGTTATACCCTCCACCTCGAGGCGCATCGCAAGTACGGCTAACTTCCACCTGATTCCGCGTATAATATAGCGTCAAGCGCTTGCTTGCGCGCATCCCTGCTGTCACAATGATCTTCAACCAAAATCAACAATGAGCAGCGCACCATGGCCAGCGACCTCCTTTCAGGCTCCGAAAAAACCGAAAAAGACTACGATGCCTCCTCGATTCAGGTCCTCGAGGATATGGAGCACGTCCGCCTACGTCCGGGGATGTACATCGGCGGCATCGACGAGCGCGCCTTCCATCACCTCGTTGCGGAAATTGTCGATAACTCGATGGACGAAGCCGTCGCAGGCCACGCCACACGCATTGAGGTAGAGCTTCACGCCGACTACTCTGTCACCATCCGCGATAACGGCCGCGGCATCCCGATTGATCCGCACCCCAAAGACCCGACAAAAACTGCGCTCGAAATCATCTTCTGTACTTTGAACGCGGGCGGTAAATTCGGTGGCGATGCCTACGAAACATCCGGCGGTCTACACGGAGTTGGCTCCTCGGTTGTGAACGCGCTCTCCGATCACCTTCGGGTCGAAGTCGCCAAAAATCGCGAGCTCTACGCCATGGAGTTTTCGCGCGGCATCCCCAAAGGTCCGCTTGAGAAAATCGGCGCCGCCCCCAATCGTCGTGGCACGTCGGTTACGTTCCATCCTGATGCGGAAATTTTTGGCAGCCAGAAGTTCAAGCCCAAGCGCCTATTCCAAATGGCCCGCTCCAAGGCTTACCTTTTCTCGGGCGTCGAAATCCGTTGGAAATCGGCAATCGCCGACGGTGACACCCCCCAAGAGGCTACATTCCACTTCCCAGGTGGCCTCGCGGATTATCTCACCGAAACCCTCGGCGGCTCCTCGACCTACGCGGATGCGCCATTTGCGGGCAAGGTCTCCTTTCAGGAAAAATTCAACGTCCCCGGCTCGGTCGAATGGGCCATCAACTGGACCCCTGCGCGCGACGGTTTCATCCAATCCTATACCAACACCGTCCCAACCCCAGAGGGCGGTACGCACGTCGCTGGCTTCTGGGCCGCGATCCTCAAAGGAATCCGCGCATACGGCGAACTGGTTTCCAACAAAAAAGCCGCGCAGATTACCCGCGAAGACCTGATGGCGGGCGGCTGTGCCCTCGTGTCCTGCTTCATTCGTGATCCGCAATTCGTTGGCCAAACCAAGGACCGCCTCTCTACCGAAGCCGCACAGCGCATGGTGGAAAATTCTGTCCGCGATCACTTTGATAACTGGCTTGCCGCCGACACCAAAGCCGCTGGTGCAATCCTCGATTACCTTGTCCTGCGCGCCGAAGAACGTCTGCGCCGTCGTCAGGAAAAAGAAACCCAGCGTAAATCCGCAACCAAGAAACTGCGCCTTCCAGGTAAACTGACCGATTGTTCGACCAACACGCGCGAAGGTACCGAACTCTTTATCGTCGAGGGTGACTCTGCGGGCGGCTCTGCCAAAATGGCACGAGACCGCAAAACCCAAGCCCTCTTGCCGCTACGCGGGAAAATTCTCAACGTCCTTGGCGCCGCATCAAGCAAGATCGGCACCAATGCCGAAATCAACGACCTTGCTCAGGCGCTCGGCGTTGGACTGGGAAGCAAATTCAACGTCGATGACCTGCGTTATGAAAAAATCATCATCATGACCGATGCGGACGTCGACGGCGCGCACATCGCTTCACTGTTGATGACGTTCTTCTTTACGCAAATGCGCCCGATGATTGACGCGGGCCACCTCTATCTCGCCTGCCCGCCATTGTTCCGCATCGTTCAAGGTTCCGAACGCCGCTATTGCGTCGATGAGGCCGAGAAAGACGCGGCCCTTGAAAAAGGTCTCGGGGGCAAAGGCCAGATCAAGATTTCGCGCTTTAAGGGGCTTGGTGAAATGGATGCCAAAGACCTAAAAGACACAACAATGAATCCGGCTACCCGCAAACTCATCCGCGTCACAATCGACGAGGACGAACCCGGCGAAACAAGCGATCTCGTTGAGCGCCTCATGGGCAAAAAACCCGAAATGCGGTTCCAGTATATTCAGGAAAACGCACGCTTCGTCGAAGAACTCGACGTTTAACGAACAATGATATGACGGTGGACGTTCCCTACTGAAAAACACGTCCGCCGTCATTCAGAGAAGCGTCTTGGCATACTCTTCGAGTTGTGTCGCGACGGTGCCCCAACCGTCGAAAAACCCCATATCCTCATGTGTTTTACGCGCCTCTGGTGAACGGTGCCGTGCGGTCGCGGTATATGTCGTTCCGCCATTGCCATCGTCTTCAAACTCAACGATTGCCGTCATGAACGGATCTGCGGCGGGCTTCCATCCCTCGCTATAGGTATCGGTAAATACCAAGCGCCGACCGGGGACCACCTCAAGGAATACGCCCTCATTCGGGATATGGTTGCCGTCCACATTCATCACCATATTGAAGCGGCCGCCTACCCTAAGGTCGATTTCACAGGCCTCAATCGAATGCGGCTTTGGCATAAAGAAGTGCTTGATATGCTCTGGCGTTGTCCAGCATTCCCACAATAATTGGCGCGGCGCATTCAACGTGCGGGTAAAGGTCAGATCGGTATCAGGATCGAGTTTCATTTATTCCGTTCTTTCACTAAATTTGTGACGTATTCGTCGAAACGATCAAGGCGCGCGTCCCAAATATCGCGTTGTTCGCTCAGCCAGTCTTTAACCGGTTCAAATGCATCATCAGCAAGCGCACAAGTGCGCGTTCGCCCCTGTTTCTTGGACGTCAATAAGTCCAGCCGCTTCCAACTTCTTCAAGTGCTCCATGAACGACGGCAGCGCCATGTCATGAGGCTCCGCCAACTCGCTAACGCTCGCTTCTCCGCGCGATAGGCGGCTCAAGACTAAGCGCCGCGTTGGATCAGCAAGCGCTGTGAAACACACATCGAGTTTTGAATCATACTTAGCCATATACCTAAGTATTTCTGTCAAAAAAGCCATTTTCAATACAACTTAGGCAACACCCTAACCAACCTATCTCAAAATCATCTCGCCAACACGCACTCCTAACCTACCGCAACAGTCGGACAACCCTCCGCCAAGAATCATCCGCCTAATCGAAGTTAGGTGAAGAGAGTTACATATTCGTAAACTACGCGAACCGATGCGGCGGCAATTACGCCATTCTTCGGGGCGTGAAAGTTCACTACAAGAGCCAGAAAAATCACATGCGATTCATATGAAAAACATATGCTAATCTTACCCCTGTTTGAGCACCCCGCCCTCAAGACGAACCACGCGGTCCATCCGCGCTGCAAGTTCTGGATTATGGGTCGCGATCACGGCCGATAGGCCCTCGTCCCGCGCGAGATTCATGAGCCCTTCGAACACGACTTCTGCGGTTTCCGGGTCCAGATTCCCTGTGGGCTCGTCCGCCAACAACAGCTTTGGCGCATTCGCCAATGCACGGCAAAACGCGACGCGCTGTTGCTCTCCGCCTGACATTTCCGCGGGCCGATGCCCAGCGCGCGCCGCAAGGCCAACACTCTCCAAAAGCGCCATTGCACGCGCCTCTGCCTTGGCTTGCGAAACACCGTCAACCAATTGAGGAAGAACGATATTTTCCATTGCGGAAAACTCGGGCAAGAGGTGATGGAACTGGTAAACAAATCCCACTTCCGCCCGCCGAATGGCTGTTCTACGGCGATCCGATAGGCCCGCCACATCTTGGCCTGCGATCTTCACCGTGCCCGTTGTCGCGCTATCAAGGAGCCCCGCAATATGCAGAAGAGTCGATTTCCCCGCCCCCGATGGCGCAACCAAAGCAACAACTTCGCCGCGCTCAACGGTGATCTCGGCACCTGTCAGGACGTTGATCTCATTCGGTTTTCCAACGTTATACGACTTGGTAATCCCCGAAAGTTCCAGCACATTACTCATAGCGCAACGCCTCCACAGGGTTCATTCGCGCCGCTCTGCGCGCGGGGAAAATCGTTACAACACAAGACAATACAAGCGAAAGCGACACCGCCTTGACCACATCCTGCCACATCAATTTCGCAGGGAGCTTATAGATACCGCGCACCGATGCGTCCCAGACATCACCGCCCGAAGCACCATTCACAAAGGCCAATATCTGATCAAAGTACAGCGCGAACAAACACCCGATAATGACCCCGAAAATCGTACCAATAACGCCGACCAAAGCCCCGCAAATAAAGAAGACTCTCATGACCGACCCCTCGGTCAAACCCATGGTTCTAAGGATACCGATATCACGTCCTTTGTTCTTAACCAACATCACCAGACCTGAGACGATATTGAGGCTTGCGATCAAGACCAGCACTGACATCAAGACAAACATAACCGTGTCCTCAATCGCTAGCGCGCGCAGGAATCCCCCCGAACGATCCCGCCATGTCCAGAGCAGCGAACGCTCGCCAGCGGCGGCCAAAAGCTCGACCGACATATCGTCAATCGCCTCTGGATCTTCGACCATGACTTCAAGCTCGTCCGCCACACCCTCGCGGTTAAAGAAGCTCTGCGCCTCAGCGAACGGCATATATATCCTAACGTTATCAATGTCATAGCGACCCGCAGAGAAGATATAGACAACTTCATAGACGTTCACGCGCGGACTTGTGCCGAAGGCCGTTTTGACCCCGTTAGGCGAGATCAGCTTAATTGTATCCCCCAAGGAAAGGTTCAACGTCTGGGCCATTTCCTGCCCCACCGCGACACCCTCATTAAAACGCTTGATATCGCCCTTGGCGGTGCTGGGATTAGCGATGCGTGGGAGACCTGCGAAGTCTTCTTCGGAGATACCAAACACCTGTGCACCAGTGTTTTCATCGATATTGTTGGCCATCACGTTGCCGCGCACCAACGGCGCAACACGTGTGACGCCATCGACCTTGGAGATAGCCTCGGCGCGCGCAGCATAGTCCGGCATGACGCGTGTGGTTTGACCTGCCTCGTTCACCTCAAGCGCATTGTAAACCGTCACATGCGCGTTCGAGCCAAGGATCGTATCCACAAATTCCGCACGGAAACCCGCGCGCACGGCCATCGTGATGATCAGCGCAGCGACCGCCAATAGGATGCCGACCAAGCTGATCCATGTCATCACGCTCACGCCGCCATCGGCCCGGCGGGCGCGAAGATAGCGCCATGCAATCGTCCATTCAAAACGTGAGAAAGGGGCAGTTTGTTGCGCCACGGCGGGCTCCTCAATGACGGTCGAAGAACGGGCCAGACATTTGCCTGACCCGCTATTGTTTAGTGTGCCGCGTAAATTTCGACGACCTTGGCAATTGCCGCTTCTGGTGAAAGCTCTTCACTCTCGCCGGTCTTACGGCTTGTAAGCTCAACCACACCATTTTTCAGGCCGCGCGGACCAACAGTGATACGCCATGGCAAACCGATAAGGTCCATCGTCGCGAATTTACCGCCAGCGCGCTCTTTGCGATCATCGTACAGCGGGTCCAGTCCGGCTTTTACGAAAGCTTTGTAGAGGTCCTCGCATGCTGCGTCTGCGGCATCGTCTCCCTGCTTGAGGTTCACGATACCAACGTGGAACGGTGTAACACCCTCTGGCCAAATGATACCCTTGTCGTCATGGCTCGATTCAATAATCGCGCCCAAGAGGCGGCTAACACCAATGCCGTGGCTGCCCATGTGTACGGGAACTTGCTTCTGATCTGCGTCAACGACCGTTGCGCCCATGCTCTCGGAATACTTGGTGCCAAAGTAGAAGATTTGGCCAACCTCGATGCCACGTGCAGTGGCGCGGCGCTCCTCGGGGATTTCGTTGAACAGAGCTTCGTCGTGCGTTTCGTCGGTACGGGCATAGCGCGAGGTAAATTCCTGTAGCACTGCTTCGCATTCTTCTACGCTGTCAAAATCGATCTTGCGATCGCCAAAGGTCAGGTCCGTCACTTGGCTGTCATAGAACACTTCGCTCTCGCCTGTTTGGGCCAGTACAAGGAACTCGTGAGTATAGTCGCCGCCAATCGCACCACCATCAGCGCGCATCGGGATCGCCTTGAGGCCCATGCGTTCGTAGCTGCGCAAATACGTTACCAAGTGGCGGTTGTAAGCGTGCAGCGCGTCTTCTTTGGTGAGGTCAAAGTTATAGCCGTCTTTCATCAAAAACTCGCGCCCCCGCATCACGCCGAAACGCGGACGGATTTCATCGCGGAACTTCCACTGAATTTGATAGAGCGTTAGCGGCAGGTCCTTGTAGCTATTTACATGCGCGCGGAAAATATCCGTGACCGCTTCTTCGTTAGTCGGACCATAGAGCATGTCGCGGCCGTGGCGGTCGCTGATGCGCAGCATTTCTTCGCCGAATGCATCGTAACGCCCGCTTTCGCGCCACAAATCAGCGGATTGTACGGTGCTCATAAGGATTGGAATGTGGCCAGCTTTGGCTTGTTCCTCATGGACGATCTGCTCGATTTTGCGCAGCACCTTCAAACCAAGCGGAAGCCAGTTATAGATACCGGCGGCGGATTGCTTGATCATCCCTGCGCGTAGCATATAGCGATGGCTCGCGATTTGGGCCTCTGCGGGTGTCTCTTTGAGGACGGGCATGAAATAACGGGATAAGCGCATGTACGAGCTCTTTTGCTAAATTTCGATCCAATATGCTCTATGCCAATCCGACCTTACGTTCAATGGCCCACAGGCGCGCAATCGATATGCTGCGCGCTGAAACGCTTGAATCTATGTGAGTGATGCGCAACATAGGGTGAAAGCAAAGGGATACTTATGATCGACAGCTCGCAACAGATCAAATTCTGGACCATATTCACCGTAATCTTCATGGTCGCGCTGTGGTACCTTGGGGATGTGCTCTTGCCGTTCATTTTGGGGGGCGCGATTGCGTACTTCCTTGATCCTTTGGCGGATCGGCTTGAGAAATTAGGCCTGTCGCGTGCGGCCTCGACCGCAGTGATTACCCTTATAGCGGTTATTGTGTTCATCCTTATGGCGCTCCTCATAATCCCTGCACTCATTAATCAAATTGCGGACCTTGTTGACGCAGCACCCGATTATTTCGGCAACCTTCAGGCATTTGTAAAAGAGCGCTTCCCTGACCTTGCAGATCGTGAAAGCACTGTTCGCCAGTCGCTTCAATCCCTTGGCGAGACCGTCAAATCCAAGGGTGGTGCATTGCTGGAGGGCGCGTTGGTTTCGGCGCTTTCGATCGTGAATATCGTTGTGCTCTTGGTTCTGGTTCCTGTGGTCGCGTTCTACTTGTTGTTGGATTGGGACAATATGGTCGCCAAGATCGACTCGCTTCTGCCACGTGAGTACGCCCCCACAATCCGTCACCTTGCGTCAGAGATCGACAAGACCCTCGCCAGTTTTGTGCGCGGTCAAGGTACCGTTTGCCTTATCCTTGGCACGTATTATTCCGTCGCGCTTATGCTTGCAGGGCTTCAGTTTGGCTTTGCTGTCGGGTTCATCGCCGGAGCACTTACGTTCATTCCATATGTCGGCGCGCTTATTGGCGGGACATTGGCGATCGGGCTTGCGCTGTTCCAGTTCTGGGGCGAGTGGAGTTCGATCGCGATTGTCATTGCGATCTTTGCCTCTGGTCAGGTCATTGAAGGGAACATCCTTACGCCCAAGTTGGTTGGCTCATCTGTCGGATTACACCCTGTCTGGCTGATCTTTGCACTGTCTGTATTTGGCTCGCTTTTCGGTTTTGTCGGGATGTTGGTTGCGGTTCCCGTTGCCGCAATGCTGGGCGTATTTGCACGCTTCTTTACACAAAAATACACCGAAAGCCGCCTATACAAAGGTACGCACGACGACTACGAAGAGAGCGAAAATGACACAACAGCTGACGCTTGATCTTCCTGTCAAAACGGCACTGGGACGCGAGGACTTCTTCGTCGCGCCTTCCAATACGCTTGCGCAGGAAACACTTGCCGCGCCACAGGATTGGCCGATGGGCAAGATGGTTCTCTGTGGTGCCAGTGGCGCTGGTAAAACGCATCTTGCGCATGTTTGGGCCGCTGACACGGGTGCACAGATTATACCTGCGGACCGCCTCTTCGAACTTGATATCGCAACACTCACCAAAGGCCCATTGGCCGTTGAGGATGCCGATGCGGTTGCCGGAAATGCCGCGTTAGAGCAGCACCTTTTCCACCTACACAACCTGATGCTGTCGAATGGGCAGTACCTGCTGCTCTCGGCGCAATCCGCACCGAGCCGCTGGAACCTCGCCCTACCCGATTTGCGTAGCCGCATGGAAGGCACGGCCGTCACGTGGATCGAGTCTCCCGATGATATGTTGCTTACGGTTGTGCTTCTCAAACACTTTAACGATCTGCAAATCCACGTCGCACCTGAGGTTGTGGACTATATTATTAAACGCACCCCGCGCTCGCTTGGATTTATTCGCGAACTCACCGACGCCCTAAACCAAGAGGCACTGCGCGAGAAGCGGCCCATTACCCGCGTACTGGCGGGTAAAACTCTTGATGCTCTGGACAAGAAGCACCCAGAGACCGCATAACGTCACTTTAACGTTACATTTTACCCCTAGAGCGTTCGTATGAATGAATGTGATTTCCTGACCGCCCCATTTCCCGAGCCTGTTGTGCCCGAACCCGAAGAGTTTGACGGGCCACACCGGTTCATCAACCGCGAGCTATCGTGGCTGGCGTTCAACTGGCGGGTGCTTGAAGAAGCAGATAACCCTAAAGTGCCGCTGCTTGAACGGCTTCGCTTTTTGTCGATCTCGGCGACGAACCTTGATGAATTCTACACCGTCCGCGTTGCAGGCCTTCGTGAGCTTGCCCTTGCTGGCAACACAACGCCCGCCGCCGATGGGCTGACACCTGCAGAGCAGCTTGTGCTGATCCATCAGGATACGCACGCCCTTCTGAAACGGCAGCAGGATTCGTGGAACACCCTAAAGTCCGAGATGACTGAAGAGGGTATTCATGTTCTGCAAAACTCAGAGCTGTCGTCCGAGGATAAGAAATTCCTCAAAATCTACTTTGTCAGTCAGGTCTTCCCTGTTCTGTCGCCGCTGGCGATTGATCCTGCGCACCCGTTTCCCTTCATCCCCAATACGGGCTTCTCACTCGCGCTTCAGCTAGAGAGCAAAGAAACAGGCCGCGTGCTCAAGGCGCTCTTGCCGATCCCCGCGCAGATTCCTCGGTTTGTGTCCCTGCCGAGCGAAAGCGAAGAGTTTCGTTTCCTGCCAATGGAAGAGTTGCTGCTCTTGCATCTCGATAGCCTGTTTCCCGGTTACAAGACCAAGGGAAGCTGCGTGTTCCGTGTCCTTCGCGACAGCGACCTAGAGGTCGAGGACGAGGCCGAAGACCTTGTACGGGAATTCGAAGTTGCCCTAAAGCGCCGCCGCCGTGGTGAGGTTATTCGCCTCAAGATTTCCTCGAACGCGCCAACGGCGCTAAGCAAGCTGATCATGGACGAGCTGCACGTCTCGGAAGAAGAAGTTGTTGAAACGACCGGGCTTCTTGGGCTTGGGGATTTGAGCGAGTTGGTCATCGACGATCGGCGCGACCTCTTGTGGCCCAATTTCACTCCACGCGTACCAGAACGCGTGCAGGATCATGACGGCGATATGTTTGCGGCTATCCGTCAAAAAGATATGCTGCTGCACCACCCTTATGAGACCTTCGATATGGTCGTGCGTTTCCTAGAACAGGCTGCCCGTGATCCCAACGTCGTCGCAATCAAACAGACCCTCTATCGCACCAGTCGTAAGTCTCCGATTGTCGAAGCACTCTGCGAAGCTGCGGATATGGGAAAATCGGTTACCGCGCTTGTAGAGCTAAAGGCACGTTTTGATGAGGCCGCTAACATTCGCCAGTCACGCAGGTTGGAGCGCGCCGGCGCGCATGTGGTGTACGGGTTTATTAACTATAAAACCCACGCGAAAATTAGCACCGTGGTCCGCCGCGAAGGTGACCAGCTTGTGACGTATACCCACTATGGTACGGGGAACTATCACCCTATAACCGCCCGAATCTATACAGATCTGTCGTTCTTTACCTGTGATCGCGCCCTCGGAAGCGATGCAACGAAGGTCTTCAACTATCTGTCGGGATATGCGCAACCAGAAGGGCTTGAGAACCTCTCAATCTCCCCTCTCACGTTGAAATCCACGCTTCTCGCCAATATCGAGCGCGAGGCCGAATATGCCAAGGAAGGCAAGCACGCCGAGATTTGGGGTAAAATGAACGCGGTTGTCGACCCCGACGTGATTGATGCGCTCTATGCTGCTTCGCAGGCTGGTGTGAAAATCAACCTTGTTGTGCGCGGTATCTGTTGTTTGCGCCCAGGTATCAAAGGTCTGTCCGAGAATATTCGCGTCAAATCAATCGTTGGTCGTTTTCTGGAGCACTCGCGTATTGTCTGCTTCGGGAATGGACACAAACTCCCGAGCAAGAAGGCAGAGGTCTATATTTCTTCGGCTGATTGGATGGGACGAAACCTTGTGCGGCGTGTCGAGACTTTGGTCCAGATCACAAATCCAACGGTAAAGGCCCAGATCGTTAGTCAAATCATGGCTGCCAACATGGCCGACACCGCCCAAAGCTGGATACTTGCGCCGGACGGAACCTTTAATCGTCCGCTGCTTCCGGATGATGTTACGCCGTTTAATTGCCATCGTTTTTTCATGGAGAACCCCTCCCTGTCTGGACGCGGTAAGGCCGGCGCGGCGGACGTCCCCGAATTAGCACATTCCGACGATTGACAAACTGCACAATCCGAAGGCACAGTGCCTCAGGATTGAAGGAGATAGGCATGAGCGACGCCGATTTGGCCGATAAGAATTGGGGCCCCTTCGGACGACCGCTGTTTGACGATCCATCTGCGCGCGCTCTAAGCCGCGTAGGAGTCGTCGATGTCGGGTCAAACTCGGTCCGCATGGTTGTGTTTGACGGCGCGGCACGTAGCCCCGCCTATTTCTACAACGAAAAAATAATGTGCGGCCTTGGGGCTGGTCTTGGTGAAACGGGACGCCTGAACCCTGAAGGTCGCCAACGCGCCCTCGCCGCAATAAAACGTTTTCAGATGTTGGCGAAGGGGATGAACATCGTACCGCTGACAGCCGTCGCCACGGCCGCGGTGCGTGAGGCGGAGGACGGCCCTGAGTTTCGGGAGGAGATAACTCGGGAGACTGGCCTCCGCCTATTTGTTATCGACGGCGCAGAAGAAGCGCGCCTCTCGGCCCAAGGTGTATTGCTCGGCTGGCCCACCGCTAAGGGGCTGGTGTGCGACATCGGCGGCTCTTCCATGGAGCTTGCAGAACTGACGTCAAAAGGTGTCGGGCATTGCGTTTCAAGTGATCTTGGCCCGCTAAAGCTCAAGGCCATCAAGGGCAAAGCCAACCGCAAAAAGCACATCAAAGAAGTGATCGAGCGGCTGCATGCCTCCATGCCCAGCACGGACAAGCGCCTGTTCTTGGTTGGTGGTTCATGGCGTGCGATTGCACGTATTGATATGGATCGTCGCGGCTATCCGCTCTCGGTGCTGCACGAATACCGCATGACACCGAAAGCCGTGATCGCGACCGCAAAATGGATCGCGGAAAACGACGTCACCGAACTGAGCGCCCGCACAGGGACGTCCGCCGAACGCATGGCGCTTGTGCCCCTTGCTTGTCAGGTCCTTAAGCAGTTGCTGCGCACGTTCAAACCCAAGGAAATCGCGATCTCGAGTTACGGTATTCGCGAAGGGATGCTCTATGAGCAAATGCCCGAGAAACTGCGGCACCGCGACCCATTGATTGAGGCCTGCCGCTTTGCAGAAGCCAAAGATGCGCGCTCGCCTGGTTTTGGCAAGGAGCTCTATGGCTTTGTTTTGCCGCTGTTCCGCAATTCATCTGATGACACCAAGCGTTTGGTGAAGGCCGCGTGCCTCTTGCATGATGTCACATGGCGTGCCCACCCCGATTTCCGCGCAGAGGTCTGTTTCGATAACGCAACACGGGCCAACTTGGGCGGATTAACACACCGCGAGCGGGTGTTTTTGGGCCTTGCCCTACTGCATCGCTATAAGAACAAGAGCGAAGGAACGCGATTTGAGCCACTATTCGAGATGCTCTCGGCCACGCAGATGAAAGACGCTGAGGTTTTGGGCAAAGCCATGCGATTTGGCGCGATGTTCTGGGTGAAAAGCCCAAGCGAAGTCGGAAGCCTCAAGCATTACCCCAAGAAAAAGCTACTCGAACTGAACCTATTCGAAGGTGCGCAGGACTTGTTCGGAGAGGTTGCCTCGGCGCGGTTCACATCCCTTGCCATCGCTCTTGAGGCCGAAACAAGCGTGCAGATCAAACAGAGCTAGAGGTCAACTTCGCCTTCTTTCAGCGGCTTGTTACGTCGAATAATGATATCGCCGTTGGGCAACATTTCAGGCGTGTCGTAGTTGCGGAAATCGTCGACCATACCCAGAAGATCCAGAATTTTAGGGCGCAGTTCCTCGCCTATTCCATTCAAATCATCAAGCGCTGGCCCGATTTCCGAGAATAGCTCCTGAAACAAAAGCTCCATACCCTCCTGCAAGAGGTCCGTTCCGGATCTCTCTGGCGGCTCTTGTGAAGCCACTGGAAACGCAAAGAAAATCGCGCCTGCAAGTGCAAAGATGTGCTGTTTCATAACGCTAGTATAGCCGAAATTTTACGATTCTATAACTGTTAAAGGTCTATATCCAAAGAGACCGGAAAATGATCCGATGCCGTTAGCAACGCGTCCCGCAGCGGTGGCGTCTTATAAATCTCTGGATCGTCGAACGGATGCCAGATGCGCCACTGCGGCTCAATTTTACGAAGACGGTTCGGCACCATGATGTAATCCAGCAGCGAACCAAAGAAGCGTTTCTTGTGGGCCAGATAAAAGCGGGATGTGGTCGGAAGCGCTCCGAGGCGATTGCTTAGGCCAAGGCTTGCGTGTGGATCATATAGGCGCCGCTCGCCTTCCTCTCCCAATACGATTTCGACACCCGAGCGCCCGAAGAGCTTTTCATACTCGTCCAGCCCCGGCCCGTCGTTAAAATCACCTAAGACGATCACATCCTCATCGAGGGCAAAATGCTCATCCACCCGATGGCGCAGCCATATACACTGCGCCAGTTGCTTGCGGCGATTGGCAATTGCGATGCGTGCTTCCTCGACCTTGGACTTGGCGCCATAGGGGGCCTTGGACTTGGCGTGCACACCAATCAGGCGCACATCATTCCCGTTCTTGGTGCGAAGCGCGATTTCAAGTGGCGGCTTAGAAAATTCGATCTCGTCCTGCATCCCATCAACATCGATATCGAGGCGGAAAGCTTGATCGAATGGCGGCGAGATCGGAGCTTCACCGCCGCGCGGGCTGTGTTCTGCGGTAACGGTCTTGGGGTCGTACAGGAGCGCAATCTCTTGCTGGGTCGTGTTCCCATAGCCGACGACAACTTTGTTCGCTCGCAAGCCATAGCGTTCAGCGAAATTTTCCAGTGCGATCGTTGTCGAGCGCCTCGAACTGTTTTCAGGCGCTTCGATTATCATCACCGCATCGGCGTCTAGCGCGCGGAAAACAACGCCAAGCGCATCTATCTGCTCTCGGCGTGATGTCTCGTAACGTTTCGAAGGGTGATCATCGTATAACAGATTGTCATCTTTACCAAAAAGCTCTGAAAACCACTCGGTATTATACGTCACCAAACGCATTATGCCGCGTCCACTTTTAGCTCTTCCCAAGCGCGATTAATCGCGATCAGGCGTCTTTCAGCGAGCTTGATTGCCTCAGGGGGAACCCCGCGGGCGGCCATTCGGTCAGGGTGGGTTTCACGCACCAATTTGCGCCACGCCGCGCGGATTTCTTGTGGTGTCGATGATGGCGAAACGCCGAGAACCTCATAGGGGTCCGGCTCTGCATCAGGTACAAAACGCGCGCGCAAACTCTTGAATTCGCGCGGCGGAATATCGAAAATCTCAGCGACTTCCAGAAGGAACGCATCTTCGGCAGGATGATAAACCCCATCAGCAACCGCGATATAAAACAGCCCCTCCATCAAGTCCGAGAGTGCGTCGTGATTATTGCGAAACATGCGCTTAATGCGGCGGGCGTAATCCTCGAAACCGGCCGTATCCGTACGCGCAAGATTAAATACGCGCGCGGCGTTGGCTTCGTCGGTTTGCTCGATATGAAACACCTCGCGAAAGGCCGTCACCTCATCCTTGGTGACCTGTCCGTCAGCCTTGGCCATTTTCGCCCCGAGCGCAATTACAGCAATCGTAAAACCAATGCTCCGCTCGGGCGGAGCACTAAGGCGATCAAACACCGCCGAGAGGCTTTCACCTTGGGACAAAGCCGACAATGCATCGGCAATACGGGACCAAATCGACATAAAACAAACCTAACAGCGCAACCGTAAAATGTCAGTTGTTAAAGTCTCTTTTGCATAAGAACAAGGTCGAACCAACGCCCGAATTTATGCCCGACTTCGGGCAGGCGCGTGTATTCAACATACCCCATCGCCGCATGAAAGCGGATCGCATTGGCGTTCTCGCCCGATACCCCCGCGATCATTGAGTGCATTTCGCGTGTTCGGGCGTGGCTTTCAACGGCTTCGAGCAAGTGGCGGCCAACGCCTCGACCCCGCGCAGCAGGCGCCAAGATAATTGTGTGTTCGACCGTAAACCGATATCCCACTCCTCCACGAAATTGCCCGTAGGTCGCAAATCCAAGGAGGTTAGTACCCTCAACGGCGATCAAGAACGGCTCGGCGTTTGCGGCTTTCTGCGTAAGCGTTTCTTGAACATCCTGCGGGGATTTTTCCTGAGAGTTAAAGGTAAAAATGCTCTCACGGATAACGGGATTCCAGATATCGAGGATCGCGGGAATATCATCCGCCGTTGCTTCACGGATCATCTCAGAACCTTTGTGCCGCTAGGGGTTGCTAACTCAAGCTCGAACCCTACCTCGCCTTTTACAAACTCGGCGAGCTTATCCCCGCCCAATGGTTCGAGCGCTGCGGCACAGGCGGCGGCATCGGGGTTAAACACGCGCAGGCTCTTTAGGCGCACGTCGGTATCATCCAATAGTGGTGCAGGATGGGCATCGCCATGCCACTGAATAAGCGCGGGAAAACCGCCCGAGAACGGCAGCTTTCCGTCCTTTGGCACCGCCATGTCCCACCGAAATGCGTTGCGCTCAAACGCCATCGGTTCACCAGTATTCGCAGGCGACTTGGCCAAACAACCACTAAGATCACCGGTGCGGCAGATCCAGTTGGTTACGCGCGGTGTGCCCGCAAAACCATCAAGATCAAACCATCGCGGGTAGTTGGGCGACGTGGCATCTGGATCAATCGCGATAACCTCGAGATAGATACTCGGACCAAGAGAAAGCAGGCGGTTATGCGTCCCCATCTTAGGATGGTAACCAATCGCGCCCATTTTGACGCCGAGCGTATCTTCGACATATGCAACGCCATCGGCAAGGCGCGCGCAGGAAATGGCGAAATGGTCAATTTCGAGGTTCGGCATCTTGCGTCCTAGGTGCTTTTCGACGAAGGGTGGATTATCTCTAGGATTTTCTGCGCGGCTTGTGGAATATTCGTTCCGGGTCCAAAAATCGCCTTCACGCCAGCTTTATAGAGATAGTCATAGTCCTGCTGTGGAATAACGCCTCCGCAGATAACAATAATATCCTCGGCACCTTGCGCCTTCAGAGCGGCCACCAGTTTAGGGGCAAGTGTTTTGTGGCCTGCTGCTTGGCTGGATATCCCGACGATATGCACGTCATTGTCGATGGCATCCTGCGCCGCTTCTTCTGGCGTTTGAAACAACGGGCCGACATCAACGTCAAACCCGATATCCGCAAAGGCCGTAGCGATGACCTTGGCGCCGCGATCATGCCCGTCCTGCCCCATTTTCACAACGAGCATACGCGGGCGGCGACCCTCCTCTTGTGCGAACTCCTCGACTGATTTCTGAATGGCCTCAAAGCCCTCATCCCCTTCGTAGGCCGCGCCATAGACCCCTGCGAGGGTTTTGATCTCGGCGCGATGGCGACCGAATGCTTTCTCCATTGCCATTGACATTTCTCCTACCGTGGCGCGCGCGCGAGCGGCCTCAACGGCCAGCGCGAGCAGATTTCCGTCACCTGATTTCGCCCCCTGCTCAAGCGCCGCGAGGGCGCCTTCACATGCGGCGGCATCCCTGCTTGCGCGGATACTGGCAAGCTGCGCCACCTGCCCTTCGCGAACAGCGACATTATCGACATCAAGGATTTCGATCTCGTCCTCTTGGTCCAGACGGAACTTATTGACGCCAACGATAACTTCATCGCCACGATCAACGGCGGCCTGACGGCGGGCGGCGGCTTCTTCGATCTTGAGTTTGGGCATGCCCGTTGCGACGGCTTTGGTCATTCCGCCCAACTCGTCGATTTCCTCAATCAACTTCCACGCTTCGTCCGCCAGATCAGAAGTCAGTTTTTCAACATAATAAGAGCCCGCAAGCGGATCGACCACATTCGTGACGCCGGTTTCATTCTGAAGAATAAGCTGTGTATTACGCGCAATGCGGGACGAAAAATCTGTCGGGAGCGCGATAGCTTCGTCGAAACTGTTGGTGTGCAGAGACTGCGTACCGCCAAGCACCGCGCTCATGGCCTCATAGGCTGTTCGCACGATGTTATTGTAAGGATCTTGCTCCTGAAGGCTCACTCCAGAAGTCTGGCAGTGTGTGCGCAGCATCAGCGAGTTGGGCTTCTTGGGCGCGAACTCGGACATAATTTTATGCCAAAGGAATCGGGCCGCGCGCAGCTTGGCCGCCTCCATAAAGAAGTTCATACCAATCGCGAAGAAAAACGACAGTCGCGGGGCAAAATCATCGACATCCAAGCCCTTGGCGATTGCGGCCTTCACGTATTCCTTGCCGTCCGCCAGGGTAAACGCAAGCTCCTGCACAAGGTTCGCGCCTGCTTCCTGCATGTGATAACCCGAAATCGAAATCGAGTTGAACTTGGGCATTTCGCGGCTGGTGTAATCAATGATGTCACTGACAATTCGCATGCTGGGTTCGGGTGGATAAATATAGGTATTGCGCACCATGAACTCTTTAAGAATGTCATTCTGGATGGTTCCAGAAAGCGCGCTGCGGTCTACGCCCTGCTCTTCTCCGGCGACGATAAAGCTCGCCAAAATCGGGATAACCGCTCCGTTCATTGTCATGGACACGCTGACCTGATCAAGCGCGATCCCGTCGAACAGAACCTTCATATCTTCAACGGAATCTATGGCTACGCCCGCTTTGCCCACGTCACCTTCGACGCGCGGATGGTCGCTGTCATATCCGCGATGCGTGGCCAAATCGAAGGCAACGGACACACCCTGCTGCCCCGCGGCCAATGCCTTGCGGTAGAATGCGTTACTTTCCTGGGCCGTCGAAAAACCCGCATACTGACGGATCGTCCATGGGCGGCCAGCATACATTGTCGCGCGTGGGCCGCGGGTAAATGGCGCCTGCCCTGGCATGCCGCCAAGATGCTCCAGACCCTCAGTATCCGCGCCGGTGTAGACGGGCTTAACATCGATCCCTTCGGGTGTGTGCCACGTCAATTCGTCCACAGAACGACCGCGCAATTCCTTCGCAGCGAGATCCGACCACGTCTTCTTGTCATCTGTCATTCAAGTGTCCTCCATTATGCGCACGACCTACCCAAATCAGGGATGGCGATAACCGGTGATAAAAACCGTGTGTATCCGCCGCCTTCCCCTGTGCAAATCCACATTGGGTGCCTATATTCAATAAGAACGGAAAGGCATGTATGCGATTTTTAATTTTGATTTTCATAGGGATATTCGGGGCGTCCTCGGCCACCATGGCCCAAGACGCACCGCCCTTTGTTCCGATTCCCGCACAGGATGTTACGCTGGACGAATTCACGTGGAACGCGCGTCCCGTGCTGTTATTTGCGGGCCATCCCCAAGATCCCCAGATCCTGCGACAGTTGGAGCTCTTGGCCGAACAATGGCCTGCGCTCGCGGAGCGTGATGTTGTTGTGATCGTCGATACGGATCCAAACTCCGAGAGTGACGCCCGCCTCCAGATTCGCCCGCATGGTTTCATGATGGTCTTGTTGTCGAAGGACGGCAAAGTCGCCCAACGCAAGCCCCACCCATGGAGCGCCCGAGAGTTAATTCGCGCGATTGATAAGATGCCGCTGCGTATCCAAGAAGAGAAAGAGCGCCGCTTTCTCAACCCGAGACCTATAGAATAGGCGCGCCGCACCCTACTCGAACTCCATAATCACGTCATCCACAGCAAGGCTATCGCCCTTGGCGGCGTTGATTTTGGTGACTACGGCGGTTTTCTCGGCCCGCAAGATGTTCTCCATCTTCATTGCCTCAACCGTGCAGAGCGCTTGCCCTTCGTGAACTTTGTCACCCTCGCTTACGTTCACAGAAACAATCAGGCCCGGCATCGGACAAAGCAGCAACCGCGATGTATCTGGAGCCAATTTCTCAGGCATAAGTTGCGCAAGCTCTGCTTGACGGGGCGTGCGAATACGCAATTTCAGATCGGCTCCGCGGCTGCGGATCCGGAAGCCGGACGTGATCTTGTCCACTTTCAGGATCAGTTCGCTTCCATTGATAGTGAGGCGTGCAAGGCTATCGCCCGGTCTCCAGTCACTTTCGACGCGCAGGGTTTCACCATCACCGAATGTCACATCCGCGCCTTTGGGGTCGGCAGAGATTGAGACGGGATAGTGATACTCCCCCGCCTGAACGACCCATTCCTGACCGACGGTACGTTCGTGATTGTCCATCCGCCCCGATACCCGAGTGCGTCTGATTTCGGCCACCCGATACATCGCACATGTTGCCGCCGCGATCTGACGAAGTGCGGCCTCGTCCAGTTCGACACCATGAAAGCCATCTGGGTACTCTTCTTCGATGAAAGCGGTTGTGATATCGCCCGAAACGAATTTCGGATGATCCATCACTGCCGCTAGAAACGGAAGGTTATGCCCGATTCCCTCGACCTCAAAACTATCAAGCGCGACGCGCATCGCCTCGACTGCTGCATCGCGGGTTGGCGCCCACGTACAGAGCTTCGCAATCATCGGGTCGTAGTACATGCTGATCTCGCCGCCCTCATAAACGCCCGTATCATTGCGAACGATTACGGCGTCTTGGGATACCTCGGCGGGTGGCCGATAGCGGCTTAGACGTCCAATCGCAGGAAGGAAACCACGATATGGATCCTCCGCGTATAGCCTGCTCTCAATTGCCCAGCCGTCACGCTTTACGTCACTCTGCGCAAGGGTCAGTGCCTCGCCGTAAGCAACACGGATCATCTGCTCAACAAGGTCTACACCCGTAATAAGTTCGGTAACGGGATGCTCCACCTGAAGGCGGGTGTTCATTTCGAGGAAATAGAAATTGCGTTCGCCGTCGACGATAAACTCGACGGTACCTGCGCTTGTATATCCCACGGCCTGCGCTAGCGCGACCGACTGCGCCCCCATCGCGGCGCGTGTCTCCTCGTCAAGGAACGGGCTCGGCGCCTCTTCGATGACCTTCTGATTGCGACGCTGAATCGAACATTCCCGCTCATTCAGATAGATAGCATTCCCATGACTATCTGCGAGCACCTGAATTTCGATGTGACGCGGCTGTGTTACGAATTTCTCGATGAAAATGCGATCATCACCAAAGCTGTTGGCGGCCTCGTTCTTGCTGGACTGAAAACCCTCTCGCGCTTCTTGATCGTTCCACGCGATGCGCATCCCTTTACCGCCGCCGCCCGCACTGGCCTTAATCATCACGGGATAGCCGACCTCATTTGAAATCTTCACGGCCTCATCAGCGTCAGCGATCAGCCCCATGTACCCCGGAACGGTCGAAACACCTGCTTCTTGGGCGATTTTCTTACTGGTGATCTTGTCGCCCATACTCTCGATCGCACCCGCAGGTGGGCCGATAAAGGCAACGCCGATTTCCGCCAGTGCTTCGGCAAACAACTTGTTTTCGCTTAAGAAACCATAACCCGGATGCACGGCATCCGCGCCTGTTTCTTTTACAGCCGCAATAACCTTGTCGATGACAATATACGACTGATTTGCGGGCGCAGGACCGATATGAACGGCCTCATCTGCCATCTGAACATGAAGCGCGCGACGGTCGGCATCAGAGTAAATCGCAACCGTTTTGATCCCCATTGCCCGTGCTGTTTTGATAACACGACAGGCGATTTCACCACGGTTTGCTATGAGGATTTTCTTGAACATCGGTTTTCCCTATTCCTAGCCGTTCTAATTGGCCGCAGCCATTGCAGACCACGGCGAAACGCCAAAAACACCACCCGAGCGCATGTCGGGCAGTGTGAATTTCATCTGAGTTTTTGAGGAGGCTAGCGCGCTAGCAAAGTCCCGCGTCACGGCAAAGCGCGCCACCAGCGGCCCCCAATGCTGCGCCACCAACGACGCTTCCGCCTGCGGCACCTGCAACGAGACCGCCCGCGACCGCCCCAGCGCCCGCGCGCTGTGCATCACTATGGAAGCACCCTGCCAAAGCTGTGACAAAGATAAGTGGAAGTATGATTTTTGGACTGCGCAAGATGATTGCCCTCGTTCGTTTCGTGTTTTTGTGGAGTTTAGGTTTTTGGCTTGGCCACCATTCCGACCTGCCCGTAGTGCAGTTGCGTTAGTCCCAAAAATGGGCTCGACCTGGGGAAAGCCGAGCCCAGAAGGGGAAGGGTAACGCATGTTCTGCGCTGCGGTGAACAAGGAAATAAGGCTGCTCACCGTACGAACACTTTGCCCGAACACGTAAAACGAGAATACCCCAATACGGCACAACCCATTGTTTTGAGCCGAAACTTGCCGAATTTGAAATGGGGTAAGCAACATAACGCCTAAAACCCGTCTTCTTGTTCGTCAAAATCGTCTTGTGGCCCGAACGCATCAGGGAAGTTCGCCCGTGCAACGCCTTCGTTGATAACCAAAAGCGCTTCATAACTTGCAGGGTCAAACGGATCTTCGGCGGCAATTACTTCGCGCCCGAACAGCCAGCCTAGGCGGCCTGCATCCAGATTCCCGCGCTCAAACGGTTCATCTCCGAAATATGTCCAGAGCGCTTCCATAAAGGCTGCATCTGCCCGGCGGTCGGCTGGGCGACGGTCTGCGTAACGCTCGCGCGCGGTCAGAGGGGTCGCCCCCTTCTTGTTGTCGCGTCGAATCGTGAATTGAAAGTCGGTGCCGGTCAGACGGCTCGGAAAACCGCGATGTTTTAGCATGGTAGCCCCTTATTTGCTTGGTTTCGCGCCACTCTAGAGCAAGCCGCGAACAAGTTCATTGGGGAAATAGGGATACGATGCAGATTGAAGAGATTTAATTTCCGGCCGCTTGTAATACGTCCAATTCGCCCACTCTTCGTCGGGCGGGATTGGGCAGGACCGAAGCCCTGCCCCAGAGACGTCTTAGTACTTGGACATTGTTGGCTCTTCAACAATGGGCTCTTGGATGTAAACTGTTTCTTCTTTGGCGCTACACGCAGTGACCAATGCAACAAGGCTAATGGCGAGCAATGATTTGATTGTTGTGGACATAGAGGTCTCCTTTTTTTCCGGCACTGCGCTCCCAACCTGAGAACGCTACCTTGGCGCAATACCGACTCAACGGTTTTCGCCATGCCAGAAGGAACCATAATAGTTCCAAATGGAAATAAAAGCTCCTGCGCACGTAACTTGATGCAGAATTCATGCGAACGTTGCCGCAAGCCCACGAAAACCCTATGCAGTTGAGAAAAAGTCATAATTCTCCCCACGCGCATTGCGCATCTCGGATTACAAAGCTCTCGAAGAACTGCGTCACATCGGGGTTCATTTCGCCGAATTCTATGTCCACTTGCGACAGGGAAATAACCAACTCAACCTCGGTATCGTCATGCTTTTCGATGATCTGCGGGAGTGCGTAATTCTCACATAAGTACAGAATATCTTCGACCGACACGTCATAACCCACCTTGGAAACATCTGGTGCAACGAACCGGAAGGTTGCGTAGGGTGGATCGTTTTCATCTATCCAGATGACCTGCTTAAACTTGATATCTTGGCCCGACGGCACCGCGAAGGGTTCGGCCACTGCCGCCCCCGCCATCGCGACATATATCAGGCACGCCACTCTCATTTCTGCGCATCCTCTGGCCGACGCGCAATGCAATCAACCTCCACCAAAGCGCCAACGGCGAGCGCTGTAACGCCAACGGTCGTGCGCGCGGGGCGACGGTCCTTGGGGAAGTAGCTTTGATATGTCTCGTTAAACGCTGCGTAGTCGCGCTCAAACTCAGTTAGAAAACAACGACACTGAACAACGTCGCTCAGATCAAGCCCCAACTGTCCCAGAATAAGCGCGAGGTTGTCCATAACCCGTCGTGTTTGAGCCTCGATTCCTTCGGGCAGAGGAGCATCGGGTGCGGCGGGATCGGTTGGCATTTGCCCAGTTAGAATGACCCAACCATCGGCCTCTACCGCATGGGAAAACGGCGCAACGGGGCGTGGACCATCAGCAAATAGATGAAAATCAGGCATCCGCGGCCTCCCTAATGTTCGCAAAGCGCATCCAGCGCGCTCGATTACTTGGGCTCGCAAGGACCGAGGCGATCTGTGCTTTGATATGTGCCTTGGGATAGCTGCGCGAAGCCATTTCACCGCCCGCTGTAACTACAAGGCCGGCATCGCCGCTCTCGATCACTACAACTGGAGAAAACCCACGTAGATCACGCAATTCGCGCCACATATCCTGACGGATCTGGTGCGCCAGCCGCGCTCTTGCACACATAGGAAATGTGGTTCGCGCCGAAACATCAAGCCGCACGTTCCCCTTGCGAGAAAGGGTCAGGCGACCAACGGACCGCTCTATGTGCCACCTGTGTTTCATTAACTGCTAAGCACCTGTAAACCAAACATTTCGTGCCCTTAAAGAGGAATATTGTCGTGTTTCTTCCACGGGTTTTTCAACTGTTTGTTCCGCAACGAAGCAAACGCCCGCGCAACACGTTTGCGGGTACTGCGCGGACGGATCACCTCATCAATAAAGCCACGCTCAGCGGCAACAAACGGATTGGCGAAACGGTCCTCATAGTCCTTGGTGTGCTGGGCGATTTTCGCTTCGTCGCCAATGTCGGCACGGTGAATAATCTCGGTTGCGCCCTTTGCCCCCATCACGGCGATCTCTGCTGATGGCCACGCATAGTTAAAGTCGCCGCGAAGGTGTTTGCTCGACATAACATCATAGGCGCCGCCGTAGGCCTTGCGTGTGATTACCGTCACCTTGGGTACCGTTGCCTCGCCATAAGCGAACAGAAGCTTGGCGCCGTGTTTAATAACGCCACCAAATTCCTGACTCGTGCCGGGGAGGAAACCGGGCACGTCAACGAGCGTCAGAATAGGAATCTCAAACGCGTCACAGAAACGAACAAAGCGGGCTGCCTTACGAGAGCTATCAATATCAAGGCAGCCCGCCAGAACCATCGGCTGGTTCGCCACAACGCCCACGGTGGAGCCTTCGAGACGAATAAATCCAGTGATGATATTCTTTGCGAAATCCTCTTGGATTTCATAAAAATCGCCCTCATCGCCAATCTTGAGGATCAACTCTTTCATGTCGTAGGGCGTATTTGCATTCTCAGGAACGAGCGTATCAAGGCTCTCTTCTATGCGATCCGGCGCGTCAAAGAACGGGCGCACGGGTGGCTTTTGTTGATTGTTAAGCGGTAGAAAATCGACCAAGCGGCGCACCTCGGTCAGGGCCTCCACGTCGTTTTCAAAGGCGGCATCCGCCACGCTGGATTTCTTGGTGTGCGTCGCGGCACCGCCAAGTTCCTCGGCGCTGACGACCTCATTAGTCACGGTTTTCACGACGTCAGGTCCGGTCACGAACATATAGGACGTATCCTTGACCATAAAAATAAAGTCGGTCATGGCGGGCGAGTATACTGCACCACCCGCACAAGGCCCCATAATCAAAGAAATCTGCGGTACTACACCTGAGGCGAGGACGTTACGCTGGAAAACCTCGGCATATCCCGCGAGGCTTGCGACACCTTCCTGAATACGCGCGCCGCCCGAGTCGTTAATCCCTATCACTGGCGCGCCGTTTTGCATCGCCATATCCATAATCTTGCAGATCTTTTGCGCATGCGTTTCCGAAAGCGAACCACCAAACACTGTGAAATCCTGAGAAAACACATAAACCATACGGCCGTTGATCGTGCCCCATCCAGTGATCACACCATCCCCTGCGGGGCGCTGTTTTTCCATGCCGAAATCGGTACAACGGTGCGCAACGAAGGTGTCGAACTCTTCAAAGCTCCCCTCGTCCAAGAGCAATTCTACTCGCTCGCGTGCGGTCAACTTTCCCTTGCTGTGTTGCGCATCAATGCGTTTCTGCCCACCACCCATTTTTGCTTGGGCGCGGCGCTCTATGAGCTCGGCATCGACATCTTTCATAGCTTCTCTCCCGCAAGAAAACGTTTCTTACGAACAGTTTGGGGCGCATTCCCTAAAAAGCCAAGGATTATTCAGTATATTTGCAAATCTATTTGCAACAAGTCATCGCAAACTGCAAATGTGCAAATCAATAATATTCCGATTTGCAAGATGGACATTCGCACAAACCGCCTCTAGACAATTTTGAATGGATGGAAAACCAAACGTTCAGTTTCTCAATAGAAGCACACCACCGCATCTTTCGACCCTCATATTATTAGCGGGTATTGCTGCTCTTTCGATGAACATCTTTCTGCCTTCTCTTGCGGGAATGGCAGAGCATTTCGACACCGAATACCGACTCATCCAACTTTCTGTGGCTCTATACTTGGCGGTAAACGCTATCCTTCAGGTATTCATTGGCCCAATCTCGGACCGTTTCGGCCGCCGCCCCGTCATACTTTGGGGGCTGGTGATCTTCCTTGTGGCGACACTTGGTTGTATTTTCGCGCCCACAGTTGAAGTCTTCCTACTGTTTCGCATTCTTCAGGCCGTAATCGTAACCGGAATGGTGCTTTCGCGCGCCGTTGTGCGCGATATGGTCGGACAAAACGAAGCCGCATCAATGATCGGATACCTTACTATGGGCATGTCCGTTGTTCCGATGATCGGCCCCGCTATCGGCGGCGTTCTGGATGCACTCTACGGCTGGCAGGCGAGCTTTTGGATGCTGTTCATTCTGGGCGCGCTCTTGCTCTGGCTCGCGAACCGAGACCTCGGCGAAACGGCCAGCCAAACATCCACAAGCTTCAGAGCGCAGATCAAGCAATACCCCGAACTTTTCGGATCGCGCCGTTTTTGGGGGTATGTTGCCTGCGCTACTTTCGCGTCGGGCTCATTCTTTGCGTATCTTGGCGGCGCACCCTACATCGCCACTGAGGTCTATCACCTCCCCACTGAATTGACGGGCCTGTATTTCGGCGCTCCGGCTATCGGATACTTCTTCGGGAATTTCATCTCCGGTCGTTTTTCGCGACAGGTCGGCACCGATAAAATGATCCTTTTCGGCAGCATTTTTTGCGCGCTCGGAATGGGCGCGGCCTATTTGACGTTTGCCTTTAGCGAAGGATCTGTTGAGATCTTCTTTGCCTTCATGACCTTCATTGGCTTGGGCAACGGTTTGGTTCTCCCGAATGCGAACGCAGGGATGCTATCCGTGCGGCCCCACCTCGCGGGGACAGCAAGCGGAATCGGCGGCGGTATTATGATCGGCGGCGGCGCGGCACTCTCCGCCTATGCGGGTACGCTTCTTAGCCCCACCGCAGGTCCGTTGCCGCTTATCGCCCTCATGCTCGCGTCATCGGTTCTTGGGGTGATTTCTATCGTCTACGTCTTGCGCCGCACACAAGAGATCGCCTAAATTTGCAAAACTGCGCCTTCGGGCGGCAAAACTGCAAAGATTCGGGCGGAGGTGCACATGGCGACGCAGAAACTCTATGCTGGGGTAAAGCTCCGCGAAACGCGCACCAAGCTTGGCCTGACGCAAAAAGCCTTTGCCGCGAAACTCGGCATCTCTCTGCCCTACCTGAACCAGATGGAGAACAACAACCGCCCGATCAGTACAGGCGCGGTTCTTGCCCTTGCACAGGAATTCGGGTTCGACGTGACCGAGCTTTCGGTCGGGGATTCAGAGCGGATGGTCAGCGATCTGCGCGAGGCTCTCGCCGATCCGATCTTCAGCGCCAATCAACCACCGATGGCGGATTTACGGCTGGCGGCATCCAATGCGCCAATGCTTGCGCGTGCGTTCATCGACCTGCACCGCGCCTATCGTCAGAGCCACGAACGCTTGGCCTCTCTCGACGAAGCATTAGGCCGCGAGGACAGCCGCAGCGCACCCAGCCCGTGGGAAGAGGTTCGGGATTTCTTTCATTACTGCGACAACTATATCGACGCAGTCGACCGCGCCGCCGAACGGTTCGCCGCCAAAGATCAGGGCGGAATAAGCTCAGAAGAGCGCGCGACCGACGCCCTGAATGCGCTGGGAATTCAGGTGAAATTCAGTGACTCCGTAGGGATACGTGGCTTCGATGCCGCCACTCAAACACTGACGCTTTCCAAATTCATGTCGCCTGAAACGCGGCGTTTTCAACTCTTGCTACAACTTGCACTGCTTACGCACAACGAATTGCTGGAAGCGACACTTGATCTCGCGCGTTTCCATACCGAAGAAGCGCGGGAAATTGCGAAAATCGGCCTTGCGAATTACTTCGCGGGGGCGGCGCTCCTTCCCTATCAGGCCTTTCTTGAGGCCGCGCATCGCGAACGGCACGATCTGGAATTGCTCTCGGCCCAGTTTGGCGCATCAATCGAACAGGTCGCACACAGGCTGTCGACGCTGCAACGCACGGGTGCCAAGGGCATCCCCTTTTTCTTTGTGCGCGTTGATCAAGCAGGCACAATCACCAAACGCCATAGCGCCACACGGCTACAGTTCGCCCGCTTCGGAGGGGCCTGTCCGCTTTGGAACGTTCACCGCGCATTTGAAACGCCCGGGCGCTTCTTGCGCCAGCTTGCACAAACCCCGGATGGGCTTAAGTACTTCTGCCTTGCAAGGGATGTTTCCAAGCCCGCGGGCTCTTTTCAGGCGCCCGTTCGACGGTATGCCATTGGGTTGGGATGTGAAGTCAAACACGCAGAGCACCTTGTTTATGCAGATGATTTTGACATAAAGAACGAACGCGCTTTTGAGCCAATCGGCGTGAGCTGTCGTATATGCGAGCGCCCGAATTGCCATCAACGCTCTGTACCGCCACTCGAAGCGCGGCTAAAAGTCGATCATAACGCGCGCGGCATCCTACCGTATGAAATCCTCTCGTAGGCAAAATCCAGAAGGACACTGACATGGAACTCAGCGACACACGCATCATCAAGGCCAATCGTGAAACGGTTTGGGCACATCTGAACAACCCCGAAACTCTCGCCGCATGTATTCCAGGGTGCGAAGAACTCACAGGCTCCGCAGATGAAGGATTTGAGGCCGTCGTGAAGCAAAAAGTCGGCCCCGTTAAAGCGACGTTCAAAGGTGGCGTAACGCTTTCGGACGTTGACGCACCCAACGGATATCGGATTTCGGGAGAGGGCAAAGGCGGTGTGGCCGGATTTGCAAAGGGCGGTGCCGACGTGCGTTTGCGCGAAGTTCCAGAAGGCACGGAACTCTCTTACGAAGTGGACGCAAAGGTTGGCGGCAAGCTCGCACAACTTGGAAGCCGCCTTATCGACGGCTTTGCCAAGAAGATGACCGCAAGCTTCTTTGAGAAATTTCAAGAGATCGTCGAAGGACCATCCGAACCAGCCTAGCGTTGCGCTTGCTGCCAGTTCGGATTGATCCACGGCTCTGACTGATCGGGGGAAAGCATACCCTGCCCCAGAATATGGTCGGCGGCTTTTTCGCCAACCATGATCGACGGGGCGTTCAAATTGCCATTGGTGATCTGCGGGAAAATAGAGCTATCCGCCACCCGCAGGCCATCAACTCCGATCACGCGGCATTCAGGATCAACCACAGCAAATGGATCATTCGCCGCGCCCATGCGCGCGGTGCCGCAAGGGTGATAGGCACTCTCGACTTCATCACGGATAAATTCGTCCAGCTCATCGTCTGACTGAATCGCCGCTCCGGGTTGGATTTCGTGTTTTACATATGGGGCAAAAGCATCCTGCGAGAATATCTCGCGTGTAAGGCGAATACCCTTGCGGAAATCGGACCAGTCCTGTGGGTCCGACATATAGTTAAACAGAATTTTTGGTGCCTCGGATGGATCTGCGCTCGCGAGGGTAACTGCGCCGCGGCTCTTGGATCGCATCGGCCCCATGTGCGCCTGAAATCCGTGCCCTTCTGCTGCGGCTTTCCCATCATACCGAACGGCCATAGGCAGGAAATGATACTGAATATCTGGGTACTCAACCCCTGCACTACTGCGAATAAATGCGGCACTTTCGAATTGGTTCGACGCGCCAAGACCGGTTCGCGATAATAGCCACTGCGCGCCAATTGCCGCCTTGCTGGGAAGGTTCCAGTAGCGATAGAGCGTAATCGGCTTGAGCGATGCGTATTGCAGGTAAAGTTCCAGATGATCCTGAAGATTTTGCCCGACACCTGCGCGATCCGCAACGATATCAATTCCGTGTTCCGCCAGATGTGCAGCAGGCCCGATACCCGAGAGCATCAGCAACTTCGGCGTGTTGATCGACGAGGCCGCAAGGATCACTTCGCGGTTTGCACGTATAACCTCTTGGTGGCCATTTCGCCGCACTTCGATCCCCACAGCGCGGCCTTCTTCGATCACTACACGCTCTACGAAGCCGCGCAGAAGCTTGCAATTTTTGTGACGCAGCGCAGGGCGCAGATACGCATTCGCTGCCGACCAACGCCGCCCGCCAAATACCGTTTGCTCCATAGGGCCGAAGCCCTCTTGCTGCTGGCCATTATAATCATCGGTCGTGGGGTATCCCGCCTGTTTTCCCGCCTCTACGAAAGCCTTGAACAACGGGTTTTTTCGCGGTCCACGCGTGACATGGAGAGGGCCTTTGTTGCCCCGCCACGCGGCGTCACCGCCGTGGCCGCTATGGTGCCATGTCTCCATGCGTTTGAAATAGGGAAGCACATCAGAATAGGACCAGCCAGAGGCGCCCATACTTTGCCAGGTGTCGAAATCTCGCGCATGTCCGCGCACGTAGACCATTCCATTGATCGACGACGATCCGCCGACCACTTTGCCGCGCGGACAGGCGAGCCTGCGACCATTCAGGTGCGGTTCAGGCTCGCTGGAGTATCCCCAGTCATAACGTTTCATGTTCATCGGATAGGACAAAGCGGCGGGCATCTGGATAAACGGGCCGATGTCACTGCCGCCGTGCTCGACCACAAGGACATCTTTGCCCGCTTCCGCCAACCGGTACGCCAATGCGCACCCCGCCGAGCCCGCGCCCACGATGACATAATCAGCCTGCATCAGAGTTTCTCCGAAACGCTAGAATTAATATGGCGCATCGACGTCTCCTGCGGCGACATAGACCGACTTCACTTGCGAGTAGTGACCGATCGCTTCTTTGGAGTTCTCACGTCCGATCCCGCTGGCCTTGACGCCACCGAATGGGGCCTCAACTGGTGCCAGATTGTAGGTATTTATCCAGCAAGTACCCGCCTCCAGCGCATCAACCACGCGGTGGCCGCGCGCCAAATCCTTGGTAAAGACTGCCGCAGAGAGGCCAAATTCCGTCTCGTTTGCGCGGCGAATAGCTTCTTCTTCGTCCTCGAAATCAAGGACGGCCATTACTGGGCCAAAAATCTCCTCGCGCGCGATGGTCATATCATCGGTCACGTCCGAGAATACCGTTGGTGCAACCACAAGCCCTTCACGTTCACCACCTGCGAAAAGCGTCGCGCCCTCTTCGCGTCCTTTGGCGATGTAAC
Source organism: Falsihalocynthiibacter sp. SS001 (assembly GCF_042445055.1). Taxonomy (GTDB): domain Bacteria; phylum Pseudomonadota; class Alphaproteobacteria; order Rhodobacterales; family Rhodobacteraceae; genus Falsihalocynthiibacter. The sequence goes on from NZ_CP170339.1 coordinate 2,366,766, forward strand.
CGGTCACAATATCAGCTTGTCGTGCGCTGACCATTGGACCGAAATTCACGGATTCGTCTTGCGGATCTCCCGTCACAACATCGGCCAGTCGCTCTTTGAGGCGTTGGAGGAATTTTTGCTTAATTCCCTTTTGGACAAAGACTCGCGTGCCGTTCGAGCATACCTGACCCGACGAATAAAAATTGCCGAGGATAGCGCCCCCGACTGCGGCTTCGACATCGGCGTCATCAAACACGAGCATGGGTGACTTGCCCCCAAGCTCCATCGTGACGTGCTTCATCTGCGCGGCGGCGGCGGCATAGACCTTGCGGCCCGTTGGAACCGAACCCGTCAACGATACCTTGGCGATACGTGGATCAGTTGCCAATGCGGCCCCCACATCTCCGAGCCCTTGCACAACGTTGAACACACCCGCAGGAACGCCGGCCTCAATCATAATTTCCGCTATTTTCAAGGCACATAGCGGCGTCGTCTCACTTGGTTTGAAAACAAGTGCGTTTCCGCAAGCGAGCGCGGGTGCAGCTTTCCAACAGGCGATCTGGGTCGGGTAATTCCACGCGCCGATCCCTGCGCAAACACCGAGGGGTTCACGCTTGGTATAGACGAAATCGCCGTCTGCTAAGGGGATATATTCGCCCGTCAGGCTCCCCGCCAATCCGCCAAAATATTCCAATGCATCGGCACCGGATGTAGCGTCCGCAACAAGCGTTTCCTGAAGTGGCTTGCCCGTGTCATATGTCTCAAGAACCGACAGCGCGTGATTATTTTCGCGGATCACATTCGCCGCGCGAACAAGGATACGGCCGCGCTCGGCTCCGCTCATCGCGGCCCATTTCTTTTGTCCCTCGACAGCACTTGCAATGGCCTGATCAATCACGTCGGGTGTCGCGGAATGGACTTTCGCGATCACTTCGCCCGTCCATGAATAGATCACGTCTATGACGGTGCCTGCAGTATCTTCGAGGTAGGCGCCATTTACGAAATGGCTGGCGGTTGGTTGCTGTTTCATGACGCATCCTGATGTTCGAGAACTCCGGCAAGGTAGGCCAGAGCAAGTTTTGTTGGATTGATATTGTCGTCCCGCTCAAGGGCACGACGGATATAGAGCCCGTCAATAAGGGCGGCGATTCCTTCGGCACATTCTTCGACGCGGCTTTCATCAACGAGGGCACGTAAATCGTAAACCAGATTAGATCGCAAACGACGTTGATAAACTGACAACAGTCGTCGGGCCCCTTTTGAACGCTGCGCGAGAACATAGAAGTTCAGCCAAGCCCCCACGACCTCGGTGCGAAAGTTGCTGGGCTCGAATCCTGCTGCAATGATCCCTTCGATACGGGCGCGCGGCGTATCCGCGATCGCGAGCGAGGCCCGAACCTGCGCGCCATAGACACCAAGGATATAGCGCATCGAGGCCAGAAATATCTGTTCCTTGCCGCCGAAATAGTGATGCGCCAGCGCACTCGACACCCCTGCCCGCTTGGCGATTTGGCTTACCGTCACGTCCAGTGATCCCGCGAGGCCGACTTCAGTAATAGTCGCTTTTATCAGCGCGGCACGTCGGATAGGCTCCATTCCAAGTTTTGGCATAGCATTCTCCAAAGGGTTGCAATACAACTGATGCTAGTTTTTAATTGACTCGTCAATCAACAAAATCACGAGTCCACAGGGAGCACACACATGAAGACTAAATTTGCTTTGAAATCGACAATCTCGGCAATGGCGCTTGCGATTGCAGGTACAGCAGCCGCAGCAGACTGTGGAACAGTCACATTCTCTGACGTTGGCTGGACAGACATCACCGCAACGACCGCCGCGACAACCGTTGTGCTTAAGGCGTTGGGCTATGAGACTGATGTAAAAGTTCTCTCGGTACCTGTGACGTATACCGCGATGGCACAGGGTGACATCGACGTTTTCCTAGGTAACTGGATGCCGACAATGGAAGGCGACATCGCCAAATATCGCGAAGAAGGCACCGTGGACACCGTTCGCGAAAACCTTGAAGGTGCGAAATACACTCTCGCGGTTAATGCCGCCGGTAAGGCACTGGGGATCAACGGTTTTGCAGACATCGCCGCGCACGCAGACGCTCTTGACGGCAAGATCTATGGCATTGAAGCGGGCAACGACGGCAACCGTCTTATTCAGTCCATGATCGATGAAAATGCCTTTGGCCTCAGCGACTTTGAAGTTGCGGAAAGCTCCGAACAAGGGATGCTGGCGCAGGTGGAACGTCTGACGAAAAAAGACGAACCAATCGTTTTCCTTGGTTGGGAACCCCACCCGATGAACGCCAACTTTGACATGAGCTATCTTGAGGGCGGCGACGACTTCTTTGGTCCCGACCTCGGCGGCGCAACCGTTTATACAAACACGCGCAAAGACTATGTCACGGAGTGTGAAAATGTCGGCACGTTCCTTGGCAATCTGAAATTCACGCTCGAGATGGAAAACGAAATCATGGGCGGAATCCTAAATGATGGTGCCGCTCCAGAAGAGGCCGCAACGGCATGGCTATCTGCCAATCCCGACGCGATTACGCCTTGGCTTGAAGGCGTAACAACGCTGGACGGCGGCGACGCAACCGCAGCAGTCAAGGCCGCACTAGGAATGTAAAAACAACCGTGCCGCCCCCGATCAGAGGGCGGCACACTTCTTTGCGACACATACGAGCAGCCCTTAAAAAAAGAAATACGAGGCCCCATGGACTGGCTAACCGACACGAAAATCCCCCTCGGCAAGACCGCGGAAACCATCTTTGATTGGCTACAGCGCGAAGGCGAGGTCTTTTTCGATGCATTGGCCAACGTCATGGAGGCGATGATCGAGGCGATCCTCTGGTGCCTACAAACGCCACATCCCTTCGTTATCATCGCGATCTTTGCAGGGGGGGCATATGCACTTCAGCGCCGTTGGCAGATCAGCTTGGGCGTTGTGCTCGGGTTTCTTTTCATCATTAACCAAGGTTATTGGGAAGAAACGACCGAAAGCCTGACGCTGGTGCTTTCTGCATGTGTGGCCTGTATGGGTATTGGCGTTCCTATTGGGATTGCCTCTGCGCATCGCCCACGAATGTATCAGGTCCTGCGCCCGATCCTCGATTTGATGCAGACGCTGCCAACCTTCGTCTATCTCATTCCCGCGATTGTATTCTTTGGCATCGGGCTTGTTCCCGGCCTGATCGCGACCGTTATCTTTGTGCTCCCTGCCCCTATTCGCCTCACCCATCTGGGCATCAGCACGACCCCAACCTCCCTTCTTGAGGCCGCCGAAGCCTTTGGCGCCACGCCACGGCAAAAGCTCTGGAAAGTAGAGCTTCCTTACGCCGTTCCGCAAATCCGCGCGGGCCTCAACCAAACGATCATGCTCTCGCTTTCGATGGTGGTAATCGCAGCGCTTGTTGGCGCCGATGGCCTCGGAGTGCCCGTTCTGCGCGCTCTTAACACTGTTAATCCGGCCCTCGGGTTTGAAAGTGGCACGATCATCGTTGTCGTCGCTATCATGCTTGATCGCGTCCTAAGGATCGAACGTAAATGACCCAATCCAATCGCCAAACTGCCGTAACATTCGATGACGTGTCGATTGTATTCGGCGATGCACCCGAAACCGCCCTGCCCCTTATGGACAAAGGCCAGACCCGAAGCGAAATCCAAACAAAAACCGATCAGATTCTGGGCGTGCACAATTGCCGTCTGACCGTAAGCGAAGGCGAAATTCTCGTTCTTATGGGGCTTTCCGGCTCTGGCAAATCGACACTTCTGCGCGCCGTTAATGGGCTTAATCCCGTTGTGCGCGGCTCGGTTTCGGTGAACGACGGCGGTGAGATGGTGAATGTCACCAACGCCGACGCCGATACCCTCCGCCAGATTCGACTTGAGCGGGTTGCGATGGTCTTTCAACAATTCGGACTGTTCCCTTGGCGCTCGGTCGAGGAAAATGTCGGGCTTGGGCTAGAGTTGGCGGGTGTGGACAAAGAGACCTACACTTCACAAGTTGCGAAATACATCGATATGGTGGGCCTGAGCGATTGGGCCGGTCGCAAAGTTGGCGAACTCTCAGGTGGTATGCAGCAGCGCGTCGGGCTTGCGCGCGCATTTGCAACAGAGGCACCAATCCTGTTGATGGACGAGCCTTTCTCGGCACTTGATCCACTCATTCGCACACGCCTTCAGGACGAGCTTCTCGACCTTCAAAAATCGCTTGGTCGGACGATTATCTTCGTTAGCCACGATCTGGACGAGGCCTTCAAGCTAGGCGATCGCATCGCCATCATGGAAGGCGGACGGATCGTGCAATGCGGCACGCCAAAAGAGATCTACTCCAACCCTTCCAACGAATACGTTGCCGATTTTGTTGCCCACATGAACCCGCTAAACGTATTGATCGCGGGTGATATGGTCGAGCCAGTGGATGCGGAAACGCAAGGCGAAGTGGACGAGAGCACCACCCTCAACGCCGTTATGGAGCACCTGAGCGCGCAATCCTCGCCCATGGCCGTTACGCGAAATGGCAAGGTTATCGGACAGGTTTCGCAAGCCAGCGTTATGGCGAAGCTCGTTGATCCGCGCGAGGAAAACTAGATCGTCGGGGTCGCCCTTGCGGCGGCCTTGATTGCGGTCTTTTTGAGGACCATCTCACGCCACGCGATGAAACTGACGGACCCCATAATCAAGACACCACCGACAACGACCCAGATGTCTATTGGCTCGTTAAAGAGCACAAGCCCAACGAGCGCCGACCAGATAAGTTGAAGGAACGTAACTGGTTGAGTCACGGCCATTGGCGCAAGTCGGAACGCGAGGGTCATGGAATAGTGCCCACCCGTCGCAAGTGCCGCCACAAGGAATAGCCACCCAAGCTGCTCCACCGTTGGCGTCACCCAGACGGCCAAGGCGAACGGCAACAGCCCTATCGTCACCGTGATCGAAAGCATCCCGACGATCACTGTCGCATTCACTTTGCCGGCCATACGCCCTGCAATCAGATAGCTTACGGCAAAGGCAAGCGCAGTGCCGATCATCGCAATATGTCCGGGCGAAACCTCCCTAAAACCGGGGCGCAGAATAAGTAGCCCACCACAAAGTGCTACGATGATCGCAGCGATACGGCGCATGGCAAGCTTCTCCCCGAGGAAAATTGCCGCACCAATCGTTACGTAAATCGGGGACATATAGTTCATCGCCGTAACCTCAGCGAGAGGGATTTGGGTCATGGCATAGAACCACGCAATCACCCCAAGGGCATGAACAAAACCACGCAGCGAAAACAACGCAATCCCGTTTCGATCCAGCGCTCCGCTGGTCCAAGCACTCTTGAGCGCAGGAAGCATCGGCAAGAGAAACACAAGCCCGAGAAGATATCGAAGGAACGCAGACTCGGCGGCAGGGATGTCATTGCCCACGATCTTGACAACGACGTTCACCCCTACAAAAAGTAGGCCGGTCACCAGCATCCATAGGATCGCGAGTATTGTCGGGTTCAAGCGCGAGATCATGCGTCGAATTGACCTGATGTCCGTCAAATGTACAAGCGTTCAATTGTATTGCTACGATCCAAGCAAAAGCGTCAGGGCGATGGTCCACATGGTCGCACCGACAAAGCACTCAAGAAAGCGCCACGAACTTGGCTTTGCAAACAGCGGCGCAAGAAAACGTGCGCCATACCCCAAGGCAAAGAAGAAGCTAAACGAGGCCAGAGTGGCCCCCAGAGCAAACCCATAGCGCCCGACATCATACTGCGCGGAAATACTGCCCAGAAGCACCACAGTATCGAGATAAACATGCGGGTTCAGCCATGTCAGCATAAGGAGTGCAATGACTGTTCTCTGCAATGATTGCTTGGGCGCAGTCGCAGGATCAAGCGCTTCCCCGCCGCGCCACGCCGCGCGAAATGCCATCGCTCCGTAAACAAAAAGGAACGCCGCTCCGCCATATTTCACCAGCGGGAGAACGTTCGGAAGGACGCGCTCGATCTGTGCGAAGGCAAAAACTCCGGTGAGGATCAGGATCGCGTCGGACCCAGCACAGAGCAACACGATCGGCAATACATGCGATTGCCGGATTCCCTGACGCAGAACAAAGGCGTTCTGTGCCCCGATTGCCATAATGAGGCTCAGGCTAGTTGCATATCCGGCGAAAAACGCGGCTGGTGTGAAGGCGATCATGGCTATCTCTTGATTTGTTTTGCGTTTGATAGCGGGGCCGATTGAGTTAGTCTAATTAAAGAATCTAACTCTAGATTAGGAATACTAATGATCGATTCCAAATCTCTGGCGGCACTCTCGGCGATCTTGAGGCACGGAAGTTTTGAGGCCGCGGCGCACGAACTATCCGTTACGCCTTCGGCGATTTCACAGCGCATCAAGTCGCTTGAGGATCGCCTCGGAACGGTTCTGTTGCAACGCGGCACACCCGCGACCGCGACTGAAACCGGTCAGCGCCTCGTGCAGCACGCGGAAGAAATTGGCCTACTGGAAGCTTCACTTGCCAAGGACCTCGGCCTGCCAGATGCCAACGCCCCTTATATCAAGATTGCGACGAACGCGGACAGCCTTGCCACGTGGTTGATGCCAGCTCTAGCGGAATGTGAGGGGATGCTGATTGAGTTGATCGTCGACGATCAGGATCACTCTGCGGATTGGCTGCGCCGTGGTGAGGTGCAGGCCGCGATCACGTCCCATAACACGGCCATTCAAGGAAGCGATTGCACGCCGCTTGGCAACTTGAGATATATCGCCTCATGCAGCGGCGCCTACCAAGAGAGATGGTTTTCTGACGGCATCAATGAGCATTCCCTAAAGGTCGCGCCAGCCTTGTTATTTAACCGCAAGGACCGCCTACAGCGGGACTGGGTACGCCAGAAGGTCGGCCACGCGCTGGCGCTTCGATCACATCAGATCCCCTCCTCAGAAGGATTTGTAGAGGCTGCGCTCCTAGGGCTTGGGTGGGGAATGAACCCTGAAATCCTCATTGGTGACCACCTGAAAAGCGGTAGCCTTGTCGCGCTGGACCCAAAGCTACCGTTGGATGTTCCGCTGTATTGGCAAGCAAATCGGCGCGTCAGTCATGCGCTAGCGCCTTTGACCAAAGCAATCCACGCTGCGGCCAAGCGCGCGTTGCTCGCGCCATAAAAAAGGCCACGCAGAATGCGCGGCCTCTCGGTATTGGTATCGTCGTTGGGAATTAAAGCTGTGCGAGTACTTCGTCGCTTGCTTCGAAGTTTGTTGTAACCCGCTGAACGTCGTCGTCATCTTCGAGCGCATCAACGAGCTTCATCAGCTTCTGCATACCCTCGAGATCGAGCTCGGTAGTGGTTGTTGGCTTCCAGATCAGCTTGGTGCTTTCGCTTTCACCTAGCTGCTCCTCCAATGCGGTAGACACAAGGTTCAGGTCAGTATCTGCGCAATAGATCGTGTGACCATCTTCGGAGCTTTCCACATCGTCAGCGCCCGCTTCAATTGCGGCCATCATCACGGTGTCAGCATCACCAACACTCTCGGGATAAACAATCTCGCCCACGCGATCGAACATGAAACTCACGGAACCTGTTTCACCAAGGTTGCCTCCGTTTTTGCTGAATGTCGAACGTACCGACGACGCCGTGCGATTGCGGTTGTCTGTCATCGCTTCGACGATCACGGCCACACCGTTGTTGCCGTAGCCCTCGTAGCGGATTTCTTCGTAGTCGTCGCCATCCCCTGCTGTGGACTTCTTGATCGCGCGTTCGATCACGTCCTTGGGGACAGATTGCGATTTTGCCTCTTTTACGGCCAAACGCAGACGCGGGTTCTTGTCGGGGTCTGGATCACCCATTTTCGCCGCAACTGTGATCTCTTTGGATAGTTTAGAAAACAGCTTCGAGCGGGCAGCGTCTTGGCGCCCTTTCCGGTGCTGAATATTTGCCCATTTGGAATGGCCTGCCATTGATGCCTCTTGCGTTCAAACTCGGTTGGATGCGCTTATAGAACAGGGCGCGGGTCTACTTCAAGAGTAGCTGCCCAATTCGCTAGAGTGGCCACAAGAACGGGATAATCGCAGACGCCAAAATACCGATAGAGAGGTTAAGCGGGATACCCACACGCAGGAAGTCCGAGAACTTGTACCCACCTGGACCATAGACCAACATATTTGTCTGATAACCAATCGGCGTCGCAAAACTGGCAGAGGCCGCAACCATCACCGCCACAACCAGCGGGCGTGGATCCACCCCCAATGCCGACGCAAGACCAATCGCGATAGGTGTCACAACAACCGCCACGGCGTTATTGGACACAAGCTCGGTCAGGATGGACGTCAGCAGGTAAATCGCCCAAACGATAAGGAATGGCGGCAATTGTTCCAACGCGGGGGCAATTGCATTGACGATCAACTCAATCGCACCTGATGCCTCCAACGCAGCCCCGATTGCGAGCATCGAGAAAATAAGCGCGAGCAAACGGCCATCAATAAACGCGAAGGCCTCGTCCGCATCTATGCACCGCGTCAGCAAGACAAGCGCAACCGCCAGAATCGACAGTAGGAATATAGGCGCAACACCGAACGCCGCGAGCGCTACAATCCCGACAAGGGACGCCACCGCAACAGGAGCATGCGCCCGCCGAAACGCGCGCTCGGACGGGTGGGAAACATCGGCAAGTGACATATCACTCACAAGACGCGCCACATCCTCTGGCGCCCCCTCAAGCAGCAAAGTATCCCCAACGCGCACCACAAGGTTATCTAACTGCCGACCGATATTCTGGTTACGCCGATGAACCGCCAACGTATAAACACCGTACCGACGCCGCAGGCGCATCGCACCAAGCGAACGGCCGACCATCTTGCAGTCGGGCGTGATCAGCACCTCAACCGTGCTTGTCTCAACCGCAGAGAGTTGATCGACGCGCTTGAGGGATTTATTCCGTTGAAGCGACAATAGCTCGGTCATTTCAGTACGCAGAACCACGCGGTCGCCAGCTTGAAGAACCACCTCACCGATATCGCGGCGCAAGGACCTATCGCCGCGCAAAACGTCAATAAGGCGCACCCCGTCGCGCTTGAAGAGTTGAACGCCCGCGACTTCGCGCCCGATTAGATCGCTGTCGGGTGGTATCGCCGCCTCGCTAAAGAACTTTTTCTTGGAACGGTCTGTCAGAAGGCTCGCCATGCTGTCGCGCTCCGGAAGCAATTTCGGTGCAATATACCGAAGGTAAATCATCCCCCACGCGACCAAAACGATCCCAAGTGGCGTGACTTCAAAAATCGAAAATGCCTTAAGGCCATTCGCGCGTGCGACACCATCAACAAGCAGGTTCGTAGACGTACCGATCAGCGTAAGCGTCCCCCCCAAAATCGCCGCATATGACAGCGGGATAAGCAACTTGGACGCAGACACATCCAGTTTGCGCGCCAACTGCACAAAGACGGGGATCATAACAACCACAACGGGCGTGTTCGAAACCACAGCGGAGGCGAGAACCACAAAGCCCATGAGCGCCCCGATCGCGAACATAGGTCGCGTATCCACGTTGCGCTCCGCCTTCTGAGTGAACCATTCAAGCGCACCAGTACGCACAAGCGCGCCCATCACGATAAACATCGCCGCAATGGTCCAAGGTGCCGGGTTTGAGAGAACCTTAAGCGCATCATTATACGGGAGGACCCCAAGCACCAAGAGTGCGGCAACTCCTGCAATGGCGACCACCTCTGTCGGGTAGTTTTCGCGAAGAAACAGCACAAACATGACGCCAACGACCACCAAAGTAGCAATGGCTTGGCCGAACTGTGAAAACTCAAACAACATCATGGGTTTGTGGGCCTCTCTTGAATCGCTCTATATTCGCGTAGTGTGACCGCTTGCGCAAGCGCCGTTATGCATCACACGGTGGGGCCAGAGGGCTCTAACCGCCCTCCTTCGCGCACCATTTTCACCGTGGTGGCCTTGCCGGTTCTGTCGTCTGTTTCGACAAACAAACCAGAGAGGGTTGCCTCACCGTTCGCGGGGGTAAATCGGCCCTTACCCATCCCCGTAATGAAACGGCGCATCGGCTCTGCCTTTTCCATGCCAATGACCGAGTTGTAATCACCGCACATGCCTGCATCAGCTTGAAAAGCGGTGCCGCCCTCAAGGATTTGGGCATCGCCCGTCGGGATATGTGTGTGCGTTCCCACAACAACGCTTGCACGCCCGTCGCACCAATGCCCCATCCCCATTTTTTCGGAGGTGGCTTCGCAATGAACATCCACGAGGATCGCCTGTGCCTGACCGCCGAGAGGGTATTTCTTTAATACATTTTCGACCGCGGAGAATGGATCATCAAAGGCGCGTTTCATGAAGACCTGCCCAAGCACCTGTGTCACGAGAATTTTGCGCCCACGCCCGCCATCAAATAAGCGCGCGCCGCTCCCTGGTGCGGCTTTGGAGAAATTCAGCGGACGAATGATGCGCGGCTCTTTCTCGATATAGGTGAGCATATCTCGCTGGTCAAAAGCATGATCACCGAGGGTAATGCAATCCGCCCCCGCATCCAGAAGCACCTGCGCATGTGCAGGTGAAAGACCCGCGCCAGAGGTCGCATTCTCGCCATTCACAACGACGAAATCGAGCCGCCATTTCTCGCGAAGCGCCTTCAAGCGTTCAGAGATTGCATTGCGGCCAGAGCGACCAACGACATCACCAAGGAAAAGTATTCTCATGCTGCTTGGGTAAGGCTAAGCGCGTCCATAGGCAATGGGGATTTCATGCTGTGACACCAGTTTAGCGGGTAAATTGGCGGACCTTGGCCTCTGTTACGATGAAATCAAGCGGCTGGTCTGTGGGCTCTAGCGGAAGGGTCTCTTGGCACTGCGCCTCGAACGCAAACCCGATCGCAATCGTTGGCTGGGCTGCGCGCAGACCTTCAAGGGTTCGGTCGTAGAACCCGCCGCCATAGCCCAGACGATTACCCGCATTATCAAACGCCACAATGGGTACGATCAGCACCTGTGGAACGATAAATTCTGGCGCCTCAGGCACTTGTGTTCCAAAGTTCGCCGTCACCAGTTTTGTATCAGGGGTCCATCGTGCAAATCGTAGGGGCTGACCTTTAGATTGAATGACAGGAATACATACTGGTGCCGCGTGCGCTGCCATTGCCGCAAGAGGGCTGATCTCGGAGCGAATAGGAAGGTATCCTGCCAACGGAGCGGAGGCGTATGGTTCAAGAACCTCTGCAAGCTCGGTTTCTGGCGTAGCGCCCAGCGCGGCGAACGCTTCATTGCGGGCGGCAAATGCGACTTGGCGCGCGGTGTATTTCTGCTCTGAAAGGCTCATTAGAGGAGGACCAGCGTCGCCAACCCAAGGAAGGCAAAGAAGCCCGTTACGTCCGTCATCGTTGTCACGAATGTGCCCGAAGCCAACGCCGGATCAACGCCGACCTTATCCAGCACCACCGGTACAACCACCCCGACGAGGCCAGCGACGAAAAGGTTGATGATCATTGCCGCAGCAAGAACCATGCCCAACCCCGCACTGCCGTACCAAAGCAGCCCAATCACCCCGAGGACGGACGCAAAAAGCAACCCGTTCAATAGACCTACAAAAGACTCGCGGCGCACGATCCGCCATGTATTTCGAGCGGTCAAATCCTTGGTGGCAAGTGCGCGCACGGTCACGGTTAGACTTTGCGTACCTGCATTCCCGCCCATAGAGGCAACAATCGGCATTAACGCCGCCAGCACCACAAGTTGCGAGATCGTCGCCTCAAACTGCACAATCACTCGCGACGCAAGGATCGCAGTAAACAGATTAACCGCAAGCCATGGGAACCGTTGCTTGGCCGTTTCCCACAGTCGATCCGAAAGGCTCCCCTCGCCGACACCGGCAAGACGCATGATGTCTTCTTCGTGCTCTTCGTCCAGCACGTTCATCGCGTCATCAATCGTAATTACACCCACGAGCCGCCCACTATCGTCCACGACTGGCGCGGAAATCAGGTGGTATTGGTTGAACGCATAGGCCACGTCCGCTTCAGGCTGGGTCGCCGGAATGGTCCGAAAGCTCTCTTCCTGAAGGTCAGCGAGGCGCGTAGAGCGCGGAGCGCCAAGTAGTTTGCCAAGGGTCACATATCCGGTGGGACGCATCATCGGATCAATCAGGATCATATGATAGAATTGCTCAGGGAGTTCCTCGTCTTTTCTAAGGAAATCAATCGCCTCGCCGACGTTCCAATGCATTGGCGCGATCACGACTTCGCGCTGCATCAATCGTCCGGCGCTCTCTTCGGGATAGCTTAGAGAGTTCTGAACCGCGACGCGGTCCATATCGTCCAAGGCCTCAAGAATGGCGTCTTGTTGCGGTTTCTCCAGATCTTCGAGCAGGTCAACAACGTCATCGCTATCCAGATCACGCACGGCCTCGGCGAGGGTTTCAGGGGCGAAGTAGCCAAAGACTTCCTCGCGCAGGCCTTCGTCAAGCTCAGAGAGGACATCCCCGTCCAACTCCTCAGCGCATAGCGACAAAAGATCGCGCCGATCGCCCGAGTCAATTTGTTCCAGAAGGTCGGCGATGTCGGCAGGGTGAAGCGGATCGAGAAGCTCGATGAGCGTTTCGGTGTTTTGAGCGTAAACCGCTTCCAGAACACGTTTTACAAACGACGGAGAGAGTTCGTAGGCATCTTCTTCTGGTGCTTCGGTCGGGTTCTGAAGATCAGTCATCGGGGCCTCCGGCATTAGTTGAAGCCACCATAGGCAACCCCATTACAAATCAGAAGAGGGGAAAGGCGATTTACCTTAGAAAGTTCGCAGCTTATTCTGGCGTGCGAAATACAATCGGAGCGTTCCAGTGCATCTTCTACTCGGCCAAGTCCTGTCCTTTGAGGCGAACCCGTTTTCCCACCCAGCGACAGAGGCCGCTCGCCATCTCTCGCGCGGCGCGATCCTGGTTGAGGACGGCAAGATCACTGCGGTTGGCGAAGCTGACGGGCTCAGGCCTCAGCATCCAAATGTGCATGTAACCGATTGTGGCAATCACCTGCTGACGGCCGGGTTTGTCGATGCGCACGTACACTATCCGCAAACTGCAATCATCGCGAGTTGGGGCAAGCGGCTCATTGACTGGCTAAATACGTACACCTTCCCAGAAGAAGCTCGTTTTGGTGACACCCAGTATGCGACCGAGATTTCCGAGCGTTATCTAGACCTCGCACTTGCCAACGGAACGACCACGGCCTCAAGCTATTGCACTATACATCCAGAGAGTGTGGACGCGATTTTCACGGCGGCCGCGGCACGCAATATGCGAATGATTGCGGGGAAAACCTGTATGGACCGCAACGCACCAGACAACCTGCGCGACACACCAAAATCGGCGTATGACGATAGCAAGGCGCTGGTTGAGAAATGGCATGGCAAGGGGCGCGCTGGGTATGCCATCACCCCGCGCTTCTCGCCAACCTCAACGCCAGAACAATTGGAGGCACTGGGTGCGCTATGGGCGGAGCACCCAGAGGTACTGATGCAAACGCACCTGTCCGAGCAACTGGACGAGATCGAATGGGTAAAGGAGCTTTTCCCAAACTCTCGCGATTACCTTGATACCTACGAAGCCTTTGGTTTGCTAGGGAAAGGTGGCCTGTACGGTCACGCCATTCACTTGACCGATCGCGAGAAAGACCGCCTCAAGGAGGTTGATGCAAGCCTCATTCATTGCCCGACGTCGAATACGTTTATTGGCTCGGGGCTGTTTGATATGGCGGGTCTAATGGCGGCAGGGCATCGCATTGGCTTGGCGACGGATACTGGAGGCGGATCGAGTTTCTCGATGCTGCGCACCATGGCCGCAGCATATGAAGTGGGCCAGTTGCGCGGCACACCCCTGCATGCCTCGCAACTCTATTGGCTCGCGACCCAAGGCGCAGCGCAAGCGCTTCATCTTGATCATTGCATCGGAAATATTGCCGTTGGCATGGAGGCGGATATCATCGCGCTTGATCTGGCATCCACATCAGCAATCGAGCAACGCACCCGACGGGCCGAGGATATCTGGGAAGCGCTGTTTGCAACGATAATGATGGGCGATGATCGCGCCATTCATTCGGTATGGGTGGCGGGCAAACCCGCCACCAAGGCTTAGGCCATCAGCTTGCGCGCAAGTGTGTTTTGCCTGTTGATCGCGGCGCCAAGGTCGATGGTCGCAAGCTGCGCATCGCGCACGATCTGACGCCCCTCAACGAACAGATCACGAACCCGTTGCGGCCCCGCAAGCAAGATCGCGGCGGGGTCCCAACTCCCTGCGGTTTCAAGGCCGCTTAGGCCCCAAACAGCAATATCTGCACGTTTGCCCACAGCGATTTGCCCGCAATCATCGCGCCCTAATACCTGTGCACCACCGCGTGTTGCCACCCATAGCGCGCGGCGTACACTCATGGCATCGGCACCGTTTTTCACGCGCTGCAAGAGCATCATCTGTCTTGCCTCCGAGATCAGGTTCCCCATGTCATTGCTGGCCGACCCATCGACGCCAAGCCCGACCTTAACGCCCGCATTCAACATCTCGACGACGGGCGCGATGCCCGACCCAAGCCGGCAATTGGAACACGGACAATGCGCGACCCCCGTGCGTGTCGCCGCAAACATTGCCAAATCCTTGGGTTCCAGCTTTACACAATGGGCGTGCCACACATCACTGCCGACCCAGCCCAAATCCTGCGCGTATTCGCCAGGGGTGCAGCCGAATTTTTCGCGGCTAAAGGCGATATCCTCTTCGTTTTCGGCAAGATGCGTGTGCATCATCACCCCCTTATCACGCGCCAGAACTGCGGCGTCGCGCATGAGTTCGCGGCTCACGGAAAACGGCGAGCATGGCGCCACCCCTACCCGCACCATCGCGCCTTCGCGATCGTCGTGATGCGCGTCGATCACGCGCACCATATCCTCAAGAATGGCCTCTTCGCACTCGACCAAACTATCCGGCGGAAGGCCGCCTTTGCTCTCACCGATGCTCATCGCGCCACGGGTCGGATGGAAACGCACACCAACTTCGGTTGCAGCGTCGATGCTATCCTCAAGGCGCGCGCCGTTGGGGTAGATATACATATGATCGGAACTCAGGCTGCATCCTGAAAGGGCCAGTTCAGCAAGGCCAATGACCGCACCGGAGTGCATCTCGGCAGGACCGAAGCGCTCCCAGATCGGATACAACGTCTTGAGCCAACCAAAGAGCAAACCGTCTTGGGCTTCTGGTACGGCACGGGTCATGGTTTGATAGAGATGATGATGCGTATTAACCAATCCGGGTGTCACCAGACATCCGCGCGCATCTATTATCTTAATCTTATTAGAAACTTCTGGCGCAAGGCTCGCGAGCAAGTTTTCCCCGATTTCTCGGATTTCGCCACCAGCAATCAGGATATCCGCCGACGCAATTTCGCGAGCGTCGTCATCCATCGTCATAACCAGATGAGCATTCTCAATGAGGGTATACATTATTGTCCTCCACACAGTTACCGCCCAATTCGAGTCCCGGTGCTCCGAGCCTGTGTGAATGTATCGGCAGAAAAGGGCTAAGGACCCGATACCCGACTAGGTATAGCGGCCATGAACCGAAGATCAAGTTTTCTGTGTGGGCCTAAGCTTGGCGGAGTTTTGCGAGTGCTGCGGCGTGCAACTCGGGCGTGGCCGCGGCAACAATCTGGCCACCATTGTGCGCGGGCTTACCGTCCCAGTCCGTCACGATCCCACCAGCGGCCTGAATAACCGCGATCGGAGCCTGCACATCATATGGTTGCAGGCCGGCCTCGACCACGACGTCGATTTGCCCCGCCGCCAACAGCGCATAGGCGTAACAATCCATGCCATAGCGCACCAACTTCACCCCACCCGCGACACGGCGAAATGCGGCAGCCTCGTCTTTGGTGCCGATTTCAGGGAAGGTCGTAAAGAGCACTGCGTCCGACAGCTCAGTCGTTTCGCGCACGCGCAGCGGTGCCGTGCCCTGCGGACCTTCGGTTGATGCCTCGCCCAAACCGCCCTCAAAACGCTCGCCGATATAGGGTTGGTCAATCACGCCGTAAATCGGGCCATCTTCGGTCCCCACTGCGATCAAGACCCCCCAAGTAGGTGTGCCCGACATAAATCCGCGCGTTCCGTCAATAGGGTCAAGCACCCAAGTTAGGCCACTCGTGCCCTCCTTTACGCCGAACTCTTCGCCAAAGATCGCATCGTCCGGCCGCAACTCTGCAAGGATAGCGCACATGGCCTCCTCTGCTTCGCGGTCTGCGCGAGTTACTGGATCAAATCCACCCTCAACCTTATTTTCAGTCGCAAGCTGATCGGTCCGAAAATACGAAAGCGTCACCTTACGTGCGACATTCGCGAGCGCATGCGCACAGGATTTGATGGATTGAATTTCCGCGTCAGATAAAAGCATTTGGTCCTCGGGGTTGCTCGCCCAATGGACTATGCGCAGCATTCAGGGCGATCAAGCAAAATCGCCCGATACGCAAAAGCGCGCCGACCGGCGCGCCCTTTGTGCTGCTATTTCTTGCTTATCCTACGTCGCTCAGGACCCGCGCCAATTCGAACAACCGACGGCGTTGGTTTTCAGGGATCGAATAATATGAACGCACCAATTCAAGCGCCTCTTTATCCGCCATGAAATCCCCACGCTCGGTCAAGCCTTGAGCCTCGGTGGAAGAATTACGCCCCAAACCATCAAAGAAGAAGTTAATCTCAACGCCCATCGCTTCGGAGATATCCCACAGCCTCGAAGCCGACACGCGGTTCATACCTGTTTCGTATTTTTGGATTTGCTGAAACTTAATACCGACCCGTTCCGCAAGCTGTTGTTGTGTCATTCCTACCATCCAACGACGGTGGCGAATTCGCTTGCCCACATGAACATCAACGGGGTGTTTCATAAATTTCTCCTTATACTCGTTACACTCAAAGCCGCACTGCTTAACAAACACACAGATAGACACCGGCAATTATGTCGTATCCTAACAATCTGGCGAGAATTGGGGTTTATCGCGGCAATTCCGCTCAGGCCAGAACTTTTCGACCTTAGGGTTAATCGCGACAGATCACTCACCTTAGGCGTGTTATAGCACGCGTTTATCTCATATCAAATGATATATTTGACGTAAGGGAGCCCGCATTTTAAGCTTTGTAAACAAAGGGAATTTCGGTAGTACCATAATACCCAATGGAAGGTTTCAATTATGCTGGGATATGTGGTCGAAACGCTCGGAAAAGCGGAACTGAAAGAGGTTCCAAATCCGCATTTAGGGCCGAATGACGTTCTAATTGATGTCGCGGCCTGTGGATTGAATTTCGCTGACTTGTTGATGATCAAAGGCACATATCAAGAGAAAGCACCGCCTCCCTTTTGTCCCGGTATGGAGATTGCGGGCACGGTCCTATCCGTCGGCTCAGAGGTTCAGGCACTCAAGAAAGGCGACCGCGTTGCGGCATTTTCAGGACATGGGGGCCTCGCCGAACAGGCCGCAGTTCCAGTAGAACGCTGCATCCCCCTGCCCGACGATATTCCCTTTGATGAGGCCGCGGCGTTTCAGGTGGCCTATGGCACTTCGCATCTGGCCCTGACCCACAAGGCACGTTTGATGAAGGGCGAGACGTTGCTTGTACTCGGTGCTGCGGGCGGTGTTGGGCTTACGGCGGTTGAGCTGGGGAAACTACTTGGCGCGCGCGTGATTGGCGTGGTTCGCGGCAAGGACCGCCAGCAAGTCGTGCGCGATGCGGGTGCGGACCACGTGCTCGATAGTGAAGCTCCCGACCTTAAGCAGCAAATTCGCGACCTCGGTGGTGCGGATGTTGTCTATGATCCTGTGGGCGGAGATATGTTCAAGACGGCAATGGGTGCGACAAACCCTGACGGTCGAATTCTGACCATCGGGTTTGCCAGCGGAACCGTTCCGCCCATCCCTGCGAATATCCTTCTGGTCAAGAACATCACCGTTATCGGATTTTATTGGGGCGGCTACCTAAAGTTCGCGCCGCAGGTCCTGACGGACAGCCTCGCGCAACTCCTTGAGTGGCGGCAGCAAGAGAAGCTACACCTGCACATCAGCCACCGCCTGCCCCTTGCCAAAGTGGATCAGGCGCTAGAACTGCTGCGCACGCGGAAATCAACCGGCAAGGTTGTGGTTTTGCCATAATGGATACCGCCCGATTGGTGGCTATAGGCTTGGCGCAATATCTCGGCGAGGTCTTGAGCAACCTGTGACGTGGCCAATTCGGAAACGAACATGTTCACCTTCTTGGACCCAAGATCAGGCAGCGCGCCACCATGGCGGATTTGCTCAAGATGCGGAGCCTCCATTCCCTCAAGCACGGAGTGGATTGCCAAATCCGCAGACACAGAAGCCTCAATCGTACGTGTAGAGTCGGACTCGACAGCCATCTCCCAAGGGATATCGGCCTCATCCAACGCCCGTTGCGCCGCCGCGCGAAACATACAGCGCGCTTCATATGCTAGCCGAAGCGGTCGGTTCCGCCATGCAACCCCACCAGGTGCACCGACCCAAACGAGATCACGCGTCATCAATGTCTCGCCGCCCGCATCACATCCGTCTTCGGTCGTAAGAATGATATCCGCTTCACCGCGTTGGAACTTCTCTTTCAGCCCCACAGTGAACGAAGACAAGAGATGCACCCGCATACGCGGATACTCGGCATTAAAACGTCTAAGCACCTCGGGGATGGCCGGATATACGATGTCATGCGGCACGCCCAACACAATCTCGCCCTCATAGGCCTGATCGGTCATGCGCACGAACACTTCGTCATTCAACGCCAACATTCGGCGCGCATAGGTCAACAACTGCTCTCCGGCCGCAGTCAACGCGATCGTCCGCGCGGAACGGTCCAGAAGCGAGAGATCAAGCGACTCCTCCAAACGTTTGAGCTGCATCGACACTGCGGATTGCGTCAGATTTAGAAAGCCCGCAGCTCGAGTCACACCGCCAGCTTCGGCGACGGCCACGAATGAACGCAGGGACGTTAAGTCTAGATTTCTCGGCATATCACAATCCTTGATGCAAATGAGATCAAATATTCATTTTACCGATCATACCGAATGCGGCATACATATCAACAGAAATGATTAGTTCGCACCAATACATCACAATTACGGAAAGGTTATCGATATGACACGCTCTATTTCCCGCAACCGCCGCGCCTATTTTTCTTCACGCAGATCTATCCTTAGCCTGCTGGCATTGGTCGCTGGCACCTATCGGCAACGCCGTGCATTGGCGCGCCTCGACGATGCAGCGCTCGACGACATGGGGATTTCGCGCGACGAAGCGATGGCCGAAGCACGCCGCCCAATATGGGATGTTCCCACCACTTGGCGCTGCTAAAAGGCGCGATTGTGCAACATTGTACGATTTGGAAGAAAAAACGTCTAAAACCCGCCGGATAAACTTGAAATTCACGGCACCATTACCGATATTTAACGGTGATGGCATGCGTCTGATGCAGGCCGACTATTTTCTAACCGGAGGCTATAATGGCACAATTTGATACGGTCCGCACCGCCGCAGGAACGCGCAGTGCAACGATCGACGCAGGGCTTCGCGCCCATATGAACAAAGTCTACGGCACGATGTCCGTGGGCCTGTTGATCACGGCTTTGGCCGCATGGGCCATTGGCAACTTGGCCATGACAACAGATCCTGCACTTGGTGCGGCTCAGTTCTCTGACACAAAATACCTCACCAGCTTTGGTGTTACGCTTTACACATCCGCCCTGAAATGGGTGATCATGTTCCTTCCGTTGGGCATGGTTTTCGCTTTTGGCGCAATGATTAACAAGCTCTCCGCTGCGGGCGCTCAACTGTTCTTCTACGCGTTTGCCGTTGCGATGGGTCTGTCGATCAGCTCGATCTTCTTGATCTACGCTGGCGCTTCCATCGTTCAGGTATTCCTCGTAACAGCGATCGCTTTCGCGGGTCTGAGCCTCTACGGCTACACCACCAAGAAAGACCTGTCGGCGATGGGTACGTTCTTGATGATGGGCGTTATCGGCCTGTTGGTTGCTTCGATCGTTAACCTGTTCTTGCAATCCGGCGCGTTGATGTTTGCGATTTCCGCAATTGGTGTTCTGATCTTTGCTGGCCTTACAGCTTATGACACACAGCGCATCAAAAACGACTATGTTGCACACGCACAGCATGGCGACAGCGAGTGGTTGGCTAAATCGGCCATCATGGGCGCGTTGAGCCTCTACATCAACTTTATCAACATGTTCATGTTCTTGCTGCAACTGTTCGGCAACCGCGAATAACTTGATTAAACAAGTACAAATACAAAGGCCGGCTCCTAGGGACCGGCCTTTTTTCATGCGCGTTGCGTATAACGCGGCGCCAGCAATCGAATGATTGCCTTTGCATCAGGTGGCGGAGCAACCTCGCAGCGCTGGTAATCGCTTCCGTCATTGTTGCGGGACATCATACCCAGCGACACCATCATACGCCGCAAAATCGCGGGATCCTCAAAATGGTGCTCAGCGTTCAAATGCGTGTTCACCTCGGGCTCCTGCATGACAACGCGAGCGGGCAATTGTGCCCAGATCGCCCACGTACACGCGTCTTGCTGTCTGCGCTTCGTAGGCCAACGGATCATGCGTCCTTCACTATCAAATAGCCGCAAGGTCTTTTCTACGAACTTCTGATCGACCGAAGGCGCCAAAGCAGGCGCACGCATGCGCTCCTCGGCCTCTGATGTTGCCCGAAGATGTTGAAAGTTCTGATACCCCGCCGCGCGGGCCACCATATTCATGAGCGAAAGATGTGAGGGCGTTCCGTCCGCTTGGTTTAATTGCTCGGCCAAGACGCGTGAAAACGCAGAGATATCATCCGAAAAAAGCGGGTAGGTTTGTTTGGTCATTCTAAATCCATCACGTACCGAAAATTCGTCGTGGTCGTTGACTTGCGACGCGGCACTGGACGAATGGTCAAATGCGGGTCCTAAAAAATGACAGGTTTAGCTCCCCGTATGGGGCAACGACGCCTCGGTTCTGCCGACCGTACCGGCAACGTACCTTGGCCCAACGGCGAGATCAAGCGCCCTCGCACTTAGCCGCAGACACAAAAAAACCACGCCCGAAGCGTGGTCTTTTCGAATTCAAATCCAGAAAGCAAATCTTATTTGATTTTGCCTTCTTTGTATTCAACGTGCTTGCGCACAACTGGGTCGTATTTTTTAACAACCATCTTCTCGGTCATTGTACGAGCATTCTTCTTGGTCACATAGAAGTGGCCAGTGCCCGCGGACGAGTTCAGGCGGATTTTGATTGTGGTAGGCTTCGCCATAATAGTGCTCCTCAACGCAGGCGCGCTATGCGCCCGGAAATTCATTAGAAGCCGCTTCTTAGCTGTATGCGGGGCAGAGTCAACCGCCTTTGACGCTTTGAGCCAAAAAACGCGTCAAAACCTTGCTATTTCTGCTCCATGGAGTTCTCCCAGCTCCGAAGGAAGGTCTCTTTCTTCATTCTATCCAAGAAAACCAACAGTCCCGGCCCCAGTCGAATAACGCGCGAGGCACTGTTGTTTTCAAGCTCCAAGGCGTTGATTGGCGGTAGATTCGTCTGTGCAATCACGTCTTCGCGCTCGTTCAGTCGCGACAAGAAATCGATCATATCCCCTGCCCTTGCTACGTTTTCGGCCGTTTTGGGAATAAGTGCTGTGCGCAGCATCACGGACAAATAGTCATCAAACTCGACAATCCGAATTCCCGGCGTTGTCGCAAGCTGGGACTTTGCGTAGCTGCCGACGACATTATATGCCAATGCCAAGCGCCCCTCGGCGACGTCCTTAATCATTCCTTGCGAGCCTGAGTACAAGCGCGCATTCAGTCGCCCCATAACCTCGGTTAGGCGCCAATAAGAATCGGTATTGCGCGAATCTTGCGTGGCAAAGAGATACCCCGCCCCCGAAATCCGCACATCATAGGTTCCGATCCGCCCGTCGAACGTCTCTGGATTTTCGCGCAGCATGGTAATGAGTTCTTCGCGACTCATAGGAATGCGCCGATCAACAAAATCATCCTCTGATACCACCATCACGGCAGGCTCTTGGGTGAAGGCAAACAACTGATCGCGCCACTTTGCCCATGACGGAAGGGTTTCTGTAACCTCGGATTCATATGTCAGGACAAAACCGTCGTTGGCGAGCTTGGTTTGCAGATCCATCGCACTGGAGATCGCAAGATCAAACACGGCGCCCTCGTTATACAGGGCGTGGAAAACCTGCGCGCTACTGGCGATGGTATAGTCCACCGTGACGCTTGGGTATTGCTGCTGGAATGCAGTGATGATCGGATTGAATGCCGCCGCATCAGCCGTAGAGATGATCCGCAGAACTTCATCGCCCAAACCTCGGTGAACGTAATGCTCCTCGACCTCGAACGCTTGTGCGGTTTGGACCATAAAGGAGAACGCAGCTATGACGGGAAGATAAGCGAGACGCATGTACCCGGTCCTTTCATGTTTCTAGTGAGTTCAAGCCGCCCGCCGTGTGCCCTCGCAACCTCATCCGCGATAGTCAAACCAAGTCCCGAGCCCACAACATCCTCAACATTACTTCCACGCGAAAACCGCTTGGTTAACGTCTTTAGGTCGGCATTGCCGATTCCGCGTCCCTCATCCGCAACCGAAACCACTCGCTCGGCGCCATCCGTCACCGCAACGGTAATGGTGCTTTCCGCGGGTGCATATTTTATGGCGTTATCGAGCAGATTTCGCAGTGCATTCTGGAGCAGGATGTTATCCCCCTGAAGCGTCAACGCATGTTCGGGATATTGCTCGACTATTTGAATATCCTTGAGTTCTGCCGTCGGAAGAAAGTGCTCAACGGATTCTTTTGCAAGTTCAATCAAGTCCAACTCCTCCACCTCAAGCTGGTCGGTGCGGAAGCTTACCATCGCATGGTCCAGAAGCTGCCCCGCAGAGCGGCTACTCTCATCCACAGCGCGGATCATGGCACGCAGCGCGGCCTTGTTCTCAGGCTGTTCGGAACGGCGCAGCGCCACTTGCGCCTGAGCGCGCACGGTTGCCAGTGGTGTACGCACGCGATGTGCGGCCTCGGCGATAAAATCCTCTGACTGGTGCAGGGAGGCTTTGAGCCGCGCCATGAAGCCGTTCAGCGCCTCAACCAGCGGAACAAGTTCGTTTGGAGCTGGCGTTCTGACCGGCCGCAAATCATTCGGGCCGCGCCGCGCAACGGTCTCGGTCAGGCGATTCAACGGCGCGAGCGTTGACTGTGCTGCGAGCAAACTCAGAGTGGTCGCCAAGAGGAAGAACCCGAGCCCGACAAGCGCAGCCACTACCGATATGCGCGATGAAATCGCCGCAAGTCCAAGACGCGTCTGCGCAACGATAACGGTTACGTTCTTCTTGATGCCGCCCGCGCTCACGACGCGCGAGATCGCAACTGATCGTACGTTCTCGCCCTTGTAGGTAAATGTCGCGAAAGACCCGCTCGCGCCGCGCGGCGGCACAAGATCGCCGTAGCCTGTGAGCGTCTCATCCTCGACCGCGACGCGGTAAAACACGCGATCCTCCGAAATGGCACCAAGCATCGAAAGCGCGGAATACGGAAGCTCTACGGCGACGCTCCCCTGTTCGGAATATAACGCATCAGCGATGGAGGTCGCGGATGCCATAAGAATGTTGTCCTGCGTATCGGCGGCGGCACGTTCGGCGACCGCGCGGACGATGAGGAAGAACGCCAACGAAAGAATCGCCGCGATTATGAACAGCTGAAGGATCAACCGACGGCGAATCGATGAATGCTGTAGCGCGAACTTCATGCGTCAACCAACAGCCGATAGCCAAGCCCACGGACGGTTTCGATCTTTACATTTGCTCCTTCGAGCTTCCTGCGTAGGCGCGCGATATAAACCTCAATCGCATTCTCAGAGACCTCTTCTTCAAACGAAAACAGCCGATCCATAAGGTGCGATTTGCTGAATATCTGTTCAGGAGAGGCAAAGAACACTTCGAGCAAACGAAGCTCTCTATTGCGTAGCGCAAGAGTGTCACCGCCGATTCTCAGCGTGCCATTTGTCGAATCAAGCACCACCTCTCCAACGGTCCGCGTATTGTTGGCTACACCACCCTGACGCCGCAAAACCGCGCGGATGCGGGCCTCCAGCTCGGAAAAATCAAACGGTTTCGTAAGGTAATCGTCCGCTCCCAAATCCAGCATCCCCACGCGATCAGAAACCTGCGAACGCGCGGTCAAAACGATAACGGGCGTGCGATTCGCGGCCTCTCGATGTTGCGCAAGAAAATCGCGGCCGTCACCATCCGGAAGCATTATATCCAACAAAATCAAGTCATAAGACGCCACATCCATACACGCCTGCGCCGAAACCAGATCCGCCGCGTGATCAATGGCGTGCCCATCCAGCGCAAGGCATTCAATTACCGCCTTGGCCAAATCGGCGTTATCTTCGATCAGCAAAAATCTCATAACTTTTCCATTATCAACCAAGCGGCCGATCATGACAGGTTCATGTCAGGTTCGGCGGTTCAATCTAAACATGTTCGTGCTTCGGCGCGGATGTCAAATGGGAGGAAATAATGACAAAACGTTTTGTTAAAGCGCTCATGACGAGTGCTGTGTTAACTTTGGGCGCGGCGAATGCCGCTTCTGCAGCCGAATGTATCGCACCTGCGAACCCGGGTGGCGGATGGGATTTCACCTGTCGTCAAATCGGAAAAATCATGTTCGACATTGGCGCGGTGGACAAGCCCGTACAGGTTACCAACATGGCTGGCGGCGGCGGCGGTCTTGCATTTAACCACGTCGTTGCGGAACGCGCAGACGACGCAGAATTGATCGTAGCGGCCTCTTCAGCAACATCGACACGCCTTGCACAGAATGCATACGCAGGGATGACAGCGGATCAAGTGCGCTTTGTTGGTGCGATCGGTGCCGACCCAGGTGTGATCGTGGTTGCCAAAGACAGCCCATACAACACGCTGAGCGATCTGCTTGATGCGATCAAAGCCGATCCGGGCTCCGTTGCTTTTGCGGGCGGCTCTGCCGTTGGCGGTTTCGACCACCTCAAGCCTCTGATGCTTCTTCAGCGTGCAGATTTCACCGACATCACCAAAGTTAAGTACATTGGTGTTGACGGCGGCGCAGACGCGATCACGCAGACAATCGGTGGTTTCACACAAGCAATGACGGGCGACATGTCCGAAATCATCGGCTTCCTGAATGCCGACGAAATTCGCGTGCTTGCAGTTTTGACCGAAGAGCGCATCCCCGGCTTCGACGATATCCCAACAGCCAAAGAGCAAGGTTACGACGTAGTAGCCGTGAACTGGCGTGGCCTCTATGTGCCTAAGGATATCTCGGACGAGGACTTCAACAAGTGGGCGGAACGCCTTCAGCAAGTTGCCGATTCTGACGAGTGGAAAGAAACAATGGCTGCGAACGGCCTTGCACCATTCACCAAAGTCGGCGCGGACTTCCAGAACTACGTTGACGGCGTTGTTGCGGAAATTCGTCAACTCTCCAAAGACATCGGGGTTATTCAATAATGGCCAGTGACCGGATTTTTGGTCTGGTCATGGCACTTGTGGCGCTCGCGTATATCGCGGGCGCCACTCAAATCCAGACCAGCTTTTTGCAGGACCCCGTAGGTCCAAAGGCCTTCCCGATTGGGATCGGCATTGTCGCCGCGCTTTGTTCCATCTACATGGTTTTGCGCCCTGACCCCGAACCAGAATGGCCCGCAGTACGTACATTCGGCGCGATCTTGGTCGCTGTTGTTGTTCTGGTTGTCTATGCGATGGTCCTTAAGCCCCTAGGCTTTCTTATTCCTACGGCCATCACCGCCGCGATCCTTTCGTATCAAATCTCGCCAGACGTCAAGCGCTCTGCTGTTGCAGGCGTCGGGCTTTCGATCGGATTGTTTGTCGTTTTCAAATTCGCTTTGGGATTGGGCCTTGTTGCCTTGCCCAAGATGATCTCAGGCTAGGAAACCAGTCTCATGGATCTATTTAACAATCTTGCGCTGGGGTTCTCAGTCGCACTGTCGCCCTACACGCTAATGCTTGCCATTGTGGGATGTTTTCTCGGGACCATTATTGGGGCCCTCCCCGGCTTAGGGCCGTCGAATGGCGTGGCGATCCTTATCCCCGTGACGTTCACACTTGGGCTGGATGCGACCTCGGCGCTTGTGCTGATGACCGCGGTTTACTATGGCGCGATGTATGGTGGGCGGATCAGCTCTATCCTGCTCAATATCCCCGGCGACGAACCCGCCTTAATGACCACGCTCGACGGCTATCCAATGGCCAAGGCAGGCCGCGCAAGTGACGCGCTTGTTCTTTCGGGTGTTGCGTCGTTTGTGGGTGCATTCCTTGCAACGATCGGCCTTATGCTACTTGCGCCGATGCTAGCGCGTGTCGCGTATGTATTTGGCCCCGCGGAGTATTTCGCGCTCTATCTTCTTGCGTTCTGTACCCTCGGCGGTATGGCCAGCAACAATCAGGCCAAGGCGGCTCTTGCCTCTTGTATCGGCCTTGGGATTGCGATGATCGGCGTGGATAGCTCGTCCGGTATGCCTCGCCTTACTGGCGGCAACCTGCACCTATTTGACGGTATCGACTTCCTCGTTGCCATCGTCGGCCTGTTCGCCATCGCAGAGGTATTTTTCTTTATCGAAGGCCACGGCAAAGACTCCGCCGTTGGGGTAAAACTTGAGAAAACCACTGTTCCTTGGAAGGATATCTGGAATACGAAATGGACAATGTTCCGCGCGTCGGGTGTTGGCTTCGTTGCGGGGATCTTGCCCGGTGCTGGGGCGTCTTTGGGTAGCTTCATGGCCTACATGAGCGAAAAATCTATCGCTGGTGAAAAGGGTGGCTTTGGCACGGGCGTCCCCAAAGGAATCGCCGCGCCAGAGGCTGGCAACAACTCTGCTGCGGGTGGCGCACTTGTCCCGATGCTTACGCTGGGTGTTCCCGGATCAGGCACAACAGCGGTTCTTCTTGCGCTCCTGATGACACTTAACATTACTCCGGGTCCGACCCTATTTACGGATCGCCCAGAGGTCGTTTGGGGACTGATTGCATCCCTGCTCATTGCCAACATTGTGCTGTTGTTGATGAACGTTCCGATGGTCAAGATTTTCGTGCGCATCCTTCAAGTGCCGCCAGCGATCCTGCTTCCGGGTGTCACGATGGTGTCATTCGTTGGGATCTACTCGCTATCAGGGAGCTACTTCGATCTGCTTCTCATGATCGGGTTTGGTATCCTTGGCTATGTGCTGCGCAAGCTGGATATCCCGACTGTTCCGGTTATTCTCGGGATCCTGCTTGGCGGGAACATGGAAGATGCGCTACGGCGTGCGATGACTCTTTCGGACGGTAACTGGACGTATCTATTCTCGTCCAACATCGCGATTGGCCTCTGGGTCGCAGCGATTGCGGGCTTTATTGCGCCAATGTTCCTTCGCAATGTCCTGCGCAAACCACAAAGGATCACTGACTAATGGTTAAGGTTCTTATCCCTTCAGGAGCCCTTGGCTTGAACTATGACAAGGCCGCGCTTGCGCGTGGCCTTGCTGCTGGCCCCGACATCATCGCAATCGACGGTGGATCAACAGATTCCGGCCCTGCATATCTGGGCCAAGGCGTATCGAAATATTCCCGCAGTTCAACCAAAGTCGAATGGCGCGGATTGATGGAAGCGCGCGCACAAGCTGGAGTACCCTTGGTAATCGGTACGGCAGGCACCTGCGGCACAGATAGCGCGGTTGAATGGCTCTTGGAAATCACCCGAGAGATCGCAGACGAATTGGGACAGACGCCCAAGATTGCGATCCTTCGAAGCTCCCAAGATCCGCAAACCCTGCGCCTAGCATACGAAGGCGGCAAAATCTCTGCACTCGGGGCCGCCCCCGAAATTACTGCCGATACATTCGCGAGCTGCACCAACATCGTCGCACTCGCAGGGGCCGAGCAAATCGCAGCGGCCATCGAAACCGGCGCGGACATTATCATCGCGGGCCGTACAACCGATACCGCTACGATCGCCGCACTCCCCTTGATGCGCGGGCTGGATGCGGGCGCTGCGTGGCATGGTGCCAAGATCGGCGAATGCGGGGCTCTCTGTGCAACGAACCCACAGTCGGGCGTTGCAATGATCGAGTTTGACGACACAGGTTTTACCGTCACCCCAATGGCCGAAGATTCTGCTGCCAATCCGCACACTGTTTCGGCGCATATGCTCTATGAGAATTCCGACCCGTTCATACTTTATGAACCAGGCGGGTACCTTGATGTAACGCAGGCCAAATACTCGGCGGTTGATGCGCGTCGTGTGCGTGTCGAAGGATCAAAGTGGGTGCCCTCTGACACATATACCGTCAAGCTTGAGGGCGCGAATATTCAGGGTTATCAGACCGTTCTGATGGTTCTTTTGCGTGACCAGCGCTATGTCGAGAACGCACAGGCATGGGCCGACGATATTCATGAAAAATGCTGTGCAAAAGTAATGGAGCGCATGGGGTTAAACACCCAAGACTTCGATATCGAACTGCGCCTGATTGGTCAAAACGCAAGCTTCGGCGACCTTGAGACCCGCGAAGCGAGCGCGCCGGAGATTGGCATTCTCGCTATCGTTACAGCCGCAAGCCAATCAATCGCCGAAGAAATCGGACAGATGCTCAACCCTTATTTGCTGCACCACCCCCTTACGCGCGAAGAAGAACAGCCCACGTTTGCCTTCCCTTTCTCGCCCGCAAGTCTTAACCGCGGAGAGGTTTACGGCTTCTGTCTGAACCACACATTGACGCTGGACGATCCAATGGATGCGTTCTCTCTGGACGTTATCCAACATGGCTGAGTTAGGGGATATTGTTTATAAAGTTCGTTCAAAAAATGCGGGGCCGTTCTGGCTTACAGTTGACATTTTCTGCGGAAATCCAGAAGCCTTCCACCAAGTATGTAACGGCCTTTCGACACAACGCGTCGCGAGCGTTTTTGGAACCGATGCCCAGAGCATAAAGCGGTTTGAAATATCCGATCTGAATGTCGTGAAATTCTCGTTACCACGCCCCAGTATTCAAGGTGCGATTACAGATCGGGATATGCACGGCGCATCATGGGCGGCCCTGTTGTCTGAGGTCGCAATAAATTAACAAAAGGAGCGCTCGATGTTGCGCGCTTATATTACTGCACTGACAATCGGTGCATTCGGGGCCCTTACGGCGCATTTTCTGTCGTTCCCCGCTCCGTTTCTTACAGGCCCCGCGATCTGTGTTTCACTCGCAGGTCTGCTCGGTGCAAAATGCGCAATTCCGAATTTCCTACGAGATGCGATTTTCCTCATTATCGGACTCTCCCTTGGGTCGACCGTTACGCCCGAAATCCTAGCCGCCGCCAAAGCTTGGCCTCTAAGCCTTGTCGGAATGTGTGTTTCGGTTGCTGCTGTGATGCTCGCAGGCGGCTGGATGTTCCAGCACGTGTTCAAAATGGATCACGCCACCGCTTACCTCTCTGCGAGTCCTGGGCATCTGAGCTATGTGCTCGGGTTCTCAACGGATGTTGGTGCGAACACGGCGATGATTTCGGTCATCCAATCCATTCGCGTGCTGAGCCTGACATTGCTTGTGCCTGTGGCGGTCTCGTTGTTAACAGACGCAGATATGGGAATGCGCGCGCCGGTCGGTGAAACACTTGATCCACTCCACTTACTTATACTTGCGGCACTTGCAGCAGCCCTCGGAGCAGTTTTCCTGCGGTTCAAGCTCCCAGCGGCGCTATTGCTGAGCGGGATGATTATTTCGACCATTGCCCATGCGACGGACGTTACACCCGGAATGGTGCCACAGCCGCTCTCTATTGCGGCGTTTGTAACGATGGGCACCTTGATCGGGACACGGTTCAGTGGCGTCACAGGGTCAATGCTGCGCAGCGCTGCGCTTGGTGGCGTGATGTTCACTCTGCTCGCTTTGTTTATCTCGATAGTTTTCGCAGCGGCGATTGCGAACATAACCCATCTCGAATTTATGGATGTGTTGATCGCATTTGCGCCCGGCGGGCTTGAGACAATGGTCGCGATGGCGGCGATTGTGGATGCCGATCCTGCATATGTTGCATTGCACCACGTCGGGCGGCTCTTTTTCTTGAGTGCATTTGTTCCGATTGTCCTGACTTGGAACAAAAGGCGCGCGGATGGCCTATAAGCCGGATTTTGTCTCCACTGCATTACACAGCGGTGGATGACCATTCTTCTAGCCCTGCTGTTACCAACAGGGTCAAGCTGCCAACCCGAACCTTCTGGGCCGAAGCCGCCCTGCGAGTTGCCCCGCGTGAGGTTCCTATTTGGCATTGCTCCTGGTGGGGCTTGCCGTGCCAGCGATGTTACCACCGCCGCGGTGGGCTCTTACTCCACCGTTTCACCCTTACCCGCTATGGTATCGCTTGCGCGACCTGTAAACGGGCGGTCTATTCTCTGTGGCGCTTTCCCTCGGGTTTCCCCGGCCGGGCGTTACCCGGCACCATCCTTCATGGAGTCCGGACTTTCCTCGCGGTGTTGCCACCCCGCGGTCATCCAGCCATCCGCACGCTGTCGAATTAGGTGTTTGTAGCGCCGCCGTCAACGGGGAAGCGCGCAGCAAGGTTTTGAATAATCCTCATATCTTCGCCATCTAGCGGGCCCAGATGGCCGTGGCGGAACCGATCTCGAAATGCCGCGAGGATTGCAGCCTGATCGGATTGCGAACAGTAACCGAACTGACGCGCATACTCGTGCCAACGCTCTGTATCGTCATGGGCATCTATCGCCGCAGTTTCGGGCCAAACGGCCAAGCCCTGCTTTGCCAAGCGGTTCCAGTCAAAACGCCGCCCCGGATCCGCCTTACGCAAGGGCGCCATGTCCGAATGGCCGATCACGCGTTCTTGGGCGATCTGGTGGCGTGCCATGATCTCTGGCAACAGGCTTTCTAGCGCATCCATTAGCGGGGCAGAATATGGTGCGTCGCCTGCGTTGTCCAACTCAATGCCAATGGAGTGTGAGTTAATGTCGGTACAACTTCCCCATACTCCCTGCCCCGCGTGCCATGCTCGCATTTCTTCATCGACAAGCTGGAATACCGTACCATCACGCGAAATCAGGTAATGCGCCGAGACCTCATAATCAGGCGAGCACAACCGCTCAAGCGCCGCTTCACAGCTCTTCATTGCCGTGTAGTGA
This sequence comes from Falsihalocynthiibacter sp. SS001, assembly GCF_042445055.1. GTDB lineage: Bacteria > Pseudomonadota > Alphaproteobacteria > Rhodobacterales > Rhodobacteraceae > Falsihalocynthiibacter. The sequence goes on from NZ_CP170339.1 coordinate 2,397,967, forward strand.
AGCACAATCATATTCGGAAGCACGCCACCGCGACGCGGACCAAAGTTAGGTGAGGGCCGTTGTTGTATTTTGATGGATGACAAAGGGCTTACCCGCCCCGCGCTGCCCTAAAGGGTGCGGGATCCCATGCACATGCAAAGCCGTCCCCATCAGGATCAAGCCCCTTGCGATCAGACTTGGGACCACCAGCCTCAAGGAACGCTTCTTGGGCCATATCTGGCGAAACGAATTTGCTACAGGCTGTTTGATACCGCGAATATGAACTTTGCGAGCGGCTATAAACAGGTTGGCCAACGGCATTCGTCGTAGCAAGGGCGTAGCTTACGATCGAAGCTCCACCCGCCCCACTTGTGCGGGTCGGCAGGGCCGTAGGTTCAATCTCTTTGTACTGAAGACGGTTCGCCTCAAGCCGCTGCGCATCGCTGGCAATGGTTTCGCGGCTGCTTACAGCCCCGAAATCCTGCTCATCCGAAATTGCCCCAGTATTACGCGGCAATGGATTCGATGTGCTAGAGTTGGTGGAGCCGCCAAATGCCGGATCCCGCTCCAAGCCCTGTTCAATCGCAACCGAAAGCCCCGTGGTCCCGACATCCTCGTCGGATATCACGCCCGCTTCGATAGGGCTTCCTTGCAAGGCTTGAGCAGTATTCTGTGAGTAATCGTTAAATCCAACACCCGCGCTGTGTCCTGCTGGCTCACACGCCGCAAGCGCAGAAAGCGCAACCAAAGACACACAAATACTGGACTTACGCATAGTCACCTCACAACCGTCTGGAACTTGAAACTACCACCAATTATTCGGTTTTGCCACAAATCCCGCAGAATTCTCAAGAGCATACGCCGAATTAAGCAAATCGCCTTCTTCCCATGGACGGCCGATAAGCTGAAGCCCAAGCGGAAGCCCCTCTGAATTGAGCCCTGTCGGAACCGAAATTCCAGGCAATCCAGCGAGGTTCACCGTAACTGTAAACACGTCGTTCAGATACATTTTCACAGGGTCAGCATCGTTCATCTCGCCAAGTCCAAACGCCGCCGACGGTGTCGCAGGTGTCAGGATTGCATCCACACCCGCAGCGAAGACATCATCAAAGTCTTTCTTGATCAATGCTCTAACGCGGCGCGCACGGTTGTAATAGGCATCATAGAAGCCCGCAGAGAGAACATATGTTCCGACCATCACGCGGCGCTGAACCTCGTGTCCGAACCCTTCGGCGCGGGTCTTTTCGTACATATCATCAATGCCGTCCCCTGCCGAAAGCGTCGCGCGGTGGCCATAACGAACACCATCATAGCGTGCAAGGTTCGAAGAGGCCTCGGCCGGAGCGATAACGTAGTAAGCAGGCAAGGCATACTTGGTGTGCGGCAAGCTGATATCGACGATCTCCGCACCCGCATCGCGCAACATCTGGGTACCTTCGGACCAGAGCTTCTCGATTTCGGCGGGCATTCCATCCATGTGGTATTCAGCGGGGATACCGATTTTCTTGCCTTTGATATCGCCCGTCAGCGCGGCCTCAAAATTCGGCACAGGAATGTTGGCGCTCGTGCTGTCCTTGGCGTCATGGCTTGCCATTGCTTCCATCATGATCGCTGCATCACGCACGGTCTTAGTCATTGGGCCCGCTTGGTCGAGCGAACTGGCGAATGCCACAACGCCCCAACGCGATACGCGGCCATATGTCGGCTTAAGGCCAACAATGCCAGTAAACGCCGCAGGTTGGCGAATTGAACCGCCTGTATCTGTGCCCGTTGCCGCAAGACATAGGTCAGCTGCCACAGCACTTGCGCTTCCGCCTGACGAACCACCGGGCGTAAGATCAGCGTTGCTGCCCTCACGGCGCCAAGGGTTGATCGCGTTGCCATATGTGGACGTTTCGTTGCTAGAACCCATGGCGAACTCGTCCATGTTGAGTTTGCCCAACATAACCGCACCACTGTCCCAGAGGTTCTGAGTTACGGTGCTTTCATACTCGGGCTTGAACCCTTCGAGGATTGCAGAGGCCGCCTGACTCGGAACGCCTTTGGTACAGAACAGATCCTTGATCCCAAGTGGAATACCGCACATCGCGGGCGCATCGCCCTTTGAAACGCGCGCATCCGCAGCGGCGGCCTGTTCGCGCGCAATCTCTGGTGTGTTGTGCACAAAAGCATTCAACGCGTTCGCGCCCTCAATGGCGCCCAAACAAGCGTCTGTGAGTTCGACCGATGTGAAATCCCCTTTGCGCAGTCCGTCACGTGCGCCAGAAATCGTTAGTTTATTCAGATCGCTCATTATTCTACTACCTTCGGCACCGCAAAAAAGCCTTCGCGAGAATCGGGCGCATTTGCCAGAATTTTGTCTTGCTGATTGCCATCTGTCACAACATCGTCACGACGCTTGAGAAGCTGTGGCGTCACCGATGTCATGGGCTCTATTCCCTCGACATCCACCTCATTGAGCTGCTCGATAAATCCGAGGATGGTGTTAAATTCTTCTGCCAGTGCAGGCAGCGCATCATCAGCAACGCGAATACGTGCCAGTTTCGCCACACGCGCGGCGGTGTCCTTGTCGATCGACATGGGAGTCTCCGTCAGCTCAATTCGAATAATTCGTGCCTAGCATTTAACGCGCACAGCCGATGTGGGCAAGGCCACAATGCCCTATCCAATCAGGATTACAAGCCACGCCGCCCCTGCCGCAATCGCGCTTATTGCAACGCCCGCGCTTCCTGCGTCCTTGGCGGCCTTGGCCATCGGGTGATACGCAGGAGATAGGTAATCAATGCAACGCTCAATCGCAGTATTGAAGCACTCGGCGGCCAAGACCAGGATTCCGAGCGCGATAATCAAGGCCCGTTCAGCCGTAGTCAGGTCCAGAACCAATGCCAAAGTGATCGACGCAGCATTGGCAACGATCCATTGCTGAAGGCTCGGTTCCTCTCTCCACATCATGCGCCAACCCTGCCAAGACCACTTGGCTCGATCTATGATCCGTTTGATTTGCTCAATAATCATGCGCTGCCATTCTCTAGGTAATATCGCACGGCATCCTGAACGCGCCGAAACCGATCTCCGCCTAGTTTAGTGCCGCCATACCAGCGCGTCACCACAACAATATGATTCCGCAATCCTTCGCGCTCGAGCATACGCAAAATAACCGTCCCTGCGCCACTTTCTCCGTCATCCGCCTTGAGCGGACCATCCTCAAGCAATACCGCCCAAGTGTTATGCGTGGCCTTGGCGTATTTCTTTTGCCGCTTGAGGGTTTTGATAAATTTCTGTGCTTCCTCGCGCGTAGAAACGGGGCCGCCGGCAACCGCATATTTGCTGCCTCTATCCGTCAGAAATCCCTCAAACTGTCGCATTACGCACCAGAAATAGCGGTCTGAACCGCCTGAATCCGTTCCGAATTTGAGGGGTGCGATCCAAGAAATTGCTGACCGGGGTCGGGTATACGTGTGAAATACCCAACGCCGACGCGCGGATCGAACCCAGCCTCAAGCGCGATGAGCGCACCCAGCTTATCCGCCTCTATTTCGTGGTTCTTGGAGAACTGCCGCGATCCCACAAACGCCCCGATGTCACGGGCGGCTTCGATTGCCTCGGCGTCCGCTCCAAAGATCGTTGCGGTCAAACTTCCGAGCATCGCCCCTTGATAGGCTGTCTCGGATTGCTGCTGAATATGGCCCGCCACGTGATGCGCGGCCTCGTGCCCGATGACAAAGGCCAGTTCGTCGTCGTTCTGAACCTCGTCCAGCAATGGGATTGTCACGGCGAGAACGGGGCGTCCATTCTTGGTAATGAACTGATACGCATTGGGCGGTTGGTTCGCGCGATCATCCATAACGATCAGGAAATCACACTGGTTGAATGCGTCCGCCTCTTGGCACATCCGCTCGGCGACCGGCTCAATCCGCCCCGCAATCCTTACAAAATCAGCCTCTCGCAAACCGGCACCACTGGTGCGCACGGTTTCCTCATTTGGCGCGGCTTCCACCACTTGGGGCGCTGGCGGCGGCGGGGCAACACAGCCCGCTACGCATACCGAAACGGCAAAAACCTGAATTAACTTCATTCATGCATCCTCAACTTCCTGTATTTTTTAACAGGTCACCTTTATTTTTTCCAGTCTGCACAGGGGTCTACTTGCATTTATTCACCCTGTGATTACAGTTAAGTCATGTTTACAATCGAGCACGACTTCGAAGCCACAATTATCACCCTTATTGATGAGGGAGAGCCTTATCTGCAAGGTGATGTGACGATCAATGCCTTTCAGGATTGCGTTACAATCGAGCAACTTGATCCCCAAACAGACAGGCTCCAGCGCGTGACCATGTCTATGACCCAGCTTCGCGAGCTCGCCACTGCGCTTGATCTGCCTGAAGGCAGCTATCGTTTTGAAATCGACGAGAGCAAACCAAAGTAGCAAATTTCTGGTGCTTACCTTGCCAGACGGGCGCGATTGCGGCACATCTTCGTTCAATTCAATCTTGAAAGCGCGGGCGTCTGTCCCGACATGATGAAAAACACAACGAGGACCTATGCCCACTCCCAATCCCCAAGCGTTGGATTTTCTGCTAACGCGCCGCTCGCGCCCCGCCAAGACACTTACCCTCCCTATTCCTTCAGCCGACGACCTGCGCCCAATCCTTGAGGCCGCAGCACGCACCCCTGACCACGGCAAACTAGAGCCATGGCGGTTCGTTGTCCTTCAGGGGGCAGCCCTGTCTCGTCTCGCGGAGTTAACAGAGCGACGCGGCCAAGAGTTGGCGCTTGAGCCAGAGAAAATCGACAAGGCAAAATCACAGTTCGCGAATGCGGGACTCGTCGTTGCTGTCATTTCCTCGCCAAAACCATCCGAAAAAGTTCCGCATATCGAGCAGCTCTATTCCGCAGGTGCTGTCTGCTTGGCGCTATTGAATGCCGCACTGGCATCTGGTTGGGGCGCGAATTGGCTTACCGGCTGGATGGCGTTTGATGCGCCGTTCCTTACAGAAGGGCTTCACCTCGCAGACGGAGAAGCCGTCGCGGGTTTTATGCATATCGGCACAGAAACAAGTGCGCCGCCTGATCGTCCGCGCCCTGACCTTGACGCTATCACATCTTGGGTAAACGAATGATATTTCAAGACTTTATGAAATCTCTGTCACAGCTATCCGACCCCAGATTTCGCTCGGTCCTATGGCGGGGCGTCGGGCTCTCGGTGCTATTGCTGTTTGCGATCTATGCTCTCTTTGTGATGGCAATCAAGGTATTCGTGCCCGAAGCAATCGATTTACCGCTAATTGGCGAGGTAACCTTCCTCAAGAGCCTGTTTAGCTGGGGCACGCTGCTCCTGATGATCCCGCTGTCGATGCTTCTGATGATCCCGGTCGCCAGTGCATTTACCGGATTTTTCCTTGATGAAGTCGCCACCGCGGTCGAGGATCGCCACTACCCGTATCTTGCCGCGCCACCGTCGCAACCGCTTGGCGATACCATTGTAGACACCATTAATTTCTTTGGCTTGATGATTGGCCTCAATATCATCGGCCTGATTGTCTTTCCGTTCTTCGGGCCCTTGGCCCCCCTAATGTTTTTAGGATTGAACGGATTTTTGCTCGGTCGAGAGTATTTTCAGATGGCCGCAATGCGACGTATCGGGCGTGTCGAAGGGCGCAAACTCCAACGAAGCAACAGCGGCGAAATCTGGCTCGCGGGCGCACTGATGGCGCTGCCGCTTTTTGTGCCAATTGTTAACCTTTTCGTACCGGTTCTGGCCGCTGCCACCTTTACGCATATGTTCCAGCGTTTACGAGGCTAGCGCGGTAGCGGCTCTGGTCCGAGGCGATTCATCCAGTCGAAATCGCGCACTGTAATGGTGCCCGTTACGATAATCGTAAAGATGATCGCCCACACGACCAGCGCAATGAGCGTCACAATAATCGCGCGTTTTTTGAGCTGGGGATTTGCAGGCGCCGACGAATGCGTCCCCGGCACGATGTCGCCCGTGTCCTGTTGTGTTTTAAGGCGGATTGGCAGCACGACAAACAAGGTCATGAACCAGATAACCGCATAGAGTACCAGTGCAGATGTAACAGCCATTATACTTGCTCCAATTCCACTAACGTACCATTAAAATCCTTTGGATGCAGGAAAAGTACCGGCTTCCCGTGCGCGCCGATCTTGGGCTCGCCGCTTCCCAAAACACGCGCGCCTTGGGTCTCAAGCTGCTTCTTTGCTGCCTGAATATCCTTGACTTCGTAACAAATGTGGTGAATCCCGCCCGCAGGGTTTTTCTCTAGAAACCGCTCAATCGGGCTTGCTTCTCCGAGGGGATACAGCAGCTCGATCTTGGTGTTAGGGAGTTCGATGAAAACCACCGTAACACCGTGGTCTGGCTCATCCTGAGGCGCACCAACTTTGGCCCCAAGGGTATCACGATACTGTGCGGCGGCGGCATCCAAATCCGGCACCGCAATCGCCACATGATTCAATCGACCGATCATCGTTAACTCCTCAAGGTCCGCTGTCTATGCCGTTATCCGCGCTCTAGGTGCGCAACGCAAGTGCGACAGAAACGCACCTCCGATTAACCCAACGTTATCCTTTCTGTGGTCTTAATACGAATCTGCCAAGCTCGTCCCGCACAAGTTGTATTGATTGGAAAAGGAAATGAACGATTTTGAGAAATTGATCACCTGCCCGCTGCCAACCCCTGCTCGCCCCCTTCTCGGGCTGACAATTCTGGTTGTCGAAGACAGCAGATATGCAAGCGAAGCGATGCGCCTCCTGTGCCTTCGGTCCGGTGCACGGATTCGTCGCGCGGATTGTCTTCGGTCCGCTCGCAAGCATCTTCAGGTCTATAGTCCGAACGTTGTGATCGTAGACATGGGCCTTCCGGACGGATCGGGTAAAGAGCTTCTGGCAGAACTAAGTAGCGTAACGGACCCCAAGCCTATCCTACTTGCGACATCGGGCGATAAGGAGGCCGCTCAAGACGCACAGAAGGCAGGAGCTGTCGGATTTCTGCCCAAGCCTGTGAGCAATCTGGCGTTCTTTCAAAGTTTTATACTCGCACATCTACCGAGCGATCACCTTCCCCGCGGCCCTCGCCCTGTCAGCGCAGAAGAGATAATGCCCGATGAGCTTGCTCTTCACGATGACTTCGCGCAGATCGAAAACACGCTCTCCCATTCTGCGGATAAGGACACGCTAGAATATTTGGCGAATTTTCTTGCGGGCCTTGCACAATCCGCGCAAGACCCCTCTCTTGCCAAGGCCGCCGAAGCGCTCACACGCAATGACGGGCAGCCAAGGAACAACGACATCATTCAAATCTCAACGCTCTTGCGCAAGCGGAGACAGGCACAGCGCGCTATCTAGAGCGTCGGATCAGACGAAACTCGTATTGGTGCCGTAAGGTCCCGTAGGCTTTGCTTTTGCTTACCATCTTCGTCGAAATTTTGCGGCGAAAGCCATGTGGAAAACGCAGTATTCAGCGCCGGCCATTCCTTATCAATCGCTGCAAACCAAGCAGTATCACGGTTTCGCCCCTTAACGACAGTGGCCTGCCGAAAGACACCTTCATAGCTAAGCCCAAGGCGCTCCGCCGCCCTTCTCGACCCCGCATTATTATCATCGCACTTCCATTCGAAACGCCGATAACCGGCCTCAAAGGCCCATTTCATCATAAGGTAAAAGGCCTCCGTCGCAGCGCGCGTTCGTTGAAGCTCAGGCGCAAAATTGACGTGACCGACCTCAATGCTACCACTTTCTGGTGCAATCCTAAGGTAACTCAAAACTCCGCAGAACAGGCCAGTTTCGAGATTGCGGATCGCATAAAAATACGGGTCTGTTCCGCTCGCAACGTTATCAACCCATGCCTGATACGCGCCCGCGCTCTCGAATGGCCCATAAGGCAGATAATCCCAGATCGCGTGATCCACCGCGTTCGCTCGGTGTATTTCGTCGGCATGTCGCGCAGCATTCAGCCGCTCCAATGCCACGTATGCGCCCTTCATCAAAGTCTGATCCGGAAATGCTGGAACCTGCCAGTTCTCAACACTTTCCCCGAATTTCTTCTCTCTTGTCATCCTGTCCCCAGCATTTGCTTTCTTTTGCCCCAATCCTGCCCAAGTCGGCCGCCATATATTGCACAGTAGCTGCCAGTGGGACCAACATGAGCTTTGTTCAACGTACACAATTTGACAGAAAAAAAGTCAATGACGCCATTGATTGGAGTGTATTTTTTACGGGCCTTGCAAGCCTTGTGTTCGCCATCGCAATGACCGTGGCGACCCATACTGACAAAAGAAATGCGGACTTGATGATTGAAACAGTCTCGACCCTCCAGTCGCCTAGCTGATTATGCCCGCTGCTCCCTTTAGGTCCAGCCCAGGGAACACCTGTTGCTCTAACGTAGACACAGAAGTGCCAAACAACCCGCGCATTGCCATCGCTGCATAAGCACGCACATCCTGCGTCGGCATCAAATCTCGGCCCTGATACAAGTCAGCGTCCTTAAGTCCCGGCCAGTCGCCATACACTTTGCCTCCACGCAATGCGCCACCGGCCATCACCGAAAGCCCGCCCGTTCCGTGATCGGTTCCTTGGGTTCCGTTTTCACGAGCAGTACGCCCGAATTCGGTCATCGCGATTATCGTTGTCTTGTCCCACACGGGCCCCAAATCCTGCTGAAGTTTCAGGATTACATCCGAGAGGTTCCCGAGCGCGCGCTTGAGTGAACCTGCTTGGTTCCGATGAGTATCCCAACCCGTGATCGAGAAGGAAGCGATCCGTGTTTCTTCTCTCAATCGAGCGGCGGTGAAAGCTGCGATATTCTTATAACCGCTCATCTTTTTGGCTTGGGTCTGTGCGAATTGCATCGCCTCTGTTGGGGACAAATCGGAGGGCATTTCCGCGTAGCCCTCTAAGCTCGTCGTCAGGTCAAAAGCATCGTCCAAGCTGGACATGAACAGCGGATCGTCCTGATACGTGAGGCCCAACAAGAGCTTCGTCGGATCAGAGATATCCATGCGGGCATCCGGTGCCCAACTCGACACATCAGCCTTACCTTTCAAAACAAGCATCTCTTCGCGACCGACGGAATACGCCGTTTGATAATCCGCATCTGGAATGGTTTGCAGCAATCGGTTAAGCCACCCGCCACGGACACCGCCGTTATCCACGCCTGCGGTTCCTGCTTCGAGAATATCTTGGCCCGCGAAATGGCTGCGTTTATCCCGATACGGCGTCGACACGGCGTGCGCAAAGGCGAGTTGCTCGGACTTCCACAGTGGCATCAACGGCGCAAGGGCGGGGTGAAGCGCAAACATACCAGTAAGCGGCTTAGCGTTCTTCGAGGCCTTTGACAGAGTTGGACGAAGTTTGCCAAACCCTTTGTCGCCAACAGGCTGCACCACATCCAAACCATCCATACCACCGCGCAAGATGATAACCACGAGCCTCTGGTCCGACGGGGTTGCGGCAAGTGAAATGGGCGTCAGAAGCGGACTCGCCGCCGCGGAACATCCCAGCGCCGAAGCCCGAATAAGCAAATCACGGCGGGATAAGGTACTATTGGTCATGCTCTACCTCTTCTGAAATTCTGGCGCAGCAAGAGCGAGCCCTATGCCGTCCCATTTTGTTTCTGCACCAGTCACAGCAAACCGAACCTTTGAGTTTAGCCGCTCCCCCAGCGCAGTTTGGGCAAACGCGATCGGATCGGGTGGTGTGCCGCCCGCGGCTTTCACAAGGACTTGGGGAACATTCATCGCCCACTGGATACGCGCTGCGAGCCCTTGCGGATTCACCCATGCTTCTGCGTTTTCTGGCCAGCCGTCCGGACCGAGCGGGCGCTCCCATGGTTGCCCCATTAACGTAAGGGGTGTCTGAAACAGCAACTCGGATTTCTTACGGTTCAATCCCATAACTTGGTGCGCAGGGATGTCGAGCGCACGCAATGAAGACGCAACAAAATCAAACGGTTGCTTCACTTTGGCTGGCTGGTAATCCCATGCCGAAGGGTGAGCGACCATCGCGGTATAACAAGCAATAAGAGAGCCGTCGTTCTCAAGGTAAGCCTGACTGATCGCCTCTACGAGTTCCGGGTCTGGAGTATCCGAAACGAAGTGCACAGCGAGTTTTTGAGCGATATGCGCGGCGGTTGCGGGGTGTGCCGCAATATCGGTAAGTGCCGCGTGAATCGATCGCAGCCGCGCACGCGGGCCGCTATATACGTTATCAAGAACCTTCTCTTCGCCCGGCTCCGCACGTTGTGGAAAGAACTTGGTCCCATCCTCGAATGTGTAACGAATGCCTGCCAGCAACTCTGCAAATTCTCGCACATCGATTTGCGAATAACCTGCATTCACACCAAGCGTATGAAGCTCAAGAATCTCACGCGCTAAGTTCTCGTTCAATCCGCCTTTCTTGCGTTTCGCGAACGAGCTGTTCGGACCGACAGAAGCGTTTTGATCGAGGTACTGCAACATTGCAGGATGCAACGAGGCGGCGATGAGAAGGTCCGCAAAATTTCCGGTGATATTTGGGCGAATGGCTTCTTCGACGTATGGTGTGACGAGGGTACCATAATAGCGGCCTCCTCCGACCACAGTAAAATGATCCGCCCAGAAACGCACAAGGCGTTCACGAAATCCGAATTGCGCATTGGCGTACCGAGCAAGGCTTGCATTGAAGTCCTGAACGCTTTCGTTGCGCGTCGTATTCACCAAACGCTGAAGCTTTTTGCGGGTTTCTTTCTCGACCTTGGGGTCTTTGGCTTGCCGTACTTGTTTGCTTACTTCCTTCATTCGCAGCGATCTTTTTCGCAAACTCGAGAAGGTCGGAATCGGAAAATCCGCTGCCATATCGTCAGGGCGCAAGAGTTCTGCGAGCAGATCAGTTTGCGAAGCAGGCGGCGCAAGGCGCGGCGATAAACCCGCGCCAAATCGGGTGGCTGCCAACTCTGAATCAAAGGCCATATAGCGTATCCTCGTTTCGTACCGCACTCACTCTATTAAATAAGTAAGTGCGATACTCGCGGAAAATACCCCTTTGAAATTTTTCTAAGCTGAAACCTGCCGATACAAAAACACCGACCACTTGGGCCGGTGTTTTCTGTTTAGTCCTGTGGGATTACCCGAAGGCCCAGCTCCATGAGTTGATCGCTCATTGGCTCGCTCGGCGCATTCATCATCAGATCCTCTGCGCGTTGGTTCATCGGGAACATGATGACTTCGCGGATGTTCGCTTCTTCTGCCAAGAGCATAACGATACGGTCGATACCTGCGGCACAACCACCGTGGGGAGGCGCGCCGTATTTGAACGCATTCACCATACCGCCAAAGCGCTTGTTCACTTCGTCGGCGCCGTATCCTGCGATCTCGAAAGCTTTATACATGATCTCTGGTCGGTGGTTCCGAATCGCGCCCGACACTAGCTCATAGCCGTTACATGCAAGGTCATACTGATACCCCAGCACATCAAGCGGGTTCCCTTCGAGGGCTTCCATTCCACCTTGCGGCATCGAGAACGGGTTGTGCTCGAAGTCAATCTTGCCAGTTTCTTCGTCAGCTTCGTAGATCGGGAAGTCGACGATCCACGCAAAGGCAAAGCGCTCTTTGTCTGTCAGGCCAAGCTCTTCGCCGATCACGTTGCGCGCACGTCCCGCGACCGCTTCAAACGCCTTAGGCTTACCAGCAAGGAAGAACGCAGCATCGCCAACGCCCAATCCGAGTTGCTGGCGGATTGCCTCTGTGCGCTCTGGACCGATGTTTTTCGCCAACGGGCCAGCAGCTTCCATGCCTTCGCCCTGATCGCGCCAGAAGATATACCCCATACCTGGAAGGCCTTCGCCCTGCGCGAACTTATTCATCCGGTCACAGAATTTGCGCGAGCCACCTTTCGGTGCTGGAATTGCGCGCACTTCGGTGCCTTCATTCTCAAGCAGCTTCGCAAAGATCGCAAAGCCCGAACCACGGAAGTGATCGGAAACAACCTGCATCTTGATCGGGTTACGCAGGTCAGGCTTGTCCGAACCATACCAAAGCGCAGCATCACGATAGGAGATTTGCTCCCACGTCTGATCGACCTTCTTGCCGCCGCCGAACTCTTCAAAGATACCGGTGATTACAGGCTGGATTGTGTCGAACACGTCCTGCTGTGTTACGAAGGACATCTCCATGTCGAGCTGATAGAAATCGGTAGGCGAGCGATCCGCGCGCGGATCCTCATCGCGGAAACACGGCGCGATCTGGAAGTATTTGTCGTATCCCGACACCATGATCAGCTGTTTGAACTGCTGCGGAGCCTGCGGAAGCGCATAGAACTTGCCGGGATGCTGACGCGAAGGAACGAGGAAGTCGCGCGCGCCTTCGGGGCTGGAGGCCGTGATGATCGGGGTTTGATACTCGCGGAAGCCACCATCCCACATGCGGCGACGCATGGATGCCACAACATCCGAACGCAACTTCATGTTGTTCTGCAATTTCTCGCGGCGCAGATCGAGGTAGCGGTACTTGAGGCGTGTTTCCTCTGGATATTCCTGATCACCAAAGACCATCAACGGAAGCTCGTCGGCTTTGCCGAGAATCTCAAGGTCACGAATGAAAACTTCGATCTCACCTGTTGGGATCGCTTTGTTCACAAGGCTCTCGTCGCGCGCCATGACGTTACCGTCGATACGGATACACCACTCAGAGCGCACCTTTTCCAACTCCGCAAACACGGGGCTGTCCGGATCAGCCATCACCTGCGTCACGCCATAGTGGTCGCGCAGGTCGATAAACAGCAAGCCACCATGATCACGCACCCGATGCACCCAACCCGAGAGACGAACGTTGTCTCCTACATTGGCGCTGGTCAATTCGGCGCAAGTGTGGCTGCGATAGGCGTGCATGGCGTTATCCTTTGAAACACGGGAATTATAACTGTCCGTGCGATACATCCCGATAGAGCGTGAAAGTCAAGGGATAGGGCAAAAAAACGCTGCGCAAGATCGCAACAGGGCGGGTGAAACGGCGACAGGGTGACGAATTTGTTGGGCGCGGCCGACCGATTGCGATATTGGCCTCGCGAATACAAACTAAAATATTCAGTAGAATACATCCAAGAGTTAGCATGCCCAATAGTCAATCCGCGCCGCTTCGCGACCATCTTCTTGTACTTCTGTTTATTAGTCTAGCAGTCGTTCTTTCCATATTTATGATCGGCGACACGAGTTCACCAGATCTGAAAGCGCTCTGGACAGCAGGTGAGTTTTACGCGAGCGGTCAATACAAACAAATTTATCCCACTGACACGACACACTTCACTATGACGGCTCCTAGCGAATGGGTATCTCACCTATTTGAGCGCGAGCACGAGGGGCAAATTTTCCCGTACATTTACCCGCCAATTTGGGCAGCGCTTGCAGCTAAAGTCACGACACTGATTTCATACTCTCAACTTCTGTCCATAACAAACGTTTTGAATCCTGCTCTAATAGGGCTAACGATCTACATGGCATGGCGCGCGGGAGACAAGCACATCTCGGCACCGATATTCACACTTGTAGGCTTGGTAGTCATTCTAGGAACTACATGCGGAATGATTGCACTTTTTCAGAATCAGCCCCAAATTTTAGTGAGTTTTCTCATCGTATGCGCGATCGAGCGTAGCGTAAATGGCGGCTCCCGTATGGCGGGCGCTGCACTCGGAATTGCGGCAGCAATCAAACTCTACCCAGTAATTTTTGCGATCTTCCTCTTTGCACGCGGAGATCGAAATAGTCTCATTGCGTTCATTGGAGTTGGTGGGGGACTGGGGCTGTTATCAATAGCATTGGCTGGCTGGCCAATGCATGCGCAATTTCTCCAACAGATTGCGGCCATCAGTTCAGGTGCCCTCCTAACACCGATCAGCTACTCAATCGATGCCACTATAGCCAATCTAATGTTCCAAGATTCGCTGAAACTAATCCCCGCGACCCTATTCGAAACAAATGAAGCGGGGGCCTTGAGAGTAAACATAAGTAGTGATGCGGGCTGGAAGGTCATACCAAAATCTGAAGTCTGGGTACTACTTGATCGAGTACTTTTCTTCGGAACAATATTGGCTATGAGCATTCTCATGCGAAGACGTTCGCGAGATATAGCGGTCTGGCCATTTGCGATCACCCTACTAGCGCTCGTTTCGCCGCTGACCTGGGTCTATCATTATTTACCGGCACTGGCGTTCGCACCAATGCTGTTGGAGCGCTTAAACGTTAAAGTCGCAACATACATACTCTTGATTTATGTTGCGTCGAATACGCTAGGTGTTTTGCCCTATTACCGCATGATACCAACTGATTTTAATATTCTTCAGCTAATGGGCACATTTTCTATGGCGCTATATGCTACAGTCTGGGGATACGTTCTTCTTCGACATCCTAGAAACGCACCTTAATTCTCATGAATCCGTTCGCGAGGGGTTGCACCTTGCTGCGCCATGTCTATAACCCACGACAATTTGCTTACATCTGCTGTCTGGGGTCGTTGCCATGCCTAAAAGAACCGATATCCAATCGATCATGATTATTGGAGCGGGGCCCATTGTTATTGGGCAAGCCTGCGAGTTTGACTATTCGGGTGCGCAAGCCTGTAAGGCGCTGCGCGAGGAAGGTTATCGCGTCATTCTTGTGAACTCCAACCCAGCCACGATCATGACTGATCCGACGCTCGCGGACGCCACTTATATCGAACCAATCACGCCCGAGGTTGTCGCCAAGATCATCGAGAAAGAACGCCCAGACGCACTCTTGCCGACCATGGGTGGACAGACGGGTCTGAACACATCTCTTGCGCTTGAGGAAATGGGCGTTCTCGAGAAGTACAATGTCGAGATGATCGGCGCCAAGCGCGAAGCCATTGAAATGGCTGAGGACCGCAAGTTGTTCCGCGAGGCGATGGATCGTCTGGGGATCGAAAACCCCAAGGCAACAATCGTAACAGCCCCCACCCTTCCTAATGGCAAGGCCGACCTGAATGAAGGCGTGCGCATCGCGCTGGACGCGCTTGCCGATGTTGGCCTTCCTGCGATTATTCGCCCTGCCTTTACGTTGGGCGGTACTGGCGGCGGCGTTGCTTATAACCGCGAAGATTACGAGCATTACTGCCGCACTGGTATGGACGCCAGCCCAGTGAACCAAATCCTTGTGGATGAGTCGCTTTTGGGTTGGAAAGAGTACGAGATGGAAGTTGTCCGCGACACTGCCGACAACGCAATCATCGTTTGTTCAATTGAGAACGTCGACCCGATGGGTGTGCACACAGGTGATTCCATCACGGTCGCCCCCGCGCTGACCCTGACGGACAAAGAATATCAACTGATGCGGACGCACTCGATCAACGTCCTGCGTGAGATCGGAGTCGAGACAGGCGGATCAAACGTTCAGTGGGCCGTAAACCCCGACGATGGTCGTATGGTTGTCATTGAAATGAACCCGCGGGTTTCGCGCTCGTCTGCGCTCGCCTCCAAAGCAACGGGTTTCCCGATTGCAAAGATCGCGGCGAAACTGGCCGTTGGCTTTACGCTTGATGAGTTGGACAACGACATCACAGGCGTCACCCCCGCGAGCTTTGAGCCGACAATCGATTACGTCGTCACCAAAATCCCGCGCTTTGCGTTTGAAAAATTCCCGGGTTCCAAGCCACATCTGACCACCGCGATGAAATCGGTTGGTGAGGTTATGGCCGTGGGCCGCACCATTCACGAGAGCCTGCAAAAAGCCCTCGCGAGTATGGAAAACGGCCTCACCGGATTTGACGAAGTCGAGATTGAGGGTGCCCCCGAGAAATCCGCCGTCATCAAGGCAATCGGGCAGCAAACTCCCGACCGGATGCGTACCATCGCACAAGCAATGCGCCATGGATTGACCGACGATGAAATCCACGATGTCACCAGCTTCGACCCATGGTTCCTGGCCCGTATCCGCGAGATCGTTGAAGCCGAGAATGCCGTTCGCTCCGGTGGCTTGCCAATGACAGAGCGCGAGCTGCGTGGCCTCAAGATGATGGGCTTTACCGATGCGCGTCTTGCCAAGCTAACAGGCCGCGACGAAGCCAACATCCGCCGCGCGCGGATCAACCTCGGCGTTCGCGCATCCTTCAAACGGATCGACACTTGTGCCGCTGAGTTTGAAGCGCAAACACCCTATATGTACTCTACTTATGAAGCTCCTGCGATGGGCGACGTTGAATGTGAGGCACGCCCGAGCGACAAGAAGAAAGTCGTCATTCTCGGTGGTGGTCCGAACCGTATTGGTCAAGGGATTGAGTTTGATTACTGCTGCTGTCACGCGTGTTATGCTCTGACCAGTCAGGGTTACGAAACGATCATGATCAACTGTAACCCAGAAACGGTCTCCACAGATTATGACACCTCGGATCGTCTGTATTTTGAGCCGCTGACGTTCGAGCACGTTATGGAAATCCTGCGTGTCGAACTGGAGAATGGTACACTTCACGGTGTGATCGTACAGTTTGGCGGCCAGACACCGCTGAAACTTGCCAATGCACTTGAAGCAGAGGGCATTCCGATCCTCGGCACTTCCCCAGACGCGATTGACCTCGCAGAGGACCGTGAGCGCTTCCAAGCACTTGTGAAGCGTCTGAACCTACTTCAGCCAAAAAACGGTATCGCCAAGACTGATGCCGAGGCGATCAAGATTGCTGCTGAAATTGGCTTCCCTCTGGTGATCCGGCCTTCTTATGTGCTCGGAGGCCGTGCGATGGAAATCGTGCGCGATATGGACCAGCTTGAGCGCTATATCTCTGAGGCGGTGATCGTTTCGGGCGACAGCCCTGTGCTTCTTGATAGCTACCTTTCTGGTGCGGTCGAGATCGACGTTGATGCCATTTCAGACGGCACTGATGTTCATATTGCAGGCATCATGCAGCACATCGAAGAAGCAGGTGTTCACTCCGGAGACAGCGCTTGTTCGCTACCGCCCTACTCGCTTTCTAAGGAAACAATTGCGGCGCTTCATGTACAGGCCCGCGCGCTTGCGCTTGACCTGAATGTTGTCGGCCTGATGAACATCCAGTTCGCCGAAAAAGACGGCGAGATCTACCTCATCGAAGTGAACCCGCGCGCATCGCGTACTGTTCCCTTCGTCGCCAAGGCCGTGAACAGCCCTATCGCCGCAATCGCTGCGCGTGTGATGGCCGGTGAGAAACTTGCTAACTTTGATCTGATCGACCCAGCTATTGATACTTATGCGGTCAAAGAAGCCGTTCTACCGTTCGCACGTTTCCCCGGTGTTGATACGATCCTTGGGCCAGAGATGCGCTCAACGGGTGAGGTCATGGGGTCGGACGCAAGCTTCCACCGCGCATTCCTCAAAGCGCAACTTGGAGCAGGTGTTGACCTGCCGACCGAAGGGCGCGTGTTCTTGTCGATCAAGGATGACGACAAAACCGAGAAAATGCTCGAAGCAAGCCGCGTACTCGTGGAAATGGGTTTTGAAATTCACGCAACGCGCGGCACAGGCGAATGGCTGGCCCAAAATAACGTTGCATTTGAATTGGTAAACAAGGTCTACGAAGGCCGACCCAACATCGTTGACCGCCTCAAAGACGGCGAGATTGCAATGGTTATGAACACAACCGAAGGTTCGCAAGCAGTTGAAGACTCTCGTGAAATCCGCTCTGTCGCTCTCTATGAGAAGATCCCGTATTTCACAACTGCGGCTGCGGCACACGCTGTTTCCTTTGCGATGAAGTCTCGTACAGAGGGCGAAATCGAAGTGAAAAGCTTGCAATCCTAAAACGGCTCGGCGCGCCCCCAACAGCGGGCGCGCCGATGCTTCGATCCTGTGTAAGGCGGATTTGGACCTAAGGCTCTACTTGACGCTCCGCGGCCTTGCCGACAAACTATCCCCAAAAGAGGGTCATTATGTACACTGCTGCCATCACTGGAACAGGTGTTTTCACGCCCGAAAACGTCATCACAAACGACGAACTCGTTGTTGCGTTCAACGCCTATGCCGACAAGTTCAATGCCGAACACGCACAAGAAATCGAGGCAGGAACGATCAAGGCAAAGAGCCATTCAAGCTCTGAGTTTATCGAAAAGGCTTCGGGTATTCAGAACCGCTATGTGATGGACAAGTCAGGCATTTTGAACCCTGACATTATGTATCCCCAGCTGCGCCAGCGCAGCGATGAGGAGCCTGCGATCATGGCCGAAATGGCCGTCGATGCCTGTAACAAAGCGCTTGCGCAGGCGGGCAAAACTGCGGCGGACGTCGACGCCGTAATCTGTGCAGCTTCTAACATGGAGCGCGCCTATCCCGCGATTGCCGTCGAGATACAGGATTTGCTTGGCATTCAGGGTTTTGGTTTCGACATGAATGTCGCCTGTTCCTCGGCCACCTTTGGTATTCAGGCCGCCGCGGATATGATCCGCTCTGGCTCCGCCAAGGCAATCTTGGTGGTGAACCCTGAGATATGCTCTGGCCATCTGGAGTGGCGCGATCGGGACTGTCACTTCATTTTTGGCGATGTGGCAACCGCCACACTTGTTGAGCGCGAAGAAAATGCGCAAAGCCCCTATTTCAAGATTCGCTCGACCCGCTGCGCCACCCAGTTTTCCAACAATATTCGGAACAATAATGGCTATTTGCGCCGTTCGCGCCCCGATGGTGTGAAGGATCGTCGCGACATGCAGTTCATGCAGAACGGGCGCAAAGTGTTCAAGGAAGTGCTTCCAATGGTGTCCGCTCATATGGCGAACCATCTAGAAGATGAGGGACTAGAATCGCAGGACCTCAAACGTCTGTGGCTCCATCAGGCGAACAAAGCGATGAACGATTTCATTGGTAAGAAGGTGCTGGGCCGCGCCCCTATTGACGGAGAGCAACCGAATATTCTCCAAGACTACGCCAACACCTCTTCGGCGGGGTCGATCATTGCCTTTAGCCAGAATTCCGATGATCTCGAAGCGGGCGATATCGGCATTATCTGCTCGTTCGGCGCGGGATACTCCGTTGGTTCGGTCATAGTTGAGCGCGCTTAACCCCGAAATCCCCTGCACGATAGTATTCCAAGATGGCCAAACTCTACTTTCATTACTCCACCATGAACGCGGGTAAATCCACGATCCTGCTGCAGGCGTCGCATAATTATCGCGAGCGCGGGATGGAGACCTATCTGCTCACTGCGCGGTTCGACAAACGTGCGGGTGAAGGCCGCATTGCCTCGCGGATTGGTATCGGTGAAAGTGCCGAAACGTTTGAAAATGGCGAGGACCTCTTTGCCAAGATCGCTGCGCGACTTGCTGTTGGACCATGTGCATGTGTGTTCATCGACGAGGCGCAATTCCTCGAGAGAGAGCAAGTTTGGCAGCTCGCGCGCGCCGTTGACGACCTTGGCGTGCCGATCATGTGCTATGGCCTTCGCGTCGATTTTCAGGGAGAGCTGTTTCCCGGCTCTGCGGCGCTTTTGGCGCTAGCGGACGAGATGCGCGAGGCCCGCACGATATGTCATTGCGGCAAGAAAGCTACGATGGTTGTGCGCCAAGGCGAGGATGGTGAAATCCTCAAAGAAGGCGCACAGGTCCAAATTGGCGGGAACGAAACTTATGTCTCGCTCTGTCGCCGTCATTGGCGACAGGCCATGGGCGAGGACGTTTCCTCCAAGAAAGTGAAATCCGTCGCCTAAACCCGATTTGGCAGCGCGACCCCCTCCTCAAATGCAATGAGATTGGCAACCGCCATGAGCCCCATGGCCTCGCGCACTTCTAGGGCTGCTGTCCCAAGGTGCGGAAGAAGCGTCACGTTTTCCAACTCTCGCAGCGCCAGCGGCACCAGCGGTTCTTTCTCATAGACATCCAGTCCAGCCGCCGCGATTTCGCCCACCTCTAGCGCATGAATAAGTGCTACTTCGTCCACCACATCCCCGCGTGCGATATTCACAAAGATCGCGCTATCTTTCATCGCAGCAAAGGCGTCCGAGTTAATCAGATGATGTGTCCCCGCCCCGCCGGGTACTGCGACGACTACGAAATCAGCCTGCGACAGTGCATCTTTCATCTCTGGCATTTGCGTCGCCGGCACGCCCGCATCGTCAACCTTGGAGCGGTTAAAGAACACCACCTGCATCCCGAATCCGTGGTGACAGCGCCGCGCAATCGCCTTGCCGATACGCCCCATCCCCAAAATCGCGACGGTCTTGCCACTCACATGAGCGCCAAGCATCTGCGTCGGCGTCCAGCCCGTCCACTCACCGCTGCGCACCAGCCGCTCTCCCTCGCCCGCACGTCGGGCGGCCATAAGGAGCAACGTCATGGCAATATCCGCCGTGGCATCGGTAACAGCTCCCGGAGTATTGCTTACCTGAATGCCCACGGCCTTCGCCGCGTCGACATCGATATGATTGTACCCAACACCGAAATTCGCCAGAATCTTGCAACGCGGCTCTGGCACAGAGGCAAAACACTCTGCGGTAAATGCATCCCCGAGCGTTGGCAATATCGTGTCATATGTCTTGAGGGCAACTGCGGCCTCGGCGGCGTCCATTGGCGTTTCTGAACTACGCAAGGTTACGTCAAACCGCTCTTTCGCAGCTTCCAAAACGCGATCAGGCAGCGTTCGAGTGATCAATAGTGTTTTCATATCAGCCTCTTGTTCGGGGTCAGTGCATCCGTGCGCCGTCTGGAACCTTACCATCAGGCCGAAGTAGAACGATATCCCCGTTTGCGTCACTAAGACCGAGCACCAATATCTCGGACATGAATTTACCGATCTGACGCGGCGGGAAGTTTACAACGGCAAGAACCTCCTGCCCGACCAATGTTTCAGGATCATAATGCTTGGTGATTTGGGCAGACGATTTCTTGACGCCGATCTCGCCGCCAAAATCCACCCAAAGCTTGATCGCGGGACGCCGCGCCTCTGGGTAGGGCGCAGCATCCACAACAGTGCCCTTGCGGATGTCGACCTTCAGGAAGTCTTCGAAGTCGATATGCTCACTCATGACGCAAGCTCGCGCGACCGATCCGCCGCAGCTTTGACCGCACGCTTAAGTAGCGCTGGGAACCCGTCGTCTTCGTTCATAAGAACCTCTAGCGCCGCTGCGGTCGTTCCAGCGGGACTCGTGACATTCACGCGCAACTGACTCGGAGTATCATCCGCTTGCTCGGCAAGATGCCCTGCGCCACCAACGGTTGCCTTGGCCAGCTTCATCGCCAATTCGGCATCAAGCCCTTCGGCCTCGCCTGCTGCGGCCAATGCTTCGATCAGATGAAACACATACGCGGGCCCAGAACCGGAAACAGCAGTCACAGCGTCCATTTGATGTTCACCCTCTAGGCGAAGTACCTGTCCCACCGCAGACAAGAGTGTCTCGGCGGATTGCATATGTGCTTCGGTGGCATGATCGTTGCCGATAATCGCTGTAATTCCGCGCCCTACCGCCGCAGGAGTGTTCGGCATCGCGCGAATAATGGGCGATTTGTTTCCCAAAACTTCCTCGAAGTTGGCGATCAAGCTTCCCGCGGCAACCGAAAGAAAGAGAGTTTCGCCATTTCCGAATGATTGCAGTGTGGGTAGGGCCTTACCCATCATTTGCGGCTTAACAGCCACAAGTACAATCGCGGGATTCGCTGGGAGCTCTTCGTTGACGTGCACACCAAGGGATTTCACCCATTCGGACGGGTTCGGATCAATGATCCAGATTGATTGCTCAGGCAAACCCTGCGCAAGCCACCCTGCCAGCATCGCAGAGCCCATTTTTCCGCACCCCAAGAGAACCAGGCCGCGCGTCCTTATATCTTCCATGTTGGAATCTCCCCTCTATCTGAGGAGAAACCTAAGCGCGTCCGTATGCCTCTGCAATGGCTATCTGGATCGCTTGGTCTGGCGATTGATCACCCCAGTTAACCAGTTGGAAAGCTGGATAATAACGCTCGGAGGACATGACAGCGGCCTGCACCAATGTGTTGATCTGTGCGGGCGCAACTTGCTGCCCGCCGGACAGCACCAAGCCATAGCGATAAACCATCAGGCGCTGATCGTGCCAATAGGTAAAGGAGCCGTTCCAGCACCCGTCGTTCACCAAATTCAGAGCTTCATAAAGCTTGCTGAGCTTGTCCTCTGGTGGCTCCATTTCAAATGTACAGAGCACCCGAAGTGTTTCGTCCTGATTGGACCACGAAAGCGTTATAGAATAAGTGCGCCACTGACCTTCGACCGCCATTGCTATTTGGTCGTCCGCGACACGTTCAAACTCCCACTCATGGTGTTCCGCGAGAGATTCCACCATGTCGATCGGGTGCGCATCCTCGTCTGCGTAGAACTGTTCAGTAAGTGACATTGCTCGGCCTCTGTGTGGTTAGTTTCAAATGAAGCATCCACTAGAATTTAGGTGACAATACTATCTGCTGCACAATCACCGTTTGATTACACTAAATATGGTGTGGGATAAGCAGTGACCTGTAAAGGGAAATTTCCCCCGACTCCGCAATAAGTTGTGGATAAGCGCCGCGAACAAAGGCAAATGCGCTATATCTTGGGTCGGCATGCGCTCGAAATCTTGCGGAATCTCACAAACTCTTGCTCAGCGTACAAAAAAGGGCACGAAAAACGCGCCCTTAACCTTCAGATTCTCTAACCGATTCTATGTTTTCTTCGGCGTTGTTTTCTTAGCTGGCGCTTTCTTGGCGGGCTTTGCTGCGGCCTCAAGCGTATCCAGACGCGCCTTGAGAAGCTCGTTTTCCTCGCGGGCTTTTTGGGCCATGGCGCGGACTGCGTCGAACTCTTCGCGGGTTACGAAATCGCGATCTGCCATCCAGCGATCAACGAATCCCTTCATTGCAGTTTCGGCCTCATCTTTGGCCCCCTGCGCCACGCCTGCTGCATTGCTCATCAACTGAGAAATATCGTCCATAAATTTGTTACGGGTCTGCATGGCTGGCTCCGATCAGATCGTGAATAACGTGGTGCGTTTAACTTACTATTTATGACTATATGGGCACAAATCACGCAAATCGCAACCTTGACTTGCCCGTTTTATCCAAGGCACATAGGCGCATGATAGCGGCCATCCCATTCCCCGACATTTCATCCGAAGTCTTCTCAATCGACATTGGCGGTTTCAGCTTTGCGCTCCGCTGGTATGCGCTCGCGTATATCGTCGGAATCTTGATTGCTTGGCGCTTGGTCGTCGCGGCGCTTCGCCGCCCCAACCTTTGGCCGAACGACACTCCGATCATGGAACCCGCGCGGGTTGAGGACTTCTTGACTTGGGCGATTCTCGGCGTGGTTCTCGGCGGACGGCTTGGATATGTTCTCTTTTATGCGAGCGATTATTACCTCAGTCACCCGCTTGAAATCCTTGCCGTTTGGCAGGGTGGTATGTCGTTTCACGGCGGCTTCCTCGGCGTTGTAGCCGCGGCATGGCTCTTTGCCACGCGCAACGGAATATCGCGCCTTAGCATGGGGGATGTGGTTGCTATGTCTGTTCCTGCGGGACTATTCTTGGGGCGGATTGCCAACTTTATTAACGCGGAACTCTGGGGCCACCCAACGGATGTGCCATGGGCGTTTATTTTCCCCGGAACTGACGCGCAGTATTGCCTCGGGCCGATCGGCGTTCTGGCGGACGGTTCCTGCGCCCGTCACCCCAGTCAGCTTTACGAAGCGGGGCTTGAGGGGTTGTTGCTTGGGGCTCTCCTGCTCTTTCTCGTATTCAAACGTGAGTGGCTCAAGACACCGGGACAAACAATGGGTCTGTTCTTTGCTGGTTATGGCGCGGCGCGTTTTATTGTCGAGTTTTTCCGCCAAGCGGATGCGCAGTATATCACCCCCGAAAATCCAATGGGCTATGCCCTAACCCTCGGAGAGTGGGGATTGAGCCGAGGGCAGCTACTCTCGCTTCCAATGATCATCGTTGGGGTCGCGATCATCCTCTGGGCCAGACGCGCGAGAGAGGCAAAGCATGCCTGACCTAACCGAGCACCTCGCCGCTCGCATCGCGCTGGATGGCCCGCTGACGGTTGCGGATTATATGTCAGAGTGCCTTCTGCATCCGACGATGGGATATTACACCACACGTGACCCATTGGGTAAGGACGGGGACTTCACCACAGCCCCCGAAATCAGCCAGATGTTCGGAGAAATGATCGGGCTTTGCATTGCGCAAACGTGGCTTTCACAAGGGGCGCCCAGTCCATTTATCCTCGCAGAACTCGGTCCTGGTCGCGGTACGCTCATGGCGGATATCCTGCGCGCCACCAAATCTGTTCCGAACTTTCACGCTGCCGCGCGCATTCATCTTGTCGAAGCGTCCGAGCCTCTTCGCACGCGTCAGTCGCAGGCGCTGGATGGTTATGAA
Source organism: Falsihalocynthiibacter sp. SS001 (assembly GCF_042445055.1). Classification (GTDB taxonomy): domain Bacteria; phylum Pseudomonadota; class Alphaproteobacteria; order Rhodobacterales; family Rhodobacteraceae; genus Falsihalocynthiibacter. The sequence continues at coordinate 2,422,284 of NZ_CP170339.1, forward strand.
GTGGAATGGCACGACTACCTAAACACCCTGCCCGCGCTTCCTCTATTCCTTGTTGCGAACGAATTTTTTGATGCGCTCCCTATTCGGCAATTTATCCGTGATAAGGACGATCAATGGCGCGAACGCCGCGTTGGCATTGCGAACGACAGCCTTTGTTTTGGACTGAGCGAACCGCAAAAGGTTCCCGCCCTTCAATCGCGCATAGCGGACACAAAATCCGGCGACATGGTTGAAATCTGTGCTGCGGCCTCGGCCATTGCGTCAGAAATCGCTGAGCGTATCGCGTCAGACGGCGGCGCGGCGATCCTGATTGATTACGGCGATTGGGAGAGCCTTGGCGACACCCTGCAAGCGGTAAAGAATCACGAAAAAGTATCTCCCCTACTTTCGCCCGGCCAGGCCGACTTAACGGCGCATGTTGATTTCAATGCTCTCAGTTCAGCGGCGTCAAAGTGCAACGTTTCGCAGATGATTCCACAAGGCGTGTTTCTTGAGAGGCTCGGCATTACGCCACGCGCGCAGAAACTCGCGCAGCACCTGAGCGGCACCGCACTTACAAATCATATTGCTGCACATCGGCGCTTGACCCATCCCGAAGAAATGGGGAACCTCTTCAAAGTGCTCGCGCTCGTCCCACAGGGGCACGCGCTCCCACCTGGAACAGAATAAAGCATCGGACTATGACACTCGAAATCCTCACCGCAGATTGCCTGACGCCCTTGCGGCACGGCTTCTTCACGCGCAAAGGCGGAGCGTCATCAGGCGTATTTTCTGGGCTGAACTGCGGTCTTGGCTCTTCGGATCAAAGCGAAGCGGTGCTGATCAATCGCGCAAGAGTCGCAACCGCCATGAACGTTGCGCCAACGCACCTCTGCGGTGTCCATCAGGTACATTCAGCGGATGTGCATATTTGTGACGGCCCAAGCGATCCACCCGCCCGCGCGGACGCGATTGTAACGGCGACCCCTGGCCTCGCTCTTGCGATTCTTACGGCGGACTGTCAGCCAGTATTGTTCGCGGATCACGAAGCAGGCGTCGTCGCCGCGGCACATGCCGGATGGAAGGGCGCGATGGACGGCGTGCTTGAGGCAACTCTGGACGCAATGGAAACACTCGGCGCATCGCGTGAAAACACTGTAGCCGCAATTGGCCCCAGCATATCCCAAGCGGCCTATGAAGTCGGGCCCGAGTTCTTCGAAGACTTTATGGCACAAGACCCCGCGCTTAGCCGCTTCTTTGCGGGGGGCGAAGGTGATCGGATGCAATTTGACCTGCCTTCCTACGGGCTTCATCTGCTGCGCTCCGCTGGAATTGGCCATGCGGAGTACACCAACTTTTGCACCTATTCTGATCCGGATCGCTTCTATTCGTACCGTCGTTCGGTCCATAACAAAGAAGCGGACTACGGACGTTTAATCTCCTGCATCAGACTCTAAATACAATATCGCCACCGCAAGGCGGATTGTTTCGAAACGCGAAACAAGAGTCGCGAATCCTTTGACATTATACGGCGAATCTTCGCATTATTTAGCAAATAGATATCCGCATTGGTGGGGCCATGGCGGATGTAGCACACCGAAAGGACGGGATACATGCGCCCCCACCATAGCCTTGCGAGCTCTCAAAACAGTTCAGCCGCGCGCCCATCACACGTTATGCCGCTTATGCGAAAATACCGCGTTGAGCACCTCAACGCTAAGGGCGACGTTCAGGAATTTTCGCAAATTGCTCCCTCACTGCCGATATTTGAGGACGCCTTTGCCGCCATCTGTCGTGGCGCGCTAATCATGACAAAATGCGGCCCAATCGCGATCGAAGACCTCTTACCGGGCATGGAAATACAGACCCTCGACAACGGATTCCAGACCCTTCTGTGGAAAGGAAGCACAACGCTCGTACCCGACTCTATAGCGGGGCCGCGCGGGCAATCTACTGATATGGGGCATCTCACACGGATCACTGCGGATAGCTTTGGTTTAGGGCGCCCAATGCCGGATCTAATGCTCGGACCCAAGGCCCGTATGCTGGTTCACCACCACTCCATCGGCCCTAGTCTAATGCCGATCACTGCCCAGACGAATGGTGAAACGATTTTCGAGGTAACGCCCATTGCCCCTGCCCCGGTGTTCCATCTGGCGTTTGAAAGCCAACAGATCTTTCGGGTCAACGGCCTTGAGATCGAGAGCTATCACCCCGGGCCATCTGTAGAGATGAGTATGAGCCGCGAGATGTTCGCGCTGTTTATGGCGCTGTTTCCGCATTGTGAAACAGCCGCTGATTTCGGGAAACTATGCCGTCCACGGCTGGATGAAACATCGCCGCTGGGGTCCGTCGCTTAGGATTGCTGGGCCAGTCGCGCTTCGAGGACTTCGAAGGGCACACCAGGCTGGTCCTTTTCGCCACGGATGACGAGGGATGTTTTCACGCTTTCCACGTTATCCGCCGTCAACAACTCTCCGGTCAGGAAATTCTGAAAAGTCGAAAGGTCAGGCGCCGCGCATTTTAGGATAAAATCGACCTCACCATTGAGCATATGGCACTCGCGCACAAGCGGCCAACCCTGACACCGCGCCTCAAACGCCGAGAGATCAGATTCGGCCTGAGATTGCAGGCCAACCATCGCAAAGACAAGCACCTCAAAGCCCAGAGCGCGGGAATCAACATCCGCGTGATACCCCTTGATGTAGCCCGCTTCTTCAAGGGTTCTGACCCGTCGCAAACACGGCGGCGCAGAAATACCTACACGTTTGGCCAGTTCAACGTTGGTCATTCGTCCGTCTGCCTGAAGCTCAGCAAGGATTTTGCGATCAATCGGGTCGAGCTTTGCTGTGGGCATAGATTTTCCTTAATCACTTGGTTCACTTACGGCCAGCACATCAAAGCGGGCTGAATTTCGAGATTGTACGCGCCCAACCCAACTGACGCAATAAAATTTCACATCTGCGCAACAAATGGAATAACCGAGCCCCATAGACACGCGAAAAACAAATCCGATTCCAAGGGTTTTCGCCACGGTTTCGCGGCTCTATATCTATGGGCGACTTTAGCGATTATTAATTCATGGGGGGCCTAATGGCCGAAACGCGTCACACAAAAGTTCTGATCATTGGCTCTGGCCCTGCTGGATACACAGCAGGGGTATATGCAAGCCGCGCAATGTTGGAACCGATCTTGGTCCAGGGGATTGAACCGGGCGGGCAGCTCACAACAACGACAGAGGTTGAAAACTGGCCTGGTCACAGCGAAATTCAAGGCCCAGACCTGATGCTGAACATGGAAGCACATGCGCGCGCCATGGGAACCGAGATTATCGGCGATATCATTTCTTCGCTCGACACGAGTAAGCGCCCGTTCACCGCCGTTGGCGACAGCGGAACGATCTACACGGCGGATGCCGTTATTCTGGCAACGGGTGCGCGCGCCAAGTGGCTCGGACTTGAAAGCGAAGAAGCCTTCAAAGGTTTCGGGGTTTCCGCATGTGCGACATGTGACGGGTTCTTTTATCGCGGAGAAGAGATCGTTGTAATCGGTGGCGGCAACACCGCCGTCGAAGAAGCGCTCTTCCTGACCAACTTTGCATCAAAAGTCACGTTGATCCACCGCCGCGACGAGCTGCGCGCCGAGAAAATCCTGATTGATCGGCTTGAGAAGAACGAAAAGATCGTTCCGCTTTGGTTTAATGAACTGGTCGAAGTTGTCGGCGAAGATAATCCCAAGGGCGTAACTGCGGTGCGAACCAAGAACACCAAGACGGGCGAAATCACCGAAACACCCTGCAAAGGCGTATTCGTGGCAATCGGCCACGCGCCGAGCAATGAGCTGGTCAAGGACGTGCTTGAAACCCACATGGGCGGCTATGTCGTAACCAAACCGGACTCAACCGAGACTTCCATTCCGGGTATTTTCGCCGCCGGCGATCTGACCGACCACAAATACCGCCAAGCGGTAACGTCCGCAGGTATGGGCTGCATGGCCGCCCTCGAAGCTGAGCGCTTCCTCGCGGGTGAATAAACGAATGACCGCCGAGGAATTCCTCGGCGGTCGTCCTTCGTGAAAAGACTTCCCCAAAGCAGCATTCTACTCATCCCGATTATCCAGAAAAATGTTCCAAATTTCGCCGAAACAGTGTGGTTTTGGCCTCAAATGGCTTTTCTATTGCTTGCTCCCTTGAATTATCTCCCCTTTCCGCGCTAATCCGCGCCCATCCCTGTCGCCCCGAATTTCTGGGCCTTTTCATTTTGGAATTGAGTAGACCATGTCCGTATCCAATCTCGCTCCGATCCCGGAGCTATATGTTTCCTATGACTCCGCGCAAAAGCTAAAAACCGAAGCCGCTGATCTGACGTCGTGGGATTTGTCGCCGCGCCAGATTTGCGACCTTGAGCTCTTGATGAATGGTGGGTTCAACCCGCTCAAAGGCTTCCTCGGAGAAGAGGATTATAACGGCGTCGTTGAGAATATGCGCCTTGGGGACGGTAGTCTTTGGCCGATGCCGATCACATTGGATGTTGGTGAAGAGTTCGCTCAATCGCTTGAAATCGGACAGGATATTGCCCTTCGCGACCAAGAAGGCGTTATTCTTGCGACAATGACAGTGACCGACCGCTGGGAGCCAAACAAATCTCGCGAAGCCGAGAAAGTATTTGGCGCCGACGATGATGCGCACCCATCCGTAAACTACCTGCATAACCAAGCTGGTAAAATTTATCTGGGCGGCCCGATCACTGGTATTCAGCAGCCTGTTCACTATGATTTCCGCGCACGCCGCGACACGCCGAATGAATTGCGCGCCTACTTCCGCAAGATGGGCTGGCGCAAGATCGTTGCGTTCCAAACACGCAACCCGCTGCACCGTGCGCACCAAGAATTGACATTCCGCGCCGCGAAAGAGGCGCAGGCGAACTTGCTGATCCACCCTGTTGTTGGCCTAACCAAGCCAGGTGACATTGATCACTTCACACGCGTTCGTTGCTATGAGGCAGTGCTTGATCAGTACCCCGCGTCCACAACATCCATGAGCTTGCTAAACCTTGCCATGCGTATGGCTGGTCCACGCGAGGCAGTTTGGCACGGTCTGATCCGCAAGAACCACGGTGTTACACACTTCATCGTTGGTCGCGACCACGCGGGCCCCGGTAAGAACAGCCAAGGCGAAGATTTCTATGGCCCATATGATGCTCAGGACTTGTTCCGCGAGCACCAAGAGGAAATGGGAATCGAAATGGTCGATTTCAAACACATGGTCTATGTGCAGGAACGCGCCCAATACGAGCCAGCCGACGAAATCGAAGAAGGCGTAACAGTCCTCAACATCTCGGGTACCGAGCTGCGTCGCCGTCTTGCCGAAGGTCTCGAAATTCCAGAATGGTTCAGCTTCCCGGCTGTTGTGAACGAACTTCGCAAAACACGCCCACCGCGTGCCGAGCAAGGGTTCACAGTATTCTTCACAGGCTTCTCGGGTTCTGGCAAATCAACCATTGCCAACGCTTTGATGGTGAAGCTAATGGAAATGGGTGGCCGTCCTGTGACGCTGCTTGATGGTGATATTGTACGTAAAAACCTCAGCTCCGAGCTTGGCTTTAGCAAAGAGCACCGCGACTTGAACATCCGTCGGATCGGTTATGTTGCCTCTGAAATCACCAAAAACGGTGGCATCGCCATTTGTGCGCCAATTGCGCCATATGCCACGACACGCCGCGCCGTTCGCGAGGAGATCGAGCAATTCGGTGCCTTCATCGAAGTTCACGTAGCGACATCCATCGAAGAGTGCGAACGCCGTGACCGCAAGGGCCTCTATAAACTCGCGCGCGAAGGTAAAATCAAGGAATTCACAGGGATTTCTGACCCTTACGACGTTCCTCAAAACCCTGAGCTTTCTGTTGAGACCGAGAATGTGGACGTCGACAACTGCGCCCACCAAGTTATTCTTAAGCTTGAGAGCCTTGGCCTGATCAAAGGTTAATCAAGCCAACACTCCAAAGAAAAACCCCGGCTCAATCGGCCGGGGTTTATTCGTTTTTGTGTTAGGTTAATGCGTTTGAGCACTGTCACTAGTGCACAGTCATCGGCACGAAATCATGCTCGCGAGCGAGATAAAATGCTGTTTGACGGTCATTCACCAATGCTACGCGCTCACCGTCCGCTTTGTGCACCGAGTACACATGCGTAAGCTCTGGAATTTCCTCGCGGATATCCATTGGCAAGCTCGCCACTTCAACCGAGCGCACGTAAACGATGCGGCTTTCTTCGTCGGGAAGTTTGATAGTTGTATTCATTGCCGGCCCCACTTTCTGGTCGTTACTTCTGGTTTATCTTGATGGTCTGCACGACGGTATCAGGGACCGATCGCGTTAGATCGATATGCAGCAGCCCGTTTTCGGTTTTTGCGCCACCCACTTCGACCCCTTCAGCCAGAACAAAACTCTTCTGGAACTGACGCGCCGCGATGCCGCGATGCAAGAACACGCGCCCCTCGTTGTCGTCCGATTGACGTCCGCGCACCACAAGCTGGTTATCTTCAACCGTGATCGAGAGGTCATTCTCATCAAAACCCGCAACCGCAAGCGAAATTCGATAACTGTTATCGCTGGTTTGCTCAATGTTATAGGGTGGATAGCCATCATTGCCGGACTTTGCGGTCCGTTCAACAAGGCGTTCAAGTTGATCAAATCCCAAGAGATATGGGTGTGATCCGAGAGTAAGTTTCGTCATCGACGCGTCCTTTTTAAAAGCGACTGTCCAAAATAGCCCCGCAGTGCGGCGACTGATGCAAGTAAATATGGGCGCGCATCCACCGAGTCGCAAGAGGCAGCAACAGAATGACGCGCTCGGCGTGTCAATTTTCTTCCCGCAGGGCGCAAAATCCGCTATCTGAAGGCATACCCAAGCGACTCGAAAGCAAGGTTTGAATGACTGACACAGCGAGTGAAATGCCCCGTGAAGAAGTCCTGCGGGTGAAACTCTCGGTTTTGGTGCGCGAACATCGTGACTTGGATCTGGCGATTCACGCGCTAGAGGAATCGCGTTTAGCCGATCAACTCCAGATCAGGCGAATGAAATCGAAAAAACTCGCTCTAAAGGACCGAATTGCGGCTATTGAGGACGAGCTTACCCCCGATATCATTGCTTAGCGGCGCAGGATGACTATAGTGCCGCTTCCATCGCACTCGGCCATTTTGATGTGGCCCAAACCCTGAAACGGGCATGTTATGACAGATATTAAAGTCGGAATTATTATGGGCAGCCAAAGTGACTGGCCCGTGATGAAACTTGCAGCCGAAATCCTCGATGAACTTGGCGTCGCCTATGAGACAAAGATCGTCTCGGCACACCGCACTCCTGACCGCCTTTGGGAGTATGGCAAGACAGCCGTCGACAAGGGACTTCAAGCGATCATTGCTGGCGCTGGTGGTGCGGCACATCTGCCCGGTATGATGGCAAGCAAGACGCGCGTACCCGTGATTGGTGTCCCAGTGCAAACCCGTGCCCTGTCAGGGGTTGATAGCCTCTATTCAATTGTGCAAATGCCCAAAGGTTTCCCCGTGGCAACCATGGCGATTGGTGCTGCAGGCGCTGCGAACGCGGGTCTGATGGCTGCGGGCATTTTGGCCAACCAAGACGCCGAACTGGCCGCGCGTCTGGATAAATGGCGTGCGGATCTTGCGGCCTCAATTCCGGATGAGCCAAGCGATGAATAAACCATTGGAAACAGGCGCAACCATCGGAATCCTCGGCGGCGGGCAGTTGGGGCGTATGCTCTCTGTTGCGGCTTCTCGGCTGGGATTTAAGTGCCATATTTTCGAGCCGGGCGCGAACCCACCTGCTGGCGATGTAGCGGCCCATGTTACTCGCGCAAACTATGAAGACCTTGAGGCCCTGACAGCCTTTGCCCAAGAAGTTGATGTTATCACCTATGAATTTGAAAACATCCCGACAGAGGCGCTGGACCACCTTGAGAAGTTGCGCCCTATTCGACCCAACCGTCGCGCCCTACAAGTTTCGCAGGACAGAATAACCGAGAAGGATTTTCTCTCGGAACTAGGTCTCAAGACTGCGCCTTATGCTGCGGTTCAAACGCTAGATGAACTTAACGCAGCGCTTGAAACAATCGGTACCCCGTCGATCCTCAAGACACGGCGCTTTGGGTATGACGGCAAAGGACAGGCGCGCCTTAAATCGAACGATGATGCCCCATCTGCGCTAGAAGATATGGCAGGAGCGCCCAGCGTCCTTGAAGGGTTTATTGACTTTACCCACGAGGTCTCAGTGATCGGCGCGCGCTCTGCTGACGGGCAAGTTTCGTGCTTTGACCCTGGTGAAAACGTACACCGTGACGGGATACTGTATACAACGACCGTACCAGCGCGCTTAACGGCAAGCCAACGGATGGATGCGGTCCTTCTTACGGCGAATATCCTTAATGCGCTGGACTATGTTGGCGTTATGGGCGTTGAGCTTTTCGTTACACCTCAGGGACTTATCGTGAACGAGATCGCGCCGCGCGTGCACAACTCTGGCCACTGGACCCAAGAAGGGTGTGTGATCGACCAGTTCGAGCAGCACATCCGCGCGGTTGCTGGATGGCCCCTTGGAGACGGCACGCGGCACGCTGATGTCGAGATGCTCAACCTGATCGGAAACGACGTCGAACAAATCCCGACGATCGCCGTCGAGGGGAACGCCGCGATCCATCTTTATGGCAAAGCGGAGGTCAAGGCGGGTCGCAAAATGGGCCACGTAAACCGCGTTGTGACCAAGAAATCCTAGCGTAAGAAATCGGGCAGAAGGTCGGGGGACAACAGATCCTCGACCGCCTGTGTCCACGTCATTTCGTGGTCAAACTTTCCGTTCTCGAGAAATTCCTGAACCTCACGAATGACCAGCGCGTCGTTCATCATAAACGTGTGGGTCACAGGCAAAATAATATGGTCCGCCGCCCAAGATAAACGTGTCGACTCTACCGATACTTTGCCGTCGTCCTCCCCTTCAATCAGGGTCGAGTAAACCGGATTGAGGCTCCTGTCGCCCGCGATTATTCCCAGATCAAATTGCGCCTTTTCGATGCGGGCGATCATATCGTCATCAGCAGTCCCAAGCTGTAACCCCGCAGGGCCGTTTACCCAGCGAAACGGCTCTAGATCGCCGAATACATCCACAAGTTCTGAGCCGTGATTAGGTGGCGCCAGCATGACGACACGCCCAAGGTTCTCGGGCGCAGTTTCCGCAACCCAAACCCGCACCAGAATGCCGCCCATCGAATGCGTTACGAAGTTCACCTTATCATCGCCACACTGGGCAACGGCGGGCGGAAATGTCTCGGCGACGAGCTCCTGAACGGTGGCTTCGGTTGAGGGGTATCCATCGTTAATGACCGTATATCCATCCGCTTTGAGCGCGGCCTCAATTGCCACCATTGAGGTAGCTCCGCGTGCCAATCCATGAAGCAACACAACGCATTTCGCGCTCGCGGCGGTTGGCAAGAGTAAGAAAAGAGCGAGTGTAATGTTTTTCAGCATAGAAGGAACATACCCCTTCGAATTCAAATTGCGAGTAAAGCGCGCGACACTAATTCGTTACCGCAACGGCGGGCTTCTTTAACGAGATAAGCACGCCCGCGATAACGAGGATTGTCGAGATCATTAGCTGAAGTGTAAATGCTTCGCTCAAGAATACCACCCCGCCTAGCGATGCCAACACCGGTACGGTCAGCATTGCAATCGCCGCAACCGATGACGGAATGCGCGGCAAAATCGCATACCAGAGCGCGTATCCCATTCCCGATGTAACAACGCCAGAGATCACCGCCAGAACAATTCCGAGCGTGGAATAACTCACATCCTGCGCTGTGAATACGGCAACCGCGAGGGCCAACGGTATGGCGAACACAAAGTTCCCAGCAGTCGTTGCAAGCGGATCTTGTGCGCGTTTGCCGATCAAGGAATATACCCCCCAGCCAATCGCTGCGAGAACCATCATGCTTACGCCAAAGGGAGAGAATGTACCGCCCTGCGTTGGCCAGAGCAAATAAACAAGCCCCACAAACGCCACAAGCGCCCCGCACCAGCGAGTCCAAGGGAGATGCTCACGGGCCAATAAGGCGCCTGCGAACATCGTTATTTGAACCCCTCCAAAGAGAATGAGCGCACCAACGCCGGTATCCAAACTAATATATGCAAACGAAAATCCGAGCATATACGCCGCGAGCGAAAGCACTCCCGACACGCCGCCCGATGCCAAACGTTTCCCCTGTGCGGCCACCATTCCCCAGAGGAACAGCCCCCCACTCGCAAGCCGCAAGAGCGCAAACCCGCCCGGATCAATGGCACCTTGCGCCAACGCGAACCGATTGAGAATAGAGTTGGCGGCAAATGCCAACATTGCTAATGCTATGAGGAGGAATAGACGCATGCGCTCTTTTGGCTGTTTCTTATTCAATGGGCAAGCCCCGCGCGAACACATTGCCGATACCGAAACAGAGGGAAACAATTATGACCGTTGAAGTATTCATCGCGACCTCAATAGACGGTTTCATTGCTCGCCCAGATGGATCGCTCGATTGGCTCGAAAATTCTGACTATGCGATTGAAGGCGAGGATTATGGCTATGCGGCTTTTATGGCTCGGGTCGGATGCCTGTTGATGGGTTCTGGAACGTTTGATGTTGTCGCGGGGTTCGATCCTTGGCCATACAACAAGCCCGTTTATGTCATGTCCAATCGCCTTCGCGCGCTTCCTGAGAAGTTTGCAGGCAAGGCATCGTTGCGGTCAGGCGATATTTCAGACGTTATTGTCGGGCTTCAAAAAGAGCATTCTGGAACGATCTACTTGGATGGCGGGAAGATGATACAGTCAGGGCTGCGCGCGGGGCTAGTGGACCGTCTGACCATATCCCGTATGCCCGTGCTGTTGGGCGAAGGCATCCCTCTTTTCGGAGCACTAGAGGGAGACTGCCCCCTCACCCATCACTCAACTATAAGCTTCCGTTCAGGCGTTACGCAATCTGTCTACGACGTCAAACGCCCTCAAAAGCAGGCGGATATTTGAGATCTTTCACCTGCACGTCCTCATAAGACTTTAGCGGAAGAATGCCTGTAAACTGAATAGGGTATGGCGAGTCAAATCCCGCGGCGCGCGTGACGTCAAAGCCAAATCTACTATAATATTCAGCATCACCCAGTGGTCCTCCCCCTTTGAAGTGGTCCGCCCCTATAGTTAGGAATCGGAGGATTGAAAATGGGAATTAAGCGACACAAGCCAGAAGAGATTGTCACGAAGTTGCGGCAGGTTGAGGTGCTTTGCGGTCAAGGCATGCCGCGTGTTGATGCAATCCGGCAAGTGCAGATAACTGAACAGACGTTTTATCGTTGGCGCAAACAATATGGCGGAATGGGAACCGACCAACTGAGGGAACTAAAGCGGCTTCAGAAGGAGAATGATCGACTGCGGCGAGCCGTATCTGATCTGACCCTGGACAAGTTGATCCTGTCGGAAGCCGCACGGGGAAACTTCTGAGCCCCTCGCGCCGCCGCGCCTGCATCGATCACATTCGCAATGAGGTGCGGGTGTCTGAGCGGCGGATCTGTCGTGTTTTGGGGCAGAACCGATCCACCCAGAGGCGGTTGCCTGTTGACCGAAGTGACGAAGAACGGCTGGTTGCTGATATGATCGAACTGGCACGTCAGTATGGCCGGTACGGGTATCGCCGGATTGCGGCTCTGCTCAGGGATGCGGGCTGGCAGGTGAACGACAAGCGGGTTGAACGGTTGTGGCGGCGTGAGGGGCTCAAAGTACCCATGAAACAACCCAAGAAGGGGCGGCTCTGGCTAAATGATGGCTCATGTGTCCGGCTGCGGCCAGAGTATCGCAACCACGTCTGGTCGTATGACTTCGTTCATCATCGAACTGATGACGGGAAAGCGTTCCGGACCCTGAACATCTTGGACGAATACAGCCGGGAATGCCTGGCGATCCGGGTGAAGCGGAAGTTGAACTCGACAGAAGTCATCGACGCACTCACGGATCTGTTCATCTTGCGCGGCGTTCCGGCCTACATCAGGTCGGACAACGGCCCGGAGTTCATAGCTCGGGCTGTTCGAGACTGGATTGAGGCGGTTGGAGCCAAAACGGCTTACATTGAGCCTGGCTCGCCGTGGGAGAATGGGTATTGCGAAAGTTTCAATGCCCGGTTCCGCGACGAGTTGCTGAACGGGGAGAGCTTTTACACTCTACGCGAAGCACAGATTATCATCGAAAGCTGGAGGAAACACTAAAATACCAAACGACCACACAGTGCTCTGGGCTACCGCCCGCCGGCTCCGGAAACCATCGTCCCGATGGAACTAAGGCCGATCATGCACTAACATTCAAACTGGACTACTTAGGTGGGGCTGATCACCAGCACGACGAGCGCGTGCCATCCTTGCTCATCGGCTTGCTTGGCTGCGGCCCTTACAAGGGCACTACCGACGCCCTGTTCACGCGCATCTTCGGCGACAGAAAGCGGCGCAAGAGCCCCCCATTCGCGGGGAAAATTCATCGGCGAGAGCAGGATATGCCCAAGAATATTCGCGCCAGATTTCGCGACGTGTTCTATGTAACCATCCGAATCCGCGCGCAACCGTTGGACAAGCTCTGCCTCATCGGCGCCGTCAAACGCCGCGCGCAGCAGCGTATCAATGCCGCCATAATCTTTGGCCTCGGCGGGTACGATTTCATAGTTATGTGCCATTTCATATCCTTTCTATATGCTAAGATACAAAAAGGGCCCGCGTCACCGCGAGCCCTAAATTTAGTCAGCAAAGCTGGATGGCTTACATCATGCCGCCCATGCCGCCCATGTCAGGCATTCCGCCGCCTGCAGGTGCGCCCGCAGGAGCTGGTTTTTCAGCGATCATTGCTTCTGTTGTGATCAACAGACCAGCGATGGAAGCTGCGTCCTCAAGAGCTGTACGTGTCACTTTCGCAGGGTCAATCACACCAAACTTGAACATGTCGCCATATTCTTCTGTTTGAGCGTTGAAGCCGAAAGTTACGTCGTCGCTTTCGCGGATTTTGCCAGCAACAACTGCACCGTCAACACCAGCGTTCTCTGCGATTTGGCGGAGAGGCGCTTCAAGAGCACGGCGAACGATTGCGATGCCTGCTTCTTGGTCGGAGTTGTCAGCTTTAAGGTCGATAAGAACCTTGCCGCCTTGAACAAGAGCAACACCACCACCAACGATGACACCTTCTTGAACAGCAGCACGTGTCGCGTTCAGTGCGTCGTCAACGCGATCTTTACGCTCTTTAACTTCGGTTTCTGTCATACCGCCAACGCGGATAACAGCAACACCACCAGCCAATTTGGCTACGCGCTCTTGAAGTTTTTCACGGTCATAGTCAGAAGAAGTTTCTTCGATTTGAGTGCGGATCTGAGCAACGCGAGCTTCGATTTCTGCTTTTTCACCAGCGCCATCAACGATTGTTGTTTCGTCTTTGGTGATGGAAACGTTTTTCGCAGTACCGAGCATGTCCATAGTAACGGACTCAAGCTTCATACCGAGGTCTTCGGAAATCACTTGGCCGCCAGTAAGGATCGCGATGTCTTGCAACATTGCTTTGCGACGATCGCCGAAACCAGGAGCTTTAACAGCAGCAATTTTCAGGCCGCCACGTAGCTTGTTCACAACGAGAGTTGCGAGTGCTTCGCCTTCTACATCTTCTGCGATGATGAGGAGTGGTTTGCCGGATTGGATCACTGTTTCGAGCAGTGGAACCATTGGCTGAAGCGAAGTGAGCTTTTTCTCGTGAAGCAAGATGAGACAGTCATCAAGCTCTGCAACCATTTTGTCCGGGTTTGTCACGAAGTATGGCGACAAGAAACCACGGTCGAACTGCATGCCTTCAACAACGTCAGTCTCTGTTTCGAGGCCTTTGTTTTCCTCAACAGTGATAACGCCTTCGTTGCCAACTTTTTGCATCGCGTCTGCGATTTGGCGGCCGATTTCAGCTTCGCCGTTCGCAGAGATCGTGCCAACTTGTGCAACTTCGTCGCTGTCTGCTACTGGACGTGCAGAAGCTTTGATTGCTTCAACAACTTTAGCAACAGCCAAGTCGATGCCGCGCTTCAGGTCCATTGGGTTCATGCCAGCAGCAACAGATTTCAAGCCTTCTTTAACGATTGCTTGCGCGAGAACTGTTGCGGTTGTTGTACCGTCACCAGCTTCGTCATTGGTACGGGAAGCAACTTCCTTAACCATCTGTGCGCCCATGTTTTCGAACTTATCTTCAAGCTCGATTTCTTTGGCAACGGAAACACCATCTTTGGTGATGCGTGGTGCGCCGAAGGATTTTTCAATCACAACGTTGCGGCCTTTAGGGCCGAGGGTCACTTTAACCGCGTCAGCCAGAACATTAACGCCCTTAAGCATTTTGTTGCGGGCGTCGGTATCAAAACGGACTTCTTTAGCCATTTGAAACTCCTAGAGATTTGAAAATTGGGAAAGGTTCGCTTAGCTGATCAAGCCAAGGATATCGCTTTCTTTCATGATGAGTAGCTCTTCGCCATCAACAGTCACTTCTGTACCGGACCATTTGCCAAAGAGAACTTTGTCACCAGCTTTCACAGACATTGGGATCAATTCGCCGCTGTCTTTACGTGCGCCTTCACCAACTGCAATAACTTCTGCTTCCGCGGGCTTTTCTTTTGCGCTTTCGGGAATATATAGTCCGCCAGCAGTCTTCTCGTCGCTTTCAACGCGACGAACGAGTACACGGTCGTGCAACGGTGTAAATGCCATCTCTGAACGCTCCTTCATTCGAGGTTACAATCTTTTTATCACTCATCCATAGCGAGTGATAACGACAGGAACCTATGTATCGGCCTCTGGTGTGTCAACAGGCCGAAACGCAAATTTTTATTTAAATTTCGACAGCCGTGTTTCCTATTCGCACGAACCCACCTATCCTGCCTGAGAACAGGAGCATATATGCGACGGATTTTTTACTTTTTACTTATTTTACTGTCACTTACTCGCACGAGCGCGGCAGCGTGCGTGGGCGAGAACCTTATCGCCTCGATGCCCCCAGAAGAGAAAACCACATTCTTCGAATTGGTAAATTCCCAGCCCTTCCCGCGCGGGAACTTCTGGCGAGCGGAAAAAGGCGACCAAGTGGTGCATATCCTTGGCACTTATCACCTCGAAGACCCGCGCCATGCCCCGACGCTCGCTAGAATCACGCCCTATCTTCTCGAGTCAGACGTCATCCTGATGGAGAGCAACAGCGAGGACATCAGACGCCTTCAAATGGAGATGGCGCGGCGCCCCGAGGTGATGTTCATCCAAGAGGGTCCCACCCTGCCCGAACTGCTCCCCGAAGATCTTTGGCAGCGGTTCTCGGATGAAATGCGTGTGCGCGGCGTTTCTCCGATTCTGGCGAGCAAGTTCCGCCCTGGCTATGCGACGATGGTGCTGGGCACTCCGCCTTGCGCGGTGGATTTTGCGGCTGGCAAAGCGCCCGAAGGCATTGACGTGATGATTCAGGAGTTCGCCGCCGAGAACGATCTGAAAACCAAGAGCCTTGAGCCGTTTGATACTGTCCTACAACTGTTCGAACTTCTCGAAGAAGGCGACCCGCTAGAGGCCCTGCACCTTGGGCTTGCGCTTTCGAATGACGCCACCAACAGCTTTGTCACCATGCGAGAAGAGTATTTCAACGGCGAACACGTCGCCATTTGGGAGTTCGGTCGTCAAACAGCACTTGCCACAGAGGGGATTGACCCAGAAGTCCTCGCAGCGGATTACGACAAGATGGAGAAAGTGATGGTCAATGATCGCAACGCGCACTGGCTCCCGGTTATCCTTGAGCAGGCTGAAGAGGGTGATGTGTTCGTTGCTGTTGGGGCCGCGCATTTGGGGCGAGAGCAAGGTGTTCTAAACGGCCTTGCCGAGAGCGGCTTTACGCTGATGCAACTCAACTAATCCTGCTCGGCTATACCTTTGGGCGTGAGGGCGTATATCCCCTTCTCGACCCTCTCAAACCAGCCATAGTAATCAGCGGCCATCATGCGCGTCGCCAACTCGACGCCCGTTTCTTTGGCGACGATCGCGCCCTTGCTTGGGCCGTTCTGCGCAAGGTATTGCGCAAGTTTGACGGCATCTTGACGATACGCGGTGACGATTTTGGTACGTGTCTGGCCGCCAGAGTTCGGATCGCCCACCCGACGCGCAAATTCCCGAAGCAACCGCCCCTGCCGCACCTTGGATTTACGTGGCACATAGGGCGCGGGATCAAGATGGACCTCAACAAAGCTGTCCTTGGCGCGCACGGTAATAAGCCCCAATCCCAAACGGCGGCATAGGCTCATATTGCCCTTCAGCGCTGTAAGAAATGGTTTGCCTTTGCCTCGCGGCACCGCAAGATAGACATCATCACTAATGGATTGCCGCGCCACCCCTTGTTGAAGCAGCGCAAGCGTAAACCCTAGTTTCAACTCCACCAGAACGGGCGGTTCCTCCCCTCGAACGGCAACCACATCTACAGAGCCAATCTCGGATTTCACCTCGTATCCCTGCGACTCAAGATAGGCTTTGATCGGCGGATACAGATCGGTTTCGCGTGGTTTTACTGCGGGCTTGGCCACTCAATTTTCCCGTTCTTTGTTCTGTGCGGCGCGGCGGTTGGACACGCAAACTTCCCATATGAGATTATCCATACGCCCAATGGGTGACAAGCCCGTCCAACGCGCATATAACGCACCCAAACTCCCCACAGGATATGGATATTTCATATGACAACTCTTGTTTTCGGCCACAAATCACCAGACACAGACAGCACCGGCTCCCCAATCATTTGGGCTTGGTATCTGAATGAAATCAAAGGACAAAAAGCAGAAGCTGTTCTGCTTGGCGAACCCAACACAGAGGCCGCCTTTGTTCTCAAGCGCTGGGACCTGCCCAAGCCTTCGATCATCAGCAGCGTCGAAGCAGACACACCCGTTGTCATTGTTGACACAAACAATCCGGCCGAACTTCCCGACAACATTAATGACGTCGACATTCAGGCGATCATCGACCACCACAAACTTGTTGGCGGAATTGAAACAAAAGGTCCGATCAACATCACGATCCGCCCGCTGGCTTGCACGGCGACAATCATGCACAACCTGATGGGACCAAATGCAGAAAAAATGCCTGATTGGGTGAAGGGAACGATGCTTTCGTGCATTCTCTCGGACACTTTGGAGTTCCGTTCCCCAACAACAACTGAGCAAGACAAAGCGCTCGCCGAAAAACTGGCTGCTGATCTTGGCCTGAATATTTCGGAATACGCAGCTGAAATGTTCGCTGCAAAATCGGACGTCTCTGCATTTAGCGACGCCGAGCTTTTGCGCATGGACAGCAAAGAATACGCCGTTGATGACGTGAAATTCCGTGTATCGGTTCTTGAAACCACTGCACCCGCTATCGTCCTTGACCGCAAAGCAAGCCTTCTTGATTCCTGTGCGAAGGTTGCTACCGAAGATGGCGTTGATCATGTGCTCTTGTTCGTTGTCGATATCCTGAACGAAGAGGCGACCCTGCTGGTGCAAAACGACACGGTTAAAGCCGTTGCCGAAAAGAGCTTTGGCGCAAGCGTGTCGGGCGACAGCGTTGTCCTTCCTGGCATCATGAGCCGCAAAAAGCAGATCATTCCGAACCTCAAAGTTTGATCATAGTCGGGGGCGTGCCCTGCGCCCCCTTTTCTTGCACAAGGATTCTATTATGACGCGCATCGTTAACTCGCTCTCCGAAATCTCCGACACATATCAAGCACTGTTCGTCGATTTGTGGGGGTGCGTTCACGATGGCGTTGCGGCACTTCCTGATGCTGTCGCGGCGCTGCAGAAGTACCGTCAATCGGGTGGCAAGGTGGTGCTGGTCACCAATTCCCCGCGCCCGCGTGCATCGGTTGAAATTCAGCTTGATGGCTTCGGTGTGCCGCGCGACGCATGGGATACAATCGCCACCTCGGGCGACTCTGCGCGCTCAGCAATGTTCAGAGGCGTCGTGGGCGAGAAAATCTTCTTCATGGGAACAGAAGACGAGAAAGCAGCCTTCCTCAAGCCTATCGCGGTCGTCCACGATGCGGTCGAGATTACTCCCGTTCCACTCGAAGAAGCAGAAGGCATCGTTTGCTGTGGCGCATTCGATTCCCACGCCGATCCAGAAGTGAACCGCCCGATTTTCCTCGCCGCCAAGACTCGCGGATTGAAGTTGCTCTGTGCAAACCCAGACATCGTTGTGGACCGCGGCGAGACTCGCGAATGGTGCGCAGGCGCCTTGGCAAAGCTCTATACCGAAATGGGCGGTGAGAGCCTCTATTTCGGCAAGCCGCACCCGCCAATCTATGATCTCGCTCGGCGGCGCTTGGCCGAAGTGAGCGACAGCGTTCCTGACGACCGAATCCTTGCGATTGGAGACGGTATTCACACCGATATCCAAGGCGCAGTTGGCGAAGACATCGACTCTCTGTTTATCACGGGCGGTCTCGCAGCTGCAGAAACAGGAACGGACCAGCAACCTAACCCGGAGCTATTAAACGCTTATCTCGATAAATCAGGTTTCCACCCGTCCTTTTCCATCGGCTTCCTGCGTTAAATAACGCTTGATTTTCCGCATCCGCAAAGCAATAAAGATACAACACACACCAATATCAGGCAACATTGTTGCTGCACGAAATGAGGCCGCAGTATGCTAGACAACCAGATTCGAGGAACTATCTTCATCGAAGACTTGGAGATCGGCATGTCTCGCTATGTCCAAAAGGCGATCACAGACAACGATATCGAGCTCTTTGCGGATATTTCGACCGACAGGAACCCCGTTCATCTCGATGAGGAATACGCGCAGGAGTCCATTTTCCAAGGTCGTATCGCCCACGGGATGCTCACAGCAGGCCTTATCTCGGCGGTGATTGGCGAGCAACTTCCGGGGCACGGGACGATTTACCTTGGGCAGTCACTGAAGTTTCTGGCCCCCGTGCGCCCGAATGATATGGTCCGCGCCGAGGTTACCGTCGCAAAGATCGACTACCCTAAACGCAGGGTGACGCTGGATTGTGAATGTACGATAGCCGACAAGCCTGTTCTACGTGGTCAGGCGACCGTGCTCGCACCATCCAAGAAACTCGACTAACGCTTGCGCGATGCCACGCGCGGCGCTATGTGGCTCAGCATGCGTATTTTCAGAGATCACACATTTATTTCTGCCGCTGACCGCGGTGCCACCGTTGCGATAGGCAACTTTGACGGCGTTCATCGTGGGCATCAAAAAGTCATCGAGATCGCTCGAAATGCTGCTCCCGACGCGCCGCTTGGTATTCTTACGTTTGAGCCCCACCCGCGCCAGTATTTTGCCCCCAAGGCTGCCCCCTTTCGCTTGATGAACGCAGAAGCGCGCGCCCACCGCCTTGAAAAGCTCGGCGTGGAACGTCTGTACGAACTAAACTTCAATGCCTCACTGTCGAGCCTCACCGCTCCAGAATTTGCTAAGCAGGTCCTCGCAGATGGCCTTGGCGTCGCTCATGTGACTGTGGGTGCGGATTTCTGCTTTGGCAAAGACCGTGGCGGCAACGCCCAAGATCTGATCGCCTTTGGGGCCGAAATGGGATTTGGCGTTACGATTGCCGAACTCGTTGAGGATCTTGGCGACGAGGTTTCTTCCTCCGCGATCCGCGAAGCGCTGAGTGATGGCAAACCAGAGGTCGCAACGCGTATGCTCGGGCACTTTCACCGCATGGAAGGCCAAGTTATTCGCGGTGACCAGCGTGGGCGCGAACTTGGGTTCCCAACCGCGAATATGTCCATAGCAGGGCTACATCCGCCGAAATTTGGCGTTTATGCCGTACGCATCGATATCCTGACCGGCCCACACGCGGGCACATATGATGGTGCCGCTTCGATGGGAGTACGGCCGATGTTCGGCGAGAACCTACCGAATCTTGAGAGCTATATCTTTGATTTTAAGGGTGACATTTACGGAGAGGAAATCTCTGTGGCGCTTATCGAATATCTTCGACCCGAGGAGAAATTCGACAGCCTCGAAGCCCTTATCACCCAGATGGACGCCGACTGTGAAAGAGCGCGGCAAATCCTCGCCGCGCTCTAGCATCTGAAATTACGGCGTATAGGTGCCTTCGTAGATCGGCCCAAGCGTGTCCACATCAAAGAGAGATGACACGGACGTACCGTTCCATGTGTTCAGGATCGCCTGCGCAAACATTGGCGCAGTTGGGACGATACGGATGTTTTCTGCGCCCTTTACGGCGGCTGTTGGCTCAATGGAATCTGTGATTACCAATGACTTCATTACGGACTTTGAGACCCGATCAACCGCTGGGCCAGACATAACGCCGTGCGTGATATAGGAGTGCACCTCTTTCGCGCCATTTTCCATCAACACTTCTGCAGCTTTGCAAAGCGTGCCGGCGGTATCGACCATGTCGTCAACGATTATACAGGTCTTGCCCGAGACATCGCCGATTACCGTCATTTCAGCGATCTCACCCGGCTTTTCGCGGCGCTTATCCACGATTGAGAGCGGAGCATTGATACGCTTGGCCAATTCACGGGCCCGCGCCACACCGCCAACATCGGGCGACACAACCATGATTTCGTCCATCCGGCCTTTGAACTCGTGCTCGATATCCAGCGCAAATACTGGCGAGGCATAGAGGTTATCAACTGGAATATCAAAGAACCCTTGAATCTGTGTCGCGTGTAGATCAAGCGTCAGAACCCGTTCAATCCCAGCTTCGGCAATCAAATTCGCGACAAGTTTGGCCGAGATCGGTGTGCGCGCTTTTGTGCGGCGGTCTTGGCGGGCATATCCGAAATACGGGATAACAGCAGTGATCCGCGCGGCCGAAGAACGGCGCAGGGCGTCTGCAATAATCAACAACTCCATCAGGTTGTCGTTCGCGGGGTTCGAGGTAGGCTGAATAATGAACATATCCTCGCCGCGCACGTTTTCGTACACTTCGACAAATATCTCTTGATCGTTGAAGCGCTCAACACGCGCGTCGACCAAACCGACATTCACACCGCGATGCAGCGACATTCGGCGCGCGACGGCGGTCGCGAGTGGGCGGTTGGCATTTCCTGAAATAAGCTTGGGAGCAGTTGTGGTGGGCATTGCAGCGGGTCCCCGTTGAAGGTCAGATGACAGAATCGTGACGTTGACACCGCTTACCATCTCACTACGGTCGTGCCAAAGAAAATGCCGCCCAGGAGCAAAGAAAATGACCCAAATCGATTATTATTTCTCAACTATTTCACCTTTTACCTATCTAGCGGGCAATCGACTTGAAGAAGTCGCGGCGAAACACGGGGCGACGGTTAAGTACAAACCGCTCGATATCATGGCACTATTTTCGCGCACAGGCGGCACGCCTCCCAAGGATCGGCACCCGAGCCGCCAAGCGTATCGACTTCAGGAAATCCGGCGGCAATCGGCGCGCACCGGTTTGGATATCAATATGAAGCCGGCCTTTTGGCCAGCGAACTCTGCGCCGTCTGCCTACGCAATCATTGCAGCCCAAAGCGCGGGCGGAGATGTCGGAGCACTTGCCCATGCGTTCACCCGCGCGTGCTGGCTTGAGGACAAGAACATCGCCGAAGAAGAAGTCATTCGCTCCCTCCTCTCCGAGCACGGGTTTGACCCAGAATTGGTGAATTCCGGACTTCTAACTGGGGCCGAAACGTTCACGCAGAACCTAGAAGACGCAATTGAGGCTGGCGCGTTCGGCGCACCAACATATGTCGTAGGAGAAGAGGTTTTCTGGGGCCAAGACCGTCTGGACGATCTTGACCTACACCTTGCTGGAAAGCTTTAATCAAACAATCCAATGAACTGGTCGATGAGTTCGCGGCTGATCGACCAGTCACACACAAACCGCGCAGTGAGTGGCTCGCTCGGGTCGTCGCCTTCTAGGTTTCCAACCATGATATGATACACCGCACCTGCGTCCTTGAGGCACTGATGCGTGGAGCGTGGCAGGTCGGCAAATATGATGTTCCCGTCAACTGAGCCATGTATCGTGGCGCCGACCCGCTCAAGTGCATCGGCAAGGTATGCGGCATTATTGTTCGCCTGCTCCGCAGCTTTCAGCCACAGGTCGTCCCGCAAATATGCCTGCATTTGTGCGGATAGATAACGGTTTTTGGAGAAAAGGTGCCCGCCCCGCTTGCGCCGTAGCTCGAACTCTTCTGCGAGTGCTGGATCAAAGAAGATTACCGCCTCAACACCCAATAGCCCGTTCTTGGTACCGCCAAACGAAAGCGCACTGATACCCGCGCGCCAAGTCATATCCGCGGGCGAACAACCGATCTTGGAAACAGCATTGGCAAACCGCGCGCCATCCATATGCGTTGCGAGCCCATAAGACTTCGCACAGGCCGTTAGCGCGCTCAACTCTTCCAAAGAATAGGCCGTTCCCGCCTCAGTCAGTTGGGTCAGTGAAACAGGCCCGCGTTTGGGGCCGTGCACTCCGCGGTTTTCTTCGCCGAGTATCGCGCGCTCAAGGTCGCTTGGCGCAATCTTGGCATGCGTTGAAGGAATTGGGATAAGCTTTGCACCACCCGTATAGAACTCTGGCGCATTGCACTCATCAACGTGAATATGCGCTTCATCGCTACAGAAAATCGCGTCAAACGGTCGCGACATCGACCCGAGTATCAACGAATTCGCAGCCGTTCCCGTTGCGACAAGATGTACAACCGCATCGGGGGCTTCGAATACCTCACGAAGCTTCTCGCGCACCTCGCCATTTATCGGGTCCGCGCCATAGCCCATCGCATATCCTTCGTTGGCATCCACAAGTGCCTGCATGACCTCTGGGTGGGCCTTGCCCGAATTATCAGACGCAAAGAACATCAGCTCAAATCCTCAATGATGTAGTTTTCCCAATCTTCGACATCCAGCTCATATTCCGGAACCGTCCAGCCTCGCACCGAAGTGCCAGACGTGTGCACGGTCTCGGGGTCGCCGGAAATCAATGGATGCCAGTCACAGAGGGGTTTCCCTTCGTGCAAGAGCCGGTACGCGCATGTCATGGGCAACCAGTATGCGACATCCTTAATCGTCGAAGGCTTTAGCACAACACATTCTGGTACGAACTCTCGGCGAATATCATATTGCGCGCATTGGCAGCTTTGATCGTCCAAGAGTCGACACGCAACGCGCGTGAATAGGACCTCGCCAGAATCCTCGTCCTCAAGCTTGTTCAGGCAACATTTGCCACAGCCATCACAAAGAGCTTCCCACTCCTTGGAATTCATCTCTGTCAGAGGAACTGTGCGCCAGAATTCGGAGCGCAATCCGGTGCGGTCGATCTTGTTTGTCATAGCGCCGTAGTATGCGATATGACGAGCGGTGAAAAGCCATCGAATGAGGGCCGGTCAAAGCTCCCAATCATCGTCATGAGCGACCTGCCCCATGGCGAACCAATCAACCCGAAGGCGCGCGATCCGCGTGTCTCCCCATGTCTTAAACACGGCATCGAACCCGTCCTCGGTGACGTTCTCAACCGAGATATCACCCCGCTGGTTGGTGTCGTGCGCAAAATCCCACATCGAGAACGAAATGTGGACCATTGGCGGATCTGTAAACCGACCATCAAAAGTAACACGCTCTCGATATGATCGCTTACCAGTGCCCGTCCACATTGTTCCGTCTTCTTGAAAATCAGAAAACATGACGAGCGTGCCCTGATCCATTCCAAGCAGGTGATTTCGAATACTTCGCATACTAATTCCTAAACTACACACTGAAACTATTAGAAATTCCGAAAATTTAAAGACAAAAAACCCCGCACCGAAATGCGGGGTTTCTGAATAGCATCAAATTACTTGATTTGGAGTTACTTCGCAGCAAGCCCTAGCTGGCTTGCCATCGCGGAAATATCCGCAACTTGCTTAGCCAAGCCATCCTGCGCATCAGCGGCCGCAGTTGCTTGCGCAGCGGTTACTTCGGCAACAAGGCTGTCGATTACGTCTTGGGTAACTTCGGATGCTGGAAGTGCTTTCTCGGCCAATACCGAAGTTGCAGTACCGGAAATCTCAGCGAAACCACCAGTAACCAGATACTCTTGAGTACCTTCTGCGCTGACAACCTTAAGAATGCCAGGACGCAAAGTCGTAATCAGAGGCGCATGATCGGCCATTGCTGTCAGATCGCCTTCGGCACCGGGGATTTGGACCTCGGTGGCCTGAAACGATGCAAGGCTGCGTTCGGGCGATACCAAATCAAACTGTAGTGTAGCCATGATAGCCTCCTTCAGAGTTTTTCTGGTGGGCCGAAACCCACCAAAAACCCGTTACATTAAGCAGCGTCAGCAGCCATTTTCTCGGCTTTTGCGATAACTTCGTCGATGCCGCCAACCATATAGAAGGCGCCCTCTGGAAGGTGATCGTACTCACCAGCAACCACAGCTTTGAACGAAGCGATTGTTTCTTCGAGTGGCACCTGCTTACCGTCGGCACCAGTAAAGATTTTCGCAACGTCAAACGGCTGAGACAAGAAACGCTCGATCTTACGCGCACGGGCAACGGTTTGCTTATCTTCTTCAGAAAGCTCGTCCATGCCGAGAATCGCGATGATGTCTTGCAGCGATTTGTAGCGCTGAAGGATCTGCTGAACGTCTGTCGCAACTTTGTAGTGCTCGTCACCGATTACGAGTGGGTCAAGCAAGCGCGATGTGGAACCGAGTGGATCAACCGCAGGGTAGATACCTTTTTCGGAGATCGCACGGTCAAGAACCGTAGTCGCATCAAGGTGAGCAAACGATGTCGCAGGTGCAGGGTCAGTAAGGTCATCCGCAGGAACGTAAACGGCTTGCACCGAAGTAATCGAACCGGATTTGGTCGATGTAATACGCTCTTGCATCGCACCCATGTCAGTCGCGAGTGTTGGCTGATAGCCCACAGCGGATGGGATACGGCCAAGAAGCGCGGACACCTCGGAACCAGCTTGAGTAAAGCGGAAGATGTTATCAACGAAGAACAGAACGTCAGAACCAGTCTCGTCGCGGAACTGCTCAGCCAATGTTAGACCGGACAGAGCAACACGCATACGCGCTCCGGGAGGCTCGTTCATCTGGCCGTAAACCAGCGCAATTTTCGACTCTTCCATGTTATCAGGAACGATAACGCCGGATTCGATCATCTCGTGGTAAAGGTCGTTACCTTCACGTGTACGCTCGCCCACACCCGCAAATACGGAAAGGCCAGAGTGCACTTTAGCGATGTTGTTGATCAATTCCATGATGAGAACGGTTTTACCCACACCCGCACCACCGAAGAGACCAATTTTACCACCTTTTGTGTAAGGTGCCAGAAGGTCGATAACTTTAATACCTGTTGCCAGGATCTCTGTTGTCGTTGCTTGCTCGTCAAATGTCGGCGCAGGCTGGTGAATCGCGCGTTTTGCCGTCGCGTTCACAGGGCCTTGCTCGTCCACAGGGTCGCCAGTCACGTTCAAAATACGACCGAGTGTCGCTGTCCCAACTGGAACAGAAATCGGCTCGCCACGGTCCGTTACAGGAGCGCCGCGAACGAGGCCCTCTGTACCGTCCATCGCAATTGTACGAACAGTGTTTTCGCCAAGGTGCTGGGCCACTTCGAGGACCAGTGCTTTGCCGTTATTTTCAGTTTCAAGAGCGTTCAAAATCTCGGGCAGTTCGCCCTCGAATTTGACGTCCACAACGGCGCCGATCACCTGAGTGATTTTGCCGGTAGCTTTCGCTTTTGCCATGTTAATTCTCCGGTCCTTTAGAGCGCTTCAGCGCCCGAAATGATTTCGATAAGCTCGTTTGTAATGACGGCCTGACGCGAACGGTTAAATTCGATTGTCAGATCCTCGATCATCTCACCCGCGTTGCGTGTCGCGTTATCCATTGCGGACATACGCGCGCCTTGCTCGGATGCGCCATTCTCAAGGAGAGCGGCAAAAATCTGAGTGGCGACACCACGTGGAAGAAGATCCGCAAGGATGCCCTCTTCACTGGGTTCGTAATCATAGAGCGTCGATGCTTCGCTCGTTTCTTCAAACGAGGCTGGGATGACCTGCTGTGCTGTTGGCACTTGGGAAACCACATTTTCGAAGCGGCTGTAGAAGATCGTCGCGACGTCAAAATCGCCGGCGTTAAACCGGGTCAGAACATCCGAGGCGATCTCGTGGGCATTGCTATAACCAACACGCTTAACTTCGGAGAGATCGATGTGATCGACCAATTTATCCCCAAAGTCACGCTTGAGCTGATCGCGCCCTTTTTTACCAACTGTCAGAATTTTGACAGTCTTACCAGCACCCAACAGCTCTTGGGCATGTAGGCGCGCCAGTTTAACGATAGACGAATTGAAACCACCACAGAGGCCACGCTCAGCTGTCATGACCACCAAAAGGTGGACTTGATCTGAACCTGTCCCTGCGAGGAGTTTCGGACCGGAGTTCGAGCCACCGGAAGCCGCAGCAAGGCCACCCAGAACGGCATTCATCCGTTCTGCGTATGGGCGACCAGCTTCTGCAGCTTCTTGCGCGCGGCGAAGTTTCGCCGCGGCAACCATCTGCATGGCTTTGGTGATCTTACGTGTCGATTTGACACTTTCGATCCGGTTTTTTAGGTCCTTCAGGTTTGGCATGTATCCAATCCTATTCCTAAAGCGAAAATTCTAGGCGAAATCTGCGGCGTACTCATCGAGTGCAGCGCGGACCTTGGCTTCTGCGTCCCCTTTGATTTTGGGGTCTTCATCAGCAATCCAAGTCAACAGATCAGCGTGCTTGCTACGCAGGTGTGTCAAAAGACCCGCCTCGTAACGTCCCACGTCTTTCACGTCGATCTTGTCAAGGTAGCCCTTTGTACCTGCCAGAATAACACACACGATTTCCGCGTTTGTTAGTGGCGAATACTGTGGCTGCTTCATAAGCTCTGTCAAACGCGCACCACGGTTCAGCAACTGCTGAGTTGCGGCGTCGAGGTCAGAACCGAACTGAGCAAACGCAGCCATCTCGCGGTACTGAGCAAGCTCAAGTTTAACCGGACCAGCAACAGATTTCATCGCGTTTGTTTGCGCGGACGAACCAACACGCGAAACCGACAGACCTGTGTTCACCGCAGGGCGAATACCTTGGTAGAAGAGTTCAGTTTCCAAGAAGATCTGGCCGTCGGTGATCGAAATCACGTTGGTTGGAATAAACGCGGAAACGTCGCCACCTTGAGTTTCGATGATAGGCAGAGCTGTCAAAGAACCAGAGCCGTTGTCTTCGTTTAGTTTCGAAGAGCGCTCAAGCAACCGTGAGTGAAGATAGAAAACGTCACCTGGGTAAGCTTCACGTCCAGGAGGACGACGGAGCAAGAGAGACATCTGACGATAAGAAACCGCTTGCTTGGAAAGGTCATCATAGATGATCAGAGCGTGGCGGCCATTGTCGCGGAAGAACTCAGCCATTGCTGTCGCAGCATAAGGTGCAAGGAACTGCATCGGAGCTGGGTCGGAAGCTGTCGCAGCCACAACGATGGAATACTCAATCGCGCCAGTTTCTTCGAGCTTTTTAACAAGCTGAGCAACTGTGGAACGCTTTTGACCGATCGCAACGTAAACGCAGTAAAGCTTTTTGCTCTCGTCGTCACCAGCAGCGTCGTTGTAGGACTTCTGGTTCAGCATCGTGTCGAGCGCGATAGCTGTTTTACCAGTTTGACGGTCGCCAATGATAAGCTCGCGCTGGCCACGGCCAACGGGGATCATCGCGTCAACAGATTTGAGGCCTGTTGCCATTGGTTCGTGAACGGATTTACGTGGGATAATGCCCGGCGCTTTGGAGTCCGCAATCGCACGGTTCTTGGTTTTGATCGGGCCTTTGCCGTCGATCGGGTTACCGAGGCCGTCTACAACGCGACCAAGAAGTTCGTCGCCGTAAGGAACGTCCACGATGGAGTTCGTACGCTTAACGAGGTCACCCTCTTTAATGTCACGGTCGGAACCGAAGATAACAACACCAACGTTGTCAGCTTCAAGGTTCAGCGCCATGCCGACGATACCGCCGGGGAACTCAACCATTTCACCGGCTTGAACATTATCAAGTCCGTGAACGCGGGCGATACCGTCGCCAACGCTCAATACACGGCCAACTTCGGCCACTTCGGCCTCTTGGCCAAAGGATTTAATCTGGTCCTTAAGGATCGCAGAAATCTCGGCTGCTTGGATACCCATTTATCCGACCTCTTTCATTGCGTTCTGGAGGTTAGAGAGCTTCGAGGAGATCGACGTGTCGATCATCTTGGAGCCCACCTTAACAATAAGGCCGCCGATGAGGGATTCATCCACGGCCACATTCACGGTGACATCTTTGCCGACGGACGCCTTAAGCGTCTTGGCAAGCGCGTCTGCCTGAGCTTTGGTCAGCTTCTTAGCTGCCGTCACTTCAGCGGTGACTTCGCCCTTCTCATCAGAGATCTGCGCACGAAGCGCAGTGATGAGTTGAGGCAGCACGAAAAGACGACGCTTTTCGGCCATCAGACCCAGCGTGTTAGTCACGATGGGCGAGAGTTTCATTTTCTTGGCAATAGCAATGACAGCCGAGCTCTGCTCTTCGCGTGTATACACAGGCGAGGAAATCAAAGCCGCAAAGTCGTCACTGCTGGCGAGTGCGTCTTCCAACGCATCACAATCAGCCTCAAGGGCTGGGAGTTTCTTACCTTCTTTGGCCAGTTCAAAGACGGCCGTGGCATAGCGCGCAGCAATGCCAGAGGAGATCGAAGCTGGTTCGGACACGTCCACCCTTCCGCTAGTCTGTGCCCCCATCAGTACACTGCGGTATGCAGGACTTCTTGAGGCAGCCTAAGTCACACACGTATACGCATGCGTTAAAATCGGCTGTGATGTAACAGAGCCTTTGGCTTGCCGCAACACTCTATACGCCTTTGACCTGCATCAATTCACCTTTTGAAATAGGGCTTTGGAAAAGGTGCGACGAAAAGCTCCCATTTTTTTCAGGTTCTAAAGGATTTTATCGCCCGTTTTTTACGCTCGGGCGATTCCCCGTGGCTCATTTTCGATGCAATATATTTTCTCGGCGAAAGGGGGATTCGGCGCGGATGCGCTCAACTTGCTTCTCCGACGCGGCCACCGATTGGCCGCTTGATCCCGCCAAGAACATCAAACGGGCGCTTGATCGCTTCTGGAATCCCGGGGCGTGTCGGCGCTTGAAGCTGTTTCGTCGCCTCAATCATCAATACACCGCCGGCAATATAGTTCGAAACCTTGCGCCCCGACTTCTCCAACACGGGTGCCGCACGCAGCCAGAACCGTTTGTTGGACGGAAGCGCGAAGAGCGTGGCGCGGTGGCGTTCAGGAACGAGATTGTGGAGTTTTAGCTGAGACTCAAGCTGTGCGAGTGAATAAGGTCGGCCAAATCCAAACGGCGTCTGATCACTGCGCGACCAAAGCCCCGCACGATTGGGCACAATAAACAGTGCCTTGCCCCCCGGCCCGAGAACGCGAAAACACTCTTCGAGAAGTGCGCTCGGATGCTCGCTTGTCTCAAGCCCATGCATCACGACCAGCTTATCCACCACGCCGGTATCGAGCGGCCAGTTCATCTCTTCGCACAGGACCGACACGTTTTTGCGGGCTGGCGGCCACGGCATAACACCCTGCGGCCCAGGCATAAGGCCAACAATCCGCCGCGAGGTTGCCAAATAGGGCCGCAACAGCGGAACGGCAAAGCCATACCCGACAACTGTCTGCCCCTTGGCTTCTGGCCAGAATTCAACGACCTGATCGCGAATAGCCTTCTGCGCGGCACGCCCAAGCGCACTGCGGTAGTAAAAGGATTTCAGATCTCGCACATCAAGGTGCATACAGTTTCCTCTTGGAAATATGCCCTAATTCGGCAAAGCTAAGCTGGACCATATCAAAACGAGCGCAAAACGCCATGCCCCTAGAGATCGTAACAATTCCTTGTCTTCAAGATAATTACGCATATTTGATTCATAATAATGAATCGGGCGAAACCGCACTTGTTGATATACCCGAAGCCGAACCTATTCAGTCCGTTCTGGATCGCAAAGGCTGGACGCTCACCGATATTCTGATCACGCATCATCATTGGGATCATATCGACGGCCTTGAGCAGCTCGATACAAGCACCGCTCGCATCATCGGCGCAAAGGCCGACGCGCACCGCCTCCCCGATCTGACTGTGGCAGTTAGCGAAGGTGATGAGCTAACTGTCTGTGGCGAAAAGATCGGGATTCTCGATGTTTCGGGGCACACGATTGGTCACATCGCATTTTACTTTCCCAGAACGGGCGCCGTTTTTACCGCCGACAGCCTGATGGCCCTAGGGTGTGGGCGCTTGTTTGAGGGGACGCCAGCGATGATGCTCGCCTCAATGGAGAAGTTCGCGGGGATGCCGGATTCTACTCTCGTTTGCTCCGGCCATGAGTACACCGCCCACAACGCCAGATTTGCCGTGACCGTCGATCCCAAAAATCCGGCACTCCTCCAACGTGTCACCGAGGTAAACGAAGCGGTCAACGCGGGCTTGCCGACGGTTCCCTCCACCCTTGGCCAAGAACGTGCGACCAATCCGTTCTTGCGCAGCCACAGTCAGGGAATCCGCGAAGCTCTGGGCAAGCCGGATGCATCCGACGTCGAAATCTTTGCCGAAGTCCGCGAACTTCGGAATAACTTCTAAGAGCGACTCACATTCGCGTCAGGTCGCGTTGTAGTTCTACTTTTTCTGACTAAATGAGAAAATCGCGTAGATTTCTTAGCCGAAAGGTAACAACTCGGTGTGAAACTACAAATTATTCGACATTTTTAGTGTTTACTCTTGAAGAGTGCGCCAGAAAACCGAACTCTAATAGATAAGGACACTGCTACTGGTGTCTGCAATTCCAAAGAAAGGAAAGTGGAATGCCCTCATTTTCCAACACGCTCGAAGCCGCGATCCACAGTGCTCTAGGCCTAGCGAACGCTCGTAAGCATGAATTAGCGACATTGGAGCATTTGCTCCTCGCTCTGCTCGACGAGCCAGATGCCGTTCAAGTGATGCGCGCTTGCAGTGTCGATCTTGACGCGCTGCGCGCGACATTGATCGAATTCATTGAGGATGACCTTTCGTCACTGGAAACCAATGTCGAAGGTTCCGAAGCAGTTCCGACCGCCGCATTTCAGCGGGTCATTCAGCGTGCCGCGATCCACGTTCAGTCATCTGGCCGAACAGAGGTAACTGGCGCGAATGTATTGGTCGCGATTTTTGCAGAGCGCGAATCGAACGCCGCCTATTTCCTGCAAGAACAGGATATGACGCGTTACGACGCCGTTAACTACATCGCGCATGGCGTTGCCAAGGATCCCGCCTATGGAGAGGCGCGGCCCGTAACTGGCTCGCCCGAAATCGAAGAGGACATTCCCCTTGCCGAAGAAGGCGAAGCAAAAGATAGCGCGCTCGCCAAATACTGCGTGGACCTGAACGCCAAGGCTGCTGAGGGTGACGTCGATCCACTGATCGGTCGCAGCCACGAGGTCGAGCGCTGTATTCAGGTTCTCTGTCGCCGCCGCAAGAATAACCCACTCTTGGTGGGGGATCCTGGTGTAGGCAAGACGGCAATTGCCGAAGGGCTGGCACATAAGATCGTCAACGGTGAAACACCGGAAGTCCTTGCAAACGCAACGATTTACTCTCTCGACATGGGCGCCCTCCTCGCTGGGACGCGCTACCGTGGTGACTTTGAGGAGCGCCTCAAAGCGGTGATGACCGAAATGGAAGATCACCCCGACGCTGTGCTGTTCATCGACGAAATTCACACCGTAATCGGTGCAGGCGCAACCTCGGGCGGCGCAATGGA
The DNA here is from genome assembly GCF_042445055.1 of Falsihalocynthiibacter sp. SS001. Classification (GTDB taxonomy): domain Bacteria; phylum Pseudomonadota; class Alphaproteobacteria; order Rhodobacterales; family Rhodobacteraceae; genus Falsihalocynthiibacter. The sequence continues at coordinate 2,454,152 of NZ_CP170339.1, forward strand.
CGCGAGCAACTTGCTCAAGCCAGCGCTCCAAGGTGGTAAACTTCGGTGCATGGGCTCTACCACTTATAAAGAGTTCCGCCAGCACTTTGATAAGGACCGCGCACTTTCGCGTCGCTTCCAGAAAATCGACGTGAACGAGCCGAGTGTCGAAGACGCCGTGAAAATCTTGAAGGGGCTGAAGCCATACTTCGAGAAGCACCACGATCTTCGCTATACGTCCGATGCGATCAAAACTGCGGTCGAATTGTCGGCGCGCTATATGAGTGATCGGAAGTTGCCCGACAAGGCGATCGACGTGATCGACGAAGCAGGTGCGGCACAGCATTTGGTTCCAGAAAGCCGCCGTCGCAAAACCATTGGCGTCAAGGAAATCGAAGCTGTGATTTCCAAGATCGCGCGCATTCCAGCCAAGAATGTATCCAAGGATGACGCTGAAGTTCTGCGTGATCTTGAGAAGACACTCAAGCGCGTGGTCTTTGGGCAGGATGCGGCAATCGAAACGCTGGCGTCTGCGATCAAACTCTCGCGCGCGGGACTACGTGAGCCAGAGAAGCCAATCGGGAACTACCTGTTCTCTGGTCCAACTGGCGTAGGTAAAACCGAGGTTGCCAATCAGCTCGCAGATACACTGGGCGTCGAACTCTTGCGCTTTGATATGTCGGAATACATGGAGAAACACGCCGTTTCACGCTTGATCGGCGCACCTCCAGGGTATGTCGGCTTTGATCAGGGCGGTATGTTGACGGATGGTGTGGACCAACATCCGCACTGTGTACTCCTTCTCGACGAAATCGAGAAAGCGCATCCAGACGTGTACAATATCCTGCTTCAGGTCATGGACCACGGCAAGTTGACCGACCATAATGGCCGCACGGTGGATTTCAGGAACGTTATCCTGATCATGACCTCCAACGCGGGCGCTGCGGATCAAGCCAAGGCCGCAATCGGATTTGGCCGCGATCGGCGCGAAGGCGAGGATACTGCCGCGATTGAGCGGACATTCACGCCAGAGTTCCGCAACCGTCTTGACGCAGTGGTGAGCTTTGCGCCGCTTGGCAAAGAAGTCATCCTGCAGGTGGTCGAGAAATTTGTACTTCAACTTGAGGCACAACTCTTGGATCGCAACGTCTCGATCGAGCTCACTCGCCCTGCGGCGGAATGGCTCGCAGAAGAGGGTTACGACGACAAAATGGGGGCGCGTCCACTTGGCCGTGTCATTCAAGAGCACATCAAAAAGCCATTGGCCGAAGAGCTCCTCTTCGGAAAACTGGCCAAAGGTGGGCTCGTGAAAGTTGGCGTGAAGGATGGCAAGATTGACCTTCGGATCATGAAGCCAGAAGCTCCGCGCCTCTCGTCCAAGAAGCCACCGCTTCTGACAGCAGACTAAAATAAGAACGCCGCGATTATCATGATCGCGGCGTTTTTTATTTCTCGGTGAACTTCAATTCAATTCGACGGTTCTGAGCCCGCGCTTCGGGAGTATCTGCGGGATTGACGGGTTGATATTCACCAAAGCCATTGGCCGCCAGCCGATCCGGCGCGATGCCCAACGCATCCACCATATATCGCACAACCGAAAGCGCCCGGCCCTGCGACAACTCCCAATTATCGCGATACTTACCCGTTCCGACAATCGGCGTGTCATCGGTATGACCATCAACACGGATCACCCAATCAATTTCAGACGGGATCTGATCGGCGACACTCTGGAGAATTCGCGCAACCTTCGCGACCTCTTGTTTGCCCTCTTCGGAAAGCTCCACCGCGCCTGTTTCAAAGAGAACCTCGGACGAGAACACAAAGCGATCGCCCTCGATACGGACGCCCTCTTGTGTTCCCAACAGCCCGCGCAACCGACCAAAGAACTCCGACCGATATTGAGCGAGGTCCTTGGTTTGCGCCTTTAGCGCCTCGGCCTCTGCCTCTAGTCGCGCGCGTTCGGCTTCTTCAAGAGCACGCCGCTTGCGTTCTTCGCTCGCGACACGTGCAAGCGCGGTATTAAGCTGCGAGCCCAAAGCCTGAAGCTGCACCTGCGCCGCATCGTCCTTGGCTGCCGAGGCATCCAGCAAGTTTTGCAAAGCCCCAAGCTGCGCGCGCAACTGCGTCACCTGCTCGTTCAAAACGGCCATTCGACGCATACTTTCGGCGGACTCAGCCTCTTTTTCCGAGAGCTGCTCGTTCGCCACCTTCAGGAGTGCGGACCGCAATTCTGCCTCTGACTGCAATTCGTTTAGCTGCTCATCGGCCTTACTCTTGGCCGCAAGTGCCGCTGTCAACCGCTCGCGAACGTCCCCCTTATCCGAAACCTGCTCTTGCAGCACGGCGAGTGCGGCTTCGGTTTCCGCAAGCTTGGCTTTGGTTTGTTCTAGCGTATCGTCCGAGTTCTGCGCCGCAAGAAGTGCAGCGGCCAACTTCGCCTCAATCGATTGCGCTTTATCTGCTTGCTCGATCAGACCCTCTTCGGCCAGCGTTTTTGCAGCGAGTGCCTCGGCGAGTTTTTCATCCAGCGTTGCCTGCGCGGCCTCAGCTGCGGCAAGCAGCGTAAGTGTGTCTTCGGCCTCTTGACGCTTTTCCTCGAGGGCAAGCGTCATCGCGGAAATCTCGTCATCCGCGTTTGCCAACCTCTCGCGTAGCGCTTCGGCGGCGGCCGCTTCGGCCAATCGCGCGGCCTCCTCGGATGATAACGCGGCCTCTTGCTCGGCCAAACGCTCGCGTAGCGCTTCTGCCGCCGCCAGCTCTTTTAGTCGCGCAGCTTCAACCTCATCCAGCGTTTCTTGCGTCGTCGAAAGCTCAGACATAAGCGTCGCGTTCAGGTTCTCTTCGTTAGACAACCGCGCCAATAAGTCAGAGAGTTTCGCCTGATTTTCCTCTCCCTGCGTTTGTAAATCCTCAATCATCGCCTCCAGCGCCTCACGCTTGGCCGCGGCCAAACGCGCCGCCTCTTCGCTCTCGCTGATTTCTTCGCGCGCACTGGCAAGGGCCAGTTGCAAGGCCTCTTGCTCGGACACGAGTCGGGTATTCTCTGCCTCGGCCGTTGCCAGGCTCGCCGTCAGGCTTGCGCCTTCTTCACGAGCCTGATCCCGCTGTGATAATAGTGTGGCGACCTGTGCCTCGAAACTTGTGATGGACGCGCCAAGTTCTGCAATTTCTGTCGACTGCGCCTCGGTCTGGGCCGTCAATTGCGCAATAATAGCTTCCTGCGCTTCTGCAGAATTGCGCGCTTCGTCTAAATTGCTGGTGAGTTGTACAACCTCATCGCGCAGACGCGCGCTCGTGGATTGCTCTAGACCCAACGCATCAGCGAGGCTTAGGACCTGCGCCGATAGCTCGTCTAGCTGTGTTTCCTGCCCTGTTATCGTTTCACGCAGTACCGATTGAACCACCATAAAGATGGTCAAAACGAACATAAGAACGAGCAAAAGCGCCGTCATTGCGTCGACGAAACCGGGCCAGATCGACCCTTGGAAACGCTGCCCAGTTCTGCGACTGAGGGCCATGACTATTCCTCTTGCGGTTCAGTTGCCGCGCGGATGACGTTGGTCAAACCCGCAATATCCGTGCGCAGATCAGAGATAGATTCCTGCCGTCCTGCGCTGATCTCTTCGAGAATACGCAAGAGCTGTACGTCGATTGAACGCAAGCGCATACGGCTCTCGGCGTCAACATTCGTGCTTGCCTCTGGGCGTTGTGTCGCGTTGGCATCGAGCGTCGCGATGAGGCGCTCCTGCCCCGCCACGACTCGGTCAAGCGCTGCGCTCTCTGGGCCGCTGTGTATATTATGCGCAAGTTTTTCGATTGAAGCTGCGAGACTATTCAAACGCTCGTCGATAGCTGCTCGGCCCGCATCGGATTGCGCGAGTACTGCATGCGTGGCACTCATTTGCTCGGAAAGCCGGTCGGCCATTTGATCGAGGACAGCCGCGAGTTGACCGGCGTCGCTACCTTCGTGTTCACCAGAAGAAAACCCGAGGCGCGTAATTGTCGAAAGCCATTCCTCGAGTTCACGATAAAAACGGTTCTGGCCATGCCCCGCGAAAAGCTCGAGCAAACCAACAACAAGCGATCCTGCCAAACCCAAAAGCGAACTAGAAAACGCTGTCCCCATGCCACCGAGCTGTGCCTCAAGGCCCGACATGAGCTTCTCAAAAACGGCTACGCCCGTATCGCCCTCTTGCGGAGCCAGCGAGCGAATAGTCTCCACCACGGCGGGAACCGTTGTCGCCAATCCATAAAACGTCCCGAGAAGACCCAAGAAAATCAGAAGGTTAACGATATATCGAGTGATATCACGCGCTTCGTCGATACGGGTGGCAACTGAATCGAGAATAGAGCTCCCTGAAGTCGAGCTGATCTGCATCCGCGCGCCGCGTGATCGCAGAAGCGCCGCAAGCGGCACAAGCAAGCGCGGCGGAGTCGTAAGCTCATGACCCGCGCGATTTGCGACGAACCCTTCGATCCAACTTACGGAACTATAGAGTTGTATGACCTGCCAAAAACAAGCCAGCACCCCGATAAAAAACACAAAACAGATAAAACCGTTCAGCCATAAGTTCGCAAGGAACAGCGGCAATATCCGCGGCAGCGCGAACCACGCCCCCACGCCGAGCGCAGCCAATATCACCACCATGACGGTGATCTGGCGAGTTGGTAATGTAAATTCTGGCTCGGCCTCGCGGTCCATTAAGTCCATTTGGACAATCCTGACTCTATTTTTGTTGGGGTAACGATAGTGATAAGCAACGGTGTTTGCTAGGAATTAATCATAATTTCCTCATGAACCTGTTAATTCCGCCACCCTTTCGACCAACCACTCCATCTCGGGGTCATGTATCCCGAGTTCGCGAAGATGCGCGGCCGTATTTTGCAAGTACTCGACATTCGATCCCATCTCACCTCGCGCATTTGCGATAACGCGCGCTTGTTCCTGAAGCTCAAGCCCACCGCAGTACTGGTTATTTTCGCGATTGATTACGAATGTAACGGCATGAACGACCCGACCGTCGTCGAGCTCCATCGGCAGTTCGGCCTCAAGATATGCCGAGGAAATCAGCTCCCTCGCACGCAGATACTCAAGGGCCTCCTGCCTATGATCAGGACTGACCTCAAACCCAAGCCCAAGACAACTCGCCGTTTCATCCTCATCCAGAGCGAGCACAAGCCCTGGCTGCTCATGGGTACCGCGATAGTGAATCGACCACATACAGAAGCTACGCGCATAGCCGGTAAGCCGCGCGATCTGGCGCGTCGAGTACTGAAAACCGGGCCGCCACATGAGTGACCCGTAACCAAAGACCCAGAGGGGCTGCTCTGTCATTTTTCTGGTCCTTTCTGACTTCCCCTTATACACATCACAGTGACCAACACTTGGAAAGGGGCGGCATGCGCATTCTATTTTGGCTCTTGGTGATCGTGTCCATTTTGTGGGGCGGATATTGGTTTATCGGCTCTTCTGCGGTGGAGCGAGAGGCGAAAGCCGCGCTGGCGAATGCGTCTGAGGATGGATACGCGCTACAATATAGCGAATTGAAAACAATTGGATTTCCAAGCCGCTTTGACACAACCATTTCTGATGTTGATTTTACAGCGCCTTCAGGGCTTCGCTGGACCGCGCCATTTTTTCAAGTATTTGCGCTCAGCTATAAACCTTACCACCTCATAGCGGTTTGGCCGAACGAGCAGACAATCTCTGATTTCGCAAATACTGTCGAGCTTACTTCGGAGGATTTACGCGCAAGCTTGATTGTTGAGCCAAACACGAAACTTGCGCTTGATCGCCTGCAACTGACCGGTCTGGGCCTAGAGGCCAACATCAATAACTCAGATAATGTAACTGTTCAGGATCTGTCCGTTGCCACGCGCCAAGGCATCGCAGCGCAGTCGCACGATATTTTTGTTTCGCTGAACGATCTGCACGTGTCATCTCCGCAGTTGCCGCGCGGGCAAATTGCATTTGATGCCGCAACATTGGATGCGAATGTCGTCTTCGATCAGCCACTCAATCGCGAAAGCGAGCGCCCCGAGGTGCTCAAGATCATGCTAAACAATGCCAATGTTTCGCAGGGCGATGTGCGCCTCGGCGTGTCGGGCGAGCTGAATTTCGATGCCGCAGGGCGCGCGAACGGTAGCTTAACGCTCAAGGCCGAAAACTGGCGCACCGCGTTTGATCAACTGCGCAGTTTGGGTGTTCTACCGGAAAAGAATGCTGAACAGCTACAAGGACTACTATCGGCGCTTGCGAATTCCTCGGGTTCAGAAACAGATATCACCGCGCCACTTGCGGTCAAAAACGGAGCCGTTTTATTTGGTTTTATTCCGCTCGGACAAATTCCGCCGCTCTAGCGACAATAGGTTCCGTTGCGGTATCGGGCCGTGTCGAAATGGAAATGGTCTTGATGAAAGCGATCAGCGTTCGGCCCTAGAACCGTACCAAACGGACCGCAGGCCGCTTTGTGCATTGCGCGCAACAACTTACCCTGCGCGGCGCTATTCCACCCCTTCAGGACAGAAAGAAACACACCGTTATTCAAGGTGATGCCTGAAATATCGACGGCACGACCTTTTCCGTGCTCTGAAATCTTGGCACCCCGCTGGTTATTGCGAGTCCGGCAATTGTAACCGGCAACGACGTCAATCCGCTGAACACCCCCGCCCAAGCGACCGACGATTGGAACAACTCCCTTACCAACCCACGCGTTCAGCGCCTTGGCCGTACCGCAATCCATCGTCGCCGCACGAGAGAGCGGCACGCCAGCAACGGCCGTTACACGCACAGGGTTCTGAATTCCACATCCGTTAATCTTGCCCGGTATCGCGCTCAAGTTTTGGCCGCGAATTTCGGCAACGCCACAAATGGACCCCTTCTTACTTGTCGGAATCCGCTGGGGCGTCACAACCGCGAGCGAGGCTTTCTGTACCTGAGGTTGCGCGGCGGCAATCCTTGCCACACGAGAGGGGCGCTTAATCGGGCGGAGCGATTGCGAGACCGCGGCGCGAGAAGTCACAAGCGTGACCTTGGCCTGAGGAGTGGTTCCGCGAACGACGCGCGCGGTCTTTAGTTCTTGACCGCCGACAAATACGGGGCGCGGAACGGGGCGGACCGTAGCATTGTAGTAAACAGGCACGAGCGAGAGCCGCTGACCCGTTTGGTTTTCTTGTGGAGAGGGGCGAGAGATTGGACGAAGGGACGCAGATGGCGCGCTCGCAGATGCGGCAACGGGTGCGGCAAGTGCCGCCAAGAGAATAATCGTCTTCGCTAATCTCATTCTGTGCTCTTTGTTCCTCGTCCGAAATCTGGGGCGTCCGTGTCTTGGCCAGCCTCAATAATACCGCGTCGAATAGCGCGTGTGCGCGTAAAATAGTCGAATAATTGCTCGCCGTCACCCATTCGTATTGCACGTTGCAATGCAAACAGCTCTTCGGTGAAGCGACCAAGTATTTCGAGCGTGGCTTCTTTGTTGTTCAGAAACACGTCCCGCCACATAGTTGGATCACTCGCGGCGATGCGCGTAAAGTCACGAAAACCAGCGGCAGAGTATTGGATAACCTCGCCGTCGGTCACACGACCAAGATCATCCGCAACACCCACCATCGTATATGCAATCAGGTGCGGCGCATGGCTGGTAACAGCAAGAACGAGATCATGGTGCTCGGCATCCATCTCATCCACATTCGATCCAACGCCTTCCCAAAGTGCACGCAGCTTTGCGATGGCTTCGGGCGCGGCTCCCTCACTCGGAACAAGTAGGCACCAGCGGTTGTCGAATAACTCGGCAAAGCCAGAGCGCGGCCCCGAGTGCTCGGTGCCTGCAAGGGGGTGAGCTGGAATAAAATGTACGTTTTCAGGTATATGAGGAGAAACAGCCTCGATAACCGCTCCTTTGACGGACCCGACGTCCGTTACACAGGCGCCTGATTTGAGGACGGGTGAAATCTCTTTTGCAACCTGCGCCATAGCGCCAACAGGCACGCAAAGCACCACAAGGTCCGCCCCTTCGCAAGCCTCTGCTGCGCTATCGCAGACTTCGTCACACAGGCCGATTTCGCGCGCTGTATCTCGTGTTTCTTGACTTCGGGCATACCCTGAAACGGTGCCCGCTAAGTTACCGCGTTTCATCGCCCAAAACAGCGACGAAGCAATCAGGCCAAGACCGATCAGCGCGACCTTACCGTAAATCGGGGTCGATTGTGGGCTTACTGAACTCATGCTTTTCGCTCGACTTTGGCGGCACTCATAAAGGCTGCAATCACATGTACAACGCGGCGACAGGAGGATTCATCACCAACTGTGATGCGCAAACATTCAGGCAAACCATAGGAGGAAACTTGCCGAACAATCAGCCCTTCTTTTGCCAGCGCTTCATTACAAGCGTCGGCCTGAGCCTCATTCTCAAAACGTGCCAGAACAAAGTTCGCGTGAGAAGGATCGCATTTCAGGCCAAGCCCAACGAGAGAGTCGACCAGCCATTTGCGCATCTTGGCGTTCTCGTCGCGACACTTGGTAACGAATGCTGTGTCCCGAACGGCGGCCTCTGCTGCGGCGATTGCCGAAGACGAGAGGTTGAACGGTCCACGTATACGATTGAGCACGTCAATCACATGCGCAGGGCCATACCCCCACCCGATCCGAAGCCCGCCAAGGCCATAAATTTTTGAGAATGTACGCGTCATAACGACATTGTCCCGCCTATCGGCAAGCGCCGCGCCGCCGTCATAACCCTCGACATACTCCGCATAAGCACCGTCGAGCACGAGCAACACACCCTCTGGCAACTCATCCGCAAGACGCTCTATCTCTGGCGCATCAATCATGGTGCCCGTCGGGTTGTTGGGGTTCGCGATAAAGACAAGTCGCGTTTTGTCGGTACAGCCCGCGAGAATGGCATCAACATCCGTGACGCGCGCATTCTCAGCAACCTTTACAGGGGTCGCGCCAGCCGCCATTGCGCTGATCGGATACATAAGAAATCCGTGCTCGGTATATAGCACTTCGTTCCCCGGACCTGCGTAGGCTTGGCAAAGGAAATTGATAATCTCGTCCGAGCCAGCGCCACAGATAATCCGCTCTGCGTCGAGATTGTGAACCTCGGCAATAGCTCCGCGCAAACCCGCATGGTCCGACGACGGATACCGATTCAAGTTGTGCATCTCGCGCGCGTATGCGGCCTTTGCAGCTTCGGATGCGCCGAATGGATTTTCGTTGGAGGATAGTTTTACGACATGCTGAACGCCTTCAACCGAGGATTTCCCCGATTTATAGAGTTCGATTTGCATGATACCTGGCTGTGGCTTAATCGTTGAGCGCATACTAAAATTCCCCTTATGAGCAGGTTCTAGCGAGCCAGAACCTGCTTTGCCATATGCAAATTGCCACATTGCCCACGCTAAGGGAAATTTCGGCCGATTGTCACGGGGAGTGGCCCCTGCGCCACGCTTATTTTAGGCCACCTTTGCCTGAGGGGAAAAACGTGCTGTGCGCGGGTCGGCACGATAGTTCGGCATATATGTATGCACATTTTCAGCCAGTTCGATCACGCTCTTGATGATCATTTCAACGGTCTCATCGGACATCAGATAGCTGAAATTCAACCGCACCCAACCTGGCTTGGCGAGTTCTTCGCCCTGCTCCAAGGCAGCAAAGAGCGCCTCTGAATCCTGCTGATTGATACCAAGCAATCGATGCGCGTACGGCCCTGCACACGCACATCCTCCGCGCACCTGAATGCCATAAACATCCGACAGCATCCGCGTAAAGAGTTGCTGATGCACCGGCTTCCCGTCCACATCAGTGATACACAAACTAAAGAAGGGTAAACGCTCGGCTGTTGGGTTCCCAAGCACCTGAATTTGCGGGTGCGCTTCAAATGCCTGCATGCCTTCGGCACAGTGGCGTGCCTCACGCTCGTGGATTGTGTGATTTCCCACACTCTCTTTGACGAGGAAAGCTAGTGCCGCGCGAATATCGCCGATCACGTTGGGAGTTCCCGCCTCTTCGCGGGCTTCGACTTTCGCGGAGTATGCGTGCGCCCAAGGCGACACAAAACTCACCGTGCCACCACCAGGACGGCTGGGCGTGTTTCGCACAACGGCGTCGCGGCGCAAAATCAACACGCCAGAGGCTCCCGGCCCTCCCGCAAATTTATGCGGCGAGACAACGACAGCATCTTTTGCCGTGTTGCCCCGCCCCATTGCGATCGGAACATAGGGGCCCGCCCCTGCATAATCCCAAACCGCCAAGGCTCCGTGAGTTTTGAGTAGCCTTGTTATTTCTTCATCGTCACTCAGAATGCCTGTGACATTAGACGCCTTAGAAAACGCCCCAATGAGCAAGTCGCATTCGCGATGTTCGATCAGCGCTTCTTTGAGGACCGCGAGATCAGGCCCGCCCGCAGATCCCTCTGGAATCTCAACGACTTTGGCATTGGATTCCCGCCAAGGAAGGATGTTGGAGTGGTGCTCATATGGTCCAATAAATACGACAGCATTCTTGGCGTCATTGACCCCAAGCAACGACACCAATTGATTAAGCCCCGCAGTCGCACCTGCCCCTGCAAAAATGACCGCGCAATCATCATCCGCACCGGTAACGCGCGCAATCTCTGCCCGCGCCGCAGCGCGCATTCGCGTCATATACGCTCCACAGTATGATGCTTCGGTATGGGAGTTCGCATAGTAGGGAAGCACGTTCTCATGGATGTAACTCTCAACCTGACGAAGCGCACGACCAGAGGCCACATAATCTGCGTAGACAAGCGGCACGTCGCCATTCAATCCAGGGATCATCGCGCCTTCGCCGATCAAACCGTCGCGGAAGAATTGGACGGGATCAGGGCTGGCAATGGTTTTCTTGAAGTCTGTGAGGGGCATTTGGTATCCTTTCGTAAGGAACTTATACCCCGTCAAAAGGAAGATATTGACCCAAATGACATTGCCAATGACATCTTTCTCGTGTCATATGACCCGTAATGGACAAGAAAATAGATCATATAGATAGACGCATCCTTGCGGAGCTACAGCGCGATTCGTCCCTGTCACAGCGCGCTTTGGCAGAGCGCGTGAACCTCTCTCAGAATGCCTGTTGGCGTCGCCTTCAGGCTCTCACTGAAAATGGTGTTCTACAAGGTTCCACCGCGCGGATTGATCGTCGCAAACTGGGGCTGACCTTGGTTGTCTTCGTCATGCTGCGAACGCGCCACCATTCCGCAGAGTGGCTGCGGACATTTCGCAGGCACGTGCTCACGATTCCAGAAATTGTGGATTTTCATCGGATTGGTGGTGATTACGATTATCAACTCAAGGTCGTCACCGAAAGCATGGACACATACGATAAGGTCTACCAACGACTTATCGAAGGTATCGAGCTTGATGGTGTCACAAGTTACTTCGCGATGGAAAGCATTGCCGAGGGGCGCCCGCTTCCCATCGAATAGGGTGCCTTACCCAGCCGACACATCACCCTCTTTGGGGCTGTAGGAATAGGTAAACTGTGCGCCCTGCCCTCTGTCACGGATGCCGATCACACCGTTTTCGATCAACAAGAAGAGCTGACAATCTGAATCTTGGCTATGCGAAGCAAGCGTGCGGCAGTAATACCCGCGACGCCATTCCCAATTGCCAGTCATCTGTTCGCCGCCGAACACGCCGGAAATGGTACCGTCCTGATGAATGAACAGATTATTTCCGTCACCCAGATAAAGGGGCCGTCCAGCAACATAAGCACGGAAGGCCTCTTCGGTTTTGATTACGCTAGAATCCCTCGAAACATCATTCGTAGAAATGACATTGTATCGATTTCCACAGGCCGCCAGCGTTGCGGCAAGTGACAGTGTAATTGCTATAACTTTTAACATAATACCCCCACCACATTGAAAGGCATTCACGCTAAACCACCCCCGCCCCCAAGTCAATAAAACGCAAAAAGGGCCGCCAATCGGCAGCCCTTCTGAAAATTCTGATGTGGCGAAGATTAGTTCTTCGCGTAGAATTCCACCACGAGGTTTGGTTCCATTACGACTGGGTAAGGAACGTCGCCGAGGCTAGGTGTGCGAACGAATGTTGCTGTCATCTTGCTGTGGTCAACTTCGACATAGTCAGGAACATCACGTTCCGCCAATTGTGTGGCTTCGATCAGAACTGCGAGTTGCTTGGAGCGATCACGCACTTCGATAACGTCACCTTCTTTAACGCGGTAAGAAGGAATGTTCACTTTCTTGCCGTTCACTTTGACGTGGCCGTGGTTCACGAATTGACGTGCAGCAAATACTGTTGCAACGAATTTCGCACGGTAAACAACGGCGTCGAGGCGGCGCTCAAGCAGACCGATGAGGTTTTCACCTGTGTCGCCTTTTACACGCTCAGCTTCGCCATAGATGCGGCGGAATTGTTTTTCGGTCAGGTCGCCGTAGTAGCCTTTAAGCTTCTGCTTGGCGCGCAACTGTGTACCGAAGTCGGAAATTTTACCTTTACGGCGCTGACCGTGCTGGCCTGGTCCGTATTCGCGGCGGTTAACTGGAGACTTAGGACGGCCCCAGATGTTTTCGCCCATGCGGCGGTCGATTTTATGCTTGGCAGACGTACGTTTAGTCACGGCTGGATCCTTTCAAGTGCGCTCGACAGTCGAGCTTGTGAAAGGTGCTTTCCTTTCCGTTGGACCAGAACGATCCGCGGGCGACAGAACATCTCTCGCGAGAGTCACAAACACCAAAGTAATTTCCCAACCACATTGGCCGAGAATTCGGGGCTTATATAAGCTCAGATAGCAGAGTCAATGACCAAAGGACGTGTTTTCCAAACATTCGCCCATTCTCTTGATTGACAGAAGCGCCCAGCCAAAACCGAGCGCTTCAACCTGCATTATCACGGGCATTTCAGAAGCAAAAGCGCCCCTACCCTGTTCTTATGCCGCAAGCGCCGAGTCCATACTGCTCAGAATACGAGCCCAGCCACCTTCGTGATTGCTTCGTTTCTCCTCATCCATAAAGCGAACATGGGTAAGCGTAACGTGCGTACCGGTCTCTACCGGCTCAAATGTCAGCGTAACGGTACTGTCTTCCACGGACACGGGGCTTTCCCATGTGAATACGAGGCGCTCGTGAGGTGAGATTTCCTTGTAGGTGCCCGCGTGTGGAATTTCTTGATCGCCAACCTTCATGACCACTTCAAAACGCCCCCCTTCTTTGGCGTCGCTAGAGGCGCTCGGCACCGACATATTGTCTCCGGGCAGCATGAATTTACGTAACATATCGGGGTTTAGCCAAGCGTTAAAAACGGCTTCTGGGGTCGCGTTGATTGTGCGGTCTACGGTAAGAGATAGATCAGTCATCTTCGTTGTCTCCTTGGGTTACAATGTCGTCAAGTGCCTCTAAACGGAGGCTCCAGATCGAGCGTAGCGACGCGAACCAAGCATCAATTTCCACGAGCGGCTCCATCTGCACCTCGATGAGGTGCTCTCGCCATTCCGTCCTGCGCGCCACCAGCCCTACGCGCTCCAGCACCTTTATGTGCTTGGAAACCGAGTTGAGGCTCATGTCGAACTGACGGTGAATAGCCGTCACCCGCATCGCTCCCTGCTGCGCCAAAAGCGTCAGGATTGCGCGTCGCGTAGGATCGCTTGCCGCCTTCAGTATCTCGCTTAATGCGTCTTCATTTATTCGTTCAACCATAAGGGTGAATAACACTCAATACAGATATGAGTCAACCAAATAGGTGAATGACACTACACCCCACCTATAACCTAATGTTAACGATCACAAATCTTGTTTTATTACCCCATTGCCGCTAGCCTCGGATAGGTTTGGATTAGTTAGTTATTTTTAAGGGGAATCATGGCGCAAGACTCTGGGGCATCTCACCGACCTGTTGACGTGCTGCTAGACAATAAAGACGTCACACGCGTTCGGACTCCCCAGGTGGATATCGAGATCGTTAATCGCGTGGCCTCCCAAGAGAGCGGGCTATCTTGGCGGCTCTCTAAGTTCACAACGCACGGACCAAAGGAAGTCGAGGTACAAGGCATTCGCGCCGCGGATTTTGTTTTCACGCAAGTTCCACTCATGGGAACCTTCGATGCACAACTTGCCTGCGGAACGTCATTCAACTCAGGCTCTGTTGGTCTTGTCCGCCCCACGAGCGCAAATGCGCTATTCAAATTCGAGCAGTCCGAAAACCAAATGTTCGGCGCCATGATCCCGCTTGCATCTATCCAAGACTGGTTCGGGGAAAATGTGCCGCTCGGGATGCGCAAAATGCTTGATGATAGCTCCCTCCAAGCGTTTCACCGTGGCCTGCCGCCACCTGTTTTCCTAAAACAACTTCTATCGCACGCGTTGCAGAACAAAACGCCCCTGCGCAGACTGTTACTGGATGGGGTGGCGCTGCAAATTCTAGGATATCATCTGGATAAGCTCGACTGGGGCAAGCATCGCGGCCCCACTTTGGCAGAGCAACGCTGCGCGCGCGACGCGCGGGCCATTATGAAAGCGAATGCAATGTCACCGATGTCCATTGCCGAGATCGCAGGAACGCTCAAGATTTCGGCGCGGCGGCTTGAGATCGCGCATAAGGAACTGTTTGGTAGTAGCCTTCATCAGTCCATGATCCAGCTTCGACTTGAGGCCGCATGTGACGCCTTGCGCGCAGGCGAACCAATCAAATCTGTTGCGCATCGAATGGGATATTCCAGCGCAAGCAACTTCTCCTACGCGTTCCGCCGTCAAATCGGCTTACCGCCACGTGCATGGCTTGATAGCCAAATGAACACAGCCCAAATCAGGCTTATTGATCCCAAAGACTGATACCCAACTAGAGCTCGCTAGAACTTCCAGCGCGCGCCCGCCAGAACTGCGCTGAGATCTTGGTAGTCGGTGTCTTTATTGTCAGAATATCGATAACGCCGGTATCCAACATACAGCGCAAGGTTATGGCGATCGATGTGCTGTACGGCCTGAATACCGAATGATTCCGATTGTCCATTCGGCAGCGTAATGTTTGTCCCCTGATAACGGTCAAACGAAAGCGCTGTCTCGCCCAACTCCCAGAAGGTTTGGCGCCAGCCAAGTTTGGTATATACATAACCGCCATTTTGCGTGAGCACATCCGCCATCGCCACGGTCAGGTTAAGCCCCGTTTCATGGTGGAGAAAGCTTGCAGAGCCTGACAACGTACCCGCCCTCTCAAAATCATCGCGCCAACCGTACCCGATGGCGGCATCCACGTTGAACACTTCACCATTGTAACGGTATCGCATCGCGGCGTCAAAATACTCTGTGTCCCTAAAATCGGTCAGGATGTCAGTTCCAGCAGCGCCGGAAAACTGAAAGCCCGAGAATACCCGCGAGTCATAGCGCACCCGAAATCGGCGGCCACCGTCGTAGTTCCGAAAAACCTGTCCGATCGGGATACCAGATAATTCGGTTCCGTCGCGAATCCCAAAAAGTCCCGCCGGATACTGAAGCCCGGAATAGCCAGCGACCCTTGTGCCCGAATAATCAGATTCAGAAATTCCATCGGTCGCCATGCTCCCCTGTCCGAACCAGAAGGTACCTGCCTCGGTGAAATAGCTAATCTCGACTTTGCGGATGTCAGTTTTACGCCATTGGAACTCGGCGACATCTATGCTTTGGTTTACTTCGGAGGTCGTTTTGAAGCCAAAAGCGGTCTCGGCGTTGAATTTGAACTCGCTGCCATCCTCCAACTTAACCGTGGTTCTAAGGCCTATGCGACTGACGGAGTTGGCGTTATCCGCGGTGCGGCGGTAGCGCTGAACGCCGTCATCAACATATTGAAATGTCGGGTTAAGATGCCCGTAAATCTGCCATCGCAGATCATAGAACCGCTGAGAGGTCCCCTCCTGCCCCATCGCCCCCTGAGCCAAAGCAAGTGAGCCGGCCGCCGCAAACGCAAATTTACGGACAGGCCCTAACATTGGAACGACCAACAAAGAAATATTGCAAAACCGGCCAAAGAGTGCACCTAAAACACATGTTTAAATGCCTCTAGTTTAACGCCTGTATGCAACCTTTCTAGTAAAATTATGAGTAGCGTTCATCCGAACGGCGACGCATCAGCAAACTCTGAAAGGCAAACAGCCTTAGCCGCACTTGCTGTGGCCACAGTCCGTGCACGTCATGCACCCCTCTAGCATCTGCAAGGTATACTGACCGCAGGATGGACACGCCTTTCCGCGCGGAGCACCGCCGATCGCGACAACGTCGGCTTGTGGATCAGCTTTGAGCCCCATCCCCTCGCCTTCTATGAACCCGATCAGAATCAAATGGCGTTCGATAACTCCACCAATCGCCGCCAAAATAGAGGGTACGTATTTCCCTTCCATCCATGCGCCGCCGCGTGGGTCAAACACCGCCTTCAGCTCCTCAACCACAAAGGACACATCTCCGCCCCGACGGAACACCGCAGAAATCATCCGCGTTAGCGCGACGGTCCAAGCAAAATGCTCCATGTTTTTGGAGTTGATAAAGACCTCAAACGGGCGACGATGCCCCCCGATCACGACGTCGTTGATCGTGATATAAATCGCGTGCTCACTGTCGGGCCACTTAAGCTTATAGGTGTTCCCCTCCAACGCCTGCGGGCGATCCAAAGGCTCGCTGATGTAAACAACATCCGCGCCTTCATCGACCTCTGGCGCTGCTTCGCTCTCGCTCGACACACTGAGAACACTGCCCGTCACATCGTTTGGACGGTAAGTTGTGCATCCCTTACAGCCTTGATCCCAAGCGGCCATATAAACCTCTTTGAAATCGTCAAAGCTGATATCCTCAGGACAGTTAATCGTCTTGGAAATAGAGCTATCGACCCATTTTTGGGCGGCTGCCTGCATCCGAACGTGATCCAGCGGCGCGAGGGTTTGTGCGTTTACGAAATAGTCTGGCAGCGGTGCATCACCATTTTTCTGACGCCACAGATCCACAGCGTAATCGACAACCTCTTCTTCGGTGCGGCTTCCATCTTTTTGCAAGACCTTGCGCGTGTAGGCATAGGCAAACACTGGCTCAATCCCGCTTGAAACATTCCCCGCATAGAGTGAGATCGTCCCAGTAGGTGCGATTGAGGTCAAAAGTGCGTTGCGAATACCGTGGGTTCGGATTGCTTCGCGTACGTCGTCGTCCATTTGCATCATATTGCCAGACGCAAGGAATTTATCTGCGTCGAATAGTGGGAACGCGCCTTTTTCCTTCGCCAATTCCACAGAGGCCAGATACGCCGCGCGCGCAATCGCTTTCATCCACGCATCGGTCTGACGCGCGGCCTCTTCCGAACCATACCGAAGCCCGACCATCAACAGAGCATCCGCAAGCCCCGTTACGCCAAGACCAACGCGCCGTTTGGCTGCGGCCTCTTGCGCTTGGGCCTCGAGCGGGAAACGGCTCTCGTCAACCACGTTGTCCATCATGCGAATGGCCGTCCCGACGAGCTCCGTCAGCGCCCCTTCGTCAAGTGCGGCGTCGTCTTCGAATGCGTTCGCAACGAGCTTTGCCATATTGATCGACCCAAGCAAACACGCGCCATATGGTGGCAAAGGCTGCTCGCCACATGGGTTCGTTGCCGCAATCGTTTCACAGTAATTCAGGTTGTTCGCCTGATTAATCCGGTCGATGAAAATCACACCTGGCTCGGCGTAATCATACGTGCCCTGCATGATCTTGTTCCACAGGTCCCGTGCTTGGATCGTATGGTAAATCTTGTCACCAAACTTCAGATCCCAGCTTCCGTCTGCTTTCACGGCTTCCATAAAATCATCCGTGACGAGCACAGAGAGATTGAACATCCGCAGTCGCGCGCTGTCGCGCTTTGCTGAAATAAAGTCCTCAATATCGGGGTGATCACACCGCATGGTCGCCATCATCGCACCACGGCGCGAACCGGCAGACATGATTGTGCGACACATCGAATCCCACACATCCATAAACGAAAGCGGCCCCGAAGCATCGGCAGCAACGCCCATTACGCCTGCGCCCTTGGGGCGGATCGTCGAGAAATCATACCCGATTCCGCCGCCCTGCTGCATGGTCAACGCGGCTTCTTTGAGCATGTCGAAAATTCCGCCCATGCTGTCGGGAATCGTGCCCATAACAAAGCAGTTGAAAAGCGTTACCGCACGGCCCGTTCCGGCACCCGCGGTGATACGGCCAGCGGGGAGATACTTGAAATCTTCCAGCGCTTCATAGAACTTGCCTTCCCACTCTTCGGGCTTCTCTTCAACCGAAGCAAGCGCACGCGCAATACGGCGCCAACTATCTTCAACACTCGCATCAACAGCCGTTCCGTCCGCGTTTTTGAAGCGGTACTTCATGTCCCAAATTTGCTCGGCGATAGGGGCAGAAAAACGGCTCATATTATGGTCCTGATGTTGGAAGTGATGGGGTGTCCAAGCTATGCTTATAATCGGGTGCGGTCAATTGCCAATCGGCCAGTTTACGGGTAATAATGCATCTCGCGACGCAGCATAACGTTACCACATATTGAGGCGAAAATCAAAAATGACCATACATATGGTAAAATTATGCGTAGGAATTGACTCGTTTGAGCATCTCCAAAGCCACCGCGAAGCACAGGCGATCTCTCCTGAATTACCGACCGAACACGTCACAAGAATGTGGCCCAAACGTGAGGCAGAGCTTCTTGACGGGGGGTCGCTTTTCTGGGTCATCAAAGGCGTTATTCAAGCCCGTCAACAACTTCTGTCATTTGAAGAGCGTATCGGGGCCGACGGCATCCGGCGCTGCGCGATTCTTCTTAACCCGACCCTTGTGCGAACCCAGCCTGCAACCCGTCGGGCCTTTCAGGGCTGGCGCTACTTGCAACCCCAAGACGCACCCGCCGATCTACACCGCCAGAAATCCACCGAAGAACCATTGCCAGCACATCTAGCAGCGGCCCTCGGAGAGATTGGCGTTCTCTGATCGAGCAACGACTACTTTGAAATTTCGAGCGTATCGAGAAGCTCCCGCAGAACATCTCTGCCCGTCGTTCCCCAATCCGCCTTGCGTGAACGCAAGAGGGTCGCTTGGGATCTATGGACGATCCCATCCCCGAGAACCTTGAGGTGATTTGCGCGCAGCGTGTCACCCGTCGAGGTGATATCGGCAACCATTTCGGCCGTTTCGTGCTTTACGGTTCCCTCGGTCGCGCCCTGACTATCGACAAGCTGATAATCCGCGACTCCCTGATCGCGCAGGAAATCACGTACCAAACGGTGATACTTGGTTGCGATTCTGAGGCGCATTCCATGGTTCGCGCGGAACTGAGCGGCCACGGCATCCAGATCATCCAGCGTTTCGACATCGACCCAGCATTGCGGAACGGCAATCACCAAGTCCGCATGGCCGAATCCCATCGGAGCAAGCTCGGACACCTGCATATCCCACGCCGCCAATTTCTCGCGGATAAGGTCAGTGCCTGTCACGCCAAGATGAATACGGCCCGCCGCCAACTCGCGCGGAATTTCTCCGGCGGACATAAGGACAAGCTCGATTCCGTCAATCCCGTCAATAGCCCCAGCATATTCGCGGTCCGATCCAGTACGACGAAGCGTGATGCCACGAGCGCCGAACCAGTCGAATGTCTTCTCCATCAGCCGCCCTTTTGACGGTACGCCCAATTTAATGCTCATAGCGTCCCCCCTTTCAAAGCCCACGTCAGACCAGGACGAATAACGCCTCCGACCGCAGGAATTGAAGCGCCCTGCCCCAACACTCGCGTAAGCGCGTCATAACGCCCGCCTGTGGCAAGGGGCGGCAAATCGGGGCGAGTCGGGATATAGAAACCAAAGACAAACCCGTCGTAATATTCCATCGTGCTACGGCCATAGGATGTCTCGAAATCCAGACCGTCAACATCCACACCACGCGCTGCCATCGCATCCAGACGCTTGCTCATCTGTGTCACCGCTGGCGCAATCGACGGAAGATCGATCGCGATATCGCGCAGCGCCTCAACCACGTTAGGTGCCTTCTCGCGCAGCTTAAGGATCTGCTCCAATATCTCGACTTCACCAACCGAGATCGCAGGCGTATTCGCGTCCTCTTGTATCGCGGCCAAACGCTGACATATCTCGGAAGCGGAGCGCTTGCCGATGAACTTGCCCGCACTATCAATCAGCCCATTCGCAGAGTTCGCGTTGAGTGACGCCAGCATTTTCTCGCGGCTTGGCGCGATCGGTTTGCGACCACCGAAACGATCGAGCAAAGCGCGGAAACGATGCGGCCGCCAGATGTGGCGCAAGAGTGCCTCACGACGACGTTTGGTTGTGCTCAGGCCCTTCACGGCGGCCATCAGGATCCCGATATCGCCCGTCGCGGCGCGCAAGCCAAGTGGCGAAAGAACCTCTTGAAACAGAGCGAAAACCTCGGCGTCCGAAGCGGCGGGGTCGGCGCCGTCAAACACCTCATATCCCACTTGGAAATACTCGTTCGAGCGGTCCGTGTCTTCTTCCTGACGGCGAAATACTTCTCCTGCATAGGCATAGCGCGCAGGTGTCGCGCCACTTTTCATATGCATCTGAACGACAGGAACCGTAAAGTCAGGCCGCAGCATTTGCTCGCCCCGCAACGGATCGCTGGTTACATAGGCGCGCGCGCGGATATCCTCTCCGTACAGGTCCAGCAATGTCTCGGCGGGCTGCAGGATATCTGCATCCACACCCTGCGCACCGGCCTCGGTGAAGAAGGCAAGCAAACGCGCCGCTTCTTCACGGACTTCAGGCTTCTGTGTCATCGCTTTGGCCTTTTAGCATTGCCTGTACCTGCGCCACCAATTCACTGCGTGGCACTTCGATCTGGCTTGGTCGCGATTTCCACTCTTCGAGCGTCGCGTTTTCGGCAATCTTGGCACCAAGGATCAGGTCCTTGATCTGCACAACGCCTGCTTCGGCCTCATCACCACCTTGGATAATTGCGATGGGTGAGTGTCGGTTATCCGCATATTTCAACTGATTTCCGAAATTCTTGGGATTGCCCAGATATACTTCGGCGCGAATACCGGCCTGACGCAATTCGGCAACCATGGTCTGATAATCGGCCATACGCGCCTTATCCATCACCGTCACGACAACCGGGCCCTTCTGCGCGGTATCAATCCGACCTTTCGCCAGAAGCGCCGCCAAGAGCCGGTCCACACCAATCGACATGCCTGTTGCCGGAACAGCCTGCCCCGTAAAGCGTTTCACCAGATCATCATAGCGCCCGCCCCCCGCAACAGAGCCAAACTGGCGCTTGCGGCCTTTTTCGTCGAGCACTTCGAAGGTCAGCTCGGCCTCATAAACAGGCCCCGTGTAGTAGCCGAGGCCGCGCACAACTGATGGGTCGATTTCAATTCGGTCGGGGCCGTATCCTTGAGCGTCAAGGAGTGCCGCGATGGTTTCCAACTCGTCCACGCCCTCAGCGCCGATCGCCGAGCCCTCAACCAGTTCACGCAAGCGCGCAACTGTCTGCGCGCCCGTATCGCGTTTGGCCTCCATAAAGCCCATGACCACATCGGCCTGTTCATCCGACAGGCCCGCGCCTTCTGTAAAGTCTCCGCTGGCATCCTTGCGTCCTGCGCCCAGCAGTGCGCGCACTCCGTCAACGCCAAGTCGGTCAAGCTTATCAATCGCACGAAGAACGATACCGCGCTCGTCCTCAAACTTCGTAGGGTCCGACGGATCAAGAACGCCCGCCACTTCCATAACACCATTCAGAACTTTGCGGTTGTTCACCCGCACGATGTAATCGCCACGCGGAATTCCGACCTGTTCCAGCGTATCCGAAAGCATCGCGCAAATCTCGGCGTCGGCAGCGACGCTTGCAGTGCCAACAGTATCGGCATCACACTGATAAAACTGACGGAACCGTCCCGGACCCGGCTTCTCGTTGCGCCAGACAGGGCCCATCGCATAGCGACGATACGGCGTAGGCAGATCGTTGCGGTGCTGCGCAAACACACGCGCCAATGGCGCCGTCATGTCATACCGAAGCGCGACCCAGCCAGAATCCTCCTCTTCCCACGCGAACACACCCGCGTTCGGGCGATCCACATCGGGAAGGAACTTGCCCAGTGCCTCTACGGTTTCCACCGCAGCCGTCTCAAGTGCGTCAAAACCATAGCGATGATACACTTCGGCAATCTGATCCAGCATATGTTTGCGCGCCGTTACCTCGGCACCAAAATAATCGCGGAAGCCCTTGGGCGTAATTGCCTTGGGGCGCGGCTGTTTCTTTTGCTTGGCCATATCCTGCCCTTCATCGCATTGGTTACGCTGAGGGCTTTATCGCGCGCGCGTCTCGGGAGCAAGGTAAACGCGCTGGAATTTGGGGATATGTGGTGATATGGCAGACCCATGAACGAAAAACGCATCACCGAACTCGAAGAAGACATCGCCCACCTCACCCGCACGGTCGAGGATCTGTCGGACGTCGTCGCGCGTTTGGATGCCGATAACGAGCTTCTAAAGCACCGTGTGCGTATGCTCATGGAGCGCGAAGCCGAACGCGAGGCCGACAATGGCGGCTCTGCAGTGCTAACGGATCAACGTCCGCCGCACTGGTAATGGCTAGCGCATATTAACGACGCTGCTTGCTTGGATTTCGCCACCGTGGACCAAGACTGAAGCCCACTCATCTCGTGCGCCGAATTGCTCGTACAATGTGATCAACGACGTGGTGCGAGCAAAGCCCTTCATCTTGCGATCACCGCACGCGACACCCTGCTTTACATTGCATTTACGCGCCTTGAGAACTTCATAGGCCTTGTCGGTCGCAGAATAGGGAAGCGTTTTGGGGCTCAGCTCATAGCGCATGATCTCATGGAGTTGCAGATCGCCGAACATCGCGACCGCCGCAGTAAACTTGCGCGCACAGTTATCGCGAAATCCCACGATATAAAAATCATGAGGTGTCTTGGTGCGCGGATTGGTGTCATACAGCGTAAGCTTGGAAGAACCCGAAGCGGCCACATCCACTCTGGTTCCCATCTTGCTCTTGGAGACACCGCACACCTTGACCGGAACACCAAATGGCGCAGGCCCGTCCTCGCGGAGCTTGGCCTCCGCCGAAGCGTCCTTAGAAGAGGTTGCGCGCCCCATGACCTGCGAGAAAAAGCTCCCCTCTGTCGGATCCGCAACAAGTGATGTTGACGCACCTTCGGGGATTTCATCGAGTTGGCTTATTTTGGTAATCTTTTCTTCGGAGGGTTCAGCATCCGGAAGCGGTGCCTGTGATCCCATACAGCCAGCCACAAATATAACCGACGCGCAAACGCATGATTTAGCGATAAAACTTAGCTTCATTAAATAACCCCCCGTCGAAAACGTGGGCCATTCTTGACCTTCGGCGCTCTCGAATGAGGGTGTTTGTAAGGGAAAACTTTACATAAAATCAATACAGTTGAGAAAACTCAGCGCCTTTTGGCCTAAACCGCCGACAGAATCCGTTATGTGTACTCTTCAACTGTCACAACCCCACCAAGCGACTTGAGCGCGCTCTTGATTTGGGGACTAACGGGATAGTCCTTGTCGAGTTCCATCTCAACTTCGCCGGGCAATGTCGGGTCCATGAGGCAGAATGAAATTGGGCCGCGATTGCGGTTGGCTTTATCCTCACTTGCGCGCGCGAGCACGGAGGCGACACTTGATGCTGCTTCAGGCGTTTCGATGAATACCTTGAGGCCCTTGGTGCCCGCCTCGGCAACAACCCCGTCGATCGGAGCAACACTTCGCGCGATGGGGTCGAATTGTCCGTCCTCAAACTTCGCCTCAAGCGTCATCACCACACGGGTCGTTTTTTCAAGAACGGCGCGGGTCGCTTCGAAATCCTTGGCAAAGAGAGCCATCCCAGAAATCTGGCCTGTAGGATCGGAAATATTCATCCGAAAGAACTGCGTTCCCCGACCAGATTTGCGCTGTTGAAGGCCCGAAACGATCACACCGACCTTTACGATTGCCGCGCCTGATCGCTCGGCCTTTTCGCGCGCTTCGTCGAGCGATATCACGCCCTTGCGTTTGAGTGGCGCCATGTAATCGTCCAGCGGGTGCCCCGATAGATAGAAACCAATCGCTTTGTTTTCTTCGCTCAGACGGTCATCTGGTATCCAGTCATTAACCGAAGAAAGCCGCGGCTCCGGCAAATCCTCGCCCGCCTCGCCGAACAACGATACCTGATTAGAGGCGCGCTGCTCATGGATGGCGGCAGAATAGCTTACCAGCGCATCGAGGCTCTCGAAGACGCGGCGGCGGTTTGGGTCAAGCTGATCGAACGCTCCTGCGCGCGCCAGCATCTCAAGCGGACGTTTACCTACGCGCTTCATGTCGACTCTGCGCGCAAAATCAAAGAGCGTCGCAAAGGGCGTTCCGCCGGTTCCGTCGGCCTCTGGTTTGCGCGCCTCAACGATCAGGCGCATCGCCTCAACGCCAACGTTTTTCAATCCGCCCAGCGCATAAACGACTTTGCCATCAGCGACAGTGAACATAGCAAGCGAGCGGTTCACACAGGGTGGAATAATCTCGATGTCAAGCCCGCGACGCACTTCCTCCGCATAGACCGAAAGCTTGTCCGTTAGGTGCAAATCACAGTTCATGACCCCTGCCATGAACTCTACGGGGTGGTTCGCCTTGAGCCATGCGGTTTGATAAGAAACAACCGCATAGGCCGCCGCGTGGGATTTGTTGAAACCATAGTTCGCGAATTTCTCCAGAAGGTCGAAAACCTCACTGGCTTTCTTTTTGGGAACGCCGTTTTCTGCCGCGCCCTTCTCGAATTTGGGTCGCTCGGCGTCCATCGCCTCTTTGATCTTCTTACCCATCGCACGCCGCAACAAATCCGCGCCGCCAAGCGAGTAGCCAGCCATAACCTGCGCAATCTGCATAACCTGCTCTTGGTAAACGATAATACCCTGCGTTTCCTCAAGGATATGGTCGATCAACGGATGCACTGACTCGATTTCGCGCAGACCGTTTTTGACCTCGCAATAGGTCGGGATGTTTTCCATCGGGCCCGGACGATAGAGCGCCACAAGCGCCACGATATCCTCGATACAGGTTGGCTTCATACGCCGAAGCGCATCCATCATGCCTGAACTCTCAACCTGAAACACCGCAACGGTTTTCGCACTGGCGTAGAGCTTGTAAGTAGCTTCATCCTCAAGCGAAATCGCGCCAATATCGATATCTATACCGCGCAGCTTGAGCAAATTTAGCGCCGACTGAATAACCGTAAGCGTCTTGAGGCCGAGGAAGTCGAATTTCACCAGCCCTGCTTGCTCAACCCATTTCATATTGAATTGCGTCGCAGGCATATCAGAGCGCGGATCCTGATAGAGCGGCACCAATCTGTCCAGCGGGCGATCACCGATCACGACCCCCGCCGCGTGGGTGGATGCGTTGCGCAGTAGCCCCTCAACCTGTTGACCATAATTCAGGAGTCGCTCAACAACTTCTTCACTGCGCGCTTCTTCGCGCAATCGCGGCTCATCCTTGAGGGCCTGCGCAATCGAAACGGGCTTCACCCCCTCAACTGGGATCAGCTTAGAGAGCCTATCCACCTGCCCATACGGCATCTGAAGAACACGACCGATATCGCGCACCGCGGCCTTGGACAGCAGCGCACCAAAAGTGATGATTTGGCCGACTTTGTCGCGACCGTATTTCTGCTGTACGTAACGGATCACCTCCTCTCGGCGATCCATACAGAAGTCGATATCAAAGTCAGGCATCGAAACACGTTCAGGATTCAGAAACCGTTCGAACAGGAGCGAATAGCGCAGCGGATCAAGGTCCGTAATCGTCAGCGCATAGGCAACAAGCGAACCCGCCCCAGAACCACGCCCCGGCCCCACAGGGATATCGTTTTGCTTGGCCCAATGGATAAAGTCGGCAACGATCAGGAAGTAGCCAGGGAAGCCCATACCTTCGATAATCCCGAGCTCAAAATCCAGCCGCTCTTGGTATTCTTCAACACTCGCAGCATGAGGAATAACCGCCAAGCGCGCCTGTAGCCCCTCGTTGGCTTGGCGGCGAAGTTCCACCACCTCGTCATCAGCAAACTTCGGCAGGATCGGATCGCGCAACGCGGCCTTAAACGCACAGCGCTTGGCGATCTCTACTGTATTTTCAATCGCTTCGGGCAAGTCCGCGAAGAGCGTGATCATCTCTTGCTGTGACTTAAAATAGTGCTGCGGTGTGAGCTTGCGGCGCGCCTCTTGCTGGTCGACATAGGACCCTTCCGCGATACAGATCAACGCATCATGCGCCTCGTACATGTCGGGCTTGGGAAAATACACGTCATTTGTCGCCACAAGTGGAAGGTCGCGCGCATAGGCCATTTCGACAAAGGCACGCTCTGTTGCGCGCTCTGCTTCGGTGGTTTGGCCGCCCTCTCCCGGGTGGCGCTGAAGCTCTACATAGAGGCGACCGTCGTATATCTCTGCCAGTCGTGCGATCAACGCTTCGGCCTTGGGCCGCTGCCCCGCTTGCAGAAGCTTACCAACCGCGCCTTCCGGCCCACCCGTCAGGCAGATGATGCCAGAACCAAATTGCGCCAATTCCTCGACCGTTACCTGTGGCAGCTCGCCGTTGCCATCCACATAGAGACAGCTTGAAAGGCGCATCAGGTTCTCATAGCCCTCCTCATTCTGCGCGAGCAAAACAACGGGCGCAGGAACACGCGGACGCTCCCCCGGAACGGGAGGATCATAGGTTACATCCACCTGACATCCGAGAATCGGCTGAATGCCCGCCTTGCTTGCGGTGACCGAAAACTCCAGCGCTGCGAACATAGAGTTGGTATCCGTCAACGCGACCGCAGGCATGTTATTTTGCTCGCAATAACCAGCGAGTTTCTTGACGGGAACGGCCCCCTCAAGAAGCGAGTATTCCGAATGCAATCGAAGGTGAATGAACTGAGGATCTGACATAGGCAAAGGTTATCCCGCTTCGTTCCCAAGTGAAACGGCGAAATGCGCGGCCCGCCCAATTTACGGGCGTCGTGCACTATTGTTTAGAATTTCCATCAAGTCCTTTCGCTTTTAGAACAGAAAGATTTCTTGCCAGATGGCACAAATCTGCGCTTTGCTGTATTTTAAGCTGGACGCACCTTCGCTTTACGCCACATCGGGCGGCTGTGCATGTACTTCTGATGTAAGAGAAAGTGGCGGATTTTCACATGGGTATCACGTTTCTTCTCAACGGAGAAACTGTGCAGCTACAAAATGTTCCAGCAACGCAAACTTTGCTAGACTGGCTGCGCGAAACGCAACATCTGACGGGAACCAAAGAGGGCTGCAACGAAGGCGACTGCGGTGCGTGCTCTGTGATGGTCTCCGACGAAAACGGAGCGCGCGCGCAGAACGCCTGTATTCTGTTTATGCCACAACTGAACGGCAAAGCTGTACGCACAGTCGAAGGGATATCCGCACCAGACGGCACCCTGCATCCGGTGCAATCGGCGATGATCGATCATCACGCCAGCCAATGCGGCTTCTGTACGCCGGGCTTTGTTGTGTCGCTCGCGGTGGCGCACGCCAATGGGACACAAACCCATGATGAAACCCTTGCGGGGAACCTGTGTCGCTGCACCGGCTATGCGCCAATCGTTCGCGCCGCAGAACACGCCGCAGATGCGCCTGTCCCGCCCCATATGATCGACACGCCGCCGCCAGCAGAGCCCGTCGCAACCACGGAAGAGGCCTCCAATTGGGTGCAGCCTGATTCATCCGACGCGCTCGCCAGTTGGTACGCCGAAAACCCAGACGCAACCCTAATCGGTGGCGCAACCGACGTGGGCCTGTGGGTCACTAAGCAGCTCAAGACACCCGCAAAAATTGCCTTCCTGAACCGTGTGAAGGATTTACAGACCATCACAGAAACACCCGACGCATGGGAGATTGGCGCAGCAGTAACGGTTACCGATTTCACAAAGTTCATCACTCCGCATTTCCCGCATTTCGCGCGGATGCTGTCGCGGTATGGCTCTACTCAAGTTCGGAATGCGGCGACGATTGGTGGCAATATCGCAAACGGCTCTCCCATCGGGGACGGCCCGCCCGCTCTCATCGCATTGGGTGCAAAACTCTCTCTGCGCCAAGGGGATAAGACCAGAACCATAGCGCTAGAGGACTTCTTTATCGAATACGGCAAACAGGACATATCCGAGGGCGAATTTGTCACGGGCATTACGATACCCAAGCAGCCAGATACGCTCCGATGCTACAAGCTTTCCAAACGATTTGATCAAGACATCTCTGCCGTGCTTGGCTGTTTCAACATCACCCACGACGACACGAAAATCACAAAGGCGACGATTGCCTTTGGCGGTATGGCGGGAACACCAAAGCGCGCCCTCAACGTTGAGCACGCCCTGATCGGCCAGTCTTGGACCCTCGATACAATCAAGGCTGCGCAGGCACAATTCCCAGAGGATTACACCCCCCTTTCGGACGCACGTGCCAGTGCGGATTATCGTTTGCAAGCGGCGCAAAATATGCTGCTGCGGGCCTTCCATGACGTCAACGGAACTGCCACGGACTTGCATGAGGTGACAGTATGAGCACGCACAAGCCTCTCCCGCATGATGCCGCGGCCCTCCACGTTACGGGCGCGGCGCGCTATGTTGATGACATTCCCACACCCGCTGGAACGCTACACCTCGCATTTGGGCTTTCCACAATCGCGAGCGGCAAGATAACGTCGATGAACCTCGACAAGGTTCGCGCATCCGAGGGCGTGGTGGATGTCCTCACTGCCGCCGATCTACCGTTTGAAAACGATGTTTCGCCATCCATCCATGATGAGCCCCTGCTTGCGGATGGTACGGTTCATTATATCGGCCAGCCGATATTCCTTGTCGTTGCCAAGTGTCACCTCCTAGCCCGCAAGGCAGCGCGCCTTGGCGATATAACCTATAATGAAGAAACCCCGATCCTAACGGTGGACGAAGCCCTCGCCGCCGACAGCCGATTTGAGGATGGCCCGCGCATCTATTCAACGGGCGACGCCGAAGCCGCCCTTGCCGCAGCCACCCATCGTGTAACGGGGCTAATCGAAATTGGCGGCCAAGAGCATTTTTACCTCGAAGGCCAAGCAGCACTCGCCCTCCCCCAAGACAACGGCGATATGCTGGTCAATTCCAGCACCCAACATCCGACCGAAATTCAACACAAAGTGGCCGACGCGATTGGCGCTCCGATGCACGCCGTTCGGGTCGAGACACGACGAATGGGCGGTGGATTTGGCGGCAAAGAGAGCCAAGGCAACGCGCTTGCTGTCGCCTGCGCCATAGCGGCCACCAAGACGGGCCGCGCCTGTAAAATGCGCTATGACCGAGACGACGACATGACGATCACTGGCAAGCGTCACGACTTCCACATTTCATATACGGCGGGATTTGATGACAACGGCAAGATCGAAGCCGTTGATTTCCTGCATCTCTGTCGGTGCGGTTGGGCGCAGGATCTTAGCCTGCCCGTTGCCGATCGTGCGATGCTTCATGCGGACAATGCCTATTTCATCCCGAACGCACGGATCGAGAGTCACCGCCTCAAAACCAATACTCAATCCGCCACTGCGTATCGTGGATTTGGGGGGCCGCAGGGGATTTTAGGGATCGAGCGTGTCATGGATCACATCGCGCACACGCTAGAGCTTGATCCGCTGGAAGTGCGCCGCGTAAATCTATATCGCGATGCGCCGCAGGATTGCGCGCCCGTAATGTCACCTCAAGAGACACCCTACCACCAAGAAGTTACTGACAGCGTCATCAACCAGATGGTCGCAGACCTTGCCCTGAGCTGTAATTATTCCGAGCGGCGCGCAGCCGTTGATAAGTGGAACGCAGAGAACCCTATTTTGAAGAAGGGTATCGCACTCACACCTGTCAAATTCGGCATTAGCTTCACGCTGACCCACCTCAACCAAGCGGGTGCGCTGGTGCATATTTATCAGGATGGCTCGGTCGCGCTTAATCACGGCGGCACGGAAATGGGACAAGGACTGTTCCAAAAGATCGCCCAAGTTGCCGCTGATGTGCTTGGCATCTCGATGGATCGCATTCGCATCACCGCGACCGATACCGCCAAGGTACCCAATACGTCTGCCACCGCCGCGAGCTCCGGAACCGATCTAAACGGAATGGCCGTATCAGCAGCCTGCCATGAGTTGCGCAATCGCCTCGCGGAACATATTGCCCCAAATGGCGCAGAGGTCACATTCAGCGACAATCAGGTGTGGTTGGACGGCGCGCCTCGGACATGGAATGAGGTCGTCAAATCCGCCTATGAATCTCGCGTCAGCCTCTCAACGACAGGTTTCTACAAAACCCCAGACATTCAATGGGACCGCATCGCAGGACGCGGGCGACCGTTTTACTATTTCGCGTATGGTGCCGCCGTTTCCGAAGTTATCGTCGACACTCTTACGGGCGAGAACCGCATTCTGCGCACCGACATCCTTCATGATGCAGGAAGCTCCATAAATCCCGCGCTCGACATCGGCCAAGTCGAAGGCGGTTTTGTTCAGGGCGCGGGCTGGCTCACGACGGAAGAACTGGTCTGGGATGACGCGGGAAGGCTCCTCACCCACGCCCCGTCTACGTACAAAATCCCGGCGTGCTCAGACCGTCCCGATATCTTCAATGTGGCGCTCTTTGATCGGCCAAATCCATCCGAAACGGTATCGCGTTCCAAGGCTGTCGGCGAGCCGCCGTTCATGCATGGTAACTCTGTTTTCCTCGCTATTTCAGATGCGATTGCCGCTTGCGGATCAACCTATCCATCGCTCAATGCGCCCGCCACGGCGGAGCAAATTCTCACGGCAATCAATCAGGTCCGCCCGTGAGCTTTGATCTATATAGGCTTTCGCAACTCTGCGACGCGCATGATACTGTCGCGCGCGTGGTTGTTGCCGATGTGAAAGGCTCCACCCCGCGCGACATCGGCGCGGAAATGTTCGTATGGAGCGACGGTCAACGCGGAAGCATCGGCGGCGGCGCACTCGAACATGAGGCAACCAGCGCCGCCCGCGACGCGCTCTCTCACCCTGCTCGGCCCCAGCTTCATCGGATTCCACTCGGCCCAAACCTCGGGCAGTGCTGCGGTGGCGCGGTGTCGCTTGTTACCGAAGTATTCACCGCCCAGACGCTACCAACGGGTCCGATTTTTGCGCGTAGAGTTGCGGCACAAGCCTCTGCACATGCGCCAGACACACTTGGCCTTGCCGAAGGTTGGCTTATCGAAGAGCTAACTTTCAACCGTACTCCAATCTGGATTTGGGGCGCGGGACACGTCGGGCGGGCGCTTGCCGCAACGCTTGCACCGATGCCGGACTTCGACGTTACCCTGATCGACACATGCGAAAGTCGTATGCCACCAGCGATTGAAAACGTCACACCGCTTGTTGCGGCGAATATGCCAAGAGCGGCGCAATACGCGCCCGCCACCGCACGACACCTGATTATGACCTACGACCATGCAATTGACCTCGCCCTCTGCGCGGCCCTTCTCAATACGCCGCACAAAGATATCGGATTGATCGGATCGGCCACAAAATGGGCGCGCTTCAAACGCCGCCTTGGGGATCAGGGATTCAAAACTGCACAAATAAACAGCATTGCCTGTCCAATAGGCGATCCGAACGCTGGGAAACACCCGCAAGCCATTGCGATTTCGGTTGCCGCCGCGCTATTGCTGGTCGGTCAAAACAAAAAACACGCCTCAGATTCGCAAATAGGGGCGGCATGACAATGGGGACGACGACATGATAGAAACTGCGCTACTGGCGGTGAATGGACTCACCAAAGCCTACCCCGGAGTCGTCGCAAACAGTGATGTTTCCTTTGCAATCAAGCCCGGCGAAGTGCACGCACTCCTCGGAGAGAACGGCGCGGGAAAATCAACGCTCGTCAAGATGATCTACGGCCTTGTGCGCCCCGACAGCGGCGACATGACACTCAATGGCGCGCCCTATTCCCCTGCCGAACCGCGCGCCGCACGGGCCTCTGGTGTGGCGATGGTCTTCCAGCATTTCTCTCTGTTCAACGCGCTAAACGTTGCAGAAAACATCGCCCTCGGAATGGAGAACCCGCCCAAGCAAAATGTCCTGAGTGCTCGAATCCGCGAAGTCTCCGAGACTTACGGCCTTCCGCTTGATCCTGACCGCCTTGTTGGCGAGCTCTCCGCTGGTGAACGTCAACGCGTTGAAATCATTCGCTGTTTGCTTCAAAACCCCAAAATCCTCATCATGGACGAACCAACTTCGGTGCTTACACCGCAGGAGGTCGAGATCCTCTTTACGACACTGCGCAAACTCTCGGCCGAGGGCACCGCGATCCTTTACATCTCTCACAAGCTCGACGAAATCCGAAGCCTGTGTGACAGTGCCACGATCCTGCGGCTCGGCAAGGTTGTCGATATCTGCGATCCGCGCGAAAAGAGCTCCCGCGAGCTGGCCGAAATGATGGTCGGCCAGACCCTCCACACCCCAGAGCGCACCCCGCATGCCTTTGAAGATATCGTTCTAAAGGTCAGCGATCTGTCGATGAAAGCGCCGACTGCTTTTGGCACATCTTTGAAAAACGTTTCCTTTCAAGTACATGCGGGCGAAATCCTCGGGATTGGCGGCGTCGCAGGCAATGGCCAAGACGAACTCCTCGCCGCGATATCGGGCGAAACACAACCAAACTCGGGTGTGGTCAGCGTCAACGGTACACCCGTGCAAAACTTGGGGCCCAATGCACGCCGACGTTTGGCCATACTGACCGCTCCAGAGGAACGCTTGGGCCACGCCGCCGCGCCCGATATGTCGCTTGTTGAAAACGCACTGATGACCGGCGCGATCCGCGAGAACCTTACCAATCGCGGTTTCTTGAAATGGAACGCGGCGCGGGACTTTGCCGAGAAAATCATCAAGGATTTTGATGTCCGAACTCCGGGTCCACAAAACGTGGCGCGGGCGCTATCGGGCGGGAATCTTCAGAAATTCGTCGTCGGGCGCGAAATCCTCCAGCGCCCGGATGTGTTGGTCGTAAATCAGCCCACTTGGGGCGTAGACGCCGCCGCCGCCGCCGATATTCGACAGGCATTGCTTGATTTGGCCGCCCAAGGTTCCGCCGTGATCGTGATTTCGCAAGACCTTGATGAGCTGATGGAAATCTCGGACAACTTCTCGGCCCTGAACGAAGGCACGCTCACTGCTCCGCGCCCCGTACAAGGCCTGACGGTTGATCAGATCGGCCTGATGATGGGTGGCGCGCATGGCATGGAGGTCGCCCATGTCTAATTTTTCTCTTACATCTGCTGCAATGAATGGGGCATCCAAATGATCCACCTCGAAAAACGCCCCACCCCGTCGCGCATGTGGACATTCATCACACCCGTCGCCGCTGTTTTGGCGACGATGATTGCGGGGGGCATCCTGTTCTCGTTCCTTGGCAAGGACCCGTTTGAGGTTATTCGCACGATCTTCTGGGATCCGTTGTTTAACCCCGCCTTCGCCGGATACTCACGACCACAGCTCTTAGTAAAAGCCGCACCGCTTATCCTTATCGCGATCGGTTTGTCGCTCGGGTTTCGCGCGGGGATTTGGAATATCGGTGCCGAAGGGCAATACATCATCGGTGCGATTTGTGGCGCTGCTGTCGGATTGGCCTTCTATCCGCTCGACGCATGGTTTGTTTTCCCGTTAATGGTGATTGCGGGCGCGATCGGCGGCATGTTGTGGGCGATGATCCCTGCCCTACTCAAGACCAAGTTCGGCACGAACGAGATTCTCGTTTCACTAATGCTCGTTTACGTGGCGGTGAATATCCTCTCCTCGGTTTCACAGGGAGCGTTGCGCAACCCAGACGGCATGGGCTTCCCTGGATCGCGTAATTTCCAACAGTATCCTGCGGGGCATAACGCCGAGTTAATCTCGGGAACGGGCATGCATTGGGGCGTTATCGCCGCGTTTATCGCTGTGATTGCCGCCTATATTCTTCTTAACCGCCATATGCTTGGCTTTCAAATCCGCCTAACGGGTGAGAGCCCCCGCGCCGCGCGTTTCTCGGGTGTTCGACCAAAGCTCCTTATCCTTATCTGTATGGGTATCTCAGGCGTTACTGCGGGCCTTGCAGGGATTTTCGAGGTCGCTGGCCCCTCTGGCCAAATCAACATCAGCTTTAACGCGGGCTATGGCTTTACTGCGATTATCGTTGCGTTCCTTGGGCGGCTTCATCCCGTCGGCATCCTATTCGCGGGGCTGCTCTTGGCGCTGACGTATATCGGCGGAGAGTTGGCGCAACTTATGCTCACACTACCTGCGGCGGCAATTCAGGTGTTCCAAGGGATGCTTCTGTTCTTCTTGCTCGCGATGGATGTGTTCACCAATTATCGCCTGCGCATCGGCAAATCGGAAACCGTATGAGCGCTGCACAACCATCCCTCCTGCGGCGTGTCACCCTAACCGCTATCGTGCTGTTTTTCGGCGTGCTTATTGGCGCTATGGGGCGGGCAATTGCCGTGCAACTTGGGATTGGGTTCGTGGCAGCGCCACTCTGGTTTGCCGCGCTTATTCTGATTTATATGGGCACGATCCTGTTTCGCGAGAACCTTTTGCGCTGGCTTGCTCCTTTCTTTCGCCTTTCCACAACAGAGCCCGATCACGGCGACAAACGCATTAACCTAATTGGGTGGAGCGTTTTCCTCGTTGGTTGCCTCGTTGGATATCTACTCACGGCCTTCATCCTTATCGGAGAATCGTAATGGACCTTTCGCAAATTCAACTCGCTGCTCTTCTTGCGTCCCTAATGGTTGCAGCCACGCCGATCCTTTTGGCGGCGATTGGCGAAATGGTCGTCGAGAAGGCCGGTGTTCTTAACCTTGGTGTTGAGGGGATGATGATTACGGGTGCGGTGTCTGGTTTTGTTGCCGCTTACACTACCCAAAGCCCGTTTATCGGGTTTGTCGTAGCGGCGGGCGCGTCGGCTTTGTTAAGCCTGATCTTCGCGTTTCTCACACTGAAACTTATGTCAAACCAAGTGGCGACAGGCCTTGCGCTTACGCTCTTTGGATTGGGCCTTTCGGCACTCATCGGGCAATCCTATGCCGAGGTGCGCCCCCCTGCGACGGCCAAGTTGGAAATCCCCGTCTTGTCCGATTTGCCGTTTTTCGGGCGCGTTCTGTTTTCACATGACCCTATTGTATATTTCTCGCTTATCCTGCTTGTGGCAGTCTGGGCCTTCCTGAAATACACGCGCCTTGGGCTTGTCTTGCGTGCCGTGGGGGAAAACCACGATGCCGCACACGCGCTTGGATACAAAGTAGTGCGCATCCGTGTGGCGGCAATTGCATTTGGCGGAGCCTGTGCGGGCCTTGGCGGCGCGCACCTGTCGCTGGTGCGTGTGGCGCAATGGACCGACGGAATGACCGCAGGCGCCGGCTGGATTGCCCTCGCGATTGTTGTATTTGCAAGCTGGAAGGCACAGCGCGTGCTATTTGGCGCTTATCTTTTTGGCGGCATCACGGTTCTACAACTCAACCTTCAGGTCGCAGGCTTCCCCGTACCCGTGGAATACCTCTCGATGAGCCCATACCTCATTACGATCATTGTGCTCGTCCTGATCTCCAGAAGCTCAACCGCCGCGCCCGCATCACTTGGAAAACCCTTTTATGCGGTGTCATAATATGTGCAATTCTTCGCATATTAATCCGTCGAAAAATATGCGCGTTTACAAACTGTTGTCGAATATATGGGCAAAACAAAAAAGCCATTGGAACCTTGGCGCCAATTCCAAGGTATTCTTTACCAGCTTCGGATTCAGCGATAAGGTCTCCAAGACTTTTGGCGGCACACCAACGCTAATCTCGAATACGGGCGCAGTGCTCAGATAGTGGGCACTACGGCCATGTTTGACGTGCTCTGAAGGCGCGCGTTACGCAAAACCAGACGAACCAACACCAAGTCCACTATAGGGGAGACTATAAATGAAATTCATGAAAACAATCGCAACCGCAGCGCTTGCGCTAGCCGTTGCAATGCCAGCAGCGGCAGAGACAACCAAAGTTGGTTTTGTCTATGTCGGCACACCTGGCGATGGCGGCTGGACATACGAGCACGACCAAGGCCGTAAAGCAGTCGAAGCAGAGTTTGGCGACAAAGTTGAAACAACATATGTCGAGAACGTTGCCGAAGGCCCAGACGCAGAGCGCGTTCTGACTCAAATGGCGCTGTCTGGTCATGACCTGATTTTCACCACTTCGTTCGGTTTTATGGATCAAACCAACAACGTTGCGGCGAAATTCCCGGACATCAAGTTTGAGCACGCGACTGGCTATAAGCGCGAGCATCCGAACGTGTCCACATATGGCGCACGCTTCTATGAAGGCCGCGCAGTTATCGGTACAATCGCAGGTCGCATGACCAAGTCGAACAAAATCGGCTACATCGCGTCTTTCCCGATCCCAGAGGTTATTCGCGGTATCAACTCTGCGTACATCCACGCCAAGAAAGTTAACCCTGAAGCAGAAATGAAAGTCGTCTGGGTATTCTCATGGTTTGACCCAGCCAAAGAAGCAGACGCTGCAGCGGCTCTTATCGAGCAAGGCGTTGACGTGATCATGCAGCACACCGACTCCACTGCACCAATGGCCAAAGCGGCAGAAACCGAAGGCGTTATTGCATTTGGTCAAGCTTCCGACATGGGCCAATATGCTGACGGTCCGCGCGTTTCTTCCATCATCGACAACTGGGCGCCATACTACATCGAGCGTACGAAAGCCGTTATGGATGGCACTTGGGAGCAAGTTGACACCTGGGGCGGCATCGACTCTGGCATGGTAGAAATCGGCGACTTTACCGATAAACTTCCACAACCTGTGAAAGACGAAGCAACCGCGCTTGCAAACGCAATCGCAGATGGCTCTTACCACCCGTTCACTGGTCCTTTGAACAAGCAGGACGGCACTCCTTGGCTTGCTGAAGGCGAAACAGCAGGCGATGGCGATCTGTTGGGAATGTCCTTCTATGTAGAAGGTATCGAAGGCGATCTGCCACAATAAGCGTTCACCAATCGACTAACGAAAGCCCGGGGATTTCCCCGGGCTTTTGCGTTTATCCATCCTGTCGAATGGTCGCGTTGGTTGGGTCATAGGGGCTATCTTCGGCCACAACGGCGCCCCAGAGTTGATCGAACATTTTTACCTGAAGCTTCGTCCCAACGGCCGCATGTGCAGGCGCGACATATCCCATTCCGATGCTCTTGCCGAACGCGACCGAGTACCCGCCAGACGTAAGCCGACCAACGCGCTGATCCCCTACATAGAGCGCCTCGCGCCCCCATGGGTCTGCGTCCTTTGGCCCATCAATGAGCAGCGTCACACAACGGCTGCGCACACCCGTCGCAAGCATAGCCTCTTTGCCGTAAAACGACTTCGACAAATCAATAAATCGGTCCAGCCCCGCCTCTTGCGGTGTGGCATCGCGCCCGAGCTCCGTTCCGAATGCGCGATAGGACTTCTCTTGTCTAAGCCAGTTCTGCGCCCGCGCGCCGACAAGCCTCAATCCGTGCTTCTCACCCGCTTGCATCAACTGATCCCAAAGGTAGTTCTGCATCTCAATCGGGTGATGAAGCTCCCACCCAAGTTCACCAGTATAGGCCACGCGGATCGCGCGCACGGGGCACATGCCCAACTCAATCTCGCGGCAAGTAAGCCAGGGGAAGCGCTTGTTTGACAAGGCGGCCTCTGGATCGGCGTCGCGGATCAATTCATTCAAGACATCGCGGCTCTTGGGACCTGCGATCGCGAAAACGCCCCACTGTGTCGTGACATCCTGAACACTGGCCCAATTCCCCTGATTGCTCGCGTTCCAGTCTTCGAGTGCCTTAAGAAGGTAGTCACGATCATAATCCGACCACGCCCCCGCCGACACGAGGTAATAGTCATTCTCGGCCAAGCGCACGATGGTATATTCCGTCCGCGTCGTCCCCGCCGAGGTGAGCGCATAGGTCAGGTTTATCCGCCCGACCTTGGGCAATCTGTTACACGTAAACCAGTCCAGAAACGCCGTTGCGCCCGGTCCGTGAACCACGTGTTTGGTGAACGCCGTCGCATCAATAAGGCCCACGCCCTCGCGGATGGCACTGGCCTCCTGCTCTGCGTATTGCCACCAACCGCCACGGCGGAAACTGCGCGCGTCATGGTCATTGAACCCCTCTGGCGCATAATAGTTCGGTCGCTCCCAGCCGTTCACCTGCCCGAATTGCGCGCCAGCAGCCTTCTGACGATCATAGGCAGGACTTGTCCGCAACGGTCGCGCAGCGGGGCGCTCTTCGTCGGGATGGTGAAGGATATAAACGTGCTCATAGGCTTCTTCGTTCTTGAGCGCGGCGTATTCGGTGGTCATCCAGCTTCCGAAACGCTTTGGATCAAGGCTGGCCATATCGATCTCGGCTTCGCCCTCAACCATCAAATCCGCAAGGTACTTGCCCGCACCACCCGCAGCGGTAATGCCAAAGCTGAACCCTTCAGCAAGCCACATATTCCGCAATCCCGGCGCAGGTCCAAGAAGCGGGTTCCCGTCGGGCGTGTAACAAATCGGACCGTTGAAATCATCCTTTAGGCCAACCGTTTCTGACGACGGTATCCGGTGAATCATGCTGAGGTATTCTTCCTCGATCCGCTCCAAATCAAGCGGGAACAGATCGGCACGGAAACTATCAGGCACGCCATATTTGAACCGCGCGGGCGCATTGCGCTCATAGGGGCCAAGGATCCAACCTCCCCGTTCCTCTCGCACATACCATTTCGCATCGGCATCCCTTAGCACGGGATGTTCCTTATGCATCTTGCGATATTCAACCAGGGCCGCGTCGGGTTCGGTTACGATAAATTGGTGCTCCACAGGGATCGCAGGGATTTTTATCCCTAACAATTGCGCCGTTCGCTGCGCGTGGTTCCCTGTGGCGGTGACGACGTGCTCGGCAGTGATAGTTACTTGTTCATCCGATGGGACAAGGTTTCCGCCGCGTTCAACCATCTTGGTACAAGTAACAACCCACTCGGTTCCCGACCAAACATAGCTATCAACCTGCCAGCGCCGCTCAACCACAACACCTCGCTGCCGCGCGCCCTTGGCCATCGCAATCGTCACTTCGGCAGGGTTAATGTAGCCATCGGTCGGGTGGTAAATCGCGCCCTCAAGGTCCTCGGTCCGCACCAGCGGCCAGCGCTCTTTGATCTGCGCGGGTGTCATCCATTCAAACGGCACACCGCAGGTCTCGGCGGTCGACGCATAGAGCATATACTCGTCCATCCGCGCCCGCGTTTGCGCCATACGCAAGTTCCCGACCACCGAAAAACCCGCGTTCAAGCCCGTTTCTTCCTCGAGAGTTTTGTAGAACTTGATGGAATAATCATGAATATGCGTGGTCGCATAGGACATATTGAAATACGGCAAAAGCCCCGCCGCATGCCAAGTAGAGCCGCTGGTCAACTCGTCCCGCTCAAGCAGCATGACGTCGTCCCAACCCGCTCGCGCCAAATGATACGCAACCGAGACACCAACCGCACCTCCTCCGACAACCAAGGCTTTGACATGCGTTTTCATTACTTGCTCCCTAGGCTAACAGCATCACTTCAGTTTGGCCCATCCTAAGCCATTTTGCGCGCCCCTTCCGACGTTAATATAACAAAACCGACTTTGCCCGTAATACACCGTCGCAAACGGATATTTTCCGATGGTGACGGGACGGCACAATATGCTAGGCGCTTGTCCCGTTGATACGCCAAAGTTATGATCCCTCATCGGATACGGAAATAGGAAATTCTATGGAAATCTGCCGTTCTGTTGCGCACATTCGCACCCATGTGCGCGGACTTCGCCAAGCGGGGCACTCTGTTGGTTTGGTTCCGACAATGGGCGCGCTCCATGACGGCCATATCTCATTGGTCAGGGCCGCCGCCGAACGCGCGGACAAAGTGGTGGCAACAATTTTCGTGAACCCCACTCAATTCGGCGACAGCGCAGATCTCGAAAAATATCCCCGCACCGAGGACGCAGATATAGCCCGACTAGAAGCCGCTGGCGTCTCGGCAGTTTTCATGCCGCAAGTCTCTGATATCTATGCCGAAGATGCGGAAACAATCGTCGAGACAACACAGCTTGCCAACATGCTTCATGGCATTGTGCGGCCCGGTCATTATCGCGGTGTTTCAACTGTGGTGACCAAGCTTTTCAACATCGTCGGCCCCGACGTCGCCGCATTCGGCGAGAAGGATTACCAACAGCTTCAGGTTATCCGCAAAATGGTTAGCGATTTGCACGTCCCTATCGAAATTCTCCCTGTTCCCACCATGCGAGAGTCCGATGGGCTGGCGATGTCATCGCGCAACGTGCGCCTAACTCCAGAGGATCGCAAAGCCGCAGTCATTTTGTGCCAGGCACTGGATGCCGCCGAAAAAACGGTGCACAATGGAACAACGGTTTCGGACCTCGCCAAGAGCATCCGCGCCACAATCGCAACAGAGCCGCGAGGCACGCTTGAGGGGCTCGACATCGTTGCCGCAGAATCCCTCGCCCCGCTCGATGGTCCGATCAACGGGCCGACCGCCATTATGATCTCTGTTAAGTTCGGAGATATTCTCTTGATAGATCAACGCGTTGTAACCCCGAGGTAGTCATGTCAAAACAAGTCAAAATTCGCCGCACAACCGTACCGCAAATTGCCGCGCGCAAGGGCGGAGAACCGATTGTATCGCTGACCTCATACCACGCGCACACCGCCGCGATCGTCGATAACCACGCAGATTTCATTCTCGTGGGCGACAGTCTGGGCATGGTTATGCACGGCATGGATAGCACCGTCGGCGTGCCGCTCGAATTGATGATCATGCACGGCAAAGCAGTTGTGCGCGGCACCGAAAAGGCGCTGATCGTCGTGGATATGCCCTTTGGCACCTACGAAGAATCCCCCTCTGTCGCCTTCCGCAACGCGGCTAAGATCATGAAAGAAACTCAATGCGGAGCCGTTAAGCTCGAAGGCGGCAAACGCATGGCGGAAACCATTCGCTTCCTCACCGAGCGGGGCATTCCCGTCATGGCGCATATCGGTCTCACACCACAATCGAGCCATGTCATGGGGGGCTTCAAAACCCAAGGGCGCGACGAAGACACTTGGGCCATTCACGAAGAAGATGCACGTGCAGTCGCCGAAGCAGGAGCCTTCGCGATTGTACTTGAAGGCATGGTTGAACCCCTCGCTGCGCGCATCACCGAGCAGGTCGCAATCCCGACCATCGGCATTGGCGCCTCCGCGAAATGCGACGGCCAGATTTTGGTGCTAGAGGATATGCTCGGTCTATCGCCATGGACGCCAAAGTTTGTCAAAGTCTATGGAAAACTGGGCGAAATGATCGAACAGGCCGTGGGTGAATACGCGGACGAAGTGAAATCCCGCGCCTTCCCGAGCGAAGACCAGATTTACAAATAATCCATGAAATTATGCCGCGGTTCTGCCCTCTGTGGCGGGTAGGACCGCGTTAATTTTCCATCCTTCGCGGTCTGGAACCATCTGATAATCCAGAACATGCGCTTCGCCGTTCTTGGAACGGATGAGCACCTTGAGCCAAACAGCGCGCCCCTCGGGGCGGTTATTGAGGAATGTCACTTCTTCGGGATCCACGACCATCGAATAGCCGTTCGAAACCATCGCCTTGAAGGTTTCATGCGATCCAAAATACTTTCGGATACCGTCTGAGGAGAACTCGAACGCGGCCTCGAAATCGCCTGCACGGAAGGCCTCGATCTGACTTAGAACGGTATTCTCGAGCGCACCAACCGGGCCGTCTTTATCACCGGTCTGGGCCACCGCCGCCAGCGGAGACAGGGCAAGGCATAAGGCGCCAACAAGCAAATTACGCATGGTTCACTTCTCCTCATGGACGCAAACAGTTTGCGTCCACGAAGAGATATCCCCTAATCACGTTTTTGTTAGCTGGCGAGTTTCCCCGCAAGGCCGTCCTCGATCAACTTGATGCTTTCTTCGACACCATAAAGCGCAATAAAACCACCAAAGCGTGGGCCCTGGCTTGCACCCAAGAGCACCTCATAGAGCGTCTTGAACCAATCCCGCAGAGGCTCGAAACCGTGCTCTTTGCCAACAGCGAAGACCATTGATTGAAGTGCATCCGCGTCCGCACCGCCATCCCACTCGCGCAACCGCGCAGCAAGATCTTCGAGCGCAGCCACTTCTTTGCCCTCCGCCAAACGGTAGGTTTTCGTCGGTTTCACAAAGTCGTTGTAATACCGCACGGCAAACCCTGCGGCCTCATCCATCGCCGGATTGTTTTCCGGTGTCGCTTCTGGCGCGTACCGCTGGATAAAGCCCCACATCTGCTCTTTGTCCTCGGCAGCCGAAACCGACGCGAGGTTCAACAACATTGCAAACGGCACCAGCA
The DNA here is from genome assembly GCF_042445055.1 of Falsihalocynthiibacter sp. SS001. Lineage (GTDB taxonomy): Bacteria > Pseudomonadota > Alphaproteobacteria > Rhodobacterales > Rhodobacteraceae > Falsihalocynthiibacter. Next base: position 2,496,560 of record NZ_CP170339.1, read on the forward strand.
TATCCGAGCTAGGAACATTGTGCCCATTGATATGGAACACAGGGTTGGCGAGCCGTGCCTTCTCATCCTGATCGCCATACGCGCGCAATTGCTGATGATACTCGTCCACCGCTTTCGGGATCACATCAAAATACAGACGCTTGGCTGATTTTGGCTTCTGATACATGAAATACTGCAACGATTCCGGCGCAGCATAGGTAAGCCACTCCTCCATCGACAGGCCATTCCCTTTGGACTTGGAAATCTTCTGGCCCAACTCGTCGTTGAAAAGCTCATACGTCAGGCTCTCTGGCGGCTTGGCACCCAGCGCGCGGCAAATCTTGGTGGCTTGGGTAACCGAGTCGATCAAATCCTTGCCCGACATTTCATAGTCCACACCCAGCGCGGCCCAGCGCATCGCCCAATCCGGCTTCCACTGCATTTTGACGTTGCCGCCGGTGACGGGCAGTTCGACCTTCTCGCCGTCAGGCTCTTGGTAAACAATTGTTCCCTTGTCGGCATTCACCTCAAGCATCGGAACCTGCAAGACATGACCCGTTTTCGGCGAAATCGGTAGGAACGGAGAATAGGTTGCCTGACGCTCAGCACCCAAAGTCGGAAGCATAATGCCCATGATCTTGTCATAGACGCGACAGGCCTCAAGCAGAGTCTCGTCAAACCGACCAGAGGTGTAATACTCGGTCGAGCTGGCAAACTCATAATCAAAGCCAAAACTATCAAGGAAATCACACAGGCGCGCATTGTTGTGCTGCGCAAAGCCTTCGTGGGTTCCAAACGGATCGCGCACGCGCGTAAGCGGCAGGTTGAGGTCCTGCTTCAACTCTTCCTGCATCGGGACATTGGTCGGCACCTTGCGGAAACCATCCATATCATCCGAGAAGCAAAGGAGCTTAGTCGGAATGTCGCTGATCATCTCGAACGCGCGGCGCACCATGGTTGTGCGCGCAACTTCGCCGAAGGTTCCGATATGCGGCAAACCCGACGGACCGTACCCCGTCTGGAAAAGCACGTATCCCTTCTCGGGGTCCTGTTTTGCATAACGTTTCAATACGCGACGCGCTTCTTCAAAGGGCCAAGCTTTCGAATTCATCGCAGTTTCACGCAGATCAGACATTTCAACACTCGTCTTGTTAATCTGAGGCCCAATGCCCCATCCACCCTGTCTCCTATTGCGCCCCCTTCCCCACGTCAATATTCTAGCTGGGAAAATACATTGATCGGAGTTCATAGATGACAGACTTTGCCCATTCCTGGAGCCCACAAGACGCACTCGTAGCGATGATGATTGCGGTGTCTGCCAGCGACGAGGATATTCGCACAGCCGAGCTTGTGACGATCCAGCGTATCGTGAACCACCTACCCGTTTTTGCGGACTTCGATCAGGACCGTATGGCTGGCATCTCAAAGAACGTCTTGGCGCTCTTTACAGAAGAGGACGGGCTTGATGCGCTCTTTGGCCTGATCCGCGAAAATCTGGACGAAAAGCTCTACGAAACGGCCTATGCGCTGGCCTGCGATGTGGCGGCTTCTGACGGTAAGCTCACCGATCAGGAACTGCGGATTCTTGAAGAAATGCGCTATGAGCTAAATATCGACCGCCTCCACGCTGCCGCCATCGAACGCGGAAGCCGTGCGCGCCACACAACGCTTTAAGGCCTAGTAAACCTTCGCCCAGCGCTGCAACAATTCTTGCTGCATCCGGCGTGATCGTCTTGCCCATGGACGCGCGCCGGGTGGTACTTCGCGATCTTCGCGCGCAATTTTCGCGCGTTCGTCCATATTCGCCGTAAAGATCGCAAAGGCCAAATTCGCACCCGATGCCGTGGTGATATAGCCCGCCAAAGCGCTTACGAAATTCAACGTACCTGTCTTGGCGCGCACTTGGGCAGGGAAATTCTGAATGGCTTCGCCTTTGCTGTTGGTGATTCTGATATCCTTCATCAGTTCGTGCAACGGCCCATTCGGTTTCGCGGCAACAAGTGCCGATACCATTTCACGCGCAGCCACGCGTGACTGATCGCTGAGGCCGGAATGGTCCACAAACTTCGCGTTGGTCATACCCGCATTCTGCGCCGCCCAGCGCGCCATCGCGGCCCCCGATTCAGTGAGGTCCGATGGGCGCCCTTCACGTTTGCGTGTTGTCTCAAGGCCTAGCACCTCAGCGGTGATATTTGTCGAATACTTCAACATGCCACGCACGATATCGCGAACTTCGCTGCTATCGAATTCGGCAACCACATCGCCCTGCGGCGCATCGGTAACTACGCGCTCTTTCTTTAGCTCAATACCATGCGCCCGCGCCATCGTACGGAACACATCCGCAGCATAAAGTTCAGGGCGCCGCACAGGGAGCCACCTGCTCCCGCCATCGCCCAGCGCGCCGCTCGCAACGGTCCAATGCTCGGTATCTTCACCATCTGCGTAGGTATAGATCGGCACGCTGCGTTTCTTGACGACCATCTTGGCCATCTGCACCTCTGGCCGATACTGCCCCGTCCGCGCATCCATCGCCACGGAATAACCCGCATTTGCGCGCTTCCACTCAAAGTGCACGCGATTGAAGTTCAGGTTTAGTCCAGACACCGCCGGGTTGTACCCAACATGATCTGGCTGCCCGTTGTCAATTGCCCGCACATAGGGCAAGACACTGGAATAAACGAGGAATTCTCCATCGACCCCATGCACGCCTGCCGCCTTCAACGTTGATGCAAGGTCCGCAAGCGCATCCGTCGAAAGCGTGGGATCTCCGCCACCAACCAGCACCAGATCGCCCTTGATCCGACCATTCGAGATAGGACCAGTCGCAATCAATTTCGTCTGAAACTGATAGGACATCCCCAGCCCATCAATCGCATATTGCGCCGTCACGGCCTTGGCAACAGACGCAGGCGGCAGCGCCAAGAACGCGTTATATGCCTCGTGAACCTCACCCGTATCTGCGTCGGCAACGACAAACCCGACCTTACCGCTCACCCCTGCATTCGCGACAATCTGCGCATAGGGCTCAGCCGCAATCCTACCGAAGTTAGTTGGCTTTACGGGCGGGAATAGCGAAGTTTCTGGCGCATTCGCAGTCGCCATCGAAGCGCCACCACTCAGCAAACCCGCGAGAATAAATCGTCTTGAATATCGCTTGCTCATAAGCGCATATAACCCGCAGAAATGCCGCATAACAAGCGTTCACAGCGCGTGTGGCCTGTTTCCGCCCGAAGGAAAGTTATGCGTCTCGCCCTTATCCTCATGCTGATCAGCATGTCACTCATCCCTTTGGGCGACACATTCGGCAAGCTTCTCCTTACCGATCACAACGCCACGCCGTTCTACGTTGCGTGGTCGCGGTTTGTGCTAGGGGCGGTCTGTGTTCTACCTTTTCTGAATTCCCGCCACTTTGACGCACGCCTATACCTTGACTGGCGTATCTGGCTGCGCGGAGCGTTACTCACGGGGGGCGTTTCTTCAATCCTCACCGCGCTTGAAACCGAACCCCTGCAAAACGTCATCGGCGCTTTCTTTGTTGGGCCAATCCTGTCGTACTTTCTGGCCGCATTCCTGCTTCGTGAACAAATCACGTGGCCGCGCACACTCCTCTTGCTTGCGGGGTTTGTCGGCATCTTGCTGATCGTCAAACCGGGGTTCGGGATGTCCACCGGGCTTTTGTTCGCGGTGCTTGCGGGCTTGTTTTACGGGTGTTTCCTGACCTCAAGCCGCTGGCTCTCGGACGTCGCGCCACCGCGCGCGCTATTATTTAGCTAACTTGTGATTGCGGCCCTCTTGCTCACGCCGCTCGGCGCACGGAACATCCCCGAGGTTTCTCTCACGGTCGGTGCGCTGACCTTTGGGTCGGCCGTTGCGTCGATGCTTGGAAACCTGCTTCTGGTGTTTGCCTATAAACTTGCGCCCGCAAGCCGCCTCGCGCCGTTCGTTTATTTTCAGATCATCGCCGCAACGATCTATAGTTACACAGTTTTCGGAGCGCTTCCCGATATGGTGTCGGGAATTGGACTGGTCATCCTCGTCACATCGGGCTTTGCGTCACTGGCACTCAAGCGCTAGTCGGCCAGTCCCCGCGCGCGCGCAACCTTGTTGAAGAAATCCGCATCATCGGAAGATTCACAAAACACCACGCGGGTGGCTCCGCGTGCGCAAGCTTCATACGATGTTCTTCGTGCAAACGCGCATAGGCGAACCGCCGCGCCGCAGGACTTCTAAGCGCCCGCAAGCAATCATCAGGCCGCGCCAAAACGCCGATCCGGACGTTTTCCATGATCCATTGCCACTTATCCCAGCGGTGAAAATCCGCCAGATTGTCCGCCCCCATCAACCACGTGAAATCCACACGCGGATAGGCCGCAAACAATGCCTCCAGCGTGGCCGCCGTATACCGCGTGCCGCTGTAAAGTTCAAAATCCGTAATCTTGATACGCGGATGATCCACCAGCGCACGCGACGCCGCCATGCGGCGCTCAATCGACGCAGGGCCCTTGGTCTTGAGCGGATTGCCCGGCGACACAAGCCACCAAACTTCGTCCAAGCCAAACCGCTTCAAAGCGGCGCGTGAAATATGCAAATGGCCAGCGTGGGGCGGATCAAACGATCCGCCCAACAAGCCGATTTTTGCGCCTGGGCGGGCGTAGGGCATATCATACCGCATGGCGCAACTCGCTCCGCTCAATCAGTCAGTCTGCGACGACTTTGCCCAAAGGTTGATATTCGCCTCGCCCGAGAGCCGATCAATCTCGGCCAACTCATCCGCGCTGAACTCAAGGTTCTCAATCGCACCCGCGCAATCCACAACTTGGCTTGCCTTGCTTGCCCCGATCAGCGCCGAGGTAATTCCGCCCCCGCGCAAGACCCATGCAATCGCCATCTGCGCAAGCGTCTGGCCACGACCTTCTGCCATCTCATTGAGTGCGCGAATGCTTGCCAATGTGTTCTCGTTCAGCATTTCCGGCAGAAGCGATTTACCCTGTGTCGCGCGGCTCCCTTCTGGAACGCCCTTGAGGTACTTCTTGGTCAACATACCCTGCGCAAGCGGTGTAAAGGCAATCGAACCAACGCCAAGATCAGAAAGCGTGTCCTTGAGCCCATCGTTTTCCACCCAGCGATTGAACATATTGTAAGACGGCTGATGAATAACGCAGGGCGTGCCCAGATCATTCAAAATGGCAACGGCTTCGCGCGTTTTCTCGGAGTTATAAGAGGAAATCCCCGCATAAAGCGCGCGCCCCGACCGCACAATGTAATCCAGCGCACCCATCGTTTCCTCAAGCGGCGTTTCAGGGTCAAACCGGTGCGAATAGAAGATATCGACGTAATCCAAACCCATACGCTTAAGACTCTGATCGCACGACGCAATTAGATACTTACGGCTGCCCCACTCGCCATAGGGACCATCCCACATCTGGTATCCCGCCTTAGTAGAAATGATCAACTCATCACGATAACCCGCGAAGTCTGTCCGCAAAATCTCGCCAAATGCTGTCTCTGCGGAACCAGGAGGCGGACCATAGTTATTCGCAAGGTCAAAGTGCGTGATGCCAAGATCAAACGCCGCCTGCGTGATCTCGCGTTTAGTTTCATGCGGCGTATCGCCTCCGAAATTGTGCCACAGACCAAGAGATATCGCAGGCAACTTCAGCCCAGAGTTTCCGCATTTACGGTAAGGCATCTTTTCGTAACGATTCTCGGCGGGTCTATAGCTCATGTGATCCTCACTATTATGCGCGCATCTGCACAGGAATTCTGGTTACCAAGCTGCCGCTGCATCAAGGGTATGACTGTACTAGCTTAATTTTCGGTGAATGCAAATTTGGGAAACACTGCCCCGAACAACAAAAAGGGCGGCCCAATTCAATTCGGGCCGCCCAATCCGTAATCTTAGAATGTTTGGTTACACTCGTGCGCGGATTCTGTCGCTTTGAGCGTGCCGTCCAGATTGATCTCAAGTGCGTAGTCTGTTTCCGGGAAGATTGTCATAACATATTGTTTTGCAATATCTTCCAGAAGCTGCGCGCTCGGAGACATAAAGTAGCCACCGGTATAGCCGTTGGACAGATTCCCACGCATGCTTTCGGATTCACCCTTGTAATAATGATCGCCGACGATGATCTGGATTTCTTGAATCTCACCGTCTTTGATATCGGTTTCAGCTTGTGTAAACGCGCCAACGTATCCAAGTGTCTTATCGGCCGTCAGACCCATTTGCACAACGCTTCCCGCTTCGTCGCGGCGCTCTATAAAGCACGAGCCTTTCTCGTTGTCTTTCCAGACTTTCCAACCTTCGACCTCAGCGAACATCTCAAACTGGTTCTGGGCAGATGCGGCAGAAGCGCCAACGGCCAAGATTGTAGCTGCGGCGAGTAATTTCACGTTTCGCATGTCAATTTCCTTCTAAAAAATTAAGTTCCAAAAGCCAACGGAATCAACTGACTCCACAGAACCTTAAAACGCCAATGGTCAACTATCAACGACTAGCTTCAGTCGAAAACAGCTCCCACATCCCTCCGACGCTCTTTTTTATATGCTTCGAGCGGTCCTAATTCCGCGACAGAGATTGCACAAACCGCCGCAACGAATTAAACGGACTCAACCCCAATTTACATTCGGAGAGACCACATGGCCGCATATCAATTTGTCTACTTCATGGACGGAGTCTCCAAAACCTACCCCGGTGGGAAAAAATGCTTTGAAAACATCCGTCTAAACTTCTTGCCCGGCGTGAAAATCGGCGTCGTCGGTACCAACGGATCGGGTAAATCGACCCTGATGCGCATCATGGCGGGGATCGACAAAGAATTCCAAGGTGAAGCTTGGCTCGCCGAAGGCGCGACTGCTGGCTATCTTCCACAGGAACCAGAGCTTGATCCAAGCCTCGATGTGCGCGGCAACGTCATGCTCGGCGTCGCGGATAAAAAGGCGATCCTTGATCGTTACAACGAACTTGCGATGAACTACTCCGAAGAAACCGCCGACGAGATGGCGAAACTTCAGGACGAGATCGACAGCCAGAACCTCTGGGACCTCGACGCCCAGATCGACGTTTCGATGGAAGCCCTCCGCTGCCCTCCTGACGACGCTGATGTCACAACACTTTCCGGTGGTGAGAAGCGCCGCGTCGCGCTCTGCAAGCTTCTCCTCGAAGCCCCCGACATGCTGCTCCTCGACGAGCCAACCAACCACCTCGACGCCGAAACAATCGCATGGCTGCAACAGCACCTGATCGACTACAAAGGCACGATCCTCTGCGTTACCCACGACCGTTATTTCCTTGACGATATCACGGGCTGGATTCTTGAACTCGACCGTGGTCAGGGCATCCCTTACGAAGGCAACTACTCCGCATGGCTCGAACAAAAGGCCAAACGTCTTGAGCGGGAAGCCAAAGAGGACAAATCCAAACAGAAAACCCTTGAGCGCGAACTCGAATGGATGCGCCAGTCACCCAAGGCGCGCCAAGCGAAATCTAAAGCACGTATCAACGCCTACAACGATCTCGCCAACCAATCCGAGCGCGAGAAAGTCGGCCGCGCCCAAATCATCATCCCCAATGGCCCACGCCTTGGGTCCAAGGTGATCGAAGTCCAAGGCCTCAAGAAAGCAATGGGCGATAAGCTTCTGGTCGAAAACCTCGAGTTCTCCCTCCCACCCGGTGGGATCGTGGGCGTCATCGGCCCCAACGGCGCGGGTAAAACCACGCTGTTCCGCATGTTGACCGGCCAAGAGCAACCAGACGAAGGCACTGTTGAATACGGCGACACCGTTCAACTCTCCTACGTTGATCAAAACCGCGACGATCTCGACGACAACGCAACCGTGTTCGAGGCCATCGGCGACGGAGGCGAAATCATCAAACTTGGCGACGCCGAAGTAAACGCCCGCGCCTATTGCTCATCGTTCAACTTCAAAGGCGGCGATCAACAGAAAAAACTCGGAATGCTCTCGGGTGGTGAACGCAACCGCGTCCACATGGCGCGTCTTCTGAAAGAAGGCGGCAACGTCCTCCTCCTCGATGAGCCCACCAACGATTTGGATGTAGAAACCCTCCGCGCCCTAGAAGACGCCCTCGTAGACTTCGCAGGCTGCGCCGTCGTCATCTCCCACGACCGCTTCTTCCTCGACCGCATCTGCACCCACATGCTCGCCTTCGAAGGCGACGCACACGTAGAGTGGTTCGAAGGCAACTTCGAAGACTACGAAGAAGACAAAAAACGCCGTCTAGGCGCGGACGCGCTAGAGCCGACACGGATGAAGCATAAGAAGTTTGTTCGGTAAGTCACCGTGCAAAAGCATCGATTGCAACTAACAATCGCGAACAACATGGCTATTCGTATGCAGCTGGATCATATACTCCAGCTGCTCTTGAGAAGTATATACTACTCTGATCAACATTTTTTAAGAAAGCATACTTCTCAAGTAGCGGTTTGAAATTCGCGCTTCGCTCGGTCAAACCATTAAGATACTGGTCCTCCCCCTTTGAAGTGGTCCGCCCCTATAGTTAGGAATCGGAGGATTGAAAATGGGAATTAAGCGACACAAGCCAGAAGAGATTGTCACGAAGTTGCGGCAGGTTGAGGTGCTTTGCGGTCAAGGCATGCCGCGTGTTGATGCAATCCGGCAAGTGCAGATAACTGAACAGACGTTTTATCGTTGGCGCAAACAATATGGCGGAATGGGAACCGACCAACTGAGGGAACTAAAGCGGCTTCAGAAGGAGAATGATCGACTGCGGCGAGCCGTATCTGATCTGACCCTGGACAAGTTGATCCTGTCGGAAGCCGCACGGGGAAACTTCTGAGCCCCTCGCGCCGCCGCGCCTGCATCGATCACATTCGCAATGAGGTGCGGGTGTCTGAGCGGCGGATCTGTCGTGTTTTGGGGCAGAACCGATCCACCCAGAGGCGGTTGCCTGTTGACCGAAGTGACGAAGAACGGCTGGTTGCTGATATGATCGAACTGGCACGTCAGTATGGCCGGTACGGGTATCGCCGGATTGCGGCTCTGCTCAGGGATGCGGGCTGGCAGGTGAACGACAAGCGGGTTGAACGGTTGTGGCGGCGTGAGGGGCTCAAAGTACCCATGAAACAACCCAAGAAGGGGCGGCTCTGGCTAAATGATGGCTCATGTGTCCGGCTGCGGCCAGAGTATCGCAACCACGTCTGGTCGTATGACTTCGTTCATCATCGAACTGATGACGGGAAAGCGTTCCGGACCCTGAACATCTTGGACGAATACAGCCGGGAATGCCTGGCGATCCGGGTGAAGCGGAAGTTGAACTCGACAGAAGTCATCGACGCACTCACGGATCTGTTCATCTTGCGCGGCGTTCCGGCCTACATCAGGTCGGACAACGGCCCGGAGTTCATAGCTCGGGCTGTTCGAGACTGGATTGAGGCGGTTGGAGCCAAAACGGCTTACATTGAGCCTGGCTCGCCGTGGGAGAATGGGTATTGCGAAAGTTTCAATGCCCGGTTCCGCGACGAGTTGCTGAACGGGGAGAGCTTTTACACTCTACGCGAAGCACAGATTATCATCGAAAGCTGGAGGAAACACTACAATACCAAACGACCACACAGTGCTCTGGGCTACCGCCCGCCGGCTCCGGAAACCATCGTCCCGATGGAACTAAGGCCGATCATGCACTAACATTCAAACTGGACTACTTAGGTGGGGCTGATCAATACAATAGCATAACCTCATCATCAGTTAGTTGAGCGCGGATAAGGTTAGTGTAGAGGCGCTTATTAGTAATACTCGATGAATCAACGAGCTTTACTAGGTTAGATAATGTTCGGAAATAATGGCCAAGTACTGAGTTTTGCGTTTCATATAGTTTTTCATATGCAGCCTCTGAACTTATCGCCGTGTCATTAGACAGTGTCCCATCTACATCGTATAACATTGAACTTAAGACACCTTTTCCTGTGTACTTCTCCCTTGTCGCACCTTCTCGAATCTCAATTTTCTCCACTAAGCCAACAAAAACATTGAAAAAGTTGAAAAACGAACCCTCGAACTGCTGTACATTTAGATGCACAATTTGTTGTTCGGCCAATTCTTGTTGTTTTCTGACCATCGACTTAGAAATCTGCAGTTCTGTGTTGAGCAGACCGACTTCGTGATGCTGAAGTCTAATCGCATAGACTACCCCAACAAAAGCTAATCCAGTAAACACTGAGTTTGCAGCCCCGAACATATCGCCGAAGGTGCCTCGATTGGCTAGCGGGTGAACAAAGTACCAGTTCAAGCCAATAACAGCGATAACTAGGACGGCAAAAATCAACGCGAGCCATATACTTGGAGTGTCGGCTTTCTCCTTGTTTTCTAACGTAGTATCCATTCACGATTTCCCCTTGTGATCCAACCTAACCTAAGTATTGGAAATTAATACGACATTCTGCTAATTGCCATGTCACTTCCAGTTAGAATTAGGTTCAATGAAACTAACCGCATGCCAAATGCCTAAAAACCTCAAATCGCCTTCCCATCCTCATCCCGATCCTCGCGGGCCTCGATCACTTTGCTCATGCGCAGCTCCGCAAACAATGCCAGCACATCGTTAATTATTCGTTGATAGCCCGCCCCATACGCGCGGTAGTACTTCAGCACGGGCTCCTCCAATAAAAGCGTCACCCGCGCATTGCGAGGCGTGAACCCGAAGGCCTCCGAAATCTCCTCCCACTCCTCGGGGATAAACTCGGCCCTAAGCTCTGCGGCCCGCACCTCCGTGTTTATCCGCGCGAGCGTATTTTTGGCCATTCGCAGGTGGCGATGCTGCTCCTTGGTCACCCGCCGATCAGAGGCTGGAGCGATTTTATGGCGGGTCATTTGATTGTGTTGGGTTGGCATCGCGGCCTCCTGAGAATGTGAACGCGCCTTCAATCATTCCCGATATCCGTTAACTTTTCCCGACTCCGCCGCACGCATATTTCACGCATACGCAAAACATATGAAAATCATATGCCAATCACATTGCCCATTTCGCCGCCTCGCGCACCGTTAATAGTGCGCCCAAGAAATAGGCAACGCCGCCCGCAATCGCCGCTTTTCGCGCCATCCGTGTGCGGAGGATTTCTTCAAACCGCTTCGGCTCTGTCCGATCAAATCGCTTGGCCCTAGACGGTAAAAATGGCCGACAAACTCCGCATCACCGTCCTAGAGCCTGACCCAGAACGTGCCCGCATGATCGTAGATGGTCTTTGTGACGCTGATGATTATGCCATCACTGTTTTGGGGGACGAAACGGCGCTTAATCAGCGTCTAAAGGAGTTAAATCCGGATGTGGTTCTCGTCGATATCGCCAACCCAAGCCGCGATACGCTCGAGAGCCTCTCGGTCGCTTCTGGCGCAAATTCACGGCCCGTGGCGATGTTCGTTGATCGCTCTGATCCAGAGATGACCAAGGCCGCAATTGACGCAGGGCTTTCGGCTTATGTTGTTGATGGGCTTACGAAAAACAGGATTAAGCCCGTGATTGATGCGGCGATTGCACGCTTTCATATGGTGTCGCAAATCCGCAATGAACGCGACGCCGCCAAGGCCGCCCTCGCCGACCGCAAAACCATTGATCGCGCCAAAGGGTTATTGATTGCCGCCAAGGGGATTTCCGAAGACGAAGCCTATTCCCTTCTGCGCACCACTGCAATGAACCAAGGTCGCAAAACGGCCGATGTCGCCAACGCATTAATCATGGCAAGCGAGATGCTCAAATGACGCCCCTTAGCCTTGGATTTGTCCCGCTTGTGGACTCCGCCCCCCTTATTATCGCGCATGAATTGGGCTTTGCCGAAGCCAATTCGATTTCGCTTAATCTAGTGAAACATCCAAGCTGGTCTGCCCTGCGCGATATGCTGGCGCTTGGGCATTTAGATGCGGCGCAGATGCTCTCTCCTGCGCCGATTGCCAGTTCTCTGAACCTTGGGAATTTGCCTTTAAAAATTGACGTTCTGATGGTCCTTTCGGTCAATGGGAACAACATCGGCGTCGCCCCCAGGATTGCCGCAAAGATGCGTGCGAGCGGTTGGAACGGAGACTTCCAGACACCACGCGAAACCGGACAGCACCTCATTAAAGTAGCGGGCGAGAACCTGCGCGTCGGGGTGCCATTCCCCTTCGCGATGCATATGGAGCTTCTTCATCATTGGCTGAGCGCGCTCGGACTGCATCCGCAGGGACTGGATATCAAGATCGTCCCCCCTCCGCGGATGCCCGATGCGATTGAGAGCGGCGAGATCGACGCGTTCTGCGTGGGCGAACCATGGGGATCACTCGGGGTTGAGAAGCAAGTTGCGGAGCTTATCCTGCCCTGCTCCGCGATTTGGAGCTTTGCGCCCGAGAAAGTGCTAGCCGCCCCTTACGACTGGATTGAGGAAAACCCACAAAAGGCCCGCAATCTCACTCGCGCGACCTATCAAGCGGCACGTTGGCTGGACGATCCATCCAACCGGATGATGGCCGCCACCTTGCTCGCGCGTCCTGATTATCTGAACCTTCCCGAACATATCATCGACCGCGCTCTCTCGCGCCGGATTGTTCCCGCGACCCATGCGAACCCGATTGATGTACCCAATTTCCAGAAGTTCCACGGAGCAGCCGCAAACTTCCCGTGGCGTAGTCAGGCGGCCTGGATCGCGCGGCGCCTTGCTATACGCCATAACATCGATCAAGCCCACGCGCTTGAGGTCGCTCGCGCGTGTTTCCGCACGGACCTCTATCGCCAAAACCTGTCTGGAATCGGGGTGGATATGCCCTTTGCTTCAGAAAAACTGGAGGGGTCTTTGAGCCTTCCAACATCGGTTGCCTCCATCCGCGGAGAGATGATTCTGGGGCCAGATGCCTTTTTCGATGGCGAAATCTTCGACCTTAGCGCGTAATTCTGCACATTTATTATGCAGTCGCAGAATTAGCCCCAGAAACTCAATCCGATAGGGCCGCAAGACTCGCTGCAATGCGGCAGAGGTCCTAAATTCAACTCAACGCTAGGCAACGATGCCCAGCCAGATACACCCGCAAATCGGGTGATATGAGCAAAGCCGCTCGATTCCAAGGCAGGTCCTCCCCCGCCAGAAGAATCGCGCGGCTTTTTCATTTTCTGCCCCTTTGTCCGAACATCCGGGGCGCAACAGAAGAGGAAAGATACATGAGATACGCAATAAGCATGGCCGTGGCGACGAGCTTTGCATTCGCGGCACCTTCATATGCCGAGATGTTGGATGTTGAAAAAGACGAGCTGACACTGGGCTTTATCAAGCTCACTGATATGGCTCCTTTGGCGATCGCATACGAGATGGGATACTTTGAGGACGAGGGCCTCTATGTAACGCTCGAACCGCAAGCGAACTGGAAGGTTCTGCTGGACCGCGTCATCGACGGCCAACTTGACGGTGCGCATATGCTTGCGGGCCAGCCGATTGCCGCAACAATCGGTTACGGCACAGAGGCGCATATCATTACGCCCTTCTCGATGGACCTGAACGGTAACGGCATTACGGTTTCCAACGAAGTTTGGGAACAAATGCTCCCCCACATCACCAAAGACGATGCAGGAAAGCCGGTTCACCCAATCTCTGCTGCGGCGCTCAAGCCAGTGGTTGATGATTATGCCAATCAGGGCTTGCCGTTCAATATGGGCATGGTCTTCCCAGTTTCGACACATAACTATGAGCTTCGCTATTGGTTGGCCGCTGGCGGCATCGAGCCAGGCTACTACACCCCCGAAGACGTATCAGGGCAACTTGCAGCAGATGTGCTGCTATCCGTGACGCCTCCTCCTCAAATGCCGGCTACGCTCGAAGCGGGTACGATCCTTGGGTATTGCGTGGGCGAGCCATGGAACCAAGCTGCGGTGTTTAAAGGCATCGGTGTTCCGGTCGTTACAGACTACGAAATCTGGAAGAACAACCCCGAGAAAGTCTTTGGTATCACTGCTGAATTTGCAGAAGAGAACCCGAACACAACGCTTGCTCTGACCAAAGCACTGATCCGCGCGGCGATGTGGCTTGATGCCAACGAAAACGGCAACCGCCCCGAAGCGGTCGAGATCCTGTCGCGTTCCGAATATGTCGGCGCGGATTACGATGTGATCGCGGCGTCGATGACAGGTACGTTCGAGTATGAAAAAGGCGACGTGCGCGAGGTTCCGGACTTCAACGTATTCTTCCGCTACTTCGCGACTTATCCTTATTACTCAGACGCTGTTTGGTACCTCACACAGATGCGCCGCTGGGGGCAGATCCCAGAAGGCCAGTCCGACGAGTGGTATGACGAAACTGCTAAAAACGTATACAAGCCAGAGATTTACCTCGAAGCGGCCAAGCTCCTTGTTGAAGACGGGCTCGCCTCCGAAGCGGACTTCCCTTGGGATACCGACGGATACCGCGCACCAACACCAGAGACCGATATCATCGACGGCGTTGTTTACGATGGCCGCACACCCAACGCCTACATCGACAGCCTGACCATTGGTCTTAAGGGGTCGCAAACCGTACAGGACGATATCGTCACAAACTAATCAACTTGCCTCGCCTCCCTCACTTCGGGGGCGGGGCTTCCTGCATTCACTAGCCGCCAAATTGGAGAAGGTCAGATGACCACAGTCGATCCCGAATTCGCCGCAAACCTTGACAAGGAAGCAAAACGAGCACGCCTTTTCACTCGCATCAACAAAGCGGATGCATGGTTCAAAGTGCTGGGTCTTGCTTGGATGACCCCTATTCTCAAGGCGCTAGCGGGCGACAACCCGCGCGCACAGATGAGCCAAATCTGGCTGCTCCTCGGGGTGCCTATCCTTTCGATTTGCCTGTTTCTCGCTGCTTGGGGGGCGCTTGCTCCTAAGGTCGTGACATCACTCGGCGCGGTTCCGGGACCTTCGCAAGTATGGGAGCAAGTCGGCGTACTCCATGCCGATCATATTCGTGAGCGCGAGAAAGAAGCTTCATTCTATGAGCGCCAAGACACGCGCAACGCCAAGCTGATCGCAGACGGTCAAGAAGATAAAGTCAAAGAGCGCGCCTATACTGGCAAGCCGACTTACTATGACCAAATCTGGACCTCGATCCAAACCGTATTCTTTGGCTTCCTGATCGCTACCGTTGTGGCCGTACCGCTCGGTATTGCTGCGGGTCTCTCCCCCGTTGTGAACGCAGCGATCAACCCTCTTATCCAGATTTTCAAACCGGTTTCACCGCTCGCATGGCTTCCGATCGTGACGATGGTTGTTTCCGCGGTTTATGCCACAAACGACGGGCTGTTCACCAAATCCTTCCTGAACTCGGCGATCACCGTAACGCTTTGCTCGCTTTGGCCCACGTTGATAAACACAAGCCTTGGTGTCGCAAGCATCGACAAAGATCTGATCTCGGTGAGCAAGGTTCTGAAGCTCTCGACCTTCACCAAAATTACGAAACTCGTACTCCCCTCTGCACTTCCGCTCATCTTTACGGGTCTGCGTCTTTCGCTCGGTGTGGGCTGGATGGTTCTTATCGCGGCGGAAATGCTTGCGCAGAACCCCGGTCTTGGGAAGTTCGTTTGGGATGAGTTCCAGAATGGCTCCTCGCAGTCCCTCGCCAAGATCATGGTTGCGGTCTTTACCATCGGTATCATCGGCTTCTTGCTCGATCGCCTGATGTTCACGATCCAATCCCTCTTTACCTTCTCAGCAAACCGGTGATCGACATGGCAGTTGTAGAATTCAAAGACGTCCACGTTGGATTTGGTACAGGAACTGAACGGGTTGAGGTTTTGCATGATATCAACCTTGACGTAAAGGAGGGCGAGTTCCTCGCTATCCTCGGCTTTTCCGGCACCGGCAAGTCCACTTTGATGAACCTCATCGCGGGGCTGAATACGCCAGACAAAGGCGAAGTCCTGTTCAAGGGCGCCCCGATTACTGGCCCAGGCCCAGAGCGCGGTTTGGTATTCCAAAGCTATTCCCTCATGCCTTGGCTGACAGTTGCGGGGAATGTGGCTCTCGCGGTTGATGCTGTGTTCAAGGACAATTCCAAGGACGAGCGCGCCGAGATTGTGAACAAATACATCGCAATGGTCGGCCTCTCCCACGCCAAGGATCGCCGCCCCGCCGAGCTTTCGGGTGGTATGCGCCAGCGCGTTTCGGTTGCGCGGGCATTGGCGATGAACCCAGAGGTTTTGTTGCTGGACGAGCCGCTTTCTGCGCTCGATGCCCTTACGCGCGCTAATCTCGCGGATGAGATCCTTGATATCTGGAGCGCGGATCGCAAAACGGTTGTTCTCATTACGAACGATGTGGATGAAGCCATCATCATGGCAGACCGCATTATCGCGCTAAATCCTGATGGAACGCTCTCGGAACCGTTCGTTGTAAACATCCCGCGCCCGCGTGATCGCATCGAGATGAACGACAGCTCAGCGTTCAAGACACTCCGCGGCGAGATCACCCAGTACCTCATGGACGTTGGAATTTCGAGCCGCGTCGAAGAGAGCCGCAAACTCCCCGATGTCACCCCAATCCACGGTGTTCCCGCAGCGGTCGCCAAGGCCCAAGAAGGGCTCATCGACGAGCGGTTCCTTGATTTCTCGCAGCTTCACAAGGTCTATCCAACACCCAAAGGCCCGCTAACGGTTGTTGAGGATTTCAACCTCAAGGTGGATCGGGGCGAGTTCATTTCGCTGATTGGTCACTCTGGATGCGGCAAATCCACGGTCCTAACAATGGCGGCGGGGCTAAATGATATTTCCAAGGGCGGTATCCGTCTTGATGGTCGCCACGTTCAGGGCGCCGATCCAGAGCGCGCCGTTGTGTTCCAATCCCCCAACTTGTTTCCGTGGCTGACCGCCAAGGAGAATGTTTCGATTGGTGTGGACAAGGTCTATCCCAAGGCGTCCATGGCCGAGCGTCAGGACGTTGTTGAATATTATCTTGAGCGTGTCGGCCTCGCGGACTCGATGGATAAGATGGCTGACTCCATGTCCAACGGTATGAAACAACGCGTCGGTATTGCGCGCGCCTTCGCGCTCTCGCCCAAGCTTCTCTTGTTGGATGAGCCCTTCGGAATGCTCGACAGCCTTACCCGCTGGGAGCTGCAAGAGGTTCTCATGGAAGTCTGGTCCCGCACCAAGGTAACCGCCATTTGCGTTACCCACGATGTGGACGAGGCCATTTTGCTTGCGGATCGTGTGGTGATGATGACCAACGGCCCCCAAGCAACCATCGGCAAGATCGTAGACGTCGACCTACCCCGTCCGCGCACGCGCAAGGCGCTCTTGGCGCATGCTGATTACTATAAGTACCGCGCCGAAGTTCTGGATTTCCTCGAGGAATACGAACACGGCAAAGACCCCAAGAAACAGAAAGAGGAGGCAGCCTAATGGCCCAGAAACTCGTCATTATCGGTGCGGGTATGGCATCGGGGCGCGCTCTGGAAGAGCTTATCAAGCTCGATCCGGACGCCTATGAAGTCACCCTTTTTAACGCAGAGCCACGCGGCAACTATGACCGCATCATGCTCTCTCCTGTTCTATCGGGTGACAAAGCGTTTGAAGACATTATCATTCACACTTCCGAGTGGTACGAAGAAAACGGCGTTACCTGCCGCTTTGGTGAAAAGGTCGCCAAGGTAGATCGTGACCGCAAGGTGGTGTTTGCCGAGAACGGCGATGAGGTTCCATACGACAAGCTGATGTTCGGCACGGGGTCCAACCCTTTCATCATCCCGCTTCCTGGACATGACCTTGAGGGCGTGATTGCCTATCGCGATCTTGAAGACACAAACCGCATGATCGCGCTCGGGGAGAAAGAAAACCCCAAAGCCGTCGTGATTGGTGGAGGTCTTCTTGGACTAGAAGCCGCAGCAGGGCTGGCGCTTCGCGGGGTCGATGTGACGGTCGTGCATATCATGGGTCACCTGATGGAACGCCAGCTTGACGAAGCCGCAGGATACCTCTTGCGCAAGGCGCTCATCGAGAAGGGCATCACGGTACTTTGCTCCGCGAACTCCAAAGAGATCGTCGGTGAAGATGGCCATGTAAAGGCGCTTATGCTGGATGATGGCACCGAACTCCCTTGTGACCTCTTGGTGATGGCGGTGGGCATTCGTCCGAATGTCGCTCTTGCTGCTGACGCGGGCTTGATGGTCGGCAAAGGTATTCATGTCGACGACCAGATGATCACATCGGATTCGGATATCTGTGCTGTCGGCGAGTGCGTAGAGCATAAAGGCGCTATCTTTGGCCTTGTGGCGCCACTCTACGACCAAGCGAAGGTTCTTGCGCGCACGCTTGTGGGCGAGCACGCCGAGTTTGTTCAAAAGGAAATCTCAACCAAGCTCAAAGTGACGGGCTGTGACCTCTTCTCGGCAGGTGATTTTGCCGAAGGTGAGGATCGCGAGGATATCGTTTTCCGCGATCCATCCCGTGGTGTCTATAAGCGCCTCGTTCTCAAGGATGACGCAATCATCGGCGCTGTGATGTATGGCGATACCGCCGATAGCTCTTGGTTCTTTGGCAAGATCAAATCGGGCGAAAACATCAGCGAGATACGCGACACGTTGATCTTTGGGCCTGCCTTTCAGGGAGGTGCCCCCCTGGACCCTATGGCGGCCGTTGCAGCCTTACCAGATGATGCAGAAATCTGTGGCTGTAACGGCATTTCCAAAGGCGACATTGTTGCCGCAATAAAAGATGGCGCGAACGACCTCGGGGCCGTTCGTGCAGTAACCAAGGCTTCGGGTTCTTGTGGAACCTGCACGGGTTTGGTGGAACAGGTGCTGGGCGTGACGCTCGGCGATGATTTCGTCATTCCAGCGGCGCAGGGAATGTGCGGATGCACCGATCTCTCGCATGAAGATGTGCGGCGCATGATTAAATCGCAAGAGCTGAAGTCCATGGCGGCCGTTATGCAGGAATGCGGATGGAAAACATCCTGTGGCTGCCACTCTTGCCGCCCTGCGCTAAACTTTTACCTGCTGGCCGATTGGCCACTTGAATATCAGGACGACCCGCAGAGCCGCTTCGTCAACGAACGCAACCACGCCAACATCCAGAAAGACGGCACCTATTCCGTTGTCCCGCGTATGTGGGGCGGGATCACAACGCCGGACGAGTTGCGCGCGATTGCCGATGCCGCGGACAAATACAACGTTCCGACCGTCAAGGTCACAGGCGGCCAACGCATTGACCTGCTTGGCGTCAAAAAAGAAGACCTGCCCGCCATGTGGTATGACCTGAACCAAGCGGGGATGGTTTCAGGGCATGCGTATTCCAAAGGGTTGCGCACAGTAAAAACATGCGTCGGCAAGGATCACTGTCGCTTTGGCACACAGGATTCGACTGGCCTCGGGATCAAGCTGGAAAAACTCCTCTGGGGCTCGTGGACACCGCATAAAGTCAAACTTGGCGTATCCGGCTGTCCGCGCAATTGCGCCGAAGCGACCTGTAAGGACATCGGCATCGTCTGTGTCGACTCTGGCTATGAAGTTTCGGTTGGCGGAGCGGCAGGTATGGACGTTCGGGAAACCGAATTGCTTGCCAAAGTTGCAACCGAAGAAGAGGCCATCGCCCTAACGACCGCGTTCATGCAGATATACCGTGAGAACGCAAAGTACCTTGATCGCGCCTATAAATGGGTTGCGAAAGTTGGTCTGGACTGGGTCAAGGAACAAGTCGTGGACGATCTCGATCAACGCGCCGCGCTGGTTGAACGTTTTGAGCTGTCTCAAACGATCTACCGCAAAGACCCGTGGGCCGAGCAAGCAACCCCAGAGTACCGTCAGAAAAAATGGCAGCCGTTGGCTGACCTTAGCTTGGAGGCCGCAGAATGAGTGACTGGATCGATATTGGTGCCCTTGATGACATTCCCCAACGCGGCGCGCGGCTAGTAAAAACGAGCCTTGGGTGCGTCGCCGTTTTCCGCACTGCGGAGGACGAAGTGTTCGCGATGGACGATACTTGCCCCCACAAAAAAGGCCCACTCAGCGAAGGGATCGTGCATGGGAGCTCCGTGACCTGCCCCCTTCATAACTGGGTGTTTGACATGAATACGGGCGAAGCGCAGGGCGCAGACGAAGGACAGGTTGCGACCTATAGCGTGCAGGTTCAGGAAGGCCGGATCATGCTGGATGTGGCGCGCCTGACCGCGCAGAGTGCCGCATGACCTGCACGACTTGCCCCTACTGCGGCGTGGGATGTGGGATTGTTGTCGGGCCTGATAACAGCATTCAAGGCGACAAGAACCACCCAGCCAACTTTGGCCGTTTGTGCTCCAAAGGCTCGGCACTCGGCGAGACCCTCGATCTCGAGGGTCGTCTTCTCGCACCGCAGATCGGCAAACGTGAGGCAAGCTGGAACGAAGCTCTCGATCTGGTCGCGGGCAAGTTTCGCGCTGCAATCGACGAACATGGTCCTGACAGCGTCGCGTTTTATGTTTCAGGTCAATTACTTACTGAGGACTATTACGTCGCCAACAAGCTGATGAAAGGATACATCGGCAGCGCCAACATCGACACCAACTCGCGCCTTTGCATGGCGAGTTCCGTAGCGGGGCACAAACGGGCCTTCGGCACCGACACCGTCCCCGGAAACTACGAGGATATCGAACAAGCAGACTTGGTCGTGCTGGTCGGAAGTAACTTGGCATGGTGCCATCCGATCCTTTACCAGCGCCTCGCTGCAGCCAAGGCCGAACGTCCGAATATGAATGTGGTCAATATCGACCCTCGCCGCACGGCGACTTCGGATTTGGCAGATATGCATCTGGCGATTGCGCCCGATATGGATGCGGCACTGTTCAATAAACTGCTCGTCGCACTTCACGACAAAGGCAAGGTGAACGGCAGCTATGTCGAGCAGCATATCACGGGTTTTGAAGATGCCCTTAATGCGGCGCGTACTGATATGGATTGCGGGCTAAGCGACAAAGATATCGCTGCTTTCGTCGCGCTTTGGGCCGAGACCGAGAAGGTCGTCACGATCTACTCACAAGGTGTGAACCAATCCGCCGTCGGCACGGACAAGGTGAACGCCATCCTGAACTGTCACCTCGCCACGGGCCGCATCGGCCGCGCAGGCATGGGACCGTTTAGCGTTACAGGTCAGCCCAACGCCATGGGCGGCAGAGAGGTCGGCGGACTGGCGAATATGCTGGCGAACCACCTAGATCTTGAGAACCCCAATCACCGCAATGCAATTCAATCAGCGTGGCAATCACCCGTGATCGCAGACCGCGCGGGCCTCAAGGCCGTTGACTTGTTCAAAGCCTGCGCAGAGGGCAAGATCAAGGCACTCTGGGTGATGTCCACCAACCCCGCCGTCTCAATGCCAAACGCTTCTGAGGTTTCGCAAGCGATTGAAAATGTGCCGTTTACCGTCGTTTCCGATATTATGGCGCGTACCGACACAGGTGATCTAGCGGATGTGTTGCTCCCCGCCACGGGGTGGGGTGAAAAATCCGGCACGGTCACCAATTCCGAGCGCCGCATAAGTCGCCAACGCGCGTTTCTCCCCGCTGCGGGCATGGCGCGTCCTGATTGGAAAATTATCTGTGATGTGGCAACGCGGATGGGATACGAGGACGGATTTGCCTTTACCTCTCCAGCTGAGGTTTTCGACGAATACGCGCGACTGTCGCTGCATACGGCACAGTTTGGGCGGGACTTCGATATCTCTGGCCTCGCGGGGATGAGTGCCGAGCAATACGACGCTTTGGAACCTGTTCAGTGGCCCGTGAAAAAGGACGGAACAACCACCGAGCGCTTCTTTGCAGAGGGGGAGTTCTATCGCCCCGACGGCAAGGCAAAAATGCTGGCTGTCACACCGCCGCGCAACATCCCGCAGCCGAACTTCCTGCGGCTAAATTCGGGTCGTGTGCGTGATCAGTGGCACACAATGACACGAACAGGGAAAACCGCGCGGCTGGGCCAACATATCGCCGAACCATTCGCCGAGATTCATCCGATCGACGCCAAAAATATAGGCGTGAAAGATGCCGAGCTCCTGCGGCTTTCGGGGGAAAACGGGCGGGCGTTGCTTCGGGTTCTCATCTCTGACCGCGCCCAAGTCGGAAGCGTTTTCGCGCCAATGCACTGGACGGCGCAATTCGCCGCAAACGGGCGCGTGAATTTTGCGGGTAATTCGGTGACAGATCCCGTATCTGGCCAACCCGCTCTAAAGGGCGCGGTGGTGTCGGCCACACGTTATGATGCGGAATGGTACGCTTTTGCTGCCGCTGATGGAGACATCACAAGCGGTCGCCCCTATGTCGCAAAAATGCGCAGCGACACTGGCTGGCGCGCCGAAATCGCGGGCGTCAAATCCCCCGATTGTTGGGAGCAAGAAGCCCGCGCAACGCTTGGGCTAACAAGCGGTGATGCGCTGATATTCGAAGACAAAAGACGCGGCACAATCCGTATCGCCATTATCGAGAACGGTGTACTGCGTGGTGCGTTCTTTGCGGCAAAATCTCCGGTTTCGGTTGCACGCGGGTTTGTCACATCGCTCATCGGGACACAGGACGCACAGCACGTGCTTGCGGGGGTTCCCGGCGCCGATCAACCTGATCCGGGCGCAACTGTCTGTGCCTGTATGAGTGTAGGAAAAAACACCCTGCGCGCTGCAATTGCCGAAGGCGCCCTAACCGTTGAGGCACTTGGCGAATGCACGGGAGCGGGCACAAGCTGTGGGTCTTGCAAGCCCGAACTTCAGGCATTACTGAGGGATATACCCTCATTGAAAGTGGCCGCCGAATGACAAAACTTGCCCCCTATGTCCGAATACTTGGGCGGGGGCCTGGTCGGTCTCGATCGCTCACGCAGGAAGAAGCATTCGAGGCGTTTACACTTATCCTAAGCCAAGATTGCGCCCCTGAGGCCGTCGGCGCGCTTCTTATGTTGATGCGTTTTCGCGGTGAAAATGCCGATGAGATTGCGGGCTTTGTTAAGGCCTTGCGCGCACGCGTTTCGGGCTGGGATACTGTTTCGGCATCGCTTGATTGGCCGACCTATGCGGCGGGGCGAACACGTGGGCTGCCCTATTTTCTCTTGTCTGCAAAATTGGTCTCGCAAACGGGCGCATCTGTGTTGCTGCATGGCTGGAACTCGCACCAAAATCCGCTGGCATCTGTGCGCACTCAACTTGATCCGCTCCAAATCGAAACGGTGACAACGGCAAGCGCGGCAAAGGCTGCGATTGAACAGGGGCGAGTAGCCTATGCGCCACTCGAAGATTTGGCGCCAGAGGCATTCAGGGTTCTAAAATTGCGCGATGTTTTGGGGCTTCGCTCGGCGGTAAACACAACTCTGCGGGTTTTTAACCCAACGGGTGCGACGGCCTCTGTTCAGGGAGTATTCCACCCGACCTACCGAGAGTTGCAGGCGGATGCCGGAAAAATTCTCGGCCTAACCTCTCTCTCGGTGATCAAAGGCGGCGGCGGCGAATTTGAGCGACATCCGTCCAAGGTGGTCCAAGCATTTGGTCTGCGGGAAAATTCGGCATGGGAAGGGAGCGCCCCTGCCCTTATGAACGAAACACGCCGCCTCGCAGCAGAGGAACCCCGCCCCGAAGACCTCGCCGCACTCTGGAAGGGCGAAATATCTGACCCATTCGCGGAAGCCATCGTAACGGGCACCGCGGCGCTGGCATTGTTGACCTTGGGCAAAGCACCTACTATCGAGGCTGCCGATACTCTTGCGCAGGAGCTTTGGCACTCTCGTGTGGTCTCGGAATAGGAGATAGCGGTGAAGACCTTCCCAATGTTCCTAACGGTTGCTAACCGCCGTATCATCATCTGTGGCGGTGGCGAACAAGCCGCACAGAAATGCCGCTTGGCCCTCAAAACCGAAGCAAAAATCATGATTGCAGCGGCAGGTGAAATTGACGACGAACTGGCGGATATCATCGCAGAAGGCCGCGCAGAGCGACACGCAACCGACGTTACTCCTGATCTATTCGTCGATAGCGCGCTTGTTTTCATTGCTACTGGATGCAAAGGCGCCGATGCCGCGCTTCAAACCCTCGCCAAGGCCGCGGGCGCAGTTGTGAACGTGGTGGACCAGCCGAGCCTTTGCGACGCGTTGACGCCTTCCATTGTCGATCGTGACCCCGTTGTTGTGGCCATCGGCACCGAGGGGACCGCGCCTGTACTGGCGCGCCAAATCAAAACCCGAATGGAAGAACTCCTTGAACCCAACCTCGGAGGGTTGGCGGCATTGGTGGGACGGCTGCGTGACAGCGCGGCGCATCATTTGGGCCCAATTCAACGGCGCGATCTCTGGCGCTGGGTATTTTCTTCGAGCCCACGCGCGGACTTTACCGCAGGGCGCGAACGGCCCGCCGCGAAAGCGATCAAGGATGCAATCGCCAATGGTGGCGCTCCGGCACAGGACCTTCCGGGGCTTTGTTTGGTGGCAACGGGTGCACGTGGACGCGACATGATGACGTTGCGCGCAGTGAAGCGCCTACAGGAAGCGGACGTGATTTTCTATGCGTCGGAGTTCGATCGAAGCTATCTCGAATTTGCACGGCGCGATGCAGAACGCGTTGAAATCCCACAAGACCAACGAATAGAGCGCGCGGCCAATCAGATGATCGCAGAGGCTCAAGCGGATAGACGCGTTGTGTGGCTGACTCACGAAAATCCGGCGACCTGCGAAGTCTGCTCCACACTAGAAACAGCTTTTGCCGCCGCAGACCTGAAATGCGAAACGGTGGCTGGAGTTTATCCAGCCACCGCTTAAGTTATTCTGCCGCTTCGAGATAATCTTCGAGGGGCGGACAGGTGCAGATCAAATTGCGATCGCCGAATACGTTGTCGATCCGACCAACTGGCGGCCAGTATTTATCAACCTTGAACGAACCGGGAGGGAAACAGCCCTGCTCACGTGTATAGGGGCGATCCCAGTCTCCGACGAGCGATGCAACAGTGTGCGGAGCATGCTTGAGAGGATTGTTCGCCGCATCCATTTCGCCACTTTCAATCGCGGCAATCTCGGCGCGGATTGAAAGCATCGCGTCGATAAAGCGATCAAGCTCGGCTTTAGTCTCGGACTCTGTTGGTTCGATCATGAGCGTACCTGCAACGGGCCAGCTCATGGTCGGGGCATGGAATCCACTGTCCATCAGGCGCTTGGCAATATCGTCAACCGTTACATGAGCGGTTTCCGCAAACGGACGCGTATCAAGGATACACTCGTGCGCAACGTTTCCACCTTTGCCAGTGAACAACACATCATACGCACCCGATAGGCGTGCACGAATATAGTTCGCGTTCAGGATAGCAACCTTGGTTGCATTAGTGATCCCCTCACCGCCCATCATCAAGCAGTACGCCCAACTGATCGGTAGGATTGAGGCCGAACCGAATTGCGCCGCCGAAACGGGCCCTTGGGAACTCCCCTCCATTTCGGGGTGTCCGGGAAGGAATGGTGCCAAATGCGCACGAACGCCAATCGGCCCCATGCCCGGCCCGCCGCCGCCATGCGGAATGCAGAATGTCTTGTGAAGGTTAAGGTGGCTTACGTCACCGCCAAGCTTACCAGGTTGCGCAAGCCCAACCATCGCGTTCAGGTTCGCACCGTCGATATAAACCTGACCACCGAATTCATGCGTGATTTCGCAGACCTCTTTGACGGTTTTCTCAAACACGCCGTGGGTGGAGGGATACGTGATCATGCAGGCAGCAAGGTTTTCGCCAGCGGCCTCAGCTTTGGCGCGGAAATCTGCAACGTCGATATCGCCGTTTTCTGCCGATTTTACGACCACAACCTTCATGCCACACATCTGCGCAGAGGCGGGGTTCGTACCATGTGCAGACACCGGAATAAGGCAGACGTTACGCTCGGTATCGCCATTCGCACGGTGATACGCCGCAATCGTCAAGAGACCAGCATATTCGCCCTGCGCACCGGAGTTCGGCTGCATCGACATGGCGTCATAGCCTGTGATCTTGCAGAGACGATCAGAAAGATCCTCAATCATCTCGCGGTACCCTTCCGTTTGATCGGCGGGGGCAAACGGGTGGATTGAGTTAAACTCTGGCCACGTGATCGGCATCATTTCGACAGCCGCGTTCAGCTTCATAGTACAAGAGCCAAGCGGGATCATCGAACGATCAAGCGCTAAGTCACGGTCTGCCAAACGACGCATGTAGCGCATCATCTCGGCTTCGGCGCGGTTCATGTGGAAAATCGGATGGGTGAGGAAATCGCTCTGGCGAAGCAGGTCATCAGGGAATGCCTGAGTGAGATCGTCCTGCGGCGCGTTGCCGAAATCAACGGCGGTTTGCTCTACTCCGAACGCACGCCAAACGGCCTCAATCAGCGATCCATCCACAATCTCGTCAACCGAAATGCCGACACGGGTATCGCCAACTTTGCGAAGGTTAATGCCCTCGGCCTCGGCGTTCTTGATGATTGCATTCTGAAACGCGCCAACTTCAACCGTGATCGTGTCAAAGAAAGCTTTCGTCTCTACGTCAAAGCCCGCATCCTTCAGGCCCTTCGCCAGTGTCACGGCATTAAAATGCACCATCTCCGCGATAGATTTCAGCCCCTTTGGGCCGTGGAACACCGCAAAGAAACTCGCCATAACTGCCAAGAGCGCCTGTGCCGTACAGACGTTGGATGTCGCCTTTTCGCGGCGAATGTGTTGTTCGCGCGTTTGAAGACTTAGGCGGTATGCCTTGTTGCCTTGTGAATCAATGGACACGCCGACAATCCGTCCGGGCATCGAGCGTTTGAATGCATCCGCACAGGACATAAATGCCGCGTGCGGGCCGCCAAATCCAAGCGGAACACCAAAACGCTGCGCAGAGCCAACGGCGATATCCGCGCCCATTGCACCGGGTTCCTTGATCATGGTCAACGCAAGCAAATCCGTCGCCATAATCGCGCCGGCCTTTGCGGCATGAAGCGCTTCGATTTCTGGGGTGAAATCGCGCAATTCGCCGAATGTGCCCGGATACTGGAAAATCGCACCGAACACTTCATCCGCATTCAGGTCATCAACGTTTCCGACGATCACTTCGATCCCAAGCGGCGCAGCGCGCGTCTGGATTACGGCGATGTTTTGCGGGTGGCAATTCTCATCAACGAAGAACGCTTTGGCTTTGGATTTCACCACACGCTGGGTCATGGCCATTGCTTCTGCACAGGCTGTGGCTTCGTCCAGCAGTGAAGCGTTGGCAACTGGCAACCCTGTCAGATCGGTAACGACTGTCTGGAAGTTCAATAGCGCCTCAAGACGGCCCTGCGCGATCTCTGGCTGGTATGGCGTATAGGCCGTATACCACGCAGGATTTTCCAGAATGTTGCGCTGAATGGCAGGCGGGGTCACTGTGCCATAGTAGCCCTGCCCTATCAAATTGGTCATCACCTTGTTTTTGTTGGCGGTTTCGCGCATCTTTTCCAAGAGCCCGTGTTCCGTCATCGGTGCCCAAGGAAGTGGCTCTGACTGACGAATACTCTCGGGAACGGTCGCGTCGATCAACGCATCAAGCGACGGCTGACCAATAACCTTGAGCATCTCGGCCATTTCATCAGGCGAAGGCCCAATATGACGGCGGTTGGCGAAATCGTAGGTGTTATAACCTGTGGTTTGATAGGGCATTTGGTGTCCTTAACCGATAAAGGCTTTATAGGCCGCTTCATCCATCATGTCGTCCAGTGGGCTTAGGTCTTCGACCTTGAGCTTGATGAACCATGCATCACTTTCGGGGTCGTCATTCACTTTGCCAGGCTCATCAACGATGGCTTGGTTGATTTCGACAATCTCGCCGTCAATCGGAGCAAGGATATCCGATGCGGCCTTAACGCTTTCAATCACGACGATTTCGTCATCTTTGGCCACTGTGTCGCCGACTTCTGGAAGCTCGACGAAAACAACATCGCCAAGTTGCTCTGCGGCGTGGGCCGTAATTCCGACGACGACAAGATCATCTTCGACGCGAAGCCATTCGTGCTCTTCGGTAAATTTCATGGGAGTTCTCCTGTTGGTGCGTTAGCGTTTGTAAGTCGAAGGACGGAAAGGCATATCCGCCACGGTTGCAGGCACACGCTTGCCGCGCAGCTCTGCGTAAATCTTAGTCCCAGTTTGTGCGTAATCAATAGCGACATACCCCATCGACATCGGCCCTTCGATGCTTGGACCAAATGCGCCGGAAGTCACCTCGCCCATCGGCTCTGTGGCAGTTTCACTTGCAAAAAGCTGCGTATGCGCCCGCATCGGCGCGCGTCCCGTAGGGAGGATACCGACACGGCGGCGGCTTGCGCCGCTCTCAAACTGCGCGAGGATGACTTGCGCGCCGGGGAAACCGCCTTCGCGGGCGCCACCTTGACGGCGCGCCTTCTGAACGGCCCACTCAAGCGCGGCCTCGACGGGTGTTGTTCCCGTATCAATGTCGTTCCCATAGAGGCAAAGCCCCGCCTCAAGGCGCAAACTATCGCGCGCGCCAAGACCGATTGGCTCTACGCCTTCTTGAGCAAGCAACCCCTTCGCAAATTCTACAGCGCTATCATTCGCCACAGAGATTTCGTAACCGTCCTCGCCCGTATAGCCAGAGCGCGAAATCCAAAGCTCGCCATAATCGGACGCCACAACCGCAACATCCATGAACACCATATCTTTGGCCGCAGGAACAATCGCACCAAGCGCCGTTTCGGCCTCTGGCCCCTGCAACGCAAGAAGCGCGCGATCTTCGATCACTTCGACCTGACAATCAGGCAATCCTGCCTTCATATGCGCGACATCAGCTTCTTTACAGGCGGCGTTCACTACGAGAAACAGGTGATCCCCACGGTTCGCCACCATAAGATCATCCAGAATGCCTCCATCTTCGTTGGTAAACAGCGCATAACGCTGGCGTCCCTCTGCCAAAGGAACGAGCGATACAGGGACCAAACGCTCAAGAGAGGCGGCGGGATCATCGCCACGCAAAATAACTTGCCCCATGTGGCTCACGTCAAACAGACCCGCTTTGGCGCGCGTATGCAGGTGCTCTTTCATCACGCCCAACGGATACTGAACGGGCATGGAATAGCCCGCAAACGGCACCATTTTGGCACCCAGCTCAACATGAAGATCGTGGAAAACGGTTTGTTTCAGTGCGGCATCAGTCATAATCGTCCCCGAATTTCTGCTGCCTTGCGTTGTGGCGCGGCACCAGCCCAAGCACACACAGCGCGTGCCCTTCTGATGCCCCCTCTGTCCCTTCGCCTGAGATCGTTATCCCTTCGGCGGACCTTGCGGCCACTCTCCAGAGTTGTTCTTATCCCAGCGGTCCTGGAGCCTGAGAGTTTACCGGGGCGGTTGCTCCTTCGGCACTATGGGGTTGCGCCCATAGATTCTCCCACTGAGATGGCGCCTTCATACATTTGATTGATACATCCGACAAGGGGTTGTATTCGCCAGATTACTGCGTAATTCCTTAGCTATGAAAAACCCATTCTTCTTCGGCTACGGCTCGCTCGTTAATCAGGCAACCCACTCGTACAAGAACGCGCATACCGCGCAAATTACGGGTTGGCGGCGCGCATGGCGCTTTACGCCGCATCACCCTGTGTCCCTTTTGACGGCCGTTCCCTGTTCGGATAGCAAAATCGAAGGCCTGATCGCCGAAGTGCCGAATGCGGACTGGCAGGCGCTTGATGCCCGCGAGAGCGGTTATGGCCGCCACCTAACGACGGCCGTGGAACATAAACTGGATTACAAGCCCGAGATCGCGCTCTATGCGGTTCCAAAGCCCGACGAATTCCAATCCCCGAACAATCCGGGGATACTCTTGAGTTACCTTGATGTGGTTGTTCAGGGGTATTTGATCGAGTTTGGCGAAGACGGCGTAGATCGTTTTTTCCACACGACGGATGGCTGGGACACGCCCATCATAGATGACCGCGCATCCCCTCAATATCCACGGGCACAGGAACTCACCAATGCGCAAACGGCATTGGTGGATTCCTATATCGCCAAGTTCACGCGCCCTTAGGCACGCTATTGCTTCGCGCGGATGACCTGTAGAAGCGGCAGAACCGATTTCATGTCGGGTCCATGGTCCATGCCAGTCAGCGCCTTGCGCAATGGCATAAACAACCCACGCCCCTTGCGACCAGTTGCCTCTTTAACGGCTTTGGTCCACTCGCCCCATGTTTCTTGAGTATGCGGACCGTCGGGGAGCAAGCTCATTGCTTCTTTGATAAAATCCGCGTCCTCGGGGTCGATCACTGGCTCACAGCCGTTCTTGAACAATTCCCACCATGGGCCAAGATCATCCATCGTCTGGATATTCTCGCGTGTGGCACCCCAGAAATCAGACGCGATCTCACTTGGCACACCAAGTGCGGCGATGTGGTCAGCGACCTTCTCGAAGGGTTGATCAGCGAGAAGTTTTGCGGTCATGGGCTTGAGGTCTTCGATGTCGAACTTGGTCGGAGCCGAGCCGAACTTCGAAATATCGAAACCCGCAATCAAACTGTCCATTTCGCTACGCAACTCTACTGGATCAGACGACCCAAGCCGCGCCATCAAGCTCAGAACCGCCATCGGCGAAATACCCGCCGCGCGCATATCGCGAAGCGCAAGTGTTCCCAGACGCTTGGACAGTGCCTCACCCTGAGGACCCGTCAACAGTGAGTGGTGTGCAAAGTTCGGAACCTTGCCACCCAGCGCCTCAATGATCTGAATTTGCGTTGCAGTATTCGTCACGTGGTCCGAGCCGCGCACAACGTCCGTTACGCCAAAGTCGATATCGTCGCAAACCGACGCCAATGTATACAGGAACTGCCCGTCGCCACGGATCAAGACAGGATCCGAAACACTGGCCGCATCAATCGATAGATCGCCAAGAATACCATCCTTCCAGTTGATACGCTCTTGGTTCAACTTGAACCGCCAGTAGCCGCCGCGCTCTGCACGAAGCTTGTCTTTTTCGGCTTCGGAAAGGTTCAACGACGAGCGGTCGTATACGGGTGGTTTACCCATATTGAGCTGCTTCTTGCGCTTGAGATCAAGTTCGCCCGGCGTTTCGAAACACTCGTAAAAGCGGCCATCATCACGCAACTTTTGCGCCGCTTCTTCATAGCGTTCAATGCGGTCGGACTGACGCTCCATTCGATCCCAAGTAAGGCCAAGCCAAGTCAGGTCTTCTTGAATGGCGTCCACGTATTCCTGCTTGCTGCGCTCGGGGTCTGTATCATCAATACGCAGGATGAATTCGCCACCTGCCGCGCGTGCGATCAGGTAGTTGAACAAAGCCGTGCGAAGGTTGCCGATGTGAATATAGCCAGTTGGGCTAGGAGCGAAACGAGTGGTTGTCATGGATGTGACCTCTAGGTGGTTTGGCCTCTCATACGATGCAACGCGCGGCGGAGCAAGTAAACGACCCAACGTCACTGGCGTAATTGCCGCAAATCTATGCCAGAACGCGCCCAAAAAGGGAGCAACGATGTCTGACACCTATATCATGCGGGCCTACAAGAAGGCGCTTGGACTTCCGTTCGGCGCACAGCTTTTCTCGGCTTATGCGGCGCGCAAGGCGCCCTATTTTCGCACCGTGCGCCCACTTGTTCAGCGGCTGGAACCAAATCGTTGCGATATCTTCATCAAGAAACGCCGCGCTGTTCAAAACCACATTGGCACAATGCACGTAATCGCCGTGGCCAACGGGCTTGAGATGGCGATGGGTTTCATGGCCGAGGCATCGATTCCCAAGCATCTGCGCTGGATTCCAAAAGGCATGACGCTTGAGTATCCCGCCAAAGCAAACACCAGCCTTGTGTGTACAGCAGAGGTCGCAGCGGACGCTTGGAAAGCCGGCGATTTGAACGTCGAGGTTTCAGCGAAGGATGTGAACGGTGTTGTGGTCGTGAAGGGGGTTATTCACCTTTGGATCAGCGAAAAACCGTCGAAATAGTCATCGCGCCTGTACGGGCCAACGTTTGCTCAGATCATCAAGGCCGGTTCTAATTAGGTTGGCGAGCGCATCAGCGTTGATGTCTGCTAACTTTTTAAAATACAAACAGGACTTTCCGACTTTGTGTTTGCCAAGCGCCTCGCGCTCCTTGGAAAAATCTGTATATCCGGGCATGATATAGACCGAGAAGTTCGCCTTGCGGGGTGAAAACCCTGTCGCAAGGAAATCCCCTTCGCGCCCGCTTTCGTATTTATAGTGGTATCGGCCATAACCAATGATGCTCGGCCCCCACATTACGGGCTCATATCCTGTCACACGGCGGAAAAGCGCATCGAGCGCGAAGGCATCGGCGCGTTTTTGTTCGGGGGTTACGGCGGCCAAGAACGCTTCTACATCAACATCCGTTGGCTGCGTTTTGTTCGCCATGGCTCCCCCTTATCCTTCGTCGCGCCACCTATTCACGATGGGGTAACGCCGATCTAACCAGAACGCCCCTTTGGTCAATCGCGTGCCTGGGGCGGACTGAAAGCGTTTATACTCCGAAATATAGAGCAAATGCTCCACTTTTTTGACGGTATCGCGATCAAACCCGCGCGCCACAAGCTCCGCGACCGCGCAATCCTCATCCACAAGGCCATGCAGAATCTCATCTAGCACCTCGTAGGGTGGCAGGCTGTCTTCGTCTTTTTGATCGGGGCGAAGTTCGGCGCTCGGGGGCTTGTCGATGATCGAAACGGGAATGACCTCGCCTTCTGGCCCTTTCATCCACGAACGATGGTTTGCATTGCGCCAGCGGCATTGCTCAAACACGCGCGTTTTATAGAGATCCTTGATCGGGTTATAACCACCCGCCATATCACCATAGATCGTGGCATAACCAACTGCGACCTCGGATTTATTGCCCGTCGTCAGGAGCATCTCGCCAAACTTGTTTGAAAGCGCCATGAGCAACAGCCCACGCAAGCGGGACTGGATATTTTCTTCTGTCAGGCCGGGCTCTGTTCCTTCGAACAGAGGCGCAAGCGTATCGGTAATCGCAGCGCGGCCTTGCGCGATAGGTACATAATCATAATGACAGCTCAGATTGCGTGCGACTTTCTCGGCATCATCAAGCGACCCCTGAGAGGTATATTCACTCGGCAACATCACACAGCGAACATTCTCGGCCCCCAGCGCATCGGTCGCGATGGTCGCGACAATTGCGCTATCGATACCGCCAGAAAGGCCAAGCAGGACCTTCTTGAATCCCGTCTTGGCCATATAATCCCGCAGCGAGAGCACCATGACATTATAGTCTTGCTCCCACGCGTCAGGCTGCTCAGCGATTGCACCGTTCGTAACGGTCCATTTTCCATCGGTCTGCTCAAAGTCGATGTGGCGGATTTCTTCGGTCAGTGGCGGCATCTGCTCTACAACTGTTCCGTCCGCTCCAAGAATGAAACTCGCCCCGTCAAAGACCTGATCGTCCTGTCCGCCAATCATATTTAGATAAATCAGCGGTGTTTGCGTTGCCTTCACGCGGTCACGCATATGGCGCACACGCACTGGAAGTTTGTCGCGATAATAGGGCGACCCATTCGGAACGAGCAAAATCTCGGCGCCTTGTTCAACAAGGTTTTCGGCAACGCCCTTGTGCCAACTATCCTCACAAATAGGGCTGCCGATCAAAACAGGCCCTATCTTATAGGGTCGGTTCTCCTTGGCGGAGGAAAACAGCCGCACTTCGTCAAAAACCGTTTCATTGGGCAAACAGGTCTTGAGAATACGGTGAGCCACCTTTCCCCCCTGAAGGATGTAGTAGGCGTTATAGAGGTCCTTGCCGTCAAAATACGGCGCTCCTATGCCGATTGCTGGCCCCTCTGCGCAGGATTTCGCCAAGCCCTCGACCGCCTGCATAGCGTCCAAATAGAACGCGGGTTTACGCACCAGATCCTGAGTTTGATAACCAACCGCGAACATCTCTGGCAGCGCCAACATATCCGCGCCAGCATCGCGCGCCTGTTCCCACGCATCGCGCGCTTTATTGATATTAAAGGCAATCGCCCCAACAGTCGGGTTTAGTTGCGCAAGCGTCAAACGAAAGGTCACGGGCAAATCCTGCGTGGTTTTCAAAGCAATCGATGTGCACGGTTTACTCGGACATTGCGGCAAGGGAAAGGGCTGCTTGGTCTTTGAGCGCTTGAGTGTTGCAAAACGCATTGCCCCCTGCCCTTGCCTCGCCTAAGCTGCGGATTGGTAAGCCTTTGGCCATGCCAAAGGATAGACAAATTCACTAGGGGATTGATCGTGTCAGACGCCAAAACCGCCACAAGAACCAAATCCGATTCTGCCTCAGTCTTGGGGATGCACGCGGGCTTTTGGGGCGCGGCCGCTTTGATCGTCGGGCTTCTCCCATTTGCTGTACTGGCCCAAGAAACCACCGTCAAAGAATACGAGAACGGCGGCCGATATGAAGGCACATTCAAAGATGGCAAGCAACACGGCCGCGGCCTTTATCAACTCCCGAATGGCTATACATATGATGGCGAATGGGTAGACGGCGAAATTCGCGGACACGGCGTTGCTCAGTATCCCGATGGCTCCGTGTACGAAGGGAGCTTTGCCAAGGGTAAAGCCGATGGATTTGGCACCATTACTTTTGCGGACGGCGGCACCTATGAGGGCGACTGGGCAGATGGCGAGATCACCGGCAATGGCGTCGTGCAATATGCCAACGGTGTAACCTATCAGGGCGGATTGAAAAATGCGCTGCATCACGGCGTCGGCACGATGGCAAGCCCGAGCGGTTATGTTTATGCGGGCGATTGGGTCGATGGCGCCAAGCATGGCGTGGGCAAAATCAACTATCCGGACGGTGCGATTTACGAAGGCGAGATTGTCGAAGGCCAACGAAGCGGCGCGGGCAAACTCACCATGCCCGATGGCTTAATCTACGAAGGAGCGTGGCAGAGCGATCAATTCCATGGCCAAGGCGTGCTAACCCAATCCAATGGCGACGTTTACACAGGTGAATTCGTCAACGGCGCCCGCGAGGGCCAAGGCAGCGTCACCTATGCAAATGGCGATACTTTCACCGGAAGTTTCAAGGCGGACAACCGGGAAGGCCAAGGCGTCTTTACGGGTTCTGAAGGCTATAAATACGACGGAAACTGGGTCGCGGGCGTAATCAACGGCGCCGGAGAGATCACGTACCCTGACGGATCTGTTTACACTGGTAATTTTGATGATGGATTGCCCGACGGCACGGGCAAAATCGTCTATGCCGACGGCGGGACCTATGACGGTGGCTGGCGCAAAGGCGTCATCCACGGCGAGGGTCGCGCAACCCAACCCAACGGCCTTGTCTACGAAGGCACATTTGTCGAAGCCCAATATGACGGCACTGGCAAAATGACCTATCCAGACGGTTACGAATACTTGGGAGCTTGGAAAGCAGGTCAGCGCTCGGGCGAAGCGGCTGTTAAGTACGCTGATGGCTCAACCTATATCGGGGAGTTCGAGAACAACAAACGTTCGGGTATCGGCGAGATCACCATGCCCGATGGTTTCAAATACTTCGGCGGATGGGTTGACGGAAACATGCAAGGCGAAGGCGTCGCAACCTATGCCAACGGCGATGTTTATACCGGCGCTTTCGAAAACGGAAAACGCCACGGAGAAGGCACCATGGCCTTTGCTACGGGACAAGAGCAACAAGGCAACTGGAGCAACGGAACCTTCACTGACAGCGTGACCGAAACACCGGATCCAGAGAGCGAAGAACCCGCCGCGAGCGAGTAACCTCTCGCCGCTCTGCATTTTTTTCATGATCCCTCTTCCCTTTCGTGAATTGGCGGCTATGATCTTGCTCATGAACAGCACTGCACATAACTCCACTTTCGCGAACGCGCCCGTTTTGGGCCGTCCACGTGGTCTATGTGCACTCCTTCTTCTTAGCTGCCTCTGAGCGTGCCTGTTGGCGCGAACGCTCAGGGGAGGACATCGCGCCAAAACTGGAGCTTCAGAAATTGCCTCTAGGCTCCATTTCCAAACGCTAAGACAGACGAAAGAACTCAGACATGACAAATGCATCCAAACAAGACCACGTCTTGATTTTTGACACTACATTGCGTGACGGCGAACAAAGCCCCGGCGCAACAATGACCCACACTGAGAAGTTGGAAATCGCCGAGATGCTCGACGATATGGGCGTCGATATTATCGAGGCGGGTTTTCCCATTGCCTCGGAAGGTGATTTTGCCGCCGTAAGCGAGATTGCACGCCGCGCGAAAAACTCCGTTATTTGCGGGCTTTCGCGTGCGAACTTCAAGGACATTGATCGCTGCTGGGAAGCCGTAAAGCACGCTTCACGACCGCGCATTCATACATTTATCGGCACATCGCCCCTGCACCGCGCTATTCCGAACCTCAACAAGGACGAGATGGCCGAGCGCATCCATGACACCGTCACCCACGCGCGCAACCTCTGTGATAACGTGCAATGGTCGCCAATGGACGCGACCCGCACAGAAGAGGATTACTTGTTCCGTGTGGTCGAGATTGCGATCAAAGCTGGCGCAACGACGATCAACATCCCCGATACCGTCGGATACACCGCCCCTCGTGAAAGCGCCGAAATCATCCGCCGCCTGATCGAGAATGTCCCCGGCGCGGATGAGATCATTTTCGCTACCCACTGTCATAATGACTTGGGAATGGCGACGGCGAACTCCTTGGCCGCGGTCGAGGCCGGTGCACGTCAGGTTGAATGTACGATCAACGGTTTGGGCGAACGCGCGGGCAATACTGCATTGGAAGAGGTCGTTATGGCCCTCAAGGTGCGCAACGACATCATGCCCTATCAAACGGGGATCGACACCAAAAAGATCATGCAGATTTCTCGCCGTGTCGCGTCCGTTTCTGGTTTTGCTGTGCAGTTCAACAAAGCGATCGTCGGCAAGAACGCCTTTGCCCACGAAAGCGGCATCCATCAAGATGGTATGCTGAAGAACGCCGAGACCTTCGAGATCATGCGCCCTGAGGACGTCGGCCTGTCCGAAACCAATTTGGTTATGGGCAAGCACTCAGGCCGCGCGGCCCTGCGCTCCAAGCTGGCCGAGCTGGGCTTTGAATTGGCCGACAATCAGCTCAAGGATGTGTTCGTTCGTTTCAAGGAATTGGCTGATCGCAAGAAAGAGATCTTTGAGGATGACTTGATCGCTCTGATGCGCGACAGCGATGCCGCCGAACAGAACGACCACCTCAAGGTCAAATCGTTGCGCGTTGTCTGCGGCACCGAGGGTCCACAAGAAGCACAGCTCACCCTGACCATTGACGGCGAAGACAAATCCGTAACGGCCACTGGTGACGGTCCCGTTGACGCGACCTTTAACGCAGTTAAGGAATTGTTTGACCACACCGCGCGCCTGCAACTCTATCAGGTGCACGCCGTTACAGAAGGCACAGACGCGCAGGCCACCGTTTCGGTTCGCATGGAAGAAGACGGCAAAATCGCAACCGGCCAATCCGCCGATACCGATACAGTTGTTGCCAGTGCCAAGGCCTATGTGAACGCGCTGAATCGTCTGATTGTACGTCGCAGCAAGTCCGCGCCGAATGAAGATGTGAAGTCCGTCAACTACAAAGACCACGGATAATTTCAGTGAGTTTACAGGGCGCAGGAGGGTAACTTCCTGCGCCTTTATCTCGGCCAATCCACCGAAATGTTGCATATTGTAAAATTTGCCTACTTTTCGCGCGATCTTAACCCACTAGATATTGCAAATATGTAAGCGGCAAAAACCCGCCAAACAAAGCGGAATGCACCCTTTACCCGACAAAGCCTGACCGCATATAACAGGTAAGCTTTTCGAGTCCCCGACTCGTGGGGCCAAAAAGCAACACTAATTGGGACAGCACCACATGGCAGGATTTGCAGGATTGTTTTCGACAGATATGGCAATCGACCTCGGAACAGCGAATACGCTCGTATATGTCAAAGGCAAAGGCATCATTCTGAACGAGCCGTCCGTGGTGGCCTATCACGTAAAAGATGGCAACAAACAGGTGCTGGCTGTTGGTGAGGATGCGAAACTTATGCTTGGCCGTACCCCCGGCAGCATCGAGGCCATTCGCCCGATGCGCGAAGGCGTGATCGCCGATTTCGACGTTGCGGAGGAGATGATCAAACACTTCATCCGCAAGGTTCATAAACGTACGACATTCAGCAAACCCAAGATCATCGTTTGCGTTCCCCACGGCGCGACTCCAGTTGAAAAACGTGCGATCCGTCAGTCTGTTCTTTCGGCTGGTGCGCGCCGCGCGGGTTTGATTGCCGAGCCTATCGCTGCCGCTATTGGTGCGGGGATGCCGATCACTGATCCAACTGGTAACATGGTTGTCGATATCGGTGGTGGTACAACGGAAGTTGCGGTTCTCTCGCTTGGCGATATCGTTTATGCGCGCTCAGTTCGCGTTGGTGGCGACCGTATGGACGAAGCAATCATCAGCTATCTGCGTCGCCAACAGAACCTTCTGATTGGTGAAGCCACAGCAGAGCGCATCAAGACATCCATCGGTACAGCGCGCATGCCTGACGACGGACGCGGCGCGAGCATGCAGATCCGTGGTCGCGACCTCTTGAATGGTGTGCCCAAGGAAATCGAGATCAACCAAGCACAAGTCGCAGAAGCCCTCGCAGAGCCCGTTCAGCAAATTTGCGAAGCGGTTATGACCGCGCTTGAGGCAACACCGCCAGATTTGGCTGCTGATATTGTTGATCGAGGTGTTATGCTAACAGGAGGTGGTGCATTGCTTGGTGAGCTTGACCTTGCTCTGCGCGAACAAACCGGCCTCGCGGTTTCTGTTGCTGACGAGAGCCTGAATTGCGTTGCGCTCGGCACTGGTAAAGCACTGGAATACGAAAAGCAGCTTCGGCACGTCATCGACTTCGACAGCTAATATCGCCCGGGGAGCGCCGTGGCTATGGAACGAAACGCATCAGAAAACTACACGCGCCCGATCAGACGTATTCTGGTCGGAGTGCTGGTCGTGCTCTTGCTTGCGCTGTTCATGATCTGGCGCATTGATAATCCACGAGTCGAACGCTTTCGCGCGCTTTTGGTTGATCGCATGATCCCGAGCTTTTCTTGGGCAATGGCCCCCGTCACGGCGGCGGCGAATATGCTCGACGATTTCCAGAGCTACACAAAAATATATCAGCAAAATCAGGATCTGCGCCGCGAGTTGCAGCAGATGAAAGCGTGGAAAGAGGCCGCGCTTCAACTTGAGCAACGCAATGCCCGTTTGCTTGACCTGAACAATGTGAGGCTAGATCCGAAGCTGACCCATGTAACAGGCGTGGTTATTGCCGATAGCGGCAGCCCGTTTCGCCAGTCCGTTCTGCTGAACGTCGGCGAGCGCGACGGCATTCAGGATGGCTGGGCGACAATGGACGGCATCGGCCTTGTTGGTCGCATATCTGGCGTGGGGCGCAATACGTCGCGTGTTATTCTCCTTACGGATAGCAACAGTTCTATTCCCGTGACAATTCAGCCCTCTGGGCAACGGGCGCTCATGAACGGTGACAACTCCGTCGCGCCCCTTCTTGAATTCGTAGAAAGTCCGGAATTGGTTCGACCCGGCGATCAGGTCGTTACATCGGGTGACGGCGGTGTATTTCCTGCGGGTCTCTTGGTGGGGCAGCTTGCCCTTGGTCCCAACAGACGTTTGCGCGTGAGACTTGCCGCCGACAACGAGCGTTTGGAGTTCCTACGCGTGTTGCGCAGCGGTGCCTCGCGGCTGGTTGGAGAGAGTGGAGAGCTTATCCTACCCGCAGGAATGGCCCTATTGCCGCCCCCACTCCCACAGGAGGAGGAGGCGAGCGATGAGTGAGCCGTCCCTATATCGCACAGGTTTCTATGCGCTTCTGTATATTCTGGCCTCTAGCATCTCGTTGTTTTTTCATCTCTTGCCGTTGACCTCGACGCCCGGATCGTGGGCGGCGCCAGATGTGATCCTTTGCCTGACTTATGTTTTGGTGCTGCGCCGCCCCAAGCTGGCGCCGATCGGATTGGTGGCAATTGTCTTTTTGGTCTTTGACCTCTTCCTGATGCGCCCGCCGGGATTGATGGCCGCTTATGTTGTGATCGGCGCTGAATTCCTGCGTAGCCGCACGCGCGTAAACAGCGAGCTTCCCTTTCTTGTGGAATGGGCTTTGGCCGCGGGCGTTATCTTCGCGGTATTGTTCGGATATCGGCTAACGCTGCTTCTGGTGGCGCTTGATGTTCCGCGCTTGGGATTGGACTTGCAGTACCTCATCGGCACTGTGGTCCTGTACCCAATGTTTGCACTCATCGTCGAGCGGTTCATTCCGTTTGGCAAAATCGGACGCTCTGGCGACAGCACGGGGCAAAAACCATGAAGCGCCCCCCCAAAGATACCGATGAAAGCGCACGCAAAGTTACGCGGCGCGGGTTGATCCTTGGCGTGAGTCAGTTGGGTTTTATGGGCCTTCTGGCGCTGCGGATGCGGCATTTGCAGGTTGACCAAGCAGATCAGTATCGCAACCTCGCCGAAGAGAACCGCATCAACACCCACCTCTTGGCGCCTGCTCGTGGCTTGATTTACGACCGCAACGGTAAACTGGTGGCGCAGAACCAGCAGAACTATCGCATTGTGGTCCGCCGCGAGGACAGCCGCGAGCTTGATGCCGTGATGGAGCGGCTCTCGAAGATCATGGAGATCACTCCAGAGGACATCGCGCGCGTCAAGAAAGAGCTTCGCAATGCGGGGCCTTCTGCCCCAGTTACCATTGCTGACCGCCTAAGCTGGGAAGATTTTGCCCAAGTCGCCGTAAATGCCCCCGCCCTTCCCGGCATCACGCCCGAGGTCGGGCTTTCGCGCTCTTATCCTTACGCTCATGATTTCGCGCATGTGGTTGGATATGTCGGCCCCGTAAGCGATTATGACCTCTCGCGGATTGATGACGGCGACCCGTTGCTACGCATCCCACGCTTTCAGATTGGCAAATTTGGACTCGAAGCCAAAGAAGAAAAGCTTCTGCGTGGCACTGCGGGCAACAAACGTGTCGAAGTGAACGCCACGGGCCGCATTATCCGCGAGATCGACCGCGAAGAAGGTCAGCCAGGCAAGGCTCTGCAATTGACGCTGGATGCTAATCTTCAGAGCTACTGCCTCAAGCGTTTGTACGGGCAAAGTGCGTCCGCGATTGTTGTGGATGTTTCCAACGGCGATGTGCTGGCCTGTGCTTCTGCGCCCTCATTTGACCCTAATAAATTCGTTCAGGGGATTTCTGTTTCGGATTACACGGTTCTGACGCAAGATCCCTATCGCCCTCTCGCCAGCAAAGCCGTCCAAGACCGCTATCCACCCGGCTCGACATTCAAAATGATTACGGCACTCGCGGGACTTGAGGCAGGCGTGATCTCTCCGCAGGAAACAGTGCGCTGCCGTGGGCACGTCGAGGTCGGCGGACGGCGGTTCCATTGCTGGAAACGCGCTGGCCATGGGAACGTGAACCTGCACAATTCGTTAAAAGCATCCTGCGACGTTTATTATTACGAACTTGCCGAGCGCGTAGGCATCGACCGTATCGCCGAGATGGCGCGGCGCTTTGGGTATGGAACCAAGTTCGATATTCCCATGTCAGCTGTCTCAGGGGGCCTTGCGCCGGACAAAGCATGGAAGCGCGAGCGCCATGGAGCGGAGTGGCTTATCGGCGACAGCTTGAACGTAGCGATTGGTCAGGGGTATGTCCTTGCAACTCCGATACAGGTTGCAATCATGTCTGCGCGGCTTGCGACGGGTAAATCCGTCTCTCCACGACTTGTTGCCTCGGTTGATGGTGTACCGTTGCCGCATCAGGGCGGCGAGGACCTCGGACTAAACGAGAACCACTTGCGGGCTGTCCGCAAGGCGATGTTCGGCGTATCAAACGAAGTTGGCGGCACAGGTTACGGCTCTCGTATTCTCGAAGAATCCATGCGTCTTGCGGGCAAATCCGGCACCTCCCAATCGGGCAACCGCGTCGTGAACAATGCCGATGTTGAATGGGATCAACGGGACCACGCATTGTTCACAGGCTTTGCGCCGTTCGATGCGCCGAAATACGCGATATCGGTTGTGGTGGAGCACGGCGGTGGCGGATCGTCGGCCGCTGCGCCGATCCTTCGAGATATTGCGCTTCAGGCACTCTATGGCGGCAAACCTCCTCTTGAGGCCTACCCCAGCCGCGACCGCGAACGCATCCAATCCCAGCAAGAAAAGCTGGACGCATTAGACCTGAGTGTCGCCCCAAGCGTGCAGGATCAGGTATGAGTTATCTAGAGTACAACGTTAAATCGACACCGCGCGGTATTCGCAAGATCCTCTATTTCAACTGGCCACTACTGCTCTTGCTGGCCACGGTGTGCTGCATCGGTTTCATGATGCTCTATTCGGTCGCAGGAGGCACGATGTCCACATGGGCCGAACCACAAATGAAGCGTTTCGGTCTGGGGATTGCGTTGATGTTTGGCATCGCGCTCACGCCGATATGGTTCTGGCGCAACATCGCCGCGGTAGCGTATTTGTTTTCGCTTGCGCTGTTGGTCGTGGTGGATGTCACGGGGGAGTTAAACAAGGGCTCTCAGCGCTGGATCAACCTTGGCTTTATGCGCTTACAGCCTTCTGAGCTCATGAAAATTTCGCTCGTGATGCTGCTTGCCGCTTACTATGACTGGCTCGACATCAAGAAAACCTCGCATCCGTTTTGGGTCTTGATACCGATCATCATCATCATGCTGCCCACGGCACTCGTACTGCGACAGCCCGATCTGGGTACTTCGATCCTTCTTGTTGCGGGCGGTGGCATTGTGATGTTTTTGGCTGGGGTTAGCTGGTGGTATTTCTCGGCTGTTGCACTCATGTTGGGGGGCGCGATTACAGCGGTTTTCCAATTGCGTGGCACACCGTGGCAATTCCTCAAGGATTACCAATATCGCCGCATCGATACATTTCTCGATCCGTCATTTGATCCATCTGGCGCTGGGTATCATATCACACAATCCAAGATTGCGCTTGGGTCTGGCGGACTAACTGGCCGTGGCTTCATGCAGGGCACGCAAAGCCGCCTGAACTTCCTTCCCGAGAAACACACCGACTTTATTTTCACCACTTTGGCCGAAGAGTTCGGCTTTGTCGGCGGGATTTCGTTGCTCGTGGTTTATATGCTCATCATCCTGTTCTGCATGGCGTCCGCGTTTCAGAACAAAGATCGTTTCGCCTCGCTGCTGACGCTCGGAATTTCGGCGACGTTCTTCTTGTTCTTTGCCGTTAATATGTCGATGGTTATGGGGCTGGCACCAGTTGTTGGCGTGCCGCTTCCGCTGGTTTCTTATGGCGGGTCAGCGATGCTCGTGTTGCTGGCAGCGTTCGGGCTTATTCAAAGTGCGCACATCCATCGGCCAAGATAAGGTTTCTCTATGATTAACGTACTATTCTCTGCAGCCCCTGCACGGTGGGATCAATATAACGCGGCCTTGCGCACGGCGTTCAAGAACGCATCGCTTGACGTAAATCTAAGCCGCGAGTTTGAAGACCCAAAGGATGTCGATTACCTCGTGATTGCGCCCAATGGTCCGATCACTGATTTCTCTCCTTTCACCAATGCCAAGGCCGCGCTGAACCTCTGGGCGGGTGTCGAAAGCCTCATGCCGAACCCAACGCTTACGATGCCGCTTGCGCGCATGGTGGACTCAGGGCTTTCTGAAGGGATGCGGGAATATGTATGCGGCCACGCGCTTCGCTATCACCTTGAGATGGACAACTTCATTTGCGCCAAGGGAACCGAATGGCGCTATCAAGTTCCGCCACTCGCGCGGCACCGCACTGTCGGTATTCTTGGGTTGGGTGAATTAGGAAGCGCCTGCGCCCAAGCGTTGACGGGTCTTGGTTTCAATACCCTCGGTTGGAGCCGCACCCCCAAAGAAATCGCTAATGTTAA
Source organism: Falsihalocynthiibacter sp. SS001 (assembly GCF_042445055.1). Taxonomy (GTDB): domain Bacteria; phylum Pseudomonadota; class Alphaproteobacteria; order Rhodobacterales; family Rhodobacteraceae; genus Falsihalocynthiibacter. The sequence goes on from NZ_CP170339.1 coordinate 2,540,407, forward strand.
GTGTTACTCGGGCACCGAAGGCTTAGCGGAGCTGCTCTCACAGACTGAAATACTCGTGCTCTTGCTGCCCCTAACGGCGCAAACCGAGAATGTGATAAATGCCGAGACTTTGGCGATGCTTCCGAAAGGCGCGCGCATCATTAACCCTGGTAGAGGAGCACTGATCGATGATGATGCGCTTCTAGCTGCGCTTAATACGGGGCATATTGCCCATGCCACGTTGGATGTTTTCCGCGTTGAGCCATTGCCAAGTGATCATCCCTATTGGCATTGCGATAACGTGACGATCACCCCGCATAACGCGTCAGAAACACGCGCGGATACTTCAAGCGAGATCATTGCCGATAATATCAGGCGCAGCGAAGCAGGAGAGCCGCTGCGGTTCTTGGTTGATCGTTCCGCAGGATATTAACGCAGGATCGGCGGCTTGCTCGGATCACTTCCGGGGGCTGCGATCTCTACGGTCTTGGGTTCTTGGGGTTGCGGAAGGTCAAAGCGCATTCCTACCCGCAAGAGCGGCGCTACCAATGCGTCCCCCGTGCGCAGGAACACAACATCCAGCTCGCCCGCCTCTATCCCCGAAAACGTCAACGCCTCGCTCACGGAATTCGCAAGCGCCTCTTCGGCACCAAGCAGCGCATCCAGAAACGCCAGAATATGTCCGCGCCGTCCTGATTTATATCGCACTGCCGCCAAATGCGCCGATTGCGCAAGACCAACCGCCGATGGCAGTTTGCGATCCAACGCACCAAGCAAGACATCTGGTATCCCCTTCGGAGGGGAAAGCTCGCCGGGGACATCCTCTACCTGATCAGGGTGATGGTTCAATGTATCGAGCAACCAGCCAAGCGCTTCTGCATCGAGCAAGTTCTCGCGCCCTTCAACGCCAAGGTTCACTCCAAGGCCGATCCCCTGCTCCAACAGCATATGCGCAATAACGCGCCCCGAAAGCGCAACAAACGGCGCTGGCTGTCCGGTAAAATCTACAAGACGCTCTTCTCGATCAAAGGCAACGACAAATCGTCCCTCTTCGGTTTCGAAAAGCTCGGGCGAGATCTTGTCGTCCCCTGCCTCTTTCTCGAGCAGCAGAAACAGCTCACTATCCGCCAACCGCTCATAGTACGGAAGCCGCGCAGCTTCGTTCTCGGGGGCGGCCTGCATCGCCGCGAATGCCAGATCAATTGGGGTTTCAGTCATCAAGTAGCACCTCTTGAACTTGTTTTCGCAGGGCGGGCAAAAGCTCAGCTTCAAACCACGGATTTTTCCTGATCCAGCCTGTATTGCGCCACGACGGATGAGGCAAGGGAAAGACGCGCGGCGCGTGGTCCACCCATTCCTTCACTGTTGTCGGCACAGTGGCCTTCGCCCCCTGTTGCAGATGATATTTATGGGCGTATCCGCCCACCAGAATAGTGAGTTTCGGCGCAAGTGTTTCCATCACTTTATCATGCCACGTCGCACGACAAATCCTAGGCGGCGGAAGGTCACTTCCGCTGGCATCATAGCCGGGAAAACAGAACGCCATCGGAACGATAGCAATGAGCTTGCGATCATAGAACTTGTCACGTGTAATCCCCATCCAATCGCGAAGCCTGTCACCAGAAGCGTCGTCAAACGGACGGCCACTTTCATGAACACGCATTCCCGGAGCCTGCCCCGCGATGAGAATTGAGGCAGCGGCATCATACCAAACGATCGGACGCGGGCGGTGTGATGTTTTTGTTCTCGCAAATCGGTCGGCGCAAAGAGTGCATTGCGCGATGTCGTTCATCAGTAAAGTGGAGGGCTCGGACATTCCGCGATCCTTTCCCAGAGGCAGCAAGAATTCAAGCGGGTTGACACATTTCTATATTTCGATAATTATAGAAATATGAAAACGAATCCTACTCCTACTCTCGATATTCTTACCGCTGCCTCAACCTTTGCGGCGCTTGGAAGTGAGCAACGCCTCGAAGTTTTGCGCAGCCTCGTTCGCGCGGGACCAAACGGCGTAAGCATCGGTACGCTCGGTGAGCGAAGCGGCGTTACCGGATCGACATTAACGCATCACCTCAAAATCCTGACGCAAGCAGGGCTAGTGACACAGAAAAAGCAAGGGCGCAGCATAATTTGCGCCGCTGCGGCCTATTCGGAGATGAAGAAACTGGCGGATTACCTTCTGCGCGAATGTTGCGCGGACTGTCCGGACACAACGCACGAGCATGATCATGACTGAAACAACCCACACCCACAAACACAGCGCCGATACACCCGTTTGGAAACGACTGGATATGGCGTGGGTTGCGATCATCGTTATTCCGTTGCTTGTGGTAATGTTCGATGCGCCACAGTTCCTTCCGACACTAACATTCGCGGGCAAAGCGATCTTGCATACCGGTGTTTTCATCGCCTTCGCCGTTCTCTTGGTTGGATACCTCAAGGCAACTGGCGCGGAAGCATTGCTTGCGAAAGCTTTTGAGGGGCGCGAAACAAAAATGATTTTCATGGCGGCCGCCCTCGGCGGGCTATCGCCGTTTTGCTCTTGCGAAGTTATCCCATTCATCGCGGCACTGCTCGCACTTGGGGCGCCGCTCTCTGCGGTAATGGCGTTTTGGCTCGCGTCTCCACTTATGGACCCCGCAATGTTCTTTGTGACCGCGGGCACGCTTGGGTTCGAGTTTGCGATTGCCAAAGGGCTGGCCGCAATCGGACTGGGCATTTTGGGCGGGTTCACCGTGAAACTCTTTGCACAAAGCGTCGTTTTCCAGAATCCATTGCGCAAGGCCGCCAAACCCTCGGGTTGTGGATGTGGCCCCTCGCCGTTTGATGGGAAGCCCGTGTGGAAGTTCTGGGCCGAGGCATCCCGCCGCACAACATTCCGCGAAACTGTCGTCGACAACGCTTTGTTCCTTGGGAAGTGGCTCTTGCTGGCGTATATGATTGAGGCGCTGATGCTTACTTATATTCCGGCGGAATCGATTGCCGCACACCTTGGTGGCGAAGGCCTCAAGCCGATCGCGCTGGGGGCATTGATCGGCGCACCGGCATATCTCAACGGGTTCGCGGCGGTTCCAATGATTGACGCGCTCCTCCTTCAAGGGATGAGTAACGGCGCGGCCATGTCCTTTGCGATTGCAGGCGGTGTGAGCTGTATTCCTGCCGCGCTCGCGGTCTGGGCGCTGGTGAAGCCGCGCGTGTTTTCCGCCTATATCAGTATCGCTATGGTCGGTGCATTCGGTGCGGGTATCGTCTGGAATATCATAGCTTAGGTAATAATGAGCCGTAATATACCGCGCCGTGCTTCCGATATTGAGCGCGGCGCAAATCGTTCGGCCAAGTTGTTTCTGGTGAAAATAGCGAAAATTGCGCATACCCCATTGAATGAACAAGGCTACATCCGACATAATAAGGTGTCATGTGCCTGTTTAATTGCCTGAACTTAGGGCGCTATGCGCGGGCGGAAATGAGGCGGGCATGCTCGAGTTTGTGAACGTAAGCAAATCCTTCTGGACAGGTATCCAGCGCAAGGTAATCCTTGATCGCGCCTCGTTTCGTGTGGAACTGGGCAATTCGATGGGCATTCTTGCGCCCAACGGAACGGGAAAAACAACACTCATAAATATGATGGCGGGCCTCGAAAAACCTGACGAGGGAGAGATCAATCGCACCTGTCGGATCTCGTTTCCTCTCGGGTTTATGGGAGGGGTTTCACCCCGACATTCCGCAAAAGAGAACTCGCGCTATATTGCGCGGCTCTATGGCTTGGACCCAGACTATATCGAGGCTTTCTGTCGCTGGCTATGTGGGTTGGAGGAGTATTTCGACCGTCCCGTCGGCACCTACAGCCAAGGGATGAGTTCGCGATTTAGCTTTGCCCTCATGCTTGCGCTCGATTTTGATATGTATCTGATCGACGAGGGTATGCCCTCAACCACGGATGTTGAATTTAACCGCAAAGCAGGTTCCTTGTTGCGCGAACGGCTCCGCAGGGCCACAGTGGTAATCGTCTCGCATCAAGCGAGCACCCTTGAGAAATTCTGCAAATCCGCTGCGGTTCTAAAGAACGGGCAGTTGCATATGTTTGACACGTTGGAAGAGGCAAAGAGGCTCTATGACTACGAATCCCAGAGCTAAGCGCTATAACATCCGACGCGGCAAACGCCCGACACCCACTGCGCCCGTCGCAGAGGAGCAGCGTGCGCCAGAAAATAATGCCCAAAAATCCCCCGAAGAACAGATTGAGCAAATCCGAAACGAGGGGCTGACCGGTCGGCAACTCAGAATGGCGCGTCGCGTTGCGCAAAAGCATGGCCTTGCGCCCAAGTCTGATTTTGACGCCGTGCGGCTGCTTCGCTCAAAGGGGATCGATCCATTCCAGCGAGCCAATATGCTCGAGTTGATTGCGTCCGAAAAATCCGACGACGACGGGCTTATGCTGCCCCAGACCACTCCCGTCACAGGCGAGAACCTTCCGACGACACAGTTTGCGCCCCCCGACATGGGCATTGGCGAAGTGGCGCGCATCCAGAAAGACATCGTGCGTCGACGTCGTCGCAAACTGGCGCTTCTGTTTGTGCGACTTGCGTTCTTTGTATTTTTTCCAACATTTCTGGCGGGGTATTACTTTTATAATATCGCGACGCCCATGTATTCGACCACTTCGGTCCTGAAGGTCGAGCAAGCACAAGGGCCCGAGGGTGCAAGCAGCCTTCTGTCGGGCACGCAGTTCAACAGCACCGATTCAATCGTCGTCCAGACGTATTTGCTGAACCGCGATGCGATGATCCGCCTTGATCAAGACATGGGATATCGCGCGCATTTTAGCGACCCCGACATCGACGCCATTCAGCGCCTCGATCCCGACGCGAATTACGAAGAAACCTATAAGCTCTATAAAAAGAACGTAAAAATTGGTTTTGACCCAACCGAAGGCGTGATCCAGATGGAGGTCATCGCGGTCGACCCAGAGCATGCTGAATCCTTTGCGCGCGCCCTGATTTCCTATGGCGAAGAGACAGTAGACAATCTTTCGCAGCGGGTACGGGACGACCAAATGAGCGGTGCGCGCGAAAGTTATGAAGAGGCCGAACTGGCGATGTCCGCAGCCCAACAACGCGTGATTGAACTCAAAGAACTTTATGATGTGATTAGCACCGAAGTAGAGGTGAGCTTGCTGACCACACGCATTTCAGCGCTTGAGTTGCGCGTGACCGAGGACATGCTCGCGCTCCAAGAAACACTCGCAAACGAACGGCCTAACCAGACAAAGGTCGAAACCCTGCGGCGCGGCATCGCAAACCGTCAGGAAATCATCGAAGAACTGCGCGGGCAACTCACCGAGGGCAATAGCGATGGCCTGTCTTTGGCACGCATTCAGGGGGAATTACAGGTCGCAGAGAGCGAGCTTGCGACGCGCGTTCTCATGCTCCAGACCTCCCTACAACAGATGGAGGCGGCCCGGATCGAGGCCAGTCGCCAGACCCGTTATTTGGTAACGGTGGCCGCCCCCAATGCCCCCGATGCCCCCAGCTATCCGCGCGCTTTTGAAAACACAGTGCTCGCTTTCTTGATTTTTGCTGGTATCTACCTCATGGCATCCCTGACCGCATCAATCCTGAGAGAACAAATAACATCCTAGCGGAGCTGCGCGCGCGGCATCGACGCCAAGAAAACCAAGGACCCATCACACATGAAGAAACCAGCGACGACCGTCACCCCAAACACTTGGGAATTCCTTCGCGACCCGATGATTACCCCCACCGGATTTCGCGAATACGACGCGCGCTGGAAGTTCCCCGAAGAGATCAACCTCGTGGGTGTCACGGCACTTGGGCTTGGGCTTGGGACGCAAATGCGCCGCCGCGGTATTCCCCCCGTGATCGCGGTTGCGAATGACTATCGCGACTATTCGCTCTCGATCAAAAACGCTTTGATTGTGGGGCTAATGCAAGCCGGTATCACCGTCAAAGATATCGGCCCCGCGGTTTCCCCGATGGCGTACTTCGCACAGTTCCACCTTGATGTGCCTGCGGTCGCGATGGTCACTGCGAGCCACAATCCCAACGGCTGGACAGGCGTGAAAATGGGATTTGAGCGCCCCCTCACCCACGGGCCAGACGAAATGTCGGAACTCCGCGACATTGTGCTTAACGGCGAGGGAGAACCGGCCGCTGGCGGGGCGTATGAATTCGTTGATGGAGTGCGCGAAGCATATATCGACGATCTGGTCGGTGATTTCAAAATGTCCCGCAAACTCAAAGTTGTTTGTGCAACAGGCAATGGCACCGCCGCCGCATTCGCGCCCGAAGTATTCGAGCGTATCGGCGTCGAAGTTGTGCCTAGCCATACGCGCCTCGACTATACCTTCCCCCACTACAATCCAAACCCCGAAGCGCTTGAAATGCTGCACGATATGGCAGATAGCGTGCGCGCCTCAGGAGCCGATTTTGCGCTGGGATTTGATGGCGATGGGGACCGGTGCGGAGTTGTTGATGACGAGGGCGAAGAGATTTTCGCAGATAAAGTTGGCGTCATAATGGCGCGCGATTTGTCCAAGCTTCACCCCAACTCAACCTTCGTGGCGGACGTGAAATCAACTGGGCTTTTTGCCTCTGATCCCGAGTTGATCAAGAATGGCGCCAAAGCGGATTATTGGAAAACCGGCCACAGCCATATGAAGCGCCGCGTGAAGGAAATCGGCGCGTTAGCAGGTTTTGAAAAATCAGGTCACTATTTCCTCGCCGAACCCGTCGGGCGTGGGTATGACTGTGGATTGCGCGTAGCTGTCGAGATTTGCAAGCTCATGGACCGCAACCCGGATATGAAGATGTCCGACTTGCGCAAGGCCCTCCCTCAAACTTGGGCAACTCCGACCATGTCGCCCTACTGTGCTGATACGGAAAAATATCAGGTGCTTGAACGCATCGTCGCAAAATTGACGGAGATTGAGAAATCTGGCGGTACGATTGCAGGACGCAAGATCGCTCAGGTCGTTACCGTGAACGGCGCGCGCGTCATCCTCGATAACGGGGCGTGGGGATTAGTGCGCGCCAGTTCAAATACGCCCAACCTCGTCGTGGTGTGCGAGAGCCCCGAAAGCGATTCCGAGATGCGCGCAATTTTCGCCGATATCGACTCGGTAATTCGAACGGAACCATCCGTCGGAGACTACGATCAAACGATCTAATACTACGCGCACATCGAAAACCCTCGCGTCTTGATTTGTCGCGAGGGTTTTCACCCATGCCGTCAAGCAATTGTTATTCATTGATTAAATCTCACACCCAGGCGTTTCTATATAAAGATGCTCACTACTGCGGCCATGATCCAGCACCTCAAACCGTCTAAAAATTTTTCACAAAAATTTGCTAAATCAGGGCTTGAAGACTCCGCAATCCCAGCGTAAAACGCGCTCAGAGTTGGGATGTGGCCTAGTGGTAGGGCAACGCTTTTTGGTAGCGCAGATCGTAGGTTCGAATCCTACCATCCCAGCCAATTCATTTTTGATCATCTGACAAAGCAGGCGGAGTTCCCACTGGGACCCAAAATGCCCCTGTTTATGCCCCAAGTATTGGGCGGCCCCTTGAGCACCCCCTCCAGGCTTAATCTCTCAGGAAAACGTCCCTAGGATAGGATGTAATTGTGGGGGAGATATCTAGTAATGAATAGGTATAAGTAATGGATAAAATAAGGGGAATAGGTAGGAAAAATCTCCTACTAAGAGGTGACCTTATTAGCCCCCCAAGTAGGTAGCCCCTTGTTATAGTTCCCTAATAATAGTGTAATTATTCCTCCTCCTTCCAACCAACACCCAAAGGACCTAACGACGATGAACGAAATAGAGGACCCGTGGCACTCTCGCCCCATCGATGTGCACCGCTGGTCCGATCATCCTGAAGTGGTCCAGTTCGTGAACCGGGTGTGGGACGAGTACCTGCCACAGGATATTGTGGGGAAGCCGGGGCCGAAACCTAAGATGGCGTACAGGAAACAACTCAGGGTGCTGATACTGGACCTGTATGTGGATTGGCTAGAGGATCCGACGTTGTGCATCGGAGTGTCCATGTCGGTAAACGCATGGAAAACCAACTCGCGCTATAACGCTCTGCACCTGTCATAGAAGCTGGTGCCCATCATTCAGGCCCTACACGACTCAGGCTTGATCGCCATGTCAAAGGGTAGCTATGCCGCTCCTGGGGCAAGGGGGAACAGAACCACAAGAATACGTGCCTCGGAAGTCATGCAAAGCTGGTTTGCCAAAGTTACATTTGACCGCGAGGATATCGGGCGGGCAGAGGGCGAAGAAGTCATCATCCTGAAAGATGACAAGAACAAGCAGATTGAATACGAGGACACCCCTGAGACCAATCAGATGCGAGAAGAATTGTTAGCTTACAACGAACTGATTGCCTCATCTTTTATCGATATTCCTTCCCTTGCTAATCCAACTATTCAGCCTGAGGAAGAGCTCGACACCTATGTCGTCAGGGTCGATGGCGGGCCTCCCCGAACAAGGCGTATTTTTAGCCGAAGCGATTGGCAGATGAATGGTCGGTTCTATGGCGGGTGGTGGCAAAGAATTAACAGCGACTGGCGTTCACAGATATTCATCAATGATGAACCAACAGTGGAAGTAGACTTTCAGGGTCTTCATATCAACTTGCTTTACGCAGAATTGGGGGAGGAAATAGAGGGCGACGCTCATGACCTTTCTCCAATAAAATTTCCTGCGTTTCCTGATGCCTTGGTCCGAAAAATAGTTAAGCGTTTGGCGCTTACTTCGTTGAATGCAAAGGATAAATCATCCGCATATAAGGCGTTTCGGAACGGTTTCAGTAGTACTCATTGGGCCAAGCAAGCCAGTGATATTGAGATAGACAAATTCCTTGATGCTTTCAAAGCTCGAAACCCTAAGATCTCAAATAGCCTGTTCAGAGATAAGGGTATTCAGCTCATGCGAATTGATAGCGACATTACTGCCTATATCCACCGCCATTTCACCGAGCAAGGCATTCCTGTGCTGTCGGTCCATGACAGCTACATCGTGGATTATAGGCTGGTGAAAGAGCTTAGAGAGGCCATGGCAAAGGCGTCAGAGGCTGTTGTGGGTAGAGCTTTGCCTACTTCAATTAAATTACGTGATTTACCTGAGAACTCGAAAATCACGGATGGAATGCTAGCAGCACACATTCGGAACCGAGAGGTTGTTCGGTGCCAGAGGTATGTGAATATACTAGACAAGCATAGAGCTAGATACGTTGACGAGTAATGAACCTTATCCGAATGTTTGTTTGGTCAATTTCGATAATGTCGCTGTTCAACATCTCTCTCGACCGTAACGGCCCTGAGACAACATTGGTGATGTACGACAGCCATCGTTGTGGGGCTGCAGCCCTTTCCTAGCAATAGTGCTCGACATAGACTTATTACCGCTCATGAAGGCCGAGGCTGTGACAGGCCCTCAATCAAGCTAGCGTTGACTGGTCCTTTTCGATTTGGTGCATCACATTGGTATCTGGATTCCTGAGCCCGTTTGAGCGGCACCTGAAAGCCATCATACCCGTTTTACCGCAATTCTTATTCCAAGATGCCTATCCACCTTCAGCACCACTACCTTTTTTTTGTCACCTGGGCAAAAATACTCTATCATCATGATACCAGCACAAAATCTGTCCATTTCTGCCTACCAAACTTGTGCTGACTACGTTCCAAAATTCATAATTATTGGAGGTATTTCAAATGAAAAAGACTATTAGCTCTTTAGCTGCGGCGATTACGGCCACGACAATGTTGACGCCTTCACCAGTGGCCGCACAAGACGACATGCAACAAAAAGTTGTTGATGCCTATGTGTTCACTTATCCGTTGGTGATGATGTACAGGACCATGTACCTGCAGGCGATTGACGCGGATTCAGGCGTCGGGTTCGGCAATTGGCTTCATCTTGGCATGTCCTCGCCCGCGGACACAGATATCGTAACGCCCAACAACGACACACCCTATTCTTATTCTTGGGTAGATCTTCGTACGGAACCCTGGGTACTCACCATGCCCCAGATTGAAGAGGACCGTTTCTACACTAGCCAATGGGATGACCTTTGGGGATTCGTGCTCGACAATCCTGGATCGGTCAATGACGGCAATGAAGGTGTTTCCGTCCTCCTCGCCCCTCCGGATTGGGAAGGAGACCTGCCAGACGGAATCGCCCGCGCTATGCAGGGCGAGACACAGTTTCTCGGGACACTGACCCGAACGCAAGTGATCGGTGGCGCTGATGACATGGAGAATGTCGAAGGTATTCAGGCGTCGTACAAACTAGAGCCGTTGAGCACGTTTCTGGGTACTGAAGCGCCGGAAGCGGAGCCCGATGTAGAGTGGATGCCATGGGGCGAAGGCGATGAACTTACCAACAAGTACTGGGAATACGTTGCCCACCTGTTGCCATTTGTCGAGCCAAACGAACAGGACTCAGCCGCTTACGAAAACCTGGCTGATTTAGGAATTGTACGGGGTGAGGCATTTGATTCCGCCAGCCTAGATGCAGAAATGGCGGAAGGGCTTCAATCCGGTATCGATGCCGCACGCAATCAATTGCAGGAATGGGGTGATAACATCACCGATGCAGCATCCTTCTTCAATACGCGCGAGGTCGTTGGCGATGACTATCAAGCTCGGGCCACGGGTGTATACGCTGGCATTTTCGGCAACAGTTCCGACATTTCCGTTTATCTGACGGTTCAGGCAGATGCGAACGGAGAACTGCTTGACGGCAGCAAGACAGCATACACGATCACGTTTAATGACGGTGAGTTGCCACCAGTGAAGTATTTCTGGTCGACGACAATGTATCAGTTGCCATCACGGCTGCTCGTGGACAATCCGATTGACCGCTATTCAATTGGTAGTGCAAGCGAGGGACTTCAGACCGCAGATGACGGCTCATTAACGCTATACATAGGCCCAGAATCTCCGGGTGCAGACAAGGAATCCAACTGGCTTCCCGCACCAAGCGGCCCGTTCTGGCTCGTTGTACGGAACTATGGTCCTGATCAAAGCATCATCGACGGGACCTACCAAGTTCCACCTGCAACGCCTGTCGACTGAAACCTCGCATCTGCTGCGTCCGACCTGCCGAGATGTGGGTCGGACAAACCATGAATCACATTGCAAACAAGCTAATCATTCGCAACTGAACTGCCCAAAAACAAAGAACGGATTTGTGATCGGAAATCCCTTAGTTACTTGAACGCTATTGGGCGATCAGGATCTGGGTCGAATCCTTTGATATCTGTCGGAGGTGGTGTTACTCAACCTCTCCATTGCCACGCGAGACAAGGCGCAGGCCCTAGGAAACGGCAAATTCTTTGTTGGTCGACACTATGTAAATTTCACTGTGACCGCGCGAGAGCGCTAGGGCAGACCTGTTCGTTAGCATTTCACCACCGGTTCACGAACTGGACCACTTCAGGATGATCGGACCAGCGGTGCACATCGATGGGGCGAGAGTGCCACGGGTCCTCTATTTCGTTCATCGTCGTTAGGTCCTTTGGGTGTTGGTTGGAAGGAGGAGGAATAATTACACTATTATTAGGGAACTATAACAAGGGGCTACCTACTTGGGGGGCTAATAAGGTCACCTCTTAGTAGGAGATTTTTCCTACCTATTCCCCCTATTTTATCCATTACTTATACCTATTCATTACTAGATATCTCCCCCACAATTACATCCTATCCTAGGGACGTTTTCCTGAGAGATTAAGCCTGGAGGGGGTGCTCAAGGGGCCGCCCAATACTTGGGGCATAAACAGGGGCATTTTGGGTCCCAGTGGGAACTCCGCCTGCTTAGTCAGATGATCAAAAATGAATTGGCTGGGATGGTAGGAACCCTAGCGTACCGATCGTTTTCTTCGACTTACCAGACAAAAGCCACTAACTGGGGCATTTGATCAGCCCCACCTAAGTAGTCCAGTTTGAATGTTAGTGCATGATCGGCCTTAGTTCCATCGGGACGATGGTTTCCGGAGCCGGCGGGCGGTAGCCCAGAGCACTGTGTGGTCGTTTGGTATTGTAGTGTTTCCTCCAGCTTTCGATGATAATCTGTGCTTCGCGTAGAGTGTAAAAGCTCTCCCCGTTCAGCAACTCGTCGCGGAACCGGGCATTGAAACTTTCGCAATACCCATTCTCCCACGGCGAGCCAGGCTCAATGTAAGCCGTTTTGGCTCCAACCGCCTCAATCCAGTCTCGAACAGCCCGAGCTATGAACTCCGGGCCGTTGTCCGACCTGATGTAGGCCGGAACGCCGCGCAAGATGAACAGATCCGTGAGTGCGTCGATGACTTCTGTCGAGTTCAACTTCCGCTTCACCCGGATCGCCAGGCATTCCCGGCTGTATTCGTCCAAGATGTTCAGGGTCCGGAACGCTTTCCCGTCATCAGTTCGATGATGAACGAAGTCATACGACCAGACGTGGTTGCGATACTCTGGCCGCAGCCGGACACATGAGCCATCATTTAGCCAGAGCCGCCCCTTCTTGGGTTGTTTCATGGGTACTTTGAGCCCCTCACGCCGCCACAACCGTTCAACCCGCTTGTCGTTCACCTGCCAGCCCGCATCCCTGAGCAGAGCCGCAATCCGGCGATACCCGTACCGGCCATACTGACGTGCCAGTTCGATCATATCAGCAACCAGCCGTTCTTCGTCACTTCGGTCAACAGGCAACCGCCTCTGGGTGGATCGGTTCTGCCCCAAAACACGACAGATCCGCCGCTCAGACACCCGCACCTCATTGCGAATGTGATCGATGCAGGCGCGGCGGCGCGAGGGGCTCAGAAGTTTCCCCGTGCGGCTTCCGACAGGATCAACTTGTCCAGGGTCAGATCAGATACGGCTCGCCGCAGTCGATCATTCTCCTTCTGAAGCCGCTTTAGTTCCCTCAGTTGGTCGGTTCCCATTCCGCCATATTGTTTGCGCCAACGATAAAACGTCTGTTCAGTTATCTGCACTTGCCGGATTGCATCAACACGCGGCATGCCTTGACCGCAAAGCACCTCAACCTGCCGCAACTTCGTGACAATCTCTTCTGGCTTGTGTCGCTTAATTCCCATTTTCAATCCTCCGATTCCTAACTATAGGGGCGGACCACTTCAAAGGGGGAGGACCAGCAGCACGATCTGAAAGTGGCATCACCTACAGCATCTACTCAGCTGGCATAAGCGACGAGCAGAAGCGAAGTATAATTGATCAGATTAGGCTACCGATCTGAGCGCCACCTCCAATACCCACAAACTTTACCCCGTCCGATCATCCTTGTAGGTGGTTGGGCGGGGGTACTCTTACCAAATATTTTTTTCACCACCACTGGCGCATGACCATACTGCTCAGGTGTTACCTCCCAAGAGCCCTTATTCGCCTTTCTTCCCGCCGACTGAACGGTCCCACCAACGGTGCCCAGAGGCCACAAAAGGCCCCAAGGAATGCCCCGGTTAGTGGCTTTGGTCTGGTAAGTCGAAGAAAAGGATCGGTACGCTGGGGTTCCTACCATCCCAGCCAATTTTCTTAGAAATCATCGAGAAAACAATGGCTTAGCCGGACCTGAGACTCGTCATGTGTCACAGCGTACCGAATCTGTGACACAGGGTGTAACACATTGCGTTGCACACTATGCTAAAAAGCGGCACGTTTCGCCTAATCGCCACCACCGAAAAAAGCCCAAGCATCGTGCCGGCCCTTACCTCCTGCGTAGGGGGCATTTTTTTATTTCCTCAAGAGTCTATCGGGCGCGCTATCAATCAATAAGAGAATTAATTTTCTCTGCTTTTCTTTGCTAACCCACCTCCCCTTCGAAGCCTTGCTGTGTGCCCCAGAGCGGCGAAGGCGTTGTTGATTGAAGCAATGCGCGGCGAACGGAAATGACTCCTCAACTAACGGTGCTCTGTAACTCGCTTTTTCCAGCAATATTTAGCTAGAGTTCTTTGCTGCATTTTCCTTTGGGCTCAGGTCGGCCTGAAACATGAATCCGACAGTATTCTTACAATCAAGTCACTTAAGGAAAGTTAGAACCAGACTTGGAAGTGGCCGCGCGGGTGATTAACTCTCAAGAAACGGAGACCGCCATGCAACGCTATTCACTACTTGATCTTTCGTCTGTACCGGAAGGTGCGACCACTGCCGATGCCCTGAATAATACGGTTGCCTTGGCCCAAGCCGCAGAGCGCGCGGGGTATCACCGTTATTGGCTGGCAGAACATCACAACATGGCAGGTATAGCCAGTGCGGCAACGGCAGTTGTCATTGGCCGTGTCGCCGCAGCAACCGAGAAAATGCGTATCGGTGCTGGCGGGATAATGTTGCCAAATCACGCGCCATTAATTGTTGCAGAACAGTTTGGAACCCTCGCAACTCTCTATGGAGACCGCATTGACTTGGGATTGGGACGTGCGCCAGGAACGGATCATGCCACGGCGCGTGCGCTGCGACGTCACATGGCCCCCGAAGACGGCTTCCCGCAGGATGTTCAGGAACTGATGGCCTATTTAGGTGACATGCCCGAGAACGCGCCCGTTCGCGCAATTCCTGGCGCTGGGACACATGTTCCTGTCTGGATTCTTGGGTCAAGCCTCTATGGTGCGCAATTGGCCGCACATTTGGGCCTGCCCTATGCATTCGCGTCGCATTTCGCGCCAGCCATGCTCGAACAGGCGCTCGCGGTCTATCGAAGTTCATTCCAACCGTCTGAAGCCCTATCTGAGCCATACGCTATGATCACGGTCGGTGTTTGTGCGGCCGAGACTGATGCAAAGGCTCAGTTCTTACGCTCGTCCCAAGTGCTGGCCTTTGCACGGCTGATCTCTGGCACGCCCGGCAAGCTTCCTTTGCCAACTAAGGATCTCAATGCTCAAGTGCCGAGTGCGATATTGGCACAAGTCAATCAGGCTCTGTCATGCGCCGCCGTTGGCTCCCCAGACACAGTCAAGTCACAGCTTGCTGAAATCATCGAGAAGTACCAGCCAGATGAACTGCTGGTAACCGGCATGATCCACGACCACCAAACACGAGTTCAATCCTTCGACATTGTCGCCCTCATTTTGTCTCAGATGCAGACAGAAGATAATTTAGAAAATAGGCAATAGATGCCAGATAATCAGCACAACCAAGTCAATCTCAATGCGCGACCAACGGAAGTTGGAGCGCCTGCATTCCTTTGGGCTCTTGTCGGCCTTATGGCATTGATAGAGCTGCCCCTTACGCTGTCAGATGCAGGCTGGATCGGGTCTAATGAGTGGCGCATGAATGTCTTCTTGTTAGGCGCATTTTGGCCGCCGCTGGTATCTGACGGCATCATCCCGCTCTATACGGGCCAGAAGGTTCTGATGTTTTTAACGCACGCATTTCTGCATGGGAACTTTGCGCATTTTGCTATGAACAGCGTGGTTCTGCTCGCATTGGGCAAAGGTATTTCGTCAGTATATGGCGCAAGCAAAACCATAATCCTGTTAGCCCTTTCTGCCATTGTTGGCGCTGCCACCTTCTGGCTACTAACATCCAGCAGCGGCCCTATGATTGGTGCATCAGGTGCCGTATTCGGCCTTCTGGGATTATGGCAAGCAAGGGATTACCGACAAAGACGTGCCCTCGGCCAATCCTTGCAACCGGTAATGAGTGGTATCGCGGGATTGATCGCAATCAACTTGGTGCTTTATTTTGCGCTAAATGGAGGCATTGCTTGGGAGGCCCACTTAGGCGGCTGGCTCGTTGGCTGGATATCCGCTTGGACACTCGCAAGTCGATCAGCGAAGTAGCTGTATAGTAGGCATGAGAGAGCGCAGATGATGCCGATCGGTATGCTCACGACTTATGTTAGGCGGTTAACTAGTTAGGCCGACCAATTCCATCACAACGCACGTCAGAATTGGGGGCAACTCCCCAAATAGTTTTCAATGATCAGGCGCAGGCTTTGTATGTGGTTTGGCTGGATAGCCCCATGTGGGCGGGGATAATTGAATAACAATGTCCGACCCAGCTATACGAATTCTCCTACTCAGTTTCTATTTGGCTGAGCTATCCAACCATCCCTCTACGAATGTCACTTTCGGTCGTCGAAATCCCATGCGCACTGCCGCGCTGGCGAGCCGCCAGATCACGCCAAACGTTACCGGTTTTCCATTTGGGACGTCATCGGGAAGTATTGACGGATCTGGCATGTTATTGCAGAAAATGCGGTATTCAAGCGCCGGCAGATCGCCTTTTGACCAGTTTATTGCATAGAAGCTAAGCCAGTGCCCCGGCTTGAAATCCAAAAACATCGGGGTATTACAACAAGTTGCCACAACTCGTCTGGTTGGCGTTTTGGGCGTAAGCTTGTGTGCCTTCAGGTTCTCGGCCCCCTTATCACAGGCCACTCTGTCGGTGCGATGAATGATCATGTGGGTTGCGCCCTTGTCGTCCTTCGTTCCAACGCCATCGGGCAGCGAAGCGAAGATATCAGATGCGGTGCGGCAACTGTCGCACATACACTCGCTGCTCATGATATTGGGGCCCGTCAAGGTCAGGCAGACGGCGCCACAACGGCAGCTTACAGTTTGTGTCCGTTTCATAATCTAACCCCTATTGACGATTGCTGAGCGTGATCTTTCCATATTGCGGTGTCAATGAACAAACTTGATCTTAGCCCGCGCTTTATATTTACCAACATTAATCAGGCTAAGTTTGATTATCCTAATCAACGATAGTGTAAGAAAGCATAACCGACGACGACATTCTAACCTTGTTTTTACGAGATGCAGGCTGGGCAACCGCCCATCTGGATAAACCACTAACCGAAGGGTTAGCGCCTTAGGGTCTAAAGGAATACGTTACCCAGCTGTCGCGTTGGTGCTTGGGGATGATGCAGATTGCGCGCAGTTACGTAGGCCCATTTGCCTATAACAACTTGCGTATTCAAGAACTCTGGAGCGCTTTGGATGCGGCTCTTTATTGGCTCAGCGCGTTTCCCATTACACACGCGGCATCTGAGTGTCTCCTCCGCCAATGCCTCCGCTCTATGACATTATCAGAACGCACTTTGCGGGTCGGTTCCCCTAATTTCTCGAGTACTCAGCGCGAGTGGCAGCCCTGACGGGCGGGAAGTTTTCTTCGGCCCGTTACAAAAGCGTCACCCCATCGTCACGAAGCAAAGCAAGGTTGTGCACGAAATTGTTCACCTTGGGGAATCCATAATGCCATTTAAATTACTCTGCATGACATCAGTCATAGCAATCACGGCAACCGCTTCTGCGGCTGAAATGAACTTTAACCGGATCAGCAGCTTTGCAACTTTTGCTAACAACCAAGACGCGACCGCGGAATCCTCCGCCGAGATCATCGGTGCGTCTGGTGATGGCATGACACTTGTTTATTCCGATAGTCCTCTCGGCGTTATAGGGTTGATCGATATCACCGACCCAACAGCACCGGCGGCAAAGGGCAATATCGACGTCGGCGGCGAGCCAACTGCTGTGTCGGTTCTTGGCAATATCGCCATGACGGGTGTGAACACATCAGAAAGCTACACGGTCCCATCGGGCAAGTTGAAAGCCTTTGACATCACAACCAAGGAAGAGGTTGCCTCCTGCGATCTGGGCGGGCAGCCTGACAGCACCGCGATTGCACCGGATGGCAGCTTTGTCGTCGTCGCTATTGAGAACGAACGCGACGAAGATTTGGGCGAAGGGGGCCTTGGTCAAATGCCAGGTGGCTATGTTGTGACGCTCGGTATCGAGAACGGCGTTCCGGTATGTGACAGTATGGTGCAGATTGAAGTTAACGGCTTGGCCGAAATCGGCGCCGACGATCCGGAACCCGAGTTTGTGGATGTAAACGGCGCAGGTGAAATCGTTGTAACGATGCAGGAAAACAATCACGTTGTGATTTTGGACCGTACAGGCGCAGTACTGAACCACTTTTCGGCAGGTTCGGTTGATCTCACTGATATTGATGCCACTGACGAACGTGGCGCGCTGTTGTTTAACCAAACGCAGGAAGGCCGCCTTCGCGAGCCTGACGGTGTTCAGTGGATCGACAATGATCACTTCGCTATCGCCAATGAGGGCGATATGGACGGCGGCGCACGCGGTTGGACCATTTTCAACAAAGATGGAACAGAAGTATTTGAGTCAGGCAGCAGCTTTGAACACGCCATCATTCAGCACGGCCATTACCCTGACAAACGCTCGGACGCTAAGGGCGCAGAGCCCGAAGGCATGGAATTCGCCAATTTCAATGGAACTCCTTACGCCTTCATTCTGGCCGAGCGCGCCTCTGTTGTGGGCGTATATGACGTCACGGACCCAAGCGCGCCAGTCCTTGCGCAAATGCTCCCCTCGGGTATCGCTCCGGAAGGTGCCATAGCAATTCCGTCACGCGGGCTGTTTGTTACGGCAAACGAAGCGGATCTGATTGAGGGTGGCGGAGTGCGCAGCCACGTAATGATCTATGAATACCAGGAAGCACCGGCGTCCTACCCACAGCTTACCTCTTCTGGTGCGGATGAATTGATCGGTTGGGGCGCGATTTCGGGCATGGTCGCGGGCGAAGCTGGCATCGTTTATGCCGTAAACGATAGCTTCTACGGCTTCCAGCCAACGATCTTTACGATTGATACGACTGTAACGCCCGCGCAAATCACGAATGCTTTGCCGGTCACGCGGGGTGGTGCAGCAGCGCAGAAACTTGATCTCGAAGGCATCACGCTCGACGGCGCAGGTGGTTTTTGGCTCGCCTCTGAAGGTCGAACAGACCGAATGATCCCACACGGTATTTACCACGTGAACGGTGATGGCGAGATAACTCAAGAGATCAGCCTGCCTGCGGAGCTTCTCGCGGTCGAGCAGCGCTTCGGGTTTGAGGGCATCACCCTGATCGACGGCACGCTCTGGATGGCTGTTCAACGAGAATGGGCGGACGACCCCGCAGATCATGTAAAACTGGTCTCTTACAATATCGAAACGGCTGAATGGGGCGCAGTTTTGTACCCGAAGGCCACGGCAAATACAGGCTGGGTCGGGTTGTCAGAAATTGTGGGCCACAATGGCGATATTTATGTGGTCGAGCGTGACAACCAAATCGGCGATAATGCAGCGATTAAAATGGTCTACCGAGTTTCTGGCGAACAAATGGTGCCCGCAGCACTTGGTGGAGAGCTACCGATTGTGAGCAAAGAAGTGGTTTACGATCTAATCCCTGATCTTAAGTCTGCGAACGGATATGTTGTGGACAAAGTAGAAGGTCTGGCGATTTTCCCTGATGGTACCGCATGGGTCAGCACCGATAATGATGGTGTCGATGACAGCTCAGGCGAGACTTTCTTTTGGTCTATTGGCAATCTTTAAGCCAATCTGGCCTTATCATTGTAGTGCGCGGTAAAGACTGCGCACTATTTGCGTTTTGAGGCAGTACAGTCGCCTATGCGCCCGTTGCGATCACGCTTAGCTTATCAGGATAGAGGTCACACGCTCACGACAGGGTCGAATGAACCTCAAGGGAAAATTGCGTAAGCGCCGCGACTCCTTTATTTCTCTCGAATGCGTTGATAAGTCTCGCAACAACGAGCATTCTTAAACCTAGCTACTTTGGCTCGGACACCTAATTCGAAAGGCGCTAATTTGTCTCCCGACCTGCACGAAATTGAAACGATTTTTTCCGCCCTAGCGCTACTCTTTCTATTCTTGGTTTTGGGTTTGTGGGCGCGGCGACGTTTTTCCGTTCTTGAACGTCTGTTCATTCCTGGATCAGTGATCGCTGGGCTCATTGTGCTCCTACTCGGAACGGACGTTCTCGGGGCGGTTTCAACGCATTTTGCGGGCGAAGATTCACTTCTGTCTGATGGGCTATTCGGTCAGGAGCTTGTGTCCATTTGGCGAGGTTTGCCTTCGCTTTTGATTAATATCGTCTTTGCCTGCCTCTTTTTGGGTAAGTCACTTCCTCATCCCCGAGAGATATGGAGCCAGTCGGCACCCGTTCTTTGCTATGGCCAAACCATTGCGTGGGGCCAATATGTGATTGGGCTTACCCTAGCCTTGCTTGTACTAACGCCAGTATTCGGCATGGACCCAATGGTCGGCGCACTCATTGAAATCGGCTTCGAAGGCGGCCACGGCACTGCTGCGGGTTTGGCACCAGTATTCGAGAGCCTCAACTTTGAAGAAGGCATTGATCTGGCTTTGGGGCTCGCGTCGGTAGGCCTGCTGTCTGCAATTCTATCAGGCATCGTCCTCATCAATATTGCGCGGCGCAAAGGGTTGCTCATTGAGGATGATGCTATCCCAGAACACTCTGAACTAGAGCTGGAAACGGCGATATCTGACGATCAAGATACCTCCTCAGAGGACCATTCCGACCTTCCCATCGATCCGATGTCCTTCACCCTCGGCCTCGTTGCCGCGTCGATTGCTTTCGGGGCAGTCATTCTTGAAACCTTACAATTTCTCGAACGAATTCTCTGGGGTAGGAACGGCTTGGAACTTATGGCCCACGTCCCTCTATTCCCGATGGCAATGATTGGCGGAGCCATTGTGCAGATGATCGTTCAGCGCATTTGGGGCAAAGATGCGGTGGATCAAGTATTGATCAAGCGAACATCGGGGGTCGCGCTGGATCTCATCATCATTGCCGCGCTCGGGACACTCTCATTGTCCGTTATTGCGAACAATTTCGGGCCTTTCATAATCTTGGCTGTTGCGGGTGTATCATGGAACATTCTGGGTTTCCTTTGGCTTGCACCTAGGTTGATACCCGGCCCTTGGTTTCAGCGTGGAATACCGAACTTCGGCCAATCTATGGGTATGACCGTCACAGGAATTATGCTGTTCCAAATGGCTGACCCAAATAACCGCTCTGGCGGGCTGGAACGGTTTGCGTACAAACAACTCTTGTTTGAACCCTTTGTCGGAGGGGGGCTTTTCACTGCAATGTCCCTACCCCTCATTGCCGAATTTGGTCCAGTTGCCATTCTGATACTGACGGCAGTCTTAATGGTTTTCTGGGGTTTTCTGGGCTTTCGTATCGCGCGGGCCTCGGCTGGCTAATTGAACTGCGCGAGGCGAGCGGCACGACGCCATTGCCGAAATTCATGAAGCTTGACAGAAAATTGCTACGCGTATCATCCTACAAGAACGTGACGGCAATCTTTTAGGGAGTGAGCAAACATGAGTTTTGTTGAAGCAATCAAGACGTGCCTTGCAAAATACTTTGTATTTTCGGGGAGAGCAGTAAGATCAGAATATTGGTGGTTCGTGTTGTTCGTGATCCTCGTTAGCGTTGTCTTGTCAGTAATCGACGCTTCCATATTCGGTCAGAATCCTGAGACCGGTCAAAGCACTCAAGTCCTCACACCGATTTTCCAACTAGCCGTTCTCATCCCCATGCTCGCAGCAGGGTGGCGTCGCCTTCATGACACCGGAAGGCCGGGTTGGTACTTGCTCCTGCCCGCAGCACTGAGCATCGCGACCATGGTCATGCTGTTTAGTGGCGTTGCTGTGTTCTCGGTTCTTGAACAAGGAACGGACAACCCTGATGCATTGAGAGGCCCAGCGGCGTTTCTTGGCGTCGGCGGATTGATGGTCGTCGGGGCACTTCAGCTCGTCCTCTCAATTCTGATGATCTGGTGGCTCAGTCGCCCATCTCAGGAGGGTACGAACGAATATGGTCTACCTGCGACTTAATTCACTGATCTAGAACTGCTGAACTCTACTGGGGCCAGCAGTTCGGTCGCTTCGACGTCGCACATCAAAACACAGGAGGCACGGATATGGGAAACCAGCCAGCCGAAATCGAAAAACGCAATGTGGCACAAAAATGGACGGCTGCACTCTGTGCTATGTCCGCAATTGCGTGGGCTGCTTCGGCACATGCGCAAGACTTGTCCGAGCTGCCATCTCCATTGCTTGAAAAAGTAGAAGCCGCTCAGAAAGAATGTTCGGAGTTCGAGAACGGAGAGTTCTCCCTCGAATTCGGAGCCGTGAATCGTGTTGATCTCGACGGTGATATCCAGCGCGACTGGGTTCTGGACGAAGCAGGTTTCACATGTTCTTCCGCGGCATCCCTGTATTGTGGCACTGGCGGCTGTACATCTCACTTCCTAGTCGAGGACACAGTATCCTCGCTTCTAAATCAAGGATGGGATATGGCAAACATCGGCCCATATCGCGTGCTCCTCGCAGACGTGCACGGCTCGCAATGTCAGGGAACCAATCCGACGCCCTGTGTCGTGTCCAGCGTTTGGGACGCAAGCGAAAAAGTCTGGCGCAGCACGGTCGCTGACTGGGAGTAGAATTGCGTAGAGCAACGTGACTTTGCACTAGTTTCTGAAGGTCCCCCATAATCGCACGATTAGAGATTGCGAATTTAGGATTGCGTCTGGTCTACATAACATTCGACTACCTTTTGCACTGCCACAACTTGGTCGCTGCTAGTCGGTTATACTCCTAGCGAAGCAGACACAAATTATTTGTCTCACCACCACATTTTAACCACCTATATCAATGAGTTGCTGTATAAGAAAAACCGCAAATATTAACTAAAGCTTGGGCCTAGTACGGCGCTTCTGAGCAAAACGGCATCTCTCCTTCGCGTTGTGGTGCCTACTTATCACAGGCGTCAGGAGGCCTTTTTCGTGAGTGATTTATCCGCTAATGCGATGGCTAAGCCCAAACAGAACACTTACGTGTTGTTCAGCTATTTTCTACTTGCGATAGTTGGCGCAAAAGCACTCGTCACAGCTTATACATATGCAAGATTTACCGTCGACGACGCATTCATCACATGGCGCTACGGGCGCAATCTCGTAGAGTTTGGTTTGGGGTTACAACCCGACTTCGTTTGACCTCACACAGGCGTACACCAATCCGATAATGGCATTCATGTCCATTTTTTTTGCCCGCCGCAATTGGCATGGATATGGTGCTCTTTTTCAAGTTGTTTTCCGTACTCAACGTGACGGTGTTGGCGCTGGTCCTGCTTCACCTTTCTGACAACAAAATACTCACCTCAATCCTGCTTGCCGCGTTTCTGTGTGTGCCCGCGACTATCGTGCATCTCTTCGGGGGCCTCGAAACATTTCTGTTTGGTTCACTGCTGGGACTGTTGTTCATCGCTTTGGAAAGAAACAACGCAAAAATATCGACCATACTTGCGGTCGCGCTTATTCTCACACGGCCCGAAGCTTGGGTGTTGATTGCGCTTGTTCCGATGTACTTTCTGGCAATTGACCTAAAGCTGAAGCCGCATTTCGCGCAAAACAGATCATATCGCGTGTGCGCAATCCTTGTTACTGCCTTTGCGCTATATGTGATCTTCCATTGGTCATACTTCGGTTACATCGTGCCCAACACCTTTTACAGCAAGAGCGGCGGAAGCTTCGACATTTCCAAGTTGCTAGACTTTTGGGTGATCTACACGCTCCCGTTGATGGTTCCGCTGTTCACCAGTTCGCGTAAATCGGCGCTGTTTTGCTTATCTTTTCTTTGCCCCGGTCGCGCTTAACTATGCGTCATCTAACCTATCGATGAACTATTTAAACCTATTTGGGTTTCATATTCTCATGCCAAGCTATGTGTTGGCTGTTTTTGCTCTTGGGAGAGTGAACTGGAGGAAGATGTTCGATCAAGCTACCCCCGATTTTCGCGGCTTAATGCGGCCAGTTTTTGCAGTCGGATACTTGCTACTATCGCTCGTAATTCTTGACGCAAATGTAAGAGACGATGAACATCACATGTTCAGCTACTACCCGTGATCAATGCAATCGCATGCTGCCTTGGGGAAAGAGTTGAATGAACTTGGTCAAGAAGGTGCGGTCAAAGCTTTTGCATTTGCTGACGCGGGGATGGCGGCATTTCACTCTCGTCTCATTGCGCTGGATCACATAGGTCTGGGCAGTTCGCTTGTCACCCATAATGGGGTGACACCTGAAATTATCTCACAATACAATCCCGACATAATCGTACTTCACGGAAACCCAGAGCAAGGTATCAGGTCGGACTATGACCAACAGGTATTACTTGATTGGGCGTTGAAGAACGGACTAGGCAAGCTGTGTATTATGCAATGGCGGCCTACCTACATACTGCATATTTTTTCCAGAGTCTCACATTCAAATATAGAAGAACTCTGTGAGAAAACTGTCCAAGTGAACAACGTCTCGAACGAAAACTTCACCTTAAACTCCATGCAGGTTCCACCTTGGCGTTGGTGGACTGAATGACTTTTCTGAAGATCTGTGAACTATTTATAGGGATCGCGAACTTTTCATAACGAACACCGAGACCATTTGTAAGCTCTAGAAGAGCAGAACAGTCCATTGCTCGGCTCTCGGTGCCCCAAGAATAAGCTGCCACTAGCTCCGAGCGACACAATAAAGACGCTCCGCGCCAACCTCTTTCCGGAACGCAATTGCGGCAGCTTTCAAACAGGCACTACAACATCTCGGCCCGCGACTTTTTCAATCGCCAGACGCGTTCCGAATAGATCACTCAGCATTCCGCCTGTCATTGTAAGCTCGCGAGCCCCAGAGGTGATGAGACGCCCATCCTTTATCGCGACGATACGATCTGCGTAGCGAGCGGCGACGCCTAGATCGTGCAGAACAATCACCACACTACGCTGACCTTTTCCCGGGCGCGTCAATGCGTGGAGCCGATCCATGATGTCGCGAACGTGGCGTGGATCGAGCGCCGAGAGGGGTTCGTCTAGCAACATCCATGGCGTTTCTTGGGCCCACGCCATTGCTACGAACGCGCGTTGCCGCTGGCCTCCTGACAGCGCATCAAGCCGCCGTTCGGCCAATTCCTCGAGATCAAAGGCCGTGATTGCCTCTGCGATTTTGCGGTGATCTTCCTCGCGCGGGCGTCCGTGATGATGTGACCAGCGCCCAAACCCGACCAAGTCGCGCACGGTTAGACGGGCGGTGACATGTTCATTTTGCGCCAACAATGCCACACGTTGGGCGCGTTCGGGCGCACGGGCGCGTGCCATGTTTAGGCCCTCAACTTCGACGGTGCCAGTTGTCGGAGTCGTCAACCCCGCGATGGCGTTCAGAAGCGTAGATTTCCCTGCCCCGTTCGGACCGATCAATGCGGTAATCCCCCCTTGGCCAAACCTAAGCGAGACATCCGACAGGATCGTACTCCCGCCTTTTTGAACCGCGAGATTTTCGATTTCAATCATGCCGTGGTCTCCGAAGCACAAGGAACAGAAAGAGCAAGCCGCCCGCGAACTCCACGATCACAGAGAGCGTGGACTGTAAGCCGAGGACGCGCTCAAATACGAATTGACCAAAAACAAGGATGGTTGCTCCGATGATCGCCGCACCGGGCAAAAGGAGCGCGTGCCGCCATGTTGGCAAGACCGAGTGCGCCAAGCTCGCCGCAAGAAGCCCAAGAAAACTAATCGGTCCCACCAATGCGGTCGAAGTAGCGACCAACAGCGCCACAACCGCGAGGGCAGCGAAGACAACGCGGTCATAATCCAACCCAAGCGGCAACGCCGTTGCGCGCCCCAACGCCGCGAGGTCCAAGACACGTGCAAGGCGTATCGCGGCGATAAAGCTCAGGATAAGGACACCCGAAGCAATGGCGAGTTGCGTTTTATCGACCGACCCAAAGGTGGCGAAACTGGCTTGCTGAACGATCGCGAATTCGGACGGATCAAGCAGACGCTGCGCAAGCCCCGCAAGACCCCGCAGCAATACGCCTAGAATGACTCCCGTTAGCACGAGGCGCAAAATATCATCCGCTCCCTTTCGCAACAGGATACCAAAGAGCGCCAACGCCGAGGCAACGAGCACAAGCGTTTCAACGCCAAACTGTGCAAGAGTGGGAAGTGCCGCGAACCCTGCCCCTCCGAG
This sequence comes from Falsihalocynthiibacter sp. SS001, assembly GCF_042445055.1. Classification (GTDB taxonomy): domain Bacteria; phylum Pseudomonadota; class Alphaproteobacteria; order Rhodobacterales; family Rhodobacteraceae; genus Falsihalocynthiibacter. The sequence continues at coordinate 2,566,259 of NZ_CP170339.1, forward strand.
CACTAAAACCAGCCCCGTTTGAATAAATACAAAAAGCGCATCAAAGCCAACGATCCCCGGTGTCAGCAATCGGTTAGCGGCGATGGTTTGGAACAACACCGTCGCCGTACCGACCGCGGCACCGACCACGCAAAGCGCAATGAGCTTGGTGAACCTTAGCGATAGAATAAAGCCCGCAGGTTCGCGCAGTTTCCAAAACAGGAATAACGCGGAGGCCGTCACCAGAACAAATGCGAGGAGAAACAATCGACGATTAGCCATTCGCGCGCCTCGGAGCTGCATAGAGAAGCCAGAGGAAAATCCCTGCCCCCAACACTGCGAAAATGGTTCCGGCAGGCACCTCATACGGGTACCGGATCAACCGCCCGATGATGTCGCAGGCAAGCACCATACAGCCACCAAGCCACGCCACCAGCGGCAGGTTACGTCGCAAGTTATCGCCATTCCAGCGGGAAACGACGTTGGGAACAACCAATCCGACAAACGGAATTGACCCGACACTCACGACCACGACCGATACTATAACTGAGACCAGAACCAAACCCATCAACAACGTTTGGCGATAATCCAATCCGAGACTGCGCGCTGTATCCTCGCCCAGACCAAGCATTGTGATGCGGTCAGCCGCCAGCCACAACAGCGCTGCGATCCCCGCGACCACCCAAAGCAGTTCATATCGCCCACGCAAAACACCCGAGAACTCGCCGCTTTGCCATACGCCAATGTATTGAACCAAATCAGTTGTCCACGCGAGCCAAAGGACGGCGGCCCCGATTATCCCACCATAGATCAAACCGACCAGCGGCAATAGAACCGGATCTCGGCGGGGTACATGGCGCGCAAGCCACAGGAATCCTAGCGTGCCAATGAGCGCCGTCGTTGCCGCAACCGACATCTTGACCATTAGTGCAGCCCCCGGTGCCAACAACGTAACGGCGAGCAATCCAAACATTGCGGATTCCGGTGTGCCAACTAGGCCCGGCTCTACGAGCCTATTCTGGACACTCATTTGCACGACAACCCCTGCAAGCGCCAAGCCAGCCCCAGCAAGAAGCGCCGCGAATGTGCGCGGAAGGCGGCTCACCATCAACACCATCGTCGAGTCGAGGTCGCCGCCAAAGAGATCAACTATCCCCACAAGACAACTCGCCCCCACAAGGAGGGCGAGCGTCAGTATTGCGATAATCCAGAGTTTCACGGGTTTGGATTAGCTAGGGTCTGCCTGAAGCGCGGATGACACCTCTGCGATTGTGCCCATCATCGACTGAATCCCGCCGCCCGAGAGGTAAAGCGGTGCAGAATCGAGGTAAACGATCTGTCCTGCGGTCCCTGCTTTGGTTCCTGCAACAAGGGGATTGTCGAGCGTCACAGCCGCAGCTTCGCCGTCTTGGCCGATGGCCGCGCCGCGATCAACTACGAAAATCCAGTCAGGATCAACTTCGGCGATAAATTCAAATGACACTGCTTCGCCGTGTGTTTCGGCCGTTAGTTCAGGATATGCTTCGGGCAAACCAAGCGTCGTGTGCAACCAGCCAAACCGCGAGTCATCGCCATAGGCCGAAACTTTTCCGCCGTTTGTCAGCAAAATCAGGACGTCGCCTTTACCATCTGCCGCGCTTTTCGCTCCTTCAACGGCTGCATCCAAATCTGCGAGCAAGGTCTCGGCTTTACCCTCAAGATCAAAAATCTGGCCATAGGCCAAAACGCGTGATTTAGCTTGGGAAAAGAGATCATCGCCGGAAATAGTCATGTCGATTGTTGGCGCGATTTGCGAGAGAGGCTCGACTTGGGTTTGCGAACGCCCACCCGCAACGATCAAATCAGGCGCCATCACAGCCAAAGCTTCGAAATCCGGTTCAAACAATGTGCCGACGGTTTCTGTACCCTGAAAAGCCTCTGCCAGATATGCGGGAGGAGTAATGTCTGGAACACCAGCAACCTTGAGGCCAAGCGCCGAAATGTCATCAACCGCGGCAAGATCAAGCGCGACAATTGTTTCCGGCGCGAGCGGCACCGCCACCTGACCTGTCGCGGTTTCCACGTCAACAGTTTGAGCCAGCGCGAATGTAGGTAGTGCCGTCAGGGCCAGCGTAGCGAAAGTGGTTTTCATGTTGTTCCTTCTCATTTTCTTCGCGATATGAATGACTCGACAAAGCCGACTTATTTTGTCAGATACATTTCGTACAGAAATACTCAGGAATAAAAAAGATGCAAACACAATTTTCCGACCAAGGTCGTTTTCAAACGAAAAGTGCCAGTAAGTACCTCCAACAGCTTTGCAAACACTTTGCCCATAAAATCGAGGTCGAGTTTGATTAGAAGTTCGGAAAAGCCGCCCTTCCAATGGGCCCCGCGACGTTGACGGCTACGGATGAGGAATTGACGGTCACCATAAGCGCCGACAGCGCGGAAGGGTTGCAACGCGCACGCGGCGTCATCGAAAGCCACCTTGAACGTTTCGCCTTTAGAGAAAACTTCAAGAATATGGATTGGGCCGAGCAGTAAAGCAGGGCCCTATGCGCACCTTGTTCTAAGCAATGACTGCGTGCTTACAGCCGCGCCGCTCTCGCCGAACAAGCACAGTTCCCCGAATTTCGGGAAGACTATCCGTCATCCATCCGTCGGGTCGCCCAAGCGTTTGGTCACCGTTTCCTCGCTCTTTGCGAAAGCTTCCCCAAAGGTACGGGCGGCGCGCAAAGAGTAGCCGTGCTCAATCCGGAATATGAAGGCACTTCAGTGGAAACCTGTGATTAGTCCGACTGATGCACGCGTTTCGCGATAGGGACATTGCTGACTGAACGATAGTGGGGCAACGCAGCGAATGCGCGGCGCTTCGGTGTTGCCAACCGTCAAAGCGGACAATCAATCGCCGATTAGCAACCTATGAAGCAGGAGAGCGTAGTGCCGATAATCCGGCATTAGCGTTCAGGAAAAACTGCGAGAAGATCGGGCTTGCGGCCGCGCCAATGCCTCTTGCGTTGACGCCGATACTACCTGATTTGATGGCTGGCACGATCAAACCGCGGGTATCTTGGTGCACCAGATATCGCTTGATCCGCGCAACAAGTTCGTCTCGAATTTCTGCTGGGAATGCGCCGTCGATCAGCACGGCTTCGAAATCAATCACAGAACAGACAGAGAGCGCGGCCTTGGCAAGCTCTTGTGCAGTTTCTCCAATCCATGGCTCGACAAACCGCATCAATGCGCTCCAGTCCTGCGGTTTTCTCCACAGAAGGTCAGCCTCCATCCCACCTTGTAGGAGGCGCGCTTCGAGCAGGTGAAGTGATGCGACGTCAATGAGTTGGCGGCTCTCCCCCAACGGGCCTGTCGCGCTCATCGAGCCAAGCGCCCCTGCGTTACCGCGGTTCCCCTCGAATACGGTGCTATTGATAACCACCCCGCCACCGATGAATGAGCCAATGAAAAAATGAGCGTAGTCACGATACTCTTTGCCTCGCCCAAACAAATGCTCGGCGCGGCAGGCGGCTGTGGAATCGTTCACAACGAACACTGGAAGGTGCGAAAACTTTTGCACCTCGGACGTAAAATCAACATCGCGCCACGATTTGAACTTTTCTGCGGCCTCGCCTTCTAGGTCATTCCATTTCCAAAGCTCAAACGGCGCCGCGATTCCAATTCCGCAAAGCTTATCCTGTGCCGATTGATCTAGCCGATCAATGATCTTTCCGAAGCCCCGCTCAAGGAACTGAAACACGATTTCAGGGAGGGGATAATCATATGTCGTGCTGATTTGGTCGCGTGTGTTTCCCGCCAGATCAAGCAGCAGGATATCCGCATTTCGCCGCCCTATTTTCAAACCAACCGACAGGATGCCGTCCGCGTTGAGCTCCATCGGAATCGAGGGCTTGCCGACCTTTCCGCGCACGGGAGAACCGCGCAGCAATAGGCCCTCTGCCTCAAGCTTTCGCAGGATTGTTGAGACCGCAGGAGGTGACAGCCCCATGCGTCTAGCGAGGTCGCTTCCAGGCAAGGCACCTTGGCGCTGAAGTATCGATAGAAGCAGGCGTTCGTTATAGTCGCGAACCCCACGCTGGTTCACGCCTCCACTCAAATCTCTGATCCGCCCGCCATCCATGCGATCGACCATACTCACCTCCCTAATTGATGGGAAGATAGTGCCGGCCCATTAATTAATAAAGTTAATTTATTTATTGACTTGAAATCCAGAATCATCGTTACCTAACGACAACTTGTTGCAGGAGGAGAGTGACAAGTTCGGCGCGCCACTTTGTGGATTGCGTCGAAACACGTTGATTTAATGGGAGGAAACCATGAAGAAGCTTCTAGCGACATCTGCTATTGCGATGAGCACACTCGCGGGCGCTGCGTCTGCTGACGACATCAGTGCTTGCCTAATCACTAAGACCGACACCAATCCATTCTTCGTTAAAATGCGCGAAGGTGCAGAAGCCAAAGCATCAGAGCTAGGCATCAGCCTGAGCAGTTTTGCGGGCAAAGTGGACGGTGACCACGAAACACAAGTCGCCGCGATTGAAACCTGCATCGCCAATGGCGCCAAAGGGATTTTGCTCACGGCGTCCGACACAAGCTCCATCGTACCAGCAGTGCAGCAAGCACGTGATGCGGGCCTTGTTGTGATCGCATTGGACACACCACTCGAGCCGATTGATTCCGCCGACATGACATTCGCAACCGACAATTTCCTTGCGGGAGAGTTGATCGGTCAATGGGCCGCTGCAACGCTGGGTGATGCCGCCGCTGACGCCAAGATCGCTATGCTTGACCTTGCTGTGAGCCAACCGACCGTTGGAGTTCTACGTGACCAAGGTTTCTTGCAAGGCTTTGGCATTGATCTGGGTGACCCGAACAAGTGGGGCGACGAAACAGATCCGCGCATCGTCGGGAACGATGTGACTGCGGGCAACGAAGAAGGTGGCCGCAAGGCGATGGAGAACCTTCTCGCCAAAGATCCGATGATTAACGTTGTTTATACCATCAACGAACCAGCTGCAGCAGGTGCCTATGAGGCTCTCAAGTCAATTGGTCGCGAAAATGACGTTTTGATCGTTTCTGTTGACGGCGGCTGCCCCGGTGTAGCTAATGTGAAGGAAGGCATCATTGGAGCAACCTCGCAGCAGTATCCGCTGTTGATGGCATCCAAAGGCATCGAAGCCATTGCTGCTTGGGCAAATGACGGCACCAAGCCGGCCGCCACCGAAGGCAAAGATTTCTTCGATACTGGCGTTGCTTTGGTAACCGACAATCCGGTCGACGGCGTTGACAGCATAGACACAACCGAAGGCACGGACCTCTGCTGGGGTTAAGCCAACGACGCAACTGACCACTAATTTCGAGAAGAGGCAGGCCAGCGCTTGCCTCTTCCATAATAACAGCTTTGGGCAAAATTTGGTGGAGGCCCCATGACCACACCCAACATAACAACAACCGAAACTTCGGATTCGGCATCGCAGATCGCGACATTTGAGCACGATAGAGGCTTCATCTCTAGATTTCACCATGCCCTGCATACGACGCCCGCGCTTGTACCGCTGATCGTACTGGTTGCCGCCATTGCTATTTTCGGCATTCTTCTGGGCAGCAAGTTTTTCTCGCCCTTCGCTTTAACACTGATCCTGCAACAGGTTCAGATCGTCGGCATCGTGGCCGCGGCCCAATCCTTGGTTATTCTGACCGCGGGCATTGATCTAAGCGTCGGCGCGATTGCGGTTATTTCGTCCGTCGTGATGGGACAGTTCACGTTTCGCTATGGGCTGCCACCCGCGGTTGCGGTGTTCTGCGGACTGGCGTTCGGCACGGCAATCGGTGCGGTAAATGGCTGGCTTGTGGCACGTATGAAATTGCCGCCATTCATCGTGACACTCGGAATGTGGCAGATCGTTTTGGCCGCCAACTTCCTATATTCGGCGAACGAAACAATTCGATCACAAGACATCGCCGCCGAAGCGCCGTTGCTGCAGCTTCTCGGCTACAAATTCAAGATCGGCGGTGCCGTGTTTACCGTCGGCGTCGTATTCCTCGTTGCTCTTGTGCTGTTCCTTGCATACGTCTTGAAACACACCGCGTGGGGGCGACACGTCTATGCCGTCGGAGATGACCCCGAAGCTGCTGAACTCTCGGGGGTTAACGTCAAGCGCACGCTTATTTCCGTTTACGCAATTGCAGGCTTGATTTGTGCGTTTGCAGGCTGGGCATTAATCGGGCGCATCGGATCGGTTTCGCCAACCTCTGGACAACTCCTGAACATCGAAAGCATCACGGCCGTCGTGATTGGTGGCATCTCTCTGTTTGGTGGGCGCGGCTCTATTTTGGGGACTTTCTTTGGCGCCTTGATCGTTGGCGTTTTCACGCTGGGGCTACGGCTTGCAGGTGCGGATGCACAATGGACATTCCTACTCATCGGCGCACTCATCATCGCGGCGGTGGCAGTGGATCAATGGATCAGAAAGGTAGCAGCGTAATGGAACCGATTTTAAAAGGCCGTGGATTGGTCAAACGCTATGGTAAAGTGACCGCTCTGGATAACTGTGACTTTGATCTAATGCCCGGCGAAATACTGGCGGTGATCGGCGATAATGGTGCGGGCAAAAGCTCACTCATCAAGGCGGTTTCCGGCGCGGTCATTCCCGACGAAGGAACCGTGACGCTAGAGGGGAAGCAGGTTCGCTTTTCCTCACCAATCGAGGCACGCGAGGCGGGGATCGAAACCGTTTATCAAACGCTGGCCATGTCCCCTGCCCTGTCGATCGCGGACAACATGTTCATGGGGCGCGAATTGCGCAAGCCGGGCTTTCGCGGTTCGATCCTTCGCCAACTTGATCGCCCAGCTATGGAGAAGATCGCCCGCGACAAACTTACGGAACTTGGGCTGATGACAATCCAGAATATCAACCAAGCCGTCGAAACCCTATCTGGCGGCCAACGCCAAGGCGTCGCCGTTGCACGTGCGGCAGCGTTTGGGTCCAAGGTGATAATATTGGACGAACCAACTGCGGCCCTCGGAGTAAAGGAAAGCCGTAAGGTTCTTGAGCTCATTCAGGACGTCAAATCTCGCGGAATTCCGATCATCCTCATCAGCCACAACATGCCGCATGTGTTTGAAGTTGCAGACAGAATTCACGTTCATCGGCTTGGAAAACGACTATGTGTGATTGACCCGAGGGATTACACAATGTCGGATGCGGTTGCCTTTATGACGGGCGCCAAAGAAGCACCAACCGAGGCTGCATAGTGACCCTCGTCACGAATGTCGAAGCGCTGGTGGATTTGATCGAAGCCACTCCAAGAGAACACCACCGCAAAATTATCGCGCTCGCGGGACCACCCGCGAGCGGCAAATCGACGTTGGCAGAACGACTTGTCGAAAAGTTCAACACTGGGGCGCAGGTCGTACCCATGGATGGCTTTCACCTCAGCAACGAAATTCTCGCCTCTCGCGGCCACTTAGCGCGAAAAGGTGCTCCCCATACCTTCGATGCCGATGGGTTCATATCTCTCGTTTCGCGCCTTCGGAATGAACCAGAAGTCTACTATCCCGTTTTTGACCGAAGCATCGAAACCGCCATTGCCGGTGCGGGTTTTGTATCAAAATCCTGCGATACGGTCATCGTTGAGGGTAACTACCTTTTGCGGGACTGCGCGCCGTGGCGTGATCTAGTGCCGCTTTGGGACGCGTCGGTATTCCTCGACATCCCGACAAACATCCTTGAAAAGCGATTGATCCAAAGGTGGATTGACCACGGCTTTTCGCCAAAACAAGCGCAGACCCGCGCAGAGCAAAACGACCTTCCCAATGCGCGGCAGGTGCAGGAACAAAGCCTTGAGAGCTCGCATATTTTCAGACCCGTTATTTAACATGTGCCGCTCTCGTAGCCTTGTGCCTTTGGTTCGTGTTTGCGAAAAGGCTGTATGGAAACAGACCAAACACTGACCGGCCGACGGCTCGTCCGCACGGACATCGAGCAGCTTTGCAGAGCCGATCAAACAGCAACGATTGAAAACTGTGATTTGTCCGATCAAGACCTTGCAAAATTGGACTTGTCGCGCTGGCAATTCACGGGATGCAACCTCGCGCGCGCGTCATTTAATGGCGCCACACTCGACGAAGCCAGCTTTACCAATTGCCGCGCATCAGCGACCACCTTCATCGGAGCCAGCCTTTCAGAGGCCATAATAAAGGACGGCGACTACAGCAATGTTAATCTACGCGGCGCGACATTAACCTCTTTGAATATAAGCGATTGCAAGATGACCGGCGCGGATTTCACTGACGCCCGCACGCTCGACCTGCAACTAAAGTCTGTGCTCCTTGTGCTTGCGATTATGCCGAAGGTCTCGTTTTGCAAAACGCATCTAGAAGGGGTGGATTTCAGCGAGGCCGACCTGAGAGGATGTGATTTTCGCGATGCGACACTTGACGACTGCTCCCTTCGTGACGCGAATCTACCCGAGTGCCTTTTTCAAGGCGCCGACCTCCGCGGCGCGGACTTGGGTGGCGTTCGGCTCACCGATGCGCAAAGTTATAAGGGCGCGATTATTTCCAAACGTCAGGCCGCCGACCTACTTGGGCAGTTAGGGCTAAGAGTTCTGTAGCATTGGAGAACAGTCACTCCGAGTCGGTCTGAGGATTGGTAGACTCGACAACCAGAAGAGCTAGGCAGCCTATCTAGGGTAGGTCACTACTAGATATTCAGGGAATTGTGGTAGCGGAGGAGGGACTTGAACCCCCGACACGCGGATTATGATTCCGCTGCTCTAACCACCTGAGCTACTCCGCCACGTTGAGCGCTGTTTAGGTAAATGGATTAGGAAGGTCAAGCGATGAAATGAACAAAAGTTTGAATATTGCTTCATTCTGGATCGGCATCCCTCGTTAGGCTGATCGGAGCGGAATATGATTGGCCATCTTCACCCAAATTCCCGCCCCTATTTGACTACAAATGAGCTATTCCGATCAGGTTCTTATCTATCAAATGATCACACTCGCCTGTTGTGCCTGAGCATCCTCGAACAGAATCTCCACTTGGTCCGCGAATGCGCCAGTGCTTGTATTGACGGTCGCAACGAGCTGCCCATCGACGTCCAGCGCTCCACTGCTCGCGTCATAGTTAACGTGATCGGCAACTGTTTCTTCTTCGTTGATATCAATCAATGCGGACAAATCGATAGCGTCTCCGCCGTCGGGGGCATCCGGCCCTTCGTAATCCGTGATGACATCGGCCAGCGTCAGACCCGCCATAACGAATATATCGGCCCCCTCGCCGCCCGTCATTGTGTCGGAGTAAGCGCTTCCGATGATGATGTCATTCCCTGCTCCGCCGTCCACTGAGAAACCTCGCGACGCTGCGCTTAGGTCCACGAGGTCGTCTCCGCCCAGCATCTCAAAACCATCAACGCCTTGGTAAGTTGAATCGGCATCTACTATAACGACATCGCCCTGCTCCGTCGCGCGAGCGATGGTTTCACCGCGTGACTCCGAAGTTACTTCGGACATTACCTGTCTTTCGCTTTCGTCTGTCCTGACGGTTTCCATTTGAAGGATTTCAGGCTCATGGCTTCCATCCTCACCAATGTCTTGATTGGCCACTGCGAGGGTGTTGTCGGGCACGCTTTCCTCTTCGAATTCGTCCTGAAGGGGCGGTGAGAAAGCCCTAAAGCTTAGTAGTGTCGCCGTGGGCGCGGGGTCTTGGAACTGGACCTCGAAAGGCACAGGGGCGGCCGTGCCGTGCGTGCTGGTGACTGTAACCGTACCTGTGAAATCCTCGGCCCTATTAAGAGGGATCGCCACCGACAGCGCTGCGATCGCGGCGGCAAAAGCCACGGGATCAGTACCGTTGCGCGATAGGGTAAGCTGTGTTCGCTCGTCGTTGAGCGTGCCGCCATTTGGCGTTCGTGTTCCGATTGGGAGGGCCTGATCAAAATCGATCACGACTTCCTCTAGTGTCTCCCACTCATTGGTTGCTGGCACGATCGAGGCATCAATGCCAAACTCAACTTCTTCGGCGCCCAATCCGCGCGTTACGATGATCGGCGAAGTGCTGGTGACCTCGACATCAAGCTCGCCCGCGACCTCGACGGTAAATGTCCCACCCTCATCGGCGCCCTCATTCGTGATGACCTGAATTTCTCCGTTTAATGGTGTGCCGTTCGTGGCAAAATCTGCGGGGAAAGTGACTGTCAAAGTCTGGAAATCTGTGTCACTGCCCGTATAGGTCAGCACTCCACCGCTCGCCGTTCCAGAGCCATCTCCCGATGTCCAAGTTGTGCCATCTGGAACGCCAGTTAGCGTGTAGGTAACGGTCCCCACTTCGGACCCGTCCACGTCGGTCACCTCAACAGTAATATCATCCGACGGCGCATAAACCAGCGCAGCGTCCGTTTCGGTGAGTTGAACAGCGCTATTGTCGATACTGAAATCGAGATCGGGCGAGACCGTAATAGTCAAATCAATCTGAATAGGTTCAGAAACTTCTTCGTCCACGAAGAGCGCACCCGGTTCTGTAGAGTCGATAGAAACTGCCACGATTGAAAGCGAAACGTCGCCCGCAAAGTCAGTAGGCGGCAGATAGGTCACGGTGCCGCTTGGAGTTAGCGTAACGCCCGGGCCTCCTCGACCATCCGCAGGAATAGAGACCACACCACCGACTGCGTCGACTGGCACGCCATCCAGAAGTATCTGCCCCACAGGATTCCCGCCCGCATCGGTCGGGAGCGTAATGTCAAAACGCATATTCTCGTGTGGATCAGGAGTTGTCCCTGAAATCGTTAGCTCAACACCAACGGGGTCATCCTCAACCCCAGTGGATGGGTCGGCAGTCGCCGTCAGAGTTGGATCGTCTGCATCCGGACGCACCCGAACGATGATATCCTGTTGAAAATCAGCTTCGTTATCGCTCTGGTCTTCCAGACTATCGATAAAATCAATCTCGAGCGTTTGAATTGAAATACCCACGACAAACTCCGAAGGGATATCGGTATTTATCTCGTCTGGTGTGCGTGCGTGCTCTGGTTCAAGGACAACCATGACGCTCGCAAACGCACTCTCGGAAATCGTGTAGGTTCCGTTACCATTATCAATAAAACCGCTTCCTGAAGGCCCGGTAAGTATAAGTCCGTCGGCTTGGGTCAGGTCAACAACGATCGATATGGTTTCCGAGCCATCCGTATCCCCACCGGTCGGGTTGAGCGCGGGGAACGTAGAAAAGGGGATATCCTCAATAATCTGAAGAATTGGCGTGCCGCTACTGATGTCAACGTAGGGGTTGCCCGTATCGGGATCGATAACGCTTTGATCGACCACGAGTTGCGGAATATCGGCTACGGCATCGACATAGACCTGTGTTGACGAAGTGTTTGACGCGGTGTCGCCGTTGATATCCTGAGTTGTCGCAGTAACTTCGATCGTCAGATAGCCGCCGCCATAATTCAGAGGCGGGAGTATATACAGGCCAGAGATATCCGCAGGCGCAACGGTAAATGTACCGCTTCCATCGTTAGGAACCGATGTCCCGTCAGCCAAGAACAACTGAACAGCAGAGGAGTCCCCGCCGGTGATGCTAATGACCACATTGCCCGTTAGGCGCTCGCCGCCATCCATTCCGCCAGCTTCATCTATCAGGGAGTTGTTTAGCTCAATGCCTAGTTCGTACTGAGTATCTTCTTTGAAGGTGTCATCGCCCGTAATGACAATGATCGGTCCGTCCACAACAGGAACGATATTCAGATCAAAGCTGCTTGTGGTTGTTTCGACCGTTCCACAACCAATGTTGTTCACCGTCATGCTGAAATCGATCTGGTCTAGACTATCATATGTATCGTTCGGACCGATAGTTTCGGCAGGGTCAAACGGGTTCGCAGGGCTGGATTGGTGCGGCGGCGGTGTAATCGTGATGCTGCCGGTTGTTGTGGTTCCGTCAATTCCCAACTTAGCGATATCAATGATCCACTCGCCTGATGTGGGATCTAGGTAAACAGCGCCCGCTGGATCACTCGAAATCGTCGCCCCCTCAGGGAGGTCAATCGATATGGTAACACTCCCGATGCGACCGTCGGGTAGATTCATCAGGTCATCAAGGCTGCTATAGTCCCCATCCGGCGTCAGAACGGGGCGCAGCACGATTCCCTCATCCTCTAGTGTCTCGTCTTCGCCATCAAAGGTTAGCGTTGGCGCTGGGATTGGATCGCAATTCGTCGGATCACCACCTGGATCGGGCAGCACAATAATCGTGAACGTCTGCTCGGTCACTGCGGCGCCTGGCTCTGCATCAATCGCCGCCAGATTTGCAGCAATATCGCCACCCGAAATCTCTATCACTTCCTGATCGTCTTCATAAACGATACCGTACAGCGTCAGTTCGTAGAACTCTACTTCACTCACATCAGGGGCAACGAAAACAAGGTTATCAAGCTGGTCCTGCGTTACAAGATAGGTTCCGCCGTCATCGGCTATCTGTTGGGCTCCTGCGAAGTATCCGCCTGATGGAACACCATCAATAATGTAATAGATCGTCTCGGAGCCGTCATAATCAGCGCCGTCCTGAATCTCGGTCATCATGCCGCTGAGGGGATCGACCGCTTCAAAAATAGAGTCGTCAGGTGCGGTGAACCCATTCTGAATTGCAGCGTCGGTCAGCTTCTGATTCAGCTCGAAACCGGGGTTGCCGTAATACCCCGCATATCCGTAAACTTGATCAAAGCTGTACGATGGGTCGACCTTGTATACGGCATCCACATCACCATCGGTCAGTGAACTGCCCGCGGCGGTTGGATCATCCTCTTGTGCGTAAACTTCGGCGGGGTCCGCAATACCTTTAACATCAATAGTAATCTGGCCCGTCGCGACAATCGGAGTTGATAAATTCAACGGATCGACAGTTTCAAAATATGTGACCTCCACGTCCAGCGTAAGCGTATTGTTCCCGTCCAGACGCGGAAGCACCCAAAGGTTCTGCGCCATATCCTCGTCGGTTAATTCAATACTGCCCCCGCTCATAAGGAGTTCGGTGACGCCTGCGGGGGGATTGTCAGGGTCGAAGGTATCGACATCAAAACCGGCCCCCGTTGTGTCATAGAAAAAGCGCGGCCCCTCACCTGCGAATTCATCGCCATCAGCAACTGTTATGGTTATCGGATATTCGATAGCCTCAGGAGAACGCGGCGAATTGCTCTCATTGTCGATAATGTTGCCGTCAATAACGACATGTACTGGCGTATCCTCGTTGGTACTGCCGGTTTCAGAAGGGTCTCCGCCGTCTGTAACAGGGGCAACATACAGCCGCAGATCCAGCTGAGTAATGCGAGTATCTCCTCCATCCGTTTCAGTCGTCACAACATCGACAGGTTCGGCAACAGAACCGGAGAAATGCGTTGGGACACCACGAATTTCGATGAACTCCCACTGCCCTGCTTCAAGACTCCAGACGTTAAACCCATCAGGTTCATTTAGCGCCGTAATCAATGCAGGAACTTTGGGGCCTGTTGGATTGTTTACGTCCTCTGGGACATAAATCGTAATTCCCTGCGGTACATTGCGCAGAACAACAGCCGTTACCTTCTCGGAGCCATCCATGTCATTGATCTCTGGAAACAACGAAACGGTCCAGACGCCCCCTGCATCATCTATCTCTTGCTCATTCCCGATGGGAACAGCCGGAATGTAGGCAAGGTTATTGACAGGCTCAACATCGACATCGAACTCAGCTTCGACAACGACTTCGTCATCTGGCGTTTCGGTGGCAAGCGTCCCCTCCGTCGTGTAATCGCGCGTTGTTAGCGCGACGGTCAATTCACCGTCGAAAAACTCCCCTTCAGCAGTATATCCAAGCCCCTGCCAGTCATAATCGCCTTCCGGATTGACATCGTAATCCTCATAGAGCGTCGGCTGAAGCTGTATTGATCCTTCGAAATCGGTCTCGTCTCGCAGGAACGTAATCGTCAACTCGCCCGTTGCGTCGTCATAGGTGGCGCTTTCGATCTTATCCCATTGTTCATCTGAAATGGGCGACGTGCCGTCGGCCGAAAAGAATGCAGCCCTATCAACGTCACCGCCGGTTACATAGTCCGCGATCCAATCGGTCGGGATATTCCGAACGATAATGGATTCCAACTCTTCCGATCCGTCCAAATCAGGCGTCGAAGCAGAGATACCAACGTAGAGTTCTACCTGACCGGCGTCACTCGATCCGTCATCGGTGCTTTCCAAAAGACGCAATACATCTACGGCCGTGGAAAGCGGGTCATCTTCGTTCGCTGTGGCGCTGATGGAGGTTGGGGAATTTCCATCAACTTCGTTGTCATTCAGAACAAATACGCTCGCACCCAGCTCTGCCTCGGCGACGGCCGCAACAATAACCATTGTTGTAAAGGACGTATTGATACCACCGACATCTAAGCTGTTATTATCGGTTAGATCGACTTCAACATCGCCGGGATAGGTATCGGGCGTTGTTGTCTCTCCCCAAATTAGATCGCCGCTAATCGACGCCTCGCCGCTGAAATGCTGAGGGAATGAAAGTTTCAGGCTTTCCAGCGCCGTCGTGAACTCTTCTTGTGTTGTTCCAGCGGCAATATTAATCGCATAAGAAACGGTGTCATCTCCGTTATCAATCGGACCGACGATCGTAATAAACGCTTCGTAATCCGAGGTCACAAATAGACGCATGTCATCGGAGTTCATCGGATCAAACACATCCGAGGCGGTATCGATGGCGATTGTCAGCTCGAGCGAAGTAATGGTTTCCGAGCCGTCATTATCACTCAAGGCGATTTCATTGAAGTTCAACGCAACGTTGCGCCGCCCTTCTGTGTTCTCTTTGCTGTTAACGTCATCCGTATTCCCCGACGCAGCGTCCACAACCGCGTCAACGTCCATATCGACGATATCGCTGGCGGTATTTGTATCGGTGTCTGGAATGCTATCGGCGGTATCAACCGAAGTAACAGTTGCCGTGATTTCGTCGCCAACGATTGTTGCCACGTCGCGATCATCGTCGGCAAGAGGCGTAAGCGTGATCCCTGCCGCGACACTGGTAACACCCGCAACCAAAGTAATGGTGATCGTCGTCCCCGAAACCGTCGAGGTATCAATGAGCGCTAACTGCCCAGGGTCACCCGTGAGCGACCCCGAGATATCGCCATCCGCTGGTGTCGTCCAACCTTCAGGCACGTTTTCGATAACAATCTGCGTGAGCTCCTCGGAGCCATCCTGATCCGGAGTAGATGCATCAAACGTGAGGGTGAAATTGTTATCTTCTTTGACGATGAAGTTCTCGAGATCGGGATCACCATTGTCGATTTCGGTAACAGTTGGCGCATTCTCAACGACCGAAAGGTCAATCGTCGGCTCGGCAATTGGCGTGATATCCACGTTAAACGTTGAGGAGTCTGGCCCGCCTTCGTTTGATGTTGCCTCGACCGTCACGACAATGCGGCCCGAGAAATGCGTGGGAAGCGACGTGATCGCCATCGACTGCAATTCCGCCAACGTTACAGAGATGGTTTGACTTGGTCCTGTCAGGTCCTGTTCGCCAGAGCTTGTGGTAATCGTCGTACCCGTGTCGGGAAGCCCCTCAAACGTGACTTCTATTGTTTCGAGTGTCTCAGAGCCATCAATATCCGTAATCTCGATATCCATGCCCAGTGGAATTGTCTCGCCCTGCCCGTCTGGCGGCGCAGCGACATAATCCTCCACCTCGGTGATATCCGCTGTCGTTATTGCGATATCGGCTTCTGGAGCAACGGTGACGGTAAAGTCGATAACGGCAACACCATCATTGGGTCCGTCATCCACACCGTTCTGGTCCTCGTCGGTGATGAAAGTAACCGATCCCGTTAGATCGCCGTCGGTGGTCGAGTAATCATCAGGCAACCTGATGATCGTTGCCTCGTATTCGGCGCCAGTCAGGCTGTACGATGCGGCATTCGCAGGGCTGAAACTGTTGCCGTTGTCAGTTGAAATCTGTGATCCTGCGGGCAGGTTATCAAAGCTCACTATGACGGTTTCAATGCTCTCGGAGCCGTCCAGATCGGTTGGGTCCGCGATTGCGGCGTCCGTCATTCTGAACTCAACCGGATCAGACGTTGTATTATCATCATCCGTGTCACCGGGCGCGTCATTCTCATCCAGTGCAATCGTTCCGCCGGCTTCTGCAAGGATGTCGCCCTCGGCGGTTATCGTTACGGTGATCGTTCCGCTATCGGTATTGGTGGTGGCGTCGCCCTCGTCCGTCGTTGCGGTAATCGTTATTTCAATCGGGGCACTTGCAGGATTGGTTGTGGAAAAATCTGTCGGCAACTTGAGCGATAGATCTTGGTACTGCGCAAGCGTAAGCCCCGTCAGCCCACCCGCAGGGACCGTTTGAAAATCTGCGTCTGTGGGCGAGGCAACAATCGAATAAAGCGCGCCTGCGGGAAGATTGGCAAAGGCAACATCAATTCCTGTAAACGATTCAGAGCCGTCCATATCGGTGATTTCGGGCACAACACCGCCGCTTGCGGTATCGCTTGGCTTGAAGATCAGAGGCGCGTCAGTCTCGGAAATATCCATCGCGCCATCTTCAACGAGTGGGTCGCCCTCGTCGTTGATGGTGATGGTGAATGTACTGTCACCTGTCACCATCGGCTCGCCAGTATTCGGATCGATAGTCAGCTCAACCAGCGCGGTAAACTCGCCCGGTGGCGGGTTGATCGTGCTTTCGGTCGAAAAGTCCTTCTCGAAGGTCAGCGTAACATCAGGAGGCGCAACTGCATCAGTAGGATAGTTGTATGTCCACGTCACAAGCCCATCGGCATCAGGCGCACTAAAACTACCGGTATTCGAGGTCGTACCCGCAGGAAGCCCCGGAATGACAATCACAGCGCTATCGACGGTTTCGCGCGAGTCCGCGTCAACAAATTCGAGATAGTCAGAGAATAATATCACGACGTCGGCGTCAGTCTCGTCGGTTACGACATTTCCGACAACCTTCGCGTCCGGCGTCGGAAAAATCTCGATTGTCTGCTGTGTAACTTCCTGACCTTCTCGCGTCGTCACGGTAATAACCGTTTCAACCGTTCCGTTCACGTCTGGCGCGAACTCCATTATCAGCGCGTTCGCTTCGGCGACTGTCCCAGTCCAAACGAGCGTGTTCGGATCATACGTACCGCCGTTGAACACCGTTCCGTCGGGCAAAGAGCGCGAATATTCAATCGTTACCACAGCGGTAAATGGATCGTTTCCGGGCACGTCCGTTTCCGAGCCGTCAATATCACCAATCGACGTATCAATACCGGTGTTGCCAGCATCAATGTCCGCTTGCGTTACAACATCAACGCCCAGACGAACAATCGTTCCGATCTGGCTAAGCGGGCCACCATCTTCGAGCACTTCAATCTTGGACGGAGCCGTCAGATCAATGTCCTCAACAAAATCTATGTTCAGAACACGCGTCGCAGAATCCACACCGTCATTCGGTCCGTCATCGACACCATTCTGATCTTCGTCAGAAATTATGGTAAGACTGAAGGTAATCGGAAGCGCGGTCTCGCCGCCCGTTAAGTCCGAACGATTGGCAGTCGAGAAATCCGGCGGAACCGAGAACTGGATCGCTTCGTAGGCTCCCAAAACATCGCCGACGCCTGCCGCATCAAGCGTAATCGTCATCGTGATCGAACCATCCGCAGCGCGCGCAAAAACGACATCCGCGCCGGGATCGACCTGTAAATCCAGATAAGTGCCGTCAATCGGGTCCGCCAACGGAACACCATTTCGATCCGTCGCAGGCAAGCCTTCAACCACAAGTACTGCTTGAGTCAAAGTTTCGGAACCATCGTCATCCGTTAGCTTGGGTGCCAGCAACTCAACTGGAAGGATCGGGAACGCGTCGCCCGCGCTATCTGGGTCCAGCTGATCCTCTATCAGATCCGCATAAGGCATTGAGCTATCAATTTCAGCATCGCCCTCCGTTCCAATCGTGATCGAAACGTCGAGGCTCCCGACTTCGGTTCCACCGGTATTGGACTGGGATGTTATCGTGCCGGTAATTGCGGCTTCTGGTCCATCCGTTCCCGGTGCGGTGCGATTATCTGTCGAGAAGTCCTTGGGAATTGTCAGGGTAAGCGAAGGATAATCCGCCGCGGTTCCCATATATTCAAACGTAAGCGTGCCATCCTCTGCTTCGGTGAATGTACCGGCGGTTGCAGTTGTCCCAGGCGGAAGACCGACAAGCACAACATGCACATCCAACAGCGAAAGCGTCGAAGCGCCGCCGACATCGGGCGCTATCTGATAGAACTCCGACAAATTGATAACCAAGGTCCCGTCCGTTTCGACCAGGTCAACATCGCCGCCTTCCATAATCGGATTAACGACAATCCCAGTCGCACCACCGTATTCCTCGTCGTCACGCTCGGGGCGTGGATACTCCGTGGGGGGCAATAACGGACTGAAAGGCAGGCCGATAAGTGGGTCAATGACGACAATTGGCTTGTCTACACTACCCGGGTTCGGCGGCTTACTGTCGAGCAACCAGTCCAAATCTTCGATGGGTTCGATATCGGCGAGCTCGTCCCATGAGGTTTCTGTATTTGCGGCCTCGGCAACGCTCTCGGTCGGGATCGCGAACGCGTCGCCTACAAGCAAATAATTCTCAAGAACGGCATCAACCAACACAATAATTGTGCCATCTGGTTGGAGCAAAATGATGTCGTCGCCGATGATCGCCAGATGAGAAAAACTGGTGTCCGATGGGATCGCAACCCGCGCGCGGCCATCAGCATCAATCAGAGTTAGGCCCTCAACGACGGCTCCTTCTTGCGCGGCCTCGATCAGTTGCTTCAATTGCTCCAAAGTCGTCGCACCAGAAAGAGACGCTCCAAATTCAACCGTACCATCAGCCATGGTTAAGTCCCCTTAACTAAGAAATGTCCCCATAAGAACTGTTTTCAAAATCAACGTAGCCACGAAGTAGCCACTCAGGCCCCTCGGAAAGCATAAGAACAAGCCGCAGTCCGTAAAAATATGGACCACTAGTCCAAGCAGCTCAGCGTAATTCGCATCTTTGCCGCTCTCATCTATCTCAAAGTACTTCGCCGATGGATGCCGATAAATACGGGCATTTTTCAATAATCGGATCAAAAACACCAGAATGCTTCGGCGACAGGTTAGCAGCCCAAACGCCATTCACAAAGAATATTTTCTCCAATCGTAGCGCGCCCACTAAGGCCGCAATCTCTACAAACAGGTCACAAAACGAACTATCGCACTAAATTAGAGCGACTTATGCGTGCCTCAAGTCAGGCATTTCCTATGCCTCCTTAGGTGATTTTCGCTTCATCCGCTCTCTGGTGCTTTGAATAATCTTAAAGAAAACAGGGCTCAGAACACCCGCGGCCACCGCCGCCGCGATACTTCCGCCAAAAACAACAACACCAAGCGAAACGCGGCTTGCGGCACCTGCGCCAGACGCAATCACAAGCGGGAATACCCCCGCCGCAAATGCGAGCACGGTCATCATCACCGGTCTAAAGCGCAGCTTTGCTGCAAGCATCGCCGCTTCATGCACTTCCAACCCTTCGGTTTCACGCTGTTGCTTGGCGAACTCCACAATCAGAATTGCGGTCTTGGCGGTCATCGCGATCATCATCAATATCCCGATCTGACCATACAAACTAAGCGGCAAACCCGCGATCATCAGCGAACCCAGCGACCCCAGTACGGCAATTGGAACTGTAAGCAAAACCGCAACAGGCGTCAGGAATGACTCGTACAGTGCCGCAAGGAACAGGAATGTCAGAACCAGCGACGCCGCGAGCGCGATCGGAACCGCATTGCCAGACTTACGCTCTTCAAAGCTTGAGTCTGTCCATTCGTATTTGAAACCTTCGGGCATTGCCTCTGCGGCGGCGCGTTCCATCGCATTCATCGCATCGCCGGAACTATATCCGCCAGATGCGTTTGCGATACCAGTCACGGTTGCCGAGTTGAAGGTATTATAGCGATAGGAAACATCCGGCCCACGAGACGCTTCTGTTTGCACCATTGCACTGAGCGGCACCAATTCACCGCTTGTACTGGTTACATAGAGCTGATTTAGGGCGCGTTCATCCTGACGGAAGGGCGCGTCTGCCTGAAGCATGACCTTGTAAGTTTGCCCAAGCATGTTGAAATCATTGACATATAGGCCGCCCAACTGGGTTTGAAGCGTCAAGAATATGTCTGATATCCGAACGCCCAGCGTTTTGGCCCGAATACGATCAATATCAAGTCGTATCTGTGGCGCACCAGATTTGAACGTCGAGAAGGCCGTCAAGATTTCAGGGGTTTCATTCCCAGCGGCGATTGTCGTCGCAAGGGCATTCGCCAGCACTTCGGGTCCGCGCCCCTGTGTGTCTTCCAAAACAAAGGAGAAACCAGAAACTGCGCCCAAGCCGGGAATAGCTGGCGCACCAAAGACCAGAACTTGAGCCTCCGGCATCTTGCTGAACATGCCCTGATATTTAGCCTGAAGAGCGGCCTGCGAGACCTCGGCTTCGCTGCGTTCACTCCACGGCTTGAGCTTGGCAATAACCATGCCTGCATTCGACTGGAGTGCCGTATTTAGGATGGAGTACCCGTTTACCGAAAGAACGTTTTCAATGGCTTCGTCCTCGCCCATTATCGTGGTGATCTGGTCCATCACGACTTCGGTGCGATTGAGCGAAGCGGCCTGCGGCAATTGCACATCGACAATAAAGAATCCCTTATCCTCATCGGGAATAAAACTTTGCGGGATCACCGAGTATGACAGCGTGAGGAGGCCAAGCAGACCGACCACGAATACTGTCGCAATCACAAGGTGTTTGCAAAGGAACCCGACGATTACTAAATAGAACTTCGTGACCCAATCGAAACCGTAGTTAAAGCCGCGTATAACGAAATTTGGCTTGTGCGAACGCTTCATCAGCACGGCCGAAAGTGCCGGGCTCAGGGTCAGCGCGTTCACCATAGAGATCAGCACGGCGACTGTAAGCGTTAGTCCGAATTGCCCCATCATTCGGCCAGTAATTCCTGGCAAGAGCATCGCAGGGCCAAACACCGCGACCAGAACCAATGACATTGCGATAATTGGGCCTGTCACTTCGTCCATGGCCTTGCCGGTTGCTTCAGGGGCGGACATTTCGGGGTTTTCGTGCATGATGCGCTCGACGTTCTCGACAACGATAATTGCGTTATCGACGGCTACGCCAATCGCCAGAATGAGGGCAAAAAGCGACACAGTATTGAGCGTCATACCCATCGCATACAAGACAGCCAGCGTGCCAATAATTGAAACGGGCACCGCAATTGTCGGGATCATCGTGGCACTCACAGTTCCAAGGAACAAATAGGTTACGACAACAACCAACAGAAGAGTAATGATCAGCGTGATAATCGTTTCGTTCAGGGACTCGCCGATAAATTCGGTGGTGTCATGGCCGATGACATACTCAAGATCATCTGGGAAATAGGCGCTGAGCTCATCCATTTTTGCGCGTACTTGCTCTGCAACCTCAAGTGAATTTGCTTCTGAGAGCTTGTAAATCGCAATCAGAACACCCGGCCCATTATTGAATTCGCCATAGCCCTTATATACCTCGGCCCCTAACTCAATGCGCGCAACATCAGATAGGCGCACGATTGAGCCATCCTGATCCGCGCGCAGGATAATCTCTCCGAATTCCTCTGTGTTTTCGACACGCCCTTTTGTTGTCAGAACATACTGAAATTGCGTCTCTTCAGGGCTTGGCGCTGCCCCCAATTGTCCAACCGCAGCCTGAACGTTCTGTTCTTTAACCGCGGCAATAACCTGATCTACGCCCAGCCCGTAATTGGCGAGCTTAACGGGATCTAGCCAAGCCCTTAAGCCATAATCCAGCGCGCCAATAATACTCGCCTCACTCACACCGCCCAGCCTTGCAAGCTCTCCAGTGACGTTGATTGACGCATAGTTAGATAAGAAAACCCGATCGAATGACTCGTTCGGTGAAACAAGGTTCACGACCATCAACATATCGGGATTACGTTTGCGCACACTGATACCGCGCTGGCGGACTTCTGGCGGCAATGACGGTTCTGCGAGGGACACGCGGTTTTGAACATCCACTTGCGCCAAATTCGCATCGGTTCCGACTGCGAAAGTCACCGTAAGCGTATAGCTACCATCGCTCGCGGATTTCGAGGACATATATTCCATCCCCTCAGCGCCGTTGACCTCATCCTCAATCTGGGCAGCGACGGTAGCCTGTATCGTCTCGGCACTTGCCCCGGGATAAACCGCACGCACAACAACTTTGGGCGCGGTAATGTCGGGGTATTGATCCACCGGCATAACCAACCCCGCCACGATACCGAAAATCGTGATCAGAATAGAAATTACAAAAGCAAATTTAGGACGCTCAA
Organism: Falsihalocynthiibacter sp. SS001; assembly: GCF_042445055.1. GTDB lineage: Bacteria > Pseudomonadota > Alphaproteobacteria > Rhodobacterales > Rhodobacteraceae > Falsihalocynthiibacter. Next base: position 2,588,652 of record NZ_CP170339.1, read on the forward strand.
TAAAAAATCTGGGACCCATGAATGTCTCCTGACGCGTGGCCGCGTTAGCCGTCAAAATTTTCCGTAGTTACGGTTCTTCCTACGCGTATTTTCTGTAGACCTTCGACTACGACAACGTCATTTTCATTAAGCCCTTCAGGGACTGACCAATTGGCCCCGTCGCGAATTCCCACCTCAATATTCTGGCGTTTGACCACCCCATCGCTCACGACGTAAACAAAATGCCCCTGCTGATCCAAGCTAACTGCCCGCTGTGGGACGGTAAGTGTTTCAATCGCTTCGATAACGGCGCCGTTAATCGTGACGTTCTCGCCGGGGAGTAGATACCCGTCGGGATTTGGGAAAACGATGCGCGCGGCAATTGTGCCGCTACTTGCAACGGCCGTGTTATCCCAATCTTCGAAAACACCCGTATGCGGGTATTCGGTACCGCCCGGCAAAATCAACGTGAGTTCGAGCGTTGGAATGCTCTGACTTTGTTCCTCAAGTTTCAAACGTCTGATCAGAAAATCGAAATAATTTGCCTGATCTACCCGACCAACGGCATAGATCGGATCCAGTGATTCAATCTCAAGGACGCTTCCCGGTTGTGTCGGGTCTCCAGGCTGAAACAGATCACCCTCGCCGTAATTCGGCTTACTTGCGCGCCCATCAAAGGGGGCAACAACTTCAGTATCCGCGAGCGCTTTTTCCGCTTTCTGAAGCAGCGCCTCGTTTACTTGGACTTCCGCAGAGGCGACATCCCGCGTTGCCGTCGCAATATCCAAATCGCGCTGTGAAACGCTCCCACGCCCCACCAACTGGCGCGCGCGTTCGAAGTCCCCGATTGCCTGAACCTCGCTGGCCTTTGCCTTGAGCAGGTTTGCCTTCGCTTGCGCAACAGCAATCTCATAGTCGGTCTTGTCCAACTCAATGAGCAGATCACCCTTTTTCACAAGCTGTCCGGGCCTCACGTGGATTTTGAGTATTTGCGCCGCAATTATCGGACGCACTGAGGCCGTCTGAAATGATTCAATACGCGCCGGATGACTGAATGAAGGGCGGATGCTCTCTTTCTTCACTTCCACAACCTTAACCGGAATCGCATCGGCGTCTTGTGCCAAAACGAGATCAGCCGCGCTAACACCAAAGATGAATGCCGCCAAGGTAAATAGACTTGTAGTATAGTGTCGTAGGCGCATTGATTACTCCTAGAACGCTTGAATTTTTTAACGCAATAATCTGACGCTAACCTAATTGAGAATTAAAAAGCAACATATTAGACGGCTTAAGAGATGGTTTTGAACCGCCTAATCACGGCACAGCTACCCGATCACGTTACACCAATCGATTGGATTTTGCTTCTCGCATCCCCTCTCTCGCGCTGGCGACTTTGATATTTCATATCAAAGAACCAACGATCAACTGACTGCCTCCCTTGAGCAATACGACGCTTTTACAGCACATTTTTTACACACAATGTTTTCAACCCTAAATGTTCGCATTATGTTCCATGCATGCGAGTCGAATTTCACACAGTTTTCCCTCTACGCTATGCGCGCGTCCATGAGGTTTATGGGGCTGGGGCCGCGAGCTTTGCAGTTATTGCAGCTGCAGGCAGATGTTTGTGGATCCGCGAAAACTGGTTGTCTGATACGCTAATGCCGCAGGGGATGTTGCCAGTTTTTGACCCTGCGCAACTCCTGCTGGCTCGCCCTAAGGATCAGACAGACAGCCTCGCAGTCGCAGAGGAGGCGCTCAAGGACGGCGCTTTGCCATTTATTGTCATCGAGATAGCCCGCCCCCTAAACTTGCGAGAAGGGCGACGGCTGCAACTGGCAGCTAAGGCGGGCAAGACGACCGGCCTCTGCCTCATTCACGAAGGTATGGGATCGAACGCCGCCGAAACAAGATGGAAGGCCACGCCAAGCTTTGACAATAAAACTGAGGACTCGACTCTGATGCGTTGGGAAATTATTAAGAACAAATCAGGAACACTTGGTGGTTGGAATGTTCGATGGGATCAGGAAAGACGTCGTGTGCATGTGGTTTCCACGATTGGCCAGTGATCGGGTTCTGCGCGCACGTTCTATTGACGGTCCCTTCGCAATTATACTCAAATCGAATAACACCGATCGGATTTATTGCCTCAATCAAACCGCAGAACGACTTGGCCTGACGCGCGGCATGAGCCTTGCGGATGCCCGCGCCTTTTGTCCCGATCTTATTAGCCAACCCGCACGTCCCGATCTGGATGCACGTTTTCTTGCGACATTACGGCGGTGGGCAACGCGATACTGCCCTTGGGTCGGCCACGATGGCCTAGATGGTTTGGTGCTAGATGTCACCGGATCAACACATCTTTGGGGTAGTGAAGCATTGATGCTGGCAGACATCAGGGACCGTACAGCGAGAGCCGGATTGACGCTCCGATTGGGGAGCGCTCACACTCGCGGGGCGGCTTGGGCTTTCGCACATTTTGGCACGGGAACGGCGACATTAACCGATCTACCTGTTGCGGCATTACGGCTTAATGAGGCCACCGTAACGGCACTGCAGCGCCTAGGGCTGCGCAGCATTGGTGATCTTTCTGAGGCCCCCCGCGCGCCGCTAGCCCGACGCTTTGGCGCCAAGTTGCTTCTTCATCTCGATCAAGCCATGGGGCACGTACCCGAACCGATCACGCCCGAAGGTGAACCGCCCAGTTTCGCGACGCGCATGAGCCTGCCAGAACCAATTGGTCTAACCGATGATGTAATGAGGGTCACGGCACGGCTTCTGACCCCACTCTGCGATAAACTCAAAACACATGGAATGGGAGCGCGGCGCCTCACTCTGACTCTGCGCCGCGTTGACCAAGGAAGCCCGCAAGTCGAGTTACGTCTTGCCGCCCCGATGCGCGATCCGCAACGGATTTTACCACTATTCACCCACGGAGTAGGAGAAGTGGACGCTGGGTTTGGAATTGATCAAATCCGACTGGAGGCAATTGATGTCGAACCCCTCCCCGTACAACAGATCGGCAATACGCAAAGTTCTCCCGACCGACTTAATGACCTGATCACACGTATAGGTACACGCATCGGCATAGAGAATATTCAGCGATTTCTACCCGCTGACAGCCATATCCCGGAACGCAGCTTTTTAATTGCCCCTGCAGCCTTTAGCCAAGCCGACAGCGCTTGGACCAGAGTACGCCCACGCCCCCTGCGCATTTTTCCTCCCGAGCCGATTGCCGGAAGGGGCACACAACCTCCTGCTCGGTTTATTTGGCGCCGCATGTCATTCGCCACAGGACGTTCCATCGGGCCCGAACGCATTGCGCCTGAATGGTGGCTACCGGATGACGCGTGGCGTTCTGGCGTGCGCGATTATTGGCGGATAGAAACCCGCGAGGGGCGCAGGCTCTGGCTCTATCATACGCCGCAAAATCCTGGCTGGTTTGTCCAAGGAGAATTCGCATGAGCTATGCCGAGTTGTGTGTCACTTCGAATTTCACCTTTCTCACTGGTGCATCGCACCCCGAAGAACTCGTGCTGCGCGCCGCCGAACTCGGGCTTGAGGCGATCGCCATCACCGATTGCAACACGCTTGCGGGGGTGGTGCGCGCCTATTCGGCATTAAAAACCTTGCGCGATGAAGCCGCAGAAAAACTCCGCATACGCTCTTCGCATCAAGTGGACTCTTGCTCACGAAAAGAGGTTGGCCGGCCCAAAGATCTTCCCACACCCGAGATGCACAAACTGCCAAAACTGATCGTCGGCACACGACTATCCCTGCGGGACTGCCCCGTAGATTGGCTTGCCTTACCCACAGACCGTGATGCCTATCATCGACTATCGAGACTCTTAACTCTTGGTAAACAGCGGGCAGAAAAGGCCGAATGCTATCTCGACCTCGCGGATTTGGAGGCGGGTTGCCAAGGCATGATCCTTATTGCATTGCCACCCCGTCGTTTGGATCAAGCACAACCAGCACTTCGACGGCTGCATCGACGCTTCCCAGGGCAGATATATCTAGGTGCGGTTCCACCTTATGACGGCTCCGATCAGAAGTGGTTCAATGCTTGTGCTACGCTAGCTCTACGCTGTTCGACACCCATGGTGGCAGTGGGAGATGTCCTTATGCATCACGGGCGGCGGCGCAAGCTGTTGGATGTACTGACATGTATGCGCGAAGGTTGCACGATTGACCAGATTGGCACAAAAGCCCAGCCAAATGCCGAACGCCGTCTCAAAAGCGGACCGGACATGGCTCGGCTTTTCCGGCAGCACCCTGCCGCACTCAAACGCACCTTAGAGATCGCCGACCGCTGTAGTTTTGACCTCTCGGAATTAAGCTATGAATACCCCGATGAAATGTCCAACGGCGAAACACCACAAGCCAGACTAACTCGACTAGCACATGAAGGCATCAAGCATCGCTACCCTCACGGAGTGACCCAGCGCGTACATGACCTTATGAAAAAGGAGCTTAGCCTTGTTTCGGAACTCGGTTATGCGTCCTACTTCCTCACGGTTCACGACATCGTACAGGAGGCACGCTCTCGGGGTATCCTCTGTCAGGGGCGAGGCTCAGCGGCCAATTCGATACTCTGCTATCTTCTGGGCATTACCGACGTATCGCCCGATATGATTGGCATGGTCTTCGAACGCTTCATCTCGCGGCACCGTGGCGAGCCACCCGACATTGACGTAGATTTCGAGCATGAGCGCCGCGAAGAGGTTATCCAGTGGATCTATGCAAAATACGGACGACACCGTGCGGGGCTTTGCGCCACAGTTATCCATTTCCGCACCCGTGCAGCCATCCGAGAGGTCGGCAAGGTTATGGGACTCTCCCAAGACCTCACTGCGCGACTGTCGGGGGACATCTGGGGAGTAAGCAACTCCGGCGCCGATATGGAGCGAGCACAGAAGCTTGGGCTAAACCTCAACGATCAGAGGTTAGCGCAGACTATAGAACTCATTGGTGAAATCATCGGTTTCCCGCGCCACCTGTCCCAACATGTCGGCGGGTTCATCATCACGCGCGGGCGCCTCGACGCATTGTGCCCCATCGAAAACGCGGCGATGGAGGGGCGCACTGTCATTGAATGGGATAAGGATGACATCGATGCCCTCGGCATTCTCAAAGTGGACATCCTTAGCCTCGGGATGCTCACCTGCCTACGCAAGAGCTTTGCACTCTTAGTTGAACATCAGAAAATGCAACTGTCTCTCGCCACCGTGCCACAAGAAGACAAAGCAACCTACGACATGCTCCAGCGCGCTGATGCAGTCGGGGTGTTTCAGGTTGAAAGCCGCGCGCAGATGAATTTCCTACCCCGGATGAAACCTGCGACCTTTTATGATCTGGTAATCGAAGTCGCCATCGTGCGCCCTGGCCCCATTCAAGGCGGCATGGTCAAACCTTATATCCGACGACGGCAAGGCTTTGAGGCTCCAGAACCCTTTGGACCAGCATTGGCGAAAGTGACGGAAAGAACACTCGGCGTACCTTTATTTCAAGAGCAAGCCATGCAAATCGCCGTGGTTGGCGCGGGCTATTCAGCCGAAGAAGCCGACAAGCTCAGACGTTCGCTCGCGTCCTTCCGACGCATGGGCACGATTGGCGAACATCGTGATCGCTTTGTGCGCGGAATGAGAAATAACGGCTATTCCGAAGAAGTGGCAAACGCCTGCTTTGGCCAGATCGAAGGCTTTGCCGATTATGGCTTTCCCGAAAGCCACGCTGCGGCCTTCGCGATGCTGACCTATGTTTCTTCTTGGTTGAAATGCCACCACCCTGCTGTCTTTGCTTGTGCTTTGCTCAACTCCCAGCCGATGGGATTTTACGCACCCGCCCAGATCGTGCGAGACGCGCGCGAACATAACGTCGAGGTGAGGCCCGTTTGCGTCAACAATTCCGATTGGGACAATCTTTTGGAGCGCCGCGCAGATGGCACACTCGCGCTCAGGCTCGGGTTTCGCCAGATCAAAGGCTTTCGCGAAGAAGATGCGAAATGGATCACCGCCGCACGCGGAAATGGCTATCAGGATCCAGAAAGCGTCTGGCTTCGTTCGGGGGCCACCCCAGCTGTTCTTGAACGGTTAGCCGAGGCAGACGCCTTCACGGGTATGGGGCTGACGCGCCGTGACGCACTTTGGCAGGTCCGTGCAATCCGCGCCGCAAGGCCTCTACCGCTCTTTTCTGATCCTATAGATGGTGAAGGCATTCGAGAGGCGAAGGTAAATTTGCCGAGTATGCATCTAGGGGAAGAAGTCGTAGAAGATTACGTCGCTTTGCGTCTCACGCTACGCGCCCACCCGATGGAGCTTTTGCGCCCAACGCTCCCCGACATCACCCCGCATGACTGCCTTACCACCGCTCCATTAAAACGCACTTCAGTCTGCGGTCTCGTGATTACGAGGCAACGTCCAGGTACGGCGTCAGGCGTGATCTTTCTGACGCTAGAAGACGAAACCGGAGTATCAAACATCGTGATCTGGCCTAATGTTTATAAACGCTTCAGGCGTGCTGTCATGGGCGGTCGCCTGCTCCACGTCACAGGACGTCTGGAGCGCGAAGGTATTGTTGTGCATCTGATCGCCGACCACATCGAAGATCTGTCGTATAAGCTGTCGGAACTGGGACACCCAATGGACGACGCAATCGGCATCACCCAGCCGCAAGCAGACGACGCCCCGCGCCCGCCGCGCTATTCATCCCGTGCACGCCACCCGAGAGAGCAAGCAAAACGGCTATTTCCGAGTAGAGATTTTCATTGAATCCGAGAATGCGTTAGAATTCCGCCGAAAATAAACAGACGCATTTTCGCCGAGTAAACATCAATCGATCCTTTGTCTAGATAATCTCATCCTCATCGAACAACGGGTCATCCGCGAGTTGGTCGTTGAAGTCCTCAATTGCGCCTTCTGCAATTGCCATCGATTTGATCCGCCCCAGATGGTAGATCGCGTCGCCTTCGTTCACGATTGGCATTACTGCGCGACCGACGACTATTCCGTCGAATGGCGCAACGAGTTCGGTCTCCTTTTCGCCGAAGGGGTCTGCGACTGCGCCCATAACTTCGCCCTTCGCGACCACATCACCGTCAGCGCGGTAGGTGCGCAGCAGGCCCCCTGCGGGCGCTCTGAGCCACTTGCTTGAGGTGCAATACTGCGGAGCTGTTTTAGGCTTGGCTATGTCCTTTTCTTCAACCAACCCAACGTGATTCAGAACACGCAGAACGCCCGTAACACCGGCGCGAACGGAAACTTCGTCAAAGCGCAGCCCCTCTCCTGCCTCGTAGAGAAGCACGTCTTTGCCAATTTCGCACGCCGCGTATCTCAATGAACCCTCTCTAAGTGGTGATTTGAGAATAACGGGAGGGCCGAAAACTTCTGCGAGTTCTGCAATATAGAGGTTATCTGGAGCAATACGAATTTGCGGCAGGTTCGTGCGGTGAATTGCGGCCGAGTGCAAATCAATTCCCAAATCCGACCGCGCGACAATTTCCGTCAAGAATAAGTGCGCCAACCGCGACGCCAACGAGCCCTCTACGCTCCCTGGGAACGAACGGTTTAGATCGCGACGATCCGGCAAATACCGCGAGTGGTTCATAAACCCGAATGCGTTGACGATTGGGATCACAATAAGCGTCCCTTTCAGAGTATCCAGATTAGGCGCGCGCAACAAACGCCGCACGATTTCAACGCCGATGACTTCGTCGCCATGTATGCCCGCGCTCACGAAAACTGTCGGTCCAGCCGACTTGCCGTGAACGACATGAACGGACATCGAAACAGGAGTGTGATCAGAGAGGACGCTTACAGGGAGGTCAACCGTCCGGCGAGTTCCGGCGGGGATGCGCACCCCACCGATCACGAAATCTTCGCGTTTCGTCACTAGCCTTTGCCCTTTGTTTTCGTTGCACCAGGTTTGGCAGATTTCTCGATATATTCGATGATCTTGCCAGCGACATCCAATCCAGTCGCCTTCTCGACCCCCTCAAGACCGGGTGAAGAGTTAACTTCCATCACTACGGGCCCATGATTAGCACGCAGCATATCCACACCACAAACGTTCAGGCCCATTGACTTGGCGGCGCGAACGGCAGTCGAGCGCTCCTCTGGTGACAGCTTGATCAATTGCGCAGAGCCGCCTCGGTGCAAGTTTGAACGGAAGTCGCCCTCCGCCCCTGTACGCTTCATGGCTGCGATTACTTTGCCTCCAACAACGATTGCACGAATATCGGTGCCGCCTGCTTCTTTGATAAACTCCTGTAGCAGAATGTTGACACCCGCGCCGCGGAATGCCTCGACAACCGAGGTCGCGGAACGCTTGGTGTCGGCCAAGACCACGCCAATTCCCTGCGTTCCCTCGAGCAGTTTGATCACCACAGGGGCACCGCCAGCCAGCTCAAGAACTTCCGCAGTTTGTTTGGGATCGTGCGCAAACGTAGTTACGGGGAGACCGATGCCATCGCGCGCCAAAAGCTGCATTGAGCGCAACTTATCTCGGCTTCGGCCGATGGCGACGCTTTCATTGAGCGGGTAGACTCCCATCATCTCGAACTGTCGCAGAACGGCCAAGCCATAGAAGGTAACAGAAGCACCGATCCGCGGGATCACCGCATCATATCCCTCAAGCTTCTCGCCATTATAGTATATCTCGGGACGGCGCGACGCGATGTTCATATAGCAACGCAACGTGTTGATAACGTTCAACTCATGCCCGCGCGCTTCGGCCGCTTCTTTTAGGCGCCGATGGGAATAGAGCTCTGGATTGCGGGCCATCATGGCAATTTTCATAGTGGAAATCCTTTTCAACTAGGACGCTACGGGTCTGGCGCGTCGGTCAGTTTTGCACGGCGAGTGTGCACAGCGATATTGTGGTTCTTGAGCGCCGAGCGACCGACGATCATTGGGAAACGCATTTTACTGCGGTCAGTGAGGGAAACAGAAATCGGCCATGAGCGATCCGTCAGGTGAAGTGTTGTGCGAATGACGATCCGCTCTTTTGGAACGCCGCTTGTGTTCTTTATTTCGCGGCGGTCATAAACCGGAACCTCAATTTGATGAAGGGGCGCATTTTTCCCGTGTTGGGTTTGAAACCTCACCCAATCTTCACCGTTTTTATCAAAGGTCTCAATATGCGTGGCATGAAGCGCGGATGTACGCGCGCCCGTATCAATCTTGGCCTTAACTGCTTTGATATCCAAATCAGGCAGGTTCAGGTACTCAATCCATCCAATCACCAACAATGGTGATTTAAGCTTTTGAGATTTAGACTTCTTATTCATTTCACACCAACCATGGCATCATTAGGGACGCAAGACTTAGAACAAAGAAGAACCCGGCCATATCCGTCACCGTAGTCAAGAGAGGGCCACTCGCGGCGGCGGGGTCCTGTCCGAGTCTTTTAAGCAATAGTGGCACGACACCACCGATAGAAACAGCCAGCATAGTATTGAGCGCCAATGCCAGCCCGATGACCAATCCAAGCGCAGGGCTACCCTTCCAAACCCACGCAACAATTCCGATCAATATTCCCAAAGCAACGCCGTTGATGAGGCCAACACTCACTTCTTTCATCCAAACCTTCATCGCATCTACGGGGCGCACGAGTCCAAGACTCATTTCGCGCATCGTCACACCGACTGCTTGGTTGCCCGAACATCCCGACATATCGGAGACCATCGGCAGGAATATCGCGATTGCAATAACGGCCATGAGCGTTTCTTCGTATGCAGAAATCACCGATGCGGCGATAATATTCAGAACGATATTCGCAGACAGCCACGCCAATCTGCGGCGCGAGCGCAACCAAACAGGCATGGAGCGCAACTCGTCGCCCACAACACCTTGAAGTTTCAGGTTCTCGCTCTCGGCACGCTCCAAGAGCGCGGCGGCGACAGAGGCCCGCGAGACAACACCAACGAGGTCGCCGCCCTCTTCGACCACAGGAACGCCGAGGAAGGGATATTTATCAAAAATATCTTCAAGATCGGACAGAGACGTGTGCACACCAACGGTCAGTGGCTCGACCATGATGCTGGTTAAGAGCGCGCCGCGCTTGGTCGAAAGCAAGCCCCGCAACGAAACCACCCCGATCGGTTTGCCGTCCTCGTCCAGAATATAGGGATGTTGCCCACGATACCGATCAACATCGTTATCGTCCGCCGCCATCTCGCGAAGAACTGCCCCCACGGTTTGCTTGTCAGAGAATGTAAACACTTCCGACATCATCAGTCCACCGGCGGTGTCTTCATCATATTCCACCAGTCGCCGCACATCAGCCGCATCCTCGACGTCCATTTGTGCCAAGATCGCTTCGGCTTCTTTGTCCTCCATGTCGCCGATCAGGTCGGCCTGCACATCAGAGTCCATTTCGTCCATGATCTCGACAGCCCGAAGAGCTGGCAGTGCCTCCATCAGTTCCGCGCCCAACTCGTGTGGTGCTTCGCTAATCAAGCTCGCCGCCAGTTCCGCCGAAACCAACGTAAGGATAACTTCCCGCTCTGCCGCGCTAAATTGCAACAGTTCACGAAGCGCATCAGACAGCGAGAGCGGCTCCAATAGCGCGTTCAGACGCTCATGGTCGCGCGCATCCGTTGCCTCTTGCAATGCATCGGCAAAGTCGAACTCTGGTTCACGGCTGGTGTTATAATCTGTCATACGGCACCTCTCTGTCGCCACCCGTACACAGGTGATAATTTTTTGTCTATAGACAAATTAAATTTGCCTATATATGCATCACAACCATGGATACATCTAGTACAACGGCTCAATGCCTCGCACGACTGTACGGCGAAAAATTCGGAGGGAAACCCTCAGGGCGCTATCGCATTGCCGGCAAGCAACTTCGTGAATTGATGGGGCGCAAGCGGCTTTACCCCGATGATATCCAAACCCTATCCCGCGAACTTCTTGAACTAGGTTTTGTGCTCATCGATATGGATAGCTTTTACGTCATCCTCAGCGCAAATTCGTTCGTGAACTATAGACGCGTTAATGCCGAACATCTCTCAGCGATGAAATGATATCGGGCCAAAAACCCGAAGGAAGTGAACATCTAGCGCGATGTCTCACTCCCTACGTGCATTCGGATCGCCCCTAACTGACGCTCGCTGACACCAACTCGTCGATAAACTTCGAAAACAACTCGCCTTGTGACCTGATTTGAAGCTTGGCGTACACGTTGCGGCGGTGGATTCGAACGGTTCCTGGCGAAATCTCGAGGATACGGCCTACGGCATCGGCAGAGTGGCCCTTAAGCGTGAACTCCACCACCTGACGCTCTCTGGGAGTTAGAACGCCATCGCCGAAATTGGTAAAGGCCAGCTCGACGCTATGATGAATGGTGGCATTGGACTCGGCTTGATCTTTGGCCCCAAACCTCGCCTCTAGATCGCTCCAGTGCCGCTGACAGACCGCGCGCACCACGGGCCAAAAGTCATCGAGTTGCCTGAATTCTTTTGCGGAAAAGGCCTTCTCGGCCCGCATCAACGAGACAACAACGGTGCCATCGCCCGGCATCTCGCTAAAATACCCGATTTCCTCGGCCAAACCAGTGCGCGCATAATAGCTACGGAAGTATTCACCCTGAAAAAAACGGTCGGGCGCCAGATCCTTGATTCGGTACAAGCCGGGTTTCACCTTGTTTGCGCAAGCGAGGTAAAATGGATCAAGCAAGTAAGGACCTTCTTGATAATCCTCGACAAATACCTTGCGCTTCCCTTTGGGAAAATCGTCAAATAGGTCCATAGGCTGGGCCGCTCCGAGATAGCCAAAGATCACGGTGTAATCAAAAGGCGCAATTCCTTGGAGGGTGTCCGACAGGACCGACGCGAAATCCTCCGTCCCTATGGAATCAATCAGCGCACCCGTCGCTTCGTTCAATCGTTGCAACTCACCCCCCTATCCTGATTGATATACTAAAATTGTGGTATATACAATGAAATCAGATTTTTCTACAGTTTTGCTAATACCGATAGTATTCAACAAAATAGAAAAAGATAGGGATAAATGGAAAACGAGGGATATGCTGAGAAAACTCTTCCGTCGGGCAGGAAGGTTATCGCAGAACTGCGCAACGTCTCGAAACGCTTTGGCGCAGTATTAGCCGCCACAAATCTAAACCTATCAGTTGGTGAAGGTGAATTCCTATCATTCCTTGGACCATCTGGATGCGGGAAAACCACAGCACTTAGGATGCTAGCAGGGTTCGAATCCCCCTCCGACGGCGACGTATTGCTCGATGGCGAAGTCGTAAATGACTTGGATGCACACCGCCGCCCCGTAAATATGGTTTTTCAGCAATACGCCCTTTTCCCACACATGACCGTCGCACAGAATATCGGCTATGGGCTACGCCAGCGACGCCCGAGGTTACCCAAATCGCTGATTGCCGAAAAAGTCAGCAAAACGCTGGAAGTCGTTCGACTGGGCGGTTTTGAAGACCGTAAAATTTGGGAGATGTCAGGCGGGCAACAACAGCGTGTGGCCTTGGCGCGGGCGATCATCAATGAACCCAAGCTGTTGCTATTGGACGAACCGATGGCGGCGCTGGATAGCAAGCTGCGCAAGGAAATGCAGATCGAACTCCAAGACCTGCAACGCAAGCTGGGCATTACATTTGTATTGGTGACCCACGATCAGGAAGAAGCCCTGTCGATGAGCGACCGCATTTGTATCATGCGTGATGGCCGGATCGTTCAAATTGGCAGCCCACAGGAGCTATATGATCGGCCGAACTCTCGGTATGTCGCCAACTTTGTTGGAACCTCAAACTTTTTTGACGGCACCGTAACTGGGCCAGCTGGTGAGCTAACGACCGTGCGCTTGACCAATGGCATGAGCGTTCAGGCTACACCTGGCGGAGACCTCGCAGACGGGCACGAGGTGTGCATCTGTGTGCGCCCCGAGCAGATGAAGATGCATCATCAGGGTGATGGGGTACCCGTAGAAGTACGCAACCGAATTTTCCTTGGAGAACACACCGAGTACCTCGTGAACCACGAAACACTTGGTGATTTTCTCGTGCTGTCTCCAAGACAGTCAGAGCTGGCCGAAGGCCCCTTTGCTGTTGGAGATAATGCAACGGTGTCTTGGGACGCCAACTCAGCTCTTATACTCGATCGAAACTAAAAAACTAAAACCACAGGGAGTAAAAGCAATGAAAAAACATATCGACCACATCTCTAAGAAAGAATTCATGGAGAAGCTGGAAAGTTATAGAAAAGGCTCGATCACTCGGCGTCATTTTCTAAACGTGACCGGTCTCGGCGCAGCTTCGGCAGTTTTGGGAGCAGCCGTACCAGGCCTACGTCCAAGCCCAGCCCATGCCAGCGACATTGGGGACCGCGTTGTTCTAGCGACATGGCCCAACTATCACGATCCGGCTAACTTTGACGCCTTCACAGAAGCAACAGGCGCCCATGTTCAGGTCAACGTCTTTGGCTCAAACGAAGAAATGTTGGCCAAGTTGCAGGCGGGCGCCACAGGTTGGGATGTCTATGTGCCGACCAACTACACTATCGAAGATTATGTCAAAGAAGACCTGATCGAACCGCTGGATACATCAAAACTGCCTAATTACGACACATCGGCCTTTGATGCGCGTTACGCAGAAGCAGGTTCAATCGACGGAACGCTTTACGCTGTGCCCAAGAACTGGGGCTCAACGGGTATGGCCGTGAACACCACACATAACGACGGCAAACCAATTACGTCTTGGAAAGAGTTCTTTGACATCACGATGGGCAAGTTCTCGGGCCGTACAATGGTTCACGATTACCAGCTTACAACAATCGGTAGCGCGCTGAACTCTTTCGGGTATTCGTTCAATTCGGTTGATGAAGCTGAGCTTGCTGATGCTGAAAAACTGCTGATCGAAGTGAAGCCGCACTTGTTCGCGATCACCTCAGACTACCAACCTGCGATGCGCAACGGTGATGCGTGGCTGACAATCTGCTGGTCCGGAGATGGCAAACAGCTAAATACCGACATGCCCGAAATCCACTATGTCTTGGGTCGTGAGGGCGGCGAAATCTGGAGCGATTACTACGCAATCCCGAAAAGCTCCGAGAGAAAAGCCGCGGCTTATGCGTTGATCAACTTCCTGCTCAATCCGGAAGTGAACGCAAAAGAGGTTCTGGCACACGGGTATCCAACTGCAGATTCAAGAACGTTTGAACTGCTGCCGGATTCACTGAAGAACGATCCGATCCTCTTCCCTGCACAAGAGCTGCTTGATCCACTTGAGTTCGGCGCTGCTGTAACTCTGACTGACCCGAACCGTGCCGAATTGATGGCCCGTTTCAAGTCTGCTTGATCAAGATCGGAGTGGAAACAACATGACGCAACGCACACGCAATTGGTTGTTACTGGCACCAGCGGGAACATGGTTCCTGATGATGCTAATCATACCGCTGACGGTTGTTTTCATTTTTAGCTTCGGAGAGCGAGCACCGTCTGGTGGCGTTGTGCTCGCTTTCACCTTTGAGCAATATGCAAACCTTCCCGCGCGCTTCACCGCATTCAAGAACACCATAACACTGGCACCGATCGGAACTCTGGCAGCGTTGCTTATTGCCTATCCGCTGGCCTATTTTCTGGCCGTCAAAGCAAAACCCAAGTGGAAAACTATCTTGCTGGTTTTGGTTATCGTACCCTTCTGGACCTCCATCCTAATCCGTAGCTACGCTTGGATTTTTCTTCTGGGCGGACGGGGACTTCCTGCGCTTCTGGAATTTATTGGGATCGAAGGCGTACGTCTGATTAACACGCCCTTTGCCGTGCTGGTCGGCATTATCTATGGCTACCTACCTCTCATGGTTTTCCCGATCTATGTCAGCCTCGACAAGCTGGACAAACGCCTGCTTGAGGCCTCTTCGGACCTTGGCGCAAAACCGTGGCGCACGTTTTTGCAGGTCACGCTTCCCCTTTCAATTCCGGGCATCGCAACCGGATGTATGCTCGTCTTCATCTTGTTGATGGGTGAGTTCTTGATCCCTGCCCTACTTGGCGGCGGCAAGGTCTTCTTTGTTGGCAACGCGCTTGTTGACCTATTCCTACAATCCCGCAATTGGGCCTATGGCTCGGCAGTTGCTGTCACTCTGGTGGTTGTCATGCTGATCACAGTCACAATCTACATGCGGCTCATCAATCGTCTTGGCGCAAGCCGCGAAGACGTATCAATAATGTGAGGTGAACTGATGAGAATTTATGCACTATGCGTTTACCTTTTCCTCTACATCCCGATTGGAGTGATCGCGCTCTTCAGCTTTAATGCCGGACGCCACGCGACGCAACTTCAGGGGTTCTCCACCAAATGGTATGGCAAAGCATTGTCCAACCCATTTGTAATGGACGCACTTGAAACAAGCCTGATCGTTGCTTTCACCTCTGCGCTGTGCGCCAGCATTTTTGGCACCATGGCGGCGGTGGCACTACAAGGCATTAAGGGCCCAATTCGCGTTGCGTTCGACTTGCTTATCTACATTGCGGTGATGATCCCAGGCATCGTCATCGGGATTTCGACGCTGATCGGGCTGGTAACGGTCTTTGATCAGCTCAACCCCCTAATTGCCGCCATCTGGCCCGAAGGTTTCCAGCCACCCAAACTCCGTATGGGTATGGGATCGTTGATCGCGGCGCACACGATGTTCCTGATGGCATTGGTGATAATCATCGTGCGATCGCGTTTGGCTGGTATGGATCGCGCTCTAACCGAAGCTTCGTCGGATTTGTACGCGACTCCGATGGCGACGTTTCGGCAGGTGACATTGCCTGTGATCTTCCCAGCTATTCTGGCGGGATTTCTACTGAGCTTCACATTCAGTTTTGACGACTTCATCATCGCATTCTTTGTTGCCGGCTCTGAGACAACCCTTCCGATCTATGTATTCTCGTCGATCCGCCGCGGTGTCACCCCTGAAATTAACGCGATTGGCACAATGGTTATGGGCGTATCCCTGCTGATGTTGATCACCGCTCAATTATTACTTCAACGTGGAGGCAAGAAATCCCGATGACGCTCGCTCAAACTCAAGTGGCCCCGCTCGTTTTCCCTACATTAAAAGACAAAGTTGTTTTGGTCACAGGCGCGGGATCGGGTATTGGACGTGCCGGTGCGATGGCGATGGCGCGCCATGGTGCGCAAGTGGTTGTGACTGATCTTGATCCCGCCAAAGCCGCAAAGGTTGTTGATGATCTAGGTGATGAGGGCGTTAGCGCAGCCTCGGCAGGACTCGATGTAACCGACGATCAAGCAGTCGCCGACGAGATCGACAAGATCGTCAAAACCTACGGTCGCATTGATGTACTTCATTCTCATGCGGGCTATCAGATCGAGGGCAATTTGGAACAGGTTCCTGTCGAGGGCATGGATATGTCATGGCGGCTGAACGTGCGCTCTCACTTTATCGCTGCAAGGGCAACTGTTGGACACATGCGCGCTCAGGGCGGTGGCAGCATTATCATCACGTCGTCAAACTCTGGCGTTCAATATGACCGCGAAATGATTGCATATGCGACAACCAAACATGCCGTGATTGCGATGACACGCCAGATGGCGGCGGACTATGCCAAAGACAATATTCGGTTTAACGCCTTGTGCCCGGGGTTTATCGACACGCCGTTTAACGCGGGGTTCGAAACACAAATGGGTGGGCGTGATCAACTGGAAAACTATGTGGCGCGCACCATCCCGATGGGACGCTGGGGCACAACCGATGAGATGGCAGATTCGATCCTATTTCTGGCCTCCGATATGTCGACATTCATGACTGGCCACGCGTTGGTCATTGATGGCGGAGAATGCATCTAATTGCCATTGTCGGATTGAATTTAGCGGGGAGTATCAACCGCTCTAGTCTTCCAAGGAACCGGTTGAAACGGATCGTGATACTTTCCCCGCGAGGTCCACAGATATCAAGGCATAGAGCGCAAGCCTAAAGCGCGGATCGCGCGCTGCGTGTCGTTTCAATACATTCACGTCCCACTCCAACACGCTACTTTCTCGCGACAAAATCGCCGTGCCCGAAGCTGCGTTGCCCGTCAAATAGGCCACTTCCCCAACGAAATTGTTTTGCGGAACAGAAAAACTACCGTTCGGCTTTTCGATATGGGCCTCCCCCTCAAGGATGTAATAAAGCGTGCTGACATTCGTGCCAGCAGCGGTCAGTTTGTAACCGTCCGGCCTTGCGACGCGGCTCGTCGCGCGCATCAGCTTCCTGAAATCTCCGGGTGGAAGGCTGTTAAATAGAGGGTAAATATCCCGAAATTCCTTGGGGATTGCCCAAGCAGAGCGCCTATAGAACAGCCCCATGAGCCCAACAATATTCGCAGTCCCCGTCGCGACACTTGCCCAGATCGCGGGCCATAGCGGAGTGCTATCGACGATCGCATAGTACCAAATATAAAGGGCAGTTCCGATGAGGAGCATCATCCGCAAAACCACCTGATTGATGATCAGATAACCGAGGACAAATATTCCAGCCGCTGCAAAAACCAGATAGTCTGTTAAGATCAAATCTTCCACGATGCATCCGTCCCTGATAATTTTTCATAACGTCATTAACCAGATGAAAGGCATTACTCAGTGCAAACTCATAAAAGCCCACGGAATGCACTACATGAATACGAAATTAAAGTATAATCAGCGCTTTTTCCTTTATCTTCAACCCCTTTAGCACGCATACTTCGGGAGTGAAGAAAGCCGAGGACTGGGCTCGCCAAGCTGTGCAGAAAGGGAATTATGGATCAATTGGCACAAATGAACTGGATTGAAGCAGTCGGCTGGTTGGCGTCGATTATGACCGTAGCGTGCTACTCTGCCCGCACGATGTTGCCGCTGCGCATATTGGCCATTTCGTCATCTGTTTGCTTCGCACTTTATTCTTTTGTGCTTCAGCTTTGGCCACTTTTCTACATGGAAATGATCCTGCTACCGATCAACGTTTATCGGTTCTGGCAGGTACTTTCCTTGCGGGTGAAGGTGGACCACAAGACCGATAAGTCCTCCTTCGATTTCTCTATTATCAAGGCATATGGCAAGAAGCTGAACTTCGCCGAAGGCTCCACCGTATTCAAAAAGGGTGATGGCACTGACTATCTTTACTTCATTGAAAAGGGGCGCATCTCTATTGATGAATTAGGCGTGGAAATGGTGGCTGGCGATATATTCGGAGAGATCGCATTTTTTACGGATGCCGCCACACGCACCGCAACCGCAAGCTGCATCGAACAAGCCGAGGTTTACGCTCTAACTGAAAAGCAACTCATGCGATTGCAGTTCGAAGACCCCAGCTTTGGTATGGCTGTCATGCGGACCATTACACGCCGCTTACTTGATCCCGCCCGAAAATTGCCCGTTAGATCAGAGTATTCCAACCAAGGTGTCTCCTAGCTTCATAAATACCTCTGAAATAAGGTCCCCATTCCCAATGTGAGTATCGAGCGATGTCATTTCAAACTGTCGAACTCATCGGTTTTGCGGCCTCGGCGCTGGTATTCCTGACATTTTGCATGCAGACGCTCCTGCCGCTTCGGATGATCGCGGCGGCTTCGAACATCCTCTTTATCATCTATGCCGTTGTCGCTGGGTTGACCCCCATTCTTGTTCTGCACGGATTGCTATTTCCGGTAAACATCTGGCGCCTGCTACAGCAGCTCAAGGTCCGGCGCAGGATCGCCAGCACCTTCAACCATCCGCCCGAAGTCGGCATTCTGATGCCGTTTATGACGCTTGAGAAATTTGAGGCTGGGTCAAAAATATTTAGCAAAGGCGATCCAGCGGACCGTCTCTACGTAATAATCCAAGGCGAAGTCAGAGTTGAAGGCGTTGAACAAACGATCAAAGAGGGAGAAATTTTTGGAGAAATCGGCCTATTTTCGGGCGAAGGGCTCCGCACTGGAACGGTGAGCGCGGTCGGACAAGTTGAAGCAGCATGGATCAACCGACCAACAGTCATAAAGATATTTGAAGACCACCCAGATTTTGCGCTGGCGCTCACTATGCTTATTTCGTCACGCCTTGTTGAGAACCAGAATACCCTGCACAGTCAGTTGGCGACGAACATAACTGTCCCAACAAGCTCATGAAGGCGCAAGTATCACGTCGTTGATACCTGCACCGTCAAACTTATTGCTTTATCAGGTGCCCTGCCTGAACCGTCATCTCAACGCCCTTAAGGTCGAAGCTCTGTAGGTCAACGGCCTCGTCCTGTCGACCAGCAGCATTGAGCGCCGCTTCGCTTATCAAAACCTCACCAGCTTTTGCGGCATCGGAAAGCCGTGCGGCAACGTTCACATCATAACCGAAGGCGCTCACTTCTTGTAGATCATTGCCAACCGATGCAACGGTGCCCAGATAGGCCCGCCCTGAGTGCAAGGCGATGCCTACGGGCACGTTTTCGCCTTGGAAGGTCGCGTTTTTCAAAGCCTCGGTCATCTTAAATGCGCCGTCGACGGCCTTCTTCACATAGTCCTCGCCGCTGAATCCCGGTGGCCAAACGCCAATGATAGAGTCTCCCTGAAACTGAAGAACAAAGCCCTCTGACCTCCAAAGAACAGGGATGATCGTTTCGCGCATAAAAACGATCAACTCTTTGAATTCTTTGGGGGACATACGAGAGGAAATCTCGACCGAGCCGCGCAGATCACAGAACATGATCGCCAGATCAACCTCTGCTCCGCCCGGAAAGGCCTTTAGAAAACCATCACAAGCGTTACAGAATAGCGGGTTTCGCGACGATGCCTCTAGGCCCATTCGTTTGGTGATCCAGCCGCCAAAACCGTTTAATGGCGCATAGCACATCTTGCATCGCGTTCGACCCGGCAACAAAGTGAAGCGTCTTTGCTTCTTTGCTAAGACTGGATGTCCGATTTGGAAAACTTGATGCCAAAGCTCTTCGTTTCCCTCTTCACGGGCGAATTCGTCCAAATGTGGAATTGTGTTCATTTTTTGGGATCCTTTGGTGATGCGCTCATGATGAGCGACGGTTCGTCAAGCACTCCCGGGCTGTTACAGACGGCGGTCGCGGCCAAGAACGTAGGTCCAGCTTTGACTGTAAGAACCGGCCCCATGCCACGGTAGAGTACCGAGATTGTCTCCCCCGTCTTAAAGGGCACGTCAGTTGGAATAGTACGTTCTCCGGTTTCTGGATCGCAAAGTCGTAGATCAGGGACCGACACCACGATGCCCGCCTCAAGGAGCGGCTTGTCCAGCCATGGCGGCGCTTCTGCTAGACTCATGGTGTGATCGTAGTCGGGGCCAAACATTGGCACCTCAAACTTGCCCGAGCACAACGATGCGGTCTGCAAATTGGTCATATGGGCCTCTTCCCCCTCCCCCCAAAGCAGATAGGTCGCATAGTCTGGCTGCTTCAGATGATGGGAAAACGGCCGATAAGTCACGATGCGCTGAACACGCACCTCAATATCCGCGATGATTGGTTTTAGGCGTTTCTTATCCCACGGGAAAAAGTGCGGGTTCGCTTCTTCCTCTTCTGTGAATTCCGGCAGCCCCTGAAAGATATTCGCTTTGAACGTCGGGCGCCGACCCGCGGGAATATCAGGGATCACAAACAGAGCAGAATCCGCATCATCATTGCAAAGAATGAACGTATCAAGCGGATACATCTCGCGCGCCTCATCGTAGGCTGACTTTGCCTCTGGCGGCAGTTCGAGCTTGATAACAAGCTGATACTTATGCTCTTCGTGATGATATTGGGTCATGTGAACCCCGAACACGTCCTTATCGCCAACCAAAATCAAGGCATGTTGATGCGGGTGATTTGAGACGAAATTTGATGGCCTCTTTGTAGTCATATTATCCATGTGCGGCATCCTTTCAGAGCATACTTGGGGTGAAAGCGTTAGCTTGGGTCCGACAGGCCGTTCTTGCGCCGTAGGTCCGCTGCTAGCTTTTTGGCTTTGTCCTTCAGGGTCTTGGCAAGCATAGGAGTGAGATCACCATCAGCGGTGGATGTCATGAAGGGGTTTTGCTGGGTCGAGGTCAGAAACTTAACATCCATTCCTGCGACAGGATCGACGCCACAACGCTTCGCAAAATGATCTACGAACTCTTGGCCGTAAGTGCTCGGGCCAAACTGGGATGATGTCACGAACAGCGGCGCTTTGGGGACGTTATCGTTGCCGAACTCCTGTACCGACAGTTCGCTGAACAGCGCGGCGTTCAAGTCATTCATCAAACCAAGGTCGCGGTTGATGCCCTCGCCAGTTTTAAAATTAATCGTATAGGCGCAGATTGTCTGATCCGAACCGAGGCGCTTGAATAAATCCATCAGTTCGGGATCGTGGAAAAGCTTCTCAACCAGCGCGTCATCTTCTAGGGGGACAATTTGCCGAGCAATATAGTCGCGTTGCTGCGCAATCTCATATCGATTGCCGCCATCACGTTCTGCCGGAAGTCTTTGAAATGGCGTCAGCGTTACTTCGTCATCCGATGCGAACTCGGCCAAAAGCGCGCAATAGAACCGCTTTGAATTGAACATACATTTGGCCAGCAGTCGTCCATATCCCGTTTTGTCGGCTGGAATGACTGCATGGGAAAGATAGACAGCGGCGGCTACTGCACCGGGTTTTGAGCCTTCAATTCCGTAGACACCGACGCTCGGAACTGTGCCGCCGTGAAACACAACGGGGGCAGTAAAGGCGACAACATCGCGCATCGCGCCATTGCGATAAACGAGTGATCCGACAGCATATGGGATGAAACCAGCCTTGTGCGGATCGACCGTGATCGTATCGCACCGCGCGAAGGCTTCATATTGTTTGGTTACATAGTCTCCCATCATCATGCCGGGCGACATTCCAAGATCGTGAGCAAAATATGGATCGTCTAGTTCAGGCCGCTCCTGCGCACCGCGATTTGCTTCTTGAACGCCAAAGTGCCGCGACATAAGTTGTGCTTCTTCATCGCTACCTTCAAGGCCAAGAGATGCGATATCGCTCTCAAGCTTGGAAGGGCGCAACATTGATGCAAAGTAGCCACCCCAAGCCGCATCCGCATGAAGCGAGAACTCAAGCCCCAATTGGCGGTACTCGTCACGAATATCTGCAATATCGGATAGCGGATCCACTGCGCTTTCTTCTGTTGTTCCCATGACGGCAACGACCTGAAGAACGGGGCGCTTCTCGGCAAGGCAACGATCAAGTTGGCGCCTAAGATCGACCGTATCCATTCGCCCATCGAGGTCCACGCGAACATCCCGCACGCTGGACCGCCCAAGGCCAACAAGCGATGCACCTTTGGGCCAAGAATAATGCGCCGTTGCAGGCACCAAAATAACCGGAGCAGGTACGTCCGGCATATAACGGCGCGAAAAATCAATCATGCCGAGATCAGCGATTGTCCTACCCGATAGGCTCGCAGCAAGCGCATCTGCATCTATCCCTGCCGAAGCGGTCACGCGCACCAGCAAGCCAATTGCTTCATCAATCGGCAGATTCAAAAGCTCCCAGCTCGTCAAATCAATCAAGGCCCTGCGCTTACCTTCGAGCGTCAAAACCGTGACGTTACGTGCATCCGCAAGCGTAGGATCATGTCGAATGGCATCAACCAACACCAAAGGTAAATATTTCAGGTTGCGCACCGCCCAGATAGACTCTGCATTGGCAACCGATCCGTCGCAAGTAAGATGCCCCCAAGGTCGCGGCAAATCGCTCTCGTCCTCCGGGTCCCTGTAGCCCAACATGCGGCAAATATCGTCACATACAGCCATCTCAAGAAGCGTTGTGACTGGAGAGGCCTCTGTCGCGACATTGTTCTGATTATAGAGCAATCCCGCCATATATCCGACGAGCGACGGAAGCGTTGTGTCCCAATACATGTGGGACTGATTTCGATAGCTGGAAAGCGGAATGGAGGATCGTAAATGTGCAAGGACTTCGGAAAGTCTCTCTTCCATTAAGTCTGTCGACCGCTGGTAAGCAGGGTTTTCATCGCTGATAACGCTGGGGGGGGCCATTTGTGGATCATCAGGCTGATAGGTTCGGCGCGCTTCAAGGTTTGCTGAAATCGCTTGGTCCAACAATTTTCGAAAGACCGCTTCGTTCTCACCTTTCGGGCCCAAAAACCAAGCTGCTGGAGTGCCTACGGGTACTGGCTTGTTGAGGCTAAGTTTATCGGGATGACGCCGACGAAAGGCATCTACGGACTGGTGCAACTCGTTGCTACGATGTCGATTTATCATATGTGCATCTCCTTCGGCCTAAAATTGGTTTGTCCTAAATCGCTCTGAGTAGAAACGAACTCTGATCAAATATTTGCGTCGGCTTCATGATTGTGAATCTGCGGTGCGCTTAAAGGTTCGGCGGGTACAAACCCTAGAAACATTCCGTAGAAAGAAAGCTCTTTTTCAACCGAGTCGACAATTGACGATGCACGACCAAAACCGTGTCCCTCGCCTTCATAAAACTCAAATGCATGCGGCATTTTCCGAGCGTTCAATTCGTCAATCAGAACATGAGCCTGTTGCGGAGGTACGACCGGATCTTCGGTGCCTTGGAAAAGAATAATCGGGCAATCGATCTGTCCCACATGAAATAGCGGAGAGCGCGCACGGAAAAGCTTTGAGGCAATCGGGTAAGGGCCAAGCAGCAATTCGGCATAGCGCGCCTCAAGTTTGTCCGTGACCTTTGCGATCATCTCAAGGTTTGAGATACCATAATAGCTGGCCGCTGCTCCCAATTGATCCGTAAATGTCGCAAGGGCAAGAGTGGTGTAACCGCCTGAAGACCCTCCTCGAGACACAACCCTATAGGGGTCAACATGGCCACTCTGAACAAGAGCCTTAACCGCGCCTACACAATCTTCGACATCGACCTGACCCCAAGCGCCATACATAGCCCGTCTGAAGTTTCTGCCAAAACCTGTACTTCCCCGATAATTAACGTCCACCACCGCAAACCCGCGAGAAGTAAAAAATGGGATCGTCATATCAAGCCCAGCACTTGCAGGCGCCGTAGGTCCACCATGAATAAGGATCATCAGCGGAGGCTTTTCTCCTTCAGGCGCTTTGAAATTGGGGTTCTTGGGCGCATAGTAAAATGCGTGGGCTTGCGCTTCGCCATCCGGACCGCTGGGAAATGTAATCAGCTGAGGCTCTGCGATACAGGCGCGTACTTCGTCCTTTATCGGCGGCGCTGTGCTTCGGATAAGCTCGATTTCGTTGGTCGCGAGGTCCATCCGATAGATCGCGGAGGGATTGGTAAATGAACCCGCCAGAAATACGGCATACCCGCTGGCCACATTTAAATGCTGGATCGAAGAAAACTTGGTTTCGATCTCGCTGACTGCGCCGGATGCCACATCAACGCTGACAAGCGACCAAGCACCGTTTCGCGTAACACATGCGATAATTCGGTCAGGTGAAGCAAACCCAAACGAGGCCCCTCCCAACCGCCATGCAGGCGCAGCAAATTCCGCCGTTTCGCGCGTTACAGCTTCAAGAGTATCACCTTCGACTTTGCAGATGTTTGCCCAATGATCTCCGTCGATTTTCACGCGATCCGAGATGACATATAACTGCCCATCGGGCGACCAAACGGGATTTACGATCGCTTCGTCGGAAAAACGCATGAGTTCGGCGAGGACGGGATTTGAAAGTTGGTCGATGTTCTCTGCTGGCGCACCCGCGATCATGCGGGGATCACGGGGCGCTCCAGATGGATCGATTTGAGCGATCCAAAGCTGCGTCCCCTCCCACGACATGGACGGGTAATTCCAAGTCATCCAGCAAAGCTGTGTCCCGTCAGGTGAAAGTCTGGGGCTGGCATAAAAGTCGCCGCCTTCTGCGATAATCCTCGGCGGCCGCTCTCCTGCCAAGTCCAATGCAACGAGTGATTGTGTGGGCTGCCCGTTTGTGATGACGTTTGTTTCTTCCATCACGGCGTAGACGACGCCATGTGCAGGATCGAGTTCGAAGTCCGCGTATGTTGCCGCAACAGAGGGTGTGATTGGTTTGGGAAGCTTACCGTCTGTACAAATATGAACCCGCTGGTCGCGTGTTTTTGGAAATGCCTCCGCCTGATATTGTGTGAAGGCCAGCACCCCTTCTTTCACGCCCAGCGCCCCACCTCCATATGAGTTAACGGTCGTACGGGCGCTAAACCACCGGGAGGTTGCGTCTTCTACCCCTCCGGCGGAAGTCCAGCGCATTATCGCACTACGCCCCGCTTCGTCGGGCCTACTCTCAACCCAAAAGATCGCATCACCGTCGAGGCATATCTTTTCAATCTTTCGAGTGCCCTCAGCAAGGGACGCAGGCGCGAGCGGCGAAACCCACTCGCCATACCGACGTGTCTGGACCTGTTCCAATAACTTGACCATTACTCCCCCCGAAGGCAGCATACTAATGCGGAAGATGACCCTACGGCAACATTTTTGTCTGACCAGCAGAAGCGAAAAGCAGCAAAATTTCATGTCTACTAAGGTCGCTGTGGGGCCTGTCAAACTAATTCGAACTCGTCTCTACTGGACCCGTAGAGATGACCTTTATACCGAACAAAGCTGGTGCCACTCGGCAAGAGCAGCGGTTCAGTTCAGCTCGAAATGATCTCGTTTCGAGGGGCGCGATCCTGAATGAAGTGCTTATTAATGGATGTATAGACGGAAACAAACTCCTGCAAACTACACATCCTGCGAAAGCGGTGCACTGCTCGTTCCCTTCGTCCAAAAGGGAGATAAGAATTTTCCGCTTGTTTTTCTTCCAGCGCTCGGTTGCCTGACTGGCAGCATTTCCGATGACGTTCACCTCGACGCCATATGAGCACGATTAACGGTAACCACTACCTCTCGCTGCCCATAGCGTTTCATCGCTTTCTTCACGAATTTGGGGGCCGCAGCCCGACGCCGGCGTTTCGGAACATAGCCTTCCATCACCTCGCCTTGGTGATCAAAATCACGCCATGGTTAGGGTCGCTTACCATTTATCTTCACAAAACCTCATCCAAACGCCTCTGCCAGTAACGCAGCATCCGATTTACACGTTTCCTGCAAATGTCAGTAGCAAACATCGGGCCAAATCAGTTCCACCAACACCGAATAGTTTTGCGGCTCTCGTCGATGCTGCGTACATGCAGCAAGTCTTCCACATTTCCGAGGGAGAAAGGAAATGGAATGCGGAACATGACAGCTAAGCGAATACTCTAAGGACTGGTTTCGAAGGAGCGCAAGGGAGAGCGTTTTATCATGCCCAATGCTAGTTAGTTGCCCAGCCCGCTCAAGACGGCTTTCTGTAACAACACCGTATTGCTTTCTACTCACGGGAAAACGGCATTATCCGCTCCGTAAACGCTCACCTTCGGCGCGGCAGACGTTATCAGCGACCTCAACAGTCATACCCTCTGGACGACCAATCGCCCTATCCCATACAACCAAATCTCTCCTATATAACTGACAGGTCACAAATCCCATTTGAGTCGAGACCTGTACAGGCGCACTCTCATAATTTTCTGGAGAGATACAGGCGGTTAGAGCTATCAATGCTGCGCCCAAGATGGGCAACTTGAAGATTAGTGGCATTTGTATTTCTCCTTTGATGGTTGTGTCAGACAAATTCGAGCTCGTCTCTACTTGCCCAATACCCCGACTCTTTATGCCGCACCATTCAGTAAGAGCAGCATCGTGTTTCAATTTGAATTCAACTCTTTGCGATAGGCTGCGGTCCTGATTGAAGTGGCTAAAATGGATACGTGAACGGAAGCAAATATCTGCAAACTTCGCATTCGGCGAAAGCGGCACATCGCTCACTCTCTTCGTTGGAACCGC
The DNA here is from genome assembly GCF_042445055.1 of Falsihalocynthiibacter sp. SS001. Taxonomy (GTDB): domain Bacteria; phylum Pseudomonadota; class Alphaproteobacteria; order Rhodobacterales; family Rhodobacteraceae; genus Falsihalocynthiibacter. Next base: position 2,615,415 of record NZ_CP170339.1, read on the forward strand.
AAGTGTGAGTTCTTAGAGCGATAGTTTTTCCAGCGTCCTGTTTCCTGTTTCGCCGCGTCGCCAATCATCTTCATTGCGGCGCCGTAATGGCGAAGCCTGTCGGTTACTAGGACCGCGGCTTTGCCATGACGCGTCATAGTTTTCTTAAGGATTTTCAATGCGACCTTGCGATTCCGACGTTTCTTAACGTAGGATATCAACCCTTCACCTTCGTGATCCACGGCACGCCATAGATAGTGCCATTCGTTGCTTATCTTCACAAGAACCTCGTCCATTTGCCATTGCCATTTCGAGTAACCCCGCATTCGGCTGCCCCCTAACAACGTATACCAGCTGCGACCTTTGGGCCAAATCGGTTCCGCCAGAAACGGACGGTTTCGAGGCTTATATCGATGCCCCGCTCGTGCAAAGGATCTTCTACAATTCAAAGCGAAGGTGAAAATCGAGCATAAATCACGACAGCTAACCGAGCAATCTCAGGATTGGTCTTGAAGTAGCAAAAGGCAAGCGTTTTGTCATTCGCCCAAGCTACGAACGATCCTCGTCTTCACAACTGGTCTATTCTGCCCCCCCTGCCAAGGCAGTTTCTTTAGGCTCGCATCGACATCTCAACCGTCAATCGGCTCGAAATCCGGCAGGGACCAAGTTTTGTCAAACCAAGGCTCGAGAGGGCCATACAGACGGAAGTAGACGAACCATCCATCATCTTCGACCATAGGCATATGGTTCTTTTCAAAGCCTTCTGGCGCGGATGGGCCGACAAAAAGATCAACGGATCCGTCATCGTTCACCACAAGATCATTCGGCTGTCTCTGCTCGCGCTTGCGAGTGTACCTACTCCGCTATCGTAGGGGCGACGAGTGTTCTCACTGTAAAGTGTCAGCGACCAGAACTGAGAGACCGGCGCATCAGCTGGAACATGAAGCCGGTACGTACGATTTGCACGGAGCAAATCGCCGTTCACGTCCCGCTTTGTGGTCATGTAAACCTGTCCCTTGCCGACCGAGGGGTTGACCGTACCTTGCGTACTCGTGACGGCCTCGTAAAACCACAGCGCACGTTCATCAAGTTCAACCTTCGTATCCGTAATTTTCTCAACACTGAAGTCAAAGCTCTTGTACCAGTTCGTCCCCTCCCAATGCGGCTCGGAAAAGCGCGGTTTGATCAGGCTGCTGCGTAGCATCAACTCCCCCAGGGAGGCACCCTCGGTCAGTATACGAGCCTGCCGCTCTGTAGCTTCAAACGGTTCCCCGAGCTCAATCCTCAGCGGTTCGAGCATTGCAATCCAGACCTTGTCCTGCTCGCGCACGCATTCCTAGTTCAGGATCTGGCGTAAAGTTTCGAAATAAGCTGCACCGCGCGGTGCAGTTGCGGACCAAGCAATGTCGGCCCCAGCTGAAACATCAAGCGTGACAGGTTCCCCGCCCACTGGCGCAACTGACAGTTCATCGCCAAAACGGGCGCCGATCTCTGGCGACTTATCAAGCAAACGCATGCCAAGCATGATATTGTTCGTCGGTAACTGGATGACGAAATCCGCCTGTCCTGCTTACACGCTTGGATCGTCACTTGGCCCGACTACGATAAAGGTAGCGCCATCGCCCTCATCTGGTCCCGTTAGCCTCAGATCAGCGAACGGGCGTTGCCACATGTCCAGAATTGCACCTGCGGACGGGCCCACTGGATAGTTGATGAACAGCGGATCGCCCTCCACGTTGTCGAAGTTGAAGATATATGGCGTCGTCAGGGTCGCCGTTACAATACCAAGTTTTTCGTTGTAGCTCTGCAAGACAACAAAACCGCCACGGCCTGAAATGCCGCAAGCCTTGGCCTGTTCATTTCGCCATGTAGTCATGCTGATCAGTGGGTGTGACCAAATATAGGCTTGTGCCGCACACTGAAGTTCAATCCCGTAGTAAAGTTACGTTCGACGGAATGCAACAATGCGGTGCCTTGCGAAACGTCTTGGGTCTGATCCAAAAAACTAAACTAATTCCCCAATTGCAGCGCTCAGCTCTCTTAAAGTCAAGGTTAACTTGTCTCAGATCATTTGGACGGGTGGTGGTTTCAGACCAATTCGAACTCGTCTCAGCTAGGCCAGTGAGGCTCCCCGTTATGTCGCGCAAAGACCGCACCACTCGATGTGGGCAACTGTGCAGTTTAGCTTGAATTGGTCTCTTTGGGAAAGGCTGCGATCATGTTTGGAGCGATTGAAAACGGATGCGAGAACGGAAACAAACCTCTGCAAACTACGCATCCTACGAAAGCGGTGCATCGCTCGTTCCCTTCGTCCAATAGGGAGATAAGAATTCTCCGTTCGGTTTTTCTTACAGCGCCCTGCTTCCTGTCTGTCTGCATTTCCGATAACTTTCATCGCCGCGCCATAGCAACGGAATTCGTCCGTGCCTATTGTCTCAGGCTGGCCGTACCATTTCATTGCTTTATTCATAATTTTAGGGGCCGCCGGCTGATCCTGGCGCTTCTTGACATAGCTTTCCAAGACCTCGCCTAGTGATCAACTGCACGTCATAAGTAACGTCGTTCGTCGTTAATCTTTACAAAAACCTCATACAGCCGCCACTACCATAGAGGCTAGGATCACACCGTTTCGTGGCTTACGTCGACGCCGCGTTGATGCAGCAAGTCTTCCACATTTCAGCGGGATAGCGGAAACCTGACATACATCATCACTGCAAGGCGAATTATCTCTGGACTCGTTCTGAAATAGTGTAAGGGAGAGCGTTTTATTATCGCTCAATGCTATTGAGTTACCCGACCCCGCTCAAGCCGGATTCCTCTGACAACGCCATGCGTAGGCACGTTTCTTGATTTGTTCTACTTAGGTGTTTGAGCATCTTGACCATGTTGTTCGAGTGGAAGGACACCATTGATACGCCACTCTGAGCCGATCAAAATCATCTCATAAGCGAAGGAATATGACTCACCTTGTTCTCCACTCAAACGCACGACTTGCCAAGCTAGCGGAAGCCGCATCCGTTCTTTTACAAATTCAACCTGTTTGGCCGTCATTAAGATAGGAAAGGCTTCACGGATCATACGCACAAAGTTCGAAGAGTTTAGGATACGTCTCTGGATTGCGGGGGAGCTAAATTGGAAAGCTAGGTCGAAGTTTTCGGATCTAAGTGCTTGGATTTGATTAGAAATCACATTTTCTACTGGGTTATCTTGTGCCTGAGTGGCATGAATAAAAATCGGGCAAAGTGCACCTGCTTTCACAAACATCGACATCGAAATTCTCCATTTACTTTCGCTTTCTCTTCCCTAATCCGCCTTACACCGCTCCGCCCTCTGAAACATAATTAGAGTTACGAACAGCGCTCCGATCATCAGAATATGGGCTGAGGCAGTAATCCCAAAAACGAAGTAACTGCCTATTGATATCGAAAACACCGCGCTCCACATCCAAGCGAGCATTTGCATGATCATGTGCGCAGTTGTAAGCGGATAGTTGCGAAGAGGGTTTTTGTTTTCGTCCATGACGCTGGACCAAGCTGTCTTCAAATCAAAGGCTGCCATTTTGATTTCCTTTTAAATTGAGGTAATCGCAGTACGATCCCAGGGAATAAGTTTGACGGTGTAATTAGGTACTGACCGACGGGGGTGAAGTCCGCTCAGTCAAGGAGTTGTTTTCTGTCCGTGCTGGCCACGGCATCTACACGCGTTTCTACCACTTCGATTTGGCAACTGCGCCTGCGGGCATCAATGCGCTTCCAACATTGATCCAGCCGCCTTTAGACGTACCCTTAAGCGTCCGTGCAACAAATGCACAAGGCTAGCCGAATAGAGTTGCAGGAGCAGCTGATTCAATTTATTTGCGCTCTCTAACTACCCATATTTAGAGAATCCAGCCGATGAACTTACGACTGAGCCTCCTATTCAGGGGGTGGCCGTTTCATTTGTGTTCGTTTCTCAGGTTAAGTAGCCCGCAAGCTGGTTCAGGGGGTCGATAACGGGGATTACGGCAGCAGGACACTGTCGATGACGTGAATGACTCCGTTTGATCCTACGATGTCAGCAGTAATCACCTTGGATTTGTTAACGTAGACCGAACCGTTTTTCACACTGATCTGGACATCTTTTCCGTTTACGGTTGTTGCGCGATCAAGGTTCACAACGTCGGCCGCCAATACTTTTCCAGCAATAACGTGATAAGTTAGAATGCTTCGAAGAGTTTCCAGGTTTTCCGGCTCGAGCAGGCTTGCAACTGTGCCATCTGGCAATTTGTCAAAAGCTGCGTTGGTTGGTGCAAAGACCGTAAACGGGCCGTCACTCTTAAGAGTTTCTACCAGACCAGCAGCTCCCACTGCAGCAACCAATGTCGTGAAGTTTTCGTTACCAACGGCGATATCGACGATGTCAGGCTCTGAAGACATATTGGCACATGCACTGAGGGTAATTGCGCTCGCCGTCGCTGCTGCGGCAATAAAAGTTCTGCGTATCATCGAGGTAATCCTTTTTTGGTTTCGTCTTGAATTTGGGTTGATAGAGGCCTCGGGTATCCGTGTGTGGCACCCGAGGCCCAGAATTCCTAGCCTTGCGGCAGGATGACCGCGTCGATCACGTGGATCACGCCATTGGTTGCCTCGATATCGGCAGCAACAACATTAGCACCATCAACCATAACGCCATTATCCAGATCTATGGTCACTGAGTCCCCTTGCACCGTTGCCGCCGTCATGTCGTCCTGGAGATCAGTAGACATCACTTTTCCGGGAACCACATGGTAGGTCAGAACAGCGATCAACTGATCCTTGTTCTCTGGAAGTAGAAGTTTCTCGACAGTGCCTTCTGGAAGTGCCGCAAAGGCTTCATCGGTTGGAGCGAAGACAGTAAATGGACCTTCGCTCTGGAGTGTTTCGACAAGATCGGCGGCGCCAACGGCGGCTACCAAGGTGTTAAAGGTTCCCGCGTTTACCGCGGTGTCTACAATATCGCCGTCTGCAGCGAGTGCAGATGAAGCGATTGAGCTTAGCGCAAAAACTGCCGCCGTTACAAATTTGAAAGACATATCTAATTCCTTTTCTAATTCTGTTGCGTGCAGCGTTGTTGCTGCTGTATATCTTCATGAGAGGAAAAAATTGTTCATGCAATGCAAATTTGCACTAAAAGAACAATAATTTCACAAAAGGAAAAAATGGCTGGCAAAATTGCGCCAAGGGAAAAATGCGAGGCGAAAATGTTATCTGAAGCACTTTCAAAAAGTTTGGACAACTACCGAATCGGGCAAAAGATTCGGACCCTGCGAACTTCAAAATCGCTTGGTTTGGCCCAATTAGGTGATCACACAGGGCTTTCGGCTGGAATGCTGTCCAAGATTGAACGGGGTCAAGTAATTCCAACGCTACCTACCCTAATGCGGATCGCACTGGTCTTTGGGGTTGGCTTGGATCATTTCTTTGATGACGGTGAAGCGCCAGTACTGGAGGTCATTCGATCCAAGAACCGTTTGAAATTACCAGACACTAAAGAGCGGATGCCAAGCTACTACTTTGAGAGCTTAGACTATCCTGTCAACGACAGGCCGATTGATGCATATCTATCTGAGTTCGTCCCGCGCGCACCACAATCAGAACCGCATGAACATGACGGAATAGAACTAGTGTACGTAATCTCCGGATCGATTGAGATCCAAATACATGGCGCGGTTCATAAACTTGAACCCAAAGACTCAATGTACTTCGATGCAAGGCACCCACATTCCTATAAGTGCATCTCAGATGATAGAGCGACAGCCATCATTGTCGCAGCAAGAGAGCGCGGCTGATACCTCCAGCTGGAACACCGAAGATTTGACACAAGGTACATTGGGGCGTTAGACGAATTCGAACTCGTCTCAGCGAGGTTAAGAAAACCTCCCTCCCGCTTCATGCATGTTCTCTCTGACAATGCCGTTTTCTTTTCCTTGAGACGATGACAGCGGGCACTATTAGTTGGATAGAACCCTTGTGCCACCTGTCTCTCATTCAACATTCTAGTTCAATCTACTTTTGCGCAGCGCTGCTGTCACTCGATTACTTAACTCGACATGTCTTTCATCGCGGTCAGTGTATGGTCCAATCCGGATCGAATGTGACCTTCCAAAACGATTTTGGCTTTCGCCACGTCGCGGGCCAGAGCAGCGTTCAACATGGCTGTGTGTTCGGCAATCGCGGATGCGCCGCGGTGGGTTAATACCAGCAACTGGTAGCGCAGGTATTTATCAAAAATCGTACAATGCAAAGCCAGCAGGTTTTCCGAGTTACAGGCTTGAATGAGAGCTTGGTGAAATTCCCAGTCATAGCGTTTCCAGAGTTCTTTCTGGCTTTGATCACCAGTAAGCATTTTCTGTTCGAATAAATGCAGTTTGTGATGCGCGGCGACCAGGTTGCCTTACCAGTCCGCATCGCCGGAGTCGATGGACGTCTCAAGCGCTGAACATTCTAGCAATATTCGAAGCTGAGCAATTTCTATAAGATCCGAGGCCGACACGGGGCGCACGAAAAAGCCGCGCTGCTCAGCCGCTAGTACAAATCCTTCACTGGCCAATCGGTTTAGCGTTTCTCGCAAAGTCGACACACTGGCCTCATAACGGTCACGCAAGCCGTCAAGCTTGAGTTTCGCGCCGGGCACAAGTTCACCAAAGATGATGTCCTGCTTGATCCGCTCGTAGGTGCTGAATCCGACCGTGGGAGTGGGTTGAGGCATGTAGAGACTTTTATTGTTACGTCGTCTTTCGGATGATAACACAAGCTTCCGATATTCCTCAATATCACGTGGAATAGGTTAAATCTAAAAGTATCATATATTATTGCGAATATCGTTATCTCTGCTAGCGTGGTCGAGGTGTGATGCGAGAGGGCCAAATGGGTCAGCCAAAGAGAATAGCGGTTGTGGGTGCGGGGCTTATGGGGCGGCGTCATGTTGCTGCTATGAGCCATGTAAATGGCGTCGAATTGGCCGCCGTGGTCGAACCCAGCCCGACAGATCACACTGTGCCTGTCTTCGGATCATTAGACGACATGTTTGAGGCGGTGAATGTCGACGGAGTGATCCTGTCGACGCCCACGTTGAGGCATGTTGATGACGGCATGGCGTGTGTAGATCGCGGCGTGCCCGTGCTGATTGAAAAACCTCTGGCTGCCTCTTCCGATGATGCCCAACGATTAATCAATCGCGCCCGTGAAAGGGATGTGCCAATCTTGGTCGGACATCATCGACGCCATAATCCGATCATTCAAGAGACCGCAAAGCTCATTAAGGAGGGCGCAATCGGGCAAGTGCGCGCGGCGCATGTGACCTGCTGGTTTTACAAGCCTGACGACTATTTCGAAGTCGCACCTTGGCGCAAACAGACGGGCGCGGGTCCGATCTCTGTCAATCTAGTGCATGACGTTGATCTGATGCGCCACTTTCTGGGCGAGGTCGTCACAGTACAGGCACAGATGGCCCCGTCTGTGCGCGGATTCGAAAACGAGGACCTTGCAGCCGCAGTGTTGCGCTTTGAAAGCGGGACTGTTTGCACCATCACAGTTTCCGACAGTATCGTATCGCCATGGAGCTGGGAGCTAACGTCGCGAGAGTACCCGATTTATCCGACGACCAACGAATCCTGTTATCTTATCGGAGGGTCCAAAGGGGCCTTGTCGATTCCCGATATGCGGCTTTGGCAGCACGAGGGTGACACTAGCTGGTGGAATCCGATCATGGCGTCGGTCATGCCGGTCAGTGCATCTGATCCCCTGATCAACCAAATCGCCCATTTCGAAGAAGTCATTCGCGGAACACTGCCTCCGCTGGTCTCGGGCGAAGAAGGCTTGAAAACATTGCGCGTTATCGAGGCCATTCAGAGGGCAGCGCAAACGCAAACACCGGTTCAGCTTGGGAAAGGCCTAGAGGAAAGTTCAGATATTGCGGAGTAGGGCGCTGTAAGCACGAATTCGAACTCGTCTCTACTAGGTCAGCCTCACTGCTCCTTATGTCGCACCGGGACCGCGCCACTCAGTAAGAGCAGCGTTGCGTTTCAGTTTGAAATGAACTCATTGCGATAGACTGCGATCCATATTGAAGTGGTTGAAAACGGATGCGCGAACGGAAACAAATTTCTGCAAACTTCGCATTCGGCGAAAGCGGTGCGTCGCTCGTTTCTTCGTCGAAACTCAAGTGTGAATTCTCAGCGTGATTGTTTTTCCAGCGTCCTATTTCCTGTTTCGCCGCGTTACCAATCACCTTCATCGCAGCGCCGTATGAGCGAAGTTTATCGGCAACTAGCACTTCGGATTTGCCATGACGTTTCATAGTTTTCTTGAGGAATTTCAATGCGGCCTTGCGATCCCAACGTTTCGTTACGTAGGATTCCAACACTTCTCCCTCGTGATCCACGGCCCGCCATAGATAGTGCAGTTCGCCGTTTATCTTCACAAAAACCTCGTCCAGGTGCCTTTGCCAATTTGAGTAACATCGCAACCGACTGACCCGTTTTCTACGGATCTCAGCTGCGAACATTGGTCCAAATCTGTTCCACCAGAAACGGACGGTTTCGTGGCTGACATCGATGCCTCGTTCATGCAAAAGATCTTCCACATTTCGAAGCGAAAGTGGAAATCGAACGTAGAGCATCACCGCTAAACGGATTACTTTCGGACTGGTTTTGAAATAGCGAAATGGAGAGCGTTTTGTCATCGGGCAAAACTACGAAACCGCCCTACTCTTCACAAGCGAGTTTCTGCTGACACCACCCCACTAACCTTAAGCTCTAATGATTAGCTTTGCGGCGAACTTAAATTCAGCTTCGCGAGGTTTGTCACTCGTCACTAGACTAATTGCGCATTCTGCGAGTTCATCCACAGGCACACGAATTGAGCAAAGACCGCGGCCAATCCAAGAGTAATAATCTGGATCTCCATAGCCGACAAAAGCCAATCGAGAATTGAGCGTTTCTGTCTGGATTGCAGCCTTAAGCGCGCCCTCGGAAATTTCAAATCCTGCACAGATAATTGCGCTTGCGTCAGTTTCGGAAAGAATCTTTCTTGTTAATCTATTTCCCATGGAGATTGAGGGTGAATCTGTAAGTACAAGACGCCTATCTTCGACTATCCCAGCCTGCTTTAAGCCAGACCTATATGCATCAAGCCTATGCCGACCAGAAGAAAGCGTTACTGGAGCTCCAAGATATGCAATTCTTCTGTGACCCGTTCTATGAAGATGCAAAACAGCATCCCTTATTGCGAGGGCATCGTCCACCAAAACTGCGGGCGTATTGGGGCTCGTTTGCCGTTTACGGATAAGCTGAATTTCATCTAGTCCAACATCAGTGATCTGATCCAACTCTTTAGGTTCTGGAGTAGGCACCGTAATTACCGCGCGCGCCTGAATTTCTCGCAATCGTGAAATGCAGTGGCGCTCTATCTGATGATCATCTTTTGTCAGATGGATTATCAGCTGAAGTCCTGCGGCCTCACATTCTTCTGCAAGTTTGTTAGCAAAACGCGCATAGAAATCATTCCTTATATTGGGAACGAGCAGCCCAATTATTGGGCTCACATTGCCACGCATCGTGCCTGCCGCGGCACTTCGAACGTAACCGACATCTTGAGCATGGCGACGTACGGCCTCGCGGGTTTCTTTCTGAACATTCGGATTATCAGTCAAAGCACGCGATACCGTCATATGCGATATGCCAAGATCTTTGGCGATGGACTTTATTGTAACCCGTTTGGACATCAATGATCCTGCTTTGCACTGCCAATCCCATACAATAACTCGTCGTTGACAACTTTGGCAATTACATTGATTGTTCACGTTAACAATTGAAGAAACTGTAATTCGACCGCTATATTGGACGAACGATGCCGCGCACTTGTGAGTGAACTAGATCTTGGTCACATTGATGACCTATCTGAGATAACTCCATTAACTGGAGGAGTGGCATCTGTCATTGCGAAATTCCAATCAAGGGATACTGTGATTTGCGCGAAATTCGCGCTCGACAAACTCCGCGTCAAAGAAAAATAGCATGCCCCTGTACACCGCAATGCCGCCGAGTACGCATGGCTTGATTTCGCGGCGCAGACTTGTCCAGACGGTGCCGTACAGCTTTACGGGCGCTCCGAATCACAGCATGGTTTCGCAATGGAGTTCATTGATGACTCAGATGTTTACCGCTGGAAAGATGCGCTCCTCTCAGAAGCTCCCGATTGCGGGGAAGCGGCTCGTGTTGGTGATCTACATGGAAGACTTCAGGCGGCCTCTGCATTATCTGATTTTGATACAACTCCTTTCCAAAACCGTGACGATTTTTTGCATTACGCATCGAACCTTATCTCATTCTTACTGCCGAACAGCATAAGGAAGTGCATACCCAGCTAACCGAATTGGCGGAAATGCTATGTTTTGCTAACAACGTGCTTCTCCATGGCGATGTCAGCCCCAAGAACATCCTATTTCACGCGACGGGCCCAGTATTTCTAGATGCAGAATGTGCGACCATGGGGGATGCGAGTTTTGATCCAGCTTTTTGTCTCAACCACTTGGTGCTAAAGGCGATCCACCTACCCACAGCGCGTGAGCGACTACTTAATAATATTACTGCCTTTTTTTCCGCTTATTCTAAACATTTAAACTTCGGAAATTCCTTGGAAATTGAAGTAAGGGTTGCACGATTGCTTCCCGCATTGATGCTTGCTCGGGTCGATGGGAAATCGCCTGTCGAATATCTCGCAGAAAAAGACCGCAAAGCTGTACGTAAATTGGCAACGGAACTAATCTTGTCGCCTGAAACAACAATTGCTTCGGTTGTATCGCGTATCGGAGATCGACTGGTCTAGACCCAGCCAGTACCTCCTCAATCACTGCTTTTGCAGTCAACACAACCTACCTCCCGCGCGCGCCACGAACTCTCTTATAAACGCGACCCCGATCTCCAGCGCCTTCTAAAATGACGGAATACTCCCCTTGTAGAGCAGTTTGGAGGCCCGCCACCTACACGCGTCTCTCTGTTTTGGGATCAAACAAGCTGACGCTACCCATATCGATTTCAAATTCTACAGTTTCTCCAGGCCGTGGCGCCTCGTCTGGCTCACATACGGTAACGGCATTCTGTCCCGCAATCCGGCACATCAGGATAGTCTCAGAGCCAGTTGGTTCGTCCATATCGATTTCGGCGGACACCGTAACAGAAGCATGCCCTTTGCGCGCAGAGCGTTGTGCCTGAAGAGGGCTAAAATGTTCGGGGCGCACCCCAAGAACGACTTCTTGCCCATCCGTAAGCGATTGAAAACGCTCTGAGACCAGCGGAAGAACTGTATTGTCTCCGCCATCAAGCTTAACGCCAATTCTATCTCCATTGGCGACGGCTCGCGCCGCAAAGAAGTTCATATTCGGCGAGCCCATAAAGCCCGCCACAAACATATTCGCAGGTGTCTCATAAATCGCTTTGGGTGTATCGTATTGCTGTAGTACACCCTGATGCATAACAGCGATCCGTGTCGCTAGAGTCATCGCCTCAATCTGATCGTGGGTTACATAAACCGTCGTACGTCCGACCCGCTGGTGTAATTTTTTGATCTCGCTTCGCATCTCGACGCGCAGTTTTGCATCAAGGTTCGAGAGCGGTTCATCAAACAGAAAGAGCTTTGGGTCGCGAACCAACGCCCGCCCCATCGCGACGCGTTGCCGCTGACCACCAGAGAGCTGCCCAGGCTTGCGATTCAACAGTGGCTCGATTTGAAGCAACGCAGCAACGCGCTGGATCGTCTCTTCCTGCGTGGCCTTGTCGATATTACGGCATTCCATTCCGAAAGTCATATTTTGTCGAACAGTCATAGTCGGATAAAGGGCATACGACTGAAACACCATGGCGATATCGCGATCCTTCGGTGCCTCATTGTTAACGATATTCTCCTCGATGAGCACCTCGCCTGAGGTCACGCTCTCAAGGCCTGCGATAATCGACAGCAAGGTAGATTTACCGCACCCAGATGGTCCGACCAATGCCACGAACTCACCGGACTCTGCCTCAAGATTGATGTCTTTGAGAACTTCGACTGCACCATAGCTCTTGCGTAGGTTTTTTATTTGCAATGACGACATGATTTAGGTTCCTTACTTGACCGCGCCGGAGGTCAGGCCCCGCACGAAATATTTGCCACCAATGACGTAGATAAAGAGGGGCGGAAGGGCCGCGAAAATAACCGACGCCGCCTCGACGTTGTAGTGACGCTCGCCTGTACCCGACCCCGAGAAGGCGACGATAGCAGAGGTAATTGGCTGGTTTGAGCCCGACGTAAACACCGTACCGAAAAGAAATTCGTTCCAGATACCTGTGAATTGCCAAATAACACACACAATCAGGATTGGCGGCGAAAGTGGTAGCATAATTCGACGGAAAATCCGCCAAAATCCTGCTCCATCTATCCGCGCTGCTTTGATCAGATCATCTGGTACAGCCACGAAGTAATTACGACAAAAGAGCGTCGTAAAGCTAATTCCCTGAATCGTGTGCACAAGCACCAAGCCAGCAATTGAGTTGGACAATCCTAGCTTTCCCAGAGTGAAAGCCCACGGTAAGAGTGTCATTTGGGCGGGAAGGAAAACCCCAAGCGTAATGAGGCCAAAGACCCACATATCTCCGCGGAAACGCCATTTAGAGAGCGCATATCCGTTCACCACACCGAAGGCCGTCGATAGGATTGTTGCGGGCACAGTCATTAGCAACGTATTGCCGAAATAACGCGAAACTCCTTCGCAAGAGCCCCCAATACAAAAGCTTCCCCATGCTTCGCCCCAATATTGAATCGACATCATGTTGGGTATCGAGATGAATCCCTCGCGTACGATTTCCTCTAGAGGGCGGAATGTGTTCATCAGGATAATGAGCACTGGCGAAAGATACAGCAGAGCAAAGAAACCAAGCAGCGTGTATACGGTGGCACGAGCCCGAATTTGTCGAGCGCGGCTCCCCGTTGCAAGAGGATCGAATTCTTGGTGGACAGAATCAACCATGGTTCGCCCCTTCCTTTTTGGCGCGCCAATTCGTCCAAAGGACATACGGCACAAGGATGATTGCCAGAGCAACAAGGATCATCACAGCAGCGGCGGCACCCTGTGCGATTTGGCCGCGCTGGAACATCAAGTCGTAGACGACAATGGAAGGAACCGTTGTCGACACGCCAGGTCCACCTTGGGTAAGCGCAACCACGAGATCATATGTCTTGATAGCGAATTGAAGTAGGACAACAGTCACGGCAACAAAAATTGGCCAGATCGTAGGCAGGACAACTTTTCGATAAATTCGCGGCATAGAAGCCCCGTCGATTTGCGCAGCCTTAACAAGGTCCCCATCCACCGAACGAAGCCCAGCAAGAATGAGAGCCATAGCAAAGCCTGATGCGTGCCATATCCCTGTGAATACAACGACATAGAGCGCCAAGTCACGGTCGGTAATCCAGTCGAACTGCGCGCTGATCCATCCCATATCCTGAAGAGCCCGCTCAACACCCGTTTGAGGGTGAAAAATCCAACGCCAGACCGTACCGGTAACGATAAATGAAACCGCTAACGGATAAAGGAAAATAGTGCGCCAAACGGACTCAAGCCGGACTCTCTGGTCAATCAAGATCGCTAGCAACGTTCCAAAGAAGAGTGAGCCGAGCACATAAAGCGTTCCGAACACAAACAGGTTTTGATAAGCAACCACCCAACGCTTGCTTTGCCATAACGCTGCATATTCGCCAAACCCGCCATAGGCCATGTTTGGAAGAAACGTCGATTGCGACACCGAAATCCAGAGCGTCCAAAGCGAAAAGATAACTACATAAATGAATGCGGCAACGAGCGTGGGGATCAGAATAATCTGGGGTGTCCATCCCACGAGCCGCGAAAACAGCCGCTTACGGGCAACAGTGTTTGGGTTAGCCATTATAATTCCTCAGGGGAGCGAATGAGGCCCGCATCGATTTGGGAGAATACCGACGCGAGCCCGTGTTGCAGTTTAGCTCTGAAGCTCTACAGCATCGGCAAGTTGATTTGCTGCTTCTTCAGGTGTGATCGAGTCATCCGCAACGAACTCCGTGATCACTTCCATCATGGCCCCACGGTATTTTTGCAATACCGTCATGTTATGCGCCATTGAGCGCACCAGCGTGCCTTCTTCGATTGACGCATTCAGATCAACCAAGCCCTGCTGTTGGCATTCAGAGAAACCACCAACCGAAAGGTCAACATCCGTCCGCGCAGGAATTGAGCCTTTCGCGACATTGAATGTAACCTGAAACTCCGGCGACATGATCGTGCTTGCGAGAAGTTTTTGCCCTTCAACGTAGTCTGGATCATTTTGGTTAAAGAACACAACGGAGTCGGCGTTTAGGATAAAGCCGTTGCCACCCCAGTCCACGGGCGTCTGATTACAGTAGTAATCCTCGCCCTCGGTAAAGCCCGCAAGGTTGGCCGATGCGACGGTCCAATCCCCCATCAAGAAGAATGCGGCCTCTCCGGACATTGTCATCGTCATGGACTGCTCCCAAGAGCGGCCGTTGATGCCGTCGTCCATATAACCGACCATTTTACGCAATTGCGCAAACGCGTCGATCATACCTTGGCTGCGCATAGCTTCGATATCGGCGTCTTGGAAGGCGCTGCGATAGAGGTCGATGTCCATCCCGTAAACGATGCTGTCAAATGTCGTCGTATCGGACCAATCAGCGGCACCATGCGCGATACATGTTTTACCCGCAGCTTTGATCTGGTCACAGGCTGCGTTGAACTCGTCCCATGTTTTTGGAACTTCTAAGCCAAGTTCGTCCAGAATCTTGGGAGAGCTATAGAGCCAGTTCACGCGGTGGATATTCATTGGCGCCGCGACCCAGTTGCCCTCTGGTTTCATGACCGAAACCAACTCTGGCGCTACAACGTCGTCCCAACCTTCCGCAGCAGCAACTTCGTCCAAGTTGGCTGTTGAGCCTGTTGAGTTCCACTCGGCGATCTCTGGGCCTTTAAGTTGCACCGCAGCAGGAGCATTGCCCGCCACAATATCAGACCGCAGCTTCGCGAGCATATTGGACGTGTGACCAGAGATAGCCGTTTGCTCCCAAGTACCGCCAGCGGCCTCGTACATTTCGCCAAGCTTGGCAATGGCCGCAGCCTCAGAGCCAGAGGCCCATTGGTGCATCATGTTGGTTTTTGGCTCCGCCAATGCCGCAGTGCCAAAAGCAGCTATAGCAAGGGCGGACGCGCCGACCTGCAAAATATCAAGTTTACGTTTCATTGTGTTCTCCTCCTCAGAACTTGGTTTGTATTTCCCGTTGCGATCCGATCTAGGCAAAGATGCCTCTATCGACGTTCATGTTTTCCCCAGTCACAAAAGCTGCGTCGGCTTTGGTTCACTCCTGACTAGGGCCTGTGATATCCTCTGCTAACTCGAAACGACCGTTTTGCTGGCGAACGAATTCTTTCACTCGCATGATGTCGGGCCGGATTTCTTGTTAGTAGAAAGATCAATAAGTTGCCCTCCCGCCAGAGAGGTCAAAGACCGCGCCCGTGGTGAAGGAATTCTCAGCTGATGCCATCCACAGCACCATACTGGCAATTTCATCAACTGTTACAAAACGTTCGCGCGGAATCTTGGAGCGCATATACTCTATAAACTCCTGACTCACCTGATCAAGAATACGGGTTTGCGCCGTCGCAGGTGTAATACAGTTCACCGCGACATCTTTTAATGCCAATTCCTTACCTAAGGATTTGGTCAACGCAATCACCGCTGCTTTAGATGTTGAATAGGCCGAAGCGTTTGGATTGCCTTCTTTGCCCGCAATGGATGCGACGTTCACAATCCGGCCATAGTTTCGCTCCATCATTCCGGGAACAACGGTTCGACATGTATGGAATGTCCCATCAAGGTTGACTTGCTGTACCTTGCGCCACGCATCCGCCGGATACTCTGAAAGCGAAGATGTCGGCCCCGCAATTCCCGCGCTGTTCACCAAGACATCCACCTGACCAAAAGCGTTTTTGGTTTCGCGGAAAGCGGCCTCAACACTCGTCAGATCGCCCACGTCGGTTGGTATAAGGCAATAGGATGCTGAATCGAGCGCCGTTATCCGCGCTTCTGGCGACGAGATATCCAGATCCCAGATTGCCACCCGCGCGCCGGATGCCACCATCCGTTCGGCAACTGCGGCCCCAATTCCATTAGCACCGCCCGTGATAACAGCGATTTTTCCTGCGAAATCATAAGAATTCATCGCGCCTCTCCAATCTTGACAACGGTTTGCTGCTGCTCTCCAAGGCCCTCGATGCCCAGAGCGATTTTGTCATTTGGCCACAAGAAAACGGGCGGCTTCATCCCTGCTCCAACGCCCGGAGGTGTGCCGGTACAGATCAAATCCCCAGCCTCTAGCTGGCAAAATTCGCTCATGTAAGAAACGATCGTCGCGCAATCGAAAATCATCGTATCCGTACTACCCGTCTGCATCCGCTTGCCATTCACGTCGAGCCACATATCGCGGTTCTGAATGTCTTTGGCCTCATCAGGCGTTACGAGCCAAGGACCTGTCGGGCAGAAATTCGGATAGCTCTTACCCTTCACCCATTGACCGCCCCGCTCAAGCTGCCAAGCACGTTCAGACACGTCATTAACCAAAGTAAAGCCCGCGATATGATCTATCGCTTGCTCTTTGGTGATGCCGAGTGTCGGCTTGCCGATAACGATCCCCAGCTCAACTTCCCAATCAAGCTTGGTCATTTGAGGGGAAAACAGGATGTCATCATTCGGCCCGCAATAGGTTGCCGAAGACTTGTTAAAAAGGATCGGCTCTTCGGGCACATCCATTCCCGCCTCGGCCGCGTGATCCGAGTAGTTAAGGCCAACACACCAAATATTGTTGGGCTGCGCAACAGGCGGCGCAACACGATGGCCTTTTGGATCGATCACAGGCAAAGCGTTGATATCCGCTGCCGCGAGCTTGGCCAATGCACCTTCTGCGAGCGTCGTGGGCGAAATATCTTTGACGACTGCGGACGCATCCCGCAGAGTTCCATCGTGGTGTTTAATACAGGGTATTTTCGCGCCGTAGCGGTCCCCCAAACGCATCAGCTTCATTTCAGCAAGCTCCTTCTCTTATATTTCGCGCCCAATCAGTACTCGCGAGCGGTTTGCCCGACACAAAGGTGTCTTGGCCGATGCGATCGCCAATACGGAGACATTCATTCCATTTCGCCATGCGCTCAGAGCGGGAAAAGGATCCAACTTTGATCTGCTGTGCACCAAAGCCTACGGCCATATGGCTAATTGAAACGTCCTCGGTCTCGCCCGAACGTGCAGAAACAATCGTCCCCAACCCAGCCTTGCGCGCGACCTTAAGGCAGTCCAAAGCCTCACTAACTGTGCCAACTTGGTTCACCTTGATTAACACCGCATTACAGGCCTCATCCGTGATCGCTTCTTCAAGTAGCGCGGTATTAGTCACAAGATAGTCGTCACCGATTATCTGTACCCGCCTCCCGAACTCTTGGGTAAAGGCACGCATGCCCTCTTTGTCGTCTTCCGCTAACGGGTCCTCAATCGACGCTATCGCATAGTCATCAATCCAACGCCCTAACAAACGGATCATCTCCTCCCGTCCGAGCTCACGATCCTCCAACGCCAAGCGATACTTACCCTTCGAACCAAACTCGGAAGCCGCGACATCAAGCGAAATGACGACCCGATCCCCCGGTTTTTCACCGGCAAGTTCAATCGCGCGGATCAATGTCTCTAGTGCTTCCTCGTTGTGATTAAAAACCGGCCACCAACCGCCTTCGTCTGCGACACCCGCTAACGCACCTTTTTGCGACATTAGTGAACCTGCGGCGCGATAAACTTCCGAGGTTATTTCTAATGCCTCATCAAAACTACTCGCACCAGGAACCATGATCATGAAGTCCTGAATATCAACACGACGCCCAGCATGGGCCCCGCCTCCAAATATCTGGATTTCAGGTAATGGCAGAGATGGCGTCGCACCGGACAATTCTGCGCAATGTTGCCATACAGGAACGCCCTTCGCCGCCGCAGCAGCATTCATAACTGCCAGCGACACTGCGACAGTTGAATTCCCGCCGAGGCGCGCCTTAAGCGCCGAATGATCAAGCGCAATAATAGCCTCATCCACGGCTTCTTGATCTGTCGCATCAACGCCGATCAACTCCGGTGCTATCAGTTTTTGCACGTTTAGAACCGCGCGACCAACACCCAGACCACCAAGCACATCACCACCATCGCGCAGATCAATCGCCTCGCGTGTTCCTCGCGACACTCCTGCCGGTGCGATAGCTCGCCCAATCTCACCGCTCTCTGTGGCAACTTCCACCTCAACTGTCGGATTCCCCCGACTATCCCAAACTCTGCGCGCATGTAGGCCGGCGATCGAACTGTCTGATGATCTCATTATGTTCACGTTACCATTATCTATGTTAACGTGAACATTTGCACTTCCAGAACTTATCTGTCAACAGATTCTATGGAAAGGCTTGCAACTAAGTTCAAGACGCAAAGCTAAGTGTATGCACTTACAGGCAACCAAATCTTAAGATATATCGGCGGTGTCAGACGAATGCGAGCTCGTCTCTACTAGGCCAACAGGACCGTCCTTTATGCCGCGAAAAGACCGCGCCACTCAGCCAGAGCGGCGGCGCGGCTGGCCTTGAAGTGATCGCGTTGGGAGAGGCTTCGGTCCTGGTTGAAATGGTTGTGGATGGATGCGTGGACAACAACGAATTTCTGCAAGGTTCGCATGCGACTAAAGCGGATCATTGCCCGTTGCCGTCGTCGAAACGGAAAGTGAGAGTTCTTGGCTAAAGCGCTTCATTGTTTTCCTGAGGAATTTCAACGCGGCCTTACGATCCCGGCGCTTTGTGACATAGCTTTCCAGCACTTCTCCTTCATGATCAACAGCCCGCCAGAGGTAGTGGGTTTCACCGTTGATCTTTACGAACACCTCGTCCAAATGCCATTGCCAATTTGAATGATCGCCAAGCTGCTGAACCCGTTTTCTCCTGATTTCAGCGGTCGGCGCCAAGACCGCCTACATTGAGCCGAGGTCACCTTGGGAAAACGGGTATTGCGAAAGCTTCAACGCAAGGCTTCGGGATGAACTGCTGAACGGCGAGGTCTTCTACTCGCTAAGAGAGGCACAAATCCTGATCGAACAATGGAGGAAACGGTGCTGTCAGACGAATTCGAACTCGTCTCTACTAGGCCAGCCTCACTGCCGCTTATGTCGCGCCGAGACCGCGCCAATCGGCGAGAGCAGCGGTGCGGTTCAGCTTGAAATAATCACGTTTCGAAAGGCTGCGATCCTGATTGAAATGGTTGTGGATGGATGCGTGGACAACAACGAATTTCTGCAAACTTCGCATTAAGCGAAAGCGGTGCATGGCCCGCTCTCGTCGTCGAAACGGTAGGTGAGAATTCTCCGCTCGATTGTTCTTCCAGCGTCCCGTTTCCTGTCTACGGGTGTTGCCGATAACCTTCATCGCAACGCCGTATGAACGTAATTTGTCAGTGACCACGACCTCCGGCTGGCCGTACCGTTTCATCGCTTTCTTCAAGAATTTAAGGGCTGCTGTGCGATCCCGGCGTTTCGTTACATAACTTTCCAGCACCTCACCTTCGTGGTCTACAGCCCGCCATAGGTAGTGCCGCTCACCGTTGATCCTCACGAAAACCTCGTCGAGATGCCATCGCCATTGAGGCCAGGATCGCAATCGTTCCACTCGTCTTTTCCGTATTTCAGATGCGAACATCGGACCGAACCGATTCCACCAAAATCGCACCGTTTCGTGGCTGACGTCGATGCCCGTTCGTGCAGCAAGTCCTCTACGTTTCGAAGTGAGAGCGGAAATCGGACGTAGAGCATCACGGCGAGTCGGATGATTTCGGGAGACGTCTTGAAGTAACGAAATGGAGAGCGTTTTGTCATGGCGAAACGGTAGATCAGCGCCCTGCCCGTCTCAAGTCCATTCCCTCTGACAACACCTCTTTCTTTGGCATGGGCAGACGTTATCGCCCCACCCAGCTCCGCTCAAGCCGAGTTCATTTGACAGTGCCAAACCACCGGATATACGCTTAGATTGACCTAAAGACGCAGCAAGGTCAGTCCGCCATCTGGCCGCAGAGCTTGGCCGACGCAATATGGCAGTTCGCCGTTTGCGACGACGGCGACGGCTTTGCCAACTTCGGAGGGTTGACCGAAGCGTGGTTCTAGCGTGATGCCTTTTTCGGTAATCAACTTGCCATAGGCCTCAAGCACAGGGCGCGACAAGTCGGTTTCGATGATGCCGGGTTGAATGTCGAACACCTGTATTCCCTCAGGGGCGAGACGCTGTGCGAATGTCTTGGCAACCATCCCGGCAGCGGCCTTGGATACGCAGTATTCCGCCTTATCGATGGACGAGGCGAAGGCGCTGACAGATGTGATAAAGCTGATTGAATGAGGCACATCACTTGGGCGGGCTCGCGCCAACAAATGTCTGGCAAAGCGCTGTGCAAGGAAAAAGACCGACTTGGCGTTCTTGTCCATCACGTGGTCCCAGCTATCCGCCTGCACATCGAGGATATCGGCCTTGCGAAGGCCCCCGACGCCGGCGTTGCAAACGAGGGTTGTCAGCGGTGCCCCCAATTTGGCCTCGGCATCGGCAATCAATCCTTCGTGGGCGGACCAATCGCTAACGTCGCAAGCAACAGGAATGGCGCGCACGCCTTTGGCTTCGATGTCGGCAATTGTCGCGCGCATCGCATCACTTTCGCTTCGCCCGTTGACCGCAACGTTGAATCCTTTATCGGCAAGCGCCAATGCTATCCCGCGGCCAATCCCCCTGCTGCCGCCTGTCACAAGTGCATTTTTCATTGTGTCCCCTCCCTCTGGCGCGGATCAGTCGCGCGCGCCCTGTTTCACCAATTCGCGCCCGATGATGGTGCGCTGGATCTGGTTGGTGCCTTCGTAGATCTGGGTAATCTTGGCATCGCGATATAGCCGCTCAACCTCGAAGCCCTGAATGTAGCCTGAGCCACCGAATATCTGCAGCGCATCCGAGGAGCGGGCCACAGCCATGTCACCGGCAAAGCATTTGGCAATCGAACAGGCCTTACCCGCCGGTTTGCCATTGTCCAGCCGAAGCGCCGCGTCGCGGACAAGCGCGCGGGATGCGGCAACGTCTTTTGCTATATCAGCTAGCATCCACTGCAAGCCCTGATGATCGACGAGCGCCTTGCCAAACTGCTTGCGTTGTTGGGCATACTCCAGTGCGGCTTCCAGCCCCGCTTGCCCGATGCCCGTGGCCAAAGATGCTATCCCGACGCGCCCCTTCTCCAAGACGCTCATCATGATATAGAACCCGCGGTTAAGCTCGCCCAACAAAGCGCCTTCGGGAAGCTTTACATCGGCAAATGACAAGGCACCAATCTGGCTCGCGCGCTGACCCAGCTTGTGTTCCTTGGGGCCGCGCTCCACGCCTTCAGCGTGTAAATCAACGATGAAGATCGACATGCCGCGGTGGCACGCCTCTGGATCGGTGCGCGCCAGAACGAAACCGACATCGGCAACCGGCGCGTTGTGAATCCAGAGCTTAGAGCCGTTCAACACCCAGCCATCATCGGTTTTGGAGGCAGTCGTCCGAAGACCAGCGACGTCGGAGCCGGCCTCTTCCTCGGTGATGCAATATGCGATGATCTTGCGGGCCGCCAAAACATCCGCCATGTATTTTGATTGTTGCTCGGGCGTGCCGTATTGCGTCAGCAACGTGCCGATCAACTCGATCACTCCGCATTGGTCAGCAACCGACGCATAGCCACGTGCCAGCTCCTCCATCACAATCGAATAGGCCAAGACGTCCATGCCCGATCCACCCAACTCATCAGGCACCGTGATCCCGAATAGTCCTAGCTCACCCATGGCGCTGTACAAATCCCGCGGGAAAGAAGCCGTGCGGTCCAGCTCCTCGGCTATAGGGCGGATCTCGGAATCCGCAAACCCGCGCACGGTATCAGCCAAAGCCTCATAAGTTTCAGGGTCATTCTTGGGCAAATGAATCATGATTAGGGTTCCTTGAGATGGCAGGATCAGGAGTGAGCAAAAGTACGTTGCAAATCGAAAACTCCGCCAGTCAGCCAATCAGGCCAATCACGCTCGAAGAATTGCTTCGCTTCTGCATCAAATTTTCGGATCGGGCGTGTTGAAACCTGAATTTTTCCGTCCTGCATCGACACAATGATTTGCTCCTGCTGATCTTTGGCTCGCTCGCTACGGAAACGGTAGTCAGATAGCTTCCCTATACGCGCTTCCGGTGTCGCATCGCCCTTTGCATCACAGACAGCGCGCGCACCGCGACTTCCGCCGCTATTGGAAATAAAGTGATCTAGCGCTGCCAAAACCGCTTCGGAAGCCAGCGACATCTGCTGCCACTGCACGACGCGGCTTGCTTCGCTCGGACGCGACAAGGTGATACCGTTTGCGTTGATCTGGCTATTGAGTTCGCGCGCTTCCACATGTGCCTGTGCCACTTCGTTGGCAAAACAGAGGATACCTGCCTTGTCGCTCATGCGGGCCTGAACCTCAGAACGGATCGCGGTATGAGTAAGTTCACTATTAGGCGTCAAGATCGTGTCGAAGCGTGAAATCGCCGCTTCCGCGATACCCGTAATATCATCGCCCGAAGGGATTTCCGCTTTTCCGCTGGCCCCGACATGTTCGCCCACGCGTGTCCCAAAAACTTGCCCTGCGTTCAAAGCCGATCCACCCGGCCGCGTAACGCCGTGTGTGCCGGAAGCTTCCCCGATTGCATAGACACCTGCCACATTCGTACGGCCCCATGTGTCGACTGCAATACCGCCGTTCATATGCTGGTTGTTTACAGCGAACTCTAGTGGTTCGGCTGCGATATCAACCTTGTAACGGCGGTAAAGCTCGATCGCGAGTGGATTCATATGGCGAAGACGGTCAATCGGCATTTCCTGCCCCGCACCTGCAGTGCCGAGATATGTTGCCACATCATCATCAAGCCGGTCCAACGAGAATGGTTGGTCGTCAGGCACAGGAAGCGGATTTCGGTTGAAATCCATAAAGACCTTCCGCCCCTTCTGACCCTCGCGATAAATCGCAAGATCAACAAGGCTCGAACCAAAGTCGAGCATCCGTGTCGCATGGAACGGCCATTGGTATCCCTTGCGAAAAATGTTCGACGCCATTTCCTGAGTGGTGCGGTAGTAATCGGCAAGGAAATGATGCTCGTGCCCATCTTTATCTACCGAATATATCTGTGGGATTGCTTGCACATAGGTGCCCGACAGGTTCCAAGGGAAGCCTTCTCGACGGGTGCCAATGCCAAACTGGCTTTCGGTTAGATTAACCAATTCCAACCCCGCTTCGAGCGCAAGGCCAAGTGTACCAAAACACCCATTCGGAAACACGCTGTCGCGATAAAGCTCACCCGGACCACCAGCGGCAAGAACAACAACGGGTGCATGGAACAGGACCACTCCATACGGGTTTGCATCACTCGCATCTTTTGGGCGGATTGCAAGCACTCCGGCACATTTGCCGTCTTGCTTAAGAAGTTGAAGTGCTGTGGTCTGGTTAAAGAATGGAATCTCGAGGCGCAGCGCCTCCTTTGCTAGAACTTGCACCATTAAGCGCGACGTTCGGGGGCCGCAGCTTGTGGCCCGCCCGACTTCATCGTGGTCAGTTTTGTAACGTAGGGTTCCGCCGAACCGATCTTGCGGAAGTGGAAGGCCAAGGTATTGCAACAATGCCATTGCTCGCGGTGACCCGACCGCCTCAATATAGGCTGTATCCTCATCCATTGCGCCACCTGCCCGCAAGGCTTCGGCCATCGCTTTGAAGTTGTCGCCCCGATCGGCAGTATTAGCGGTATGCAGCGTTTGCTTGTCAGACCCCGAACATGCCGAAGTTCCACCCCATGCGCTCTGGCTGATGATCGTCACTTCGACGCCGCGCCGCTTCATCTCGATCGCAGCACGCAGCCCCGCAGCACCGCTCCCAACAACAACCGCGCCCGCGTGATGTACCGGAAGCTTCAAGCCATTTACCTCGACCCACTCGTCGATCTCAGGGTTCACCGGAAGGCGTGGCATTTCGACATCTGTAAGAGCGTCGAGGATATGTTGCGGTATTGGCGTCGACATCTGTCGTCCTCCTGTATTCAAAGGCGCGCGGCACTCACGGCACCCTTTTTGGAACGTTCCATTTTCTAACCTGTACTCGCTACCAGGTCAATCAGGCGCACCCGATTGTTCTGATTTAGCACGAGCAGTTTAAGCTATTTACTTTCTGCGGCACTGGAAGCCCGCACAGACAAGCTGACAGGCGAGCGCGTTTCCGCACTGGGTTTTTTACCCTCTTCCAACCAATCAATCACTGTACGTGCAGTCGCTTGACCAATCGCACCGATATCGCATTTGACCGACGTAATCGCTGGAAAGGACTGTGCTGCTTCTTCGATATCGTCAAACCCGACAATACGGAAACTTTCGCCAACTTTGCGCCCGACTTCATAACACCCATGCAAAAGCCCAAGCGCCACAAGATCATTAAAACAGATTGCTGCATCAACGTCCGGATTGTCATGGAGCAGTGCCTTTGCTGCACTACGGCCAAAGTCCCGCGAGGCCCGCCCAGGAAGCACAACCGGCGTCATACCATTCTCATTCAACACCTCGAAATAACCCTGTTTACGCTCTTCTGCGACCGCGCGGCCCTCAATACCGCCAACAAAAGCAATATTACGCGCTCCAGTGTCAACAAGGTGTTGGGTCGCAATGCGGCTGCCTTTTTTGTAGTCTGGAGCTGCAAACGGGAAATCTTCTATACGGTCATCAACGCATCTTAACATTTGCAATGCGGGTATTCCCGCGCGCGCGATTGCATCAAAGCTGCGGCCCATATCGTCATATGCCGAACAAATAACCAGAGCAGACACCCCGTGTTCGATCATCGAACTAACCACCTGAAGCTGCAGCTCGGCATTCTCATCCGTATTGGCAACCACAGTAGCATATCCGCTTGCCGCGAGTGCCATCTGAAGAGAGGTTGCAAACTCCGAGAAAAACGGGTTGCGCAGATCGTTAATGACAAGCCCGACGAGCCCAGCATTCGACTTGCGCATATTCGCTGCAGAACGGTTATAAACATAGCCGATCTCGGCCATCGCTTCGCGAACCTGCTTTCGAGTCTCTTCCTTGACCGACGGGCTGTTCTGCAACACAAGACTGACGGTGGATTTGGACACCCCAGCCTTGAATGCAACGTCAATGATAGTCGGTCTGCGTTTCACGTTATCATTGCCCTCTCGCGCCATTGTGTAACTCGGCTGCCAGACCGAAGTCCGCCTTCATCATATCTGCTGCCTTCTCCGCGATCATGATCGCAGCAGCGTTTGTGTTCGATGAAATCACCTTAGGCATGATTGAATTATCTACAATCCGCAATCCATCAATCCCATTAAAGTGAAGTCTTGGGTCAACGACGGCATCATTGTCTATCCCCATGCGACATGTTCCGGCGCAATGGTGCGATGTTTTCGAATGGGTGCAGATGAAGTTGAAGTAATCCTCATCAGTCTTCACGTCTGGCCCAGGAAGCCGCTCCGCAAGTATGAAATCCTTTAATGGTTCCTGCGCTAAAATTTCTTGTGTAAGTTTCAGCCCGCGGATCGACATTTCACGATCTACAGGATCAGATAGATAGTTCGGATCAATCAATGGAGCTTTTGATAGATCTGAACTTTGAAGTCGGACTGTGCCATGTGAACGTGGCCGCAGATAGCAGGAATTCAACGTGATCCCGCCCTGCGGCATCGCGGCGACACCGTGTTCAATCCCCGTCCCCAACCCAAGATGCATTTGCAAGTCTGGGGAGGCAGCCTGAGGATCGGAATACCAGAAACCTCCTGTCTCAAACAGAGAGGACGCCACAGGTCCTTTGCGGGCAAAAAGATACTGCAGTCCTGCCCAAGCCGCCCAAAGGGGCTTGGCATAACGGTCATAACTATGAGGCCCCGAAAGTTCGGTGATGCAGTAAAGATCAATGTGGTCTTGCAGGTTGGCGCCAACCTGCTGACGGTCTAGAACAAGTTCAATGCCCAAGCCTTTTAGATGATCAGCGGGGCCGATGCCCGACAGTTGTAACAAGCGCGGTGTTCCAATGGCCCCTGAGCTTAGAACGACTTCCTGCGTTGCCGTGAAACGGGTTCCGTCTACCAACTCGACTCCCGATGCACGACCGTGGTCGACCACAATCCGTTTGACCTGAACGCCTTTGCGAACGGTCAGGTTCTTGCGGTTCTGGATGGGGGCAAGATAGGCCATCGCTGCGGACGAACGTCGGACATTGCGTTGTGTCAGCTGGTAGTAACAAACTCCATCCTGAGACTCGCCGTTGATATCCATGTTTCGCGGGATACCCAATGCTGCGGCGGCCTCAAAATAGGCTTCACAGATCGGCAAAGGCGCACTTGGCTGGCTCACCCCTAGCGGGCCACCCTGTCCGTGATAGGCATTGTTAAAGGTATCGTTGTCTTCTGCTTTTTTGAAATATGGGAGGACATCATCGTATCCCCACCCGTCGCAACCCATTTGCCGCCAGTTGTCGTAGTCCTGTGCATTACCGCGCGTATATATTTGTGCGTTAATTGCTGAACCGCCTCCAATGACCTTGGCCTGAGTATAGCGAAACACCTTATTCTGCATGTGTCGCTGGGGAACAGTTTCCCAGCCCCAAGAGCCTATGCCCTTGGTCATTTTCGCAAAACCTGCTGGAAGATGGTAAAATGGATGCCGATCACTGCCTCCCGCCTCAAGGAGCAGAACGTTCAGGTTCGGGTCCTCAGATAAGCGAGCAGCTAGCACGCAGCCGGCGGACCCACCCCCGACAATGATGACATCCGCACCCGTCACGGCGCTATGCGGTCTTCTGTTTCAGGATCAAAGACGACGGCCTTTTCCATATTAACGGCAAAATCAAACATGTCATTCGGCCCGACCATAACATCCGCACGCATCCGCGCGATGGCGTCCTTACCGCCCAAAGGCATGGTCACGAAGGTATCCGCCCCTGCTGGCTCTGTTACTGTCACACGATTTCGCAGGCTTACGATGTTCGTGGAATTCCGGTCCGCACCGTCAGGATCTGTGATCGCTTCGGGACGAATCCCGAGGATGACTTCCCGCCCATCCATCGCTGCAAGGTTATCTTGCGAGAACGGAAGAGGCACGACGTTGTCATGATATGTTGTGACCTCTGCATGAGCACGTCCGTCGCGCACAATGATGCGCGCAGGCATAACGTTCATTGCCGGCGATCCCATAAACGTCGCCACAAATAGATTTGACGGGTTGTCATAAATTTCCTTTGGCGTGCCGAGTTGCTGGACATAACCTTTGTACATCACCGCTATCCGCGTTGAGAGCGTCATCGCCTCGATCTGGTCATGCGTTACATAGACGATAGTTGTTTTCAACTTTTCGTGGAGTTTTTTGATTTCGGTTCGCATATCAACGCGAAGCTTGGCATCAAGGTTCGACAGTGGTTCGTCAAAGAGGAACACATCGGGATTGCGGACAAGCGCGCGCCCCATAGCGACACGTTGACGTTGCCCACCAGACAGTTGGCCGGGCTTACGTTTCAGAAGCTGTTCAATCTGTAGAAGCGACGCTACTTCGTTCATGGCCTTTTCGCGGTCTGCTTTAGCGACACCATGCATCTCGAGCCCGAAAGTGATATTCTGCCCAACGGTCATATTAGGGTACAGCGCGTAAGACTGGAATACCATTGCGATATTGCGGTTCGACGGGTGAACCCCGTTCATCACTTGGTCTTTGATAACAATCTCGCCTGACGAGATGTCTTCGAGACCGGCAATCATATTCAACAGCGTGGATTTACCACATCCCGAGGGGCCGACCAGAACAAGAAACTCGCCCTCCTCGACCGAGATGTCGACACGGTGAAGCACCTCTGTTGAACCATAGGATTTGGTAACGTTGTTGATATCGAGAAAACCCATGAGTTTATCCTTTAACAGAGCCCGCCATCAGGCCACGCACGAAGTAGCGGCCAGCGACGATATAGACGAAAAGAGTTGGCAGGGCGGCAAGGATCGCACCTGCGAAGTGTACGTTGTATTCCTTCACACCGGTTGAGGATTGGACCAGATTGTTCAGAGCAACGGTCATCGGAGCCCCTCCCCCGCTGGCAAAAGACGCGCCAAACAGGAAGTCGTTCCAGATATTGGTGAACAACCAGATTACGCAGACAACGGTAATTGGCCCCGAAGATGGCAAAAGAATACGCCAGAATATCTGGAAGAACCCCGCCCCGTCGATCTGGGCTGCACGGACCAATTCGGTTGGGAAAGCTGCGTAATAGTTGCGGAAATAGAGCGTCGAGAAGCCGATGCCATAGACCACGTGAACCAAAACCAGCCCATTGGTTGAACCGGAAAGCCCAAGAATACCGAGTATACGCGCCATCGGGATCAGCACGATCTGGAATGGGATAAAGCAGGAGAACAGCATCAATCCAAACAGGATCGTATCGCCGCGGAACCGCCACTTGGTAAGGACATAGCCATTGAGCGCGCCAAGGCAGGTACAGATTGCAACCGCAGGAACGACCATCTTGATCGAGTTCCAGAAATAGGGCTTCAACCCCGTAGATTCCACGCCAACTTGGGCTGTGGACCATGCCTCGAGCCATGGCTGGAAAGTCAGTTCAACCGGAAGCGCCATCATATTACCACCCGTAATCTCCGAGAGCGGCTTAATCGAGTTCACCACCATAATGAAGAACGGCAGCAAGTAGAACAGCGCGAAAATCAGAAGGAATACATAGATGAACGCACGCGTCACACGACCTGTGCGGACGGCTTGGGTCTGGGCGGCGGACATCAGCGCTCCTCCTTCAGTTCGGCGTATAGGTAGGGCACCATAATCGCGGCAATTGTCATGAGCATGATCACAGCCGACGAGGCACCAATCCCCATTTGGTTCCGTGAGAAAGTGTAAGAATACATGAAGGTTGCAGGTAGTTCGGTCGCTCGTCCTGGCCCCCCCCCTGTCAGAGCGATTACGAGGTCGTAACTCTTAATCGCAAGGTGGCTTAGAATGACAAATGCCGATAGGAATGCTGGCCGCAGCAACGGGATTACGATTCGGCGATACAGGTTCCAGTTTGACGCCCCATCAATTTGGGCGGCTTTCATGATCTCACTGTCGATACCGCGCAATCCGGCAAGGAACATTGCCATAACAAACCCGCTGGTTTGCCAGACGGCGGCGATTACGAGTGTATAGATTGCGTATTCTCGGTTCTTGATCCAGTCAAAGCTGAAACTCTCCCAGCCCCAAACATGCATCGTGTGCTCAAGCCCGATGCCAGGATCAAGGAACCATTTCCATGCGGTCCCTGTAACGATGAAACTCAGCGCCATCGGGTAAAGGTAGATTGGCCGCAACATACCCTCGCCTCGGATCTTCTGATCTAGGAAAATCGCGAGCGCCAGACCAACGATTGTACAAATGCCAATATACAGGAAGGCGAAAATGCCGAGGTTCGTCAGCGAAATCTTCCAGTGGCTAAGCTTCCAGAGCTTCGAATAATTCTCAATTCCAACCCAGCCAAAGCTCGGAAGAATGCGACTGTCCGTAAAGGATAAGTAAATTGTAAAGGCGATGAAGCCGTAGACAAAGACCAGTACCATGGCCAGCGACGGGCTCAGCACCAGTTTCGGTATCCATTCTTGAAGCCGTGTTTTGAAATCTCGTTGTCCATGGTGGTGCATCGGCTTTTCCCTGCCTGCGTGTGTAGAATCCACCGGGGCGCATAGTGCGCGCGCCCCGGCAGTTAGTTTCGTGAGTGATGGTAGTATTACTGTGCCAGCTCTACAGCTGTAACGAGTTCTTCTGCGGCTGTCTGAGCGTCATATTCACCGTTAAAATGAGCGGTAACAACGTCATAGATCGCATTTTTTACGGACGCGCGGTTTGCGTGACCGTGGGCTATCGAACCAACCAATGTGTCGTTGGCAGCACCTTCGGCAAGTTCTTGCATACCTTGCTTGCCACATGCGTCGAATGCTTCGTCCGGAACGTCTGTGCGTGCAGGAACGGAGCCTTTGACCACGTTGAATGCCGATTGGAATGCAGGCGACATGATTGAACGTGCCATTTCGGCTTGCGCTGCTTTTGCGTCTTCGTCCGTAACGCCAAACATTGCGAATTGGTCGGAAAGAATCGAGAGCGAGCCTTGCGAACCAGGTACACGGAAGCAAAGAAAGTCATCTCCTGGAACTTTACCCGCGTTCAGGAATTCACCTTTTGCCCAGTCTCCCATAATTTGAAATGCTGCTTCGCCGTTGATGACCATCGCAGATGCAAGGTTCCAGTCGCGACCGGAGAAGTTGTCGTCAACAAAACCGCGCAGTGTTTCCATACGCTCGAAAACTGCCGCGATCTCGTCCGAACCCAGTGCTTCTGGATCAAGCTCGACGAATGCCTTGCGATAAAGATCAACACCACCAACAGACAGAACTACGCCGTCAAAAACCGTGGCTTCCTGCCAAGCTTGACCGCCGTGCGCCAGTGCAGTTTTGCCGCTGTCTTTTACTTTTTGCATTGCCGCTACGAACTCGTCCCAAGTTGTAGGTTGCGCAATGCCGAGCTCTTCGAGAACAGCCTTGTTTGCCCAAACCCAGTTGGAGGAGTGGATGTTCACTGGAGCAGCAATCCATTTGCCATCATGCTTTGAGAATGCTTGCAGTGCGGGCGGAACTACGGCGTCCCAACCTTCCTCGGCGGCTACTAGGTTCAGGTCAGCCAAGGCGCCTTCTTCAGCCCAATCCTGAATGTCAAAACCCAGCATCTGAACGGCGGTCGGTGGATCGCCAGCAGTAACGCGAGCGCGTAGCACAGTCATCGCGCTTTCGCCGCCGCCGCCGGCAACAGGCATATCGTTCCATCCGATACCTTGACCTGCAAGGTCTTCTTTCAATACATTCAGCGCGGCTGCTTCGCCGCCGGAAGTCCACCAGTGCAGCACTTCAACGTCTGCGGCCCTAACGGCAGAAGTCGAAGCCAACAAGGCTGCAACCAGAGTAAGATTTTTAGTTAGTTTACGCATTATGTCCTCCCATGGATTTGCGTTTAGATTATTCCTGAAGAGAAATCAGGCGGGTTTCACCCAAGGCTGACGCGTGCGCCCGATGCGCATAACGACTGATTTCACCTCGAGAAATTCGTCGTAACCGTACTGACCGATTTCACGGCCTTGCCCAGACTGTTTCATTCCGCCAAAAGCAACTTCGGGGAAGCCGTCCATCCAAGTATTTGTCCATACAGTTCCAGCGCGCGCCGAACGAGCAAAAGTTAGACTGTTGTGAATGTTATCGCTCCAAATACCGGCAGAAAGACCGTACTCAGTATCGTTCGCCAATTCGATCGCTTCATCCATCGTTCTAAACGTGAGAACGGTCAGAACAGGTCCAAACACTTCTTCGCGTGCAATTGGCATATCCGCTGAAACACCTCGAATAATTGTCGGCTGGAAAAACTGTGCGCCAATGCCCGGAACGTCCATAGCCTCACCACCGAGACAGACTTCTGCACCGCTTTCCACTGCTTCGCGCACATAGGACTTAATCTTTTCCCTGTGTTCCGGTGTGACGATTGCGCCGACCTGTGTATCGGGGTTTAGCGGATTGCCAAAACGGACTTTGCGCGACAACGCCACAACTTTCGCGACGAACTTGTCCGCGATGTCTTCATGGACAATGATACGGCTGGAGGAGTTACAACACTGGCCCACGTTGAAATAGACGCCAAAAGTAACAGCGTCAGCGGCATCGTCGAGGTCTGCATCTGGGAAGATCACTTGGGCGTTTTTGCCACCCAACTCCAACGCTACTTTCTTAAGCGTGCCAGAAGCCAGTTCAGATATCCGCTTTCCGACTGCGGTAGATCCAGTAAAGGTCACCATATCCACTTCATTGTGTGTGCTCATCTGGCTCCCAACCGGCTGGCCATATCCCAAAACGATATTGCATACGCCATCAGGCAAACCAGCCGCCGAAAGAAGCTCACCCAGCATTGCGGTCGTCGAAGGGGTCATTTCAGATGGCTTCACAACACATGTGCAGCCCGCCGCCAAAGCGAAGGGGAGTTTCTGGCTCAGAATCCAGAACGGGAAGTTCCACGGGGTAATGATCGAAACGACGCCGATTGGCTCTTTCAGAACCACGCCAAGCATATCGTCGCCCAAGGAATTGTGACTATCGCCATGGCTTGTTCGCGCAAGCGACGCAGCATAGCGCCACAAATCAGCGGCACCCGAAACTTCGCCGCGTGATTGCGAGATGGGTTTTCCGGATTCCAGTGTTTCCATCAACGCGAAACGTTCGGTGTTCAGTTCGATCAAATCCGCAACCGTCAAAAGAACTTGAGCGCGTTCCTTTGCGGAAATTCGGCTCCAACGACCATCATCAAATGCTGCGCGCGCTGCCGCAACAGCAGCATTCACATCGCTTTCGCTACCTTTGGCAGCGCGGCTCACGACCACTCCGTGCGACGGCGACACGCGCTCGGAAACAGCACCATCCGCGCTTTCGACGAACTTACCGTTGATAAAATGGCGCAACTCCTGCGGGGTTGCGGGCACCGACAAAGTAGCGTCGGAAATAATAGAAAGGTCTGTCATATCTCAGGCTCCGCTGAATATTGCGTTGCGTTTTTCAAGGAAGGCCGAAACGCCTTCGTTGCGATCGTCGCTTGCCGAAATCGCCGCAGATCCAAGCGCTTCGATCAGTGCGGCTGAATCTTCGCCAGCGCCAGCATGCAACATATATTTGTCGATCTCGGTCGCACGAGGCGACAAGACCAACGCCTTTTCCGCGATCTCAAGCGCGGCGGCGCGTGGGTCGTCGGCAATCTCGGCGGCGAAGCCAAGTGCCAATGCACGGTCCGATGTTAAACGACGCCCGAACAAGGCCATTTCCTTTACAACAGGCTCGGGCAACAGCCGTGAAAGTCGTTGTGTCCCCGACCAGCCGGGAACGATCCCGACTTGTGCTTCGGGAAGCGCAAGTGTTGCACGTGGTGCCATCACACGGATGTCACAGGCCGCCGCGAGCTCAAGCCCACCACCAAACGCATGGGCACCCACTGCCGCAATGGTTGGCTTAGAAAGTCGCGCGAGGCGATCAAAAACTCGGTGTCCCTCTCGCACCCAAAGGCGGGCGAACTCGGACGGAGACAATTCCCCCCACTCCGAAATATCTGCACCCGCACAGAAGGCCTTGGCTGTCTCTGCTGTGAGTACCACTACGCGAACGGAAGGGGTTCGCTCAATCTCGGCACAATGTGCTTCCAAAGACTGGAGCATTTTTACCGTCAACGCGTTGAGCTTGGACGGGTTGTCCAATTTAATTTCGGCTATAGGGCCGTTGATAAGAAGGTGTACCGAACTCATAGCGTGAGCCCCATAGGCTTATCTTGTAACAGTGACAGGGGCATAAATTTCGCATCATCAGCGATTGTGACCCGCCCCTTTGAAGCGTCGACAATGTCACGCTGTGGATCAATGCCCGGCATAATCTCAACGGCGACCAGTCCCTTGTCCCCAAGCCGCATCACGCAACGCTCTGTGATATATAGGATATCCTGCTTTTGCGCACGAGCCCGACGACCGGCAAATGTCACATGCTCAACTGCCTCAACCATCTTGGTGAATTTTCCGGGAGACTTAACAATCAGTCCTTCTGGCGTGATATCCAAGTCGGCGCCGGCTTCAAAATATCCTGAGAAAACAATCATAGGGGCATGGGAAGTAATGTCTACAAAGCCGCCGCACCCTGCCGTTAGGTAGGGCTTCTTACCCAATTTTGAGACGTTAACATTGCCGTCAATATCAACTTCCATAAACGACAGGAAGGACACATCAAAGCCGCCGCCCTGAAAATAGGTAAACTGGCTGGGTGATGGCATAAACGCATCGGCGTTTGACGCACAACCAAAGGCAAACCCAGTTAACGGCATGCCACCCACTGCGCCTTGTTCGATTGCCCAAGTTACGTCTCTAGCAAAGCCTTCTTCCAAAAGGATGCGTGGCACAACTGCCGAAATTCCGAAACCCAAATTCGCTGTCTGCCCACGCTTGAGCTCCATCGCAGCGCGACGAGCTATGACCTTTTCAACGCTCATCGGCGCCTGCGTAAAGCTTTCCCAGCTGCGCATAATCTGGCCCGAGATTGCAGGATCATAGTCGGTTTCGGTCGTCTGGCGTTGATCCGGGTCGATGACGATCAAATCCACTAGGTGTCCGGGAACTCGCACATCGTGCGGACGCAGAGTTCCCGTTGCAGTTACCCGTTTGACTTGAGCTATGACGAGTCCACCGTGATTGCGTACGGCAATTGCCTGATCCAAGCCACCAAGATAGGCCCCCTCATGCTCATAAGTGAGGTTCCCATGTTCATCTGCGGTGGTTGCGCGCAGAATCGCAACATTCGGGACAATATTTGGAAAATGAAGCCAAGTCTCGCCAGCCATTTCTTGACGATGCACGACCGGCTCCGCGGCCGCCGCATCATTCATCGCGCAACCTTCGCGGATCGGGTCCACAAATGTTTCGAGACCGACTTTGGTAAGAACACCTGGCCGACGTGCGGCCACGTCACGATGCATGTCATACATAATCCCAGAGGGGACATTATAGGCCTTAATGCGGTTCTCGACGATCATCTTCCAAATTTCGGGCATAGGCTTCGACGAAGGGCCGGAAGGATATGAGCCAGCAATGATCCGCGACAACATCCCCTCTCGCGCTATATGGTCAATACCTTTGATGCCATAGAGGTCGCCAGCGGCAATTGGGTGAAGTGTCGTAAGGTTTTGCGGATGATTTTCGGCGGCAAATCGCTCCCCCATCGCGCGCAAAACAAGATCCGGACACCCCAAGCCAGAAGAGGAAGAAACCGATATAACATCGCCATCATTGATCGAGGCAACCGCGTCCTTTGCGGAAACAACCTTAGACATGATGTTACCTCCCTAGATCTCCGCTTCGCTCCACTGGCGAAACTGGAACGTTCCATTTTGTGATTCTGTTTTAGTGGAACGTTCCAAGAATGCAATAAGATTCTGGAGAGCAGCGGAACATTTTAGGTCAGTCCGCCTGTGCCGCGTGACCCATTGCGGCAAGTGCGGTTTTGAAATGGCGGGTCATCGCGGCCATTGCAGCATCTGGATCTTTTTCACGGATTGCCTGAGCGATCGCTCGGTGACAATCCTGAATCCTGAGAAGATCATCACCCGCGCTTTGCGAAAGTCGTCCCTCAGAAATTGACTCGATGATAGTTTGCCGCATTGGGCGGATCACATAGTCATAAAGCGAGTTATCGGTCGCTTCTGCAATTGTCAGATGGAACGCGAAATCAAGTTCGACAAACCGGTCCACATCGCAAATCGACTGCTCCATCTCTTCGCAAAGCTCTTCTAGCCGAGCCGCCTGCTCATCGGTACGACGCTCAGCGGCAAGGCGCGCTGCAGAGAGTTCGATGTCTTGCCGCACTTCAAGAATTTTCGGTATTGTTATCTGTTCGGTTGCAAGACCGTAGGAAAACGAAGACGCAAGAAAATCAGGGTCAAGCTCTCCGACCCGAGCACGCCGACCATTGGAAATCTTAATAATCCCGCCACCCGCAAGATAGCCCAGCGCACTTCGGATAACGGGGCGACTGACACCCGCCATCTCACACAGCTCTGCTTCTGAGGGGATCTCAGCACCAGGCGCCATCCGCTCGTCTTTGATATGGTCGATGATACGCTCAGCAACCTGAAGATACATTGGACGCCTGTCGATATCGCTCATCCCGTTGGGCATTATGGCTATATTCTCCTCAGGCTTTCGCTTCGTTCAGTTCTGCCAACTCCCGTAGCACGTCGCCGGTATGTTGACCAGCTTGTGGCGGGGGCGTTGACGCTCTCGGGGCTGCGTTAGTGCGCACAGCGCAACCGACCAATTTCAAATCGCCGGAAACCGGATGAGGAACATCTACGACCATTCCGTTGGCCGCTGCTGCTGAAGCATTTAGCGCCTCGGCGGGGGTTCGGATTTCGGCACATAGAATACCTTGAACTTCGAGCGCAACCAGCCATTCCTCGGTTGTTTTTGTCAGAAGACGAGCTGTAATTTCACTTCGCAGCGCCTTACGGTTTTCGTATTGCAATACGGGCGTCGCAAACTCATCCCGTTGCGTCAAATCCGGAAGTTCTAACCCTTTACAAATGAGTTGGACAGGATTGTCAGTGAACACGGGGGAAATCTCGATATAGCCGTTCGCTGTTTTCCAAGCGTGCGGAAGCGATTTCTCGGCCAGTGTCAAATTTACGTCGCCGGCGTCATCCGTGTCTGGGTTCATCGCGCGCGGCCCGTCCCAGACATGCGCGGTTAATGCAGCGCTGTGCAGGTCGGTGAATACTTGCACACCTTTCCCCGTACTCGCGCGCGAAACGAGCCCCGCGAGAATGGCGTTGCAAAGGATCATACCAGCGAGGTGGTCCACAGAGATTGTCGGAGTTTGTGGTAGCGCGTCAGGTTTCGCCTCGGAGAAGAGGCCGCCTTCGGCTGCTGCCATTTGCGCGTGCCCCGCTCTACCACGCTCGGCATCTGGTCCTTTTTCGCCCCAACCCGATGCCGACGCATGGATAATACGTGGGAAACGTTTGTGAAGCGTTTCAAAATCGATCCCCATTTTCTTGTCCACACCGGGCCGAAAGTTATGAACAACTACGTCCGCTGTTGCCAATAGCGCATCAAGCGACGCCTGCCCATCATCACTTTTCAAGTCAAAGACAACTGAACGCTTGTTGCGATTCAAACCCGCAAACGGCAGGCTTACACCGTCGATGAATGGCCCCCATGCGCGCGACCAATCTCCGCGACCGGGACGCTCAATCTTGATAACGTCTGCGCCCAAGTCGGCCAACATTAGCGTGGCCACAGGCCCCTGCCAAACGTGGGTGAAATCAATTACGCGAATGCCTTTGAGCAGGTCGTACACAGGTCAGTTTCCTTTGTAGTCGGGCGAACGTTTTTCGAGGAAAGCCGCCAGCCCTTCGGCGCCGTCCTCTGTAGATTTTGTGAAGCCGCCAGCGAGGCTTTCCAATGTGGCCATCAGTTGTAAACCGGAAGCGCCTTCTGCCAGTTGCTTTGCAACTTCCACGGCGATCGGAGCGTTGGCTGCAATTTCGCCAGCAATTTCATTTGCGCGTTGCATCAAGGCGGCAGGTGCTACGGTTTCGGTCACCAGCCCCCAAGCCTCAGCCTTTGCAGCATCAATGGCCGTACCAGTGTACATCATTTGCCGCGCACGAGCCGGGCCAATCAGTTTAGGCAAGCGTTGTGATCCTCCCCAACCTGGAACCGTACCGATCTTAACCTCGGGTGCTGCGAATTTCGCAGTATCAGCAGCGATGCAAAAATCAAGCGCAAGCGCCAACTCCAAGCCGCCACCGAAACAGAACCCATTGATCGCGCCGATAGTAGGTACACGTAGTGCTGAAAGTCGGTCGATCAACACATGCCCGCCGCGCACCCATTCGCGCCAAGTCATTACCGGATTTTGTTCAGCGAAGGCACCGATATCAGCGCCTACGCAAAAGCTTTTGCCCGTTGACGTTAGGATCACCGCGCGGATATCGCGGCTTTCCTCAACTCGGGTGATGGCGTCTGACAACGCCGATGTCATTGCCAAATCAATCGCGTTCAGCTTCTCCGGACGGTTCAGCGTGATTGTGAAAACGCCGTTCTCGAGATAGGTATCTATCCGCGTGTCAGACATACGCTAATTACTCCGTACCTGCAGCCAAAAGCGCAGAACCCGTGCCCCATGGGCGGTGGCCAGTTTCGATGCACTCATAGCCATCAGGGTCCTGCCAGCGCAACCAAGTTTCGCCGGACACCTGCAGGAGTTCGCCCTGTTCGGTGAAATACTGACGCGTACCATCCCAACACTTATCAAATGCCGGTTTGAAATCGCCCAGATCAACACCCTTAGATGCCGCAAGCTGTGCGGCATAGGCAAACAAGAGACCAGCCGAAGATTCTTCGTAGGAATCTGGGCGTTCAAGCTGAGTACGCCACATGCCGTTCTCGATCTGAAGCGTCCAGATCTCTGCATACATCCGTTGCAGACGTTCCTTAACCTGTGTGTTCACAGGTTCTGGAACACGATCGGCGATTTCAGCCAGCGTCATTACGATCCAACCGTTACCTCGCCCCCAATAGCCGGGGCTGGTTTCGCCAGTTTCCGGATTGAACGACTGGTGGAAGAGTTCCGAGCCTTTAGCGGCTAGATACTTGAGGTGGATTTCAAGCTGTTTAATGGCCTCTTCACGGTAACGCTCGTCTCCGGTGAGTTCAGAAGCGGCAACAAGACCGGGAATGGAATAGTAAACCGTATCGGCAAAGAGCCAAGGAATATCCTCGGTGTGCTTCAATCCTTTGACGGATGTGCGCTGCGCTTTGTCCACAACAAAATCGCCGATGTATTTGGCCATTTCGACAAGGCGTTCGTCTTTGGTTTCGTCATAGAGTGACTTGGCCAAAAGCATGATACCCCAGCTTCCGCAGAAATGCGTAACAGGAACACCCTGCTTGATTTCAAGCGCATCGCGCCAGTGATCGTGAGTAGAAAGCCCGCCTTTCAAGTGCCCATCAACCCAGCCGACAACGGTGTCGATGTAAGTTTGATTGCCAGTTTTCTTGCCGAACTCCAACAGGCCAAACATGGCCAGCGCTTCACCCCAGTCGGTGATGATGTCGGTGTTTGCAGTATCCTGTACCAGACGGTCCGCTATACGTGCGGCCAGTTCGTCGTGGGAAAGGTTTGTATCGTTGTCGAGCATGGTTCAAAAGACCCCATATTTTTCAAAAGCTTCAGTTGCATCCATTCCGTTCAAGATGGCCTCGCGAACGTTACCTTCGGTGGCTTGCTTGGCAAGTGCCTGTTCGATCACTTCGTCGACGATGTCAGCGGGGATCGCCAGTACACCATCAATATCGCCAACAAGGTAATCACCGGTGGATACAGTTACGGCACCAAATTCTACGCTGCAGCGATAGTCGATTACGCGGCCTCGAACCCGCTGATCCTGAGCATATGAACCGTGGCTGAATACCGGATAATCCATATCCAAAATACCGTGAGTGTCGCGGATGTAGCCGTTCAAGACAGCTCCAGTAGACCCTTTGCGTTGCGCAAGGGTTGTCATAAGTTCACCCCACATCGCACATGGCAGGTTTGCACCAGTGGCAAGATAGATCTCACCTGGTTTCAGGTCATCAATCGCCTCGAACATTTTGCCGAATGGCTCTGCGTCGTCATAGACGGCCGCTTCTAGAACCGGCATCGCACGGCCGACCATTTTGTCGGATTGGCGCACAGGGCGAATGTTTGGTGGCAGAAACTGGTGGCGACGGCCCATTGCATCAAGAATGTCGCCCAGTAGCGCGGTGCTCAGCTTGTCGCGGAGGACATTTACTCGAGCCGAGTCATCTTTTGTCATTACGATTTCCTTTGTTTTTTGTCATTTGCCGAACGCATCAAAGAAGCACTGACGGCAGAAAAAGGGTGATTTTCGGGAATATGATCAGCAAGAATAGGATAAGAAGCATTACGCCAATCAGTAGCAAAGTATCGGCCAGCGCATCCTCAACCTCGATCCCACCAATGGTGGAGGCAAGGAACAAACAGAGACCATAAGGCGGCGTCACCAAGCCGATCGAAACAGACACTGTCGCGATAATACCGTATTGCACGGGATCAATTCCGAGTGCGGCAATCGATGGTAGGAAAATGGGGCCAATGATGATGGCCACAACAAGCCCGTCGAGGAAAGTACCAAGTACCAGGAATGTTAGCGAAATAGCGGCCAGTAACAGGATCGGCTGGTTAATTGTAGAGGATAGTTGGGCGATCTCATACGGAACGCGGTAATAGGCCAACATCCAACCGAACACGCCGGCGGTGGCAACACAGAATAGCGAAAGGCTTGATATTCGAACCGTGTCGAGAAGTACCTTTCCGATATTCGAAGCTCCGATTGTGCGGTAGACAACCACGCCGAGGAACAACGCATAAAGAACGGCCAGGATCGATGCTTCAGTTGGGGTAAAGATCCCAAACATGATGCCGCCCAAAATAATTGCCGGCATTGCCAGTGGCAGAAGTGCTCTACGGGTGTTCTCCGCAATCTCTGGCAACTTCTGGCGTGGCTCGGTCGGATACCCGCGACGACGAGCGAGATAGGCAATCAAACCCATCTGACCAAGGCCAACCATAATACCGGGGATGATACCACCCGCGAAGAGCGCAGAAACAGATGTCCCTGTTATCGCGCCCCAGACGACCATAACGAGGCTCGGCGGAATGATGATCCCCATCACGGAGGACGCGGCAGTGACCGCAACCGAGAACGGCGCGTCATAACCTTTTTCACGCATTGCGGGGATCAAAACGCTCCCCACGCCGGCGGTGTCAGCGGTGGATGAGCCGGAAATACCAGCAAACAACATCGACACAAGCACGTTCACATGTGCCAACCCACCTCGTAAGTGACCAACAAAACCGTAGGCCATTGCGACCAAACGCTCGGTCACACGCGCCTCGTTCATCAAGTTCCCCGCTAACAGGAAAAATGGAACAGCCAGAAGCAGGAAACTATCGAGTGAGTTGTAAGATCGGTGCACAACGATGCCGAAATCCAGACGCGGATCAAACACGATCAATGGCAGAGTCGAGATCGCAAGCGAGAAAGCCACCGGTACGCCCAATAGAACCAGCGAGATCAACCCGCCAATCAAAATGATTACTTCGATAGACATATCAGAGTCCTAAGTCGGAGGGGTCAGTGTCTGGCTGTTCCTTCTGGAACGGCTGCACAATGAGAAACAGGCACATCAAGAGGCCCGAAACGAAGATGGCGGCAAATGTCCAGGCCAGCGGCAGGCCCGTCACCAGCGAAACGCGGGACATGCCTCGAACGGCGAAGTGCCAGCCCTCAAAGACAAAGATCAACGCGAGAGTTCCAATAGCTGCGATCTTGAGAAATCTGGCTGCGGCGCCCAGTTTGCCGGGGAGTTTACGCGC
The DNA here is from genome assembly GCF_042445055.1 of Falsihalocynthiibacter sp. SS001. Classification (GTDB taxonomy): domain Bacteria; phylum Pseudomonadota; class Alphaproteobacteria; order Rhodobacterales; family Rhodobacteraceae; genus Falsihalocynthiibacter. The sequence goes on from NZ_CP170339.1 coordinate 2,656,605, forward strand.
AAGTGACCCAATCGCAAAATGCGATTTCTCGGCCACCCCGAGCGCCGCACCCAGCATTACCATCCAGACGAACAAACCTCGCGAGGCCTCTTCAGTCCATCCAAACGATCCCGAAATTCCGAGTTGCCGATAGATGACCTGTATTGAGACAAATACAACAAGAATTGACAAAACCGTCATCAGCGCCAGCCTAAGAGCTTTCAAAACCAGTGTCATGACGTCCTCCTGTTTGGTAGTAGTTGGTAAGTAGAAGTTCGGGGCGCCCCATGCCGCCCCGAACTAGAAATTTATTCTACTGCCTGGATTTCAGCGACAGTTGCAGCAAGGCCATTTGCCTCGAGTACTGGCGCAAGTGCTTCGGCTACAGTTGCCTGGAACTGTTCTTTGTCGATGTCTTGAGCTTCTGCACCGAGCGACGTTGTCAGCTCAGTAAGAATTTGCAGATCAAGACCATGCTCGATTTCGCGTTGCATCGCAGCAGCTTCGGCACCAGCAGTACGAACGGCTTCTTGCTGTTCTGGCGACAGACGCTCCATTGTTTTGGCAGAGAAGATGAACGGACGTGTAACGATTTCGTGCTGTGTCAAAGTAATGTATGGCGCTTGCTCATAGAACTTCATGCGCTTTACCCACTCTGGCTCGTTTTCCAGACCATCAACAACACCAAGCTGCAAACCGTTGTAGATTTCGCCATAGGCCATCACAGTTGGCTGGATGCCAATGCTTCCCCAAGCCGCAGTCAGAACTTCGGTCGGGTGCAGACGCACTTTCAGACCCTTTGCATCGTCAAGAGTAGTTACTTTCTTTGATGTCACAAGGTTCCGAACCGAACCACCAAAATAGCCGAGGATTACAGCGTCTGCCTTTTCCTCGGAAAGCTGGGAGTATTTCGCACCGATGTCGCCATCGACGACGGCCTGCCAGTGGTCATAGTCGCGGAATACGAACGGCACCGCGAATACCTGCATTTCTGGAACGAACTCGGCCAGAATGGAGGGAACAGCTGTGGTCATGTCGATGATACCAGACTGAACTTGTTCGACGCTTTCAGCAAGGTTACCCAGCTGACCGTCTGGATAGATTTCAACGTCCAATTCGCCGTTTGTTAACTCTTTTACACGGTCCGCGAAGTGCTGCATGCCTTGGCCTTGAGCGGTCTCAATAGGACCGATGAGCGAGGCGCGAAGAGTTTCTGCGCTTACGATGCCCGCGCTAATTGTGAGGCTAGCCACCGTTGCGACGGCTGTGAATGTACGTGAGATTTTCATGATATCCTCCCTGGAATCTCGAGTTTAGAGTGCTGTTGCAGTAGCGGGTTCAGTGTTGTTTGAACTGCTTTTCCCTCTGGCGTTCTGGCCCGAAGGAATCACGTTTCGCTTATCACTCGTATATACCTGTATCATAGGTTGATAGCGCGCAAAAGAAGAAATTGGAACGTTCTAATTACTCCTTCCAAGTGTCGTTACATGCTTTGAATTTTCATTCCCTCCATGAAGTGTTTACGCAGCACTACAAAGAGCAGAACAGTTGGAATACTTGCCAGAAGAGCCCCAGTCAGAATGATATTTTCACCTGCGGAAGAGTAGCTTCCCTGGAAAACCTGAAGTGAGTTCATGATGGAACGTACCTCAACGCTGTTCCCCAAAACTGTCGAGAACAACAGGTCATTCCAAATCCATGTAAACTGAATAAGAAACACGGCTGTTAAGGGGCCGATTGTGTTCGGCAGGATAATGCGCAGAAACACTTGAAACTCGGTTGCTCCGTCAATTCGTGCTGCAAGGTCCACGTCTTTTGGGATCGAGTTCATAAAGTTACGAAGCACCAGCGTTGGGAACGGGATACACACCGCGGTATAGAACAGACACATACCCAGTCTCGTATTCAGAATGCCCCAATCTTGGTACATGAAGAATAATGGAATTAAGAACATCTGAAACGGAAACAACGTCCCTGAGAAGATAACAAGAAACCAAAGGTTCTTGTTTTTGAACTCAAACCGCGAGAGGCCAAACGCCGCCATTGCGGCAAAGAGGATCGCCAGTGTAGCGCCAACCGTGCCGTAGAGGATCGAGTTTACAAACCCCTGCCCCATTTTGGCCTGTGACCACGCAGCCAAGACATTGTCGACAATCGGAGCAACACCCTGTGGAAGCGCAAGCGGATGGCTTGCCGCGTATTCTGGTGTCGATTTAAAAACCGACACCATCAGATAGTAGAAGGGTATCAACCAGATCAGGCTGACAAGGAAGCCGATAATCAGCAGACCTTTGCCTTTTGTCGGTTTCTTGTGTTGGGCGGCGATAATCGCCTCGTAATCAATGGCCGCATCAGACATTAGTGAATCCTCTTGTCGACATATTGTTGCACCCAGGCCTGAACCCATGTGACCGCCAAAACCACGATCCCCATGGTGACTGCCACCGCTGAACCAAAGGCCCAGTTGCCTTTCTGGAAGGCCTCGAAATACATGAACACGGCCAGTGAAAGTGTGCGTTGGCGTGGATAGTCGCCTCCCATGACCCAAAGAAGGTCAAAGGCAGTGAAACCGGCAAGGACAGATAGGATTGTAACCACAAGGATGGTTGGCATGAGCAAAGGCAAAGTGATGTGCCAGAAAATCTGGAAGCGTGTTGCTCCATCGATCTGAGCTGCCTGAATCGGGTCTTTCGGAATAGCGGCAAGGCCTAGGATCAACAGCACCATCGACAGACCGACCGTTTGCCACAAAAAGGCAACAACGATTGAAGGTGTCACAGTGCCGGCCTCATAAAGCCAGCCGGTATCGGTTTCGCCGCCAGTGAACAGCCCGATAAAATAGTTCAGGATTCCATCCGGCGCATAGACATAGTACCAGAGGATCCCCACAGCCGTCGGAGCAAGAATCCGCGGCAGAAAGATAACGTTCTTGAAAAAACCCGATAGAGGCGCGTTGCGAAAGAGCAGCGCAAATCCAAGCCCGATAACCAAAGGAAATACAATCGACGCAACAACCCAGATGCCTGTATTTGTCAGGGCATCCATGAAAAACGGGTTGGTCGACATTTTTTGATAGTTCGCCATACCGGCAAACTCGTCCCACCCCTTGAACTGCTTCCATTTTGTGAAGCTGGTCCAAACGTTATAGACAACGGGCACCAATAGCACACCGATCACAAGAATAAGCGCAGGCGCCATAAACAAAGCAGCGCGCATCAGGTTCCGGCGCTCGACTTGCTTTTCGCGGGCGCGGATATTTTTGAGGCCGATGGACGCGATGATCTCGGCATCCCGCTCTTCACGGCTTAGGTTGATCGTGGACGCGATGGTCATGCCTTCTCCCCAAGGTAGGATCCGGCCACGAAGAATACCCGTGGCCGGCATGGTTCTAGTTTATTGGTCAGCCCAGTATTCAGCGTTCAGAGCCTGGATGTTGGCCATAACTGCCTCGGCCTGCTCCATTGTCGGGTCGAGCATGAACGAGTTGAACTCGGCAACCAGCTCACCTTGCAACTGAGCAGGTACAAGCTCCCACCAGCGCAGGACTGCGGATGCGCCCATCTCGTTGATCGAGGCATCCAGCGACGACAGGATCTCATTCGGCGCTTCTGCGTTCACATTGCCGATCGAGTTGCCCGAAGCAGCACCCCAAACATTGGCGCCATCGGCCGACATCCAGTATTCAGCGGCTTTGATGTAGGCTTCGTCCTGACCGGCTTCTGTCGAGAATACGATCGGGCTGCCTTCCACGATGACCGCGGGCGGGATCGAGGCATCGACGTTGGGCATCACAAAGGCACCCATTTTCACGATTGGCAGGTTGTTCGATTCAAGAAGACCAATCGCCCAGTCACCGATCAGGTACATACCCGCGCCACCGGCTGCAAAGTCTTCGATCTCGCGGTTCGAGCGAACATCTGTGAACCAACCTTTTGCGAACAGCTCAGACCAGAGTTGGAACACTTCGCGGATTTCGTCGCTGTCGTATGCAAGTTCGCCAGTGTGGATTTTGGCATAGGCATCCGGATTGGTACGCAGGAGAAGTTCCTGGAACCAGATGAACCCGCGCCAGCCGTCCTGAACTGTAGCGGCGAATGGTGTATGGCCAGCAGCCTTCAGCTTCTCGGCAACCATTTCAAGATCAGCCCAAGTCGCAGGCGCTTCAACGCCAACTTCCGCAAAGATATCTTTGTTAAAGAGAACCGCCCATTTCCCAATATGCATCGGCAGGCCGTAAGGTTTGCCATCTACGCTGAACAGGTCAGCTGTGCTTGCAGGGAAGTCGCCGGAATCGATAGCTGTCTTCCAAACATCATCCAATGGTGCAATTTTGCCTGTCGCAACAAGGTCATTCAGGCTCTGCCCGCCCCACCAAGAGAACATTTCCGGTGCCTTGCCGCTGGCAATCGAGCTTTGTACGAATGCTTTGTACTGCTCGGCCGAAGAATATGGGCTTTCGGCGATCTTGACGCCGGTAGCCGCTTCAGAAGCGTCGCCAACCTTGGCAAGCGCTTCGGACCAGAAGCCCTTATCGTGATAGAACAACACCTCTTCGGCCATCGCCGTGGTGCCTTGCAGGGCAACACCCAAGCACAATGCCGGGGCAAGCTTTCTTAGACTGATCATAATCAACTCCTCCTATTGGGACCGTCTTGTTTTTTATTGTGCAGTTAAAGCCGCTTGCCTGTTGCCGGGTCGAAGAAGTGGACCTTCGACAAGTCAAACAGACAGGTAATCTCTTCACCGACCTGCACTGAGCGCGGGTCGTACATACGTGCAATCAGCTCGGTTTTTCCGATTTGACAGAAGATCAGTGTTTCGTTGCCAAGCATCTCGGTCAGCGAAACACGCGCCTTGACTTCATGAGCTTCGGCGAACGGCATCCCGTGACCAACCGGCTGGATATTCTCAGCGCGAAGGCCGACCGAAACCGGACCAGGGCGCACATGCGCCGCGCGACTTCCCAACGGGAATTTCAGATCGCCGCTATTAAAATGGCCATCAGATATTTCACCTTCGATAAATGTCATCTTGGGCGAGCCGATGAACCCTGCAACGAATTTGTTGGCCGGGGAGTTATAAAGCTCGAGCGGCGTACCGACCTGCGCGATGCTTCCGCCATCCATAACGACGATCTGATCTGCAAGCGTCATCGCCTCGACTTGATCATGTGTCACATAAATCGTGGTTGCGCCAAGACGTTGCTGGATGCGCTTAATCTCAACCCGCATCTGGTTGCGAAGCATCGCATCAAGATTTGAAAGCGGCTCATCAAACAGAAACACTTTCGGTTCGCGCACAATCGCACGCCCCATTGCAACCCTCTGCCGCTGACCACCGGACAGCGCAGACGGACGGCGCTCAAGGTAAGGACCAAGCTCCAGAATGTCTGCTGCACTTCGCACGCGTTGTTCGATTTCGGATTTACCGAGCTTTGACAATCGCATTGAGAACGCCAAATTCTCGGCAACCGTCATATGCGGGTAGAGCGCGTAGGATTGGAACACCATCGCAATTCCGCGCTTCTGTGGGGCAAGGTTGGTGGCAACGCTGCCGCCAATGTGAATATCTCCGGAACTGACGCCCTCAAGACCGGCTATCATCCGCAAAGTGGTGGACTTGCCGCAACCCGAAGGGCCGACAAACACCACGAAGCTCTCATCTTTGATTTCGAGATCGATGCCGCGAACCGCGACGTGGCTGCCGTAGACCTTTACGAGTTGATCTAACTGAACAGTTGCCATGCGTCCTCCCAAACTGTCGCTGTTGCGTAACCTGTATCATAGGTATACTGTCATTCAGTAGGAACGCAAGCGCGCAAACCTAGATTTTCTAACTTTTGCCGCAACAATCTGAAACTAAACCGCTTTTTGAGTGCTGGGAGGAACCAGAATTGAAGAACACAGAATATGATGTCATCATTGTCGGCGGCGGATCGGCCGGATGCACCCTTGCAGGACGACTGAGCGAAGATCCGGATCGGCGAGTTTTGCTGATCGAAGCAGGCGGTGGAGACAGACATCCATACATCCGAATGCCCGCTGGTTTTGCCAAGCTTACGTATGGTTTTTCGAGCTGGGATTTCCATACAACCCCGCAGAGCGCGTTTGATGGCCGGACGCTTTTCTATCCGCAAGGGCGCGTTCTGGGTGGCGGGTCATCGATCAACGCCCAGATATATATTCGCGGCAACGCAGGCGACTATGACCGCTGGCGTGACAGTGGATGTCAGGGCTGGGGATATGACGATGTTCTACCATATTTCCGCAAATCCGAAAGCAATCAGGTTTTCGCGAACGATTTTCACGGTAACGATGGCCCGTTATCGGTATCAAATCCGGTGAATACAAAGCCGGTATCCGCAGCATGGATTCGCGCCTGTCAGGAGTTCGGCATCCCCTACAACCCTGATTTCAATGGTGCCACCCAAGCGGGCGTCGGGTACTTTCAACTTACGCAACGAAATGCCGAAAGATGCAGCGCGGCAGACGCCTATCTTCACCCGGCCCGCGGACGCAAGAACCTCACAGTTGTCAAAAATCATGTTGTCGCCAAGGTGATAGTCTCGGAAGGGCGCGCTGTGGGCGTTGAACTTTGTAACAACAGGGGCGGCAACAAACACACCGTCAATGCAAGCCACAAGGTCATTATGGCGGCCGGTGCGATTGGCTCTCCGACAGTCCTTTTGCGGTCGGGGGTCGGCCCATCAGCCGACCTAAAGAAGCTCGGGATCTCGTCGGTTGCGGATCTTCCTGGCGTTGGCCAGAACCTCCAAGACCACATGGACGTGAATGTCATTTGCGAACTCAAAGGCAATGAAAGCTACGATTCCTATAACAGACTCCATAAAACGGCCTCAGCAGGCCTTCAGTACATGTTGTTCCGTAATGGCCCCGCAGCATCCAATCTGATTGATGCAGGTGGTTTCTGGTTCGTTGACGAGAACGAAAAGGACCCAGACTTGCAATTCCATTTCGTTCTGGGAGCAGGTGTCGAAAAAGGGCAGCCGGGAATTAGTGGAGACGGCGTAACACTTCACCCAACAATCCTGCGTCCCAAATCGCGTGGCTCTGTAACTCTCAAAGACTCCAGCCCGCTTTCACAGCCAGTCATCGACCCTAAGCTTTGGGATCATCCCTATGATGTCGAAATGGGCATTAAGGCTTTCCGTATCGGCCGCGAGATCATGCGGCAGCCAGCGCTGGAACCGTTTGTAAAAGCCGAGCGCATTCCCGGTCCAGAGCTTGAGACTGACGAACAGATCATCGCCCATGCAAAGAAATGGTCAAAAACCGGTTATCATCCAACTTGCACATGCAAAATGGGTCAGGACGACATGGCAGTTGTCGACCCAGCGCTCAATGTCCATGGAATCGAGGGGCTGATGGTTGCTGACAGCTCGATTATGCCGAGCCTTGTGTCGGGAAACACCAACGCGCCAACAATTATGATAGCCGAACGAGCCTCCGAGTTCGTAAACAGAGCCTAACAACAAGGAAAGGGGCTAGGCTTGCTGCCCTGCCCCTTATCGAACACGTTCCCAATAGAAAATCAGTTATGAACCCCGCCGTCGATCAAGATTGACTGACCGGTCATGTAAGTCGACTCGTCAGACGCCAGATAGAGATACAAGGGCGCTATCTCCTCGGGTGTAGATTGGCGCCCCATCGGAACACCTTCTGCGATGGATTTTGCTTGTGCGTCGAATCCACCCATATGGTCTATTGCAGCTGCATTAAACTCAGTATCCACCCAACCTGGACAGATTGCGTTGACACGGATGTTGTCAGCGGCAAGCTCTAGAGCCAAGGCGTTGGTGAACATAACGACTGCCCCTTTGGACGAACAGTATGCAGCGAGCCCCGCGCCACCTTTTTTACCGGCACAGGACGACATGTTGACGATCGAACCTTTTCCAGCGGCTTTCAGATGCGGGATTGCATGCTTGGCGACAAGGAATTGCGCGCGAATGTTTACTGTATAAACTGCATCCCAGTCTGCGACGTCAAATTGATCTGTCGGGCCTGCACGCTGTAGTCCGGCATTCTGGCAAACCACATCAAGACCACCGAGCAGTTCAACCGCATCAGAAACAAACGCGTTAATCGAGTCTTCTTGCGAAAGATCAACCGGCAAGAATTTCACGTTTTCACCTAGTTCAGCGACCAGCGCCGCGCCTGCTTCTTCGTTGCGATCTCCAACAACAACACGAGCGCCTTCGTCGAGGAACAACTTTACGCTAGCCCGACCGATATTTGCCACCGCACCGGTGAAAACTACGCGTTTTCCTTCAAGTCTACCCATTTTTTTTCCCTATCTAATAGTATCTGTTTGGAGCCATTCCGTGCTACGTAAGGCGATACGTTTGTGCCGCAGTTTGCCAGCCGATCAATTCCGCTTCGTCGGCGGACAATTCAGCCAGAAACGACCGAGTGACAGAAACCCAATCGGCTAATCCATTTGCCATATTCACCAAAGGCCAATCGCCGCCCCACACCAAACGGTCGGGGCCAAAGCTATGCAACATATGGTCAAGGCATGGTCGCAACGCCGCCAAACTGGCTTGACCGGGTGTGCAAAGCGGCATCAAACCTGAAATTTTGCCTACTACATTGGAACATCCCGACAGTTCGCTAATTCCACTGCGCCAATCGTCAAGATTGCCACCCGCGATATCAGGGTGACCTGCATGATCAAGAATAAAAACAGTGTCAGGACAAGCGCGCGCCAACTCTGTTGCGACGGGAAGCTGAGTTGCGGTAACACAAATGTCGAATGTCAGCCCTGCTTCGCCGAGCAAGCTCATTGAACGGCGAAAATCATCGCCGCGAGACAAATCGTCATCACAAACATGCAACGGACGCCTAACCCCTCGCACCACACTTAGCGGCATTTGCTCCATCCACTCGGCAAATTTGGAATAGTTTTCTGGGCGGCCACCCACAATGGCACCCGCGATCTGTCCGTTATTAGCGGCTATTTCGTTCAAACTGTGTGTTTCTGCGGGCCAATCAGCCTCGTCTGCGCCGCCTTCCATAAGAAGGGTCGCCTTGATGCCTTGCGCCTCGGCGGCAGCAAAATAATCGCTCAGCCCGAATCTCCGACCAGCGAGACACGGAATCGATCTTGTCCATTCGTGGCCAGCAACATCGGGCCGTAACAAATGCGCATGTGTATCTATAAGCGGAATAATTTTCACATCCTCCGGTTCTTGCATTTGCAAACTAAACCTATATCATAGGAATACAGTATCACCTCATAACCACATGTTCCGAAGATGGCAATATATAAGTCTTCTCTGATGGTCAGAGGTGTCTTTAACTGGTATGCAACTTACAACGCCAATTACGGCATCTTCGGCGAAACCGACCCAATCTGGATGAAAAACTCATGAAAAACGCCATGATGGACCTCGACAAACGCCCCTTGCACACTCGGGTTGCCGAAAGCATCGAGGCTTATATTGAACAGAATAATATGCGGCCAGGTGACGAGCTTCCTTCAGAGGCCGAACTTTGCGAATTAACAGGCGTGAGCCGTGTGGTTGTTCGCAGCGCGCTAAGCCAACTGGCCGGGCGTGGTGTTGTTAAAATCTCAAGTGGCCGCCGCGCACGGGTTGGAAGCCTTGATCCAGAGGTTCTTGCAACTTTGGTTCAGCATGGCGTTGCGACTTCGCAGATTACGGTCGCAAAAGTTCTCGAAGTGCGCCGAGGTGTCGAAGTTGCCGCAAGCCGTCTGGCCGCTATGCGTCGCACCGAGGAGCAAGCCGACGCCCTAACCGAAATCTGCACACTGATGGAACAGTCGATCGACAAAATCGAAGAGTTTGTGGAGCATGATTTCGCTTTTCATCTGAAGATCGCCGAAGCCACCGACAATCAACTCTATACCTACATTATCCAACCGCTCAGTATGTCGATCAAAGCATCCATTGCGAAAGGCCGCGAAAAACAAAGCGACAAAGACAAGCTCGCCCGAATTCAGGACACCCACCGAGCGATCGAACGGGCAATACGCGAAAAAGATCCCGAAGCAGCCGCAACCGCTATGTCAAACCACTTTGAGTATGCCGCAGAAGCTGTTGTTAATTAATACAAGATAGTCCCTGCTCATGGCGGTTGCGCCATTTTTTGGGAAGGCTGCAAACTTCGCATCCAGCGAAAGCGGTGCATCGCTCGCTCCCTTCGTCGAAACGGGAGATGAGAATTCTCAGCGCAATTGTTCTTCCAGCGTCCCGTTTCCTACTTAGTCGCATTGCCGATGACTTGCATCGCAGCACCAAATGAGCGCAACTTATCGGTGACCACGACCTCAGGCGGCCCGTAGCGCTTCATCACTTTTCTTAAAAATTTTAGGGCTGCAGCACGGTTACGGCGTTTAGTGACTTAACTTTCCAGCACTTTACATTCATGGTCGACGGCTCGCCAAAGGTAATGCGGCTCACCGTGAATGTTCACTTAAACCTCTTCTAGGTGCCATTGCCAGTTCGAGTAACACCGCATTCGATTGGCCCTTTTTCTGCGGATATCTGCTGCAAACATTGGACCAAATCTGTTCCACCATAAGCGCACAGTTTCGTGGCTGACGTCAATGCCACGTTCATGCAGCAGGTCCTCCACATTCCGGCGCGACAATGGAAAACGCACGTAAAGCATCACCGCCAAGCGGATGACCTCTGGGCTGGTTTTGAAGTATCGAAAAGGAGAACGTTTTGCCATGACAGAGGCTAGATCGTCACTCCGCCTCTCACAACCAAGTTTCCTCTGACATAGCCTCCCTACTGCAACGCACCGTTGATCAGACTGACTGGACATCCTGCCCGGAAAAAGCCGCCTTGACCATGGGTCCGCCCAAACGCCTTACAAAGACGATGCCAAATGTCTCACACGTGTCCCAAAATCAAAGTATATGTTGTTTTTTCCACATCAAGTCAGTGCGATTCCTTTGGCACGTCCGCACCCCTTCTGCCTACCAAAATATCGAAATCGGCCCCCCGATCCGCCTGAAGTACATGATTGATGTACAGGCGCTGGTATCCCGTTATCATATGCAGGTCTCTCGGCAGCCAGTCTTCCCGTCGTCTAGCCAATTCATCTTCGGAAACTTTCAGTTCAAGCCTTCGGTTTTCCACATCGACCGCGATCTGGTCGCCTGTTTGAACCAGAGCAATCGGACCTCCGGCGGCCGCTTCGGGCGCAGCATGCAGAATTACGGTACCAAAAGCGGTACCGCTCATGCGCGCATCAGAGATGCGCACCATGTCGCGCACACCTTGCTGTAGCAATTTTGCCGGAAGACCCATGTTGCCGACCTCCGCCATCCCGGGATAGCCTTTCGGACCACAATTCTTGAGCACCAGAATGGAGTCAGGAGTTACATCAAGTGCAGGATCGTCGATTCTTGACTTGTAATCGTCGATATCCTCAAACACGACCGCCGGACCGGTATGCTGCATCAACTCCGGGCTGGCGGCACTGGGTTTGATAACGGCACCGAGAGGTGCAAGGTTCCCTTCTAGTACCGCGATCCCGCCGCTTTCGGTTAAGGGTGCTCCCTCTGTACGGATCACATCGGGATTAAAGTTCTCGGCATCCGAGACCTGTTCCGCCACCGACATGCCCGAAACTGTTGCGGCATCCCCGTGCAGCAGCCCGCTTTCCAGAAGATGACGCATAACAATGGGCAAACCACCGGCATAGTAAAAGTCCTCCATCAGGTACTGACCTGAGGGTTGTAAATTAAGGATCGTCGGCACATCCCGCCCGAAGGCATCCCAGTCTTGCGAGCTTAGTGGCACCTCAAGCCGCCCGGCAATCGCAATTAGATGCAGGATCGCATTGGTCGATCCGCCAATAGCGGCATTCACTCGGATCGCATTTTCAAAAGATTTGCGGGTGACGATATCACTCATTTTGATGTCCTCACGGACCATGTCGACAATGCGCCTCCCAGCGTATTGCGATAAAGTGCGGCGGCGAGCATCCACTGCCGGAGTCGCTGCATTTTGTGGAAGACCTAGCCCCAATGCTTCGACCATCGAAGCCATAGTCGAAGCCGTGCCCATTGTCATACAGCTACCGGGGCTGCGCGACATGGATTGTTCAGCGGCCATTAGCTCTTGCTTTAATATCGTCCCTGCCCGCGCGTCCTCCGACATCTGCCAAACTGCTGTGCCCGAACCGATATCACAACCTCGGAGCTTGCCGTTCAGCATCGGCCCACCGGATACAACAATAGTCGGTAGATCACAGCTTGCCGCACCCATCACTAGCGACGGCGTGGTTTTATCGCATCCACAGAGCAGAACCACACCGTCCATGGGATTGGCCCGGATACTTTCCTCGACATCCATGGAGGCAAGATTGCGAAATAGCATGGCGGTAGGACGGATATTATTTTCACCCAAACTCATTACGGGAAACTCAAAAGGCACACCGCCAGCTTCCAAAACGCCCCGCTTCACGCGCTCGGCAAGATCACGAAGGTGACCGTTGCATGGCGTGAACTCGGACCAAGTATTGCAAATGCCGATCACGGGACGACCGTCGAAGTTGTCCGGCGGAGTGCCTTGGTTCAGCATCCAGCCGCGATGGATCATCGAATCCTTATCAGTGCCACCAAACCATTCCTGGGACCGCCGTTTTTTTGGGTCTTCACTCATGTCAAAATATCTTTCTTTGCAGAACCGAACATATTCGGAGGCAGACCAACCACGCCGGTAAGCGCGGCGAACAAAGAACCACTTTCGGGGTAGGCGGCAAGATCAGCGTCATCGAGCAGGATGCGCGCCGTTGTAATATAGAGATCGCGAAGCTCTGGCCCGCCGAAACAGCAACTGGTGATCATCGGCACCGGCAAAGCTAGCGAATAAATATGATCGCCTTCAGGATTATAGCAACCAATACGACCAGCCGTGATCTGACAGATCCAAACATTGCCTTCACTGTCGATGGTCATCCCGTCGCACAAACCACCGAATGGTTTCAGGTCTACAAATACCTTGCGGTTCGAGAGCTTCCCAGAGAAGAGGTCAAGATCAAATGACAACACTTCGCCCTCCATTGTGTCGCCGAGATACAGGACGCGACCATCGTTGGAAACGGCGGGGCCATTCAGGCATTTGAAGCCCTCTACTTGCTTCGTAGCGGAACCGCCCGGTGTTAGGCGCCACAACGCGCCAGTCTGGGCCTTGGCATCAAAGTCCATACTAGATATCCATAGATTTCCCGCGGGATCGACCGTGGCATCATTGAACCTGTTGCTCATTAGCTCCATATCGTCCGCCGACCAGATCAGGCGCTCGTCTTCACTGGCTTCGTCAAATGCCACCACTTCTCTTCGGCGCACCAAAATCAATTCACCAGCAGAAGAAGGAAGCACCGCGCCGATTTCGGATGGTTGCGGATAAGTACGAACATCACTGCCATCCGGCGCCGCAGTCATAAATGCCTTGCCAAGAATGTCGACCCAAGCAATACGCTCCTGATCCGGCAACCACATCATGCCCTCGCCCAGAGTATCGCTGCGTCGCGCTACTTGCCAAACGGTCACCGTTCCAACTCCATAGCGTGCATCTTTTTGATGTCGTTCTCGTTTTTGCTCAACAGCTCGATTGACGCGGCCCGCGCTCTGTCCGGATCACCACCGCGGATGGCTTCGGCAATGATCCTGTGCTCCTCAAGATTACGAATAAAGGCATTGTCGACCTGTATGGATAAGTTGAAATTCGCCCTTAAAAGCATCGAAATGCTTTCGTTGAATGATCTCAACAAAGGGTTACCGCAGGCCTCGAGCACAGCTCCGTGAAACCGGACATCAAATTCGATGGCGCGCTTGGGATCGTTGGCATATTTTTCCATGCTGTCGTAACACTCAAGGATTTCAAGCACTTGTCGCGGGCTCGCGCGTTCGGCAGCAAGCGCCGCTGCTTCGGGCTCGAATATCCTTCGCATCTCAGACAGCGACGTTAGCAAGGCATCGCGCGTGTTATCCTCGCTCAGCATCCAGGTAAGGACCTGAGGATCGAGCAAGTTCCACTTTTCCGGCAACTCAACGAAGGTACCGTTGCGACGCTGTGATCGGATCAGATTCTTGGCTGCCAGAGTCTTGACCGCTTCCCGAACAATATTGCGGCTTGCACCGAATTCAGTCACCAAGTCATTTTCAACAAGTGCCTGCTGTCCGGGTTCTAGATCCCCCCGTATAATCCTGCGGCCAATCTCGTCAGCGATGGTTTGCGCGATACTCAAGGTAATACACCCCTATCCTATTCAGAATTTACCGTATTCAAGATAAGCGTCTCGTGGAGACACCCCATCAAGGATCGCTTTGCGCACAAGGTTCTCGGTTTGCATAACTTCTTCGACTTCGGTGATGACTTCTCCAGCAATACTTCCCGGGATCACAACGGCACCGTCGATATCGGCTATTAGGTAATCACCGGGCGCAATCTTGACACTACAGAAATCCAACTCGACCTCGAAGCTGTCTGGTGTCCATGCGCCGACAATATCGCGCGGCGTATAAAACCGCGACATAACCGGGAAACCAATATTGACGATAAAATCGCAATCACGACAGCCTCCATCGGTCACATATCCCTTAACTCCGCGATATTGAAGCGTCTCGGCGCTAAGCTCCCCCATCAAAGCCAAATCTTCGTCCTGACCCGTGGAAATAACGACGTGCCCCTTTGGCGCAGCCGACAAAAATTCGGTCCATCGCAGCAGCGTTTCATGCCCATCCATACCGTGCTTCGGACTACCCGATACAGTAAAGACCGGCCCTGCCAGCTTTGTCTTGGGGTCAAGTGGCCGCAGGTCCTTGGGCAAGACGGTGTTCGTAATTCCGCGCCCGCGCAGTACGTCATAGACCGCGCCGCTGTAGCATTGTTCAAGGCGCTCTCCGAGAGTTGCCATCTTTGTCCTCCTTAGCGTATTAGATCCAGCCGCCATCAACTGTGTAGGTGCCCGACGTACACATACGCGCATCGTCAGAAGCCAGGAAAGCCGCTAAGTTGGCGACATAGACCGGCTCGATTAATTCCTTAAGACACTGACCGTCATAGATAGTCTTCTCTAGTTCTTTTGTTAGCCACATCTGAATCTGCTTCTCGGTCTTGATGAAGCCGGGGATGATGCAATTGACGCGGATGCCCTCCGGCCCCAATTCGCGCGCCAACCCATTTGTCAGCCCCTCAATCGCTGCTTTCGACGTGACATAAGCCGACAACTGATCCAATCCAAGTCGCCAACTGCACGACCCCATGTTGATGATCACACCGCGGCCCCGTGCCTTCATGCCTTCGGCCACAGCTTGAGCGGCAAAAAACTGATGATCCAGGTTCACGGCAAGGCTCTTGCGCCAGAATTCCGGCGTTACCTCGCCTATTGAGTGACGCAGATCATTTGCAGCGTTGTTAACAAGAACATCGATACCTTCAACCGCTGCGTCGCTCGTTGCAATCGCCTCTTGCAAAGCGTCCACGTCGCTAATGTCGACGTTATGAAAGACCGGAACATGCGCGACACCTTTGCCCTTCAAATCGGCCACAAGGGCTTCGGATGCGGCGGAACTTATGTCAACAAACGCCACTCGAGCGCCCTGCCGCGCAAATCCCGCAACAATTTCGGCACCAATACCACTGCCGCCACCGGAAACAAATACGCCTCGGTCACGCAAGCTAGGATATATAGCGAATTCGGGGCCGCTCATGAGTTAATCACCATTTGTGTCAAACCCTCGACGCTTGTGTCCTCTTTACGGATGTCATGCACCTTGCGGCCATGGCTCATCACAACGAAACGGTCGCAAATGCTATATGCGTGATAGATGTTGTGAGTCACAAATGCCGCGGATGTCCCCTTATCACGCAATCCGTCTATATAATCCAATAGCTTGTTCGTCTCGCGCACTGACAGGGCGGACGTCGGTTCGTCCAAAAGCAGCACCGATTTGCGGAAATGCACGGCACGCGCGATCGCCACAGCCTGACGTTGACCGCCTGAAAGCGAACCCACCATCTGATCGGCCGAGTCAATTCCCGAGATATCTACACCCGATGAAAGCTCATCCAGAGTTATCTTTTTCATCTCGTTTTCCTTGAGAAAACCAAACTTGCCACGCAACTCACGTCCCAGAAACATGTTGCGCCAGATTTCCATCTCTCCAACTACGGCCATGTCCTGATAAATCGTCTCGATTCCGATGGACTCGGCGTCCTGTCGGCTGTTCAACGACGCCTTGACACCGTTCGCGAAAACCTCGCCCGATGTCGGTGGGTTTATGCCCGACAGAAGCTTTACAAGCGTGCTTTTTCCTGCTCCGTTGTCCCCCAATAGGCCGACAACCTCGTTGCGGTCTATGTGGAAATCTACACCACGCAAGGCTTCAAGGTTTCCATAGCGTTTCGTTACGTCCTTGACTTCAATCAACGGAGCTTGGGTCATTTTGCTGCCTTTCCGCCGACCAATTGGTTGGCAATCGCAGCCAGCACGATCAACGCGCCGACGAAAATATCAAGGTAGAAACCAGGCGCCCGCATCAACAACAGAACATCCTGGATAGTGTAGATCAGCGCCGCGCCGAGAAATACCCCGATCATCGAGCCGCGCCCACCCGTTAGGGCTACGCCCCCGATTACACAGGCAGCAATGGCTTGAAGCTCGAGCCCGCCACCTTGCGCTGGCGTCACGCTCCCAACACGGGCCGCGCTGATGATACCTGACAATGCTGCGCAAGCTCCTGCCAACGCAAAACAAGTTAACTTCACCTTGGCCGGATTGACGCCGTTCGCCGTTGCAGCGGCACGGTCGCCTCCGACGGCGAAGATATGATTGCCAAACGCGTGATGGCGCAGCACCAGTTGGAAGATAACCGCCAGCAACAAGAACCATACGAAAGGCATCTCAAGCGGGCCTAATTTGCCTGCCATCAAGTTGCGGAACCCTTCCGAACCCTCAAAGCGGATGGCCTGAGCGCCGTGCACGAAAAAGATCATGCCCTTCCAAAATAGCATCGCGCCGAGCGACACAATGAAAGAAGGCAACGCGAACTTCAGCGCCAGAAAACCGTTGAACATAGATATCATCGCCCCGACCGCGATGATCATCGGCGCTGCTATCCACGCAGGCATTCCATATGCGATCAACATTGAGCAAACGACAGCAGTGAAGGCATAAATTGACCCAACCGACAAGTCAAACTCGCCTGAAATCATGAGCAATCCAACCCCAAGCGCAAGGATACCCAGTGTTGGGATGGCCTTAAGCATTATCGAAATGTTGGAAGGCGACAGGTAACGGAACTGATCTGGATAAATCAGTCCTGCAATGACGCACAACACTTGGATGAGGACGAAGGCAATCAGGATATTGCCGGCTGGAGTTGCCAGAAGTCGGTCCAGGGCGCCTGCCATTCCGGAGCGTCTCTTAATACGCGCGGGCGATGGTGGGGGTGTTGGTTGAATAGTATCGGGCATTGTCATGGTTCTAACTCAGGTAACTTTACATCAGGACGGTTAAAAATGAGGACTGAATGCATCGGGGGCCTCGCTTAATGGCACCCGATGCATGGGGATATCAGCGGGTTTTGCCCGCCAAAGCTACCGCCGCTTCATAATTCGACTTATCGATCAGCCCACTACCGCCGGTACTCAGATCAGCGGGATACAGCCCGTAACGGATGTAATGTGCCATCTGCGCAACCGAGTAGTAGCCCTGACTATAAGGTTGCTGATCAACGGTTGCTGTAATGCGTCCGCTGGCGATCCCGTCCAGAATTTCTGGCGCTACATCAAAGCCGCCGATTGGCACATTCATGCCGGTTTCATCCAGCGCTTGCTGCGCCATCATCATCGGCTGCTGGCCAAGGCCAATAATTGCTTTGATGTCTGAATTCCCGATTAGATATTGTGTCATGGCCGTCAATACTTCCGGCAGTCGATCAGTCACACCAACTAGATCCGCTTTGGCACCAACCTCTTCCAGAGCTTTTTGCACACCAGAGTGGCGCAGTACTGCATACGCAGCCTCCGGATATTCAACCGGCGTAAACACAACGTCACCCTCCCCGATGCCGTGGTCCGCAATCATGCGCTTACCGATTGTATAGCCTGCATCGACAAAATTCTGACCGACAAACGCCATACGACAGTTCCCGTCCGCCCCCTCGCTGTCATCAATATTAAAGCTGACAACCGGCGTGCCGTTTTCAATTGCGTCGCACACAGCTTCGTCAAAGGCATTGTCGTCCCAGATTTCGACCAGAAGCCCGTCCACCCCGTTTGCAAGCGCCGTCTCCATGACATTGTTCTGTCGAACGACATCATTTTGCGCATATTGGATGTCCAAATTGACGTTCAACAATTCGGCTGCGGTGTTGGCCCCTAGCTCCAGAGGCTGGAAAAATGGCACCCCCGCCGAAGCATAGATGATCATAGTGATATCAACCGGTTCTTCCTCGGCTGCGGCGAAAGTTGGCACAGTTATTGCCGCGCATAGAGCAGCGGCGGAAACAAGCTTCTTCATCGGTTCCTCCCATAGGTTCTGAAGAGTGCCTATAAAGCTAAACATAAAATATACTACTTTATCAAGCCAAAAGTAGTATATTTGCTGTTGATGAGGTTTTTGGGTGCTGTCAGACGAATTCGAACTCGTCTCTACTAGGCCAACACGACCGTCCTTTATGCCGCGAAAAGACCGCGCCACTCAGCCAGAGCGGCGGCGCGGCTGGCCTTGAAGTGATCGCGTTGGGAGAGGCTTCGGTCCTGGTTGAAATGGTTGTGGATGGATGCGTGGACAACAACGAATTTCTGCAAACTTCGCATTAAGCGAAAGCGGTGCATAGCCCGCTCTCGTCGTCGAAACGGTAGGTGAGAATTCTCCGCTCGATTGTTCTTCCAGCGTCCCGCTTCCTGTCTACGGGTGTTGCCGATAACCTTCATCGCAGCGCCGTATGAACGTAATTTGTCAGTGACCACGACCTCCGGCTCGCCGTACCGTTTCATCGCTTTCTTCAAGAATTTAAGGGCTGCTGTGCGATCCCGGCGTTTCGTGACATAACTTTCCAGCACCTCACCTTCGTGGTCTACAGCCCGCCATAGGTAGTGCCGCTCACCGTTGATCTTCACGAAAACCTCGTCGAGATGCCATCGCCATTGAGGCCAGGATCGCAATCGGTCCACTCGTTTTTTCCGTATTTCAGACGCAAACATCGGACCGAACGGTGGTGTCAGACGAATTCGAACTCTTCTCTAGTATGCCAGTACCTCTGCCCTTTTATGCCGCACAAAGGCCGCGCCATTCAGTAAGAGCAGCGTTGCGATTCAGTTTGAAATGAACTGTTTGCGATAGGCTGCGATCCTGATTGAAGTGGTTGAAAACGGATGCGTGAATGGAAACAAATTTCTGCAAACCTCGCATTCGGCGAAAGCGGTGCATCGCTCGCTCTCGTCGTCGGAACAGCAAGTGTGAATTCTCAGCGCGATTGTTTTGCCAGCGTCCTGTTTCCTGTTTCGCCGCGTTACCAATCACCTTCATCGCAGCGCCGTATGAGCGAAGTTTGTAGGTAACTAGCGCTTCGGCTTTGCCATGACGTTTCATGGTTCTCTTGAGGAATTTCAATGCGGCCTTGCGATCCCGACGTTTCGTTACGTAGGATTCCAACACTTCACCCTCGTGATCCACGGCCCGCCATAGATAGTGCAGTTCGCCGTTTATCTTCACATAAACCTCGTCCAGGTGCCATTGCCAATTTGAGTAACATCGCAACCGACTGACCCGTTTTCTACGGATCTCAGCTGCGAACGTAGGTCCAAATCTGTTCCACCAGAAACGGACGGTTTCATGGCTGACATCGATGCCTCGTTCATGCAAAAGATCTTCCACATTTCGAAGCGAAAGTGGAAATCGAACGTAGAGCATCACCGCTAAACGGATAATTTCAGGACTCGTTTTGAAGTAGCGAAAAGGGGAGCGTTTTGTCATCGGGCAAACGCTAGTTGCTGGCCCTGCCCGCCTCAAGCAAAATTCCTCTGACAAGACCTCATCCGGCCTTCAATGCATTGCATTGGTACCCACCAATACTTTAGCGAAACACGTCTTATAGACATCGCACAGCTTTCTAGCCTTGTATTTGATGTTGTGAAGCTCGGCATCCGCAGGCTGGAACGATGAGGCCAACGCCACTTGATGCTAGAATTCAGGGTGCGCGGAGCATTCCCCTCAACTCGGACACAGCGGCCTGGAGATCGTTCTCGAAGTTCGGAACAAAAGTCTGCCGCACCGCATTGTTCAACGCTTCATCCGCAGCAGCTTCTTCCAAGCTGACAGGCCCCATGAGGCGTTCAAATTCTTCAAAAGCTTGAAGAACCTGAAGCGGTTCACGAAGAATACCCTGAACGATCATGCTGATGGACATGTGCTCAATCTGGTTGCTGTTCTCAGGTGGGCCTACATATCGCGGTGCGAAACCAGAAACGCCCCATATCGTAGAGTTGTCCTGCGCTACACCGTAGTCATATTGCCAGATAGTTCCAACATGAAATCTTTGGGTGAATCCGTGATTGAACAGCTTAACTCGGGTTAGAGGGTTGCGGCGCGATGATCCGACGACTATTTGCTGCCAGAGATAGAGAACGGCTTGTTCTTTGCTGTAGATGTACTTGGACGTCTCAAGCATGTGTTCGCGCGGCACTTCGTCGATCAGTTTGATGGCTGGCTCGAACAAATCCAAGGCCGTGTCGAGAGCCGTGTCGTCGGCACTGGGTTCAGAAGTCTTGAAAGCGTGGAAACGGGCATAGGCGACGCCGAGAGCGTCGATATATGGTCGGCCTTCAGTCGATGCGAGTGCAGCAACAACCCGATATGGCGTCCACCCATCGACGCGCATCTGGTCGGTCTCTACATCCCAGAAGGTGGACGGGATCTGACGGCCAGCATTTTTAGTCAGGAGCGCCAGTTCACTGAGGTCCTCTGCGTATTTCAGCAATTGGTTTACCGTCACCTCGCCCGCTTGCAGGCGCTTGAGATGTCCGGAGGTGGCAATGTCGCCGAGAAGTGGCTCGGCACCCAGCCCAGCATCCGTCAGGGCCCGCGCTATGCTGCTTCGAGGTGGCGCTGACCCTGACGACGCTCGGTCAACGTCAAGAGCGATCGAGCCTCCGTCCAACCGTTGTTCTGGCATCCCTAAGAACAGGAACCGAATCTGCGGGACAAACAGCGCGATGAAGACAACGGCCACACCCGCCAGCAACGCCGCCCATTTCAATGAACCCATATTCGGGCCACCTCTAAGATGGGCGGTCTATTCGGTAAGCGCATCGAAACCGGTGGTATCGACATCGGCGACTGCTTCTTTTGCAATAGCGTCGTAGTCAGTCGATTTCTTCGCCTCTTCTGAGGCTTCAGCAGCAAGTGCTGCCGAGGCACCAGCAGTCGAGGCCGTTCGAACCCCATCTTCCGTGGCGCCACATCCCCATAGGGTCATAAGTCCAAATGCAGAAACCGCCAACAGGGGCGGACGCCGTCCGCGCGATTGTTCGTTGTCGTTCTCGGCCACAGCGACAGAATTTCCATTGCGCGGCTTCATTTGGTATAGTCCTCAAAACCTTCAATATTTCCGCCGATGACCGTACAGTTGCCAGCGGCTTGAATAGTCGGCTCATCCCAGTTCACATTCCAATTCACAACGATTTCGTTGCCATTCTCCGAACTCGGAAAGACCGATATCGCCGCATTCGGCAAGTCCTTGAATTCTGGCACATCCCAGATGTAATCGTGACATGCTTTTAGGGCGTTAGTTGTTTGCCGGTCGAAGGCTTGGGCAGAGCTAGCGGTAATAATCATGCCAAGGCAAAATCCAATATTTTTAAACATGGGCGTCTCCAATTATTCTAGCTGTATGAATCGATAGATAGGTTTACCGTGGCGTTCCGACAACCAAAGGTCAAGTCGCGCCCGACAGGTTCAATTCCATTATGTGTCGCCGCCATGTGGATCAGAGCAAGCGCCCAAAGCACCTAGTTGACTTGGCGCTTTTGCCAACGAAACCACCCCACGAGGACGATAAGCCCCAGTATTGGTTCAAAGTGGCGCAATAAGAATCCAAAAGACTGAGCAAATGCATCGCCTTTCGTTGAATCTGCAGCTACGCCGAATGTATCGCCAATCAAGGCATGGTTCATGGTCACCACGAAATCCCATAGCGCATGCAAAAGCACACTTGGCCAGACCGAGCGTGTGCGAAGGGCAATTGCTCCATAGAGAATACCCGCAAGTCCAGCGTGGATAACCTGTGGATGGGTTGCGGCCAAGCTTTGACCAGTGATCCAGTTTACGTAGTGACTAGTTCCGAACACGAACGAAGACGCAAACAGCGCGGCCGCGGGGCCGATGCGGAGCTCAAATCCATGCAGCAGTATGCCGCGAAACAATACTTCTTCGAAAATCCCGACGAATAGGACAAGGAGCAAGATTGATTGCGGAAGGCCACTGGCGACCAGAATAGAGAAATCGACTTCGCCCTGACTTGCGACAAATACTGCCCCGCCAAAAAGACTAAGTGTGATTACCACAGGGAACAATACGTACCACAATCCGCTCCACGCTGGGCGTGACGTAAGTCTCGCCTGCCTGCCCCAACCGAGAAGAAACACGATCGCTACAGCAGAGCCCGCAAGCAGTATCTCATTGACCAGTTGATCAATCGGAGCCTGTTGGGGAGGCCGTGAGGTATTGCCGCCGAAAGCCTGAGACGACCGTATCACTGGAGCAGCGAGGATAGCAAAATAGCCCACAACAACTATCAATGATGTTGCGATGGGGCGGCTTGTGAAGAAGTGTCTAATACCTAAGATTCCCTATTATTCAAGTTCTCTCGCTACCAATATGATTTGCTAACCTGATCAGCCCCACCTAAGTAGTCCAGTTTGAATGTTAGTGCATGATCGGCCTTAGTTCCATCGGGACGATGGTTTCCGGAGCCGGCGGGCGGTAGCCCAGAGCACTGTGTGGTCGTTTGGTATTGTAGTGTTTCCTCCAGCTTTCGATGATAATCTGTGCTTCGCGTAGAGTGTAAAAGCTCTCCCCGTTCAGCAACTCGTCGCGGAACCGGGCATTGAAACTTTCGCAATACCCATTCTCCCACGGCGAGCCAGGCTCAATGTAAGCCGTTTTGGCTCCAACCGCCTCAATCCAGTCTCGAACAGCCCGAGCTATGAACTCCGGGCCGTTGTCCGACCTGATGTAGGCCGGAACGCCGCGCAAGATGAACAGATCCGTGAGTGCGTCGATGACTTCTGTCGAGTTCAACTTCCGCTTCACCCGGATCGCCAGGCATTCCCGGCTGTATTCGTCCAAGATGTTCAGGGTCCGGAACGCTTTCCCGTCATCAGTTCGATGATGAACGAAGTCATACGACCAGACGTGGTTGCGATACTCTGGCCGCAGCCGGACACATGAGCCATCATTTAGCCAGAGCCGCCCCTTCTTGGGTTGTTTCATGGGTACTTTGAGCCCCTCACGCCGCCACAACCGTTCAACCCGCTTGTCGTTCACCTGCCAGCCCGCATCCCTGAGCAGAGCCGCAATCCGGCGATACCCGTACCGGCCATACTGACGTGCCAGTTCGATCATATCAGCAACCAGCCGTTCTTCGTCACTTCGGTCAACAGGCAACCGCCTCTGGGTGGATCGGTTCTGCCCCAAAACACGACAGATCCGCCGCTCAGACACCCGCACCTCATTGCGAATGTGATCGATGCAGGCGCGGCGGCGCGAGGGGCTCAGAAGTTTCCCCGTGCGGCTTCCGACAGGATCAACTTGTCCAGGGTCAGATCAGATACGGCTCGCCGCAGTCGATCATTCTCCTTCTGAAGCCGCTTTAGTTCCCTCAGTTGGTCGGTTCCCATTCCGCCATATTGTTTGCGCCAACGATAAAACGTCTGTTCAGTTATCTGCACTTGCCGGATTGCATCAACACGCGGCATGCCTTGACCGCAAAGCACCTCAACCTGCCGCAACTTCGTGACAATCTCTTCTGGCTTGTGTCGCTTAATTCCCATTTTCAATCCTCCGATTCCTAACTATAGGGGCGGACCACTTCAAAGGGGGAGGACCAGGGGCGGACCACTTCAAAGGGGGAGGACCAAAGGCACGAGCGTTCTTTACAAATCTAGTCAATTACGCTGTTGGAAAGACGGTGGATTTCTAAGAGTGCGTTTAGCCTAACTGGCATTGTTTGCACTCAAGCTAACAAGTCTTAAGGCTCGTAATGTTGATGCTAAGTTGAAATACTAAGAAACTTCTTGTTCCATTTACGCATACCGATGAACAAGTAGGCTCCGGCAGCTATTGAAGGTGGGATAAAACCTGCCAGTTTTATGCCAATATTTGTACTTTCAGCCAACAAGTACACGCCAAAAACTGCTAATGGAAAGGCTACAAGAATGAAAGCGAAACACCAAACCGCTAAGGTTATTATGACTTGAAATACAGCACCCAAAATCCAGACCGAAACCCTTCCAAACCAGGATATGGGTTTGCCTCCTTCATCTATGTGTTTACTCCAGAATGACACCCAAACCATTATCGGGATGGACAAAACCGCTACAAAAATCATAAATCCAATTATGGTCAGCAGTATTGCCATGATGACTATGTAAAGCGGCCAGTCTAACGGCGACGCTTCAAATACCATGACTAGATCGCGGATGAATGCGGACGAAGTTTCAGAGGCCCAATTACTTATTTCTCTCAATGTCATATCAAACATTAGGCGTCCTTCACAGAAATTTCAACATTGGAAACCGAGCCGTTGTTCTGAGCTTAAACATGTAAGGTGCGGTTACTCGTGAGACTTTCGACAGGGTTTATGGGTTAGCGTCACTTTTTTCCATCGGCTCCCCCTATGCTCGACATTGCCAACGATAGTTTGCCGTTGCCTGTTAGTCAGAGATGCTTAAATATAGCCAATCGCAACAAGGACATCACCATGAAAAACCGCGCCGATGAACACGAATGGGAATCGAGAGAAATCCTTCAAGAGGCAAAACCCTTGCCCGATACACCGGAAAACCGACACCGCCAGCTCAAGGCTAGGGTAGAGCGAGAGTGGGCCAAGGTTGGACACATATATGAGCTGCTAATCGAGCATTGCAAGGACGACCCAAGTGCGCTTGAGGACATAGGCAAGGCGTTAGACGAAACTTTAGCGTTGTTAGAAAAGGGGCATGCCGAGAGAAAAATAAAGGCTTTGCAGGACTTCAAGCAACGTATGCCTGCGGGTCCGGTTGCGCCAGAAACAGAAGCTCAACGGAACAAGCGGAAATACGGCTTCTGAGGAAAGGAAATAACATGAGACCGTGGACGCTAGGTCCGCAGATTATGCTCGTTATTGTTCAAGCTAACAACTTCTGTCTTGCCATCAGAGCCGAGTGGTATTCTTGTGAGAAACTCATTCGTTGCTACCTAGTAGAAACTCCCTTCAAATCAATGAGAGGTCTGAATCTAATAGAGCCTTGAATGCAGTTGACAGACTTGGTTGAATTCCACTCTATGGCGCTCAGAAGCGATACAAGACGCCGTATTTCTATCATCTCTGCGGTTCGCAGCCCATGTTTGAAGTTAGGGTTCGTTTCGCCTTCGCGGAACACCTAGGCGCGCTTCACAGCCTTTGAACAGTGTCTATGGGGTTAACGTCATTTTATTGCTTTGCGCTTCTAAAGGATTAGCTGAACTAAACCTGCAACGCTTGCTGCAACAACTCCATCTTGAATTATCTTTTCTTTAGCTTCTGTCGAAAGAGATTCTCCTTTCAACATAGATTTCGCATTGGCAGCAAGAGTCACCATTGCAGCAACTCCCATACTTTCAGCAATGCCAGCGTCAGCTCCCTGATCGAGTATATTTAGAGTTGAAGTTGTATCAGCTGTCAAATCTTCGTTGCTAAACCCCGACGAAGAAAACTCAGAGGAATGCTCCGCGACTTCGCTAGTTATAAGGACGTCAATATTTTCGTACTTCTCATTGTGTTCCCGAACATACGTTGCGTAATTAGTCGCTTTGAGTTGAACCTCGGAAACTTCGCCAGTCTCTACATTAATGATACGGACATCCGCCCCCGCGTGGTTTGTATCTTTAAACAACTCTACGATATATTCGTCACCATCCAGGTTCTCACGGTGCTGGAACGCAAGCTCGTGGTAAATGCCCTTCACGTTGTTCTTTAGTCCTGTAATTTGCTCGACAGTTAGTGATTGCACGTATTTTGACAGGTCAAGGTCACTAGCATCTGCAAGGCTGTTACTAGACCTTCGTAAGGCTTGCAAAACCAATTGTTCATCGTCGCTAAATGAAGGCAATTCCAATGCCATCAATTTCATAATGGTGGCGGAAACAACACCGGTCATAATGGGGCCGTTTGCTATCGACACTTTTTGCACCGCAGAAGGCTTGTC
Source organism: Falsihalocynthiibacter sp. SS001 (assembly GCF_042445055.1). GTDB lineage: Bacteria > Pseudomonadota > Alphaproteobacteria > Rhodobacterales > Rhodobacteraceae > Falsihalocynthiibacter. The sequence continues at coordinate 2,683,039 of NZ_CP170339.1, forward strand.
ACCAATCTCTGTCAAAGCTTTGAGAAGCTCCTCCAGTTTACCTTTGCAATTATTAAGCCGATTGAGTGGAATACTTGGCCAGTCCGCCACTTTGTCGATACAGACATCTAACTGTTGGACAAGTTCTTGAGACAGATTGTGATGCAAGGCATCCGCAGTAATTTGATCCAACACAGCTTTTTGTTCGACACGCTCTCGGAAAGCTGTCGCCAACATCAGGCATGTTTCGACAAACTGTTTTTCCTGAGTATCCAGCACTTTCTTCTTACGTCTCGTACCGGTCCATTTGCCAAGCAACTTCGAGGACCCGTAATATGCGGCAATTGAGCTTATTGCGACTGCACCCAGAACAATCCAACCGCCGGTTGCTACGCTCCCACCAATCCAAGCCAATGCCGCGCTATTAAAGGCAGCACCGGAAAGTGAAGATATTGCAGTGCCAGTGCTCGCTGTTCCAAGTAAAGAAGCAATTGAAAATATTCCAACTGTTGCACCTGCGGCGCCTAGCTTTGCAGAAAGAGTTCTTACGACCTTTGCTGACGTCCCAGTTTTCTCAATTAATATAGCATCGACAAGGTCTTCGAGAGTTGTTGCGCTCTTTTCGTAGAAATTCTCGGGCGTATAGTCCGCATGCCTTAGTTTGTACTCAGCAATTTTTCCTTTTGCGGCCTCATCTACAGCTTGACCGCCTTTAATAGCCAGATTGCTGGCGTGGCTTCCTACAGGTTTGGCAATCGCCAATCCTGCCTTTCCGGTTACCTTTGCTAAAAAAAACGCTGAACTGCCCAAAGCTTTAGCAGCTCCAACCGATTTTGGATATTTGGCTTTGTCACTCATACCCATTCCTAGTCAGGCTACGTGATTTTGTCACGATGATTATGAAAGCCCACAGGTTTGAAAATCCTCACGTCGGCCGTTGGATTCCGCCCCTGAAGACCACCCCTTATTGCATAATTTTAATTTCGTTTAGTGCTAAGATGTGCGACGAGTTTCCGTATTTCTGCCATCTCTGCTGTTCGCAACCCGTGCCGATAATTTGGATGCACGGCACCACGCGGTGCACCACCACCGGCGCCATGCAAGCGGCAGACGTTCCAACCTTGCTTAGAAGGGCAGCGGCACCTCATGCCAGTGGACTTCGCCATAGCAGAGCATCTCGGCGCATTTCTGAGCCTTTCGACAGGGTTTATGGGGTTAGCGTCACTTTTCACTTTACACCCCCATATGATTGACGTCACCAACGATTGCTTGCCCTCCCTCCTCAACCGTAACGCGCTCGACGCGGACTGTCTGTTGCGCCTTGGCTCGGTACTTTTTAAGGGCTGCCAATTGCGCCATATATGTGCGTGACAGCCGCGTTACAGAGCGCTCGTAGGTCTCTTCAAGTTGCGGGTGCTGTGCGTCAAACATCTTTGAGGAAATCTTGCACATGGCGACGTGTGTTGTCGTAAGTTGGGTAATCAGCATCGATTCCAAAGGGTCATTCGGTTTCATCTCATGGGAGACAGCAAGCAGCAGCTCTTGGTAGCCTTCTCTCGAAACGCCCAGGGAATTAAGAGCTGCGGTCAAGAGGCCCCTTGAAGTTTCGGAAGTTTGCACTCCTAAAACTTCTTGCAACTGCTCAGAATACTTCAATTCTATTTGCAATACCCCATCTTTCATCCCAACAATTTTTGGTAAGTTCGACGCCTTTTTTTTGGAAGTGAGTTTACTCATAGGAACACCTGCTTTTTTGCGGCGAGCCAGTGGTCCATTGGCATGTGCCACACCAAAACTCTGTCGCATATTATTTCTTCAAACCATTCCATTCATCGTTCCTTCTCTAGGTGAGTGGTTACTATTAGTGTTCCGTTCCAGAACCCAACACAGGCTCTGAATCGGCTGTGACGGGTTCCAGTATGGAACCATTTATGGGCTTAGGGTTCTCTGTCGGAACCATGGACGAAGGCGACGGGACCGTTTCAGAACCGCGTTTCGTTTTTTGCTGCCAGCGTCTCCAATCATTGGTCGCTGTTTTTCTGCCTGAAACCACTTGCATTGGCTTGGTGGTAAGCCGCCATTCATGGGCGCGTCGGCTATACCAATTGCCCTCTCGTTCAAGTGCTAGGAAGCCCTTTTCTAGGAGTTCGGCGTATGCGCGTTGAACGGTGGCTTTTCCGATACCTAAAACTTCACCTGCCTCTGCATAGGAAAGCGTCAAAGTGCCGTTGTTGCCCCCGTTGTAGCGTGTGTGAAGCTCCAACCAGAGCCGCACCGCTGAACCAGACAAATTGCGCCAGGCTGGACTTTTTAATTGAGCGTAAGGGAGAGGCAAATACTGCCCCTCCGATGCTCTCTTGCTCTTACCCATCGAGTGAGCCAGCAATCATGGTTTGCGCGACGTTTTGGTTTCTTTTCAGTTTCTCCCGCGCTGCTTCTGCTGAACGAGGAAACTCCAAACCGTGCCAATCTGTGCTGTCCGTTAGTCGATAATGCGCGATACGCTCTGGTCCTTTATATTCCGTCTGAATTGGCCATTTATACTTGTGGCGAAGATTGTGGATGATTGCGCCAAGCCGCCAGCCCTTCACCTCGCCTATTTCGTCCATGTGGTTGATTGTGCGGCCCTGTGCTAAGGCCATGCAGGTCCAGTAAACTCGAGTGCGATTGCTGTGCCAGTGATTAGACATAATCGATGCGTCCTTTGCGAAGGGTCATAGGTTGAACGGAGTTGCTTTGTCCGCACCAGCGGAAGCGACGTTCAAAATGAGTTGCAGGAGAAGGGCATGTTGTGGCATCAACTGAACTGTTCAGGGTGGCAGTTGATGTCACTCGAAAAGCCCTAGCCCCGCGTGCGGAGTTGGGGTTTTTCATTGTGCGGCCCCTATGCTGGGATCGACGCGTTGAGCGTCCAGATAGGCGTTTAGGTCGATTCCGTGATAGCCGATGCGCCGCCCTATGCGGATGAAGGCTGGCCCTGTGTTACGGTGTCGCCACTGCGCTAGCTTTTCGGTGCTGCCGAGAACGCGAAGCTCTGGGTCTTCTGGAAAGAAAATTCTGTCGTCGTCGTAGATTTTAGCCATCGGTAAATCCTTTAATTGGATTGGTTGCAATGGCTAGAAAATGCTTTCATTGAGACATTAGGAATAGTGACCTAGGTTAAGAAAACTCCACTGTAGCTTATCCCAGCACCTACGGGATTCTGACGCTTGCGTTGAATCGAAACGGGCAACTTTGAGATAATATGCATATATTTCATAATATTAAAGCTAGGTCATCTTAACCATAGCCTGGGTTAGAAAGGTATTTGCCCATCGATTTCTTGAAAGTTCTGGATTGGAACTTTTTGCTCGCTTTCGTTTTCATCGTCTTCGTCGCCCGTGGCAGTCTTCGTCGCTCCTCCCCCTGGGTGCCAATTTGCAATCTTGGCCACCTCTTCAGCAACTGTTGGAGTCACAACACTTTCATTGTTGCCAAGTCCAAATTGGACCCCATTGCCGACAACCCAATCTAACAATGATTGCTTTACGCTCTTATTTTTACCCGCCTTTTTCACGGTTTCCCACGCAGCAACTGCAGTTGCTAGTTTTGCAGAGTATCTTGGGTTATTCGCGTCCCTAAAGCCCTCTTTCAAACCCTTCCAAAAAAAGAATTCCGGATACAAACCTCGTGAAGCGTACCAATCTTTCACATCATCAACAGCTAATTTGGTTTCTGACCAATCCGGTTCTTTCAGTATGTAAATCACATCATGCTCACTCTCCTCACCACCAAGAGACGTCTCAACATTTTGAATATTTATAGAATTACTAAATAGTTGAGGCGTGCCGCGTCCGACTAAAAATTGGTAGTTAAGCATTTCCTCTGTTTCAATTCTGCCGGAAACATCAGGAGTATTTTCTTCGATTGCATAGCTTGGCTCCCGTCCGCGTGTCACCACATTGGCACGAAGTTTGTTGTTCAAAACAGCGTTTCGGAGAGCTTTGAAAACAGCACGGAATTGGTTTGGCTCAAGCTCAACCTCTGGAATATCGCCATTGTAAAGAGCGCGGGCCTCCCAATCTTCGAACTCAGCGACCCTAATAATTTTACTATTTGCTGGGTCGGCTAAATTCGAAAGTTGAAAACATCCTGGGTCTAAGTTTAGTGTCAAAAAAGAAGCATCAATGACTGACAACTCTTCTGATAGCCTCCAATAGTCTAAACCACCCAAACTGCCACCGCCTTCGTAAGCTGTATTCTTCAATACTCTCCTTCAATTTCACGGTGTCGGGTTAGATATTCGGACCAAGTCTTAGCCAGCGCCCTTCGTCGTTCCAACAAATCCGAACGCGCATAAGCTCGCTCCACGCTAGAGCCGACTTGATGCGCCAGCGCGGTCTCGGCCAAGTCACGCGGTGCATTAGCTGCCTCTGACGCCCAATCCCTGAATGAACTGCGAAAGCCATGCACAGTAAAGCCATCGCGTCCCATGCGGCGTAACAACATCAGCATCGACATATTGGAAAGCGGCTTGTGTCGCTTTTGCCCCTCGAAGACATAGACCGACGCCATCGCCTTCAATGGCTCCAATATCGCCAGCATTTCATCTGTGAGAGGGACGCGGTGTACTTTGCCGCCCTTCATACGCGCGGCTGGCACGGTCCATAAACGCGCCTCGAAATCAATCTCTGGCCAAGTCATGTCCAGCACCTCGGAGGTACGGCTGGCCGTTAGGATTGTGAATTGCAGCGCCTTGGCCGCAATCGCACTGCGTCCGTTCAGTTCAGCAAAAAAGGCTGGCACATCACGCCACGGCATCGCGTCATGGTGTTGAGGTTTCTTTTTAACGGTCGGCAAAACCTTGGCGTCACGGATTGCAGTTACAGGGTTTTCACCAGAGCGAAAGCCTTTCGACTTGGCCACGTCCAAAACAGTCTTGATGCGCTGGGCCAACCGTTTGGCCGTTTCATGCTTGTCGGTCCAGATAGGAGACAAACACATCAGTATTTCTGGTTGGCCGACACTATCAATAGGCATCCGCCCAATCTTGGGGAAGGCATAGTCACGCAATGTGTTGAGCCACTGCTGGCCATGCTTGGCGTTCTTCCAGGTGGGTATACGATCGATGTGAACCTGTTGCGCAACTTCCGCGAAGGTCGGTATCTCCCGAGCGACGTTAAATCGGGGATTCAAGCCTTGCTTAGCCATTCGGCGATATTCAAGCGCACGCTCTCTTGCTTGGTTCAGCGTGACAATATCTGCTCCACCCAACCCAAAGTCAGTGCGAAGCGGCGCGCCCATGCGATTTTTCTGCCCTTTGACAGTGACTCGCACAATCCAGCGCCGAGCGCCGGAGGGATCAACCACCAGATAAAGGCCCGCCCCATCACCATGGCGGCCTGCGCCAAGGGACTCGACAAGTTTCTTTGTAAGTTTTCCATTCAGTGCCGACAAGACAAATACCACCAAACATACCACACAGCGAAAGCATACAGGCAAAATCGGCTGAAATCCAATTAAACCTTAAATTGCAACGATCTCTATGAAAACATGCAGTTAAAGCGGCTCAACGCGGGTGAGTTGAATATGGGGAAACGCCAAAGTGGCGGAGGAGGTGGGATTCGAACCCACGGTAGACTTTCACCTACGTCGGTTTTCAAGACCGGTGCATTCAACCACTCTGCCACTCCTCCGACGAGGGACGTGTTAAAGGTGGATTCGTGATTCTAAAACCCCAAAATGCTCGCAGAAATTCGCGCATTGGCTGAACGCGGTCTTTTCATGCGGCAATGCGTTGGTTAGAGTACCGGCAAATACGCGCCGTTGGCGTAATAAAATCAGGCGAATTGCGCTCGGTGTCACACTCACGACACGCGGGCGACGAATTGAAATAATAAAAGCCATACACTGGCTGGACACAGGACGCTGTGCAAATGAGGGCGAAGCATGTTGGGACAATCGTACATTAAGATTGCATTGGTTGCAGTTATGGGGCTGGGACTTAGTGCGTGTGGAGAAAACACGGGCACAAAATCCAGTCTGGAGGGCAAAGCCTCCGGTGGCTCGGAGGCCGCAGAGCGCGACGTTGAAGCGCCAGAAGTTTTTCAGGTGAATGAACAAGGGCTATGGGACGGACGTCCATCCCTAGGTGGCGTCTGGGTTGCGCATCCGACAGCCAAAGACCCCGAGCGTGTGCTGATCCGCAACGAAACCAACGGGATGTATGTAATCGGCGCCCTGTTCCGCAAAGAACGCGAAACACCTGGCCCGAAGCTGCAGGTGTCTTCTGATGCTGCCGAAGCCGTAGGTATGATCGCCGGCGCACCCGTCGAGATGACGGTAACCGCCTTACGTCGCGAAGAAGTAGTGACAGAAGCACCGATGGAGCCTGTTGAGGAAGTAACAGATGCGGAGGGACAAGTAGCGCCATCCGAGGTAACGGCGACAACGCTTGATCCGATCGCCTCTGCCGAGGCCGCGCTTGACGCGGTAGATGGCTCTGTTGCAACGGCCGCACCTGCCGCCGTGTTGCCAGTTGCGAAACCAGCGAGCGCGCCATCATCTGGGTCTTCTAAGCAATCCTATTTGCAGGTCGGTATCTTTAGTGTTGAAGCCAACGCAAATGCCACCGCCGCCAAGATGAAGAGCGCCAACATTGATGCGCTCATCAAGAAGCAAACAACACAGGGCAAAACATTCTGGCGGGTCATTGTTGGCCCTGCGAGCGGGTCATCCGAGAAGGATGCGCTCAAGAAAACCGTGAATGATCTCGGTTACACCGACGCCTATTACGTATCTAGTTAAGAAAAGAGGGAGCGCCATGCGTTTGTTCCACAAGTTCCAAACCCGTTTGGTAAGGCGTTCTGTATTGAAGGGCGTGCTGGCCGTTGCCTTTGCGTTGCCGTTCGCTGGAGCAGCTATCGCTCAGCAGTTCGATACACGTGCCCAGAGCGCGTATATTGTGGACGTCACAACGGATACGGTCCTGCTGGAAAAGAACGCGGATGTGCCTCTGCCCCCTGCGTCGATGTCCAAACTCATGACAATCAACATGCTGTTTGAGGCCCTTAAGGACGGGCGCGTGACGATGGAAACGCGCTTTACCGTTTCGACCCGTGCCAAGAATATGGGCGGCTCAACTATGTTCCTGAATGAGAATGATCGCCCCACAGTGCGGGAACTCATTCAAGGGATTATTGTACTCTCGGGGAATGATGCGTGTGTCGTAGTGGCTGAGGGTCTGGCAGGCTCCGAGGATGCGTTCGCGCAACTGATGAATGAACGTGCTCGCGCCTTGGGTATGAACAACTCGACCTTTGGAAATTCATCTGGCTGGCCCGATCCGAACCAACGCATGAGTATGCGTGACCTTGGAATTCTGGCAGAGAGGCTCATTACCGAGTTCCCGGAATACTATGGGTACTTTGCACAAACCGAGTTTGAATTTGACGGTCGCGCGCCCGACAACCGCTTTAACCGCAACCCGCTCCTAAAAATTGACATCGGCGCGGATGGCCTCAAAACAGGCCACACAAGTGAAGCTGGCTATGGCCTTGTTGGGTCTGCTGTACAGGGCGAGCGCCGGGTGATTTTCGTGATTTCTGGCCTAAACAGCGAAACTGAACGCGCAGAGGAAGCCGAGCAAATCGTAAACTGGGCGTTTCGGCAGTTTGTGATGAAGACACTTGTTGAGAAAGACACCGTGCTAGCCGAAGCACCCGTCTGGATGGGAGAGAAGCGGCGCGTTAATCTGATTGCTGGCGAGGATCTACAGGTCTTGATCCCTGCTCTTGCCCAAGGTGATCTGGCCGGAGATGTTGTATTCGAAGGGCCAGTTGAAGCGCCAATCAAAGCGGGTGATAAACTCGCAGAGCTGGTTCTGACCCTACCGAATATGCCAGAAACACGTCTACCGCTGGTCGCCAAAGAGGATATTGCAGGCGGAGGATTTGTTCCGCGTTTGCGCACGAGCTTTACAATTCTCTTTAATCGCTTTGCGGGTGAAAGGCTGGGCTTGTCCATCTGACGTCTTGGGGCTAGATTTCGCCCATGACAGCTTCACGCCCATCGCCCCTCACGTTGCCTTCGGGTCTATTCATCAGCTTTGAGGGGATTGATGGCTCTGGAAAATCAACCCAGATCAAACTTCTTGCCCAAGCGTTGAGAAACGAAGGGCTTGATGTGGTCCTGACACGCGAACCCGGTGGGTCAACGGGAGCTGAGGAAATCCGTTCTCTTGTGCTTGAGGGCGACCCTGATCGCTGGTCAGCGGAAAGTGAGATACTGCTCTTTACTGCCGCGCGCCGTGATCATCTGGAAAAAACGATCTCTCCCGCCATTGAGGCCGGAAAGATCGTGCTGTGCGACCGTTTCGCAGATTCAACGCGCATGTACCAAGGCATGAGCCGCGGCGATCTTCGCACTGTAGTGGATCAATTGCACAGCTTGATGATCGGACGAGAACCCGATCTGACGTTTATCATTGATATGGACCCGCAAGTTGGGCTTGCCCGCGCGAAATCACGCCAAACATCTGAAGAACGGTTCGAGGATTTCGGAGAGGCGCTTCAGGCCAAGATGCGTGCGGGGTTCCTTGGACTTGCAAAAGAGTACCCCGACCGTTGCATCCTGATTGACGGTGCGCGTGAAATCGAACTCGTTGCAGCAGATATCCTCTCGCAAACCCAAGCGAAAATCGCCAACCATGCGGTGCCTTCATGAGCGATTTGCCAGAACCGGATCGAATTGAGGGTGCACCCCATCCGCGCGAAACAGTCAAACTGCTGGGTCAATCCCGCGCTCAGGCAGCTTTCCTTGAAGCATTCAACACGGGGCGCTTACACCACGGCTGGCTCATCACAGGCCCGCGCGGCGTGGGCAAGGCAACGCTTGCATGGCAAATCGCGCGCTTCTTGATCGCCCAGCCAGTTGCGTCTGGCCCTAGCTTGTTTGGCGACACACCGCCCGATGCAACATCACTTTCTATTGCGCCAGATCATCCCGTCTCGCACCGGATCGCTGCAATGTCCGAACCAGGACTTTTCGTATTAAAACGCCCTGTGGACGAGAAAACCGGAAAGCTAAAAACCGTCATCTCGGTCGATGAAGTTCGGCGCTTGAAGAATTTCTTTTCGCTGTCATCCACTGATGGCGGTCGCCGCGTGGTTATTGTGGATGCCGCCGATGAAATGAACACTCAGGCTGCAAATGCATTGCTGAAGTTCTTAGAAGAACCGCCAGAGCACACAACCATTCTCCTTATTAGCCATCAGCCCAGCAAACTCCTTCCGACGATCCGTTCGCGGTGCCGCGAGCTTCGCTGCCACTCCCTGCCCCCGCAGGATATGGCCGATGCGCTTGCAGCCGCCGGAGCCGGAGACATTGAAGAGCCTGTCATCCTTGCTGCGCTCTCGTCCGGAAGTGTTGGCGAAGCGATGCGCCTGACCACGCTAGATGGGATAAAATCGTATCAGTTGATCTGTGATCTCATGCAAGCGGCACCGGGCATTGATCGGCAACGCGCCCTTTCCCTCGCCGAGACTGCTGTTGGTGCAAAAAACGTACCCAAATATGACCTTTTGCTTGACCTGTTCGACCTGCTCCTCTCGCGTATGGCGCGGGCGGGCGTTTCGGGACCACCTGCGATTGAAGCCGCTAAAGGCGAGGCAGGCCTATTTCAGAAGTTATCGGGCACCCCCGTTCATGGGCGTGCATGGGCCAACCTTCAACAGGAACTCAGCACACGTGTTCGCCATGGGCGCGCCGTGAACCTTGACCCTGCGGCGCTCATCCTTGATATGCTTTTGAAGATGGACCAAACCGCGGGGCAACTCGCAAAACTACAATAGCTCCAAGGGACCGCTGAATGCAGCCGCAAATTACCGACAGCCATTGTCACCTCGACTTTCCCGATTTTGCCGACGAACTGCCCGAAGTTATTTCGCGCGCAGAGGAAGCAGGCGTTACGCGGATGGTTACGATTTGCACGCGCCTCAAGAATGCGACATCGGTTCAAGCAATTGCCGATGCCTATGCGCCTGTATTTTGGGCCGCAGGCACCCACCCGATGAGTGCCGCCGAGGAGCCGCTGGCATCGGTTGAGGAACTTGTCGCGCTCGCCGAACACCCGAAATTTGTGGGTATCGGAGAAACGGGGCTGGACTATCACTACACGTCCGAGAGCGCCGAAATTCAGCAAGAGAGCCTGCGCATTCATATTGAGGCCGCACGGCAAGCGGGCTTACCCCTGATTATTCACGCGCGCGCAGCGGATGATGATATGGCCAAGATTCTAAGCGAAGAGCACGCCGCGGGCGCTTTTGATTGCGTTATGCATTGTTTCTCGAGCAGCCCCGAATTGGGCCGTGCTGCGCTTGATCTTGGTTTTTATCTCTCAATGTCCGGCATCGCGAGTTTTCCGCGCTCAAAAGAGTTGCGCGAGATTTTTGCAGCGGCCCCCGTGGATCGCATTCTGGTCGAAACAGACGCGCCCTATCTTGCGCCCCCACCCCATCGCGGACGTCGGAATGAACCCGCATATAGCGCCCTAACCGCCCAAGTGGGAGCGGAGGTTTTCGGACTGTCCTACCCCGATTTTGCAGCACAAACACAAGCGAACTTTGACAGGTTGTTCGCCAAAGCCGCCGCGTGGTCCAACGCGTGATACGGTACACCATATTGGGCTGCGGCTCGTCGGGAGGGGTTCCGCGAATTGGCGGAAACTGGGGGGATTGTGACCCTCAGAACCCCAAGAACCGTCGCCAGCGCTGTTCTATGTTGGTGGAGAAATTCGGACCAGATGGTGTAACCCGCGCACTCATCGACACGTCGCCCGACATGCGCAGTCAACTGCTAACTGCTGAGGTTGGCGAGCTTGACGCCGTTGTCATGACGCACTCGCATGCGGATCACCTGCACGGGTTGGATGACATTCGTCAGCTGGTTTTCAATTCTGGCAAACGTATGCCCGTTTGGGCCGATGCCGACACCACCAATGATCTTATTGCACGATTTGGTTATGCGTTCGTACAGCCCAAAGGGAGCGACTATCCCCCGATCTGCGAGTTAAACCACATAGGTGAGCACAGTTTCGCAATTAGCGGCGCAGGCGGCGACATAGAGTTCATTCCACTTGAGGTAGATCACGGTCGCATTTCGGCGCTTGGGTTCCGAATTGGTGATCTTGCGTATATCCCTGATGTTTCCGATATGCCTCAAGAAACCTCCGACCGTATCGCAAACCTTGAAGTCTTGGTGCTTGATGCGTTGCGTCGCAAACCACATCCAAGCCACATCCACCTTGAAAAGGCTCTAGAGTGGATCGCCAGAACAAAACCGACCCGCGCGGTATTGACGAATATGCATATCGACATGGACTATGCGACGCTTGAGCAGGAACTTCCCGAAGGCATCACACCAGCTTTTGACGGTATGACCATAGAGATAGAAAGCCCATAATGCAGGCGCTCATCGACGTTATCCTGCCTGTCTTTATCGTTATCGGCTTTGGTTATCTTGTCGTTTGGCGCAAGTTATTTTCAAATGAGGGCGTTGATGCCCTAATGAAATTCACCCAGCATTTCGCAATTCCATGCCTGCTTTTCAAGGCGATCTCGACCTTGGATATTAGTCAAGGATTGGATTGGCGTTTGCTCGCAAGCTTCTATGGCGGCGCGACGACTTGTTTTCTGATTGGCCTGTTTGGCGCTCGGATCCTGTTTGGTCGCCCTTGGGAAGACTGCGTTGCGATCGGGTTCTGCGGACTGTTTTCAAACTCGCTCTTGCTTGGATTGCCGATCACAGAGCGCGCCTATGGAACAGACGCGCTTGAGGCAAACTATGCGATTATCGCCGTACACTCGCCGTTCTGCTATGGGTTGGGCATCACGGTTATGGAAATCGTACGCAATCGCGGCGCAAGCCCGATCGCAACTGGCCGCGCCGTTTTGCGCGCGATGTTTCGGAACGCGCTCGTTATCGGGATTGCGCTTGGTTTCATTGTAAACATTTCGGGTATCAACCCGCCCCAAGCGTTCAATGAGGCCGTCAGCCTTATTTCACGCTCAGCACTGCCTGCGGCGCTGTTTGCGCTTGGCGGTGTTCTCTATCGATATCGCCCTGAGGGCGATATGCGCGTTATCCTGTTTACGGTTGGTCTGTCGCTCCTTTTGCACCCGATTATCACCTATGGGCTGGCCCGCAATCTCGACCTAACAACACCAAACTTACGTTCTGCGGTGCTTACGGCCTCAATGGCGCCTGGCGTGAACGCCTACGTCTTTGCGAATATGTATGGCGTCGCCAAGCGTGTGGCGGCCTCTACGGTGCTGATCGCGACCGCTCTGTCGCTGTTCACAATTTGGGTTTGGCTCGGCATTCTGCCCTAAAGCCCTTTATTTCACTTTTGAGAGCGCCGCTTTGAAGGTATAATTGCCCAAAAGAGCGAGCAGCATGGCAACAACGCGCAACGATACTCCGAAGTTCAACATTTTGATTGTCGGTCAAAATGGCCGTCTTGCGTATGAGGCGATCATTTTCCTCGCGAGCCTTCGTGCGAGCTCCCCCAACTTCGACGGTCGAGTATTTGTCGCCGAGCCCCAACCCAATCATACGTGGGAAGGGCAAAACACCCGAATACCGTCTGACATCGCCGAAACCCTCACCAACCTTGGCGCAGAGATCCTGCCGTTCGAAAACGAACATTTCGGGAAGTCCTATCCTCAGGGCAATAAAATCGAAGCGCTCAAAGCTCTGCCCAAGGGCGAGAACTTCGTATTTTTTGATACTGACACGCTCATCACGGGCGATATTACTTCCGTTCCGTTTGATTTTGACCGCCCCTCGGCCTCTATGAACCGCGAAGGGACTTGGCCAACGCTCGAGTTATACGGCCCTACCTATAATGAGACATGGCAATCCCTGTATGATCGCTTTGGGCTAGATTTCCCAAGCTCACTCGATCTGTCCCAGCCTGACGAATACTGGGAACGTTATCTCTATTTCAATGCTGGCTGGTTCTACTATCGTTGTCCGCACGAATTTGGCGAGCGGTTCTTAAAATATGCGCTGGAAATTCGGGATAACCCGCCAGATGAACTAGTGTGCCAGCCGATATATCCTTGGCTCGATCAGATCGCACTTCCGCTAGTAATTCACTCTTTCGGCGGAGGCCGTCCTTCGCCTGACGTTGCGCAACTGGATGGCGATCTTAGTTGTCATTATCGGGTTCTGTCGCTTCTATATGCGCGTGAGTCCGATGAGGTTGTGAACCTATTGGAATCCGTCGTCGCGCCAAACAAACTCAAGAAGACTCTTAAGCAGTACGAACCGATCAAGCGTATGATTTACCAAGGCCGTGGACATAAAGCCCGCGCTCTATTCGATCAAAATAACCTCCCTCGCAAAGAGCAGGCCATCCGCAATGCGCTGCGCCGCGAGGGGTATTGGATGCGGTGAAAAACGTGGTCCTTGTTTTGAAAAACGCCATGGGCGAGAATACGCTAAGAGGGAATAATTCGCGGTATCTGGGGGTGCCAAAATGACCTTAACTTATGATAGATCAGCAGAATGAAGCCAAGTTTCGCCCTAGAACTCTCCCTTGAAGGTATCCGCCTTTTTGCTCGCGCCGAAGGTGGCTGGCGAATTGTTGGTGAAACCAGTGTGGATGCCGCGGACTTGGGCGAAACCCTCAAGAATCTACGCGAAAAAGCGACACAAGTTTCGGGTCACGACCTAAGCACCAAACTCATTATTCCGAACTCGCAAATCCTCTATGCGAACGTCGCGGCGCCTGGTCCAAGTGATGCAGAACGCGAGGCCCAAATCCGTGAAGCGCTTACGGGAATGACGCCATATGATCCTGCGGAGCTGGCCTTTGATTGGCGCAATGTTGGCGACATGGCCCAAATCGCAGCGGTCGCACAACAGACACTCCACGAGGCCGAGACATTCGCGCTGGAGCATCACTTCAATCCTGTGTCATTCGTAAGCATTCCCGACGATGGGGAGTTTGATGGCGAGCCGTTCTTTGGCCCGACCGCATTTGCGCAAACTTTCCTAAATGGCGATACGGTCGAACCAGACACACAAGCCGTAAAAGAGATCGCCGAAACGCCGAAGGAAATCCCGCTTGAGCCGCACCTCGTAATCCCAGAGGTCTATATCGAAGCGCCGCCGGCAAAGGAAACCAAGCCAGAGGACGCGCCCGCCCCACAACTTACTGCGTTTTTCACGAGCATTCAGGCGCAGCCTACCGAGCAGAATGTCGAAGCACCGAAAATCCCTGATCACCTCAAGAAGGCAAAAGGCAAAACTGCGATACCTCCGGCGATTACGTCGGGGAAGCCGCTTGTTGCTGTTTCAAGAAATGAGTACGTTACGCGCCCACTAGCGCCAAGCAAACCGCCAGAGCAACTTGTCGCTCATCTAAATGCCGCCAAGAAACCTGAGCCCAAGGTTGAGGACAAAGCGCTATCCGAGCAATCATCGGACGACAAGCTCGATGTCATTGAAGTGCATGCTCAAGAGGACGAACCCGAGGCGGTATCGGTTCCGATTATTAGCGCCAGCGCAGCATCCGAAGGTGCGCAAACGATAGACGCAAAGATCACCGAACAGGCAATGGACCTTCCCGATGTCGCGCAACTTAGCGCCAGCCTAGGGCCAGAAGCTACACTCGCCAGTGCCGGGGATTACACACCGCCAGCGATTGAAGAACAAAGCGTTTTCGGCGCACCCAAAACCGACAAACCACCCATGAACCCGCGCCACATCGGCGCCATAGCTTCTGTCGTGCTTCTGTTGCTGGTCGGCTTGGCGATGTTGTGGCGTGGCGGAGATGATAGTCCAAACGAAGGCGCCCAAGCGGCCGTCCCCCCCGCGACCGAGGTAATTGCCGAACCTGAAATCGAAACACTTGCTGAGGTTGAGATTACCGACGTAACTCCACCTGCTAGCGAAGAAAATGAAGTCGAAAGGGTCCTAACGCCGCTTACGCTTGCTGAGGCTCAAACAGCATATGACACCTCTGGCATATGGCAAAAATCGCCCCGCACGACCACTCCACCGGAAATTCGGAACACCTATGATCTGTATCTCCCTTCGCTCGACCCCGAGTTAGATCTATCGGACGCGGTAGCTCTTCCAACGGTTGAGGAAGAACCGAGCGATATCCCCCTCGCCGCACAAGCAACCCCAGCTCCTGCGGGAAGTACCTTCGCACTAGATGAAGAAGGCCTTGTCACGCCAAGTGCTGACGGTACGCTAAATCCGGACGGCATCCTTGTGTTCGAAGGTGCCCCATCGCGCCAAGCGACACCGCGCCCAGTCACTGAGGAGCCAGAGGAGGCAGAAGTCGCAGTAGCTGAAACCCAGCAGCGCCGCCCCACGCCACGTCCTGACAACCTCTCTGAAATCTACGAAGCTGCCAATCTTGGTGGCCGTACGCGAGATGAACTGGCGCGCCTTCGTCCCGTTGCTCGCCCCGTTTCCGAACAGATCTCTGCGCAAACTTCACCCGAGGGCGTCAGCCTAAGCACCAATGCCACCAAACTTGCCGTTGCTGCCGCGCGTATTCCTCAATCGCGCCCAAGTAACTTTGCCGCTATCGTTGAAAAGGCGCGCGCCAAACCTATATCTACGCCAACCGCAACGACCCAAACAGCCGCCAAGCCCGAAACGATCAGGGCGCCGGCTGTAACAGGCCCCAAAATTCCGACCCGCGCATCTGTTGCGGGCGCAGCAACCCAAAAGAACCAGATCAGCATGAGCAAAGTCGCCCTTATTGGTGTCTACGGCACCCCCTCCAGACGTTCCGCATTGGTACGGATGAGCAATGGCAAAATCGTCGAGATCGGCGTTGGAGACCGTCTCAATGGCGGCAAAGTCGCCGCAATCGGCTCAGATCAGGTTCATTACATCAAGCAAGGCAAAAACTACTTGCTGAAAATGCCTTCGAGCGGCTAGCCGCCCCTTTCCGAACGCCGCGTCACACCGTAAGCTCTAGTCATTTAACACCTCATGGCCGCGGGCACACGCACACCGCCTGAGGGAAGACGCGGGACGCATATTCTATGGAAAGTTTCCTTTTCCAAGCAACCCTTTACCTAGGCATCGCTGTGATTGCCGTTCCAATTGCGGTGCGGTTCAAGCTTGGCTCGGTCCTTGGGTATTTGCTTGCAGGAATTGCGATCGGCCCGCTTTTGGGAATCGTTGGTCCTGAAACTGCCAGCCTACAGCATTTTGCGGAATTTGGCGTCGTGATGATGCTTTTCCTGATTGGGCTGGAGCTTGAACCGCGCGTTCTTTGGGAAATGCGCGGCAAGCTTCTTGGGCTGGGAGGTTTACAACTTGTCCTGACAACATCGGTCATTACTGGCGCGGGCATCCAATTTGGATTACCTTGGTCACAGGCACTTGCGGTCGGATTGATACTTACGCTTTCCTCGACAGCGCTCGTTCTTCAGACGTTGAACGAAAAGAAACTCATGCAAACTCCGGGCGGGCGAGCGTCATTCTCTGTGCTCTTGGCCCAAGATATCGCCGTCATCCCAATGCTCGCGTTTCTGCCATTGCTTGCCCTTTCAAGCTTCCAAAATGCGCCAGCAGTCGAGGAAACATCCCACGAAGCGCATATGGGCCTTTATAACTCGATTAACTCTTGGTTCGTATCCCTTCCGCCAATTGGCACGACACTTGTCACGATTGCTGCGATTGTATTGATCATGGTGATGGGGATTTACCTGACGCGCCCATTGTTCAAACTTATCCACTCTACCCGCCTCCCCGAAATGTACACCGCGCTTTCGCTTTGGATCGTCGTTGCCATTGCGATCATCATGATGCTAGTCGGGCTGTCCCCTGCTCTGGGCGCGTTCTTGGTGGGTATGGTTCTCGCTAACTCTGAATTTCGCCACCAACTCGAAAGCGACATCGCGCCGTTTAAGGGACTGTTGCTTGGGCTGTTCTTTATCACTGTCGGTGCAGGAATGAATTTTGGCGTGCTCTTTTCAGCGCCAATTACTGTTCTTGGCTTAGTGCTGGGGCTGATAGTTGTTAAGTTCACGATCCTGTTTGCGATTGGGTGGCTATACAACTTGCGTGGGCGCGATCATTGGCTGTTCGCTCTTGGTTTGGCACAGGCGGGCGAATTTGGCTTTGTTCTCATGTCGCTCGCGCTACAACACAGCATCCTATCCGTTGAACTCGGCCAACAAATCTTGCTGGTTATTGCCCTCTCGATGCTGCTCTCGCCACTGCTGTTCGTGCTTTATGAACGTATCTCGGCGCGGATTGTCGATGAAGCAGGAGAGACAAAACCAAGTGATGAAATCGACGAGCAAAACCCGATTATCATCGCGGGAATCGGGCGCTTTGGCCAAGTCCTGACGCGTATGGTGCAATCGGCAGGCTTCCATACGACCGTGCTTGATAACGATATGGCGACGGTTGAAGTCATGCGTAAGTTCGGCTTCAAGGGCTTTTTTGGTGATCCGACACGCCCCGAAATTCTGAATGCCGCAGGGCTCGCGACGGCGCGGGTTCTGGTAGTGGCACTGGATGAACCTCAGGCCGCGCTTCGCTTGGTATCTTATGCCCGCAGCCAACGCCCTGACCTTCACATCATCGCGCGTGCGCGGGATCGTGGACAGGTTTACCGCCTCTATGCAGCGGGCGCCAATGACATCGTCCGCGAGGTTTTCGACAGCTCCCTGCGCGCTGGTCGCTATGTCCTCGAGAACGTCGGTCTCTCGGAATATGAAGCCGCCGAGGCCGAGCGGATGTTCTATCAGCACGACCGTCTAGCGGTTCAGGAATTGGCGACGCTATTTGATCCAAATATTCCAGTTGAGCAAAACGAAGCCTATATCGAGAAATCCAAGGAACTGGCCAAGGATTTGGAAGCTGCCCTTTTCAGCGTCAGCAATGCCGCGAAGGAAAAGACTGATCAGCCCGCAGAAACTCCGGCCTCCGCAAAGGTGGACATTCCTGAGTGACAGGCGATCGCTCCTTTCAGAACGCCAATCGCGAGGGCCGCGCCAGAACCTTCTCCTAGGCGCAGTCCAAGGTTCAATAGCGGCTCTTTTTCCAGATACGCAAGGACCCGCGCGTGCGCGCCTTCGGCTGATACGTGCCCTGCTAACGCATGATCCAACGCCTTTTTGTCAGTCGCAAAGAGCACCGTCGCTGCCGCCGCGCAAATAAAGCCATCTAGTATCACAGGGATCCCCTCGACCCGCGCTCGGGCAATGGCCCCCGCCATCGCGGCAATCTCGCGACCGCCCAGATTTTGCAAGACCTCCAGCGGTTTGCGTGATGGATGGCGTGCAAGCCCCGCGTCGACCACAGCAATCTTGGCGTTCAGGGCTTCCCCTTCAACGCCGGTTCCTCGGCCTGTCCAATCCGCTCCATTACCACCGATCAATGCGGCGAGAATTGCGCTTGCCGATGTCGTGTTCCCGATCCCCATTTCGCCCGTCACAAGGAGGTCGGATGTGGGGTCAACCGCATCCCATCCCGTCGCGAGAGCTTGCACAACTTCGTCCTCGCTCATCGCGCTCGCTTCTGTGAAGTCCGCGGTCGGGTTGTCCAACTCAAGGGCAAGAACATCCATCTTGGCGCCGAATGCTTTTGAGAGTTGGTTGATTGCTGCCCCGCCATGCTCAAAGTTCAGCACCATTTGTGCTGTCACCTCTGGCGGAAAGGCGGACACTCCGCGCGCTGCAACACCATGATTTCCAGCGAAAATGATAACCTGAGGCGCGGCAAGCGTTGGCCGCTCGTTTCCGCGCCAACCTGCATACCAGATCGCGATATCCTCAAGGCGCCCCAGCGCTCCCGGCGGCTTGGTGAGCTGCGAATTTCGCGCATTGGCACCTGCGATAGCAGCGCTACTCGCTGACGACGCCCCCTCAAGAAGCGTTTTGAACTCGGAGAGTGTCGAAAACTGTGCGCACATATTGTGATCCCTCGTTGCGATATTTTGCAGCAGTGTCTACCCTAAACAACCAAATTGAAATGCGACAGAAAGGGTTATTTCATGCCACAAAACGACACACACTTGGCCCTTGCTTCGGACATTCCAGCGGCTCTTGGTCTCTTAAGCCGCTTGCCAGTCAAGGTAAACCAAGAAGCCGCGCAGCAACGGGGTGCGGCGGCCGCTTGGGCATACCCCATCGCGGGGGCGATCATCGGATTTGTTGCGGTATTGGCAGGCTGGCTTTCGATGTTTCTCGGCCTGCCCGACATTGCGGTTGCAGGTATCACGCTGGCGACTCTTGTCATGGTGACAGGCGCGATGCACGAAGACGGGCTTGCCGATACATTCGACGGGCTTTGGGGCGGATATACGGTTGAGCGCCGTCTGGAAATCATGAAGGACAGCAGTATCGGCGCCTATGGTGTGGTCGCGCTTGCGTTATCAATCGCGGTACGGTTCGGGCTAATCTACGCAATTGTGCGCGATGGCAATCTGATCGCGCTCGTCGGCATTGCCGCCCTAAGCCGCGCGCCAATGGTGGTCTTGATGGCAAAAATGGAGAACGCACGAAAAAGCGGCCTCTCGCGGTCGGTCGGACGGCCACGTATTGAGACTGCACTACTCGCAGTTCTGGTCGCTTTGACGATTGGATTTGTGGTTTTGTGGGGGACAATCCTACACGGTGTTTTGATCGCGGCTATCGCCGTTTTCGCCCTTGGGATTGTGGCTCAGCACAAGATACACGGCCAGACGGGCGATATTTTAGGTGCGTCACAGCAATTCAGCGAGATCGCATTCCTTGCGGCAACTGTCACTGCCCTCTCCACATAAATAGCGCGCCCAGATTTCTCTGAACGCGCTACAATTCGGTAAGATCGTATTTAGGCCGCAGCAGGTGCGCGGGCTTCTAATACGTCGTTTACTTGCTTTTGTGCGATTTCTTCGCCATCGCCAGCAACAGCAGCAACTTCGCGTGTCAAACGCTCAAGCGCTGCTTCATAAAGTTGACGCTCAGAGTAGCTCTGCTCGCGCTGGTCGTCCGTGCGGTGCAGGTCGCGCACCACTTCGGCAATTGCCAGAAGATCACCAGAGTTAATCTTTTGCTCATACTCTTGCGCACGGCGCGACCACATTGCGCGCTTAACTTTTGCTTTGCCTTTGAGGATACGCATCGCATGATCAACCGTATCAGAAGACGCAAGAGAACGCATTCCGACTTCGATTGCCTTGTTGGTAGGCACGCGCAAAGTCATCTTGTCTTTTTCGAAAGAGATAACGAATAGCTCCAACGTAACGCCCGCAATTTCTTGCTCTTCGACGTTCACAATCTGGCCAACGCCATGGGCCGGATACACAACATATTCGTTGGGACGGAAATCAAGTTTCTTGGATTTGCTCATTCAGCAGGCTTCCTTCAGTTGAGACAGAACAAAGCAATGCGCAAGCGGTGGAGGTCCCCGCTTTGACACGCATCACTAAGAAGAAAAAGGCCCGCGCAAGATCACTTGCAAGGCGGGCGACTCCTTGAGACTGTCTATATCTACAGCTTCCATTATAACAGAAAATTGCCCCCTCCGAAAGTTCAGGAAGGGGCAAACACCACAACATTCATACATAACAATCAGTTACATACCGTTTTGCGCATAATTTTACCCGTCAAAATCGGCGATCCGACGGTGTAAAACGAATCAGTTCTAGCTGCCTTCTCCAGGCTTCTCAGAGAAGTATTTCTCAAGTTTACCATCTTCGCCATCACGCTCTTCAGCTTCGGGCAGCTGATCTTTCTTAGCGATGATAACAGGCCACAATTCGGCATACTTGCGGTTAAACTCAACCCACTTTTCAGTATCCGGCTCGGTGTCAGGACGGATCGCGTCGGCTGGGCATTCGGGCTCGCATACCCCACAGTCAATACATTCATCAGGGTGAATAACCAGCATATTCTCACCCTCATAGAAACAGTCTACGGGGCAAACTTCAACACAGTCAGTGTATTTGCAGGCAATACAGGCGTCATTGACGATATAAGTCATGCGAAAACTCGTTTTTTTGTTTCTCGCCCTGACTATTCTAGCTCGCGCGATCTTTCAAGCATTTGACGACGGGAAAGGATGCTTTTGCGCCGTTCCTT
The DNA here is from genome assembly GCF_042445055.1 of Falsihalocynthiibacter sp. SS001. Classification (GTDB taxonomy): domain Bacteria; phylum Pseudomonadota; class Alphaproteobacteria; order Rhodobacterales; family Rhodobacteraceae; genus Falsihalocynthiibacter. The sequence continues at coordinate 2,704,107 of NZ_CP170339.1, forward strand.
TTTTGTAGGGCGTGCTTTTCCCGCGTATTTCGGCACAGCAAGAACAGTTTTCTGCGCCTGTAGCGTGTCTGGGTCAGGCGTTGGCGTGTGGTCCTCATAGAGGGTTTGCGCCTCGGGTGCTGGTCCGCGTCGGAGCGACATTTGCATCACACGCACGATCCGAACGCGGTTTCCCTGAGTGAAGGTCAACATATCACCAGGGGCGATTGCATGGCTTGCTTTGGAAACCTTATCGCCGTTCACCCGAAGATGACCGCCCGTCACCAATTTGCTTGCAAGCCCGCGCGACTTGAAAAACCGCGCGTGCCAGAGCCATTTATCGACCCGCAATTTAGCTGGCAGGTCGCTCATAGGCTATTTTTTGTCCTTTAGCCCCATCAATGCCGCAGCAAATGGGTTATCGGGATCAATTGGCTTTTCGCGCTTTGGGGGACGTGCCTGGAAGGTTTTCGCACCCTGTTTGGCCTTGCCGCCCTTCGGACCGCCACGTTTTCCATCGTTGCGTCGCCCTTGCGGCTTGCCGCGCTCACCGTCACGCTGTGGACGGCGGTTGTTGCGTGGCTTTGCAGCCCACGTAAACGTATAGAAAACTTCCATTTCTGGTTCTGCTTCTACGGCGGCGGCCTCTGGTTGTGCTTCGCCTGGCGCGCTTTCTTCTGCGCCTTCTTCGGCTGGCTTGTCCTCAGCAGGCTTGGCGTCAGCAGCTGGTGCTGCCTTAACTTTCTCGCGTTCGCCCTTTTCTGCCTTGTATCCAAGACCTTCCATAAGCTTGGCGAACTGCTCGAGTGTCATACCGGTAATCGAAAGCATATCCGGATTTGCTTCGAAACCACCGCGGCTGTTTTCGGTCCGAAGGAGGTCAGCAAGGCGTTCGAGCATGTCGATACGGATCGCGCGCTCCCCTGCATTTCGATAGCCCGACATCGTGTCCGCACCCTCGGGGGCAGAGGCATCAACAGGGATGGTAACCAAACCTGGGGGGGGGCTTTCGGGAAATTCGTCAAGCTTCTTCGCCAAAGACCAAAGCACCAAACGCAAACGTGTCGGCGCAGGCTTAAGAAGAAGCGGCATAAAGATTGTGAACTGACCAAAGCGGATGCCGTGCTTGCGGAGTGCGCCACGGGCATCTTGATCTAGGTCTTTGACTTCTGCTGCGACGCGCTCGCGAGGAATAATGCCGAGTTCTTCGACCATGCGGAACGCAAATCCGCGTGCAACACCAGTGAGCGTTTCATCGCGGCTCATTGCCAAAAGCGGTTCAAACAGCGTCGCAACCTTGCGATCAATGAAATGCTGAAGACGGCGCGTCACTTTTTGAAGCACCTCTGGGCCAGCTTCCTCATCAACAAACGCGACGACACTTGGTTTAAGTGGATCATCGGTGGCGACCAATTTCCCCAGTGCAAGCTCGCCCCACATCAGGCCACCTTGCTCGGTGAAATCAATCTCGGTATCGGGGGCGTTATAGAAACGGTCCGCCCGTAAATGAAATTCAGGTCCGAGTGCCTGAAGGCTTGCTGCGCGCAGCGTTTTTGCTTCTTCAGAGCTTTCACTCTTATCTTGGCTGAATCTGAACCCTTCTAGTCGACCGACGTATTCGCCCTCGACCAAAACTTCACCTTTGTCATTTACGTCGGCCACAAGGCCCTCCTTCTGCTTCAACCGCCGCAACAAAACACTTGTCCGCCGGTCAACAAATCTTTGTGTAAGCGCATTATGCAGCGCATCTGATAGTCGGTCTTCTACAGCGCGCGTCGCCTCTCGCCAATGGATTTCGTCATCAAGCCAACCGCTGCGCTGAGAAACATAAGTCCATGTGCGGATAAACGCCAATCTTTTAGATAAAGCGTCGATATCTCCGTCAGTTCTGTCGATTCTTTTGACCTGTCGAGCGAGCCAATCATCGGGAACGCGGTTAAATTCCTGCAGGAAACCAAAAATCTGTTCCAGCAAGCCCGTATGCTCGCCATGACTGATTCCCCGAAAATCGGGTATTCGGCACACATCCCAGAGGCGCTTTACGTCCCCTGCTCCGCGCAGTTTGTCGAGGACGACTGGCATCGCCGCCAAAGATTTGAGCGCACCTAGGTCGTCCGCCTCGCGGGCTTTAACGAGACGCTCATCGGTGGGCGCGGCCTCCAAGCTTCGGATGAGCGCGTCACTTGTCCCGAATTCTAGCCGAGAGTTGCGCCAGTTCAACTTTTTGATCGGAGCAAAGCGATGGCTCATGATCGCATCAGCCAAGCCCTCGTCAAATGGTTGCGCCTCGCCCGTCACGCCAAAACTACCGTGGCTCATATGACGCCCAGCGCGGCCCGCAATCTGCGCAAGCTCGTTGGGCATGAGCGACCTCATACGCCGACCGTCGAATTTCTCGGTGGCCGAGAATGCCACGTGATTTACATCAAGGTTCAACCCCATGCCGATCGCATCGGTCGCGACGAGGAAATCGACGTCGCCATTCTGGTACATCTCGACCTGAGCATTTCGGGTGCGCGGGCTCAGCGCGCCCATGACCACCGCCGCACCGCCCTTTTGACGCCGCAACAGCTCTGCAATTCCATAGAGACTATCAACCGAGAACCCGACAATCGCGGAGCGCCCCGGCATCCGACTGATCTTGCGGCTACCCGAGTAACTCAACTCCGAGAGGCGTTCGCGGCGAATGAAATCGACATTCCCCAGAACGTCTGCAATTGCGCCGCGCATCGTATCCGCCCCCATAAAGAGCGTTTCATGAAGCCCACGCGCGCGCAGCAAACGATCGGTAAAAATATGCCCGCGCTCGGGATCTGCGCAAAGCTGGATTTCATCTACGGCAAGGAAATCACACCCCATCCCCTCGGGCATGGCCTCTACGGTACAGACCCAATATTGCGCGCGTGGTGGAACAATACGTTCTTCGCCAGTCACAAGCGCAACTACGGAGGGGCCACGCAGGGCAACGATCTTGTCGTAAACTTCGCGTGCCAAGAGGCGCAGCGGCAGGCCGATGATGCCGGTGCGATGCGCCAACATGCGCTCAATTGCGTAATGCGTCTTACCCGTGTTTGTCGGGCCCAGGATCGCCTTGATCCGCGGCGTGTTCGCCATTTTACCAGCCCTTAAAGGTTCGTTCCGCCAACCAATGCGTTCAATCGCGCAATGTCATCTGCCACATTCGGCTCATGCGGGTGTAATATGGCAACCTGTTCAAAGACCTCAAGGGCCTGTTTGGGTTTTCCGGACTCTTCGAGTATGCGCGCCATCCCGACCATTGCATCAAAATGTCGGGGTTCAAGCGTCAATACGCGGGAGATGTCCTCCATCGACGGGCCAAACATTCCTATCAGATAATAAGCCGTTGCCCGTGCGTTATACCCTTCGGCAAAATCGGGGGAGTGGTCCGTGAGGGCGGTAAAGTGATCAATCGCCACCAGATAATCGCCAAGTTCAAGCGAGCGATGTCCGCGTTCAAGCAGCATATTCATCGACTCTGATCCAGAATCAGCAAATATGCGCCGTATTTCGTCTTCGGTATCTTCCCAGTCTTCGTTTTCCGGATCGGCCAGTTCGGCAAATAATGCATCTAGATCGCGCGTCTGTGCCGCAACAGGATGCACAGAAACAAGCGAGATCACCGCCAAAAACAGAAATGCCGTAACGACACGATTGAGAAAGGGGTTTATCACGCTCATAACATTTGCAACTGTACCCGAAAGGCTGGGAAAAGCGACCCCCCAACCCTTCACGATTATTGGAGAAAATATATGAGCGATATTCTTACAGCAGCAGTTGGCGCCTTGTCCCAGAAAATCACGTCGTTTGACGGCTCTGCTAAATTCATCATTTCCGGCGAGGGCGGCATTGTCATCGACGGCGACGGCGTGCGCGCAGGCGACGACGACACTGACGTTACGCTAACTGCCGACGCAGAGACATTCCAAGCGATCCTCGATGGCAACCTGAACCCAACAACTGCTTTCATGACAGGTAAACTCTCGCTCGACGGCGACATGGGAACAGCCATGAAGCTCGGTGCAGAATTGAGCTAATATGAAAAGCGCTCCCTTCTATGAGGATATCATCGGAGCGGCCGACCCCGGCGAAACGTCGTGGTGGGTTACTTCGGATGATGTTCGCATCAGGTTGGGAGTGTGGAATTCAGATGCGCCCATGGGAACGGTCCTGCTGTTTCCGGGGCGCACAGAATACATTGAGAAATACGCGCCCACGGCCACATTTCTCGACGCGCGCGGTTTTGCGACACTTGTGGTGGATTGGCGTGGTCAGGGGCTCTCGGATCGGGATAACCATAACCCGCTCGTTGGACACGTCGCGACCTTTGAAGCATTTCAGCACGACGTAGATACCGTCATGCGCGCAGCGGCAGAGATGAACCTGCCCAAACCATACTACCTGCTGGGCCATTCAATGGGCGGGTGTATCGGCCTGCGCGCGTTGATGAGTGGATTGGACGTTAAGGCTGCCAGCTTTACTGGGCCGATGTGGGGCATCAACATCCCCGCGCACAAACGTCACGCGGCATGGACCGTCAGCGCGCTCGCCCATAAATTCGGACGCGGCAAGAACCTAACGCCTAGCACCAGCGAGAACACCTATGTCCTTGCGGAGCCGTTCAACAACAACATGCTCACAACTGACAAGGCGAGTTTTGAGTGGATGCGGCATCAAGTTATGACGCACCCCGACCTTGCGCTTGGTGGCCCCTCCTATAGCTGGCTTTTTCAAGCTCTGCGCGAATGCAAGAGTTTGGCTCGCCTTCCCTCTCCCCATGTTCCATGCCTGACGTTTCTGGGCACGGATGAACGTATCGTCGTTCAGGAGGCTGTTAAGACGCGAATGCAGAAATGGCCAGACGGAGAACTCATTATGGTCTCTGGTGCCGAGCATGAAATCTTGATGGAAAACCCGAAAACGCTTGAGCACGTCCGTGATCGCCTTACCGAGTTTTTCGCCGCACACGCCTAGGGCGCGCGCAATCTAAATCAAATTCTCTGCAAAAACCTCCTTCAGTAAGTGTTTCTCACTTTGGCGCCCTTGAACCGCCCCCCTCTGTCCGCCTATGTCTAGAGGGCAAATAACAAGAGGTTTTTCATGCGCTTTTCCCGACCTACGCCCGTATTCGATTCCGCTCCTGCACGAGGTGAAAGCGGGAACTTTGGAGATCTTCCTGAATGGAATCTCGACGACCTCTATACTGGCGAGGACGCGCCCGAACTCTCGCGTGATATGAAGTGGCTGGAAAAAGCCTGCGCCGACTTTGCTCAAAACTACGAAGGCAAGCTGAGCGCGCTTGACGCGGCGGGTATGCTTCAATGCGTAAAGGACTATGAGGAAATCGACCTGATCGCAGGTCGCATCATGTCGTTTGCGGGGCTTCGGTATTACCAAATCACGACCGACAGTGGCCGTGCCAAATTCATGTCCGACACCCAAGAAAAAGTCACCGTATTCACGACACCTCTCGTTTTTTATAGCCTCGAAGTGAACCGTCTAGAGGACAAGGCACTCGCGGATATGTTCGCCGAAAACGCCGACCTTGCACGTTACAAGCCCGTGTTTGACCGTCAGCGCGCGATGAAGCCGCACCAGCTTTCGGATGAACTCGAAAAATTCTTGCACGACCAGTCCACCGTTGGCGCTGCCGCATGGAACCGTTTGTTCGACGAAACCATCGCTGGATTGCTTTTCGAAATCAACGGCGAGGAAATGAACCTCGAAGCGGTTCTCAACCTACTTACTGATCAGGATCGCGCCCTACGGGAAACGGCGAGCAACGAGTTGGCGCGCGTCTTTGACGAGAACATCAAGATTTTCGCGCGGGTTCACAACACACTTGCCAAAGACAAAGAGATTGAAGACCGCTGGCGCAAAATGCCGACCGCACAAACTGCGCGTCACCTCTCGAACCATGTAGAGCCAGAAGTTGTCGAAGCGCTTCGAAACGCCGTTGTTGCGGCATATCCAAAGCTGTCGCACCGTTACTATGCCCTCAAGGCAAAGTGGCTTGGTCTTGAGACAATGCAAACGTGGGATCGCAACGCACCCCTCCCCAAGAAGGACGAGAAAACTGTTGATTGGGAAGATGCAAAGCAAACTGTCCTCGACGCCTACGCGGGCTTTGACCCCAAGATGGCCGAGCTTGCGGCGCCTTTCTTTACCGAAGGGTGGATTGATGCCGCAGTTAAACCAGGAAAAGCACCTGGGGCATTTGCACATCCCACCGTCACGAATGTGCACCCCTATGTCATGCTCAATTATCTCGGAAAGCCACGTGATGTGATGACCCTTGCGCACGAGTTGGGCCACGGCGTGCATCAGGTTCTTGCCGCAGAACAAGGGGAGCTTTTGTCCTCAACTCCGCTGACGCTTGCGGAAACGGCGAGCGTATTTGGCGAAATGCTGACCTTCCAAGCCCTACTCAGCAAGGCCGAAACACAAGAAGAGCGCAAAATCCTGCTCGCGGGCAAAGTCGAGGATATGATCAACACGGTTGTCCGTCAGATCGCCTTCTATGACTTTGAATGCAAACTCCATGAGGCGCGCTCGCAAGGGGAACTCACCCCCGAAGATATCAACGCGATCTGGATGTCCGTTCAAGCAGAGAGCCTTGGCCCTGTTTTTGAATTCACGCATGGCTATGCAACCTTCTGGGCATATGTTCCGCATTTCGTGCATTCGCCGTTCTACGTTTATGCCTATGCATTCGGCGACGGCCTCGTGAACGCGCTTTATGCCGTTTACAAAGAAGGCGGCGCGGACTTCCAAGAGAAGTATTTTGAGATGCTGCGCGCTGGTGGTTCCAAACACCACTCAGAGCTCCTCGCACCATTCGGGCTTGATGCATCGGACCCCAAATTCTGGGACAAAGGGCTCTCGATGATTTCCGACATGATCGATGAACTCGAAGCAATGGAGCAATAAAATGAACAAAACACTAAGCATCGCTGCCTGCGCCGCGCTCATTCCATTCGTCGCCAATGCCAATCCATCCATGATCGGTAAATGGAGTTGCGAGAACTATTCCGAAACCAACCAAATTTTGGCCACTGTGACCTACCAAGAGAACGGAAAGAGCAAAGGTAACTTTGACGTCACCGTTACCGAGAGTGGTACAGAGGTGAAAATGTATGGCGCTTATAAGGCGACATGGAGTAAGGAACCGACGCGCCTGACGGAAACCGTGAACTGGATTGATATCGAAGAATTGACGATCAACGGCGAGAGCTTCATTGGCACGCCGACTGAAACTGCCCTTGAGGATGCGATGCTGGCGGAGGGTGAGACCATCTCCGAGATCATTGAATCAAGCGAAGTCACGTTCGTGCTGCAGGATGGCGAAGGGAACATCTCTTCCTGTAACAAGTTCTAGCAATTCACGTTGCGTCAGGGTTGCCTCGGCAGCCCTATTCGTGGCGAAGTTGCGACAAAATACTTAGGGAAAATCCATGCGCCTCAATACTTTTGTCAAACTGGTTCTAGCCATCATTATCGTAGGGGCCGGAGCCCTTCTGACATTTGGACCCGCTGCCGTTGAGAAATCGATGAACACGGTAGAGGCGCATGAGCCATACAACATTAGCCCCGAGGCGCAGGCGCTTCACGACAGCCTAATCATCGGGGACTGGCACGCTGACTCACTCTTGTGGAACCGCAACCTTCTTGAACGCGCTGACCGCGGGCATGTGGACATTCCACGCCTTCAGGACGGGAACGTCGCCTTGCAGATGTTCACGACAGTCACCAAGAGCCCCGCTGGCCAGAACTACGAAGAGAATGAAGCAGATGCGCGCGACAACATAACTCCACTAGCGATTGCGCAGCTTTGGCCCATTTCGACTTGGAACAGCTTGCTTGAGCGCGCTCTGTATCAATCCGAACGCCTGCATAAATACGCCGCCAAAGCGCCGGATGACCTCAAAATCATCAAGACACAAAGCGATCTGAACGCCCTACTTGACGCGCGCGCGGCCGGAGCACGAACAGTTGGCGGCCTTCTGGGGACAGAGGGCGCCCACCCGCTTGAAGGGAAAATCGAAAACCTTGAGAAGCTTGATCAAGCTGGCTTCCGTATGATCTCGCTGCAGCATTTCTTTAACAATGAGGCGGGCGGCTCACTACATGGTCACGAAAATGAAGACCTGAGCGATTTTGGCCGCGAAGTTGTTGCACAGGTTGAAGCCCGCAACATGGTGCTGGACGTCTCCCATTCAAGCGAACAAGTTGTCCGCGATGTTCTGGAAATGACCGATATGCCGATAGTTGTCAGCCACACGGGTATTTTCAGCCACTGCGAAAGCAAACGGAATATCCCAGACGACCTCGTGAGTGCCATTGCCGCCAAGGGTGGCGTCATTGCGATTGGTTACTGGAAAGACGTAACCTGTGACGACAGCCCCCTCGGCGTGGCGAAAACGATCGTTGCAGCGATTGATCTGGTTGGCGTCGATCACGTCGCTCTTGGGTCGGATTTTGACGGATCTGTCCATACGGCGATGGACACTTCCGAACTGGCTGCGATCACCCAAGGGCTTCTAGACCTCGAAGTACCCGAGGCCGATATTCGCAAAGTTATGGGTGACAATATGGTCCGCGTATTGCGTGACCGGCTTGCCCCCTAGGCCTTTGCAAAAACCATATCCATCATGGACTGGGCTTTCTTGCTGGCCTCAAGATCATAAGGGTATGGCGCGCCTGTCGCGACAGTGTTTGCAAAGTTTTCAATTTGCAAAACATATTGGTTTACACCGGGATAACGGGTGCGCTTCTCGCCATCATCGTTCACAGTAAGAACCTGCGCTTCGCCATAGACATTGGCGTTGAACGGGGTGTTGACGACGATCTTCCCCTTATCGCCATAAAACACCATCTCTTGGTGAGGCGATAGGCGCATCGAAACCATTCCGGAATAGGTAAAGCCCTCGAACTGCGCCTGAACATCGGTGTAGACATCAACGTCGTTCTCTTTGCGCATCGAAACCGCCGTGACCTCCGGAAGGTCTGCGCCCGTCGCAAAAAGCGTGCTGCCATAGATATAAACGCCAATGTCCCGCGCAGCGCCACCGCCGAATTCGGGTAGGTTTCGGATATTCTTGGTGTCGGTTTCATTGTTGTAGCAAAAGTTGCCGCTGACGTGACGCAACTCGCCGATATCTCCGGCGGCAATCCGATCCCGCACCTCAATCCACTGCGGGTGGTGCGCGATCATATATGCCTCTGCGGCGACGAGGCCGGTTTCATCGCGCAGCTTAATGAGCGCGTCGATCTCATGCGCTTCCATTGCGATTGGTTTTTCACAGAGCACGTGCTTGCCCGCACGCAAAGCCTTCGCCGTCCATTCGACATGAAGGTGGTTCGGCAGGGGAATATAGATCGCATCGACAGCATCCGAATTCAGAAGCGCATCGTAATCCTCAAAGACCTTGATAGAAGGGCAGAACGCCTGAAACGGCGCGGCTTTGGTCGAATTGGAAGTTGCTAGCGCTACAAGTTCGTTACCGTTGGCCGCGTGAATTGCGGGCGCTAGATGTTTGGCGGCGAAGTTCGACGCTCCCAAAATGCCCCAACGTAATGTCTTGCTCATAATATCCTCCATCTGTTCGGCAGCAAGCTAGCAGTTTGCAACAAACGTGCAACACGCAAAGAAAAGGCCCCGCAAAACGGGGCCGGTTCTATTCGCTAAGTTCCTGTTTTACGCAGGTGACAGGAGGCCCTTGTCTTTGGCCATTTCGCGCATCCGCGCCTGAAGCTTTTCAAACGCGCGCACTTCGATCTGGCGTATCCGCTCGCGGCTAACGTCATATTGCGCGGACAACTCCTCGAGTGTCACAGCTTTGTCCGTCAAGCGGCGCTGTGAGAGGATGTCCTTTTCGCGATCGTTCAGAACATCCATAGCCTCGGCCAGAAGTTCGCGACGGATCGAAAGCTCGTCCTTCTCTTCATAATCGGTTGCTTGATCCGCGTCTTCATCTTCAAGCCAATCTTGCCACTGGGTTGTCGTATCCCCGTCGCTACCGATTACGGCATTCAACGAAGCGTCACCACCGGACAACCGGCGGTTCATAGAAACAACCTCGTCCTCGGTCACGCTCAGGTCATTGGCGATACGCTTCACGTGCTCTGGCGTTAGATCTCCGTCCTCGAGCGCGCCGATGCGGGCCTTGGCCTTGCGAAGGTTAAAGAACAGCTTCTTTTGCGCGCTTGTCGTGCCCAGCTTAACGAGCGACCAACTACGCAAGACGTATTCCTGAATGCTCGCACGAATCCACCACATCGCATATGTCGCGAGGCGAAAGCCCTTTTCGGGGTCAAAACGCTTCACCGCTTGCATAAGGCCAACGTTTGCTTCGGACACCACTTCTGCTTGCGGCAAGCCATAGCCGCGATACCCCATGGCGATCTTGGCGGCGAGGCGCAGGTGACTTGTGACCATCTTGTGGGCGGCTTCGCTGTCTTGGTCTTCGACCCAACGCTTAGCCAGCATATACTCTTCTTCTGGTTCCAGCATGGGGAACTTGCGGATTTCCCGAAGGTACGAATTCAGACCTTGCTCAGGTGTTGCCACCGGTAAAGTTGTGTAATTGCTCATCATCTGCCCCCTGTTCGCTATGTTTAGGCGATTAACATTGAGATAGGCACGCCGTAAGGTAATTCAAGTAATAAAATAACTCGCTGAGGAGTAATCATAAAAATGTTAAGCAATTATGAAGCTTCGGCCCCATGTTTACTACGGTTTTGTCGCCATATCACGTGCATGTGCGCGGTTGAAATATATTAAGGTAGCTCATCAACATTCCCGCCGAGCGCAGCAATTAGCTCCACCATATCTGCGGGCATTGGCGCGGCGAATTGTAACGCCTCTCCGGAAACTGGATGGATGAACCCGAGCGTTGCGGCATGAAGAGCCTGTCGCGGAAATGCGCGTGCTGCGGCAACTCCGGCTTCGCCGACTGCCTTTTCCGATAGTTTACGCTTGCCACCATAGGTCGGGTCGCCAATCAAACTGTGCCCTGCATGCGCCATGTGGACGCGGATCTGGTGCGTGCGGCCCGTCTCCAGCCAGCATTCAATCAACGAGGCAACTGCTGGCGTCCCAAGAGGCATGATGATGCGACTGCGGGTCACCGCATGACGCCCGCCGTGGAAAAGCACGGCCTGTCGCTGGCGATCTGTTTTGTGACGCGCTAGGTGCGTCGTAATCTTCATGATATTTCCGGCCTCGAAATTCACCCCCTTCACCCCGCGTACACGTGGATCATTGGCATCGGGCATCCCGTAGACGACAGCGTGATAGTGGCGAATTACTGAGTGATCCGCGAATTGCTTGGCGAGTCCGTGATGCGCAGCATCCGATTTCGCCGCAACCAGAAGGCCGCTTGTTTCTTTGTCAATCCGATGAACCACGCCGGGCCGCTTTGAGCCACCAACGCCCGAGAGACTATCTCCGCAGTGGTGCATCAACGCATTTACCAAAGTTCCACGTGGCGAACCAGGTGCTGGATGCACGACCATGCCGACGGGTTTATTAACGACGATCAGGTCGTCATCCTCATAGACAACATCAAGCGGGATGTCCTCTGGCAGAATATGACTATCTGAAGCAACGGGAACTGTGATTTCAAACACATCGCCTTCGCTTACTTTGGCACGAGGGTCCATCTGGACCACTCCGTTTTGCTTAACAGCGCCCTCTTCGAGCAATTTGGCCAAACGCGAGCGGCTTAGCGAGGCTTCTGCTGGCACGTCGCGCGAAAGCGCTTTATCAAGACGTTTAGGCGGATCGGCGGCGATCACCACATTAACAACGGAGAGTGCGGACATGGATAAGGCTCCTGAAACGGAAAACGAACTTCCGGCCAACCTGAAATTTCTGCGCGTCTTGGTCACGATACTGACTGCAACGATGATTGCGGGCCTTGTAGTGGTGATTACGCTCCTTGTCACCCGTTTCCCTGATCAGGAAACCCTATCTGGCGCGAAAACAAGCGTTTTTCCTAATGAGATCACCCTACCCGATGGTGTGAACGCCACCGCTTATACGCAAGGTTCGGATTGGTTTGCGATCGTCACGGACCAAGATCAAATCCTGATCTATGATCGCGATGACAACAGCCTCCGCCAGACGATAGACCTTAAGCGCGACTAATCCCTAACTTTGGCTACGTGCGAATGGCCCAGCGGGTTGCTGGGCCTTCACCTTATTTGTTGGGTTTTCTTGGCTTGGCAAATTTGCCTTTGCCTGTCGCCTTGTGGCGCAGTTTCTGTGACGGATTTTTAGGGTCAAATCCTGCTGGTGGGCCTTTTTTCTTGGGACCAGACGCTGCTTTTGCAGGACCGCCGCGCTTGGGCGCAGCATCCGCACTACCACCGAACTTTGGCTTAAAGTCTGATTTGGGCGCACCTTCGGCACGTGGCTTGCGCGCTGGTTTTCCCTCGAACTTCCCAGAGGGTTTTCCAGATGGTTTGCCTTCATATTTTCCAGAAGGCTTACCGCCAGTTTTCTTACCCTTATACGAATTCGCGCCGTCGTGTGGCTTGCGATGCGCATCAGAGCGTGGTGGGCGATCATCCTGAGAACGTTCCTGACGCGGTCCACGATCATCCCTTGGGCGTCCACGGCCCTGTGGTTTACCGCCAAACTTGCCCGACGGTTTACCGCCGGAATGGCCGCTACGCGCAATATCAGGCACCTTGTCCAACAAAGTCGCTTTGACGTCATCCTCAAGGACATTGCCTTTGCCGAGCGCGGCAAAGAACTCATCCGAAATCTTGGCGTCGAGCTCTACGTAGGTTTCGTTGGGCACCATCTTAATGGCCCCGATCTCGCGTTTGGTAATGCCGCCAGCTTTGCAAAGCAACGGAATGAGCCAGCGCGGCTCTGCGCGCTGTTCGCGGCCAACATTCAGCGAAAGCCAAATAGATTTGTCGAACCCACGGTGTTCCTTGGGCGCGTCAACTCCGCCAATTTCACGCAACTCTTCAGGCGCCGAACGAAGCGAACGATACTGGGCAATATACGCAGATGCGATTTGCTCTGGTGTGTTACCTTCAAGAAGTGCTGCAACAACGGCTTCTTCGCCCTCGACCTCTTCTGCCTTAAAGCCAGCGATCAAGCGCTCGTCGTCTTTGGCGCGCACATCTTGTGCGGTCGGAGGTGTCCCCCAATTGGCCGTCACTTTTGCCCACTTCAACAAGCGCTCTGCTTTTTTGCGTTGGCTTTGTGGAACGATCAGCGCCGAAATCCCTTTGTGGCCAGCACGTCCAGTACGGCCCGAACGGTGCAAAAGCGCCTCTTGGTTCTGTGGCAAATCGGCGTGAACAACAAGCTCTAGACCGGGAAGGTCAATACCGCGCGCGGCAACATCCGTAGCGATACAAACCTGCGCACGACCATCGCGCATTGCCTGAAGGGCATGGCTCCGCTCCGCTTGGGAAAGTTCACCCGAGAGTGCAACCACACGAAAGCCACGATTGGTGAAACGTGCTGTCAGGTGGTTAACCGTCGCGCGTGTTCCACAGAAAACAATCGCTGTTTCAGGCTCGTGAAAGCGCAAGAGATTGATGATCGCGTTTTCGCGGTCGGGTCCTGCACATACCAGCGCTTGATAATCGATATCTACGTGCTGCTTGGCCTCAGACACTGTCGCGACGCGCTTTGCATCCTTCTGAAAATTCCGTGCGAGGTCCGCGATTTGGCGCGGAACAGTCGCCGAGAACATAAGCGTGCGGCGCTCTTCTGGAGCTTTGCCGAGAATATACTCGAGGTCATCACGGAAACCGAGATCAAGCATCTCGTCTGCTTCATCAAGGACAATCGCCTTCATGTTATCCATGATAAGGGAGTTCCGCTCGATATGGTCCCGCAAACGGCCAGGCGTACCAACAACAATATGTGCGCCCTGATCCAGAGCGCGGCGCTCAGTGCGCATATCCATACCGCCAACACAGGACGCAATACGCGCGCCCGTTTCAGCATAGAGCCATTCAAACTCGCGGCGTACCTGAAGGGCCAACTCGCGTGTCGGCGCAACCACAAGCGTTACAGGATCGGTGGCGCGATCAAACCGTACCTCATCCCCCAAAATCGTCGGAGCAATCGCAATCCCGAATGCCACTGTCTTGCCCGAGCCCGTCTGCGCAGACACCAATAGATCAGATGCCGCCAACTCTGGGTTGGAAACGTCTCGCTGGACCGGTGTAAGATCGGTGTAGCCCTTTTTAGTCAGAGCGTCGGAAAGGGGTGGCAGGATGCCTTCGAATTGCGTCACGGCGATATCTTTCGATAAAACTAGACCGGCCCCGTGGCCAGTCGAAAGGGGGGACATAGACAGTCGCAGGGGATAAAGCAATCAAAGAACAACCAAAAGGGCCAGTTCCCGCCTAAAACGAAACAATTGCATGCATTTCCCTTGCTACAAGCAACTTTGCCCAAGAAATACGGGACTTCCACCACGTAATGCGATGCGTATCAATCAGACTTAAGCGCTCGCTTAACAGAAGCAACCAGATCAGCGCCGCTAAATGGCTTGAGCAGAAATGATTTAGCGCCACGCAGATCTGCAATCGCAGCGGCCACCTCCACCGAGAAAACACCGCCCCCACTCGCCAGCATTACAACAGGAAGAGATGGGAAACTGTCGCGAATTTTCCCGAACAGCTCCAACCCCGTCCGATCCTCAAGCCCGACGTTCAGCACCAGAGCATCAAATTCGCCCTCAACAAAAAGGATTGAATAAGCTGCATCCGAACTGGCGGTATGAGCAGATTTAATGCCACCTTCATACAACGACTGTTTCATCGCCTTCTGGGCGCTCACGTCGTCATCAACGATCAATACATTCGCCACGAGAATCTCGAAAAATACTTAATGAATATCCATCACAATAGTTTCGAGCGATTTCTTGAACAACTGTTTTTCTTCGTCAGGAAGGTTTGCGACGCTCTTGGCGATTTGCAGAAGCGGGTCTTGCTCAAGCGCCTTCTTTGCATCGGGCAATAGAACCAGCCGAAAACTCCGCGCGTCTTCAAGGCTTTTCTCTTGCTTCACAAGTTTCCGCTTCACAAGGCCCTGAACAGCACGACTCGTTGGTGCTGCGGGGATTCCCAAGAACTTGGTGATCATTTTGGCGGAGCGTTGTTCCTCTGGAACGCGAGCAAGGAACCGGAGGATCGACCACTGCATTGGCAGAAGTGCCCCCGGTTCCCGACTAGTATAGGTCGCTCGGACAATCGTTTCGAGCAATACGGCTGCGGCTACGTCACTATTTAACATGGAGTACCATTACTACGGCGCAGTTCGCATTTTTTACTAGTTACTACAAAAATATTGAACAACCTTGAGACCATAATAGCGTCACCGATTGGGGGCGAAAACTTGCCTTTTTAGACAGTATCCATTCGATGGTTTGGCGCCATTAGCTCAACAATCAGGCGCGCGAGGCGCTCTTTGTTTATGCAAAATACACGGATTAACCTTTAAAAGACGCGAATCCGACACAAGAGTTCAGAATCAAACCGAACCAATGCGAAACTTTTTCAATCAAATAAAAAGGAGAAATGGTACCACCACCCCGGTTCGAACGGGGGACCTCTTGATCCACAATCAAGCGCTCTAACCAGCTGAGCTATGGCGGCACACTAGCGCTGATTTAGCGCCCACGTTCCACGAATGCAAGGGGGCGAAGCGTGACAATTTGAGGAATTTTCCAAGTATTTTCGTTTTCCTGTATTATTGAGGCCTCGCGAAATTACCGCACCCTCTTGCCACCCTGCGCTGATGGGTCTAGTCAATTCGCGCAACCAAGGAGATCCGACATGGGTATTAATACCGAAAAGAACGTGACCGCAAATCTGCAAATCGGACCTACTTCTGTGGGCAATGTGCGTCTCTATATTGAGGCCGAAGGCGTTGAAATCCCCATGGATTTCACCCCAGAGGAAGCACTGGAAATCGCTGAAGAAATCCGCGCCGCAGCCCTAACGATCACGGGCCAAAAATAGCGGCCACACCCGGATCGCGATAGCTTTGAAGCCGCCGCGCCGCGTCCCGCGCGAATTTATGTGTCAGTTTTTTGCGCCGTGCAGGGGCGAGTTTGGTTTCCGGCCCCATACGAATAATTTCTGCGTCATAGCTATCTGCGATAATGAGGCCGGTCTCTTGCGGAAGTAAATCCGTCGGAAACTCTTCATCGACGGCCCAAAAGAACCGATCGCACCACGCCAAATACCCCTGCCACTTGCTATCTGTCTGAAAATCGGCGCGACTGGACTTGCACTCAACGATCCAAATCTCTCCTTTAGGGCCGATTCCCATCACATCGACACGTAAACCACGTTCAGGCACGAACTCCTCCACAACTGCGAAGTCATGGTGAATCAAGTGGCGCGACACGCCACGCGCCAGCAACTGTCCCGACTGAAGGGCAATCGTGTCGGCAACGGGGGGCTGGGTGCTCATCCCTCAACATGAACAAAAGGCAAACAAAATGTCAAGCGAGGGCGTGTGGCACATATTTTCGCCCCTGCCCCTTGCCCCACACCTCGGGCCACCATATGTGAGTGGACGGCGGGTTCTGCTCTTCTCGTAATCCAGTGGGCACACATTCCAGTGGCCTTAAGCAAATCCTAGGGAGCTGGCTCTGTTTGGATCCTGGTTCATTTATCTGGCGCCCACCTGTATATACAGGTCCCCGGGGATAAGATGCCCCTACGGTCGCTGCGGGCCCGCCACCAAACAAAAAGAGCGCCCGATTGGGCGCCCTCAAGATAGCTTCAGCTAAATTTATTCAAATGCTTCTGGCTTGGCTTCGTGCGCCATGTGATCCAGCACCGCATTTACGAATTTCGGCTCGCGACCATCTGGATGGAACGCGCGCGCGATATCGACAAACTCACTGATAACAACGCGTGGCGGCGTTTCCGTTGTCATGATTTCCGCCCCTGCGGCACGAAATAGGGCGCGCAATGTCGGATCAATTCGTGCAATCGGCCATTTAGCAACGAGGGCGCGATCAGTTGCCTGGTCAATACTGGCCTGATTGTTCACCGCGTTTTCGACGAGGGTTTTGAACAACTCCATGTTGCCCTCCATCATCTCGTCACCTTCGTAGACGGCGCCAAAACGGTGCTCTTGAAATTCGTGCACAACGGCCTCGACTGTTTGGCCAGAGCTTTCCATCTGAAACAACGCCTGCACAGCATAGAGCCGCGACGCGGATTTCTTTTGACGTCCTTTGGAAACCTTCGGGCCAGAAGAGGCCGATGTATCAGCGTTTGTCATGCGGTCGTTCCGTTTTCCTTGTCGCCCTTATCGGCGATCAAAATGCTTTCCGGTGCAGTTTTGAAACCAACACCTTTGCCTTGGCCGCCCCATTTGCGCGAAAGTGCGATGAGATGCAAGGCCGCAGCCGCCGCTCCGCCACCTTTATTTTGATCCGCAGGATTTGCGCGAACTTCTGCCTGCGGACGATTTTCAACCGTTAGAATACCGTTCCCGATGAACAGGCCCTGCAATCCAAGCAACTGAATCGCGCGGCTCGAGTCATTGCAAACAGTATCGTAATGCGTTGTCTCTCCACGAATAACACAGCCCAGCGCTACGTATCCGTCAAAGTTTTTGGTGCGATCCGCGAGCGCAATGCATGTGGGAATTTCAAGCGCGCCAGGGACTTCTGCAACCTCATAAGTGCCGCCAACCGCCTGAATCTCGGCAATGGCCCCCGCGATCATATTATCTGCGATATCTTTGTAATAGGGCGACACGACGATCAGCACCTTGACGGGCTTGTCGAATTGCGGGCGCGGAAGAATATAGTGTTGTTCGTGTCCAGCCATTATCCGATCTCCGAAATTTTGCGTGTTCCGACAATTTCCAGCCCATAAGCCTCAAGGCCAACAACCTTGGGCGTAGGGGAGTTGGTGAGCAGTTCCATCTTGGACAATCCCAAAGAGGAGAGAATCTGCGCGCCAAGTCCATATTGGCGAAGCGTCTGGGGCGAGACTTCTTCGCTCGCGGCAAGCTTCATATGAACGTCCCGCAAGAGAACAAGGACTCCACGTCCTTCCTCCGCGATCAACTCCATCGCGTGCCCGAATTCAGCGGCGCGGCCCTTACCGCCTGTTCCAACCACATCCAGCATCGGATCAAGCGCGTGCATACGCACCAGCACCGGCTCATCTGTGGTGATGTCCCCTTTCACCAGCGCGATATGCTCAGCCCCATGGGCCTCGTCGGTGTAGATCCGCAGCTCCCATTCACCGCCGAATTCGGAAGTGATCGTTTCCTGAGAACGTACTTTCACCAGATTGTCATGGCGGCGGCGGTACGCGATGAGATCACTGATCGTGCCGATTTTCAGACCGTGGCGCTGTGCAAAAGAAACCAAATCGGGCAAGCGGGACATCGTGCCGTCGTCATTCATGATTTCGCAGATCACGCCAGAAGGATTGAGACCAGCAAGACGGCTCACATCCACTGCGGCCTCGGTGTGGCCTGCGCGAACCAACACGCCACCCTTACGGGCTCGGAGCGGGAAAATATGTCCAGGTGTCGCGATGTCCGCCGCGCCTTTGGACGCATCAATCGCAACCGAAACAGTCAACGCACGATCATGCGCAGAGATACCCGTTGTAACGCCTTCGCGTGCCTCGATTGAGGTCGTGAACGCCGTTTCGTGGCGCGAGGAATTGCTGCTGCTCATCATCGGCAGCCCAAGCTGATCAAGCCGCTCGCCTGTGAGTGTAAGACAAATCAGTCCGCGCCCGTGCGTTGCCATAAAGTTGATCGCATCAGGAGTCGCCATTTGCGCGGGGATAACCAGATCACCCTCGTTTTCGCGGTCCTCATGGTCAACCAGAATGAACATACGCCCGTTGCGGGCGTCCTCGATGATTTCTTCAATAGAAGAAACCGCGTCAGTGTAATCGTAAGATTTATCCGTCATTTTCAATCCTGCTAAAGGGGCGCGCCGGCAAAGTAGGTCTCGGAAGGGATGTAAGCACCAAGGCGGGCAGTATCGGCCCACGTCGCTTCGAGCATCGTATCACCAATGACAACAACTTTGTCACCCGGCAGTTTATTCGGTGTAAGAGCAGCCCGAAGCGCATCACGCGTCTGGCCATAATTCTGTGCGATCGTTGGCGCGGCGATTGCGGTGGTAATATCAATGCCTTGCGCTTCGATACGCGACTTAACTTCTAAGGGAACAAGCGGCGACGAAACAGCCAATAGGCGCTCACACCCAACGAGATCCTTGAGTTTTCTATGCTGTTCTTCGGGAAGGTCTTGCCCCGCCCGCAGCACGCGAAGCGCGTTGGTGGAAAACAGAAGCGCCACAATATCATGACCGGTTTTCGCGCGGACCGAGGCATAGGCCTTGTAATCCAGTCCCAACTCCTTGGCGCGTTTCAAACGGGTTCGGATGACCTCTATTGGCAAGGTTGGAAGCAACTCGGCGCGCGCCTTGCTCCAGCAATGTTTCTGCCAACCAAGACCGCCACTCAGGGCAGGTCCGCGATTATGCCCGATACCCGTCATCCAGCGAACTCCTGTAGGCGGGCAACATAGCGTGCCATGGTATCAATTTCGAGGTTTACGATATCGCCCTCTTTGGCGGCGCCCCAAATTGTAACGTCTTTGGTATGTGGAATGATGTTTACGCCAAACTCGCAGCCATCAACTTCGTTCACGGTGAGTGACGTTCCGTTAAGGGTAATGGAGCCCTTCTCCGGAATAAATTTCGCCAAGGCTTCAGGGGCGAGGAATTTGAAACGCGTGCTGTCGCCTTCGTCGCGCATTTTGGTGATTTCGGCCACGCCGTCAACGTGCCCCGAAACGATATGGCCGCCCAGTTCGTCACCGATCTTGAGCGCGCGTTCCAAGTTGATCTTGGTGCCGGCGGTCCATTCGTGACCTTGAGTTCCGATATTCGTCTTGGCGATGGACTCTGCGGAAATTTCGACATCGAACCAGTTTTGCGGCTCTGACCCTAGGGCGATAACCGTCAGGCAAACACCGTTACAGGCAATGGATGCGCCGATATCAATTCCGTTAACATCATAGCTGGTGCCAATCCGCGCGCGCAGATCTCCGCGCTGCTCGGATTCCAAAACGGTTCCAACGTCCGTGATAATCCCTGTAAACATCCCGCATCCCTTCGGTCATTCCCTTCCCACGTATCCCCTCGCGCCGCTCGGTGCAAGACCGACGCTACGCGCAATTACCTTGATTTCCTTGACGGCAAACGTTTCGGCGCTAATCTGGACAGAATTCTTTTTCGAGCAAGTGAAACAATACGGTTACGATCTACGTGTATTCATATGGTTCGCAATGGAACTCAGTGAAGCAATGCGTAAACGGTTTTGATGAAGCATATAGTACACCTCAAGCGAAACTTTTTGCTCCTTCAAGGACCGCACGGCCCGTTTTTCCATCAACTATCGAAAATGTTGCGCCTTGCTGGGGCAGACGTGTGGCGCGTGGGATTTAACCAAGGTGATCGTGCCTTTTGGCCCCACAAGGACAGCTATATCCCTTTCCGTGAACCCCAAGAAAATTGGCCAGCGGTGTGCGAGGATATCTTTGCCCGAAAAGACATAACCGACCTCGTCCTCTATGGCGACACCCGTCCAATTCACGCGCAAGCGATCGAAATTGCCAAGCGCCGAGGCATCACTGTTCATGTGTTCGAAGAAGGATATCTGCGCCCCTATTGGATAACTTACGAGCGCAATGGCGCCAACGGGAACTCGGCCCTCATGGATATGAGCGTGGCCGAGATGCAAGATACCCTAGCCAAATCCGCACTGGATATTCCAGAAGCCCCCGCCCACTGGGGTGATATGCGCGCACATGTTTTCTATGGTGCGCTTTATCATTGGTTCGTCATGTTTCTTAATCGTTCCTACAGGAACTTTCGCGCCCACCGCGCCTTGCCTGTCACACAGGAATTCCGACTATACTTCAAGCGCTTGTTCCTCATGCCGTTTCATTGGCTTGATCGAGTTTGGGCAACCATGCGGATTAAGCGCTCTGGCGTTCCATACCATATCGCACTCTTGCAACTAGAGCACGACAGCAGCTTTCAAATGCATAGCCCTTTCCAAAGTATGAGCGAGTTTCTTGAGCTTGCCATCGAAGGTTTCGCGGCTGGCGCACCTCTCCACCATCATCTGGTGTTCAAGGCTCACCCGCTCGAGAACGGGCAAATCCCCTTGCCGCAACTCATTCGTGAACTTGCAAAGCGCCATGGTGTTGCTAAGCGAGTCCATTTCGTGAAGGGTGGCAAGCTGGCGAAGCTATTGGATCACGCGCGCTCTGCTGTAACGGTGAATTCCACATCTGCACAGCAGGCGCTCTGGCGCGGACTGCCACTCAAGACGTTCGGCACCGCGGTTTATAATAAGCCTGAGTTCATCTCGTCCGAACCTCTGGACGAGTTTTTCGCCTCGCCCTCACGCCCCGACAATCGCGCATACAAAGATTACCGACATTTCCTGCTAGAGACCTCGCAAGTTGCGGGTGGATTTTACTCGGTCAGAGGAAGGCGACAGCTCTTGCGACAGGTCGTGGACATGATGCTCTCGCCCTATGATCCCTACGAAGCACTGAAGGCAGGGAAAGCGGCTCCTCGGCAACAGTTACGGCTTGTTAACTAAGCTAATCTCTCGAAATCTATCTTTCTCAGACCGCCTCTCGTAGGTTGAGCAAAAAGCCCATAAGGCCAATATCGTTGAGGAGCTCAGGCGGTGAGTAATCTGTTATCAAAATGCATCCAAATTGGTGCGACGCTCGCGCTCACTTTGGCGCTTGGAGCCTGCACCTTGCCGCGCTCTGGCCCGAACAAGACCGAAATTCTAAATGGTGCTGTTCAAAAACTAGGGAACGCACATGTTGTCGAAGTAGATGATCGTGTGACACGCGCCACCGCAGTTACGCCGACATTGGGCTTCACTTCTGCATTCAAGAACGCTGGCGTGCTTGGCTCCGACGTGATCCGCCCCGGCGACCGCCTTGGGGTAACCATCTGGGAAAACACCGACGTTCCGATTCTGGGCGCGCCGCAGACTGCAACGATTCTAGATGAAATCCAAGTCGACGGCCAAGGTTATATCTTCGTTCCCTACGCTGGCCGCATCAAGGCATCTGACAATACGCCTGAGCAGCTGCGTAACATAATCACTCGCAAGCTTGATCAACAAACACCTGATCCACAGGTAACTGTTCGCCGCCTTGCTGGTGACGGCTCGACTGTATCGATTGTGGGCGGTGTTGGCGCACAGGGGGTTTACCCGATTGAACGTCCCACGCGCACATTAGCCTCAATGCTCGCGCAAGCAGGCGGTGTTTCGATTGAACCCGAGATTGCACTCGTGACAGTTACGCGCGGCGGGCAAAAGAACACAGTCTGGCTTCAGGACCTGTACCAGAATCCATCAATGGACATCGCCCTGCGCGGCGGTGATCGCATTCTGGTAGAGCGCGACAGCCGCTCTTTCACCGCACTTGGCGCTACTGGCGGACAGAACCGTATACCGTTCACGTCGCAATCCATCTCAGCTATGGAAGCCCTCGCGCTAGTTGGTGGCCTGAACTCAAATCTCGCTGATCCCAAGGGCATCTTCGTTCTGCGAAATGAGCCTCAAGACATAGCAAGAACAGTTTTGGGGCGCGCTGATCTTCAGGGCGCGCAGCGAATTATCTATGTATTTGATCTCACAAAGCCAAACGGGCTGTTCGTCGCGCGTGATTTCAACATCCGCGAGAATGACACAGTATATGTAACGGAAGCGCCTTACGTGCGGTTCCAAAAAACGCTGGGCTCAGTCGTTGCTCCAGCGGCAAACCTTACGACGCTCGAACAAGCCTTTTAGCAGGCACCTGATGTCTAACGATCACAGCAATATCGCCGCCGGGGAACAATCTCGGCGGCTGTTTGTCTTTAACGGTGGTTTTCTAACGCAACCAAGGGTGCGCCGTATCCTTGCGCTATCAGGCTTGGATATCAAAGTCGGCAAGCCTAATGAAACGGACCTGATCGGAGTTTGGGGGCAAAGCCCGACCTCCCACCGTGGCGAAAACATCTCAGCACGCTCAAACGCCAGTGTTGTTCGGATAGAAGATGCATTTCTGCGTTCGGTCCTTCCTGCGCGCATTTCCAAGGAACCTCCGCTTGGTCTTTGCATCGATCATTCTGGCGTACATTTTGATCCCAGTGTCCCGTCCGATCTCGAAGATATCCTAGCGAATGCACCACTTGATGACACCGCGCTACTCAATCGTGCGCGTGCCGCGATTGAGCGCATCAACGAGCTTAAACTCTCCAAGTACAATGCCTATGACCCTGACGTGTCACCACCCGACCCTGGCTATGTTCTGGTAATTGACCAAACACGCGACGACGCTTCTGTTTTAGCAAGCGGCGCAGATCTGACGCGCTTCAAGGAAATGCTCGTCTTTGCCCAAACTGAGCATCCCGCCGCGAACGTCATCATCAAGACCCACCCAGAAACCGTCGGCGGGGCGCGCGAAGGCTACTTTTCCGAGGCCGACGAAACCGCGCGCGTCAAACTTTACGCCGAAAACATAGCCCCCCAAACACTCTTTGAAGGGGCGGTCGCCGTCTATACCGTTTCGTCGCAAATGGGGTTCGAGGCCATATTCAGCGGCCACAAACCTCGCGTTTTCGGACAGCCGTTTTACGCAGGATGGGGTCTCACGCAGGACGAGTATCCCGTCCCGCGCCGCGAGCGCAAACTCAGCCGCGCACAGCTTTTCGCCGCCGCAATGATACTTTACCCGAAGTGGTACGATCCATATGACGACCGCCTCTGTGAGCTAGAGGATGTTATCGAAACACTCGCCGTCTTCGCCCGCGCATGGCGTGAGGATCGCGACGGGTACATTGCATATGGAATGCGTCTATGGAAGCGGCGAACTCTTCAGCAATATTTCGGTAGGTTCCATCCCCTCACCTTTTGCGCAAAACCAGAAGACGCAATCAGGCGCGCCCACGAAGCGGGCCGCCCGCTCCTTGTCTGGGCGAACCGCGCCGATCCGTCGCTGTTAACGCATGCAAACACAACGCAAACGCCCGTGATCCGCGCCGAGGACGGTTTTTTACGCTCTCACGGTCTAGGCGCGGATTTGGTTCCGCCGATGTCACTCATTACCGATAATTTAGGTGTCTATTACGACCCAAGAAGCGAGTCCCGATTAGAGCGCCTCATCGCGCAATCCACTGAGCTTTCTAGTGACAACTTGGAGCGCGCCGCACGCCTGCGGACACAGATCATTGAAACGGGGCTTAGCAAGTACAACTTGCAAACTGCCCCCCTCCCCCGATTGCCAGATGGCCACCGCATCCTTGTTGTGGGGCAGGTAGAGGATGACGCGTCGATCAAACTGGGCTGTCAAAAAGTTTCAACAAATCGCGCCCTTCTCCAAGAAACCCGCCGCCGGAATCCTGATGCGGTGATCCTTTACAAGCCCCACCCTGATACAGAAGCAGGGCTGCGCACCGGGGCAATCGCAGAGGCCGATGCGCTCGAGTTTTGTGATCTGGTTTTGAATGAGGCCGATCCGATTTCGGTGCTCGAGGCAGTAAACGAAGTCTGGACCATGACGTCGCTTCTTGGCTTTGAGGCTCTGCTGCGCGGCATACCTGTTACCTGCCTTGGCACGCCATTTTATGCGGGCTGGGGGCTAACGACGGACCTTGGCGAAGTTCCCGCACGGCGCACTGCTCAACCGCCGCTCGACGGTTTGGTCCACGCTGCCCTTATCGACGCGCCACGATATTTTGATCCGAAGACAGGGCTTCCCTGTCCGCCTGAACTTATTGTGCAGCGGCTTGGTGAAACGCCAGCCAAGCGCAGAGGCGGACTGAAATTATTGGCAAAACTACAAGGGGCCTTCGCTAGCCTCGCACCGCTTTGGCGACGTTAGATCACTTGCCAATGATGCAGCACATCATCCCCAATGGGACGCGCCTCAATTAGCTTAAAGCGCGTCGCCTTAGGCAAATTCCGCAGCCCCATCGGGCCGATCCCGGCCATTCCATCTGCGCCGATCACCAGTCCCGCCGTATAGGTCATCAAACGATCAACCAAACCAGCCGAGAGTAGCGACGCCGCGAGATGCCCGCCCCCCTCGCAATACACGCGGGTCAACCCTTCTGAAGCTAGAGACCGCAGCATCGCCTCGACCGATAACTGCCGCGACGCATCACGCTCAACCTCAATTAGTTTCGCGCCAAGACCTCGCCACGCATCCAGCATATAGTCGGAGACGTCCGCCGCATGGCAGACCCACAACGGAATTTCGCCAGCCGTGCGCGCTAGGTTTCCGCCAAGCGGAATATCAAGCCCCGCCGACGCCACCACACGGACGGGTTGGTGCGTCACGCCAATATCGCGCACGTTTAACATCGGATCATCCGTGCGCGCGGTGCCACCACCAACGAGCACCGCATCATGACGCGCACGCATGGCATGAACATGACGACGTGCTTCGGGGCCTGTGATCCACTTACTTTCACCGCTTTGGGTCGCGATTTTGCCGTCGATACTTGTGGCAATCTTGAGCGTTACAAAGGGAAGCCCACTTTCGCGCACCTTAAAAAATCCAGCATGAGATTGGCGGGCCTCTTCCTCAAGAATGCCTGTTGTTACGGTAATGCCTGCCGCTTCGAACATCGCACGCGCACGGCCTGCGACACGCGCATCCAAATCCTCAATTGAATAGACAACCCGCGCTATTCCTGCGGCAATCAATGCCTCGGCGCACGGCCCTGTCTCGCCAGTATGCGTACAAGGCTCCAATGACACATAGGCCGTTGCGCCGCGGGCGGCCTCGCCAGCTTGGGATAAGGCAACCACCTCGGCGTGGGGGCGTCCGCCCTGCGCGGTCGCGCCTTCGGCAATTACCCTATTGTCGCGCACAAGCACGCACCCAACCGAAGGGTTCGGCCATGTCGTTCCTAGCCCCTGTGAACCAAGAGCAATCGCACGGCGCATAAATCGGTTATCAATTGCAGTCTGAGGCACAGAGCCACCCAATGCCTAGTCGTCCTTGGGCGCAGGAGGGCGCAACTCGCTCACGAATTTGTCGAAATCATCCGCAGCTTGGAAGTTCTTATACACGCTCGCAAAGCGCACATAGGCAACGGTATCAATCCGCGCGAGAGCCTCCATCACAATCTCACCAATCGTGCCCGACTTGATATCGGCCTCGCCCATACTTTCAAGGCGGCGCACAATGCCAGAGATCATCTGGTCCATACGCTCGCGCTCTACTGGGCGTTTTTGCAATGAAATGCGTACCGAGCGCTCTAGCTTGTCGCGATCAAATTCTTCGCGTCGTCCATTGCTCTTGATCACCACGAGATCGCGCAATTGAACGCGCTCATACGTCGTAAATCGTCCGCCGCAAGCAGGACAAAAACGGCGGCGCCTGATGGCTACGTGATCCTCGGCTGGACGTGAATCTTTAACTTGTGTGTCAACGTTTCCGCAAAATGGGCAGCGCATGGCCACTCCCTTGGGCTAGTTAAAATGTTTTCCACAGGTACTATAGGACAGCCGCGAAGAGTTGGGTAGTCCCGAAATCGAGGCACAAAATAGAGGGGGGAAACTGTTGCGCAAGTGATTCAGCCCGACATGAAAAAGGGCGCGCCGCCAATAGCAACGCGCCCAATCGATTCACCAATTGGTGTGTATTAGCGTAGCGGATCAAAGAATGTCGGGCATTGCGTACGCGCATGCTCCGCACCCCAGTTTTCCCCGACGCGCTTAATAGACATCGTTAGACCATTGGATTGTGCCGCCGCTGCAGCTTGAAGCTGTGCATCAGGGGCGACGGTGAAGCCAGCAGTCTTGCCGCTATTGGACAGATACCCTGCTCCATATGGAGTTTCGAGATAGATACGTGAGGCCGGGCCTACGCCCATACCTTGGATTGCATACTCGCCAGCGGCACACCAATAATCGGAGCCACCACGCCCAGCGCGTTGCTGAACTTCAAAACGACCAGGAACAGAAGGGTCGCCGTAAACAACCATGTTGTTGCTTGCAATAAATCGATTAGGGCCAGCGCCACCTGAACCACCAGAAACAGTCGCCGAGCAAGCACTTAATCCAACAAGAGCCAAAACGGCCGCAGCTTTAAAAACAGTCATGAGCCAGATTCCCACTATAAGTGTAAATAATATCCTAATTGTATAAATGGGTTAGAGAAGAACGTCCACTCATTCGCGTTCACATTTTCAAGACGGCCGAACAATTGGCGTTCACACAAACTCCAGTTTCAACACTTAGGAATTGAACATTTGCGCCACCACACGGCGATGATGTGGACTGTCGCGATGCTCGAATAGGTAAATACCCTGCCAAGTCCCAAGCGCCATCTGCCCACCGATTACTGGAATAGAAAGGCTTATCGGCAGCATAGAAGCCTTGATATGTGCTGGCATGTCATCAGGCCCCTCATATGTATGGGTCAGATAGGACATCGACGGATCGGACGTGGGCGGCACCAAGCGCCGATAAAAATTCTGGAGGTCAGTTTGAACCTCGGGGTCTGCGTTTTCCTGAATAAGAAGACTCGCGGAGGTGTGTTGAACAAACAGGGTCAGCAAACCAGTTCCCGAAACCCATCGCGCGACCTGATCGGTGAACTCATAAAGCCCAGCGCCGTGGGTCTGAATTGTAAATTCGCTATGTGTCGTCATAGTACCGTCAACCCAAGAAAAAAGCGCCCCCGAAGGGGCGCCTCATATCATTGATCCAAGAAGCTGCGCAGCTTGCGGCTACGGCTTGGATGCTTGAGTTTGCGGAGCGCTTTAGCCTCGATCTGGCGGATACGCTCGCGTGTCACCGAGAACTGCTGACCGACCTCTTCGAGTGTGTGGTCAGTGTTCATGCCGATACCGAAACGCATCCGCAGAACACGCTCCTCGCGCGGTGTAAGCGAAGCCAAGACACGCGTCGTGGTCTCTTTGAGGTTCTCTTGGATCGCGGAGTCCAGTGGCAGGATCGCGTTCTTGTCCTCAATGAAATCACCGAGCTGGCTATCTTCTTCGTCACCAATTGGAGTTTCGAGTGAGATCGGCTCCTTGGCGATTTTCATCACTTTGCGGACCTTCTCAAGCGGCATCTGAAGCTTGGCTGCCAGTTCCTCTGGTGTCGGCTCGCGGCCGATTTCGTGCAGCATCTGACGACCTGTACGCACCAGCTTGTTGATCGTTTCGATCATGTGAACCGGAATACGGATCGTGCGCGCCTGATCCGCAATAGAGCGCGTGATCGCCTGACGGATCCACCATGTCGCATAAGTCGAGAACTTGTATCCGCGACGGTATTCAAACTTGTCCACCGCCTTCATGAGGCCAATGTTACCTTCTTGGATAAGATCGAGGAATTGAAGGCCACGGTTGGTGTATTTCTTGGCAATAGAGATCACGAGGCGAAGGTTGGCTTCGACCATTTCCTTCTTGGCCTGACGCGCCTCTTTCTCACCTTTTTGAACCTGCTGAACAATACGGCGGAATTCCGAAATATCGAGGCCGACATATTGCCCGACTTGCGCCATCTCTGTGCGCAACTCGGCGACCTTATCGCTCGAACGCTCAATAAAGCTCTGCCAACCACGGCCGGACTTTTCAGACATTTCTTCGAGCCATGACGGATCAAGCTCACGCCCGCGATAGGCGTCGACAAACTCGCGGCGGTTAATGCGCGCTTGGTCAGCAAGCTTCACGACGGAGCTGTCGATCGACATAATGCGACGATTAATCCCGTAAAGCTGGTCGATCAGCGCATCTACACGGTTGTTATGCAGATGAAGCTCGTTCACCAGTTTAACGATCTCTGCGCGGAGCGTTTGATATGTGTCCTCGGCTTTCGTCGAGAAACTCTCATCTTCGTTCAGCGTTGCAGAGATACGGATATCCTGCATCTCCGACAGCTTTTCGTAATCACGCGCAATTTGGTCGAGCGTCTCAAGAACACGCGGTTTAAGGGCGGCTTCCATCGCGGCCAGCGACATGTTGGCCTGTTCGTCCTCATCATCGTCATCATCCGTGGCGATCGGATTACCATCGGCGTCAAGCTCGGTGGTTGGTTCTTTTTTGTCTGCGCCCGCAGCGGGTGCAACGTTCAGGCCGGAAACGACAGGCTCTTGTGCGTCCTCGTCATCTTCGCCGATGGTGTTGCCGAATGTTGTCTCAAGGTCGATCACATCGCGCAGCAAAATGTCTTCGCTCAGAAGCTCGTCACGCCAGATCGTAATCGCTTGGAACGTCAGAGGGCTTTCGCAGAGGCCTGCGATCATCGTGTTGCGGCCCGCCTCGATGCGTTTCGCAATCGCGATCTCGCCTTCACGAGAGAGCAATTCAACCGAGCCCATCTCACGAAGATACATCCGCACTGGGTCATCGGTGCGATCCAGAACTTCGGTGGTTGTTGAGGTGGTCGTAACTTCACGGTTGCCCGATGCTTCGACGACGGCAGTGCTGCCCTTCTCTTCTTCTTCCGCCTCTTCGTCTTCAATGATGTTGATACCCATTTCAGAGAGCATCGACATCACGTCTTCGATTTGGTCGGTAGAAACCTGATCCGGCGGCAAAACCTGATTGAGCTGATCATATGTAATGTAGCCGCGCTCGCGCGCATCCGCGATCATCTTCTTGACGGCGGCTTGGCTCATGTCCATGCCCGCTTCTGCGTCTTGGTCGTCTCGTTTACGGTCGTCTATATCTTTGGCGGCCATTCATAGCTCCTACAAAAGCGTCGGGTAGCGAATCACGTCTTGTTACGAATCAACAACGCGAATCGCTGATTCGCAACTGGTTTACTCTGTTTTCCTTACGTGTTCCTCACCAAACGCGCATTTTCATGTGTCTTTTCGTCCAAAAAGACCCGTTTTCGCCAATACTGCGTCTAATGCAGATCGTTCGCTGCGCACCATGGGGGCTCCGTTCTCTCCGACGTCGTATTCCGCAGAGTCCTCCCCTTCGCTGCGTTCCGCTCGGTTTCTGGTCTCGGCAGCTTGCGACAGTCGGAAAGTCACGTCCTCACCTGCATGCCCCTCCAGATCACGAATTGCTTCGGAAACTTCGCGTTGCGCGCCACGGCGCGCCAACAGCTTGGCCATTTCCTCGGCTACGCATAGCTCGGCAAGGTCCGACTTGTCGGGGTTTCTGATCCCGGGTGCAAGTTGGACATGGCGCGGACGTAGCAAGTTTTCAAGGGCGTCTGGGCCAACTGCATTAAATACTTCCTCTTCGACATCGCAATGCGGCGAGACCCGCAGCAACACGTCGCGGATCAAGTTCAACTCGGGCGTCGAGAACTCATACCGCTCGATTTGCAACTCGAAGCGTTCAATCAAATGCGGGTTACGCATGATCGTTGCGAGTACCACGCATTCGCGCAGAACATCCGCTGCGGAATCCGTGCCCGTTACAAGCAGCGACGTCTTGGTCACTGGCTGCACTGTCGGGCCTTGGTTCCAGCCCCCTTTGCCGCCCTTGCCGCGCACAAAACCACCACGGGACTTGTTAAACGGTTGCTTATTGTAAGGGCGATGTTCAAATCGCGGAGGCTCTGACGTTTGCGGGGTTGTGCCAAACAATTCCCAACGCATCCGCTTAAGATCTTCTGCGTAATGTCCTCGGATCGAGGGATCGCGGATTTTCTTGATCGCCTCGCGCAGCGATTTATCAAGTGCGGCCTTGCGTTCGGGGCTATCGAATGACTTGCCCTCGACTTCGCGCTGCCAAAGGAGCTGTACCATCGGCATAGCACCATCCAGCAACTCCTGCATTTTGCCGTTGCCTTCGGCCTTTAGAACATCATCGGGGTCCTGCCCCTCTGGCATGACAGCAAAGCGCAAACTCTGCCCCGCTTCCAGCAAAGGCAACGCAATATCGATCACGCGCATCGCGGCCCGCAGACCCGCTTTGTCCCCGTCAAGCGCGATAATGGGTTCTGGCGCGATACGCCAAAGTAGACGCAACTGATCCTCGGTTATTGCCGTTCCCAGCGGGGCGACGCTTGCCTTGAACCCTGCTTCCGATAGGGCAATTACATCCATGTACCCTTCGGCAACGATAAGGTTGCCCGACTTGCCCGAGGCCTCTCTGGCTTGGCCGTGATTGAACAGGCTACGGCCCTTATCAAACAAGAGCGTTTCGGGCGAGTTTAGGTATTTCGCACGCGCGTTCGGATCTAGTGAGCGGCCACCTAACGCAATGGCACGCCCCCTTGCGTCGCGGATGGGGAAAATTATGCGCCCACGGAAACGATCATAGGGCGCGCCGCCGTCCTCCGGAACCGCACATAGCCCCGCCTCAATGATCAACTCAGGCGCAATTCCCTTACCGGTCAAATGCGAAAATAAAGCCTGACGCGCGTCCGGAGAAAAGCCGATCTCCCAGCGTTCCTGCGCCTGTACAGGCAGCCCACGGCGATCAAGGTAAGCGCGCGCGCTCTCTGCGGCAGCGGTTTTAAGTTGGAGGCGGAAAAACTGAACGGCTTGCTCCATCACGGCCGCCAATTCGGTTCTACGGTCCTGCTTTTCCTGCGCTTTTGGATCGCGCGCGGGCATAGTCATTCCGCTTTCGCGCGCCAGAATCTCGACCGCTTCCATAAAGTCCACATTTTCCGTTTCCCGAACGAAACTTATGGCGTCGCCTTTGGCATGACAGCCAAAGCAATAGTAGAATCCCTTGCGGTCATCGACATGAAATGATGCCGATTTTTCCTGATGAAACGGGCATGGCGCCCACATGTCGCCTTTACCCTGATTTGACTTGCGGGTGTCCCACATGACCTTGCGCCCGACCACCTGCGAAAGTGATGTGCGCGTTCGTAGCTCGTCAAGAAATCCTGGGGGTAAACTCATGGCGCGCAGTATCCCCCGCAGTCCAGCCAGAGTCTAGCGCTTGTTGCGCGAGCGTGTTCACATTTGATGTAGATTTCACCCCGCAATGTGGCATCAGCCGCAGTTCTCCCGCGGCTGATGCCAGTGTTCTAAAGGCCCTTCGCGCGATAGCTCGCGGCGACTTTCTCAATGGACACAATATAAGCAGCGGTGCGCAAATCGGTGACGTCGTCGCGTGTGTGCCAAACCGCCCGCATTGATTGATAAGCTGCGCGCATGGTGTCATCCAGCCCTGAGCGCACAAGCTCCAACTCATCAGCACCTTTAAGGTATTTTTCCTTGAAATCAGGTGAAAGCGTCCATCCCAGATCCTTGTTGGCCGAGAGCCGTTCAAGCTCGTCAACAACAAGTTGGTGCCGCCCCTCTTCCTGACGGCGCTGCATCCGACCAAAACGAATGTGGCTAAGGTTCTTGACCCACTCAAAATAGGAAACGGTCACGCCGCCTGCGTTTGCGTACATATCCGGAATGATCACACACCCCTTCTCGCGCAGAATCTGATCCGCACCAGCGGTAACCGGACCGTTCGCCGCCTCGATAATCAATGGTGCTTTGACTCGCGCAGCATTCTTGAGGTTTATCACGCCCTCAAGTGCGGCGGGGATCAGAATATCGCACTCGTGCTCCAGAAGTTTTGCGCCGTCTTTAACATACTTGGCATTCGGGAAACCGGTCACGCCTCCGTGTCCCGCGATCCAGTGATGAACCGCCTCAACGTCCAAGCCATCTTCGTCCAGTAGCGCACCGTCATGCTCTACAATGCCGATAATCTTGGCGCCGTCTTCTTCGGAAAGGAACTTGGCAGCATGATATCCCACATTCCCCAAACCCTGCACGATTATCCGTTTTCCGTCCAACTTGCCCGACAACCGCGCAGCTGCGACGTCTGTTTTGTGGCGGAAAAATTCCTGAAGCGCATATTGCACACCGCGCCCAGTTGCCTCGATACGTCCTGCGATACCGCCAGCGTTCAATGGCTTGCCCGTCACACAGGCCCGCGCATTGATGTCCGTGGTGTTCATTCGGGAATACTGATCGGCAATCCACGCCATTTCACGTTCACCCGTTCCCATATCAGGTGCGGGAACGTTCTGGCTTGGGTGGATCAGGTCACGCTTGACCAACTCATAGGCAAATCGGCGCGTGATAAGCTCAAGTTCATGCGCATCGTACTCGCGCGGATCAATACACAGCCCGCCTTTCGATCCACCAAACGGCGCCTCAACCAACGCGCACTTATACGTCATCAATGCCGCGAGTGCCTCAACCTCATCCTGCGAAACACCCATCGAAAAACGAATGCCGCCTTTCACGGGCTCCATATGCTCGGAGTGCACCGACCGATACCCCGTGAACGTCTGGATTTTACCGCGCAGCCGCACACCAAATCGAACAGTATAGGTTGCATTACAAACACGAATCTTTTCTTCGAGCCCCGGAGACAGTTCAAGTAATGCCACCGCCCGATTGAACATCAGATCAACTGATTCTCGAAAGGTTGTTTCTTGGATTACGGTCACGGATTGCCCTCCTGAAAGTGATTAACGAATCACTAATCTACAATTGAACTTCGAACCTATGCCTTATTTTTGTGCATGCCACCCGTGTTAGCGATAACCACCGAAAATATTTACCAAATTCGATTCCGCGCGAGAACCTCAAGAAACTTTCGCAATTCCTGAAACAGTAACGGCCGAGAGGCCATATAATCCCCCGTAAAAAAACAATAAATTGCAATCATTTCTTCTAAACCGTTAATTTTGCGTTTACTTTTAAGGCTTGGATATACGATCGCCCTATTTCGGCCACATCTTTGTGTGAATTAAACCGATGGCGCATTGTACGCATCTTAAGGAGATCCCGTTTACCGGGCTCTGGGAAAGGCGAAACAAATGTATTTGAACTTAAGGAATACCTTCACAGATTTGGGCGCAAGTAAACCGCGCCGCGCTTTATCGGCAAAAAACAGCCGTATTGTTAAGCGAGCGAATTTGTTTGGACGGAACGAGGACGGCTCTCTCATCCTCTTCTCATTGTTCATATTTGTCATCATGCTTATCGTTGGCGGCCTCGCCGTTGATGTTATTCGCCTCGAAACCCAACGAACACGGATGCAGTACACCTTGGACCGTGCGGTTCTTGCAGCGGCGAGTCTCGATCAGGATCTTAACCCCGAAGAGGTTGTACGTGACTATTTCGACAAAGCAGGCTTGGGCGGGTATGATTTGGATATCCAGCACGAAACAGTCGTGTCTGGTGGTTTTCGCAACTACCGCAAGGTGTCTGTCGCAACGAGCCTCGAAATCGACACTACATTCATGGGGCTCATCGGGATTGATCACCTAAGCTCGCCCGCTGTCGGCTCTGCTGAGGAAGGCATTACAGACGTAGAGATTTCACTCGTTGTGGATGTTTCCGGCTCTATGGGCGGCACATCAAGCTCGGGCAATACGAAGCTATATGAGTTGCAGCAAGCGGCCAAGGAATTTGGTTATGCGATGCTTTGCAACCCGACCGACCCCCAACGCCTACAGGAATGTACTGTTGAAGATGGCCGTGTATCACTTACGATTGTCCCCTACGCCGAACAGGTCGACGTAGGGCCAGATTTGGCCGAGCAATACGGAGTATTCCAAGACCACGGATATTCACGCTGCGTCGACTTTGAGTCCGAGGATTTTGAATCAACAAGCGTGAGTCTAGCAGGAGATCTTGTGCAATCTGCGCACTTCGACCGCTATAGCAATTCCTCAACTACACCGCGCAGCTTTTACTGTGACCCCATTGGCAGAGGACGCGAGATTCAACCCTTGCTGCACGATTACAATGACGTTGATGATTTCGTAAGCCAGCTTACCAGAGGTGGCTCGACATCCATTGATCAGGGTATGAAATGGGGCGTCGCGTTGCTTGATCCTGCCGCACGTCCTGCGATTCAGGCCATCACAGAAAAAGACGATCCGGTTATTCACCCCGACTATGCTGAGCGCCCGCTGGACTTTGGCGACGGAATAAACACGCGCGATTCATCTAAGGTTATCGTTCTGATGACTGACGGTAAGCATGAGGGGCGTGCCGTTATGGACCTTAGCAAGCGCCGAGGACCTTCGCCCGTTTTCCTTGAGCTAATATCGGGCAACAACAACCCATTCGTATATTACGAGCAATATGATGAATACTACGATGTCGAAGAGGGAGCGTGGGTAAACGCCCCGGGCACGTATGAGATCAGCGGCTATGAAGAAGTATGCTCATGGTACAAGCACAAGAGCCGCTGGTATGAGCGCTGCGTTGATGAACCAACCTATACCTACGTCGAAGCCGACGTGAATAACGAAGATGATGTTAAGCAGCTTACGTGGCCTGAACTGTATGCGCTCAAGTCAATTCGATGGATCAACCAGTTCAGCGCACTCAATGATCCACTGAACTACACTGTGAATCCTACCACTCAAGACACAAACCTTTTCAACTCCTGCGAGGCAGCGAAAAGAAAGAAGATTTTGATCTTCACTTTGGGCTTCGAAGTTGAAGAGCAATACCTCAGTGTGATGCGTAATTGTGCGAGCACCGAGAACCATTTCTTTGACGTTGACGGTACAAACATCTCAGAGGCATTTGCGGCAATCGCAAGCCAGATCAACCAGTTGCGCCTAACACAATGACACGGAAATCCAGTATAATGAGGCGTCTTCTACGACGTTTCGCCAAGAGTGAAGCGGGGACCGCGACGATTGAATTCGTCATCCTGTTCCCGTTCATCGCAATGTTCCTTTTCGGCTCGATTGAAATTGGTGTGCTCAAAGTGCGGCATGTGATGCTGGAACGAGCCGTAGACATGTCCGTGCGGGATTTGCGCTTGGGGACGTGGAATCCACCTACACACGACGAGCTCAAAGAGAAGATTTGCCGTCTGGCCGCTATTATTCCATCGTGTCTCGATGTCATTCTGATTGAGCTGCGCCCAGTTTCCACTGTCACATGGGCCCCGCTCGGGACTGCGACCAACTGCGTGGACCGTGGCGAAGAGGTGAACCCTTACACCGAGTTTGACGGCGGCCAACAAAACGAAATGATGCTTGTTCGCGCATGTGTAATCGTTGATCCGTTCTTCAAATCATCCGAGTTAGCTCTTGAACTTCCCCAGCATGACAGTGATGGCGGTTATGCCCTCGCATCTGTATCTGCCTTCGTGAACGAGCCGAACTAATATGAAACAGCTTTTCTCAATACGGCACAAACTCTTGCAGCCCCCCACCACCCTCTGCAATTTTGCGAAGGATACACGCGGGAGCATGACAATCGAAGCTGTACTCATGTTCCCGATCCTCGCGTGGGCATTTGTGGCGACCTTTGCGTTCTTTGACGCGTATCAAGCGCGCAGCACCAACCTCAAGGCAACATTTACGGTTGCCGATATGCTCAGCAGACAGCTCGATCCAGTGAATGCGGACTATATCAACGGCCTTCAAAAAATGTTCGAGTTCTTGGCGAATACGAACGATCAGGACGCTTGGCTTCGCGTGACTTCGCTGGTGTGCACAGAAGATTGTGACAAAGATACCCGTACGCTTCTTCGCGACTGGTCATACGCCACAGGCGGACATGCCGGGCTTACCAACGAGGATGTCGTAAAATACGACGGTCAAGTTCCGCTGATGCCGGTGAATGATCGCGTTTTGATGGTCGAAACCAACATGAGCTATCAGCCGGTATTCAACGTCGGAATCGATGAGTTCGAGATGATCGAAGTTGCTGTGACACGATCGCGCTTCGTGCCACAGCTTTGCTGGGAAGCCTGCTAATCAGTCTTGACCGTGATTGCGTTGATGCACCATCGCGGCCAGTACCTCTGCCATCGATTTGGTATGTGATGCCTGAACCACACCGCCAACACCAACACGTTTACCCAAACGCCACCACAGACCTGGCGCCCATGCTCGGCCCTCTTTCTTATAGAGGTTAACCGTGAACCCGTTGGAGGGTTTGAAAGCGAAAACCCCGCGGTCGATTGACCTGACGTTTTCAATGCCCACAAGCTTGGTGCCGTCGGTCGAGAACAATCCATCTTTGGTTAGTTGCACAGCCTCAAGAGTTGCCTTGCGCATTTTCTCTCCCAGATAAACGACCACCCCGCCAAAGGCGAAAAGGAATAGCTGCCAGATGAGCTCTGCTGGAGGCTGAACGAACGCCACATAGAGAATGATCGCTCCCAACAAATAAAGAACCGCCAATCCGAAATAGCGTCGCAGAACAGACGGCTTGACCTCAACGAAAACCGCAGGAAGGTCGCCGTCTTGAAATGTTCCGTTTGTTGGATCTAAATCGCTGCTCACTGCATTCTCCATCTTGGCTGCGCCATTCACGTTTGCCCTAGTTTCCTAGAGCAGAAAACACAAGTGTGCGACTGATTAATCAAAAACGCACAGTTCATGTGCGATTTATGCTATTATTTGAGACCACGATCCGCGCTATTTCAAAAGCATATCTTTTGAAAGGATAAGACCATGTCAATTCGCCCCATCCTTGATACTTCGCTGGCCAAGCCAACGCTCGAAGGCGCTGGCGTAAAATTGCACCGCGCATTCGGATTCGAAAACCCAGACATGCTCGATCCATTTCTGCTGTTTGATGACTTCAGAAACGAAAACCCAGAGGATTTCCTTGCGGGCTTTCCGTGGCATCCACATCGTGGCATCGAAACGATCACATATGTTCTCTCGGGTTCGGTTGAACACGGCGACAGCCTTGGCAACACGGGCACGCTTGGCGCGGGCGATGTTCAATGGATGACAGCTGGCTCAGGCATCATGCATCAGGAAATGCCCCACGGCAACGCAACGGGGCAGATGCACGGCTTCCAACTCTGGGCGAATTTGCCGAGCGATCTCAAGATGACCGAGCCGCGCTATCAAGATATGAAGTCGAATGATATTCCGGTTATCATCGACGATGATGGAACGCGCGTGAAGGTTATTACTGGCGAGTTCTGGGGCAAGCGCGGGCCGGTCGACGGTATTGCGGCGGATCCGCAATATCTGGACATTTTGGTACCCGCAGGCGTCAAGAAGAGCTTTAAAATCGACACATACCGTCGTGCCTTTGCATATATTTTTGAAGGTTCTGGTCGCTTTTCGGACGCATCCACCCCAACGGGTGTTCTTCTTGAAAAGGAAGTGCAAGGCCAAGAGGTGAACATCCGTGACATGTCAGGCAACCGTACGCTTGTTCGTTTCGGAACGGGTAACGAAGTCACGGTTCAAGCGGGTGACCAAGGTATCCGCTTTCTTTTGATCTCTGGCGCGCCCATCCAAGAGCCCGTCGCGTGGCATGGCCCGATTGTGATGAATACCCGCGAGGAATTGCGTCAGGCGATGGCAGACTTGCGCAACGGTACATTCATCCGCCCAGCACACTAACGATTTACGCGCCGACAGCCTTAAGGGCCATCTGCGCGTAAATATCCTTAACCTCGGCGCGGGTCATGCGCCCGCCCTCTCGATACCAAGTGTTTACACCCGTAAGCATCGCAATAAGGGCCATGGCGGCAATTTTGCTATCGGCAACGTCGAACACGCATTCGGCCTGACCGCGCGTCACGATCTCTTCGAGATGTCGTTCGTAACGGCGGCGCATCTCCTCAATGATCGCAAAATTCCCGGGTTCCAGATTCCGTAACTCCATATAGGCGACGAATACGGAATCCGGCCGCTCGATATGGAAGCCGATATGAAACCGCGCGAACTGTTCAAGCTGGGCGCGCGCGCCCTCACATGGGGGAAGTTGTTCGAGAGCTTCGAAAAGCTCCTCCATATGGCTCTGCATCAAATCAAACAAAAGCGTCTGTTTGTCAGGCGTATAAAGATAAAGCGCGCCCGCCTGAACGCCGACCTCACTTGCAATCTTGCGCATTGAAACCGCCGCGAACCCCTGCTTTGCAAACAGTGAAAGCGCTGCCTCGCGGATGCGCGGGCCTGTGATATTCGAGTGGGAACCTGTTTTCCTAGCCATGGCATTATTTTAAATGAACAATCGTTCAGGTTCTAGTGCGAACACACCGAGGGGGCGCATCTTGTTCTTTTTGTGTGCAGGTCTATAACGAATACAATGTTTCGCTGAAGATTGAGGCAATCTTGTTCCGTTGTTCCGCTCTCCTTGCTGGTTTTGTCTTCGCCTTGGCGGGGTGCTCTGCGACGCCTGAAATCGGGCTTGAGCTAACATCGGCAGAACGGGCGCAACCCTATCCAACACTGATGCCTCTATCGTCCATCGACCTAAATGTTGCCACGCCCCGAACGTCGGCAACTCAAATCGGCGGCCTGGCTTCTCTCAAGAGTCGCGCGGATGCTCTTCGCGGCCCCGTAATTCCACCTGACGACCGCGACGAACTTGAGGCCGCAATAGAACGGCGTCAGGGCCAATAGAATAATCCGCGTCATTGCGTAAATAAATCACTGCGACGGGTGCGCCTCCGTTGCACATGGAAGGTTTTCAGGCTAACAGACGCTCACCTAACCCTCTGATGAATAGAACCAAGGACCACCCTATGACCGCGCCTTTACGACTTGGAATTGCTGGATTGGGAACCGTTGGTGTCGGGGTTGTGAAAATCATTCGACAAAAGGCGAATATGCTCGCCGACCGCTCTGGTCGCCCTATCGTGATTACCGCCGTGTCTGCCCGCTCGCGCGACAAAGATCGCGGCGTGCCTCTCTCGGACTACGCATGGGAAGATGATCCCATTGCACTGGCGCAACGCGACGATGTTGACGTGTTCGTAGAGTTGATGGGCGGCAGTGAAGGCACCGCAAGGGAAGCAACAGAAGCGGCTCTGGCTGCTGGCAAAGATGTCGTCACCGCGAACAAGGCCCTACTCGCGATCCACGGCCACGAACTCGCTATTGCTGCGGAAAAAGTTGATCGTGTCATCAGGTTCGAAGCCGCCGTAGCAGGCGGAATTCCCGTCGTAAAAGCCCTTACCGAAGGTCTCGCAGGTAACGACATCACCCGCATTATGGGCGTGATGAACGGAAGCTGTAACTACATCCTGACGCGCATGCAAAACGCTGGCCTGACATATGAAGAAGTGTTCGAGGAGGCCAATCAGCTTGGTTATCTCGAAGCCGATCCAAACCTTGACGTCGGCGGTATAGATGCGGGCCACAAACTCGCGCTGCTATCGGCGATTGCCTATGGCACCAAGGTTGATTTCGAAGGCGTAGAGCTTGAAGGCATTCAGCGCGTCACCATCGAAGATATCGAACAAGCCGCCGATATGGGATATCGCATCAAGCTTTTGGGCGTAGCGCAGCGTACGGGCCGCGGTCTTGAGCAGCGTATGTCGCCCTGCTTGGTGCCATCGGATTCGCCGCTCGGACAGCTCGAGGGTGGCACCAATATGGTTGTTATCGAGGGCGACGAAGTTGGCCAGATCGTTCTGCGCGGTGCGGGCGCTGGCGAAGGTCCGACCGCAAGTGCTGTACTCTCGGATATCGTCGATATCGCTCGTGGAACCCGTTTGGCAACATTCGGGAAGCCTGCGGAAGGTTTGGAAGCCGCGACAAGCGCAACCTCCAGTGCTTCGGCCCCGTATTACTTGCGTCTTGAGCTATTGGACAAGCCCGGTGCGCTGGCGCAAATCGCGACGGAACTGGGCGAGGCAGGCATCTCTATTGACCGGATGCGCCAATACGGCCATGCCGCCCAAACAGCACCTGTTTTGATTGTTACGCATAAAACCACCCGCAGCGCCATTGAGGACGCTATAGTCGGATTCAAGAAAACGGCGGTATTGGCTTCCGATCCTGTCGCGATACGTATCGAAGCGGTCTGATTTCATGGGCTGGCCCGCCCGTGTTCAGAGCGTCCCTTAAGAGAGAGCAAGGAATGTTTTATGGCTAATGCCAAAGATTTTAACGATAGAATGCTGTCACTGGGCCTTGCCCGTGTGTCAGAAGCAGCGGCAATTGCCAGCGCCAACCTGATTGGCCGAGGTGACGAAAAAGCAGCCGACCAAGCAGCCGTAAACGCGATGCGCGATCAGCTTAATATGCTCGATATCGACGGTGTCGTTGTTATCGGCGAAGGCGAACGCGACGAGGCTCCAATGCTTTACATCGGTGAAGAAGTCGGCACAGGCACAGGCCCCGCCGTTGATATCGCCCTTGATCCGCTTGAGGGGACAACCCTCACCGCCAAAGATATGCCCAACGCGCTGACCGTGATCGCAATGGGGCCGCGCGGCTCAATGCTGCATGCACCCGATGTGTATATGGACAAGCTCGCAATCGGTCCCGGTTATGACGTTGATACGGTTACA
Source organism: Falsihalocynthiibacter sp. SS001 (assembly GCF_042445055.1). Lineage (GTDB taxonomy): Bacteria > Pseudomonadota > Alphaproteobacteria > Rhodobacterales > Rhodobacteraceae > Falsihalocynthiibacter. The sequence goes on from NZ_CP170339.1 coordinate 2,745,368, forward strand.
CTTGATATGTCGCCCTCCGAGCGCGTCGCGGCCCTTGCCAAAGCCAAAGGCTGTGAAAGCAAAGATATCACGGTATGCGTTTTGGAGCGCCCGCGCCACGAAGCTATGATCGCAGAGCTGCGCGAAACTGGCGCTGCTATCCGGTTGATCACCGACGGCGACGTTGCAGGTGTCATCCACTGCGCAGAGGCAGAGATTACCGGAATTGACATGTATATGGGTTCTGGTGGTGCTCCTGAAGGTGTGCTGGCAGCAGCGGCGCTCAAATGTATGGGCGGGCAAATCTATGGTCGCCTCGTCTTCCGCAATGATGATGAACGCGGCCGCGCAACCAAGATCGGCATCACAGATTTCGATCGCGTCTACACCCGTGACGATCTGGTGACCGAGGACGTTATTTTTGCAGCGACCGGCGTAACCGATGGGTCGGTTGTCTCTGGAATTAAGCGCGAAGTCGGGCACCTTACGACCGAAACAATTCTCATGCGCTCCAAGACAGGTTCGGTGCGGCGCATGATCTATCGCAATCCAACGAAATAGTACGAGGGTGCCGCCCTCCACTATTAAATTGACAGAAACCAACATAGCGCGTCCAATGGGCGCGCTATAATCATATAGGGGCCCGCATGAGCGATTTTCTCAATGTTTCCAAATCTCTAACTGGTCGTCGCTGGCAAGGACCAACAGGAGACGAAGATCGCGCGGCCCTCGCCCTTGAACAGCAAACAAATCTCCCGCCCGCGCTATGCCGCGTTCTCGCGAAGCGTGGCGTCCCCGCCGCCGAGGTAGAGAGCTTCCTCGCCCCCGCCCTGCGTGATCTACTTCCTGATCCACAGAGTCTGCTTGATATGGGCAAAGCCGCGGCGCGGTTCCTTCACGCAATCAAATCGAACGAACGCATCGCGATATTTGCTGATTATGACGTGGATGGAGCCACATCTGCTGCGCTGATAATCGACTGGCTTCGTCAAATGGGACGCGAGGCAACGCTCTATATTCCCGACCGAATTGACGAAGGCTATGGCCCGAACGTCGAGGCAATGTCCGCCCTTGCGGAAAATCACGATCTGATCATCTGTGTCGATTGCGGAACCCTATCACACGAGCCGATTGCGGCGGCCAAGGATACCGACGTGGTTGTTCTGGACCATCACCTTGGCGGCGAAACCCTCCCTGATGCGCACGCCGTTGTGAATCCAAACCGACAAGACGAAAGCGGCGACCTTGCGCATCTATGTGCCGCGACCGTCGTGTTCTTGATGCTTGTCGAGGCCAACCGCCAACTCCGCGAAGCAGGCACCAAAGGCCCCGATTTGCTGGCGATGCTAGACCTCGTGGCGTTGGGAACCGTCGCCGATGTCGCCCCACTGATTGGTGTAAACCGCGCCTTGGTTCGACAGGGTCTCAAGGTAATGGCCAAGCGCGCCCGAACCGGACTTGTCGCGCTGGCAGATATCGCCCGAATGGATTCCGCCCCCAATAGCTATCATCTGGGCTTTCTACTTGGGCCACGCATCAACGCTGGGGGGCGCATTGGCAAAGCAGACCTCGGCGCGCGGCTCCTTTCAACTACGGATAGTTCCGAAGCTGCTGCTCTCGCCGAGCGACTGGATCAGCTTAACTCAGAGCGGCGCGAGATCGAGGAAAGCGTCCGTGCACAAGCAATGGAACAAGCCGAGGAACGCGGGCTTGATGCACCGCTTGTTTGGGCCGCTGGTCAGGGGTGGCACGCGGGCGTCGTTGGAATTGTTGCAAGCCGACTAAAGGAAAAAACCAACCGCCCCGCAGTCGTAATCGGCCTCGATAATGGTGAGGGCAAAGGCTCGGGTCGCTCGATTTCGGGCGTGGACTTGGGCGCATCAATCCACAAGCTCGCGACCGAAGGGCTTTTGATCAAGGGCGGCGGGCACAAGATGGCCGCGGGCCTCTCGGTCAGTGAAGAAAAGCTTGATGCGGCAATGGCGCGCCTCTCGGAACTTTTGGAGAAACAAGGCGCAGGTTCCGCAGGCCCCGCCGATCTACGCTTGGACGGAATGTTGATGCCAGGTGCCGTCACTGTCGAACTCATTGAGCAAATCGAAGCTGCAGGCCCCTTCGGCGCATCCGCCCCCGCGCCTCGATTCGCTTTTCCGGACCAGCAGATATTTTTTGTTAAACGAGTCGGTGAAAGTCATCTGAAAGTGACGTTCGGCGACGGTCTCGGCCAGAGAATCGAAGCTATCTGTTTTGGAGCCTTCGACTCAGAGCTAGGCCCCACGCTGGAGAATCACGGAGGGGCGCGTTTTCACCTCGCAGGACGACTCGAAATCAACACTTGGGGTGGTCGTCAAAAACCGCAAATGCGTCTAGAGGATGCCTGCCGCGCCTCAGACGCCTGAAAAACAAGAGGAGTTTTATACGGAAAGAATGTTTTCGATTTTTTTTCACATTTCTTGCAAAAAGCCTCTTGCACAGCGCTCACCCTTTCCGTAAATACCGCCTCACACAAGGTTTGGTCCATTCGTCTATCGGTTAGGACGCCAGGTTTTCAACCTGGAAAGAGGGGTTCGATTCCCCTATGGACTGCCACTTGTGTTTCCCCCTTTGATTTCATTGAGTTTTTTAGCGATATTCCCGCACCCATTGCTAGGTAAGGGATTACGCACCCCTAGTTTGTTCCGCTGGATCCCCCATACAGCTTACTTCATTGGACTTCCGGCACCGAAGTATCCTGATCCTCACCCTTTGACGCGGTCCGTCCCTATAGTTAGGAAACGGAGGACCATAGATCGCCATCATTCAGTTGGACCAGATGCCAAGCATGCACCAACTTTCAGTTTGAACTACTCAAGGGGTCCACTCAGTTTCATAACCGCTTTTTTCTATTCCAGTAGTCTTCGAAATACTGGACCAGTACACGCTTTGGGATAGCTATCTCCTCAAGATTCTTTCGAACCAAATCGCCCTACAATGCATAGCTGAGAGATTGTCTGCTCCAGCCTGTTTAGTGCGTGAGGTCGATGCGTAAGAAGTTGCCCCATGTTGACTTCCTTTAGCGCTCGGCAATCGACCGCTTTTGATCGATAAGTCGACAAATTATTGCTGTGCGTGAGAAACGTGTTAACTTCTTTCCAATGATATCAATAGGTCGCGGATGATCACATGGTGAAAACTCTACCCACAATTAGAGCAGCCAATCTTCTGCCAATTGTTCGTTGGATGGACGCAAACGGTCGACCGACACATCGAAGCCTTGATAATGTCGGATTGGGCTGTTGGTTCAATTTGGCTCCCGAAGACCCTATTCCTTTGATTAATGCGATTTCATTCTTGAGAAATGCTTCGGACCAAGAGGGGCCTGACTTACCATGCCGAGTGGTCTCGTCGGCCAGCGTAGGAGAGCTCGCATATATTGGCCGGATAGCGCTTGGAACGCAATCTCCTCGCGAATCCTTGACGCGCGTGGCGAGATTTTTACCCATGCACTCCTCGCACGAAGATATTGTGATTTCTGATATCGGCCCTGATTTGATTGTACGAGAATCCTGGCGGTTAAAGATTGACGAGCGGAGCCTGCACGCAATTCACGTAATGTTGGCCTCGATGGTCAATCAGATTTGCTCCTTTGCAACCATGACCAATCCCTCTGTTAATAAGTTAGAAATCATCCCGCATCCGGAACATGGCGTTGAACATCTTAGACCTTGGTTCGGGAATGGAGTGGTAGAATCCAAAGGGCCTGTGTTTTCAGCAACAATCAGCAGCGATATTGCTGATCGAAAGTTTCGCATAATTTCGAAAGATCGGCTGCCAATGCTCTCCAAGAAAAATATTGCACCATTGGCAGAAGATAAGACGTTAGCCGGATCAATACGCCCAGTTCTCGAGAGCTTGCTGCATGGAGGTGAACCCACAATAGTTAGTATTTCAGAGGCGATGAATATGAGCGTTCGCACCCTACAGCGTCAATTGGCGAAAGAAGGGACAAATTTTTCGTCGGAATTAGAGATTGTTCGGTGTCGGTTAGCGAAGAAAATGCTGTTAGAAGACGACACATCTATAGACAGAGTTTGTGAGCGGCTGGGGTACTCAAGCTCTCCTGCTTTATCTCGAGCGGTACGGCGAATGACAGGGCGACCTCCGAGCGAACTGGCAAAATTTAAGCGATCATCCGTCTCTTGAGGTCACTAATAGCCAATGCCTTCTATAGGATTAAAAAAATGGCGCGTAAGGTTAACGAATGTTCCCGTGAGCGTGCTACCGTTTCCCCAATGATTAGATAAGCTGGCGTTTTTTCATTTTGGATGAATTTGGAGCGCCTAAGTTGGCTATTTAAGAATTGCGGCGAAAATTGAAATGCCTGTTCCTACCTGGAATCGCACGCAATTATGAACCTGGGAGATTTCGGGATGACGAGGACAAATCAAAGCAAACTTGGAACAACATTCCTGTTCGGAACTTTGTTAGCGGCATCCATTCCCATCGGTCTCGCTTGTCCGGCAGCAGCCGATGAAACGGTGCAACCAATCACACTCACAGAAACGCGCGGCATGAAATTTTGCGAGTTCTTGTTGATTTTCGAGGACGAAGTGAAAATCTATAATACGTCTGCATCAAATGGCTGTCCCTCCGAGCTATGGGATGCTTTGGATGTTGAGGCGATTGCGAAAAATCACAGTGCAGTGAAAGCACAACTGAACGGCCCCAAATATTGGGCAATGGATCAACAGACAGTTAATTTTGGAGAAACCAAGACATTCGGAGGAATAGAGGCACGCTATGCAGCAACTCTTCCTATCGAGGCTCTTGGTGCTGGCGAGGGATCAGAACCCTATAGCCCGTATGAAAGCGCAAAGAACCAAACAATGATCTTTCAAGCAGGGAATCCTGTTTATGAACTGGTCGATGCGGATGGAAACTCATATGTCTTAAACGCTTATGGCGGCAACGTGCGCGAAGGCGACCCAAACAATCTTGCGGATCAGTTAACACCAGCGGAAGGTTGGAGCTTTCGCGTATCCATTCCTGAAAGCGATATGACAATCTCTGGTAGCTCGGACACACCTGTACAAATGGTCGGGGATGACATGCATCAATACTACACGCTCTTTAATCCTGCTGAGTAATGAGCCAAATAAAGGGGGGCGAGATGAGAAGGTTCCTAATATCTTGTCTGTCGGGAGTAGGCCTCTCTTGTCTGATTGGCGCCGCTTCCTTTTCTCAGGGATCACCTGAAACCAACACGCTGTCAGGCTATTCGCAGACTTCCAGTCTCGAAACGGGTGACTCAGTTACCGAGGATCTTTCAATTGATGATGAGCGCGTTGATGGGGTCCTCAGTTTTCCAAGAGCCGAGAAGTTCTTTTCGCCATGGTTTGATTGGAAGAAGCGCCTTAATGATAAGACAGGATTAAAGCTGCAATTTAGCCTTCAATCGTCCCACCAAGAAGTTAACAGAAGCCTTGGAGAAACTAACGCCGCAGGGGGACGGTTTCAGCTTCAAGGCTCATGGGTATTGGTCGGGCGCGGCACAAAAAATGAAGGCCAACTAACCTTTAGACTTGAGAACCGAACGACCCTTGGTACTCCAATTCCGCCAACAAGTCTTGCCTACCAATACGGCGGGGTAAAACCATCCGGTGGTTTTAGCGACTTTGGTACCGCGCTCACAGAATTCGCGTGGCGGCAATCTTTGTTCGACGGAAAGTTTCGTTTCGTCGGCGGCAAAATTAGTGCCCTATCCTGGTATAACGGCCATGCGCTTTCTTCCAGCCTCCGCGGATTTCAAAACCTCGCCCTTCAAAGCAGCTTGACCAAGCCGTCCCCTGGACGCGGTTTTGGTGCAGGGGTAGCTTACGAGATAACGCCACACTTTGGCGTAGTTGCCGGCATTCACGATGCAAACGCGAAGACCGCAGATAATCCGTTTGATACAATTGGGAAGCGTGAATTCTATCACTCCATTGAATTCCGCTATTGGCCGACGACACCAGATCGTCGTCGATGGGATGTCGTGCGCCTTCAGTTCTGGCACCAAGATAAGCTCAAAGAAAAAGGCATTCCTGCCTCACAGGGCGTAACCTTTTTGGCCAGCAGGCTGTTCGATGACAAGTGGTTTCCATTTGTTATTGCTGGGTATTCCGATGGCAATGCTTCACTAATGAAATCAGATATGACCGTTGGTTTGGGAATTAGCTTGAATACCAAACATCGCGTATCAAATGACGCCTTAGCGTTTGCGGTAAACTGGGGACAACCCTCTAACAAATTGTTGCGTGACCAAATAACAAGTGAGGTTTTCTATAGGTTCACATTGGCCCAAAACGTGGTGATCACGCCGTCTATTCAATGGGTTAAGAACCCAGCCGCATCAACAGCTTTTGACGATGTAATCACAGCTGGACTACGGCTACGCTTAACATTCTGATTGCTCATCGGAGAGCTGGAAAACATCCTAAAGCTAACTTGTTATGCCGTGCGTGAGTGTAATTCATGTACACAGTTCACTCTGGAGACCATCGCGCCGATGGACCAAATGCCAATCAGTCGCTAACGTTTCATCTGGAGATGCACAAGTGGGGCTGGTTAGCAGTATTTGTCCGCCATCTATTCCAAAATCTCTGACGACGAATAGAAACATCAAACTGAATTCAGAAGTTATGGCTATCAAATTAATCGGGTCTCGATACAGGGCAGACGGCGTAAACTGGAAGAAGGGAGTGTTTCTTGCCTCGATGGTTGGAGTTGTGTCATTTGCTTTGTCGGGCTGTCGATATCTTTGTTACAAGAGCGATGATGAATTCATTGAAAATGCTTTGGAGCATCTTGTGAAGTTCCACAACTCTGAGGGCAATATGAGGTTTTATGGTACCTATCTGTATAATTCTAAAGCCACTGACTATTCGCCATTCGAAGGAGATTACTTAGCCGCCTCTTCGGTGGAAGAATTTCTTGAGGTAAATGAAGGTTGCTGTAGCTTCTCATATCGCGGAGGAGAAGGATGGGTGCCTAAATTTAGCGCGCGTCTTGCGACCGATTTTGAAGGCTTTGTTACCATTAAATATCAGTTGCGCAAAAATTCTGGGGCAGAGATTGTTGGACCCATCATTTCGGCTGAGGTCGCAATGAATTCCTGCGCGGAAATAATACCTTACAATGAGATCAGACCAGGAAGGTTCGATTAACTATTAATTTAAACGAAGTCCTGAATGCCATTCCCATCTGCACATGAAACTATTTCAGTGGATATTCAACACCTCCTGAGAGCTGCGCTGATCCTTCTTTATTCGATCTGATAGTTCGGGCTAACCTTGTTCCTCCCGCTTTTAGCTGGACCGCCTCTAAAGTTAGCAAACAGAGGGACAGATACTGGAGCGCGATGACTCGATGGCTCGACTGCAGCAAGGACGTTTGCGCGTGAATGACGGTACGAGAACAAGAGTACGCGACAATGATCTCAAGGCGACCATCTTCTGGCCGTTTTGAGATCTTTCCCTAACGTCCATGGCTGCGCGAATAAGCATTGAACGCGGGGCTTTTCCAATCGCCCAATGCCCCGTCCTCGGGAGAATAAACTTCGACCACCAAGGGGAAGCAGGCGGCTGTGTCGCTGGAGTGCTCTGAGGAGCAATCACCACCGGGACAGGCAGACAAAGCGCCTAATAGATCAATCTCTGCGAAAAACTCGATGTAATCTCCCGGCCTCACCGGGCTTGCCTTCATGAAATATTGGCCAGTATCGCGAGTGAAGCCTGTGCACATAAACACGTTCAGCACATCGTGCACATGTTCCTCGGCCCCTGATAGAGGCAAGCCGCAGTGATCGGCCAACGCGCGCGTCAGGTTAGAATGACAGCAATGATGATAGTCATGGCCCGACAGCAGGCGTCCGGTATAGGGATCGCATCGTGTACCAATCACATCGTGCACTGATCCGCCAAACGCGTCGATCCCATACCAATCCAATGTGTCATCAGTCACAGTTGCCATCGGCCGCAGATACGGGAAACTCGACCACATTCTCTCACCCGTCGTAATATGCGTCCCATGCAAAGCACGGGTTTTCCCTGAATAAAATCTTTCCCTTAGATCGTTTGCATTCCACAAATTCAAATCTCCAACCTGCGGTCCTCCCTCACAGATAATTCGGAAAAAATGCCCCTCAGGCACGCTAAAAGTGCACGCTTCACGAGGTGGTACAACGATACGCTCCTTTAGATCCATCCCCTCACGCGCATCTCTATATTGCTTCATATCCGGAGCTGGCAGGCTTTCCACTGGATAGCAGATAACCGGCTCAACCTCGCGGCGGGCTTGTGCATCAAGGGGCAGATGTCTCATTTGAGAAAACTTTCATTCAATGTGTCGCTATCGTTGTCGCATCTTAAGACATTCGAGTCGTAGGAAAAACATAGTATTCGTTATATCTGCGGTGCCTGATCGCGCTGGCAGGCTGGCGCGCCTGTGTATATCGTTGCCATACCCAATCTCCTTCATCGCAAACATTGCTTGAGAGAGATCGGAACATAAGCGCGACCAGACCACCAACGGCCATCTACACCGCCAACCCACAACTCAAGTATTGCCTATGCGACTGTGCTCTGTTGCTTCACGCTGCGCAGGCAAAACCTTTGGGACGAAAGCGCACCATCGCTTCAGGGCCACGCGGGTCCAGTTCGTATAACGCCGGACGTGAACTTAGATACGTACGCCAATTCCTCTCTGGATATGAACCAATGCGGACACCATGCTTGCTTTGCATCTTCCGCGCGAGTTCCGCGATACGCATGCCTTCGCCCTTGATGCTATGCTCCTCAATCATGGCTCGAATACTCAAGTCCAAATGCTTAACATTCGGAGCAGCTTTGGGAACGATTGCCACAGGAGGCTTTGGACCGATCTCGACGAAATCAGTACAACAGGTTCGGAATGCGCTTGGTGCTTTTGCTTCACCTATCCCGATGACCGTCGCTCCATGTTCGCGCAATCGAGTGGCAAGGTGCGTGAAGTCCCCGTCAGAACTCGCGATTACGAAAAGGTCAGCATTTCGAGACAACAATAGCTCCATCGCGTCCAATGCGAGCAAAATGTCGGCAGCATTCTTGCCGGTTCCCGCGTGCAGCATTCGAAACCCAGCCGCATCATGCCAATCGGAAGGGCGCTGTGCATCAGTATAGACTCGCACGACTGTCGCATCACCGTGCTTTGCGGCGATGGAACGAATTTTCTCTGCGTATTTTCCGCTAATGTTATCACCATCAATAAGCACAGAAACCGTTCGCGCCATCCGAAGCTCCAAGTCAAAGAAATTAAGGGGATACTGAAATGGAAATACGTCGAAAATTTGACAGCAACTGAAGGACAATGAGCAAAGGTGCGCGCCCTTCAGATATGGTCTATGCAGCAGCACATCTTCTCATTTCGAGCGAAGTGCAACTCCGGCCTCTACACGCGGGAGACTACCAAAACCTAGCGGATCGCATTAGTATGGCTGGCGAACAAGGAGACGCGATATGGAATACTATGACCTTGGCTCCTACGCGCGGAAAGTTACGACGTCGTCAAGCTCCGCTCAAATGTGGTTCAATCGTGGCCTAGCGTGGACCTACGCCTACAACCATGAAGAGGCGATCACATGCTTTCGAAACGCGCTGACAGAGGATCCCAATTGCGCGATGGCCCACTGGGGCATCGGTTATTGCATCGGCCCGAACTACAACAAGCCGTGGGAGACATTCGAAGAGGAGGAGAAGCCGGACTGTATTGAGCTTGCTCAACAGTCGATCCGCGCCGCTCTTCAGCAACTTGATCACCTAACACCGGTTGAGCAGGCTTTGATCACGGCGCTGCCTTCCCGTTATCCAGACACCGAAAAGATCGAAGACTTTAGCCCTTGGAACGATGCGTTTGCGAATGCGATGCGCAAGGTGCACGCGGATTTCGCGGATGACCTTGATGTCTGCGCATTGTTCGCAGAGTCGATCATGAATCGAACACCATGGCAGTTGTGGGATCTGCCATCAGGTCAGCCCGCAAAAGGTGCAGATACGCTTGAGGCCATTGCTGTGCTAGAGAACGCATTTGCAACACTACCCAGAGCGTGGTCGCACGCAGGGCTGTTGCACATGTATATCCACCTTATGGAAATGTCACCGACCCCCGAAAAGGCACTCCGTCACGGGGACGCACTCAGCACGCTCATGCCTGACGCGGGCCATCTTTTGCATATGCCGACCCACATAGATGTTCTTTGCGGCGACTACATGAATGTCGTTTTGCGCAACGAGAAAGCGATAGAGGCCGACGGGAAGTTCCTCGCGCGCGCAGGCGCGGACAACTTCTATTCAGTTTACCGATGTCACAACTATCATTTCAAAATCTACGGCGCGATGTTCCTTGGACAGCCATCCAAAGCGCTGGAAGCTGCAGCAGAGTTGGTATCCACCCTGCCCGCCGAAACCCTGCGACCCATGGCCGATTGGTTCGAAGGGTTCATTCCGATGAAGCAACACGTGTTGATCCGTTTTGGGCGCTGGCAGGATATATTGGCTCAAGAATTACCCGTCGACGAAGAGCTTTACTGTGTGACTTTGGCGATGATGCGCTATGCGCGCACGGTGGCATTGGCGAACACGGCCCAGCTCGTTGAAGCCGAGATAGAGAAGGCGCTGTTCTACGATGCTGTTGAGCGAGTGCCGGAGTCGCGGATGCTGTTCAACAATACTTGCAAAGACATTCTGAGCGTTGCCGAGCAAATGATGTTGGGTGAACTCGCCTATCACAAGGGAGAGCACGAAACCGCCTTCGCACATTTGCGCAAGTCGGTCGAAATTGACGATAACCTTCCCTATGATGAACCTTGGGGCTGGATGCAGCCAACCAGACACGCATTGGGCGCGCTCTTGCTTGAACAAGGACACGTGGAAGAAGCTGAAGCAGTCTATCGTGCCGATCTGGGACTCGATAACACGCTGAGCAGAGCCTGCCAGCATCCCGGCAACGTTTGGAGCCTGCATGGGTTGCACGAGTGCCTGACGCGGCGCGGCGAAACGCTGGAGGCGGCGCATATTAAGTTGCAACTCGACAAAGCCACTGCGCGTGCAGAAGTGCCAATCAAGGCGTCCTGCTATTGTCGCCAGAAACAAATTTCTTAACGACCAGACGACCATCGATTTCCAAGTTTAGCGGAACCGTAGCCGTAAAAGCCTCGCGGCCTCTTAAAATACTCGTGCGCTGAGAAGAAATTATTCACCGAACATGCGACGGAACTTCGACCCTCATGCGTTAGAGTTAGCATTACATTAAGGAGAGTATCTTGAGACATTTTCTCACAACAATCTGTCTAGCCGCCATCACTGCTTCTGCAGCGAACGCCGAAGAGTTTTCCGCCGATGTCTGGGCCGATAACTGGTTCGAACTGCGCGTTGATGGAGCGCGCGTCATGGTCGACAGCGTACCAATCACGACAGAACGTTCGTTCAATAAAGAAACCTTCACCTTCGAGGCCGAGCGCCCATTCACTTTAGGCTTAGTCGCCAAAGATTTTAAAGAAAACGATACAGGCCTTGAGTATATTGGAACGAGGCGTCAACAGATGGGCGACGGCGGGGTGATCCTGCAAATCCTTGATAGCGCCGAACAGACTGTGGCCGTTAGTAACGCCGATTGGAAATGCGAGGTTATCCATACCGCACCGCTCGACAAATCTTGCGAAGCCGAAAGCGACCCCGTTCCAGGTGAAGGTACCTGTGGCTTTGCGGCAATGGACGAGCCAGATGGATGGGACACTGCCGATTTCGACACCACTAGTTGGCCCAGCGCGACGGTCTATTCAGCGGCGGATGTCGATCCGAAGTTCGGCTACAACGAGGTCAACTGGTCGCAAGATGCACAGTTTATCTGGGGGCCTGATCTCGAGCAAAGCAACACTATATTGTGTCGACTTACAGTCAACTAACCTTAGCTAAACATTTCTTTAAAGGACATTCCGATGACATCTAAAACACTCTTAGTTACCCCTCTAGTTGCAGCCCTCAGCGTGGGCACCGCGTACGCCGCCAATGTTGAGGTGTACGCCATCGACAAGCTCGACAATATCCAAGACGGCTACTGCATCGACATCTCCGGTGGTCAAGGCCCACAAGCCAACCCCGACAACGGGCTGCAAGGGCACACCTGCTACAGCCCCTCTGGCGAGGTGTTCGTTGATCAGGCCTTTGACCCCGAGCAGTTCGCGAAGGGCGTTTTCTATATGCCCGAGTTCGAAGTCTGCTTGCAATCTGCTGGCCCAGAAGCCGGCGCCTCACTTGAGCTTGCTACCTGCGACGGCTCCGAAGCGCAGAGTTTTGACTTCTCGGGAGAGGGCACCATCACCCCTACCTCAACACCAAACCTCTGCGTGACACTTGGTGACGACACTCGTTTCGGCCGCAGCGAGCAGAACCAAATCAAAGAGTTGAAGCTTGCCGAATGCTCGGCGGATGCCGCAGCGTCTCAACACTGGGGTTATCGCAGCGCCGAGTAATCAAGCAGACCTGCTCTGCACATTTTCATCTTTAAGACCCGAGTGCGCAGAACTTAGGAAGCTTGCTTGAACTGTGCCGAGACTGACGACAGATGTGAACAGGAGGCGATCAGCCTCCTGTTTCTCGTATCAAGAGATGACATTGAACTCCGGTCCATAAGGGTAGCCAGTGATGTTATCATTGCCGTTCTCGGTAATCACCAAAATGTCGTGCTCACGATAACCACCTGCGCCGGCTGTCCCTTCTGGAATAGTCAACATAGGCTCCATTGAAATAACCATACCCGGTTCCAGCACCGTATCGATATCTTCGCGCAACTCCAGCCCCGCTTCGCGACCATAATAGTGCGACAAAATCCCAAAGGAATGCCCATAGCCAAATGTCCGGAATTGAAGCAGATCGCGCTCCTCAAGGAAGGTATTGATTTTCTCCGTTACCTCCGCGCAACTCGCGCCTGGTTTAAGGAGGCTCATGCCATACTCATGGGCGGCAACGTTAGCTTCCCATATCTTCAAACTGGCAGGATCCACACTCTCTACGAACAAAGTGCGCTCAAGCGCGGTGTAGTATGCACTGATCATAGGGAACGTATTTAGGCTTAGGATATCGCCTCGCTGCAATACGCGTCCGGTGACGGGATTATGTGCGCCATCGGTGTTTATGCCCGACTGAAACCAAACCCACGTATCGCGGTACTCAGCATCTGGAAAGCGTTTTGCAATCTCAAGCTCCATCGCGTCACGACCAGCCATGGCAACGTCAATCTCGCGCGTGCCCGCCCTTATTGCGGCCCTTATCGCGTACCCACCAACGTCGGCGACTTGCGCACAAGAGCGGATCAACTCAATTTCGGCTGCTGACTTGTGCATGCGCTGGCGCATCGTGATTGGAGCTACATCTATCGTGGCTCTTGGTGACAAAAAGCTGTCCATCAGCTCACTCTGCGCGAGGGTAAGGTGATCTGCCTCAAGGCCTATAGTCTTACCTGTGCCGGTAACGGAAACCACAGCGCGCCAATAGTTGTTCCTCTGCCAATCCGTGTAGGTGATATTATCGCCATAACTCCGCCTCCAGGGCTGGGCAGCGTCGATACCCGCACTAATTGTAACATCATCAGTGGGCGTTACCACCAAGGCATATGGCCTCCCGAATGCGCAATACAGAAACCCTGAATAGTAAGCCACATTGTGCATCGATGTGAAAACGCAGGCATCAATGCCATGCGCGGCCATATCCGCCCGTAGACGATTTAGGCGGCTTTCATACTCTTGAGGTTCAAAGGGAAGGGTCTTTTCGCCCTGATGAAACCGATAGAACTCTGGACGATCCATTTCTGGCTCCTTCATCATCATGCCAAAGCACAGATTAAGGAAGTCGACCTTCCTCAACTGCGCCGCAGCAAAGAAAAATCCCGGCGTTCAGGAAAGGGAATTGGGTTTGCACTCAAATGCTAGCGACGCCATCGCCTACCCTGTGTTCAATTTGCTGGAGAATGGATCGTGAAGGCAAGTCATTTTTGATAACGCGGATTGTACGACCTTGTCAGTTTTCATTTGAACATATGTGATAGGCATGTTTCAGTATACTCGGATGCATACTTTGTAGGCTTGGCAACCTGTTTCCGCCTACACTACCCCCTGCCTTCCGACCAAACGTTTATCTACCAAGTAGAATTTACCCTTCAGGGGCTGCTCTCTATTCAAAAATACATTTACGGAAGTATTTCCTCCTGAATTGCATCCAATTGATACCAGTCATGGCTTCATTGCCGTGAGTTGAGCAATCTACTGAAGAGAACCTGCCTTTCAGGACAGATTTGCGGCGTTGCTAAGATGCATCTGGTTCGCTCTCCACTACTCGGAGGTTAATATGAGCCAGAAGCACTTTCTTCGTATGTTCCGCTATTTCCCTAGCTCTTCCAGCAGGGCTGATATTTCGCGCACGACCGGTCCGGTCATTTCACCGAGGCTGTTGCCGCGACATATCGAAATGCTGAGCGATTCTGTTAGGCGGCGCTTGTCCAAGGGGCGGAAGATCAGCCTTCCGGCGTCAACATCGGCGCGGACGTCTGGCCATGTCAGAAAACCAATCCCTTTACCCTGCCGTAAATAGATTAGAAGCGCACCGATTGAATTAGAACTAATGCGGACCCGTGGATTGATGCGCTCGCTCAGGATTTCCGCCAGCAGTCGCGTATGCATGGATAGCGCTGACGACGGTAGGCAAAGCGGATAGCGCAAGACCTCGGCCAACGGTATTGGCCCTTCACCTGCGAGACCCAGAGAGGGCGCGTAAACAGCTCCGAGGTGGTACTCTTCTGTTTGCACGACGATCAATCGAGACAGGCGCGGCATGTTGAAGGCGATGATAAGGTCCAACTCCAACGCTTCGGCTCGATCGATAATGTCTCCGGTTGTACCGACATAAAGCTCGAGCTCGACTTCCTCGTAAATGGTCTCAAGATGCTCCGTTAGGCGGGTGACAAGACTGCCGACCAGCCCTTCCATCACGCCGATCCTAAGGCGCAAGTCGGAGGTCTTGCCCGCCTGATGGATACGTTTTGAAAATGCCGCATCGGCGGCCATCCATCGCATAGCTTCGTCGCGCAAAGCCTCTCCTTCGGCGGTCAGCGCCACGCCGCCCGCGCTTCGCACCAATAGTTGCGCGTCATAGCTGCGTTCCAGCAACTGGATCTGCCGAGACAACGCTGGCGCCGAAATATTGAGCTTTTCGGCAGCCATTCGGATCGAATCCGATTGGGAAACAACCAAGAAGGATCTGATTTCACGTGAAAAAGCGGACATGGCGTGAGTGTAAAGTATTTTGCAACGCTATGTGAAGTTCTTTCTACTTTTTCAAACACCCACGCTGTTGCTAAGGATTAGAAGAGCCAGAACAAAGGAACCAGACGTGACCGACGACATAACGCTTCTCAGAGAATCTATCCGCGTTGGGGTCCAAGCCCGCGAGGAAGGAAACCACCCCTTCGGCGCCGTATTGGCCGACGCAGATGGCAAGGTTCTGATGACGATGGGCAACGCTTATTCTACCGACAAAGGCCCCGGTCACGCCGAAACAAATCTCGCGCGGGAAGCGGCCAAAATATACGACGCCGACTTTCTAGAAAACTGCACGCTCTATTCCGCTTTCGAACCCTGCTCCATGTGTTCCGGTACAATCTATTGGGCGGGAATTGGTCGGCTTGTCTTTGGAGTAACCGAACAGAGACTTGCCGAGCTTACCGGTGATAACCCCGAGAACCTTACGATGTCGTTGCCGTGCCGCGAAGTACTGGCAGCGGGTCAACGGCAGGTGAAAGTCGTGGGGCCTTTCCCTGAACTCGAAGACGAAATTCTCCACTCGCATAAAGGGTTTTGGTGATCGACTGCCAATTCCCAGCCTTCAATCCACTCACCCCAAAGGACTGTTTGATGACGACAAAATCCACACTTGGCGCAGCTGCGCTCTTCACCTCCATTGCGCTACCCGCCTTTGCACAAGACAAGGTCACATATCAGCTGGACTGGCTCCCCGGGGGCGACAAGGCACCAATTTATGTCTGCATCGAGGAAGGTTTCTGTGCTGACGCGGGGCTTGAGATTGCAATCGAGCCAGGGCGTGGCTCTTCTGAAGCTGTGACCAAAATCGCGACGGGTACGTCGGATATCGGCAGCGCTGGCGTCGGTGCGTTGATGGCAGCAGTGGCGACCGAAAATGTGCCGGTAACTGGTGTTATGTCGGTGTTTAACGTCGGACCTCATGCGTTCTATACAACCACCGAAAGCGGCATCACCACGCTGGCCGATGTAAAGGGAAAATCCGTCGCGACCTCACCCTTTACCTCATCGAACGTGTTCCTTCCGCTCGTGCTGGCAGACAACGGCTTAAGCGAGGACGACATCACCTTGACTAAATCCGATCCTGGCGCATTGGGACCGTTGTTGATGACAGGACAAAGTGACGTGATCATCGCGTGGCTGACCGATATTTCCCGCTATCAAGGACAAGCAGAAGAGGCAGGCAAAGAACTGGTAATTCTACCGTGGTCTGATGCTGGTTTGGAGCTTTACTCCGCTGCGCTGGTGGCCAACGACACTTTCCTTGCCGAACGCCCAGATGTTGCCAAACGCTTTATCGCGGCCTTTAAGCAGTCTTTAGAGTTCGCCAACGAGAACCCAGATGCCGCAGCAGCCGCGGTGGCTGCACAGGTGCCGGAGCTTTCGGCTGAAGATGTAAAGGGAAGCTGGCTTGATGCATCTAAACTTGCGTTCAACGAAGTCACCGATCAATTGGGCCTCGGCACATTCGACGCGGAACGTTTGGCTGCGACATGGGCACGAGTTGCGGCGGCACAGGGCTTGAACCCGAGCGCACTTGACCCTGAAACAGTCGTTGACCGTTCTTTCTTGATGGAGAACTGATCGAAATGGCCCTCGTTAAAGATGCCATCGTTTTTGAAAATGTGGGCCAGACCTTCGCCACAGAGAGCGGTCCTCTGACCGCTCTCGACGGAGTGGACCTAACAATTGAACAACATCAGTTTGTTGCGGTACTCGGGCCGTCGGGTTGTGGAAAATCTACACTGTTGCGGCTGGCTGCAGGGTTGATGCAGCCAACGCGCGGCAGCCTTGCGGTGCATGGATATCCTGTCCAAGGGCCACGTGACGATATCGGCATAGTCTTTCAGCAGCCGACCTTGCTTCCTTGGGCGAATGTTCTCGACAACGTCACATTTCCCGCCAAACACAAACGCGGGCGCGTGGGCAGTACGGACCGCGCTCGCGCCGCCGACGTCATTAAGGCCGTAGGGTTGGAAGGTTTTGAAAAGCGTCTGCCGTCGGAGTTGTCGGGCGGAATGCAGCAACGCGTTGGCATTGCCCGCGCCCTTTTTTTGAACCCCGACATTCTACTGATGGATGAACCGTTCTCTGCCCTAGATGCGCTAACTCGTGACAGCATGGGATTTGAGCTACTGAAAATCTGGCAGGGAAGCCCTAAGACAGTACTATTCATCACGCATTCGATCCCCGAAGCCGTGCTGCTTGCCGACCGAGTTGTCGTGATGAGCGCTCGTCCCGGCAGGATCATCGCAGATCTCGAGGTACCTTTGGGACGCCCACGCGACGAGGCTGCCCTGCGCAAACCGGAGGTACTGGATTTCACCGCTGACCTTCGCAATCTGTTGATTTCCAAGGAGACAGTCCTGTGAGCACAGAAACCGCTATAGCCGCACCCGTTGCGTCATCCGAAGGGCCAGTGCTTTCGCTAAAAGACCGATTGATTGCACTGCCAGCAGCCCTCCCGCTACTCACCTTCGCTACATTACTTATTGTGTGGGAAGTCGCTGTCCGATTCTTCAATGTTCCTAGTTTTATCCTGCCAGCACCGAGCCGTATCGCAGAGGGGTTTAGCGCCATAGATATGGCGCGATGGGGAGAGCATGTGTGGGCGACGCTGCGCGTTGCTCTGGTTGGTTATGCCGTAGCGATTGTTGTGTCACTTCCAATCGCCATAGGCCTGTCGAAGTCGCGTCTATTGTCGCGCGCGCTTTATCCTTTGCTTGTGGTCATACAATCTGTCCCGGTGGTGGCGGTTGCTCCGATTATCATTGTGGTACTAGGCACGGATGATGCACCGCGCATCGTCATAACCTTTATGATTTCGTTTTTTCCGCTGGTCGTTTCGATGACGACGGGCTTAACAGCCACACCTCCCGAACTGATCGAACTTTCGCGAAGCCTGCGTGCGCCGCAACTGCGCGAGATCACCCAGATCAGATTGCCTTACGCCGTACCCTATATTTTCTCGGGCTTGAAAATCTCAATCACGCTGGCGGTCATTGGGGCCGTTGTCTCCGAGTTTGTGGCGGCTGACGTGGGTATCGGCTATTTCATCCAGTTTTCCACGTCGATGTTCAAACTGCCGCAGGCTTGGGCGGGACTCGTTATTCTTGTTGCACTCTCGCTGTCCCTGTTTCAGTCCGTCAGTCTGGTGCAAAGGCTGTTCTTTCCATGGTCTCTTCCGAAAGGGCACCGATAATGCTTATTAAAAATATCGCTCACGGATGGACCGGCGACAAAGACGGAACGCGGCTCACTGGCGCAATTCGCATTGAAGGCGGCATTATCACGGAAATCGGCGATCTCGTGGCCAAAGCCGGTGAAGAAGTCTTAGACGCCTCAGGATGTGTTGTTACGCCAGGTATGATCAATACTCATCACCACCTGTTTCAATCGGCGCTGAAAGGCTTGGCAATCAATCAACCGCTGGATCCATGGCTGGAGCAAGTACCGTATACTTATTGGCCACGTCTTGACGAAGAAAGCCTTCGCGTTTCGGCAAGAATTGGGCTGGCGGAATTGGCACTATCCGGTGTCAGTACCGTTTGTGATCATCACTATGTGTTTTCGGACCGCTATGATTATGATCCGGCAGAGGTATTGTTTGAGGAAGCCGCAAGATTTGGCATCCGCTTTGTGTTGGCCCGTGGTGGCATGTCACGAGGTCGGGATTTTGGAGCGGAGGTGCCAGCGGCGCCCGTGGAATCCGTTCCCGTCTTTTTGCAAGGCATTGAAACAGCAGCAAAGCGTTGGAATGATCCATCGCCCGATGCCATGACGCGTGTGGCCTGTGCGCCGACCACACCGAATTTCAACTTTGCTCCCGAAACGCTGCCCGAGATTGCTCAGGAAGCCCGTCATATGGGGGTGCGTCTACATGCGCATCTTTCCGAGAACACGGCTTACGCAGCTCAGACCCAGCGGGCGTTTGGTCTGCGTCCTGTGCCGTGGCTGGCCAAGATGGACTGGTTGGGGTCGGATGTCTGGTTTGCCCACTTGGTGGACATCACCGCTGATGAAATCACGCTTCTGGCGGAAACAGGAACCGCCATGTCTCATTGCCCGCAGGCAAATGCTCGGCTTGGGTCGGGAATTGCACCGGCGCCTGCTCTTCATGCGGCGGGCGGCACTGTATCAATGGCTGTGGATGGCGCAGGCGCAAATGAAGCTGCAGATATGGGAAGTGCGCTTTATACAGCGTTTGCCTTGCATCGTGCTGCCCATGGCGTTGAGGCGATCGACGCTGGCACCTTGTTGCATTGGGCCACGATGGGCGGTGCCAAGGCGCTTGATCTACCCGCGGTGGGCCGGATTGCACCGGGGATGGCCGCAGATATTAGCCTGTTTGATCTGTCGGACGCGCGCAATTTCGGTCTGCATGACCCTGCCCTCGCGCCCATGGTCAGTGGCGCAGCCAAAGCACGCGACGTGATGGTTGCGGGTCGTTTTGTGCTCCGCAACGGAAGACTTCCGCATCTGGAACTTGGCGCGTTGGCCGAGGATGCTCGACGAATTACCGAAAGGCTGGCCCGCGTTTCGTCGCGGCTCCCCGCCTGAACTAACGGAGTAGAAGCTGTCAGCGCCTTCGGCGCAGGTCATTGCTCCCTCGTGCAACAAAAGGAGACACACGCATGAGCACAGCAAAGAACTATGATCTGACAGAATTGGACAAAGAAGCCGGCATGGGCGCCTATGGCGAAGAGATTGAGCGCGACGTGCCGCAGATTGATTTGTCGGACTACTTTAACCGCAAGGAAGAAATTAGCGACGCGCTCTGGGATGCGGCCACCGGTATCGGATTTTTCCAACTTACCGGCCACGGTATCCCCCAAACGCTGATTGATGATGCCTTTCAAATATCCGCGCGTTTTTTCGATCTACCAACAGACACAAAGGGCCAATATCCCCTGAAACCCGGCAGCAATGCAGGCTGGGAATACATGGCGCAGGTTCGGCCCTCAACCGGCACGCCGGATCGAAAAGAAAGCTATCAGATCACCCTGCCCCGCATGAAAGGGTTGTGGCCCACTGGTCAGGAGGTTTTCGGTTTCAAGGAAACCATGCTTGCATTTGAGCGCCACAACTGGGCGGTAGCGATGAAGGTGCTGGACTGTTTTGCCGAGCGGCTAAACTTCCCTCCCGGCTTCTTCACCGAAGGCCATGACCCGGATACGCCTGAGTATCAGTCGACACTTAGGTTGATCCATTACCTTGGCATGGAAGACGCCAAACCCGAGGATTTCAAATTCTGGCGCGCCGGTGCGCACACCGATTTTGACTGCCTGACTTTGCTACACCAGAAAAGCGGTCAAGGCGGATTGCAGGTTTGTCCAGGTAAAGATGAAAAAGGCCGCGCCACTCAATGGACCGATGTCCCACCTGTTGGCGGGGTAATTACCTGTAATATCGGCGATATGCTTATGCGCTGGTCCGATGACAAGCTCCTGTCAAATCTACATCGGGTTCGGATGCCTAAACCAAACGAGTCCCTCGGGCCGCGATACTCTATTGCCTATTTCGCGCAAGCAAACATGGACACGCTTCTGGCGGGGCCAGAGGGAAAGTACGAACCGATGACCGGCGACGACCATATCCAGATGCGCCTAGGGGCTAACTTCGGCAAGAAATAATACGATCGTCGGTCGGTATGTTCCAACCGGCACGAAAGGCTCTGCCGCCAGAGGTGCGGCAGGGTCTGGAGAGGAGGAGAACGATTGGATTTGTGGCTTCTTCCACCGTGAGAGCAGCAATAATCCCTTACCGACGATATTTTGAGTTTAAAATCAACGCACTGTAGCTATGTGCGTCGATCTCAGCAAGACTTCTAACCTTCTACCGGAAGTCCAAGCTAACGAACTGCCAGAATTAAAAACTGTCAGCTTCTTGAGGTTAGAGTAGGCTACCAATGTCCGCGGTCAGATTGTTTGGAACCAAAGGTGACCTAAACTAAGAGCCTGTTCAGCTCATCTAGTTGGTCGCATTGTCCGGCGCGCCGGCGGTGATGCAAGCGTTGCGTTCTAGCGTCTTCCGTTTGATCCTTTCCCTTTGAGGCCCCCGCAAAAAAGGAAGTCCGTCCCCATAGTTAGGAAACTAAGAACCATAGATAGCCATGAAGAGACCCAATACCGAACAGATTGTTACTAAGTTACGGCAGGTTGAGGTGCTGTCGGCTAGGGAATGCCACGTGTGGATGCGATCTGGCAGGAGCAGATAACGGAACAGACCTTTCATAGCTGGCGAAAGCAACGAGCCTTTGCCCCTCATTGGTCCGAGGACAATGGCGAGTGCGGCATGGGAAACGACCAACCAAAGGAACTCAAAACGGCTTGAGAAAGAGAATGAACGGCTGCAAAGAGCGTGTCGGACTTGGCGCAGTGCAAGCTCATACTTTCAGAAGATGTTCGGGGAACTACTGAGCCCTTCGCGGCGCCGTGCCTGCATTGATCAGGTGCGAAGCGGGTTCCACATCTCAGAGCGTCCGGCGTGCCGAGCCCTGGGGCAGCGCCGGTCCACGCTGAGGCGGTTGCCAGCTGGGCGGGCTGACGAAGATCGCCTGGAGGCCGACATGATCAAACTAACGCGCCAGTTTGGGCTCTATGGTTATCCCATCGGCTTGCCGGCGATTGGGATTCACCGAGAAGCGTCGGATCGCAGCTTTGCGAGAGATGCTGGCAGGCAAGTGAACGAAAAGCGTGTCGAACGTCTGTGGCGATGCGAAGGGCTCAAAGTTCCCCTGAAACAGCCAAGGAAACGGCGGCGCTGGTTAAAGGACGGTTTGTGCGTTCGACTGCGGCCAGAGTATCGCAACCATGTCCTCCTCTCGGGCATACAAGTATGCCCTGCCGAGCAAAGGGAGTTATGACCTCGTTCACCGCCGAACCTATGGTGGGAAAGCGTTCTGATCACTCAACATTCCGAGTGGTTTGCCGCTTGGTCGCGAGTTCACTTCACCCAAGTTTACTTTGCCGGCCAAGTCTGTTCGCTCCAATCGCCGTCCTAGGTCACTGAGGCGCCGAGTCTGATAGATCTTGGAAGAGGCTCGGCATAACTGTGTTCGTCAGCAAAGTCCGCTCGGTCGACGACGGCCAGTCTGATCTTACTGCGCGATGCCTCCACGGTCCGGGTATGGAGAAGCTGCCCTGCAGCGACGAGGCGTGCCATAAATGGCAGGATTGGGACGGAAGCGACCACCATACTAAGCACCTAAATTCTGTTCGGCAGCGGCGGCAGCGGCGGCAGCGGCGGCAGCGGCGGCAGCGGCGGCAGCGGCGGCAGCGGCGGCAGCGAGCTCCCGAAAAACAAATATCAAACAATATCAATATACTAATGCCCTGATGGACGATATGTGCGTTCAGCCTAATTCCGCTCGGTGCTACAGATGTGCTACGCCAGAGAGCAACCTACAGCCAAGTAGCAGAACGTCATAAACCCAATTTTGGAAGCATCGTGGAAGCAACAGGACACGTTTGAGTGCCGCGCGCCAAGCACAAAGGTTGCGGTAAGAGCGGCGAACACAATAGGCGGATTGCGGAGGTTCGCTGCAATCTGCGCCACGAGCCCGTTGCAAGCACAGCGATCAGGAGTATCATCTAAAGACGGGCCACATATCCGATGGCAAGAAATGCGAGGTTTCGACATGCCCAGTGTGAACGTAAGCCTAAACAACATAGCAGGGACCGAAGCAGCAATGGGCTGGGCTGGAAGCCATACCATAGTTGCGGATCGACCTGCTGGTATAGCTGGAGGGCTTGGATTAGGCTTCAACGGTGCAGAACTGCTGGCTTTGGCAATTGGCGGTTGTTTCTGCAACGATCCTCGGTACGTCGCCCATCAACGTGGGATCGTAATTGACGAGATTTGCGTCCGTGTGACCTTCAATCTTGAAGGTGAGCCAATTATGGCAACATCGGCTAAAATGGTCGTCACTTGCATAACTCGTGACGGTTCCGAAGCCGCCCAGATTGTAGAGGAAGCCAAGGCAAGTTGTATGGTTAGCAATTCCATATCCATCGGAGTGCCAGTATCGATCTCGATGCCGACTTAGCACACACTCAATATAAGAACTCGCTACTAGAAACTTCCTGCGATAGAGTTCAAATTCGTCGTGAGCACCAACCTATGAGTATTTCGCTATGGGCTGCCTGCAACAACTGCATCAACTTCGATCTCGACTAACCATTCTGGGTTCACAAACCTGCTGACTGCCATGATCGTATCTACGGGACGAGCGTCGACGCAGTATTTCTTCCTCGCCTCGATAGCTTCTTTCCAGTTGTCGATATCGGTCAGAATGACTCTCGTCCGCACGATGTCATGAAGCCCAGAGCCTGCCTGTTCGAGCGCTGCTTTAATGATTTCAAAGCATTGCGTCGTTTGGGTGAAGACATCTCCGACGCCAACTGTCTTACCCTGGGTATCGACGGGCGCGGTTCCACCTACCGAAATATAAGGGCCGACGCGAACTGCGCGGCTAAACCCAACGATTTCTTCCATAGGATTTCCATTGGAGATTAGCTGACGCATGTGATGAGCCTCCCGCTTTATGCCAGCATAGGCTCATCCGTTTTCCATTGCCACAATCTCTTCGCAAATCCTACGCTAATTTTGTAAAGGGATTGTCCCCAACGCGAAATACCGACATGCGCGCTCATCGTAGCGTTCTGTAAAATGGGCTCAAAGCTGCCATTTGCTCCAACGACCACCAAGGTCGGCATTGGGCCAGTAATAACCGCTGATGCGAGCGCTTTTTCACCGTCTTTACTGTCAGCCAACTGTGCTCACGCTCAATTTTGTAGAGATGTGTAGAGCAAATCTCTAACCAAATGAGCTACCGGTGCTGTCGGCACGAATTCGAACTTGTCTCTTCTAGGCCAGCCTTACTGCCCCTTATGTCGCTCCGAGACCGCGCCACTCGACCAGAGCAGCGGTTCGGTTCAGTTTGAAATGAGCCCTTTGCGATAGGCTGCGATCCTGATTGAAGTGGTTAAAAACAGAAGCATGGGCGGAAACAAATTTCTGCAAACTTCGCATCAAGTGAAAGCTGTGCATGGCCCGATCTCTTCGTCGAAAAGGTAGCTAAGAATTCTCCACTCGATTATTCCTCCAGCGCCCCGTTTCCTGTCTACGTGTGTTGCCGACAACCTTCATCGCAGCTCCTTATTAACGTAATTTTGCAGTGATCACGACCTCCGGTTGACCCTACCGCTTCATCGCTTTCTTTAAGAATTTAGGGGCCGCAGTGCGATCCCGGCGTTTCGTGACACAACTTACCAACACCTCACCTTCGTGGCCTACAGCCCGCCCAAGGTAGTGCCGCTCACTGGTGATCTTCACGGAAACCTCGCCGAAATGCCATCACCAGTTCGACTAACACGGCAACCGGCTGACCCGTTTTCTGTGGATCTCCGCCGCAAACACCATGCCAAATCTGCTCCACCAACAACGCACAGTTACATGGCACACGTCGAAGCCACGGTCGCGCAGAAGGTCTTCCACGTTTCGTAACGAAAGTGGAAATCGAAACTAGAGCATCACCGCAAGGCGAATGATGTCAGGGCTTGTTTTAAAGTACTTGAACGGGTCACGTTTTGTCATGATCGGACGCCACGAAACCTCCCTGCCCGTCTCAAGTCAGTTTCCTCTGACAGTGCCTTGTCGCAGGATTGGCAAGCAGAATGACTTGGTGGTGTTGCTCGTGAAACAATTACCAAGCATCCCTCGCGGTTCCATCTTCTTTCATACAAATGCCCACGGTTCCGTTTTCGGTTTGTCGGATCCCATAATGACCACCATTTTCAACGCAGCACACTGCGGCGGGATTTGCCAGTGTAACACCTGTTTCCGATGCCATAACAGGCGTGAAAGAGGTTAAGCCAAAAGCCATTGCCATTAGTAGTCGCGCAGCAAAAAGTAACGTTTCATTGGTGTCACCAATCTTATCCGTGGGAATGTATAGACTTAAAAACATGTTTGATCGCGGCTTGAGCAAACTCTGTTGTCATCAAGGTGCTGGAAGGAATTTGCAAGGAAGCATCCTCTTGTTTTGCGGAGCCTGCCTTGAATTTGCGCCCTTCCATCACTGTCCCCCACACACCAATTTCCTTAATTGCCATTGTGTCGACGGTCAGGGGATTGTCGTCCAGAATTGTGAAATTGGCGAGCTTTCCAGCCTCAATACTGCCGCGCATGTGCTCTTGGCGCAGAGCAAAGGCTGCTTCAAGCGTTACCGCGCGCAAAGCCGCTTCTGGCGACGCTGATTGCTCCGCATCGGCAACGCGGCCTGAACTCGTCACCCGATTTACGGCGCACCACATCAAAAACAGGGGGTCCGAAGGTGCCATTGGCATGTCAGAATGAAGCGAATAGGATATCCCTGCGCTCTCTAAGTCGCCCAAACGCACCATTTGATCTGCGCGTTTAGGACCCAATCCAACTTCGCTGTATTTGTCGGCCAAAGCGGTGACATAATAAGGGTTGGCACTCACGATGGCCCCAAGTTGCTTGATCCGTGCAACCTGTTCCGGCGCACTCACCGCGAAATGCACGATTGTCGTTCGATGATCGAAGCGCGGATTGCGCCTTTGATTAACCTCAAGACTATCCAACACACGGTCCAAACCTGCGTCGCCGTTTACGTGAATATGTATCTGATATCCGGCATCCCAATAGACACGGAAAGCACGTTCAAAGAGATCCTTTTCCATCATCCACGCGCCGAAATGCCCGTCGAGATAGGGTTCGCGCACTTGCATGGCGAGCGAGTAGATTGCCCCGTCGGCAAAGAGTTTTATTTGGTTGGGCACAAACTCGGTCATACCACCGTACCAGCTTGCGAGTTTCTTAGTCTCGGCAATGACTTCTTCATCATCTTCATAAAGGGCTATCAGGCTTTTTCCATCGGGAATGAAGGACCACCTGAAGGGCATCGAGGGGGAAGACAGAACCGAGTTGACCATATCCTGAACAGGTTTTGCGAGGATACCACCAGGCTCATTGCCATAGGTTATACCTTTGGCATGCATGTAGTCTCGCATCAGTTCTAGACCCGCTTTGAAGTTAGCAGGATTGGCAACCATTTCCGCAATGTAGGGAAGGAGTGCAAACAGGCCTTGCTCCCAGAAATGCCCCGCCTCGAAATTTGATTGTTTGCGCGCGGGATCTGCCCAAGAATTAAAGGCATCCTCGGTAACGCCTGCCGCCTGCATCGCTGCGGTGTTCAAGGTAAATTCGTGGCAGGAGCGCGCCCAGACGAAAATCGGCCGTGTCGCGCTTATCGTATCTAGCTCGGTGCGCGTCAATTCACCGAAGAAATATGTGTGGTACCCCCATGTTAGCAACGGCTCGTCGGGTGAATCCAATTCCCCCTCCGCTTCAATCATCCGTGCCATGAAGTCTGCTTTGTCTTTGACTGCGGGGACCGTTCCGTCGGGCAAAACCCAGTCTTCGATGGCGAGAATTTTGGAGGACATTGTGAGGGCGGCAAGCATGGGGTGGTCGTGTTCTGCAATAAAGCCGGGGACAATGACGTTGTCCTCAAACGTCAGGTCTACCTCATAGGGTTGATCGCCAATGAGGGTTTCAATTTCGGAAAGGGAACCCACCGCAAGAATGCGTCCGTTCACCGTAGCGACGGCATTGGCCGCTGGTTTGTTGGGATCGAGGGTAACAATTTCGCGCGCGGAATAAACCGTGACTTTGTCAGTCACCGAGATTGCGGTCCCGATATCCCCAAGCGATGCCGATTGCGCCCAAACAGCCAAGCCTGAGGAACACAAGGAAGTTGCGCCTAAGAGGCCCATACGGATTAATGATCTTCTGGAAAATTGCTTCATTTGAAAATCCTTCATAAACAGTTTCATCAAAAAATGCGGATCTCTTCTGTAGAAAGCACTACCCAATTGTCATCTTCGAACATAGCTAATTTTCCGCATAGTCCCAT
Source organism: Falsihalocynthiibacter sp. SS001 (assembly GCF_042445055.1). Taxonomy (GTDB): domain Bacteria; phylum Pseudomonadota; class Alphaproteobacteria; order Rhodobacterales; family Rhodobacteraceae; genus Falsihalocynthiibacter. The sequence goes on from NZ_CP170339.1 coordinate 2,772,649, forward strand.
TCTCAAGGGAAAATTCTTCAAAGTCGATCTGGTCTCTTGCGACAATATCCGTTGAGTTCACCGCCATAATATTCATTTCACCGCCATAATATTCATTTGGACGAATTTCGCATTAGTATCGACAAGGGTCGTACGCCAACTATTTGTTCGATATAGCTGCATTTCCGTCACACGTTTGAACCGCGTTCTTATGCTTCCACAGTGCTTCCAGCGTAGCACTGATGTAGCACCAAGCGGGAATAGCAACGCGAATGGCCGCCCAAGGGCGGTTCGTAAAACATTGATATTGTTTGGTATTTATTGGTTACAGGAGGGCGCAATCAGCGTTGCAGAACGGAACTGAAGTGCTACGTATGATGTCTGTATCCGGCCCAAACCTGACACTGGTGCAAGTTACAGCTAATGCCAGCTTAGAGCCCTTTACCGACTTTCTGCAATGCGGCTAATGTCCGCTACCACGTATGGGCCAAAAGCCTTCAACAACTGCGTAGGTCTAGAACGGGGATTTTGGCAGCCGAAAATCAGGCCGTTTTTAACTTCTGCCAGAAACCAGCGTTTGTTGAGCAGGGTGGTATGCCTACTACGCCCAAATTAACGATGTTACTCGGGAACCCAAACTGCCGGTGCAGATTCCAGAAAGCTTCGTCTAAGCGGTTTTATGTAAACCTGCTTCTAGTTGAGTGAGAGTCGACATGAGAGTGTGTCAAAGTCATGATGTTTAAAGCATGGGGTTGAAGATTTTGTAAATTACAAACCCACTTTCATCTGGTTCTCTAACGGCGTTCAGAGTCCATCCCTCATTGACAAGATCTGTCGCCATATTATTCCAGAAAAATGTATTCAGAATAACCACATGTGTAATATTGTTTTTTATAACGATCTGATTGAGGGCGGCGCTTCTATTCCGTCCAATAGAGGGTTTAGTATACTTTTCATGCTCAATAATTGAAGATGGCGTTTTTAGACCAACCAAATCAAAGGTCGTAAAAGAGGTTCCCCAAGCAAAATAGCCTGCATCATGAATCAAGACGCGTGCGTCGACAGGCAAATTGCGATTGGCCCATTCCACAACTGCCCGATCCTCGTCAGCGCTATCAATAATGGTTTCATGAAACTTGTTGAGTTGCGGAGGCATTAAAAACAGCAGTCCCAAAAAAAATGCGGTGACCAGCACCGGATGGGTAACCGGTATGTGTTTTAGAAACGCGACAAATCCCACAATGCCTAGTGGCAACAAAATATATAAATACCGTGAGTAATTATGATATAGTCCACTAGGAAAATATATGAGGTAAGCACCTAAAAACGCGCAAACAAAGACGAGTAAGGGTACTGAAAACCTTGTTCTAAAAACGAAAATAATTCCTACAAGAAGGGGCAGAATTGCAGATTCCCTTATTGCACCTCCAGCAATGGACATTTTTTCGGCCAATGGCAGGTTTGCTTCAGCAAAAAATGCTATCTTAGCTGATCCTGTTTGCGAGGTAAGATGCCCTGTTGCAAAATAATACCATACAAGCCATGGTGCGATGCCCAATAAAAACAGAGTGGAATCTCTTGCAATATTTTCTAAGTTTAGCCCGTTTTCAAACCATCTCCAAACAAGAACCCCCAGTGAAAGCGCTGCCAGTTCAGGACGGATAAAAGGCATCACGCCACAGAGAAGGGGCAGGATTAAACGGGAATTAGAAAGAAAAAGCGAAAGACACCAAACAACAGCTGCCATAGCGAGGCCTGTTTCTAAGCCACCGTAGAGTTGTCGCAAACTATTTTGCGCGAGAGCGCTAATACATACCGATAAAAGCGCAATTAGTTTAGAGGGGTAAATCTGCATTGACAGACATGCAATACCCACATGATATAACGCCGCAAACAAGGACGCAGCCAGAAAAGCTGCCACTGGAAGGTCCACAAATAACCCTAGAAACGCAACCGAAATAAGGTGCACCGCACTGGTCGTACCAACCAGTGCGTTTTGCGAATAGCTGTCGTCGGCGTTACCGCTAAGCAGCGTGTTGGCGTTATCGATGACTATATATGCGTCATCAAGGGGAAAGTGCCACGGATTGCTCCCAAAATATAGAAGACAACTTATCGCTATGGAAAGTAATGCAATGATCCCGTAAAATTTAACATTATCAAAGACTTTTAAGCCTGTTTTTATTTGAACAGTATTCACCGCTATTTCCTTGTTTATCTTTTGTAGAAAAAACTAATTTTGGAAACTTTTAGGCTCCGTAAGTTTCAAATGGTAACTTATTTTTTCGATATTTGGTATTGTTGCGAAAGCAAGACTACTTTTCCAAACTGAGGTACTCTAGACTTGTAGATGCTTTTCTTGGCAATTCTTGAAGCAACGCAGACTTTAATCCGCAAGACTGGAGTGATTACGATGAGGCCCACTCTAAAAATGTGAGCGGCGCGGAACTCGTGTTATGTGGGAGGTGTCAGACGAATTCGAACTCGTCTCTACTAGGCCAACACGACTGTCCGTTATGCTGCGCAAAGACCGCGCCACTCAGCCAGAGCGGCGGCGCGGCTGACCTTTAAGTGATCGCGTTGGGAGAGGCTTCGGTTCTGGCTGAAATGGTTGTGGATGGATGCGTGGACAGCATCGAGTTTCTGCAGACTTCGCATACGCCTGAAACGCAACATTGCCTGCTCCCTTCGTCGAAAAGGCAAGTGCGAATTCTCAATCCGATTGTTGAGCCAACGACCCGTTTTCTGTTTGTGGGCGTTGCCGATTTCTTTCATCGCAGCCCCGTATGACCTCATCCTGTCCGTCACGATCACTTCCGCTTGTCCATGCTTGCGCATTGCTTTTCTTAGGAATTTCAGCGCAGCCTTCTTATCTCGCTTCCTTGTGACATAACATTCGAGCACCTCGCCTTCATGGTCAACGGCACGCCAGAGATAATGCCGCTCGCCGTTTATCTTTACGAATACTTCATCCAGATGCCATCGCCAGCGGCTAGATTTCATTCCACTAATTCGTCGCTTCTTAATCTCAGATGCGAATATCGGACCGAAACGGTGCCACCAATATCGAACCGCTTCGTGGCTAACACCGACCCCGCGTTCGTGAAGCAGATCCTCGACGTTTCGGAGTGAAAGGGGAAACCGCACATAGAGCATAACTGCAAGGCGGATGATTTCCATGCTGGTTTCGAAGTACTTGAAAGGGTCTTTCTTTGGCATGGGCAGACGTTATCGCCCAAACCAGCCCTGCTCAAGCCGAGTTCCTCTGACAGTGCCGTCAGGTCAGTTTCCACTGACACCGCCATACTCTAAGCTGTCTCGAGAAATAGGAAGATGGCATATGATCGTCTCGCAGTCGAACTCCATTTGCCCAAGCGCAACTAGCGCGGTATAGTACTTGACGAAGTAATAGGGGGTTCCTTTGAAACTTGTTCGTATTTTCTTCGGAATCGCTTTGTCCATTTGGCTAATAGCTTTTGCGTTTCGCATCCTTTTCTCGGTCCCAAACTCAGAAAATCGCTCATATTCATTGGCAATTCCAGCTTCTGTTGAAACAACAATTGGATCATTCGTTCTTGCTAAGCAATTAGGAAATGCAGGCAAGTCTGGCGTGACACAACTTGCTGAGGGCCCAGCAGCCTTCGCTGCGCGAATTCGATTAGCAGAAGTCGCCCAAGCAAGTATTGATGCCCGCTATTACATATGGCAGGACGATTTGACCGGACTTCTATTGTTAGAAAGTTTATATGAAGCCGCGGAGCGCGGCGTTCGTGTGCGATTACTTCTAGATGACAACGGCACACCAAACTTAGATCTCGAAATCGCGCAAATGACTGCGCACCCAAATATTGAAGTTCGCATTTTCAATCCATTCATTCTGAGAAAGCCGCGCTTAGTATCATTTTTGCTAGACTTTAATCGCCTGAACAGAAGGATGCACAACAAATCCTTCACGGTCGACGGTGCCGTTACGATTGTTGGAGGTCGGAATATTGGAGACATTTATTTTTCGAGAAACGAGCATGTCAATTATTTTGACTTCGACTTAATCGCATTCGGAGATGCCGCGAACGATGTATCAGAGGATTTCGATTTATATTGGGCGAGCGATTCCGCTGTAGCGGCGGAGGACGTACTTCCACCATATGATGCCTCACAGTCACCACTTTTTGACTCCGTTGCCTTTCAACGCTCCCTGCCCGGCGGGACGGAATTTGATGAAGCCATACACGAAATGAAGATACTTGAGCACCTAACTGATCCAAAATACGGATTTGAATGGGCTGAAATAGAACTGGTAAGTGACAGTCCAGCTAAGGGTCTGGGGCCCATTCCGCAAAGTGAATTATTAAACTCAAAGCTGCTCGAGATTTTACCGACGCCCAAGGCCAGCGTAGATTTGGTCTCCGCCTATTTTATTCCAAGCGGTACCGTGGGAGACCTTTTAACTTCTTGGGCTGAAAAAGGTCTGAAAGTTCGGACACTCACGAATGCGCAGGAATCAACTGACGTTCTCCCTGTCCATTCTGGATATATTAGGTATCGACCCAAGCTCATAGACGCGGGTGTGGGTGTGTATGAACTCAAAACCACATTAGAACCCAGAACTCTTAGCAATCAGATGGGGTTAACTGGAGAAAGCCGATCAAGTCTACACGCAAAAACGTTTGTCATTGATGGTGTTGAAGTTTTTGTAGGGTCCTTCAATTTTGACCCCCGATCTGCAAACCTGAACACCGAAATGGGCTTCTTGGTGAAAGGCAAATCACTCGCCCGTTTTGTTTCCGAGGTTCTAAACCAGAATCTAGATGAATGGGCATATGTCGTCACCGCCTCAAATGACGGTAACCTAATTTGGACAGAGGAATCTTCAAACTCTGAAAAAGTAGTTCACGAGATTGAGCCAAAGACCACCGTTTTTTCCCGCGCCCTAGTTGTGATGATCGGCTGGTTACCTATTCAGTGGTTGCTCTAGCGAATTAGCCCCCACTCAAATCGATCCTTGTCCGTCGTCAGAGTTTTTGGAACCAATGGGGGCCTAAACAAAGAGAGCGTTTGGCTCATCTGTTTGGTTGGTGGTGTCAGACAAATTCGAACTCGTCTCTACTAGGTCAGCCTCACTGCTCCTTATGTCGCACCGGGACCGCGCCACTCAGTAAGAGCAGCGTTGCGTTTCAGTTTGAAATGAACTCATTGCGATAGACTGCGATCCATATTGAAGTGGTTGAAAACGGATGCGTGAACGGAAACAAATTTCTGCAAACTTCGCATTCGGCGAAAGCGGTGTGTCGCTCGTTTCTTCGTCGAAACTCAAGTGTGAATTCTCAGCGTGATTGTTTTTCCAGCGTCCTATTTCCTGTTTCGCCGCGTTACCAATCACCTTCATCGCAGCGCCGTATGAGCGAAGTTTATCGGCGACTAGCACTTCGGATTTGCCATGACGTTTCATAGTTTTCTTGAGGAATTTTGATCAGCCCCACCTAAGTAGTCCAGTTTGAATGTTAGTGCATGATCGGCCTTAGTTCCATCGGGACGATGGTTTCCGGAGCCGGCGGGCGGTAGCCCAGAGCACTGTGTGGTCGTTTGGTATTTTAGTGTTTCCTCCAGCTTTCGATGATAATCTGTGCTTCGCGTAGAGTGTAAAAGCTCTCCCCGTTCAGCAACTCGTCGCGGAACCGGGCATTGAAACTTTCGCAATACCCATTCTCCCACGGCGAGCCAGGCTCAATGTAAGCCGTTTTGGCTCCAACCGCCTCAATCCAGTCTCGAACAGCCCGAGCTATGAACTCCGGGCCGTTGTCCGACCTGATGTAGGCCGGAACGCCGCGCAAGATGAACAGATCCGTGAGTGCGTCGATGACTTCTGTCGAGTTCAACTTCCGCTTCACCCGGATCGCCAGGCATTCCCGGCTGTATTCGTCCAAGATGTTCAGGGTCCGGAACGCTTTCCCGTCATCAGTTCGATGATGAACGAAGTCATACGACCAGACGTGGTTGCGATACTCTGGCCGCAGCCGGACACATGAGCCATCATTTAGCCAGAGCCGCCCCTTCTTGGGTTGTTTCATGGGTACTTTGAGCCCCTCACGCCGCCACAACCGTTCAACCCGCTTGTCGTTCACCTGCCAGCCCGCATCCCTGAGCAGAGCCGCAATCCGGCGATACCCGTACCGGCCATACTGACGTGCCAGTTCGATCATATCAGCAACCAGCCGTTCTTCGTCACTTCGGTCAACAGGCAACCGCCTCTGGGTGGATCGGTTCTGCCCCAAAACACGACAGATCCGCCGCTCAGACACCCGCACCTCATTGCGAATGTGATCGATGCAGGCGCGGCGGCGCGAGGGGCTCAGAAGTTTCCCCGTGCGGCTTCCGACAGGATCAACTTGTCCAGGGTCAGATCAGATACGGCTCGCCGCAGTCGATCATTCTCCTTCTGAAGCCGCTTTAGTTCCCTCAGTTGGTCGGTTCCCATTCCGCCATATTGTTTGCGCCAACGATAAAACGTCTGTTCAGTTATCTGCACTTGCCGGATTGCATCAACACGCGGCATGCCTTGACCGCAAAGCACCTCAACCTGCCGCAACTTCGTGACAATCTCTTCTGGCTTGTGTCGCTTAATTCCCATTTTCAATCCTCCGATTCCTAACTATAGGGGCGGACCACTTCAAAGGGGGAGGACCAAAACCTCGGTGGAACTCACGCAAGCCCCATCCCACACTTACGTCGTGCACACGAACGTATTCTGCCGAATGGAAAACGTATCTGGATTCCGTCAACCTTGGTCAATGTACGCAACGAAGGCGACATTGCATTTGTAGAGAAGCGAAAAGCGTATCGACGAGACGCAACACGATAGACAGCCGTTTCAAACCCTGCGTATCCAAAATAACACACTTCGAAACGCGTCCTTATGCTTCCACAGTGCTTCCACGGGTGGAACTGGCAACGCAATCGGCCCCGCGAGCGGGGTTCGTAAGTTATTGTTTTATATGTATATTTATTGGTTGCGGGAGTAGGATTTGAACCTACGACCTTCAGGTTATGAGCCTGACGAGCTACCGGGCTGCTCCATCCCGCGACGCTTGGGTTTTGAGGCCCTTATCGTCCCCCAGGAGATATTTGTTCTGGGGCTTGAGGTATCGTTTGAGAGATACGTGTTATGTTTCTTACTAGGTTTGGCGGCGACCTACTCTCCCACGCCTTAAGACGCAGTACCATCGGCGCAACAGTGCTTAACTGCCGAGTTCGGGATGGGATCGGGTGTTTCACTTGTGCCATGACCACCAAACCGAGAAAGAAACACAACGCTCAGCTACTATCTTGTTTTGTTTCACTTAAAAAAGTGCAGCTTTTGATTTTTCCGCCTCATCCGTTCCCGAACAGATGTTCGGTGGTGAGGTTTGTAGAAGTCTCGCTTCTACTGGATCAAATCAAGCCTATCGGGCAATTAGTATCAGTCAACTGAGTGCGTTACCGCACTTACATCTCTGACCTATCGACGAGGTGGTCTACCTCGGCCCTCAGGGAGATCTTGTTTTGAAGGGGGCTTCCCGCTTAGATGCCTTCAGCGGTTATCCTGTCCGTTCATAGCTACCCAGCACTGCCATTGGCATGACAACTGGTCCACCAGTGGAACGTTCACCCCGGTCCTCTCGTACTAGGGGCAACTCTTCTCAAATCTCCTACACCCACGGCAGATAGGGACCGAACTGTCTCACGACGTTCTAAACCCAGCTCACGTACCTCTTTAAACGGCGAACAGCCGTACCCTTGGGACCTGCTCCAGCCCCAGGATGAGATGAGCCGACATCGAGGTGCCAAACACTGCCGTCGATATGAGCTCTTGGGCAGTATCAGCCTGTTATCCCCGGCGTACCTTTTATCCGTTGAGCGATGGCCCTTCCACTCGGGACCACCGGATCACTATGACCGACTTTCGTCTCTGCTCGACTTGTCAGTCTCGCAGTCAGGCTGGCTTCTGCCATTGCACTCAACGACCGATTTCCGACCGGTCTGAGCCAACCTTCGCGCGCCTCCGTTACTCTTTAGGAGGCGACCGCCCCAGTCAAACTACCCACCATACAGGGTCCCGGATCCAGATAATGGACCGCGGTTAGACATCAAACAGAATTAGGGTGGTATCTCAAGGGAGGCTCCACCGAAACTGGCGTTCCGGTTTCAAAGCCTACCACCTATCCTGCACAAATTGTGTCTGATGCCAGTGTAAAGTTGTAGTGAAGGTGCACGGGGTCTTTCCGTCTAACCGCGGGAAGCCTGCATCTTGACAGGCAATTCAATTTCGCTGAGTCCACATTTGAGACAGCGGGGAAGTCGTTACGCCATTCGTGCAGGTCGGAACTTACCCGACAAGGAATTTCGCTACCTTAGGACCGTTATAGTTACGGCCGCCGTTTACCTGGGCTTCAATTCGGAGCTTGCACTCCTCCTTTTAACCTTCAGGCACCGGGCAGGCGTCAGACCCTATACGTCGTCTTGCGACTTCGCAGAGCCCTATGTTTTTAGTAAACAGTCGCCACCCCCTGGTTTGTGCCCCCGACCAAGACTTGCGTCCTAATCGGGCCTCCTTCTCGCGAACTTACGGAGGTATTTTGCCGAGTTCCTTAAATGTGGTTCTCTCAAGCGCCTTGGTATTCTCTACCAGTCCACCTGTGTTGGTTTAGGGTACGATCTTAAAGAGGGGCTATTTCCAGGAACCTCTAAGCAGCCCATTCAATCCAATAAGGATGAACTACCTTCGAGATCCGTCACCACCTCACGGCCCAGGAATATTAACCTGGTTCCCATCGACTACGCCTTTCGGCCTCGCCTTAGGGGTCGGCTTACCCTGCTCAGATTAACTTTAAGCAGGAACCCTTGGACTTTCGGCGACAGGGTCTCTCACCCTGTTTGTCGCTACTCATGTCATCATTCTCACTAGTGATCTCTCCACCCGATGGCTCACGCCCGGGCTTCACAGAAAGCTCCTTATCCTCCAAGGCTTTCCGAAGAAAGCTAAAGAGGATGGGAACTATGTCACACTACGCTCTGCTACCATGCAATAAATGCATCCTAAGCTTCGGCTCATGGCTTGAGCCCCGTTACATCTTCGCCGCAGGACAACTTAATTAGACCAGTGAGCTGTTACGCTATCTTTAAAGGATGGCTGCTTCTAAGCCAACCTCCTGGTTGTTTTGGTCGTCCCACCTGCTTTCCCACTTAGCCATGAATTAGGGGCCTTAGCTGTAGGTCAGGGTTGTTTCCCTTTTCACAACGGGCGTTAGCACCCGCTGTGTGTCTGCCGGATATTACTTCTCGGTATTCGGAGTTTGATTAGGATCAGTAAGACGGTGAGTCCCCATTACCCATTCAGTGCTCTACCCCCGAGAGTATTCGTCCGACGCTCTACCTAAATAGATTTCGCAGAGAACCAGCTATCTCCGAGTTTGATTGGCCTTTCACCCCTAGGCACAACTCATCCCGACCTTTTTCAACAGGTGTGGGTTCGGTCCTCCAGTGAGTGTTACCTCACCTTCAACCTGGTCATGCCTAGATCACTCGGTTTCGGGTCTAATGCATCTAACTCAGTCGCCCTATTAAGACTCGCTTTCGCTGCGCCTACACCTAACGGCTTAAGCTTGCTAGATACACTAAGTCGATGACCCATTATACAAAAGGTACGCCGTCACCTCTCAAGGAGGCTCCGACTGATTGTAGGCGTCCGGTTTCAGAAACTGTTTCACTCCCCTCGTCGGGGTGCTTTTCACCTTTCCCTCACGGTACTGGTTCGCTATCGGTCAGTAAGGAGTACTTAGCCTTCGAGGGTGGTCCCCCGATGTTCAGACAGAATTTCACGTGTTCCGCCCTACTTAA